>NZ_BDBI01000069.1 GCF_001612905.1 Nocardia ignorata NBRC 108230 | reverse complement strand
AAGGTCGACAAGATCGTGCCCAAGGGCACCTTCGTCGAGGTCCACATGACCATCGAGTCGGGGGTGAAGATCCCCAAGGAGGCGATCGCCGCGATCGTCTCCCCCTCGATCGTCACCGACCGCCACATCGAGATCACCCCGCCCTACACCGGTGGGGAGGCACTCGAGTCCGGTGACCATCTGCCCAAGGCGCGCACCAGGACTCCGGTCGAGCTGGACACGATGATCAAGACCATCGATCAGTTCGCCGCCGCGCTCAAGCCCGAAGAGGGCCAGGAAGGGCTCGGCCCGCTCTCGGGCCGGGTGCTGTACCCGGTGCTCAACGGCAACGGCCAGAAGATCCGCGAAACCCTCGATGCCCTGTCATCGGCGCTGAAGGTGGGTATCGACAACAAGGACGCGATCTCCAACATCATCATCAAGCTCAACGAGCTCACCACGATGCTGGCCGACAACGACCAGTCGGTGCGCGACTTCAGCAACCAGGTCACCCAGATGTCGGGGCTGCTCGCCGAACAGGCCCCCGGCCTGCAGGCCACCCTCGACCAGCTCAACGGGTTCCTGGCCAACACCTCCACGACGTTCGGCGAGCACGCCGACACGTTGTCGGAATCGCTGACCGG
>NZ_BDBI01000068.1 GCF_001612905.1 Nocardia ignorata NBRC 108230 | reverse complement strand
ACTCACGAGAGCCAAGAAGTTTTCGTCTACGGGATTATCACCCTCTACGACAGGCCGTTCCAGACCACTTCGACTAACCACTTGGTTTCTTACTCTCGCCCAGTCCGGCAGAACTGAGAAGAATGACCCCACAACACCCCAAGCGCAACCCCTGCCGGGTATCACACGCCTGAGGTTTAGCCTCATCCGCTTTCGCTCGCCACTACTCACGGAATCACTGTTGTTTTCTCTTCCTGTGGGTACTGAGATGTTTCACTTCCCCACGTTCCCTCCACACACCCTATATATTCAGATGCGGGTAACACGACATCACTCGTGCTGGGTTTCCCCATTCGGAAATCCTCGGATCTCAGCTCGGTTGACAGCTCCCCGAGGCTTATCGCAGCCTCCTACGTCCTTCATCGGCTCCTGGTGCCAAGGCATCCACCGTACGCTCTTAAACACTTACTAACAAAGATGCTCGCGTCCACTGTGCAGTTCTCAAACAACACACCCGAAGTGACCTCGTACCCGGACCAACTCGACGTCACCGCCGGCGGTATCTAGGAAGATCTCTCCAGATCGTTTGTTCTTGCCTTGAAAAAACACTTTCGCGTGTTCTTTCAGGACCCAATAGTGTGTCGGTATACCATCGCGACCTCGGACTTTGCCTCGGTCATCATGCGATGAGGTTGTCAGCGTTCCACCCATGAGCTCCGCTGGACTACATGTGAGTCCAAAACGGCTCTGCCAGCGACACATTCACCTCTGTGAACAATCGACTGGAGATG
>NZ_BDBI01000067.1 GCF_001612905.1 Nocardia ignorata NBRC 108230 | reverse complement strand
TGAGGTTCCCCTGAAGTAGTGGACATCCGAGATGGCGGGACCATCGGTCCCTGGAAGGATGTTCACCATGCCTCGTCCGCGTCGATCGTATTCACCCGAGTACCGGGTCGAAGCCGCGCACCGAGTCATCGATTCCGGGCGGCCGGTCCGCGACATCGCCCGCGAACTCGATGTCCACGAGAACTTGCTCCATAAGTGGGTGCGTGAGGAACGCCGCCGCATGAGCGCTGCGGGCCAAACTGCAGCACGTGGCCCGGATAGTGCTGTCCGGCAAGAGCTTTCCTCGGACGAGAAGGCTGAGTTGGCGCGGTTGCGGGCCAAGGTCGCCGAGCAGGCCAAGGACATCGCGTTCCTGGAAAAAGCGTCGGCGTACTTTGCGGCAAAGCATCCAAAGTGAGCAGGTTCGAGCTCATGGCCGCGGAGTGCGCCGACCACGACGTGACCAGGATGGCGAAGCTACTCGACGTGTCGACCTCGGGCTACTACCGGCACCTGCAGGTCCGCGCAGCATCAGAGGTCTCGCCGCGGGTCCAGCGACGGCGCGACCTGGAGGTGAAGGTCCTCGCTCACCATCGCGCGTCGCACCGCACCTACGGTTCACCGCGGATCACGGCTGACCTGCGTGCTGAAGGTGAATCCGTCTCGGCCAACACCGTCGCCGCGATCATGGTCGACCTCGGAATCGAAGGGATCAGTCCACGCACGTTCAAGACCACCACCGTTACCGATCCGGCAGCGGCGTTCCCGCCCGATCTGGTCGGACGCCGCTTCGATCGCGGCAGACCGGACCTGGTCTGGTCTTCGGATATCACCTACCTGACCTGCGGTGAAGGCGACATGTTCCTCTGTGCGATCCGCGATGAACATTCCCGGCGAGTGCTGGGATGGCGCGTCGCCGATCACATGCGCGCCGAGCTGGTCATCGGCGCGGTCGATGACGCGGTGTTCGTGCGTGGTGGCCGGTGTCGGGGCGTGATCTTGCAGTCCGACCGCGGAACTCAGTACACCGCGCTGGCGACAGCTGCGGCCTGCGTCGGGCATGGGTTGCTGCGGTCGATGGGCGCGACCGGGATCTGCTGGGACAACGCCGGCTCGGAATCGCTGTGGTCGACTTTCAAACACGAATGCTATTACCGGCACAGCTTCGCTACGAAGTCCGAACTCGTTGCTGCAGTTGACAATTGGATGGTGTTCTACAATCATCGGCGGCGTCACTCGTCGATCGGGATGCGTTCACCAATCGATTACGAGTTCTCCCTCAAGACGGCCGCGCAAGCAAGCTAACCCCGTCCACTTTTTCAGGGGAACCC
>NZ_BDBI01000066.1 GCF_001612905.1 Nocardia ignorata NBRC 108230 | reverse complement strand
GGTGCAGGAGGGTGGCGATGCGGGGGCGGGCAAGTACGGGCTGGGTGTAGCAGTGGTGAGCAGAGGCGGGGGTGATGCGGGAGTTTCGGGTGGGGATCAGCCGTTGGAGCGCGGTTGATCCCCACCGCCGCCGGCGCTCAGCCCGGCGGTGCGATCGGCGCCCAGCCGAGCGGCGCGCAGGCGTAATGGTCACCGCCGATCGAAACGATGTCGCCGACCGACAGCGAGCGATGCCCGCTTCGGCACGGCTGAGTGGGGTGGCGCTGGGTCAGTCGAACCAGGCGCGGAACTGGACTTCGGTGTATCCGGTGGGCGCGGTGTCGGCGACGCTGATGCGTTGACGCGCCCAGGACCCGATCTTGCCGTGCTCGTCCTCGATGTAGCCCTCGGCGCCTTCGAGAGTGAGCGCGGGAAGGGGATGAACCTCGTCCTCGCCGGGCGTGGGGTGAACGAGGAGGTAGACGCGGCGGTCGTGGTTGATCAGATACGTTCCGGGCACGACATCGGGGACCGGTGTTTCGGGCAAGTCCTCGGCGAGGCCATGGAGGTTGGTAGGCGGTTCGGTGCCGGGTTCGGGATCGCTGTACACGCCGACCCACGCGATGCGCGTCGGTGTCGTGAGGATTCGTGCGACGTCGGAGACGAACCAGTCATCGCGTCGGGCGGCGTGCTCGGCGAGTTTGAAGAAGATCCCTGGATCGAGGTGGCCGATGACGGTATCGGAGTCCTCGGCGAGGAAGACAGGTTTGAAATGTTGGCCCATGAGTGTTCACTTTCGGATCGTGTGGGGATGCGGTGGTGCGGGCGCGAGGGTTGGCGCGGCCCGAGGCGCAGGGCGCGTTCGTTCAGTCGGTGGCGAGCGCGTCCCATGACCAGGGTGTGCAGGCGTAGCGGCGGTGGTCGATGGTGACGATGTCGCCGACCGACAGGGATCGGTGGCCGTGTCGGTACCAGCGGCGCGTGTGCTCGACGTCGACGGGGTGCGGGTGGTCGTTGAGTGCCGCGAAGACCCGGTC
>NZ_BDBI01000065.1 GCF_001612905.1 Nocardia ignorata NBRC 108230 | reverse complement strand
CCAGCAGATCACTGAATCTCTTCAGATCTTCCGTTGGGCAACTGTTCCAGCCTAACCACGCTCCCAGGCGATGTCAATCGTTACCCTGGTCACTTGATCTTGGCCTGTCAGGCGCTCTCCGGCTCTTGCGTCCGTGTCGCTCCGACTTCCAATAAGTTACGCGCCGGATAACGCAACGTCAAATCGCCTGGACACCACCGGATCCCCGCAGGTCAGCGCCTCGATGGACGCTGCGGAACCGGCCTGAATCACACGAATGTGATTCAGGCCTCCGCTCCTGGATCAGGCTATCCGACGGACACCCGCCATGTTCTTCTTTCCGCGACGCAGTACCAGCCACTGGCCGTGCAGGTAGTCGGTGTCCGACGGGGTCCAGTCGATGTCGCTGATGCGCTCGTTGTTCACCGAGGCACCGCCTTCGTTCACCGCGCGCCGTGCCGCTCCCCTGCTCTCGCACAGGCCCGAGGCCACGAGCAGGTCGACGATGGTGTCGGGCTCGCCGGGCGCGACCTCGGCGACCTTGCCGTCGATCGCGGTCTCGCGCAGGGCCGCGCCGAGCGTCGACTCGGGCAGTTCGCGCAGGTCACCACGACCGAACAGGGCCTGGCTCGCCAGTTCCACCGCCCGGGTCTCGGCTTCGCCGTGCACCAGGGTCGTCATTTCGGCGGCCAGCCGCTTCTGGGCCTCGCGTGCGAAGGGCCGTTCGGCGGTGGCCTGTTCCAGCTCGTCGAGTTCTTCGCGGCTCAGGAAGGTGAACCAGCGCAGGTACCGGACGACATCGGCGTCGGCGGTGTTCACGAAGTACTGGTACCAGGCGTAGGGGCTGGTGAGTTCCGGGTCGAGCCAGAGGCTGCCGCCGCCGGTGGACTTGCCGAACTTCTTGCCGTCGGCCGAGGTCACCAGGGGGACGGTGAGCGCGTGCACGTGCGCCCCGTCGACACGCCGGTTGAGTTCGACGCCGGCGATGATGTTGCCCCACTGATCCGAGCCACCGACCTGCAGTGTGCAGCCGTGTTCACGGCGCAGCTGCAGGTAGTCGTTGGCTTGCAGCAGCATGTAGCTGAACTCGGTGTAGGAGATGCCTTCGCCTTCGAGACGCCGTTTGACGGTGTCGCGGGCGAGCATGACGTTCACCGAGAAGTGCTTACCGATATCGCGCAGGAAGTCGACGGTGGTGAGCGGCCCGGTCCAGTCCATGTTGTTCACGATCACCGCGCCGGTCGGCGAATCGTCCAGGTCGACGAACCGCTCGAGCTGGCCGCGAATGCGCTGAGCCCATTCGGCGACCGTGTCCGTCGAGTTCATGGTGCGCTCACCCACGTCACGAGGGTCGCCGATGAGGCCGGTCGCGCCGCCGGCGAGCACGATCGGGCGGTGACCCGCGCGCTGGAAGCGCTTGAGCGCGAGCAGCGGGACGAGGTGGCCCGCGTGCAGGCTGGCGGCGGTGGGGTCGAAGCCGGCATACAGCGTCAACGGCTGCGCGGCCGCGGCTGCGCGCAACTCGTCGAGGTCGGTGGACTGCGCGATCAGGCCGCGCCAGGTCAGTTCGTCGAAGATGTCGCCGGTCACGAGGATCTATCTTTGCGCATCGCGTCGGCCGGGCGCACCCCGGTTATGGCCTCAGGTCCGGACGCGGGTGATCCAGGCGATCAGCTCGGCTTCGACCTCGTCGCGGTCGACTTCGTTGAGTACCTCGTGCCTGGCACCGGCGTAGACCCGATAGGTGAGGTCGGTCAGGCCCGCGTCGCGGTAGCGCTGGACCAGCAGATCGCTCAGTCGCAGTCCCGCGTTGAGCGGGTCCTGGTCGCCGACCATCACATAGATGGGCAGATCGGGACGCACGACCGGCTTCGCCAGCCGCTCGGTGGCGACGGTGGCCAGCTCGCCGAGGTTCGTCGGGTCGATGGCGAAGCCACACCAGGGATCGGCGATGTAGGCGTCGACCTGGGTTTCATCGCGGCTGATCCAGTCGGCGTCGGTGCGGGTCGGCTGGAATCGGGCGTTGAAGAAGGCGGTCAGGTCCCCGCCCGCCGCGGCCATCTCAGCGAACAGCCCGTCGACGGCGGTCGACCCGCAGAGCACGACGTCGTCGACGAGGTCGGCGTGATCGAGGATGTACTGCTGCACGGCGAAGGATCCGAGACTGTGCCCGAAGACGGTCACCGGCAGGCCGGGATGACGTTCGCGCAGGATCTCGGTGAGCGCCACCAGGTCGGCGACGAGCAGGTTCCAGCCGTCGGGGCCCAGCTCGCCCGGTACCTCGCCCATGCTGAGGCCATGGCCTCGGTGGTCGTCGGCGTAGACGGCGAAGCCGAGAGCGGACAACCGCTCGGCGAGATGGCCGTAGCGCTCGGAGTGTTCGCCCATGCCGTGCGCGATCTGCACGATGCCCTGCGGTTCGGTGTCCGATGGCAGCCAGCTGCGCACATGGATCTCGGTGCCGTCGGTGCTGGAAAAACTGAACACGGGCGCTCCTGGGATGCGATCTCGAACCGGTCCCTGATCGTCGCACCTGCGTGGCGCGCGCCACAGTGGCTTCGCAGACGAGATCCGCGCCGACACTTTGTCTCCCGCGACCGAACCCACCGTTCGGTCGCGGGACTGCCCCGAACACGCCGAGATCACCGGACTCGGTGTCCGGTGATCGTCAGCGTGCCGGGTTGTGGCTCATCGCGTCAGCGCGGTGATGGTGGCGCGGCGTTCGTAGGCGATCCAGGCGAAGATCGCGGCGAGCACCAGCGGGAAGATCGCCATTCCGGGCAGGTCGGCGATGAAGGCCTGGGTCGCGGCGGCGAGCACGGTGAGCACGGAGAGGCCGACGGCAGCGAGACCGCTGAGTCGCGGCACCATGAGGCCGATACCGCCCGCCACCTCGACCACGCCGATGAAGATCAGCAGGCCGAAGGGGATGGTGAAGTTCGCGGCGCCGTTCTCCATCAGAGTGTTCGGGATGACGAGCTTGGGGCCGCCGGAGGCGATGATGAAGAACAGGCCGAGCACGATCTGCAGGGTCCACAGGACGCGGTTGCGGATCTTGCCGGGGCGGTAGGTGGCGGCGGAGGTGGAGTTCGCGGAAAGCGTGGCGGTGGTCATCTTCTCGTCCTTCTGGTCGGTCGCGCTCGGTGGGTAGCGCGTTCAACTGATAGGACGGACCGTCGCCGCAGAACTCATCGCTGTCGGCGAAGAATTTCGAAATTCCTGCTAGATCGCGGGTTTGGTGGCACGCGGACTGCGCCGGTAGGTCGAGACGGCCGACGAGCCGGGCAACCAGAACCGCCAGGGCACCTCGGCGGCCAGGCTCACCCCCACGCGCGGACCCGAGGCGATCTCGTCGAGCGGCACCGGGGGCTTGAGCTCGAGCCGCACCTGCGAGAACCGGTCGAACAGCTCGGTTCCGTAGTCGGACGGGCTGATTCCCAGCGCACTGCCCACATTGCCCGGTCCCCGCGCGAGGTCGGCGTCGGTGCGTGCGGCGGGCCTGCGGTCACGGGCGATCTCGGCTCCCTCGACCACTTCCCCGGCCCGGACGAGCACCGCGCACGCGACACCGTCGAAGCCCGCGGTCACGTTGACGCACAGGTGAATTCCGTACGAGCGGTACACGTAGAGCCGCCCGGCGGGACCGAACATCACCGCGTTGCGCGCGGTCGGTCCCGGCCACGAGTGCGCCGCCGGATCCGGCCACGGCCCGGTCGCATCGCTCCCGTAGGCCTCGACTTCCACGATGCGCATCGCCACCGGCCCCGACCTCAACACCGATCCGAGTACCCGGCACGCCGCGGCGGCCGGATCGACAGCGAGTTCTTGAGCAGACACGACGTCCATTCTCACCCGCAACGATCGGCGCGGGCGCCACACCCCGTCAGCCGAGCAGGCCGCGCCCCTGGTTCAGGCCGGCGAGTTTGGTCGGGTTGACCTGGAAACGCAGGTTCTGGATCCGGCCGTCGACCAGGTCGAAGGTGAAGGCGGCACCTGGCGTGCCCGCGAAGGTGATCAGTGCGCCGAGTTCACCGTTGATGTCGGTGGCGGCGAGTTCGGCGCCGGTCGACGACGGTTTGGCGAGCACGCCGAGGATCCAGCGCGCGACATGATCGGGGCCGTGCAGGGGGCGGCGAGCGGCCGTGACGATGCCGCCGCCGTCGGACCAGCAGGTCACATCGGGAGCGAGCAGGTTCATCAAGGCGTTGAGGTCGCCACCGGAGCAGGCGGCCATGAACTGTTCGGTGACGCGGGCGCGAGCGGCCTTGTCGGCGTCGAAGCGGGGGCGTCGTGATTGGACGTGGCTCTTGGCCCGGTGCGCGATCTGGCGGATGCCCGCCTCGGAGCGGTCGAGTGTTTCGGCGATCTCGGCGTGGGAGTAGCCGAACACCTCGCGCAGCAGGAAGACCGCCCGTTCCACCGGGGTCAGCGTTTCCAGTACGACGAGCATGGCGGTGGAGACGGTGTCGGCCGATGCGGTGTCCTCGGCGATATCGGGTGTGGTGAGCACCGGCTCGGGCAGCCACGGGCCGACGTACTTCTCGCGGACGGCGCGGGCGCTGGTGAGCCGGTTGAGTGCGAGATTGGTGACGGTGCGGACCAGGTAGGCGCGGGGGTTGGCCACCGCCGACCGGTCGCTCTCGTGCCACTTCAGCCAGGCGTCCTGCAGGACGTCCTCGGCGTCGGTGACGGTACCGAGCATGCGGTAGGCGGTGGCGAACAGCAGCTGCGATGGTCGACGAAGGGGTCGTGCTCCTGCATGTGCTCAACCATGACGGACGAGATCGCGGGTCGCCGCGCCGCCCTTGGACAGCTGCACATCGACGGGCATCCGCTTGGTCACCTTGATCGCCGGTACGGGGGTGCTGCTGACCATTTCCTTGTAGGTGCGGGCGGCCCAGCCGGTGAGGTAGAACCGGCCGGGGGTGTCGTCGGCGCGGGTGAACTGGATGACGGCAGCGCGGCGTCCGAGGCTGACGGGCTGGTGGATGTAGCCGAACCGGAAGGGACGCACCGTCTTTCCGCGCAGCTCGGCGGCGATCGCATCGGCGGCGTAGGTGGCCGAGGGCAGGCCGCTCTGGCAGGTGCCGTGGATCCGGCCCCACGGTTGACGGATCGCGGCGGCGTCACCGATGGCGCGGATCGTGGGGTGCGAAACCGACTTCAACGTGGGCCCCACGACGATCAGCCCGCGTTCGTCGGTCTCGATCCCCGACTCGGCGGCCAGGGGTGACACGCGCACGCCGCTGGTCCACAGGGTCAGATCGGTGGCTATCCGTCGGCCGTCGGCGAGGACGACGGAATCGGCGGTCACCTCGGTCACCCGCTGACCGATCTCCCGCACGATGCCGAGCCGGTCGAGCACGGTGTTCAGGTAGGCGCGGGCCTTGGTGCCCATCATGGCGCCGAGTTCGCCGGAGCTGACGAGGGTGACGCGCACCTCCGGGTGGCTTTCGGCGATCTCGGTGGCTGCCTCGATGCCGGTCAGGCCACCGCCGCACACGGTGACGGTGCGGCAGGCGGCCACCCGGCGTGCGAAGTCGTGCGCACGCCGGGGATCGTTCAGTGTCCAGGCGTGGTCAGCGACGCCGGGGACCACGGAGGTGTCGGTGCTGCTGCCGAGGGCGTAGATCAAGTCGTCGTAGGTGATGTCGCCGAATCCGTCGACGTACACGCGGCGGGCGTTCGGATCGATGGCGGTGGCGAACCCCTGGACGAAGCGGATGCCGGTGCCGTCGAGGATCGTCGGGATGTCGTGGTGTGCCAGCTCCTGACCGGCCGCGATCTGGTGCATCCGGAGCCGTTCGGTGAACCGGGCCGATGGGTTGACCAGGGTGATGTGCACGTTGGTCTTCCTGGTGCGGCGGGCCAGGCGGACGGCCGCGAGCAAGCCGGTGTAGCCCGGCGCCGAGGACGACGATGCGGTGCGTGGTGGTGGTCATGTCCTGCTCCTTCTCGGTGAGGTTGTGCATGGGACAAGACAGGACGGTCGACCGTGACAACCCGTTGGAGTGACCCGCATCACAGCGGAAAGTCAGGGTCCGAATGGGTGACGCTCCCGATGTGACGGCGGGTCGGGCAGACCTAGCGTCGTGGGATGCGAACTCTCCGTCGGCTCGTCCTCGGCATCTGCGCACTCGCGATCGCTTTCGTCACAGTGATCGCGAGCGTGGTGACGTGGACGTGGTCGTCGGCCGACGTATCGACGGTCGGCACAACAGAGTTCACGCGACCGCTGAACATTCCGCCCCTGGCCGACAGCACCATCGATGCCGACGGGACCAGGGTCTTCTCCCTGGACATGCGCACGGGGACAACCGAATTCGAGACCGGTCGAGCCACCGAGACATGGGGATTCAACGGCAGCTATCTCGGGCCGACATTGCGGGCGAACCGGGGCGAGAAGGTCCGGGTGCGGGTGCGCAACGAGTTGCCCGAGGCGTCGACCGTGCACTGGCACGGAATGCACCTGCCCGCCGAGATGGACGGCGGGCCGCATCAGATGGTCGAACCGGGCGACATCTGGACGCCGGAATGGACAGTGGCACAACCCGCTTCGACACTCTGGTACCACCCACATCCGCACGGTGAAACCGAAGACCACGTGCGGCGCGGACTCGCGGGCATGTTCCTCGTCGACGACGGACCCTCACCCGCCCTGCCGAGCACCTACGGCGTCGACGACCTGCCGGTGATGGTGCAGGACGTGCGGTTGCGCGACAACCGGCTCGACGGCGCGCACAAGATCTTCCGCAATTCCGGCTTCCTCGGCGACCGGACGATGGTCAACGGCACCCTTGACCCATATCGCGAGGTGGGCGACGAGCTCGTCCGATTGCGACTGCTCAACGCCTCGACCGCGCGGGTCTACACCTTCGCCTTCGACGACACTCGCCCGTTCGCACTGGTCGGCACCGACGGTGGACTACTCGAACGGCCGGTGACTCTCGATCGGGTGCGGCTGTCGCCCGGCGAACGCGCCGAGATCGTGGTTCGGATGCGGCCGGGTGAGCGCACCGTGTTGCGCAGTGGTCGGTTGGATGTGGGCATGGACTTCTGGGGAAACCGATTCTCCGGTGGTGACGACAGTTTCGACGTGCTCGAGTTGCGGGCGGCCGAGACCCTGAGGCCCTCGAAGGACATCCCGGAACACCTTGCCGCGCAAACTCTTCCGAACCCCGACGACTCGGTGACCGAGCGGCGGTTCGAGCTCGCCGGTATGGCGATCAACGGGAACGCGATGGCCATGGACCGGATCGACACCGTCGTCACCCGGGGCGCCACCGAGACGTGGGTGGTGGCCAATGTCGACGGTCAGCCCCACAACTTCCACGTTCACGATGTGCAATTCCGGATCAGCGAGTACAACGGCGGCCCGCCACCGCCCGAACTGACCGGTGCCAAGGACACCGTGTTCCTGCCGCCGAACACGACGGCGCGGCTGGTGCTGCGTTTCGACGGACCCGCCGATCCGGACACGCCGTACATGTACCACTGCCACCTGCTGTGGCACGAGGACCAGGGAATGATGGGCCAGTTCGTGGTCGTGGAGCCCGGTCAGGCCGCCGCGACACTCCCGGGCCACGAGCACTGACCCTTGCCGTGCCGTCGGTGCGGAGTTAAATTCATCAGGTAGTGAATTCAACACTTGATGAATTGAGGCGACCATGTCGCGCACCGCATCATCACCCGCCGTGGAAGTGGTAGGACTGACCGTCCGCCGAGGGAAACGCACCGTGCTCCACGGACTGGATCTCCAGATCGAGCCGGGAACCATCACCGGGCTGCTCGGGCCGTCCGGATGTGGCAAGACCACCCTGATGCGCAGCATCGTCGGCACCCAGCTGGTGGAATCGGGCACGGTCACCGTGCTGGGCGAAGCCGCGGGTAGCGGCGGCTTGCGGCACCGGGTCGGGTATGTCACCCAGGCGCCGAGCATCTACGCCGATATCAGCGTCCGCGACAATGTCGCCTACTACGCGGCGCTCTACGGGCGCGACCGCGACGACACCGAGTCCGCCCTCGCCGCAGTCGGTTTGACCGATCACGCCGACCAGCTGGGCGACCAGCTCTCCGGTGGGCAGAAGACCCGCGCCTCGCTGGCGTGCGCACTGGTCGGCGGGCCCGAGCTGCTGGTTCTCGACGAACCGACCGTCGGCCTCGATCCGGTGCTGCGGGTGGAACTGTGGCAGCGATTCCGCGAATTGGCCTCGGCGGGAACGACGCTGCTCGTCTCGAGTCATGTGATGGACGAGGCCGAACACTGCGACCGGCTGCTGCTGATGCGCGACGGCGAGCTCGTCGCCCAGCTCAGCCCCGCCGAACTGCGGGAACGCACCGGCGAACAGAATCTCGAAACGGCGTTCCTCACCCTGATCACGAAGGGAACGCGGGCATGAGCACTCCCTACACCGCGACCACCGGGCGGATCCTGCGGCAGCTGCGCAACGATCACCGCACCGTCGCCATGATTCTCGTCGTCCCAGCTCTGCTGATGACGCTGCTGTACTTCATCTATCAGGACACACCACAGGCGCCACACGCTCCGCTGACTTTGTTCGACCGGGTGGGCATCACCATGCTCGGCATCCTTCCGTTCATCGTGATGTTCCTGATCACCGCCATCGCCATGCAGCGCGAACGCACCTCCGGCACCTTGGAACGGCTGCTCACCACTCCCCTGCGCAAACTGGATCTGCTCGCCGGATACGGCACCGCGTTTTCGCTGGCAGCCGCCGCGCAAGCCGCCGCGGCCTGTGTTGTGGCATTCTGGCTGCTCGATCTCGAAGCAGCCGGTAGTCCGGGGTGGGTAATGCTGATCGCCGTGGTCGACGCCGTGTGCGGGGTGGCGCTCGGCCTGCTCGCCAGCGCTTTCGCCCGGACGGAATTTCAGGCGGTGCAGTTCATGCCGGTGATCGTCGCGCCGCAGATCTTCCTGTGCGGCTTGCTCGTTCCGCGCGACCGGCTGCCCGGCTGGCTCGAGGCGATCAGCGATGTGCTGCCGTTGAGTTACGCCGTCGACGCGCTCCAAGAGGTGTCGGCCAATGCCGAACCCACCGCGACGATGTGGCGCGATATCGCCGTCGTTGCCGGGTTCGCGGTTGTGGCACTGTGTCTTGGCGCGGCGACGCTGCGCAGACGCACGCCGTAGCGGAGCACGGCGCGGAGCGGGTCCGCGCGTCGGTCGGTGGAGGAGTCCTGGGATGAGCGCGAAGAGATCGCCTGGCACACGGTCGGGGCGACGGCCGGGCAATGTCGACACCCGGGCGGCGATCCTCGACGCCGCCCGCGCGCGCTTCGCCGAGGCCGGGTTCGACAAGACCTCGATCCGCGCGGTGGCCGCCGCCGCGCAGGTCGACCCCGCCCTCGTGCACCACTATTTCGGCACCAAGCAGCAGCTGTTCGCGGCCGTCGTCGAATTCCCGGTCGACCCGGAAGCCACTCTCGCCATTGTGGATTCGGCGCCGCTGCACGAACTCGGTGCGGCGATCGTGCGCGCGGTGGTAGGGATATGGGACTCACCCGCCGGGCCAGGCATCGTCGCCATGGTGCGCAGCATGCTCACCGGCGACGCCGACATGACCCGCACATTCCTGCTGAAGGTGGTGCTGGAACGGGTGCGGTCCCGGATCGCGCGACCGGACGACGACGGTCACGCCCGGGTGTCACTGGCGGCGGCTCAGATGATGGGTGTCTTGATCGCGCGCAAAGTGATCTGTGTGGAGCCGCTTGCCTCGATGCCGCTCGACGCGGTCGTCGAGGCGGTCGGGCCGAGTATGCAGCGGTACCTGACGGGTCGGATCGATGCCGCTCAGCCGTACTGAACCGGCTCAGGATTCGGCGAGGAAGAATTCGTGTTCGGCGTCGGTGACGTCGCGGGCCTCGTCGATCAGCAGCACCGGGATACCGTTGTCGACCGGGTAGGCGCGACGCAGGCGGGGGTTGTAGAGCACGCTGGCACCGGCTTCGGTGCGCACCAGCTGCAGCGGGCCCTTGTCCTGGGGGCAGGCCAGCAGGCCGAGCAGAGTTGCGTCGATGGTGGATTCGTGCGCCATGGCGCCTAACCTACCGCGCCCGCCGGAACGAGATGTAGCGGTGTCCGAAGAAGCTGAGTACCGCGACCAGACCCATCACCACCACCGACGCGGGTTCGGCGGGAAACCCGAACGCCTTCACCGCGAGTTCCACGAGCACGACGTTCAGCACGAGCCCACCCGCGTTCACGCCGCAGAAGGCGACGAAGTCACGCAGGAGTCTGCCGCTGACCCGGAATACCAGGGTCCGGTGCAGGACGAACGCCACCACCGTGCTCACCGCGTACGCGGCGACGACGGACAGGCCGGGGCGGTCGTCGCCGAGCACCTGCAACCAGCACACGACGAGCACCATGCCGAGCAGCGTGTTGAACCCGCCGACGATCGCGAACGCCAATTCCTGACGCTTGACGATCCGCAGCAGTGGGCCGGGCGTGGCGAGCACGCCGTCGGCGGGGACCGCCTCGGTGGTCATCGCAGCGCGTCCGCGAGTTCGGCGTCGCCGTCGGGGATGGTTTCCGCGGCGGGCGCTTCCTGTTCGGGCTTGCGGCCGCGCACGTACAGCCACTGGAAGAACGCGAGCCCGAGCAGGCCGAGGCCGATCGCGGCGCCACCGATCTTCCAGCCCGGCGGACGCCAGGTCAGTTCGAGTTCGGCATCGGTGGTTCCGGCGGGGATGTCGACGGCGACGAAGCTCTTGGCGACCACCTTGAACGGGATGTCCTTGCCGTCGAGGCTCACCCGGTAGCCCGGCCAGCCCAGCCGCGCGAACACCACCCGTCCACCGTTTTCCGCGCTCACCCGCACCTTGCTGGTGGTGTCGCTCTCGGAGGTGGAGACCGCGGTCGCGTTCTCGACGGCCGAGATGCGGCCGTTGCGGGTGGAGATCAGCCCGTCCTCGCGTTCGAGCACCGCGATGTACTTCTCGTGGCCGGGGTAGTCGACCCACTTCCAGCCCGTCGGGGCCGGTTGGGTGGCGGCGTCAGGGTAGAGGGCGCGGTGCAGGACGACCCGGTCGACGTTCATCAGGTCGACCACGGTCTTGCCGGTCGACGGCTCGACGGCGAACGCGCGCCGGTAGGCGTCGGGGCAGACGCTGGTGTCCCAGCGCATGCAGAGCATGTCGCCGAACCAGTAGTGCCCGTTCGGGGTGTAGCCGCTGACGTAGGTGCGTTCGATGTCCTTGGCGTAGTTGCCGAACACCAGCGAACCGTAGGCGCCGTCGAGGGTGCGCTCTCCCGGCGGGATCAGGGCACGGTCACCGAGTTGCAAGGTCGTGCCCGCGAATTCGGGGAACGCGGCGCGGGCGGCGGCCCGGTCGCTCGGCAGGTTCCAGCTCATGGGTGTCGGCTGGGCGCGTTCGACCTGGATGTAGGCGATGGGGAACACCGCGATGATCGCGAGGGCGACCGCGGCGTTCGTGCTCTTCTGCACCGCCAGCCACACCACGGCCGCACCGAGCGCCGCGAGCGCGAGCGCGGCGATCACGTGGGCGATCCAGTTGTGCGGGTCGGCCGAGAACGACCGCACCCACAGCAGTCCGATCAGCACAGCCGCCGCGATGCCTCGCGCCCGCCAGTCCTTGAAGGTCGCGAACCGGCCGAGCAGCACACAGACCAGCAGCAGCAGACCGAGCGCGACCATCGGCAGCACCCGGGCCGGCCAGCGCAGCGGGCCGATGGTGCCGGGACCCGCTGTCCACATCAGTGCGGCGATCGCGAACACCGCGATGCCGGTGAGCTCACGCCACGCACCGCGCGCCCGGTTCCAGTCCACGAATGCCAGTGCCGGAACGAGGAACCAGGCGATGTAGACCACCGGCATCGGCTGCACGTAACCCCACCACGAGGTGAACGCGGGCAGCGTGGAGGGCAGGCTCGCGTTCAGCGATTCCGACCACGGCACGGTGAGGAACTGATCGTTGTTGATCTGGGCGGTGCCGCGCCAGGTGACCTTCGCCGACAGCATGCTCGGCAGGTAGGTGGCCAGCCCGGCCAGGGCGGCGAGGCCGGAGACGAACAGCAGCCGCAGCGTCGGTCGCCAGGTCCGCTGGTAGACGAGTTCGCCGACGGCGACCGCGCCGATCATCAGTCCGGCCTCGACCGCCGGGAAGATGTACTGCACCGAAATCGCCAGGTACAGATACACGAAAACGGGGATCGGGCCACCGTTACCCCGCGCGTAGCGCACACCGGACGCCCACGCGTGCACCATCCACGCGGTGCCGGTGAACGCCGTCATCCAGCTGGCCTCGTCGAAGAACAGCAGCCAGCCCGTGAACGGGATCGACACACCGGCCAGCGCCGCCCACTGCACGCGCGAGCCGTAGACCAGGCAGATCCGGTAGACACCGAGCCCCAGGATGATCGCGAAGATCAGCTTCACCACGGTCGCGTAGAGCACGAGGTTGTCCACCGAGGGCGCGATCAGATCGATCAGCAGCTGCGGCGGATTCAGCAGGCCCGCTTCCTCGATCGCGTAATTGCCCGCCATCCAGTGCTCGGGAACCATCACCGGCAGGTCGCCGTCGCGCAGCCGGTTGCCGAGCATCACCCACAGCGGCACGTACTGCGATTCGGTGTCGTCGGTGTAGAAGTGCCGGACGTTGGCGAGTAGCACCGCGCCATAGCCCGCGATCACGCCGAGGGCGGTGATCAAGCCCCAGATGTAGACGGAACGTCGGGACGGGTTTCTACTTTCCACCACGAGCACCAGACCCTACAGGCATCCCCGCGTGACAGCGCCTCGCACAGCCCGATCCGGCACCGCCGACCCGTCACCGTGCGGTGTTAGAGTGCCCACACCCCTCGCCTGCCAAGACACCGAAAGTCGACCCATGCCGCTTCCCACCGCACATTCGTCCCGGTCCGGCGCTGTGCCACGCGCGGGCGCCGCCGAGCGCAACGGTTCGCATCCGGTGCATTCGGTGTCGGTGGTCGTCCCCGTCTACCGGGGTGAGGACACGATCGCCGCGCTGGTCGCCGAACTGGACGGGCTCACCGGGCCGAGCACGACCCCGTCGGGTGCGCGGTTCGCGGTGGAGGAGATCATCCTCGTCCACGACAACGGGCCCGATCGCTCCGATGTGGTGCTGCAGGAACTGGAAGGCTCCTACCCGCAGGTGCGCGCGGTGTGGTTGAGCCGCAACTTCGGTCAAGACGCGGCGACCATCGCGGGCATGGCGGCCGCGCGCGGCGACTGGATCGTCACGATGGACGAGGACGGCCAGCACGACCCGGCCTTCATCGCCGACTTCCTCGACGCGGCACTGGCCTCGCGCGCGGATCTCGTCTACTCCAAGCCGTCCAACACCCGCCCGCACGGCTTCCTGCGCAACCTCACCTCGCGCGGCGCGAAGATAGTGCTGGCCACGGTGTTCGCCTTTCCCGATTCCACCCGGTTCGAGAGCTTTCGCCTGATCCGGGGCGATATCGGTCGTCAGCTCGCCGAGGTCGCGGCCAACGGCGTGTACCTGGATGTGGCGCTCACCTGGGTGGTCGGCAATACGGTCTCGGTGCCGGTGGTGTTGCGCGCCGAGGGCCGCGACGAGTCCGGCTACAACTACCGTCGCCTGTTCTCGCTGTTCTGGAAGATGGTGTTGTGCAGCGGAACTCGCGGCCTGCGGCTGGTGAGCATGCTCGGTGTGAGCCTGGCACTCGCCGGTGTCGCGATGGCCGCGTTCATCGTGGTGCAGGCGCTCACCCAGGACAATCACGACCCCGAGGGCTGGGCATCGATCATCGTCGTGCTGCTGCTGTGCTCGGGCGCCACCCTCTTCTCGCTCGGCCTGATCGCGGAGTATCTCGGTGTGGCCCTGCACATCCTGGTCGGTAAGCCGCTGTACCTGACCGTGCAGACCCCGACACCGCGCCCGGATACGATGCACGCGCCGGTCTCCAACCATCGAGTCGACGTCGCGGTGCCGGCAGCCGTGACGGACAAGGACCTCCGCGAGTGAACGACCGGATCATCTTCAGCAGGCCGTTCCGTGCCGCCGCCGAGCGTGCCAACCTGTCGGCCGTCCTCGATTCCGATCACAGCCACGGCGACGGCCAGTTCACCAAGTCGGCGACGGCCAAGATCAAGGCCATCACCGGCGCCGAACACGCGCTGCTCACCACCTCCTGCACGCACGCGCTGGAACTCGGTGCGCTGCTGCTCGAACTCGGCCCCGACGACGAAGTGATCGTGCCGAGTTTCGCGTTCACCTCGGCCGCCACCGCGATGGCGCTGCGCGGGTCGACCTGTGTGTTCGTCGACATCGACGACGCGACCGGCAATATCGACCCCGCCGCGGCCGCCGAGGCGATCACCGACCGAACCAAGGCGATCGTGGTGATGCACTACGGCGGTGTCGCCGCCGACATGGAACCGCTGCTGGCGCTGGCCGCGCAGCACGGTGTGGCGATCATCGAGGACAACGCGCACGGCCTCGGCGGAACCTGGCGCGGCAGGCAACTCGGCACCATCGGCACGGTGGGCACCCAGAGTTTCCACGACACCAAGAACGTCCATTGCGGTGAGGGTGGCGCGCTGCTGCTGTCGGACGAGATCCTGATGGGTCGCGCCGAGATCATGCGTGAGAAGGGCACCGACCGGGCCCGTTTCCTGCGCGGGCAGGTCGACAAGTACTCGTGGCAGGACATCGGTTCCAGCTACCTGCCCAGCGAACTCAACGCCGCGGTCCTGGACGCGCAACTGGCCGAGTTCGACACCATCCAGGCCGCCCGCCACCGGGTGTGGGACACCTACGCGGCCGCGCTGCCCGACTGGGCCGCCGCCAACGACGTGCGCCCGATGACGGTGCCCGCCGACCGTGGCCACACCGCGCACCTGTTCTACCTGCGGATGCCCACCGAGGACAGCCGCGACGGGATCATCGCGCACCTCGCCGAGCGCGGGATCGTCGCCCCGTTCCACTACATTCCGCTCGATTCGAGCCCGGCGGGGCTCAAGTACGGGCGCACACCGGTGCCGTGCACGCGGTCGGCGGAGTTCTCGGCCACCATCGTGCGGTTGCCGTTGTGGCCGATGCTCAGCGAGGCGCAGCTCGGTCGCGTCATCGATGCCGTGTCGGAGTACCGCGTCTAGGTTTCGGAGATGACGAAGGCCGCCCGGTTCGCCGGGCGGCCTTCGTCGTCGATGTGTCAGTCGCCGCCGAACAGTGCCGCCGCGCCAGCGTCGGTGAGCACCTCGTAGGTGTCGGTCTCCCGGTTGTAGATCCAGGTGCCCGGCCCGGCCTTCGGGTATCCGGCCGCCTGGACCGCCGACGCCGAGGGCCGGAAGCTCGCGCTGCGCGGGATCTCCTCGACCACGTAGACCAGGTCGGGCCGCTGACTGCGATCGAGCGCACGCATCGCCTCGGTGACATCGCCCGGTTCGATCCGGAACCCGTCGCGCACGCTCAGCGCGGCCGCGGCAAGGGTTCCCGACGGGGTCGGCAGGGCGAAGGCCACCTCGAGGTCGACCGGGGTGATGTCGTTGAGCACGTCGACGATCGGCTGGGTGAACACCGGACCACGAGCGGTGCGGATCACCGTGTCGCGGCGGTCGACGAGCCAGTAGTCGCCGTCGCCGTCGCGGCGGAACAGATTCTCCGTCGGCCACCAGGCGTCGCCCGCGCGGAACACCCCGCGCAGTCCGCCGTCGGAGATGTCGCCGCCGTCGACGGCCTTGCCGAGCAGCAGGCCGGGCTCGTTGTCGGCGCAGCGCCGGGCGAAGCCGTCGTCGCCGACGAGGATCTGCTCGCTGACCGGGTCGTAGGCCACCAGTTCCACCGTCGCGGTGCCGGGAACCGGCCTGCCCTTGGCACCGATCTTGGCGCCGGTGACATTGGCGAGCACCACGTCACCGTCGATGGAGGCGTAGAACTCGAGCACCCGCGCCGGCGGGAATTGCTCGATGGTCCTGCGCCACAGCCCCTTGGGCATACCGGAGCCGATGAACAACCGGATCGGATGGTTGTACCCGGCCGGGAAGACCTGCGCGTCGAGCAGATCGCGCAGCATGGTCCAGGTGTAGGTGACGACGGTGACGCCGTAGCGGTGCACCTCCTCGGCGAACCGGCCCGGGTCCATGTCCACCGGCCTGGCCAGCGCGATCCGGCTGCCGCCCGCGATGGCGCCACCGAGACTCACCAGCAGACCGGACGAATGATGCAGTGGCGCAAGGCAGTACACGGTGTCGCGGCGGTCGAGGTCCGCGGCGCTCGCGGTGCCGAAGGCGGACAGGGCCCAGCGGTGGTTGGTGATGTACTTCGCCTCGAGCCGGTCGCCGGTGCCGAGCACCAGCACGAAGGCCAGTTCGCGGGCGAGGCCGGGGTTGGGCCGATACCACGCGGGCACGCGAACCGTGTCGGGGTCGATCTGTTCGAGGTCGATCACCCGGTCGCTCGTCGGCACCGCGAGCCGGCGCTGATCTCCGCCGCCGAGCACGAGCACCCGGGCGTTCGTCCCGGCGGCGGCACGCAGGTTCTCCGGGTCGGTGACGAGGGTCTTCACGCCGGTGAGTTCGATGGCTCGATCGAGTTCGGCGCCGGGGGCGAGCAGCACGGCGACGGCTCCGAGGCGCGAGAGCGCGGCCACCGAGGCCAGCGCGCTCGGACGGGTCTCCATCACGATGCCCACCCGCATGGCGGGCCGGATACCGACCGAGATCAGGCCGCGCACCACATTGTCGACCCGCTGCTCGACGGCGGCATTGGTGTGCACGCGGTCGTCGAACAGGACCAGGTCCTTCTGGGGCGCGCGCCTGGCGTGTTCGCTGAGCAGTTTGCCGAGGGAGATGCGGGTGTGCGGCTGGATCATGCCCAGGCGGGTCAGACGCGGCAGTGCGCGCGCTGCCTCGCCCGCCATCTCGATGGAGCCGCGAATCGTGCTGCCCGCGACCCCTTCCAGCGCCTTGCCGACCCCGGCGCCCGCCTCGGCGAGGCTGGCGGCGGTGTGCACCATGCGGGTGGCCGCCGTGCGCGGTGCGTTGCCCGGCACGTGTTCCTGCATCGGGACGATGGTCTCGGGCAGCGGGCCGTGACCGTCCATCCAGGCGATCCAGTCGCGCACCATCGGCCAGGTGTGGTTGGTGGCCGTCGAACCGGCGACCAGACCGAAATGCCCCGCGACGAGGCTGGCTTCGTACACCTCGGCGTGCGGCGCGGCACGCACGATGCCGCGCACGGCGGCAGGCTGGCCGATGTCGTCGACCTCGCCGACGAAGGCGAGGATGGGGCACTTCAGTTCGGCGAGCGAGACAGGATGATCGCGAATCACAAAGCCGCCGAGCATCATTCGGTTGTGCGCGACGAACTGCTTGAGCAGATCGGCGACGGCGGGGCCCGCGTATCCGACCCAGCCTTCGCTGTTGAGGAAGCGGCGCTGACGCTCCTTGGGCAGCAGCGCCTCCCGGTCGTGCAACTGCAACAGGAAATCGATGCGCGACTTCGCGGTCTTCACCGGGTCGAGCATCTGGAAGCCGAAGCGCACCATCGATTCGGTGATCGGCAGCCGGTGCATCACGTGGTCGGCCAGGAAGTCGGCCACCTCGGACACCAGGCCGTAGGGCAGCCCGAACGGCATGCCGGCCACGATGTCGACGGGGCTGCCGAAGGTGACGATGGAGGCGACGCCCTTGCCGTAGCGGTAGGCGGTGGTCTGGTAGGCGAACATGCCGCCCTGGGAGTAGCCCATCAGGTGCACCTGCGCACCGGTGGCCTCGCACACGGTGTCGATGGCGGAGTTCACGGCAAGCACGTGATCGGCCAGGTCGCGTTCCCAGCCGCCCTCCTCGGTGGCGGGGGAACCGAAATCGATGACCCAGCAGTCGATTCCGCCCGCGTTCAGAATCCCGACGGCACCGCCCGCCGCGTTCACGTCCCAGATGTCGGCGTTCACCATGAGCGGCGGAACCAGCAGCGCCACCGGACGACCGGGTGTCGTGTCGTCGGGGAAGTAGTGCCGCAGGCGGTACATGCGCCTGCGTTCGACGACCTCGAACGGCGAGGACTCGACGTCGTGCGCCAGTCCGCCGAAGCGGATCACCTCCAGCCCGTTCTGCGCGGTAGCCAGCAATCGCTGCACCGACCCGACCACACCTTTTGGACTGATATTCACCGTTCCCACCTGACCCTACTGACTGTGATGCACCTCACACACCCCGATGTGCTCATATGAGCTAACCACACCGGACCTCCATTATGTGTCGGCTGTGACAGGCCGCATGTTGCGGCGTTTCATGTCACACCACGCCGATCGGGGGCCCCTTCGTCACCGGCGCGGCCGCAGCCCGAAACGAGCGTGTTGCGGAGCCGGAAGTCCAGGTGTCGGGTCGGCCGTTCACGGACACCGCCGTGTCCGCAATCGCCTATCGCACAAGGGATCTCCCGGTCAGGACCCGATTTTTCGCGATCGTGCGCGAGCACGGCTTCCAGCACCTAACATCGTTGTCGTCCGGAACGCTCTGCCGCACACCACTTTTCGTGCAACACGTTTCACACGCCGGGTTCGCCCGCGCAGGACCATTCGCATTCGCTTCACCAACGTCCCAACCTGTCGTCGCACGACGACAGGTCGATCGGCCGTACCCGAATCCACTCGAGGTGAGGATGCTATGACCATCGAAATGCCGCTGCCCACAGACAATTCCGTACGCAAGAGCCTGTCGACCACCGCAGCACAGAAGCTCACCCACACCACCAAATCCGAGCCGCAGATGCAAGGCATCAGTTCGCGCTGGCTCTCGCGCGCACTGCCGTGGGTGCAGGTGGCGGGCGGTATCTACCGGGTCAACCGAAGGCTTACCCATACCGTCGGCAACGGGGAGGTCGAATTCGTCGTCGACGGCGCCCGGGCCAGGGTGATCCCGCAGGAATTGCGCGAACTGCCGCCGCTGCGCGACATCGACGACGACGACCTGTTGCGTCCCCTCGCGGACAGTTTCGTGCAATACGATCTCGACCCCGGAACCGTGCTCGCGGAATTCGGGAATCCGATGGATCAGGTCATTCTCGTCGTCCATGGGAAATTGGCCAGGATCGGTTCGGGTGAATACGGGGAGGCCACCAAACTCGGTCTCCTGTACGGCGGTGACTATTACGGCGAGGAGATGCTCACCGACCCGTCGGCGATCTGGCCGGACACCGTGAAGACGGTCACCAAGACCACCGTCCTCTGCCTGCCGAGGCAGGAATTCGAGCAGTTCCTCGAGTCGACCCCCGGCCTGGCGCGGATCCGGGCGGATACGTCGACCGCGTCGACCCGGAACCAGAACTCCAAGGGCGAGGCCGATATCGAGATCGCCTCGGGGCATTCCGGGGAACCGTTGCTCGAGGGCACCTTCGTCGATTACGACGCCAGTCCGCGCGAGTACGAACTGAGCCTGGCCCAGAGTGTGCTGCGGATCCACACCAGGGTCGCCGACCTGTTCAACGACCCGATGAACCAGGTCGACCAGCAGCTGCGACTCACCGTCGAGGCGCTCTACGAGCGTCGCGAACACGATCTGGTGAACAATCCCGACTTCGGCCTGCTGCACAATTGCGATCTCAAACAGCGCATCACCACCGAATCCGGCGCACCGTCCCCCGACGACATGGACGAATTGCTCAGCATGCGCCGTGGAACGAAATTCTTCCTCGCCCACCCGAAGGCGATCGCCGCGTTCGGTCGTGAATGTTCGCGCCGCGGCCTGTACCCCGACCCGGTGGAATTCCAGGGCCACCGGGTGCCCGGCTGGCGCGGTGTGCCGATTCTGCCGTGCGGCAAGATCCCGATCAGCGAAACCCAGACCACCTCGATCATGGCGATGCGTATCGGCGAGAAGGACCAGGGCGTGGTCGGCCTGCACCAGACCGGCATTCCCGACGAGTACGAGCCGAGCCTGAACGTGCGGTTCAAGCAGATCGACGATCAGTCGATCATGTCGTACCTGGTGAGCTGCTACTACTCGGCGGCGGTGCTGGTGCCCGACGCGCTCGGTGTGCTCGACGACGTCCTCGTCGCGCGCCGGGCCGACTGAACGGTCAAGCCATGTCCCTGCTCAGCAGAGCCGCCGCTCCCGCGGCGGTCGGCGACCTCGCCGCGACTGTCGTCGCCCTGTTACACGGCGCGTCAGCCCCGGCCGACGTGTTCGCGGGTGCGTCACCGGTCGCCCGACCCTTCGCGCTCCACTCGAATCGCGGCGCGGAGCTCATCGGCCGTGTGCCCCGGCTCGCGGCACCCACCTCGGCGGCGCGGAGCGGCATGTCCGATCTGGTGAGCCCGCCCGCCGCGCACCGGCTGCGCGGTCCGACCGGGCTCGGCACGTCGGGCCTGCAGGTGTCCCTGCACGCGAACCGCACCACCGAGCAGCCCGAAAGCGTTGGAAGACAAGACATCCCGGCGCTCTACTGCCCGCCGCCGGAACGTGACGACCCCGCCCTGGCCGAAGCCGTCAATGTCGGACTGCTCGCGTGGGCCGCCGAGATCGGCCTGTACGAGGGCCGCCTCGACGAACTCGGCAAGGCCGATTTCGGCAGGCTCATCATGCTGGCCCACCCCGACTGCGACGACCCCGATCTGCTGCTCGCCGCGGCCCGCTGCGCCGTCGCCGAATGGTCGGTCGACGACTACTACTGCGAGGAGGACGCCCCTGGCGACACCGCACCCGACGGCACCCCGTCCAGCGCCGCCGCCGAACTCGGGCCACGGCTCGAACTCGCCGCCGCCGCCATGGACCCGGCGCACCTGCCCATGCGCTACGCGCCACGGCTCGAACAGGCCATGCAGGCCGACCCGATCCTCCGCGCGTTCCGCACCTCGTTCGCGCACCTGGCGGGGTACGCGAGCGACGCCCAGCTGGCCAGACTCCGGACCGAGATCGCGGGCTGGTTCATCGCGCTCGGCGCCGAGGCCGGCTGGCGGGCGGCGGGGCGGATGCCGCCGGTGTGGGAGTACCTGACCAACCGGCAACCGCACAGTTTTCTGCCGTGCATGGCGCCGATCGACGCGGTCGGCCGCTACGAACTCGGCGCACCCGAGTACACCGACCCGGCCGTCCGGCGGGTCGTCACGACCGCGGCCCTGGCCGCACAGATGGTCAACGATCTGTATTCGATGGCGCGCGAAGACCTTTCGGGCGGGCGGGAGTTCAACCTGCCGACCGTCCTCGCCGCCGAGGAGGGGTGCAGCCGGGCCGATGCCGTGCTGCGCACCGCCGAGATCCACGACGAACTCATGCACCGCTTCGAACGCGAGGCCGCACCCTTGGCCGCCGCGGGTTCACCGCAATTGCGCCGATTCCTGACGGGCCTGTGGGCCTGGATGGGCGGCAACCGCGCCTGGCACGCCGACAGCCGCCGGTACCACGACACCGCACCACGAGAGGACGACCGATGACCATCGCGAATGCCCACACCGACAGCTCCGTCCTGCGCACCACCTACCAGCGTTCGGTCGCTGCCTACTGGAACAACAATCCCAACGACGACCGGGTCAACACGAAGCTCGGCGAGGTGGACGGCCTCTACCACCACCACTACGGCATCGGTGAACCCGACTGGTCGGTGATCGAGGGCCCGGAGGACACCCGGCAGGAGCGCATCGTGCGCGAACTGCACCGCCTAGAGACCGCCCAGGCCGATCTCCTCCTCGACAACCTCGGCGCCATCACCCCCGCCGACCGCCTCCTCGACGGCGGTTCGGGTCGCGGCGGAACCAGCTTCATGGCCGCCGAGCGCTTCGGCTGTTCGGTCGACGGGGTGAGCATCTCCGAGTACCAGGTCGGTTTCGCCAACGACCAGGCCGTCGAACGCGGTGTCTCCGATCGGGTGCGCTTCCACTTCCGCAATATGCTCGACACCGGTTTCGACGACGATTCGGTCCGGGCCGTGTGGACCAATGAGACCACCATGTACGTCGATCTGTTCCCGCTGTTCGCGGAGTTCTCCCGCGTGCTGGAACCGGGCGGGCGCTATGTGTGCATCACCGGCTGCTCCAACGATGTCATCGGCGGCCGGTCCGCATCGGTGAGCTGGATCGATGCCCACTACGGCTGCATGATCCACCCGCGCAGCGAGTACTTCCGTGCGCTGTCGGAGAACGGTCTGGTGCCGACCACGGTCATCGATCTGACACCGGACACGATTCCGTACTGGGACCTGCGGACGCATTCCGAGCTCGCGACCGGGGTGGAACAGCCGTTCCTCACGGCATACCGGGAGGGGAGCTTCCAGTATCTGCTGATCGTGGCGGACAAGGTCGCCTGCTGACCTCCGACCGACCCGCTCTCGGTGTGCCCGGTAGTCGCCATCGACCACCGGGCACACCCGTTCCCCTCCTTGCCGTCTTTTCCCGGCCATGCCGGGTGAGCTGTAATCCTAACGCAACTCCTGATAGATGCGTATATCTACATTTAACTATGCCTACAACTTCCTTGGCTAACTCACAGGCTCGCCACAGTCGCAAGCCAGGCCGCGGGAGCACCCTCGACAGGGAACGTTTCCGCAGATGGTGAGTGAGGTAGCGATGGTCGAGCTCGAGGTCGACAACGACACGGTGACGGTCCATGTACTCGGTGGGCATCGGCTGCTCGCGCTGCGCCAGCAGGTCGTGATCGACCGCGCCGCCATCACCGAGATCACCACCGCCGAGGTGGATCTGCGCCCGCCGTGGGTCCGCGCGCCGGGCACCTTCATCCCCGGCGTGATCGCCGCAGGCGTCTATCGGGGCAAGGGACGGAAAGAGTTCTGGGACACCACGTTCGGTGGAAACGCGGTCCGCATCGACCTGAACGGACCCGACTTCACCCGCCTGGTCGTCGACGTCGACAACCTCGACGCGGTACTCGACGCCCTGACCGGGGAGCTGGCCGACGCCTGACCTATTCCGACCCGAACGATTCCAGCAGCCCGGTATAGGGCTTGGCCGGCGGTGTCGCGAACTCGCCCCTCCCCGATTTGCACAGCCCGAGGGTGAGCAGAGATTGCACGGTCGACGTGGCGGCCGCGACACCGTCGATCACCGGCACGCCTATCTCCGCTCGGATGTGCGCGCACAGATCCGCCATTCCGGCACAGCCGAGAACGACCGCGTCGGAACCGTCGGCCAGGACCGCCGCCCGGCACGCTTCGGTGACGACCTTACGTGCGTCCGGGTCGGTGTCCAGCGCGAGCACGGGCAATTCGCACGCGTGCACTCCGTAGCAGAAACGTCGCAGGCCATAGTGTTCCGCCAGGTCCATCGCGCGGCCTGTGGTGCGCTGGAGGGTGGTCACGACGCTGAAGCCCCGCCCCAGGTGACTCGCTGTTCGCATCGCCGCCTCCGCGATCCCGATCACCGGTCCGGTCGCCAGTTCGCGTGCGGCGTCCAGGCCCGGATCACCGAAGCAGGCGATGACGTAGCCGTCGACACCGTCGGCCTCGCCTTCCCGGATGGCGGCCAGCAGTCCGGGAACGCTCATCGCCTCGTCGTAGTGGCTTTCGATCGAGACCGGTCCGGTCGCGGAGGTGACCGCGTCGAGCACGGTGCCCGCGCCGACGACGGCCCGGGCGCACCGCTCGATCGTGTCGGTCATCGCCCGGGTGGTGTTCGGATTGACGACCCGGATTCGCATCAGGCGAGAACCTCCGGCCGGGTCCTGCGCCTGGCTGCGGTGAGCAGGTAGTAGGTGGCGAAACCGAGGCCGCAGCCGATGAACCAGCTGTACTGAGCCGCGGTGTGCATGCCGGGCAAACCGTTGGCCAGCACCGGGAACACCGCGACGCCCGCGCCGACCGCCGTGGCGACGATCGCGGCAGGGTGGTAGCCCTTGCGGTAGTAGTAACTGCCCTGTTCCGACATGGTGAAGAGGTCGTCGACGATCACATTCTGCTTGCGCACCAGGTAGTAATCGCAGATCAGCACGCCGAACAGCGGCCCGATGAAGGCGCCGAGCACCTCGAGCGTGTAGTGGATCACCTCGGGATTGTTGTAGAGGTTCCACGGCGTGATCAGGATCGAACCGACCGCGGCGATCATCCCGCCCGCGCGCCAGCTGATCCGTTGCGGGCTCACATTGGAGAAGTCGAACGCGGGCGAGATGAAGTTGGCGACGATATTGATACCGATGGTGGCGATGGTGAAGGTGAGCGCGCCGAGCACGATCGCGAACGTGGAGTCGATGCGGGCGACGGTCGCGACCGGATCGGTGATGAGCTCGCCGTAGAAGGGCACCGTCAGCGAGGCGGTGATCACGACGAGCAGGGAGAACAGCAGGAAGTTCACGGGCAGGCCGAGCAGGTTGCCGGTCTTCACGGCCGGAAAGCTCTTGCCGTAGCGGGAGAAATCGCCGAAGTTGAGCATCGGACCCGAGAAGTAGGACACCACGAGGGCGATCGCGCCGAGCATCACCGGCACCGACGCCCAGCCGGTGTAGGTCACCTCCCCCAGGTTCAGGTCGATGGCGCTCCAGCCGGCGCGCGAGATCAGGTAGCCGCAGAGCACGAACATCACGACATACACGGCGGGACCACAGAAGTCGATGAACTTGCGGATGGATTCCATCCCCCGCCAGAACACGCACGCCTGCACCACCCACAGCAGCAGATAGCTGCCCCAGCCCAGCGCCGACAAACCGAGGAAACCGTAGTCGGCGGTGACGGCGTACGGCGCCAGACCCGGAAACAGTTTCACCAGAACGACATCCAGCGCGGCGGAGGCAAGGAAGGTTTGGATTCCGTACCAGGCCACCGCGATCAGACCGCGGATGATGGCGGGGATATTGGCGCCGAGCACCCCGAACGCGCTGCGACAGATCACCGGATACGGCACACCGGTCACCTGGCTCGGTTTGGCGACCAGATTGCAGAAGAAGTAGACGATGACGATGCCGATCAGTAGGGCGACGAGAACCTGCCAACTCGCCAGACCGAGCGCGAAAAGGCTTCCCGCGGTGACGTATCCGCCAACGCTGTGCACGTCCGACATCCAGAACGCGAAGATGTTGTAGGTGCCCCATGTCTGCTTGCGCAGCGGTGCGAGATCCTCGTTGGTCAATCGGGGATCGTAGGCGGGCGGATCGGTAGCGGGCGCACCGGTGGCGACGGTGATGGTATCGGTCATGGTCGTTCCCATCCGAAGGGTTCAGCTGCTGCGATGACCGTAGGTTTCAGCAGTTGCCCTGCGGTTTCCCGCGAATTTCGCCGCTATTGCGCCGAAGATATATCCTCCGGCGCGAGCAGACCGGTGTCGGTGGGAAGGGTCGCGATCACCGATTCCAGTCGCCGATGGTGCTCCTCGGCCGCGGCGAGCAGACGGGCCACATCACGGGCGAGGAAGGCGTCGAGCATCGCGAGGTGGTCGGTGTGCAGAAGCTCACGGTCGGCGCGATCGACGTGCACCATCGATTGCACGGGTTCGGTGACATTCCAGGCGGATTCGAGCATCTGCAACAGGCGGAACATACGCGACGGGCGGGTCAGCGCCACATGAAAACAGCGCGATTCGCGCAGATACGCCGCCGGATCGTCGTCGAGGATCGCCCGCTCGAGCAGGTCGTTCACGGCGAGCAGTTCGGCGCGTTCGGCATCGTCCGCCGACAGCGCGGCCGCGGCGAGCGACGCCGATTCCAGGGTATCGCGCACGATGTACATCTCCCGCAGTTCACGCGCCGTGAGCTGCGCGACCTGGTACCCACGCTGCGGCCGGTGGGTCACCAGCCCCTCCCCGATCAGGGTTTTCAGCGCCTCGCGCACCGGGATGTGACTCACTCCGAACAGTACGGCCACCTCGCGCAGCGGGATCACGGTGCACGGCGGGACGGCACCGTCGAGGATCACGCGGCGCAGTTCGCCCAGGATCACCTGTGGCCTACCGGGTTCGTCCACCACAAGCCTCGCGAGCAGCGCCGATCGTCGTCTCGAGGACATGCGTGCACGCTATGACCCGAGTATTGCGCCCACGCTGCCGGATGTGACGGTCAGGAAAAGATCACCGTACCGACCGGTCCCATGGGTGATTTGGCATGCTCGGGTGATGGGAGTTTCGACAACGCAGTCGGTGGATCGCCGTTTCGTCCGTCTGGTCACCGTGTTCGACCAGTTGTTCCGCAAGCCTTCGCACGGGGGTGGCGCGCTGTGCGTGTACTTGCACGGCGAACCGGTGGTCGA
Source organism: Nocardia ignorata NBRC 108230 (assembly GCF_001612905.1). Classification (GTDB taxonomy): domain Bacteria; phylum Actinomycetota; class Actinomycetes; order Mycobacteriales; family Mycobacteriaceae; genus Nocardia; species Nocardia ignorata. The sequence goes on along the minus strand of NZ_BDBI01000065.1, from coordinate 21,158 downwards.
TGTGTGGGCCGGGTACGCACGCCCGGGTGTGCCGTGGACGGCGGACTCGGTGGCGCTGGCCTTCTCCACCGGAAAAGGCGTGGCCTCCACGGTGATTCATCAGCTCGCCGAGCGTGGCGAGCTCGACTACGACACCCCGGTCGCCGAGTACTGGCCCGAGTTCGCGGCGGCGGGCAAGGGTCGCATCACGGTTCGCGACGTGCTCACCCACCGAGCCGGGCTGCACCGGTTGCGCGGGCTGATCTCCGGGCCGATCGACACCTTCCTCGACGACAAGGCGGTCACCGCCGCGCTCGCCGCCGCCACCCCGGACCCTCGTCATCTCGTCACCAGTGGTTACCACGGGATCAGCTATGGGCACCTGGCCGCCGAGCTGGTGCAGCGAGTCACCGGCCGCGAATTCGTCGACGTCGTCCGCACCGAACTCGCCGAACCTCTCGACGCCGAGGAGCTCTGGTTCCGCGTGCCCGCCGGGGCACGCCATCGCATCGCCACCACCTTCCCGCGTCTCACCGCGGCGGGCATGGATTGGGAGCGCGGCTCCGACCTGCTCACCCGCACCCGATTCGCGGCGGCGGCCGAAACCACCCCGCGCGGTTTCGCCGATCTCATCGTCGACCCGCGTGTGCACGACGCGGTGATGCCCGGCGTCAACGGTGTCTTCTCGGCCCGCGCCCTGGCCCGCGTCTACGGCGCCCTCGCCAACGGCGGCGAACTCGGCGGCACCCGCATCCTGTCCCCGGACACGATCCGCCGCGCCGCCACCCGTCAGGTCTTCACCCCCGACTATGTGCTCGCCTTCCGCATCCCGTGGGCGATGGGCTATCACGGCGTCCCCATGAAACCCTCACGCGCCGAACCGATCTCGGCCTTCGGACACTTCGGCCTCGGTGGCTCTGGCGCCTTCGCCGACCCCGAAACCGGCCTGTCCCTCGCCTTCGTCACCAATCGCCTCGGCGGCAAACTCACGCCCCTCGGCGACGCCCGCCTCACCCGCCTCGGCACCATCGCCCACAACATCGCCAAGGCCGCCCTCCGCGCCTGAGCTGGTCATTCGATCACCACGCTCCGGTGGCGGCATCGGCCGAGTGGCAGCCGCCACCAGAGCGTGGTGATCGCGCGCCCAGGTCCGTGGGAGGGCGGCGGCTGGCACGATGGGGCGATGGAGAGCGTTGAGTTCGGGCAGGTGGAAGCCGCCGCGCGGGTGGTGGGGGCGGTGGTGCGGCGGACGCCGGTGGTCGGGTCGCGGGTGCTGTCGGAGCGGGCGGGAGTGCCGGTGTGGTTGAAGTGCGAGAACCTGCAGCGGACCGGGTCGTTCAAGCCGCGCGGCGCGTACAACCGGATCGCGAATCTGTCGCCTGCGGAACGGGCTCGCGGAGTGGTGGCGGCGAGCGCGGGTAATCACGCGCAGGGGGTGGCGTGGTCGGCAGCGGAGCTGGGGATCACCTCGACGGTGTTCATGCCGATCGGGGCGTCCTTGCCCAAGCTCGTCGCCACCCGGGCCTACGGGGCGGAAGTGCATCAGGTCGGTGAGACGATCGATGAATCACTGGTCGCGGCAAAGGAATTCGCGGAGCGCACCGGGGCGACACTGATTCATCCGTTCGATCATCCCGACATCGTCGCCGGGCAAGCGAGTGTCGCGCTCGAGATTCTCGAGCAGGTGCCGGATGTGCGGACCGTGGTGGTGCCGACCGGCGGCGGTGGGTTGCTCGCGGGGGTGGCGATCGCGATGAATCATTGTGCGCCGCAGGTCGGAGTGGTCGGCGTGCAGGCGGCCGAGGCGGCGGCGTGGCCGGATTCGCTGCGGGCGGGCACGCCGATGCGGGCGTCGCGGATGTCGACGATGGCCGACGGTATCGCGGTGGGGATGCCGGGTGCGGTGCCGTTCGATCATGTGTCGAAACTGGTGTCACGGATCGTCACCGTCGACGAGGAATCGCTGTCCAAGGCTCTGCTGCTGTGTCTGGAACGGGCCAAGCTCATTGTCGAACCGGCGGGTGCGGCGGGGGTTGCGGCGTTGCTCGGCCCCGAATTGCGTGACCTGCCCGGTCCGATCGTGGTGATCCTGTCCGGCGGCAACATCGACCCACTGCTGCTCACCCGGGTGATCAATCACGGTCTGAGCGCGGCCGGACGCTATCTGGCGATGCGGGTGACGATCTCGGACCGGCCGGGTGCGTTGTCGGCGCTGCTGGGAGTGGTCGGCCGGGCCGGGGCGAGTGTGGTCGATGTGGTCCACTCCCGAACCGGGACGTGGCTCGCGGTCGACGAGGTGGAGGTGTCACTCACCGTGGAGATGCGGGGACCCGCGCACCGCGACGATGTGCTGGACGCGCTGCGCGACGCGGGCTTCCGGGTCCGCGCCGAGTTGTGAGCCGAGCGGGATTCGCATCGGCGCCGCCCGAAGTCAGTGCGCGCCACCGAGTTCCAGTGCCAGCACGCCGAGAATGACCAAGCCGATTCCACCGACCTGCACCAGCGACAGCCGCTCACCCAGGAACAGCACACCGATCAGGGCGATGGCGGCCACCCCGACGGCAGACCAGATCCCGTACGCGACGCCGATCCCCATCCCCCGTTTCAACACCTGGGACAGGAAGTAGAAGGCCGCACCGTATCCGAGCACGACCACCACCGACGGCACCGGTTTGGTGAATCCTTCCGACAGTTTCAGCGAAACGGTCGCGGTCACCTCGGATGCGATGGCCAGTGCCAGCAAGAGCAGGGTCATGGCGGCAGACTAGCGGGGCGCGGCAGGTTGTTCAGTTCAGCCAGGCACGGGCTTCGTCGGCGTTCTCGCGGACCTCGTCGAGTTGTTCGGCGACGCGGACGCCCGCAGTGCCGCCGCGGGCGTTACGGGAGGCGATCGAGCCGGGGACGGTGAGTACTTCGCGCACACCGGCGGTCAGCGATGGGTCGATGGCGGCGAATTCCTCGTCGGTGACTTCGTCGAGGCCGACACCACGTGCCTCGGCGGCGCGCACGCACGCACCGGCCGCTTCATGGGCGACGCGGAACGGAACACCTTGGCGCACCATCCATTCCGCGATGTCGGTGGCGAGCGTGAAACCGGCGGGGGCGAGTTCGGCCATGCGGTCGGTGTGGAAGGTGAGGGTGCCGACCAGGCCGGCGATGGCGGGCAGCAGGAGTTCGAGCTGGGCGACCGAGTCGAACAGGGGTTCCTTGTCCTCCTGCAGATCCCGGTTGTATGCCAGCGGTTGGGCTTTCAAGGTGGCGAGCAGGCCGGTCAGGTTGCCGATCAGGCGGCCCGCCTTGCCACGGGTGAGTTCCGAGACGTCGGGGTTCTTCTTCTGCGGCATGATCGACGAGCCGGTGGACCAGGCGTCGGCGAGGGTGACGTAGCCGAATTCCGGTGTGCTCCAGAGAATGATCTCCTCGGCCATCCGGCTCAGGTCGACACCGATCATGGCGAGGACGAACGCGGCCTCCGCCGCGAAGTCACGCGAAGAGGTGGCGTCGATCGAATTGGCCGCCGAGGCAGTGAAATTCAGCTCCGCGGCAATCTGCTCGGGATCGAGACCGAGCGAGGAACCGGCGAGCGCGCCCGAACCGTAGGGCGAGATCGCGGCGCGCTTGTCGAAGTCGCGCAGGCGTTCCAGGTCGCGCAGCAGCGGATGCGCGTGGGCGAGCAGGTGGTGGGCCAACAGCACGGGCTGGGCGGCCTGCAGGTGGGTCTTGCCCGGCATCACCGCGTCCGGGTGCGCGGCAGCCTGGGCGACGAGCGCATCGACCACATCGAGCACTCCGGCGGCCACGCGGCGCACACCGTCACGCAGCCACATGCGGAACAGGGTGGCCACCTGGTCGTTCCGCGACCGGCCCGCCCGCAGCCTGCCGCCGAGCTCGGTGCCGACCCGTTCGATCAGTCCCCGCTCGAGCGCGCCGTGCACATCCTCGTCGGAGTCGGCGGGACCGAACGCCCCCGAGGCCACGTCGGCGGCCAGCGCGTCCAGCCCGGCCAGCATGCCGGACAGATCCTCGTCGGACAGCAGCCCCGCCTTGTGCAGCACCCGGGCATGCGCCTGGGAGGCGCGGATGTCGTAGGGAGCCAGCGCCCAGTCGAAGTGCGTCGACTTGCTCAGCGCCGCCATCGCCTCGGCGGGCCCGGACGCGAAGCGCCCACCCCAGAGGGCACCGGTGTTCGTGCTGCCGCCGTCGGTCATCGTCTGCCGTCTCCTGTCCGCCTCCCCGGGACTTTTGCCGGTCGCGGGGAGGTCGCTGGGTTCTACACCGGGCTCACGTCATGGACCACAGCGGTTCTGGGCGTACCCGGTGAGTTACCCATGTTCGCGCGAAATCAGTCGGAGCCTTGAACTACTTCTGGTTGAGGTCCCGCCGTGCCGCGACCTTGGAGGACAGGCCGTGGATCTGGACGAAGCCCTTGGCCAGGGACTGGTCGAAGGTGTCGCCCTCGTCGTAGGTGGCCAGGTTGAAGTCGTAGAGCGACTGCTCGGAGCGGCGGCCGTTGACCACGGCGGAACCACCGTGCAGCACCATGCGGATGTCGCCGGAGACGTGCTGCTGGGTGTCCTGCACGAAGGCGTCCAGGGCGCGCTTGAGCGGGGAGAACCACAGGCCGTCGTAGGCCAGCTCGCCCCAGCGCTGCTCCACCTGCCGCTTGTAGCGGCCGAGCTCGCGCTCGATGGTGACGTTCTCCAGCGCCTGGTGCGCGGTGATCAGCGCGATGGCGCCGGGCGCCTCGTAGATCTCGCGGCTCTTGATGCCGACGAGCCGGTCCTCGACCATGTCGAGGCGGCCGACACCCTGACGACCGGCGCGGGTGTTCATCTCCTCGATGGCCTGCAGCACGGTGACCTGGCGGCCGTCGATGGCGACCGGCACACCCTTGTCGAAGGTGATGATGACCTCGTCGGGCGCCTCGAAGTTCACCGTCGGGTCGGCGGTGTAGTCGTAGACGTCCTTGGTCGGCGCGTTCCACAGGTCCTCGAGGAACCCGGTCTCGACCGCGCGGCCCCACACGTTCTGGTCGATGGAGAACGGCGACTTCTTGGTGACGTTGATCGGGAGCTTGTTCTCCTCGGCGAAGGCGATGGCCTTCTCGCGGGTCCACGCGTAGTCGCGGACCGGGGCGATGACCTCCAGGTCGGGGGCCAGGGCGCCGATGCCGACCTCGAAGCGGACCTGGTCGTTGCCCTTGCCGGTGCAGCCGTGCGACACGGTGGTGGCGTTGTGGAACTTGGCGGCCTCGACGAGGTGCTTGACGATCAGCGGCCGGCTGATGGCCGAGACCAGCGGGTACTGGCCCATGTACATGGCGTTGGCCTGGATGGTGGGCAGGCAGTACTCGTCGGCGAACTCGTCGCGCGCGTCGACCACGATGGCCTCCACGGCGCCGCAGTCCAGGGCTCGCTGGCGCACCACGTTCATGTCCTCGCCGCCCTGGCCCAGGTCGATGGCGACGGCCACGACCTCGGAACCGGTCTCCTTCGCGATCCAGCTGATGGCGACGGAGGTGTCAAGCCCACCGGAGTAGGCGAGTACGACGCGATCGGACATGTCTGTTGCGCTCCTTGAACTGGTGTCTGTGGACGGCTCGCGCCGTTGCTGCAAATGATTATGCACGATGATGCAAGCTCATTCATCACCGGGGTGCGACTCCTCGACGGCCGACACCATCTGTGAGACGCTGGTCACAGTAGCTACTCATCCAGTCGGGGTCGAGGAGTAAACGTGCAGCAATTACGTGATTTCGCTCAGGCCAACTACGACCTCATCGGGCTCGTCGTCATCGGCGTCGGGAATTTCGCCCTGACCGTCGGCAAGACCCTGTTCGACCTGAGCACCCCCATTCTCCAGGATTTCTTCGCCTGACCCTCGGCACCGGAGGACACCATGGAAGACGCCATCCTGCAATTCCTCATGGAGAACTACGAGCCCGGCGCGGCGGTCGGCCTGCACGTGGGCCGCGTGCTGTTCGACCTCAGCTCGCCCCTGATCCTCGCCGTCCTGAATTTCCTCGCGTCCTGAACACGGTCGTACCAGCTCGCGCGGGCAGCGCGCGTTCAGCTCGCGCAACTCCTCAGCGAAGTCGGCGAACCGCCGAGCGCGCCAGGCAGGTCTGAACGCCTGCCTGCGGTACCGCGCGGCCGGGGTCGGCCCACGGTTTGAAGGGCGCGAGATCGGGAAGCACCCTCGCAGGGTAGTGCGCCGTACATGGTGTACGGCACTCTGGGACAGCACTATTCGGCCCGCCAGAAGTGAGGACGAACAAGATGCTTCATTACATCGCGCAGGAATTCTCGACGCTCGGCAACGGTGTGCTCGATGTCGGTCGCGCCGTGGTCGAGCTGGTGCAGGACATCATCGATGTCGCCACACCGGGCCACAACGGTGGCGCGGGCGGCGGGGAGTACCCGTTCAACTGATGTCGATCGGCGCGGGCTGCGCCGGATGACGGGCCCGCGCCGATAGTGTCCCCGGCATGAGCGACGACGTGCGACTCAGCGCCGGTACCGCGACAGTCACCATCGCCCCCGACGACGGGGGCGCGATCCACAGCCTCACCGTGGCGGGCACGGAATTGCTGCGCCAGGACCCCGGGACCGGATGTTTCGTGATGGCGCCATGGGCAGGCCGGCTCGGCTTCGGGAAGCTCACCGTGGGTGATCGCACCTACCAGCTGCCGATCGACAACCCGCCGCACAGCATTCACGGCACCGTCCGCGACAGGGCGTGGGAAGTCGTGTCCAGGACGGCGAACGAGGCGATACTGCGTTGCCGGTTGACAGCGCCCTGGCCGTTCGCGGGCACGGTCGTGCAGACCTTCACCCTCACCGAGTCGGGCCTGACCCTGGCGATGCGCATCACCACCGACCGCGACCCGTTCCCCGCCCAGGGCGGCTGGCACCCGTGGTTCCTGCGCGATCTCGCCCCCGCCACCGGCCCACTCGAACTCGGCTTCCACCCGGCCTGGCAATACGAACGCGGCCCCGACTACCTCCCCACCGGCCGCCACATCGCACCTACTCCCCCACCCTGGGACGACTGCTTCGCCATGCCCGACGGCGTCCGCGCCCGCCTCACCTGGCCGGGCTTCCTCGAGTTCACGGTCACCAGTCCCGTCACCGACGTGGTCGTGTGGACATTGCCGGAGGAATCCCTCTCGGTCGAAGCACAATCCGGACCACCGAACGGGCTCAACACCGCCCCTCGGATGGTCACCCCCGATTCGCCGCTCGACATTCGCGTCAGCTGGACCTGGCAGCGGTTGTCGCGGAGTTGAACCGCAGCGCCTTGTTCACGCCCGGACGCGACCGGACCCCTGCTGCGAAATCATCGAGGGCCGTGAGAATTGCGTCGGCCTGCCAAACTCGGTTTCTGGCACGCTGCGACACCAAGCGCAGCACGCCCGACTGGACGAGTCGGGCGATCGCCCGCTGCGCCGCGACCGCGCTGATGCCGAAGGTTTCGGCAACGTAAGTGCTGTTCACGACCGGCTGCGCGATAAGACTGTCGATCACCTTCCATACGACGGAATCCGCGCGAGCGGTCGTCTGTTCCCGGTAGCCGGTGCGCACAGCGCGAAGGTCTTCGACCAATCGGCGTCCGGCACCGACCGCGTAGAACGTCGCCTCCACGAATCGGCGGACGATCGGCTCGGGATCCCCTGTGCGATATCCGGTCAGCGCATCGAAATAGCTAACCGTATTCACCAGCAAGCCCGCCGAGATCGGTACGGTGATGTGTCCGGTCAGCTACCGGGCGCTCAACATCGCGTGCACCAGGGCGCGGCCCGTTCTCCCGTTGCCGTCGGTGAACGGGTGGATCGTCTCGAACTGCGCATGAGCGAGCGCGAGATGAACCAGGGCGGGTAGGTCGTCGCGACGGGTGAAGCGGATCAGGTCGGCAATCGCCGCCGGTACCCGGTCATGAGGTGGCGGAACGAAATCCGCTACGTGCGGACCAATATTGCTGCCACCGATCCAAACCTGTTCGTCGCGCCATCGCCCGGCATGTGCGGGATCGGACTCGCCGAGTAGTGCCCGGTGCATGGCCAGGATCGAGGCGGCATCGATGTCCCCGCCCAGGCTTATCGCCGCCTCCATCGCGTGCACATTGGCGGTCACGATGCGTGCGTTGCGATTGCTGTGCTCGCCGAGCACAGCAAGGGCGAGCTGCCTGGCCCCCACCGTGAGGTTCTCGATCTGTGACGATGCGGAACTCTCCGTCCGCAGCAGGACTGAACTCATGGGACCGAAGGCAGTCGGCCCCCAGTCGGGCGGAAAGGTGCGCGTCGAACCGCGCCAGTTCCTGCGCGGCCTTTTCCGCCTCGGTGAGCAGTGAGACCGGCAATTCCACCGGCTGTTCGGCGATGTCGGTGAGCACCGCGGCCGAGTAGTCTCCCGCGTTAAGTAACGCGGATCGCTACCTAACCTTAGTGCTGCATTGTTCGGTAAAAGTCGGAGTAAGCGAACGACGACGGTCAGGCCAGGCTTTCGATCTTGGCGGCGAGTTCGGCGCCGGTGAGGGGTTCGCGGGCGATGACGGCGATGGTGTCGTCGCCTGCGATGGTGCCGACGATGTAGGGCAGGGCAGCGCGGTCGAGGGCGCTGGCCAGGAAGTGGGCGGCGCCGGGTGGGGTGCGCAGGACGGCGAGGTTGCCGCTGGAATCGGTGGAGACCAGCAGGTCGGCCAGCAGTTTCGACAGGCGGCCGGTGCCGCCGGTGACGCCGCGGACGGGGCTGCCGTCCTCGGGGACGATGTAGACCCCGGCGCCGCCGTCGGCGGCTCGCAGCTTCACCGCGCCGAGTTCGTCCAGGTCACGCGACAGGGTGGCCTGGGTGGTCTCGATGCCCTCGGCGGCCAGCAGTGCGGCCAGTTCGGTCTGGCTGCGCACCGAATGCGCCGAGAGCAGCTCGACGATGCGTGATTGGCGGCCGGCGCGGGTGCGGGCGATGGCGGGTGTGCCCTTCTCGGGTGCGCTCATCGCCTGCCCTCCGCGTCGGCCCCGGATCGCGGTCTCACGCGGCGGCTTTCGCGAGCAGCCACACCAGCAGCGCCTTCTGGGCGTGCAGCCGGTTCTCGGCTTCGTCCCACACCACACTGTGTGAACCGTCGAGCACCTCGTCGGTGACCTCCTCACCACGATGTGCCGGAAGGCAGTGCAGGACGATCGCTTCCGGGTTGGCGGCGGCCAGCAGTTCGGTGTTGAGCTGGAACGGGCGGAACGGCCCGACGCGATCGAGCCCGTCGTTCTCCTGACCCATGGAGGTCCAGGTGTCGGTGACGAGCACGTCGGCGCCGGTGGCTCCGGCGACGGGATCACCCGTAACGGCCACCGTCGCACCGGTTTCGGCGGCACGCTTGGCGGCGGCCTCCATGATCCAGGGCAGCGGCTCGAAACCTGCGGGCGCGGCGACGGTCACGTTCATGCCCGCCGTGACACCACCGAGCAGCAGCGAGTGCGCCATGTTGTTGGCGCCGTCGCCGAAGAAGGTGAGGTTGAGTCCGGCCAGCGAACCCTTGCGCTCGGCGATCGTCTGCAGATCGGCGAGGACCTGACACGGGTGGAACTCGTTGGACAGCGCGTTCACCACGGGAACCGTTGCGGTGGCGGTCATTTCGTCCAGCCGCGACTGCTCGAAGGTGCGCCACACGATGGCGTCGACGTAACGCGACAGCACGCTGCCGGTGTCGCCGAGGGTTTCCTCACGGCCGAGCTGGGTGTCGCGACCATCGACGACCACGGCGTGCCCGCCGAGCTGGGCGATGCCGAGTTCGAAGGAGAACCGGGTGCGGGTGGAGTTCTTCTCGAAGATCACCCCGACTCCGCGCGGGCCTTCCAGGGGGCGGTGCGCGAAGGGGTTCTTCTTGAGTTCGGCGGCGAGAGCGAGGATTTCGGCCTGTTCGGCCTGGCTCACGTCGTCGTCGCGCAGGAAATGGCGCAGGGTCACTTGGTCGCTCCCTTGGCATCGGCGGCGGCCTTGTCGAGGATCTCGGGCAGGTCGGCGACGAAATTGTCGGCCTGGGTTTCGGTGAGCACCAGGGGCGGTGCCAACCGGATCACGTCGGGCTTGGCGGGATTCAGCAGATACCCGGCCTCGCGGGCCCGTTCGTCCACGTGGGCGGAGATGTCGTTGCGCAGCACGATGCCGATCAGCAGGCCCGCCCCACGCACATGGTCGATCTCGGGGTGCTCGAGCAGGGCGATGCCGTCGCTGAGTTTCTTGCCGACCCATTCCACATGGCTCAGCAGGTCCTCGGAGTCGATGGTGCGCAGCACGGCCAGCGCCGCCGCGGCGCAGACCGGATTGCCGCCGAAGGTGGTGCCGTGCAGACCCGGGGTGAGCAGTTCGGCCGCCCGCCCCTGTGCCAGCACGGCGCCGATCGGGAGGCCACCACCCAGACCCTTGGCGAGGGTGATCGCGTCGGGCACGATCCCGGCCGCCTGGTGTGCGAAAAACGTTCCGGTACGGCCGATTCCGGTCTGCACCTCGTCAAGGATCAGCAAAGCTCCGGCCCGCGAGGTGATTTCGCGCGCCTTGGCGAGGTAGTCGAACGGCGGGACGACCACACCGCTCTCCCCCATCATCGGCTCGAGGAACACCGCGGCGGTGTCGGAGTCGACGACGGCTTCCAGGGCGGCGGCGTCACCGTAGGGCACGTGCACGACGCCGGGCGGCATCGGCTCGAACGGCGCCCGCTTCGACGGCTGACCGGTGAGCGCGAGCGCGCCCATGGTCCGCCCGTGGAACGCCTCCTCGGCGGCGACGATCTTGGACCGCCCGGTGAGCCGCGCGATCTTGAACGCGGCCTCGTTGGCCTCGGTGCCGGAGTTGCAGAAGAACGCCTTGCCCTCGCCGTCACCGAAGTGGGCGAGCAGCTTCTCGGCCAGTTCGATCACGGGTTCGCTGGCGTACAGGTTCGACACGTGGCCGAGGGTGCCGAGCTGCTGGGTGACCGCCTCGAGGATGGCGGGATGCCCGTGGCCGAGGCTGTTGACCGCGATACCACCGAGGAAATCGACGTAGCGCTTGCCGTCGGCGTCGTAGACCACGGCCCCGGCGCCACGCACCAGCGCCACCTTCGGGGTGCCGTAGTTGTTCATCATCGCGGCCGACCACCGCTGCTGCAGTTTCGCCACTTCACTCATCTTCGGCCTCCCCCGGGGTCACCATGGTTCCGATTCCTTCTCCGGTGAATAGTTCAAGTAGTACCGAATGCGGGACGCGCCCGTCGATGACGTGGGCACTCGGCACCCCGCCACGGACCGCGCGCAGGCAGGCCTCCATCTTCGGCACCATGCCCGCGTCCAGGCTCGGCAGCAACTCGGCGAGGGCGTCGGCGTCGATCCGGCTGGTGAGCGAGGATCGGTCCGGCCAGTCGGTGTAGAGGCCCTCGACATCGGTGAGGACGACGAGCTTCTCCGCGCCGATGCCCTCGGCCAGCGCGGCCGCGGCGGTGTCGGCGTTGATGTTGTGCACCACGCCGTCGGCGTCGGGGGCGATGGTGGAGACCACCGGGATGCGCCCCGCGTCGATCAGGTCGAGCACGGCGCCGGGGTTGACCTCGGTGACATCGCCGACCAGGCCGATATCGGTGGCCACCCCGTCGACGGCGACGGTGCGTCGGGTGGCGGTGAACAGGTGCGCGTCCTCACCGGAGATGCCGACCGCGTACGGCCCGTGCGCGTTGATCAGCCCGACCAGCTCGCGCCCGACCTGACCGAACAGCACCATCCGCACCACATCCATCACCTCGGGGGTGGTGACGCGGAATCCGCCACGGAATTCGCCTTCCATGCCCAGCTTTCTCAGCATGGCATTGATCTGCGGGCCGCCGCCGTGCACGACAACGGGGTGCACGCCGACGGTGCGCAGGAACGCCATGTCGGCGGCGAAGGCGGACTTGAGGTCGTCGTCGATCATGGCGTTGCCGCCGTACTTCACGACGACGATCTTGTCGCGGAACTTCTGCAGCCACGGCAGCGCGTCGGCGAGGACGTGCGCCTTGTCGAGTGCCGAAAGGCTGTGCAGCACACCGGCGTTCATGAGCTGTACGCCGAATTCTCTTCGACGTAGCCGTGCGAGAGGTCGGTGGTGCGCACCATGGCGGTGCCCTCACCCACATTGAGCTCGATCAACACGTCGATATCGGCGCCGGACAGGTCCACCTCACGCGCGCCCGGAGCGCCGACACTGTCGACACAGACCGGATTCCCGTTGAACGACACCGCGATCCGATGCGGGTCGAGGGTCACCGGGGCGATGCCGACGGCGGCGAGTACCCGGCCCCAGTTCGGGTCGGAGCCGAACAGCGCGGTCTTGACCAGGTTGTCGCGGGCGACGGCACGGGCGACGGTGAGCGCCTCGTCCTCGGTGGCCGCGCCGGTGACGGTGACCCGCACCCGCTTGGTGACGCCCTCGGCGTCGGCCATGAGCTGAGCGGCAAGGTCGTCGCACACGGTGAACACGGCGGCGTCGAGGTCGTCCTGCGAGGGGCTGACGCCGCTCGCGCCGTTGGCCAGCAGCAGCACGGTGTCGTTGGTGGAGCAGGAGCCGTCGACGTCGAGCCGGTCGAAGGTGTATTTCGTCGCCTTGCGCAGTGCCTCGTCGAGCTGTTCGGGGGTGGCCACCGCGTCGGTGGTGAGCACGACGAGCATGGTGGCCAGCGAGGGGGCGAGCATGCCCGCGCCCTTGGCCATGCCGCCGACGTTCCACTTGTCCTCGTGGTGGAAGGCCGATTCCTTGGGCACCGTGTCGGTGGTCATGATGGCGTGGGCCGCGTCGGAGCCGCCGGTGAGACCGCCGCCCATCTCGTGCACGATCTCGGTGATCGCGGGGACGAGTTTGTCCATCGGCAGCCGGTCACCGATCAGGCCGGTGGAACAGACCGCGATCTCGCCCGCACCGGTCTCGGTACCCCAATTACTCAGTGCCGCGGCGAGTTCCTCGGCGGTCCTGTGGGTGTCCTGGAAACCGCCGTGGCCGGTACAGGCGTTGGCGCCACCGGAATTGAGGATGACCGCGCGCACGTGACCGGACTTCAGCACCTGCTGCGACCACAGCACCGGGGCGGCCTTCACCTGGTTGCGGGTGAACACGCCCGCCGCGGCGTATTCGGGGCCCTCGTTGAGCACCAGCGCGAGGTCGGGTTTGCCGCTGGCCTTGATGCCCGCCGCGATGCCCGCCGCGCGGAAGCCGAGCGGGGCCGTGACGCCCTGGGTGTGGATGAGTTTGCCGTGGTCCGGCGCGTGCGGATCAGGGGTTGTCACGGTGCCACTCCTACGGTGGAAAGTCCTGCGGTCTCGTCGAAACCGACGGCCAGATTCATCGATTGCACCGCGGCGCCCGCGGTGCCCTTGGTCAGATTGTCGATCGCGCCGATCACCACGAGCAGGCCCGCGTCGGCGTCGACGGCGACCTGCAGGGTGATGGCGTTGGAACCGAGCACCGAACCGGTCTGCGGCAGCATGCCTTCGGGCAGCAGGTGCACGAAGGGCTCGTCGGCGTAAGCCTTTTCGTAGACGGCCCGGGCCTGCGCGGCGTCGACCTTCACCGGTGCGGTGCAGGTGGCGAGGATGCCGCGCGGCATCGGCGCGAGCACGGGCGTGAAGGACACCGAGACATCCACGCCGCCCGCGGCTTTCAGGTTCTGCGCGATCTCCGGGGTGTGCCGGTGGGCACCCGCCACGCTGTAGGCGCGCACGCTGCCCATGACCTCGGATCCGAGCAGGCCGATGTCGAGTCTGCGGCCCGCACCCGAGGCCCCGCTCACCGCGACGACGTTCACGTTCGGTTCGATGATGCCCGCCGCGACGGCCGGGGCGAGCGCGACACTGGACACCGTCGGGTAGCAGCCGGGCACCGCGATGCGGCGGGCACCGGTGAGCCGGGCGCGCGCGCCGGGTAGTTCGGGCAGACCGTAGGGCCAGCTGCCCGCATGGGCGCTGCCGTAGTACTTCTCCCAGGCGGCGGGGTCGGTGAGCCGGAAGTCGGCGCCGCAGTCGATGACGACCGTCGACTCGGGCAGGGCCTGCGCGATCGCGCCGGACTGGCCGTGCGGCAGACCGAGGAACACGATGTCGTGTCCGGCCAGGGTCTGCGGGGTGGTTTCCTGCAGGACGCGGTCGGCCAGCGGCAGCAGCTGCGGCTGCAGTGCGCCGAGGGCGGTGCCCGCGTTGGATCCGGCGGTCAGCGCCCCGATCTCGAGGCGCCCGGCTCGGTATTCGGGATGGCCGAGCAGCAGACGCAACACCTCGCCACCGGCGTACCCACTGGCACCGGCAACCGCCACCCGTAATACGGGTCCTCCGGACGTTTCCACCATGTGATGATTATGCACGAGTATGCAAGCTCATTCATGCGCGGGTGTGACGGACTCGGCGCCACGTGCCCCGATCAGTCGCGCGACCAGCGGGAACACCAATACCGTCGTGGCTCCCGCGGCCACCAGTATCGAGGCTACCTCGCTACTCAGCAGGCCGGTGCGGGTCGCGACCTGCGTCACCGCGACGATGATCGGCAGACCGGTAGCCGCGTAGAGGGCCAACTGCACCCGCTCGCGGCCCGTGGGAAGGTTCGACCCGTGCGGCACGAAGCGCTCGCTCAGCCACACCGGCAGACCGCGTGCGATCGCGATGGTGAGCACGAACCACACCCACAGCGCCGGGTTGCCCGCCACGGCGGACACGTCGATACCCATTCCGGAGACCACGAAGAACACCGGGATCAGCAGGCCGTAACCGATGGCCTCGAGCGAGGCGTCCACGTCGGGGTGGCCTGCGGCGATGAGTTTGCGCAGGATCATGCCAGCGGCGAAGGCGCCGAGCACCACGTCGAGGTCGAATTCCTCCGCGATCACCATCAGGACGAGGAGTAGCAGCACGACTCCGCGCACCGGGAGCTGCGAGGTGCCGCCGTCGAGCCGGCCGAGCGCCGATCCGAGGTCGGGTATCCGGTCGAGCATGCGCACCGGGATCAGCCCGACGAGCACCGCCGCGACCACGAACATCAGCACGGTGACGAGCGCCGACATGGAGTCGCGGCTGCTCAGCAGCACCGACATCGCGACGATGGGCCCGAGTTCACCCACCGCGCCGTGCGTCATCACCGCGCGACCGAGTGGCGAGTCGGCGATTCCGGCCTGCTTCAGCATCGGCAGGAGTGTGCCGAGCGCGGTGGAGGTGAGCGCGATGGCCACGGCGATGCGGGTGCCCGTCGACCGGTCGGTGGCCAGGGTGACGATCCCGAACGCGAAGACCAGGCACACGAGCCAGACCAGCCAGGCCGTTCGCCCCGATTTCCCTCGCAGCAGGGCCGGGTCGAGTTCGTAGCCCGCGAGCAGGAACAGCATTCCCAGCCCGAGCTCGCTGACGAGGTCGACGCCGCCCCCGGCGTCGGCCCACCCGAGCACGTACGGGCCGAGCACCGCACCCGCGACCAGCAGGATCACCACATCGGGCAGATATCCGCGCAGCAGGCGCGACACCACCGGCGCGATCACCGCGACCAGCGCGATCCAGAACAGCGACACGATCGGCGTCGGCCCGTCGGCACCGGCGGAAGCGAGCAGCTCCATGCGGGTCATCGTGGCACAGCGCACCAGCCGATCCCCGACACCGCGCGAGTCCCCGCGTTACCACGCGAGTTCCGCGCAAGACAGCACAGGGGTGGCACCACCCGGTCAGCCGTCACCGTCCGTGCCGGGCACGGCATCCAGCGACACCGGCGCACTGCACAACTCTTCAGCATCCTCACGCGAGAGGCCAAGTGCGACAAGGATTCCGACGGTCATGTCGTCTACGGTCACGGCACAGTCCCGGTCGGGCTGTCGGAGCAACAGTCGCCCGAGGCCGAGTAGCGATCCGGTCACCAGCGCCATCGCCAGGTCGGTGTCCTCGACGACGAAACGTCCCGCGCGTGTCGCGGCGGCGATGTCTCGTTCGGCGCGCGGCGCGAGGCCGTGGTCGGATTCGATCAGTGAGGCGGCGGAGTTGATCAGGATCCGGCTGAGGTCGGGCTGCAGCCGAAACAGTCGCCCGACGATACGGAACGACTTGGCGAATCTCTCCGCCGGATCGGCCAGGTCGGTCGTCAGCGCGTCGAGGTAGTCGCCCAGCGACTCCAACGCGCTGTCGACCGCCGCGACGAACAGTTCTTCCCGGCTGGCGAAGTGGTTGTAGAACGAGCCCATTCCCACGTCCGCGGCCTGCGTGATCTCGAGGATGGGGGCGTTGAGCCTGCCCTCGGCGATAAAGCGTTGCCCGGCCGCGATCAGGGCCGAGCGAGTGCGAGCTTTGCGGCGTTCGAGCCTGTTCGCTGCGGTGGGCATCGTCGTTGGTCACCTTCCGGCAGTGGTTCGACCTGCCGCGATCTTATCCACCATCAAATCTGACGAATTCCCCAGAACCCTTGACTGAACGGATAGTCATAATTGAAGATATCGTCAGTAACAGCGAGCAGGAGGCGAGATGTCGGTAGGCCACAGCGACACACATCGCGGCTTGCATGTCGATCAGGGCGCGCTGCCGGGCGAGCACTCCGGCCGCGCCGGAAACCCGATCGTCAAGGTCGCCGACCTCGCCTGGCTCGAGTTCGGCAAGCCCGACCTGCTGCGGGCCGAAGCGTTCGCGCTGGCGTTCGGGTTCTCGGTGGCTTACCGCGGTTCGGCGGAGATACACCTGCGCGGCACGCAGGCAGGCACGCCGTGCGTGATCGTCCGCAAGGCAGTGCGCTCCCACTTCGCGGGTGCGGCGTTCCAGGCCGCCGAGGAGTCCGATCTGCTCAGGCTCGCCGAGGCCACGGGTCATCACGTGCAACGGCTACCCGAGAGCCTCGGTGGAATGGGCGTCACCTTGCACGACCCGGGTGGCGGGACCGTCCGGGTCGTGGCGGGCACGCATCAGTTGCCGAAGCTACCGGGGCAGCCCGCGCGCCCACTCAACGTCGGTGCGTCCACCGCGCGGATCAACACGACGCAGCGACCACCGCGGGTGCCTGCCCGGGTCGAGCGGCTCGGCCATGTCGTGGTCTCGCGCACCCGCTTCCTCGAGAACCTGAACTGGTATCTGGAGCATCTCGGCCTGATCGTGAGCGATTTCCTGTATTTCGACGGGCAGCGCGCACGCGGGCCCGTGATGGCCTTCATCCGCTGCGACCGCGGGAACACGCCGACCGACCATCACACCCTCGCCATGACGCTCGGCCCCTCGGATCGTTACGTGCATTCGGCGTATCAGGTGTGCGACCTCGACGCGCTCGCGGCCGGTGGCGAGTTCCTGACCGCGCGCGGCTATCGGCGGTCCTGGGGAATCGGACGGCATATCCAGGGCAGTCAGATCTTCGACTACTGGCGCGATCCCGACGGTTTCCTCGTCGAGCACTTCACCGACGGCGACCTGTTCGACAGCTCACTGGAACCCGGCTGGGCACCGATGACGGCCTCGGGGCTGGCGCAGTGGGGCCCACCGGCGACCAAAGACTTCCTCGGTATCGCACCGAGCCGCAACTCGCTGCGGGAACTCCGCTCCCTCTTCTCTTCGCTCCACCGAGACAACGAATTCGACGCCCAGCGCTTGCGGGGCCTTCTGAAAGTAGCCGACTCATGAGCATTTCCGTGGTGCGCACCATCGACGCATGGTGGGTGCTGACCCCAGACGGCGCTGCCCGAATCGACACCGAGGCCGTGACCACGGGCGAACTGCTGGCCGACCGCGGCGCGATCGAAGTGGCGCGCCGCGGCACCGACACCACGCCGGTGGAGACCCTGGCGCTGGTCTCCCCGGTGACCGCGCCGTGCCGGGTGGTCGCGCAGATGACCAATTACGTGTCGCACGTGCGGGATTCGGGGATGGACCCGCAGACGGTTCCGCTGACATTCTTCCGCAAATCGTCCGGATCCATCAGCGGTCCGGAGGACGACATCGTCAAACCGCCGCACGTGCGGTTGCTGGACTACGAGATCGAGATCGGGCTCGTCATCGGCGCGCCGCTGCCGGTCGGCACCACACTCGACACGTCGAATATCGGGGGCTTCATCGCCGGTTTGGTCATCACCGACGATGTCTCCGCCCGCGACGTCCAACTGCCCAAAACCCAGTTCTACGAGGGTAAGTCCTATCCCACCTTCACGCCGGTGGGCCCGGTGTTGCTGCTGCTCGAAGCAGGCGAGTTCGACAGATTCCACGAGCTGTGCCTGACGTTGCGCGTCAATGGCCGGGTGCGCCAGCACAGCACGGTGGCCGACATGATCTACGGCCCCCTAGAAACCCTGCGCGCCCTGACCGGTTTCCAGCGCATGGATCCGGGCGACCTGTTGCTTACCGGCACCCCGGGCGGAACCGCCTTGAAGGCCCCCGCCAAACCCGTCGAGATTCTCGGTTCGCTGATCCCGCCCGCGCTCAAGTGGAAGATCTTCTTCGCCAAGCAGGCATCGAACCCGGACTACCTGCACGACGGCGATGTGCTCGAGCTGACCGTCTCGACACCGGACGGCGCGCTCGACCTCGGCGTTCAGCGCACCAGGGTGCGTTATGGGCACTGAGCAAGGCCGGATCGAGCACTACCCGGTGGCGATCGTCGGGGCGGGTCCGACCGGCATGACCGCCGCATTGCTGTTGGCGCGCTACGGCATCGAGTGCTTGGTCCTCGATCGCTGGGAGAAGGTGTATCCGCAGCCGCGGGCGGTGCACCTCGACGACGAGGTGTACCGCATTCTCGCCGACCTCGGTCTCGGCGACGCGTTCGCGGGGATCTCCCGGCCCGGCCGCGGCCTTCGGCTGGTCGACTCCGCCATCGCCACGCTCGCCGAGTTCGACCGCGATCCCGCCCGGATGCCACACGGATTCCCGCCGGCCAACATGTTCGACCAGCCGGATCTCGAAGTCCTGCTGCGGTCGCGGCTGGCATCGACGGCGGGCGTCCGGATGCGCGGCGGCTGTGAGGTGCTGGACGTGGCGAACACGCCCGAGCACGCTCGCGTGCGATATTTCGCTGCAGAAGCCAGTGAAACACGCACTGTCACAGCGAATTTCGTGCTCGGTTGCGATGGCGCCAACAGTGTCGTGCGCGCGTCGATCGGTGCACGCATGCGCGATCTCGGTCTGGAACAGCGGTGGCTGGTGGTCGACATCGCCACCGACGCCGACCTCGGACAGTGGGATGGCGTGCACCAGGTGTGCGACCGGGAACGGGCCGCGACGTACATGCGCATCGGTGCCGCCCGGTACCGCTGGGAGTTCCGCCTGCGTGACGACGAGTCCGCGGACCAGTTCGCCACACTCGACGCCATCGAGCCGCTCCTGTCCCCCTGGCTACGCGAGGTGAGCGATCCCCACCTGACGCTGATCCGGTCCGCCGGGTACACTTTTCGCGCCCAGGTGGTCGACCGGTGGCGGGATCGCAGGATCTTCCTGCTCGGCGACGCGGCACATCTCACCCCGCCGTTCATCGGGCAGGGCATGGGCGCGGGTCTGCGCGACGCCCAGAATCTGATCTGGAAGCTGGTCGCCGTCCTCGGCGCGGCACTGCCCGACGCCGCACTGGACTCTTATCGAACCGAGCGTGAACCGCACGTCAGGTCCATGATCGCGCTGGCCGTCGCCATCGGATGGGCGATGACGTGCGGCGCGACGACCCGCACGCTGGCCTGCAAGTGGGTGTGGCCCGTGCTCGGCCGGGTTCGCGGCCTCGAAGCCAAGCTGACCGACAGCGCCACACCGCGACTGACCCGGTCGATGTTCGTGGCGCGACGCGCGTTTCGGCCGCTCGACCTGGCCGGATCGCTGTGCCCCAACTACCTGGTCGAGGGTGGCAGGCGGGTCGACGACATCGCTGCCGGGCGTTTCCTCTTCGTCGCGACCGCCCCGATCTCCCGCCAACAGCGGACCGAACTCGACCGGCGCGGTGCCGCGGTACTGGCGGTATCGGCGTCGTCGGAACTCGGCGAATGGCTGCGCCGTGGACGAGCGAGCGCCGCGATCGTGCGTCCCGACAACACCGTACTGGCGGCCTCTCGCTCGGTCTCTTCCCTTCATACCCGCGTACCGAGTTGCCCCACCCTGTCGACCGCGCCCGCAGACCGTGGTCGAACCGGCCCGCAGACCGAAGTGCTTCGTAGACAACATCATTCGCAGGCCGCTGAGTCTTCCGCTCGCGCTCGTTCGGCCGGACAGGAGTCGGTATGAAGACAGCGATCGTCACCGGAGCGTCCTCCGGAATCGGGCGGGCCGTGGCCGCCGCCCTGGTCGCGCGCGGCTACCACGTCCTCGGGACGAGCCGTGACAGTTCCACCGTGGCCGATCCCGTGCCGGGGGTGGACTACCGCGATCTGGATCTCACCGATCGTGGCTCGATCGCCCGTTTCGTCGACGCGCTCGACGGCACAGCCGTCGACGTGCTGGTGAACAACGCCGGGGAGAGTCAATGTGGGCCGCTCGAAGAGCTGCCGATGGACGCCGTGCGGAGGTTGTTCCAGCTCAACGTCTTCGGTGCGGTCGAACTGATCCAGCTGCTGCTGCCGAGGATGCGGGAACGGGGTCGCGGCAAGATCGTCAATATCGGGTCCATGCTCGCGAGCTTCCCGCTCGCCTACCGAGCGTCCTATGTCGCGACCAAAGCCGCCCTCAAAGGCTTCGCGACCGCCGCGCGCTACGAGCTGAAGCCGTACGGCATCGACATCACCACCGTCGAGCCCGGCTCCATCGCGACCGGACTGTCCGGGCGCCGCACGAAGTACCTCGGCGACGACTCCCCCTATCGTGCGCGGTTCACCGCGGCGATCGCCGCCCTCGATGCCAAGGAAGCCGAGGGGATCTCGGCAGACGACGTCGCCCGCACCGTGCTCGAAGCCGTCGAGGCCGCGCCGACGTTGCCGCTCTATGCCGTCGGCTCCCATGCGCCTGTCGTGTTCCTGGCTCAGCGGTTGTTGCCGCGCAGGGTGATCGAGGCCGTCGTGGCCTGGGCGTACGGCGGCAGGAGCGCATCGTGAAACTGCTGCGCAACAGATGGTTTCGCTTCCTCGTCACCGCAGCGGCGGTGACAACGATCGCGAGCTGTTCGCTACCTGGCGCCGAACAGGCACTCGGTGGCTCGACCGAGATCACCGCGGATTTCGAGAACATCGCGGGGATCTTCGAGGGCAACGATGTGATGGTCCTCGGTATAGCGGTGGGT
>NZ_BDBI01000064.1 GCF_001612905.1 Nocardia ignorata NBRC 108230 | reverse complement strand
GTGAATGATTGTCCGGCGGTGTCCTACTCTCCCACACCCTGTCGAGTGCAGTACCATCGGCGCAGGTGGCCTTAGCTTCCGGGTTCGGAATGGGACCGGGCGTTTCCCCACCGCTATAACCGCCGTAACACTATGAAACTATCCACACAGAGAGCCACAACCAACCACCCTTAACAGGGTCGTCAATTGTTGTCTCGGTGGTCTGTGTGTTGTTTCAGATACCGCACAGTGGACGCGTAACACCTTCGATAGTAAGCCCTCGGCCTATTAGTACCGGTCACCTCCACACGTTACCGTGCTTCCAGTTCCAGCCTATCAACCCCATGGTCTGTAGGGGGCCTTAACCCATCAAGTGGGAGAGAAACCTCATCTTGGAACAGGCTTCCCGCTTAGATGCTTTCAGCGGTTATCCCTTCCGAACGTAGCCAACCAGCCATGCTCCTGGCGGAACAACTGGCACACCAGAGGTTCGTCCGTCCCGGTCCTCTCGTACTAGGGACAGCCTTCCTCAAGTTTCTTACGCGCGCGGCGGATAGAGACCGAACTGTCTCACGACGTTCTAAACCCAGCTCGCGTGCCGCTTTAATGGGCGAACAGCCCAACCCTTGGGACCTACTCCAGCCCCAGGATGCGACGAGCCGACATCGAGGTGCCAAACCATCCCGTCGATATGGACTCTTGGGGAAGATCAGCCTGTTATCCCCGGGGTACCTTTTATCCGTTGAGCGACACCGCTTCCACTTGCCGGTGCCGGATCACTAGTCCCGACTTTCGTCCCTGCTCGACCTGTCAGTCTCACAGTCAAGCTCCCTTGTGCACTTGCACTCGACACCTGATTGCCAACCAGGCTGAGGGAACCTTTGGGCGCCTCCGTTACATTTTAGGAGGCAACCGCCCCAGTTAAACTACCCACCAGGCACTGTCCCTGAACCAGATCATGGTCCGAGGTTAGAAGCCCAATACGATCAGAGTGGTATTTCAACGACGACTCCACCAACACTGGCGTGCTGGTTTCACAGTCTCCCACCTATCCTACACAAACCGTACCGAACACCAATACCAAGCTATAGTGAAGGTCCCGGGGTCTTTTCGTCCTGCCGCGCGTAACGAGCATCTTTACTCGTAATGCAATTTCGCCGAGTCTGTGGTTGAGACAGCAGAGAAGTCGTTACGCCATTCGTGCAGGTCGGAACTTACCCGACAAGGAATTTCGCTACCTTAGGATGGTTATAGTTACCACCGCCGTTTACCGGGGCTTAAATTCTCAGCTTCGCCCTCACGGGCTAACCGGTCCTCTTAACCTTCCGGCACCGGGCAGGCGTCAGTCCGTATACATCGTCTTACGACTTCGCACGGACCTGTGTTTTTAGTAAACAGTCGCTTCTCTCTGGTCTCTGCGACCCCACCCAGCTCAGGCTGCAAGAGCCGTCACCAGATGTGGTCCCCCTTCTCCCGAAGTTACGGGGGCATTTTGCCGAGTTCCTTAACCACAGTTCTCTCGATCGCCTTAGTATTCTCTACCTGACCACCTGTGTCGGTTTGGGGTACGGGCCATGTACCAGCTCGCTAGAGGCTTTTCTCGGCAGCATAGGATCACTGAATTCGTCTCAACGACTACGCATCACCTCTCAGGCTGTGTGCAACACGGATTTGCCTATGTTGCGCCCTACAGGCTTACACCAGGTATTCCATCACCTGGCCCAGCTACCTTCCTGCGTCACCCCATCGCTTACCTACTACAGCGAAGGTCCTGTGCAGCAATCCTGCGTCTCGCCCGAAGGCTTGATCACAGAACGTTTGGACAGTTAGTACCACTGATTCGGCATTGGGCGCGGATACACGGGTACGGGAATATCAACCCGTTGTCCATCGACTACGCCTGTCGGCCTCGCCTTAGGTCCCGACTCACCCTGGGCGGATTAACCTGGCCCAGGAACCCTTGGTCATTCGGCGGACGAGTTTCTCACTCGTCTTTCGCTACTCATGCCTGCATTCTCACTCCCGTGGCCTCCACAGCTAGTTCACACTGCTGCTTCCACGGCCACAGGACGCTCCCCTACCCATCCCAACACCTGGCCCCGATCCGAAGAAAGGGACGGGTTAATGTTGGAATGCCGCGGCTTCGGCGGTGTACTTGAGCCCCGCTACATTGTCGGCGCAGGATCACTTGACCAGTGAGCTATTACGCACTCTTTCAAGGGTGGCTGCTTCTAAGCCAACCTCCTGGTTGTCTAAGCGACCCCACATCCTTTTCCACTTAGTACACGCTTAGGGGCCTTAGCCGGCGATCTGGGCTGTTTCCCTCTCGACTACGAAGCTTATCCCCCGCAGTCTCACTGCCACGCTCTCACACACCGGCATTCGGAGTTTGGCTGACTTCGGTAAGCTTGTAGGCCCCCTAGGCCATCCAGTAGCTCTACCTCCGGCGTGAAACACGTGACGCTGCACCTAAATGCATTTCGGGGAGAACCAGCTATCACGGAGTTTGATTGGCCTTTCACCCCTACCCACAGCTCATCCCCTCAGTTTTCAACCTAAGTGGGTTCGGGCCTCCACGACGTCTTACCGTCGCTTCACCCTGGCCATGGGTAGATCACTCCGCTTCGGGTCCATAATGTGCGACTAGGAACGCCCTATTCGGACTCGCTTTCGCTACGGCTACCCCACACGGGTTAACCTCGCCACACACCGATGACTCGCAGGCTCATTCTTCAAAAGGCACGCCATCACCCCACCAACAAGTTGGAAGGCTTTGACGGATTGTAAGCGCACGGTTTCAGGTACTATTTCACTCCCCTCCCGGGGTACTTTTCACCTTTCCCTCACGGTACTAGTCCGCTATCGGTCACCAGGGAGTATTCAGGCTTACCGGGTGGTCCCGGCAGATTCACAGCAGATTTCACGGGCCCGCTGCTACTCGGGTATCTCCTACAACAGAGCACATGTTTTCGCTTACCGGACTATCACCGTCTATGGTGGGCCGTTCCAGACCACTTCAACTAACACGAACTTTTCTGACTGTTGCCTAGTCCGGCAGAACTAGGAAAGAAGACCCCACAACACCGCATGGACAACCCCTGCCGGGTATCACATCCACACGGTTTAGCCTCATCCGCTTTCGCTCGCCACTACTCACGGAATCACTGTTGTTTTCTCTTCCTGTGGGTACTGAGATGTTTCACTTCCCCACGTTCCCTCCACACACCCTATATATTCAGATGCGGGTAACACGACATCACTCGTGCTGGGTTTCCCCATTCGGAAATCCTCGGATCTCAGCTCGGTTGACAGCTCCCCGAGGCTTATCGCAGCCTCCTACGTCCTTCATCGGCTCCTGGTGCCAAGGCATCCACCGTACGCTCTTAAACACTTACTAACAAAGATGCTCGCGTCCACTGTGCAGTTCTCAAACAACACACCCGGGAAAGTTCCGTACCCAGACCTACTCAACCCTTCCGGGCCGGCGGTTTCGAGGAAAACTCTCTCGGATCATTTGCTTTGCCTTGAAAAAACACTTTCGCGTGTTCTTTCAGGACCCAATAGTGTGTCGGTATACCCATCGCGACCTCAGACATTGCTGAGACCGAGTGCGATGAAAGTTGTCAGCGTTCCACCCATGAGCGTCCGCAGACCTACATACGAGATCTAAACGGTCTCTGACACAACCACTCTCGACTCTTCGAGGTGTTCGTGTAGATGTGCTCCTTAGAAAGGAGGTGATCCAGCCGCACCTTCCGGTACGGCTACCTTGTTACGACTTCGTCCCAATCGCCGATCCCACCTTCGACGGCTCCCTCCCACAAGGGGTTAGGCCACCGGCTTCGGGTGTTACCGACTTTCATGACGTGACGGGCGGTGTGTACAAGGCCCGGGAACGTATTCACCGCAGCGTTGCTGATCTGCGATTACTAGCGACTCCAACTTCACGGGGTCGAGTTGCAGACCCCGATCCGAACTGAGACCGGCTTTAAGGGATTCGCTCCACCTCACGGTATCGCAGCCCTCTGTACCGGCCATTGTAGCATGTGTGAAGCCCTGGACATAAGGGGCATGATGACTTGACGTCGTCCCCACCTTCCTCCGAGTTGACCCCGGCAGTCTCTCACGAGTCCCCGCCATTACGCGCTGGCAACATAAGATAAGGGTTGCGCTCGTTGCGGGACTTAACCCAACATCTCACGACACGAGCTGACGACAGCCATGCACCACCTGTACACCAACCACAAGGGGGCACGTATCTCTACGTGTTTCTGGTGTATGTCAAACCCAGGTAAGGTTCTTCGCGTTGCATCGAATTAATCCACATGCTCCGCCGCTTGTGCGGGCCCCCGTCAATTTCTTTGAGTTTTAGCCTTGCGGCCGTACTCCCCAGGCGGGGTACTTAATGCGTTAGCTACGGCACGGAGTCCGTGGAAGGAGCCCCACACCTAGTACCCACCGTTTACGGCATGGACTACCAGGGTATCTAATCCTGTTTGCTACCCATGCTTTCGCTTCTCAGCGTCAGTTACTTCCCAGAGACCCGCCTTCGCCACCGGTGTTCCTCCTGATATCTGCGCATTTCACCGCTACACCAGGAATTCCAGTCTCCCCTGAAGTACTCTAGTCCGCCCGTATCGCCTGCAAGCTTAAGGTTGAGCCCCAAGTTTTCACAAACGACGCGACGAACCGCCTACAAGCTCTTTACGCCCAGTAATTCCGGACAACGCTCGGACCCTACGTAT
Organism: Nocardia ignorata NBRC 108230; assembly: GCF_001612905.1. GTDB lineage: Bacteria > Actinomycetota > Actinomycetes > Mycobacteriales > Mycobacteriaceae > Nocardia > Nocardia ignorata. The sequence goes on along the minus strand of NZ_BDBI01000064.1, from coordinate 527 downwards.
TACCGCGGCTGCTGGCACGTAGTTGGCCGGTCCTTATTCTACAGGTACAGTCACTTACGCTTCGTCCCTGTCAAAAGCGGTTTACAACCCGAAGGCCGTCATCCCGCACGCGGCGTCGCTGCATCAGGCTTTCGCCCATTGTGCAATATTCCCCACTGCTGCCTCCCGTAGGAGTCTGGGCCGTGTCTCAGTCCCAGTGTGGCCGGTCACCCTCTCAGGTCGGCTACCCGTCGTCGCCTTGGTGAGCCGTTACCTCACCAACAAGCTGATAGGCCGCGGGCCCATCTCGCACCGATAAATCTTTCCACCCCAGAACATGCATCCCGAGGTCATATCCGGTATTAGACCCAGTTTCCCAGGCTTATCCCGAAGTGCAAGGCAGATCACCCACGTGTTACTCACCCGTTCGCCGCTCGTGTACCCCGAAGGGCCTTACCGCTCGACTTGCATGTGTTAAGCACGCCGCTAGCGTTCGTCCTGAGCCAGAATCAAACTCTCCGTTGAAGACTCTCAACCACACCCCAAAA
>NZ_BDBI01000063.1 GCF_001612905.1 Nocardia ignorata NBRC 108230 | reverse complement strand
TGCTACCTGGTACACCGAGTCGGTGTGGCCGGTCAACGGTGGCCCGAGGGGTTGACCGGTGTCGGGGTTCCAGATCCGCACCGTGCCGTCGCTGCTGCCGCTGGCCAGCAGCAGGGTGCCGTCCGGACGGGTCCCGAATGCCACCGACGGCACCGGGCCGGTGTGGCCGGTGAATGGTGGCCCGGCGGGTTGACCGGTGTCGGGGTTCCAGATCCGCACCGTGTGATCGTGGCTGCCGGTGGCCAGCAGCAGGGTGCCGTCCGGACGGGTCCCGAATGCCACCGAATACACCGGGTCGGTGTGGCCGGTGATTGGTGGCCCGGCGGGTTGGCCGGTGTCGGGGTTCCAGATCCGCACCGTGTGATCGTGGCTGCCGGTAGCCAGCAGTGGGGTGCCGTCCGAACGGGTCCCGAATGCCACCGAATACACCCGGCTGGTGTGGCCGGTGATTGGTGGCCCGGCGGGTTGGCCGGTGTCGGGGTTCCAGATCCGCACCGTGTGATCGTTGCTGCCGGTGGCCAGCAGTGGGGTGCCGTCCTGGCGGGTCCCGAATGCCACCGAATACATAGACTCGGTGTGGCCCGTCAATGGTGGCCCGAGGGGTTGTCCGGTGTCGGGGTCCCACACCCGGACTGTGCCTTCGTGGTTGCCGGTGGCCAACAGCAGGGTGCCGTCCTGGCGAGCCCCGAATGCCACCGACCACACGATGCTGGTGTGGCCGGGTATGAGACGGTGGAAGGAAGTGGGTTGTGCGGTGGTCCAGAGCGTATGCGCGCCCCGTTCGGGGTAGGTGTTCAGTGCTGCCGCAGCGTCGGGTTCATCTCGGGCGGCGATCATTTGGAGGATGCCTGCGCGTTCGGCGGCCTCGGTGGTGGTGCTGAGGTCGCCGAGGCTGCGCCAGATCAGGCGGGTGTTGCGGTGTTGAGGGGGGTTGGTGGCGAGTGCACGGGCGAGGCGGTGGGGGTCGGTGTAGAGCAGGTATCGGGTGTCGTCGAGGATCTCGTCGAGCAGTCCTGCGGCGGCGGCGTGTGCGGGTAGGTAGCGGTGCAGGTATGGGTTGGCGTGGGCCCAGTCGCGGTGGCGGATGTCGCGTTCGGGTGGCTGTGGGTTCATCTCGGTTGTCCCCCTACGGATCTCGTGGCCCAGACGGCGGCAAGAAGTGCGTGCCGGTGATTGTCGGGCGGAAGCAGCGGTGATGGGCTAGTTTCGGGCTGATCCGTGTGCAACTTCGTTGAGGGGAGACGTTGATCGTGGTCGCGGATGTGATTGTGATTGTGCCGGGTATAACTGGCAGTGTCCTGGCGCGTGGCGAGCGTGAGCTGTGGAGCTTATCGGCCGCAGCGGTGCGGCGGGGGGTGCTGCACACCAGCAATGTGCTCGACGAACTGAGGCTTCCAATGGCGGTCGGCGATATCGGCGAGTATGCCGAGTTCGCGCTGGCGGCACCGGGGGTCATCCGGGGTGTGCATGTGTGGCCCGGGTTCTGGCACGGGTCGGGCTATGGAGCTTTGATCGACCGTCTGGGCAAGGCCGCGCCGGGCCGGGTGGTGAGTTTCGCTTACGACTGGCGGCTCCCCAACGCCTACACGGCGTCGTTGCTGGCGGTGTTTGTGCAAGACACACTGCGCCGATTCCCTGGAAGCAAGCTGACTTTCGTGTGTCACTCCATGGGTGGGCTGATCACCCGCTACTACCTCGAGGTGCTGGGTGGGCGTGAGCACGCGGCACGGTTGATCACGATCGGCACGCCGTTCAGCGGGTCGGTCAAGGCGGTGAAAGCTTTGACTGGCAACCTTTTTCCTCGCATCCCTGGCCTGGGTGAGCGGGTAGCGAGAGTCGCGCGGACCTTCCCTTCGGTAGCCGAACTGCTGCCCACTTACCGGTGCGTCGACACCGGCCCCGGCCAGGAACCGGCGACGCTCACCGAGACCGAAATCCCCGGGCTACCACCTGAGATTGTGGCGAGAGGGCGTCGGTTTCATGATGAGCTCAACGCTGCGGTCACCCGCAATGCCGGGACTGATACGTATGCCTTGCATGTGTTCGCAGGCAAGTTGCAGGCCACCGACCAGAGCATCACAGTCGGGGCAGGAAGGATCGGCTTCCAGCGGACCCAGCGCGGCATCGACCACCTCGGGGACGGGACGGTGGCCAGCTTCAGCGCGGTCCCGCCGCAGTGGCGCCTCGATGAGAACGCGTTGTTCCGGCCAGCTAAACACGCACCACTGGCCAAGCATCGGGATCTACTCGAAGATGTGGCCGCCAAGGCCACCGCCCGCGAGCTCGGCGCGATCCTCGCACCCCTCGACGAACTCTCGATGGACCTGCCCGAAGTCGTTACAGCGGGACAGCCGGTCGAGCTCGTCGTGACCAGCGTGTCATCGAACCTGCGGCTGCACGCCGCGGTCTTTGACACCGACTACAACGCCCACGAAACCCACATCCCGGTACGCCCCGACGGGAGCGGCCGCCGCTACCGGACTGTTCTGGCGTTCCCGCCGGGTGTTTGGCAGGTCCGGGTCGCGGAGATCACCAAACAGCCGCAGGCTTTCGTCGAGGACCTCGTCACCGCGCTGTGATCACACCCACGAAGACCGGCAGCGGATCGAACAGGAACACCGGACGAACACCGATACGAGGAGCATTGGACAGGTGCAGCAGGGCGAGGAGCACGGACGCTTCACGACGATCGTCGTAAGGGAGTACTGCGACCCGGCCCTCGACGATTTTCCCAACATTGACGGTCATGCCGCCCGTGTCGCCGAGCTCCTGAGACACCTCGGATTCGCCGAAGACCCCCGGGTGGGAGGCAGTTCCGCGCCCGAGGTGCAGGGCTGGCTGAACAATTGGAAACCTGGCGTGCACCGTATTCTGCTGTACTGGACCGGTCATGCGCAGGACGACGGGGACGACCTGCTCCTGTTCTGCAGCGACTACCACGACGAGGACAATCCGCTCGGCAGGTTCTCCGGGCGTGAACTGGGAAAGCTCCTTGCGCGGCGGTCAGCTATTGAGATCGTGGTGATTCTCGACGTGTGCAAAGGGGGAGTCGGTGCCGACGTGATCACCAACGCTTTCCGGACGAGGATCGCACGCCAGGAGTTCCCCGTGGGGCAGGAACCGGGCCTGGCGGTACTCACCTCGGCGCGAGCCGGGGAACTCGCCCGCGACGGAGTCTTCGCCGCTGCACTCGACCATGTCCTGCGCGAAGGGCCACCGCCCCCGACCGACACCATCGACTTCTGGACCCCGCACGATCGGCTAATCACGCCCACCCAGCTCTACGACGCCTTACGCGTTCATCTGGAGAACTCCGGCGCCCACCAGCGCCCGGACCTTGCCCAGACCCGATCGGTACGGAAGTTCTTCCCCTTCTTCATCAACCGCAACTACCGGCCCAATCGCCCAGACGCCACCGTCGCCACCGTGCGCGAGCACGCGTTCACCGAATCCGATCTGCTCGAACATTTCCTGGTCAAGTTCCGCGGTATCGACACCCCCACCGCCGACGGCTGGTACTACGCCCCCCGCCCCCACTCCCAGGCCCGCATCACCGACTGGCTGTCCACCGGCGAAGGCATCCTCGTGGTCACCGGGCCACCGGGCAGCGGCAAATCCGCCCTCCTGGGCTGGTTGGCTGCCATGACCCTCCCCGGCTACCGCAACCGCGCCGCAGATAAGATCGGAAACATCGAGTACGCGGGCCTCCCTGCCGAAGGCGCCATCGACGCAGGGATACACGCCAAACAACACACCCTGCAGGAATGCGTCACCCAGCTCGGCGCAGCCCTGAACCTCACACCACCAGCGGTCGGGTGGCAAGAGCCCGGCCTTCTCATCGAGCAGATCACCCGCCTCGCCGAACACGAGAACCGCACGATCACGATCCTCCTCGATGCCCTCGACGAGGCCTACCCCGCCGACCAGACCAGGATCGCGACCGACCTGCTGGCAGCCCTCGCCGCGCAACCTCGCGTGCGCGTCATCGTCGGTACCCGCCCCAACCGCGAAGACCCCCACCAGCGCACCGATCACCCCAATACACCCGACGGGCCCTGGACCGCCGAAGGCCCACTGATCCGCGCCCTCACAACTGACCCACACCGGGTTCTGCGCCTGGATACCGACCCGGGATCCCTACACGCCATCACCACCTATGTCACCGCACGCCTGATGGACCCCACCACCAACTCCCCCTACCACGAGCGCCCCGCACTCGCCGCGGACACGGCGGCCGTGGTCGCTGCCCACAGCGACGGAATCTTCCTGTTCGCCCGGCTCATCGCGCGCTCCCTCCTCGGCCGCGAAACGCCGCTCGACCTGAACGACCCGGACAACGCGACTAGGTTCAACGGCGGTGTCGCGCAAGCATTCGAAGCCGACCTCGCCGATTACCGCGAGGACCGCGACCGGGTCTACGGCCTGCTCGCACCCTTGGCCTGGGCCCAAGGCGCCGGGCTCCCTCGTCGTGACATCTGGCTCGCTCTCGCCAACGCTCTCGCCCGGCCCGGCGTCCTCTACACCGACCGCGACATCGCCTGGATCCTCGAACACGCCGGCGCCCACATCATCGAATCCGGCGAAGACGGCCAAACCGTCTACCGCCTCTACCACCAAGCCTTCAACGACTACTTCCAACGCAACATAGACCACACCAGAGTCCAAACCGCCATCACCCACGCACTGCTCGACCTCACCCACCCCTCATGACCACACCGGCACCCCCGCCCCAACGCGACTGGGCCCACACCAACCCCTATATCCACCGACACCTCGCCGCCCACGCAGCCACGGCTGGGATCCTCCCCGAACTACTATGCGATACCAGATACTGGCTCTACACCGACATCGACCGCCTCGCTCACACACTCGACACCACCGCCCTACCCGACACCCCGATTACCCGCCTCCTTCACCGAGCCCTCGATACCCTCCGCACCACTACCGATCCCACACAACGAGCCGAAATCCTGCACGCCTTCGCCCTCCACGACGAACCCCAAGCGCTGCACCAGCTCACCACAGCACCAGAACACCCCTGGCAACCACTCTGGTCAACGGCGTCTCCGACCAGCCTCCACCGCACACTGCCCAGCCCCAGCTCCGTATTGTCGGTGGCCTTCGCGACCCGTCCGGACGGGTCGCTGTTGCTGGCCAGCAGTGGCGGCGATCACACGGTCCGGATCTGGGATCCCGAAACTGGCCAACCCCTCGGGGCACCGTTGACCGGCCACACCCGCGAGGTGAACGCGGTGGCGTTCGGGACCTTCCCGGACGGAACCCTGCTGCTGGCCAGCGGCAGCAACGATCGCACGGTTCGGATCTGGGACCCCGAAACCGGGCAGCCCATCGGGTCGCATTTGACTGGCCACGCTGATGGGGTGCGGTCGGTGGCGTTCGGGACCCGACCAGACGGAACCCTGCTACTGGCCAGCGGGAGCCATGATGGCACGGTTCGGATCTGGGACCCCGAAACCGGGCAGCCGGCTGGGGCGCGGTTGACCGGCCACGGCGGCTCGGTGTTGTCGGTGGCGTTCGGGGCCCGCCCGGATGGAACCCTGCTGCTGGCCAGCGGCAGCCGCGATCACACAGTCCGGATCTGGGACCCCGAAACTGGGCGATCCGTCGGGTCGCCGTTGACCGGCCACACTGGCGGGGTTTCGTCGGTGACGTTCGGAGCCCGCCCGGACAGAACCCTACTGCTGGCCAGCGGCAGCGACGACCGCACGGTCCGGGTCTGGGAAGCCGAGACCGGTCGATCCGTCGGTTTGCCCTTGACCGGACATACCGGAATGATGAACGCGGTAGCGTTTGGGGCCCGCCCAGATGGATCTTTGTTGCTGG
>NZ_BDBI01000062.1 GCF_001612905.1 Nocardia ignorata NBRC 108230 | reverse complement strand
ATTGCTGGCCAGCGGCAGCAACGATCGTATTGTGCGGGTCTGGAACCCTGGAACTGGGCAGGCCCGCGGGGCACGGTTGACCGGCCACACCGGATCGGTGTCCTCGGTGGCGTTCGGTATCCGCCCGGACGGGTCCCTATTGCTGGCCAGCGGGAGCGACGATGGCACGGTCCGCATCTGGGACCCCGGAACCGGGCAACCCATCGGGTGGCCGTTGACCGGCCATCCGACGGCCCCGGTGTCGTCAGTGGCGTTCGGTATCCGCCCGGACGGGTCCCTGTTGCTAGCCAGCGGCAGCCGCGATGTCACGGTTCGGGTCTGGGATGTCGAGACCGGACGACCGGTAGGGTCGCCGTTGACCGTCCACGCTGACCGGGCGCGGTCGGTGGCGTTCGGGGCCCGCCCGGACGGGTCCTTGTTGCTGGCCATCGGTAGCGACGATGGCACGGTCCGCATCTGGGACCCCGAGACCGGGCAGCCGGCTGGGGCGCGGTTGACCGGCCATGTCGGCTCGGTGTGGTCGGTGGCGTTCGGAGCCCGCCCGGACGGGTCCCTGTTGCTGGCCAGCGGCAGCCGCGATGGCACGGTCCGGGTCTGGGACGCCGAGACTGGACAGCCCGCCGGGCGGCCGTTGACCGGCCATGTCGGCTCGGTGTGGTCGGTGGCGTTCGGGGCCCGCCCGGACGGGTCCTTGTTGCTCGTCAGCGGTAGCGACGATCGTACGGTCCGGGTCTGGGACCCCGAGACCGGGCAGCCAGCTGGGGCGCGGTTGACCGGCCACACCAGCTCGGTGTTGTCGGTGGCGATTGGGGCTCGCCCGGACGGAAGCCTGCTGCTGGCCAGCGGCAGCCGCGATCGCACTGTGCGGGTATGGAACCCTGAAACCGGGCAGCCCGCCGGCGCGCCGTTGACCGGCCACACCAGCAAGATGAACGCTGTGGCGTTCGGGACCCGCCCGGATAGGTCATTGTTGTTGGCCAGTGGCGCCAACGATGACGCTGTCTGGGTCTGGGATACCGAGACTGGGCAGCCCGCCGGGCGGCCGTTGACCGGCCACGTCGGCTCGGTGTCGTCGGTGGCGTTCGGGGCCCGGCCGGACGGGTCCTTGCT
>NZ_BDBI01000061.1 GCF_001612905.1 Nocardia ignorata NBRC 108230 | reverse complement strand
CAGTTCAGCGCTCGGGTTGGTCGACTCGTGCACGCCCGATCCGGTGCCCGACGAGGCGCTCGGCTTCGGCGAGGGGATACCAGGCTGCAGACTGACCTGTAGGGTCTGTGCCTCGTCTGTGAAATCGGCTGTCGCTCCTCCATGCTCGTCGGCAAAATCAACTCATGACAAGTTCGTCCAGCACAGCGACACTCGACTGGCTTCCCGACCGTCTGGCCACTGCCGCTTTCCGGCTGAGTCGCGTCGACCAAACCGTGGAAGCCATCGGTGCTCTCGCCGCGGGCTGGTCGGATAACAAGCCCATCGGGCTGACACAGAGCCAGTCGGGTGGGCAATGGGTGACCAGCGTCGTGAGCGTCCGCCCGGTGCCGCCCCTGGCTTCTGTTCTGTTCAGCGAAGCCATTCATCATCTCCGGGCCGCGATCGAAAACACGTTGTTCTACCTCGTTGAGAAGGAACGCGGGTTTCGGCGCCACGATCACCATGGTCGCCCCGGACCCCAGCGCGAGCAGTAGCTCGAGGACGGAGGCATCGAACGACGGCGACGCGAAATGCAGCGTGCGCGCGTCGGCATCTACGTCGAACTGTCGCCGTTGCTCCTCGCAGAACGGCTCGAGTCCGGCGTGGCTCACCACCACGCCTTTGGGCACACCTGTCGACCCGGAGGTGTAGATGACGTAGGCGATATGTTCTGCCCGCAGTGGTAGGACTCGGTCCGCATTGATGATGGCTCAACGGAGTAGCCCCTGACCTCCGCCGCATCCTCCAGCGCTCCCAGGTCGAGCCACTCCACACCGCCGGGCAACTTCCCGTGCTCGCGAGTGACCGTAATACCCAGCGCCACACCGGAATCCGAGACCATGTGCGTGATGCGATCAGCCGGGTACCTCGGATCGATCGGGACGAACCCGGCACCGGTCTTGGCGATCGCCCACACCGCGAGAACCGATTCGATCGATCGGGTGATTCCCATCGCGACCAGGCTCTCGGGGCCGACACCGAGATCTATCAGGTACCTGGCGATCCGGGTGGAACGCTGATCGAGCTCGCGGTAGCTCAGCGATCCGAGCGTGCCCGTGCCATCGGCGAAAACAAGCGCCACCCCATCCGGGTTCTGCTCGACTGCCGCCGACATGAGCCGCGGCAATGTGAAGGCTCCTGCCCGCCGAGCTCGCGCAGGCCGCTGCCGCCGCCCCGCTCCCGCCTCGCCGCCGACAAACCCGCTCATGGAACCCGCATCCGCCGGACGCATAACCCTCTAACCTGCCCTGACGCCGCGCACACAGGGCGGTGCACACACGGCCACCTAACGGACTCCGCCCCGGCGGTACCCTACCATTCGAAAACTAAACCTCTACTTGAAAGCTTCTGTGACAGTGGGCAAGTCGGCCCATCCGCCCTGCTCGATGCCGGATTGAAGCCGCCAACAGACGGTCGCCCAACGCAGAAGAGGCCCCACCCACAAGGGGTTGGGCCTCTTCTGTTCTGTATCGGTCACCGATCCTGCTCCCTTGCGGCAGCGCTTGCTACTCCGGTGGTGCCCGCGGGCGCCAGGGGCGCGAAGTCGGCTGCGGGTGGTCCCGGCACCGGATCGGTGCGTAGCGCCCCTATCAGGTTCGATTGCCGAGTCGTCGCCAACAGATCGGTGCCGCACCAAGATTCAAGTCGTGATCGGTACCGGTTCACCGGCGTGGTGCGTGCCGAATGCACGCCTTATCGTGTCGGCCGCTTCAGCGCCACCAGTTGTTCAGTCTGAAAGCAGGCTCTCTCGTGCACCGACAGGGTGGGTTGCCACGGTCAATTCTGATGTAAATTCCGCCCCCACGGATTTGACTATAAACTGCCCGGCTTTGTCGAGTGTCACCTGGGATACAAACTCTCGATACATGTCGAGCAGCACTGATCCCGCTTTCACCCACTTGAGACGCACCGAACAGCTCACGACGTCGATGACAAGCGATAAAATCTCATCTTCGCCGGTCTTGAGAACAACTCTCGTGACACCAACCTCTCCCGTCAGCACTTCGGGCACGACTCCGAGAATCTCAATAAAATCTTGCTCATCCGGGTAGCTCATCGCAGCCATAGATTCTACCCCTTCTTTCCTTTGGGTATCACGGTTGTCAGCCTACGTTGCCCATCCACAACTTGCCAAGTGGTCTCGAATTTCAACAGCCCGCGCGGGCCGACAAAGAGCGACTCCCTGACCTCAAAGGTACCCCACTCGTCCGTGTACGTCTTAATAATGTTGTCGTCCGTGCAACAATCTCATTGAAATGGTTCATCAGCAATTCTCGTCCGGCCTCGTTATCATACACTCCGACACGGGCAAGTTGCTCTCTATTTTGAGCTCTTTTGGCTTCTCGGGTGCCATGTCCCCACCTTTCAAAAGTTCATCGGCAAGACGCCGATCCGAATCATGCGTCTTGTTTGCGCACAGCTTGCGAAGCCATGCCCACAGGCGACCACGCCTTACGCAACAACAACTTCGCGAAGGCACGGATCACTTATGAATCGAGACAATTGCAAAGCTAATTTCAAAGGTGCCATCGTCGCACCAATTAAAAGTGGCCGAGTTGGCGGCTTAAACTAAAGCCTGACGCGGGATAGACCTTCAGCCAGCCGATGAACCGTTGGGGATCACAGAATATTATCTGACTACGATGCGGATACTCTCGCAACCACAACAGGCGACTGTTACGGCACTACCACACGACGCGATCACCGGGTAGAGTCGGGAGGCACTATCCGGCAACAACATTGAGCAACGAGGACCTTCGATGAGTCGAGAAGATTCAGACATACCCCACACCTATCAACTACGCCGGGAATGGCAAGGACCCCATAGGCCCTCATATCTTCTAGTAGTTGCTGGAGCCGCGCTACTCGCCTTCTCGGTCGCATCCCGAGCCTATCCCTTCGCCGCCATTGGACTAGCGTCTATTTCAACGTTTGCGTTTCCACCCAAACCCTTTGTAGATTCAAATTCGAAACTACCCCGGTTAATCGGCCGACGGTTGTTAGGTCTCCATAATTCAGGTATCGTACTCGCGTTTATCAGTGGCATTTTGATAGCGCACTACGGCACCGACATCAGGGTCGGGATGATCACGGCTTGCGGCATAGGAATATCCTGCGTAACGGCATGGATTATGATCACCCAAATATTACTAGCGCGCATGTGTTCGATGGAATTTGGCCCTTCTGCCCTTACCGTTCGTTTCGCTTACCAGCGATGGGTGTTCTACTGGAACGAGATTTCCGAACTCAGTGTGGAGCCCAGACCTCGACACTCAGGCCAGCGAGCGATGGTTACCTTCTCATACTCAGGAAACCCCGTGGAGGCAGCAAGGCCACGGATCTGGGGCGACAAGTTGGCGAGCCGGCGTTGGTCGATTTATGCGCAAACTTGGTCGGCAGATCCTAATTCTCTTCTAGCGACGCTTCGCTTTTTTGCGAATGCTAAAATCGCGCCCGGCACGACTAACGATGAACTTGAATTCATGCTTCGAACTCCAAGTTGGAGCGAATAATGCCCTATCGCCATGAGGGCCTATTCCAGGAGTCAGGACCGGGAAGCGACGGGTCCCCCCACTCCTACGTGTGGGTAAGACACACCCTGGAAACACATGGAAGGTCTCGACTTCTTGCCACGTCCAGCTTTCTCGCGTTTGCTCTGATAGTCGGGGCCATCGCCTATCTGCTCGGCAACGATGATCTGCTCGATATCGGCATTATGTTCGCTACCCTTGCTACCATCTTGGTTTCATACTCGATCAGCGTGCGATCGATGCGTCGACCGCTGGTATCAGCAGCCGCAAAGCCGGGTGCGCTGTCACTCCGCCACCGCCCAGTTCTCGCTGTGCCCACCTTCCTAGCAGGCCTGTCATTTTCCGTACTCATGATCATTGCCGGTTTCCAGCACAGTCTTCCAGAAGCCGCTCTAGGTGGCATCGCCAGCGCCACCCTTACTATTTCGCTCCCAGTGATTGCATATCTGCAATCCAAACGCGCCTTCCTGCATCTCACCCCGGATTACATTCGCGTCACCACTATTTTCAACGATAGCGAGTGCAATTGGGAGAACATATTGCACATCCGCGCCACAGATCACCGCTCAGGGGTAGATACCATAGGTATTGCGCACAAGAACAACAGCGTAACTGTTCATAGGCAGACTCCCGGTTTCGCTGCGATCCGCCCCGGACAAGAATGGGAGTTCTCCGCGAAGTCGTGGGGCGCTTCCCTCAACTCGCTGTTATCGACACTAATCTTTCTTCGTGAGAATCCGGATATCAGGCAGTCACTTGACGAGAGTCGACTCAGGGCGATGCTCGAGGACCCGTCGTGGGCCGTCGAGCCTCGTCCAGCGCGTGCCCGGCGATGCCTGAATTCATTCTTCAGCAAGCACTGATCCATGTCTGACCGACCGGCCCACAGCACCAGGGGAAATGAGTATCCGGGGTGTGGCGGAATCAACTCGTTGCCGAGCCCCACCCGAGCATCTCGTTCGCACCGGCAATGCTCGTCGAGTCGCCGATACGCTCTCTCGTTCTCGTTACTCCCGGCCGTGGAATCGGTTCTGGGCGGTTTCGGCCGTGTTGAGCATCCGAGGACTTCGCCCAGACGAGCCACCGAAGCGAGTCGGACATGTCAGCGAGCAACATCCGGTCCAGATGCCATTCGTATTCATGGGGGTTTCGCACCCGGAATAGGGCTGAAGTCCGTGGACTACAACTGACAACAGCTTTCAGGTCTCCCCAGCTCAAGTCATCGGTCCCGAGATTCCGCAGGCGCAGCCCCAATGCGATCAGGTCATACTCGATAGCCTCGGCGTACTCCTCGAGGAGTGCATCGAGGCTCAGGATTCCCCCAGGCTTACCCCCGAGTGCCGCTGCCATGAGGCAATCAAGCGGTGGTAGGAGTCATGATCCATGTCATCCAGCGCTGCGAGAACCTCACCGGGGACACTGAGTTCGATGATGGTGTATAGCGCATCGGTCAGGCCGAGACGACGAATCCGGCGGATCGTGCCGGGCTTCAGATAGGTCAGTGAGGGAAGCCGGACTTCTACGGAGCCGACGCGTTCTACGAAATCCTCCTTCACCTTGTCGGGAGTCGGTGTGACAGGAGCCTGGGGCGAGGACATGCGATTTCTCTCGTTCGTGGTGGTTTTGTGCCGTCTTCCGCTGTGGGCCGGCTCGTGTGGAGCCGGCCCACAGCGGGTCGTTCGATCAGGCGGTCTTGATGCCGTCGTCGAGGTAGCGGTACGCCTTGACGCCTGCGTCGTTCTTGAACACCCGCGCGCGGCTCATCTGCGCAACGCAGGGTTGGGCCTGTTCCCGTAGTGCCCGGCGCCGCGCGAGCAGGCGCGACCGCAGCATCGTTGATCTTCTCCCCGGCCACGTGCGACGGGCGCTGCGCTCCGGGTGCCACCGACCACCTCAAGCGCTGGTCGGCGCTAGACCGTCCCCGCAGTCCGGTCCCGGCTTGCGCCGGGACCGGACCTTTCTCGAACGCGGTACTCCCCAACGCAATCGGGGCCACCCGACCGTACTCGGAGATCCCGCGACCATCCGCCAACTGCTCAGCGTGTGTCGCATCGGCACTCTGGCGTAGCCGCCAGTCGGCCGCCGGAGAGGCCCTGGTTCGGCCTGCGATGAAGAGGGACTACCTTGGTCCGTCTCTGGCTTGGGCGGTTACCGATGCTCTTCTATCCAAGCACTTCCGGGCGGGCACAAGTATCTGGTGGCAGCGTCGATGAAGGACCTGGCTTGTTCCTCCGTCATGGCTCCAAGAGGAGCTTGGAGCATTCGAATGTTCAGTTCGACAGGGACGGGGGCGGCATCCCCTATCGGAGTCTGGTCATTGCAGACCGAATCGCCGTCGAAGAGGAGAGACTCGTCGTCACTGAACTCCAGCCCGAGGGGCCTGACGTGTCGAAGGAAAGCCTCCTGCTCGACCGCGGCCTGGCCCGACGCCGCTACCGTCGTGCTCGACGGCCGCGAGGTCGATGCTGGCAATGTCGACTGCAGCTGACGAACTGAAGAACCCGCTGACGGCACTTCCGACATGGTCGCGGTACTGCATCCGGCGCCGGCGAGCGCGGTCAGTCCCATCAGCACGGCGGCTGCGACTTGAGAATAGGCGGTGAACATGGGCGGCTCCTGTACTTACCAGATCGTCCCCAGGTGCACGTGGTGCCCCGCCACGCCGGCGACGGGCTGCACCTGGCCTTCACCGGACAACAGAAGGCGGACAGCGAATGAGCCGCCGCCGCGTGCGGACCATCGACCAGACTGATGCCGTCCCCAAGGGCTCGATCGCCGACGACAGATGGGGCCACGAATTCATCCGCCACGAAGATGGCTGGGTCCGCGAAATCTGGATCGACAGCGCGGAACTCCTCGCCGACGGCCCCGTCTATATCGAGGACCAGCCCGGTTGAGCGCCAACGACCTTCACGTCGCGCCCTGCGGCGAGCACCTTCACCATAGCCTCGACAACCGCGAACACGACGAGGTCACGACCGGATGTGCCGCAAAACTCGCTACGGCAGAACGCCCGCACTCATGGCGGGCGTTCCAATCCCAGCCAGGTCACATGTGGAAGTAGTGGTTCGGGCTCAGCGCGTAGTAGATCGTCGGAATGTACGCGACGAACATTCCGAGGAACAGGTGCTTGATGATCGAGTGCCCCTTCTGCTCGCGGCTGCGCACGATCGGCGGCTGCTGGCGACCCGCCGGGGCCTGCTGAGGCGGGTAACCCTGGTGCGGGGCCTGCGGGTAACCAGTCGGCGGCTGTTGCGGGAACCCCGCCTGCGGGTGCGGGTAGCCCATCGGGGGCTGCTGAGGGTAGCCCGAGGGCTGCTGGGGCGCGGGGTAACTCATGGATAGATCGTAACCAGGTGCCTTGACGCTGTTGGTCAATCGAACTGAATACCCGCTTCTGTCACACCTCAAACGTTCCCGTCGCACGCAAATCCATCGAACGCATCAGCACCAGACGGCACGCCGATGCGAACGCTGGTCCTGCTATCCGCCGATCGCGAACTGGGTGACGGCGGTGAGCGCTGGGCCGGACGCGATGCCGATGGCGAATGGTCAGACGAAGTTCTTCTTGACCGTGTCCCACGCGTCAGTCATCCGGCTGAGACCACTCACCTGTCCGATCACCGCGCCCAGCCGCTCAGTGGCGAGGCGCAGCTCGAAATCACCGGGAATCGCGTAGTTGCTGACGCACCACTCCAGGTTGGGGCCCATGATCCTTGGCCGGAAGGGTGTCTCGATATCAGTCGATCACTCCGCGAGGACCCACCTTGCCTTCCATGATTTCGTACTCGCCGGGATAGACCTCCCGACGTGACCGACCCTCAGGAACGGGGATCAGCACGTGATAGTCACTACGGCGGGCGGATTTGCAGCGGTAGCTGCCCGAAAAGAAGATCATCACCGAGCCGCCGCGACCGGACTCGATGCCGACCTCACGGCCTCCGTTGAAGGTCCCTTCGATGTCGCGGCCGTCATTGCCGACAGTGATCGAGCCGTCGTGGTGAAAGACCACGAAGGTGCTGTTGTCGGCGGTGATCGTCGACGCAGCGGCGCCGCCCAGCGTTGGATCGATAGAGGTTGTGAAGTGAGGCTTCTCGCGAGCTCCGATCGGCCCGCGCACATCAAGTTGCTGCCCCACTCCGATCCGCACAAACTCGCCCAGCGCGTTGTGCCGACCACTTTCGAGGATCGTCCAAAGGTGCGAGCGAGACCAGACTTTCACCCTGCCGTCGTAGAACAGCGAGACGCGGTCGGCTCCATTGCTCAGCAAGTACCTGTCGGAATTGGGTGCCATGCCTCCAAATCTGACATAGGGACCCAGAATCCTGCAGCCATCACGAAAAGGTGCAGGTAGGCGTCACCGGGCCCGCCACGGCGGTCGACTGGCCGAAAGCTGCCCGGCCGAACTAGTCATCACCACCGGAAAAGAGGCAGCGCCCCACCTCACGTCGGCTACGGCTCCTGCGCGACGACGACGACCGCAACACCGCGGCCGCCGCCCAACCCACGGTTGGACACGGCGGCGACGACTACCGCACGGCAGTGATGTGAGTCCCCTCCGGCTCTGGAGTCGTCGGCTGGGGCCTTCGACGGCCGCGTCGGTCATCACAGGATCCCGTCGCGCGGGCGGCTGGAGCTAGTGGATTGCACGCGCCATCCACTCTTCGGCGTCGACAGAGTGCCGCGCCACCCCGAGCACAAGGTCTGCCCTGGCCTGGCACCCGCCCCGCGCGGGCCACCGGGTTCGCTCGTTCAACCTTGATCCATCGAAGCGCGTGGCATAGTCAGATGTATGGACAGCTTCGATGACGCTGTGGCGCGGCGCATCCGTTCCAACCAGCAGGCGTCCAACGGCGAAACTGCCCGGCGCGCAGGGAAAACACAAGTCTGCGCCGCAGCGGCGACGGAGATGACGCGGCTTCTTGAACAGTTCGCCGACCATCTCAAC
>NZ_BDBI01000060.1 GCF_001612905.1 Nocardia ignorata NBRC 108230 | reverse complement strand
TCGCCGTTGATTGGCCACACCAGCTGGGTGCGGTCGGTGGCGTTCGGGACCCGCCCGGACGGGTCACTGCTGCTGGCCAGCGGCAGCGACGACCACACAGTCCGGGTCTGGGATGTTGCGACCGGGCGACTCGAAGGTCTTCCACTGACCGGCCACACCGTCCCCGTGTTGTCGGTGGCGTTCGCTAGGGCACACGGCGAGTCGTTACTGGCCAGCTGTTCCGACGCAATCTATCTGTGGGCGCTGCTTCCTAGGACTCTCCGACCATGACAGCGCTTGTCGGAGTGTGGGAACGAGCTCTAGCCCCGGTGCCCCGGCAGGCGGGTGCCCCTATAGCTTCGCGTCAACCTTGGTGACGGTCTGATCGATGAGACCCGGCGTGGTCGGCGAGGAACGCCCAGAGATCTTGAGCCTATCGTCTTGGGTGGATGCTGAAGCTCACGGCTGTGAAGCGATGCTACATACTCGACTGGGTGATGACGCTCGCGAAATCGAGAACCCGTCCAGCGTTGGCGCGCTGCCTGGCTCGGTCTGTACTGGCGATCGCAACGGGCGGGCGCCCGGACAGCAAACGCCGTGGCGAACCGGTTCGGTGATCAGTGTCCAGGGTGAGCGCGTTCGACCCAGTACGTTCGCCCGTTGTGGCATCGGGCCAGCACGGGCGGCAGCGGGATGCACGCTGGGACGAAGGCGTCTAAGTCGTTGCGGTACAACCGGATCACCGTCTCATCGCCGTAGGTCTGGCCCATCGTCCACAAGTGGAATACCGGATCGTTTTCGACCCTGCCATGCCCTCTGTCGGGTGGCTCCGGCTTGCTCAGATCAACCACGGAGCCAGAGTAGCCCGGCCTAGTCTGTTATTGGGCGTCGGCTGGATTCGATGAGAAGCGCCGAACACCGCTAGCGCGCGAAAGCGTTGCCGATATCGACATCGAGAGATGGGCGACACGCTGTACGCCGTCGCCGGTCAGTTGCGCTGACCGACCAGATCACCCCGCCTATGCGCTACACCCCGCCGCGACTGAGCGCAGCTCTGTACGTGGCGAGTGGCGTGGGGGTCGGCTGGGCGGCAACCTTTTCAGCCAGATCGGGGCATCGCGGCTATGTCGCGCTGCTCAAGCTCGACCTCGGCGGCCTGCTATCATCCTCGGCGGCGCGTATCACCGGCGAAAAGTACTGCGCCGCAGCTGAGGTCGACATCGAGATGCACCAGCTGCGCCACGCTGGGGCCACCGAGCTGATCAACTCCTCGATCGAGTTCGTACGTCGGCGCCTTGGCCACGCTTCGACCGAGACCACCCAGATCTACACCTCGCTCGCCGACAATATCGCCGACGACGAGATTCGAGGTGTCCGGCGGCGACGCTCGGCGGGGTGAGGGTGAACATGCAGTCACGGGAAACGTGAGCAGGCCGATCGAATACGGTTGCCAGGTGAGTAAAGGACTGGCAAGGACGGCGCTGCTGGCCGCCTTCATGGCGTGTGGTGTCGTTGGGTGCGCAGACGAACCGACGGTTACTGCAGGTGGCGATGTGGCGTGCACCGATTTTCTCGCTGCGAGTTCGGACGAGCGCAGCAAGGTGATCAAAGACTTTCTCGCGGATTCGGAGCAGCAGTCGCCGGCTTCCACCGGGACAAGCCCGACAGTGAACAGCGTCCTTAAGTTCTGCTACACCGTCGGCAACCGTGAGGGCAGCAAGATCCGCGACTCGATCGCGTTCGAGTCAGTGTTGTTACCCGATGTGCTTGACGAGGCAGCGGTGGAGCAAGGGGTGAGCGGCATTCTCACGGATACGTATGGCATCCAGGGTGTTTCAAACGTGGACTGCCCTGCCAACGTACGTGTCGAATCGGGTCGGACGTTCACGTGCTCGGCCGTTATCAGCGCCAAGCAGCGGTCGGTGCCGGTCAAGATCACCGACAGTGAAGGGACCTACGAGGTGGGCAGGCCAGACTAGCTGGTTGCCGAGGCTCTGCTTCGTTGCCCCTCGCCGTCGCACCTCCACCGACTGACCGCAACGGGGAGTGGGCTCGAAACCGCTCACCGGCCGGGGCCGTACCGGGCTACAACCCGTACGGGCCCGGACAGATACCAACACAGCCAGCCCGCCTAAGCCGCTGATTGCGAAAGGGGTTGACGAATATCGCATCTGCAGGTTCGGCACGTGTGTGAGGGGTTCGAAGTCGTTTTCAGTAGCGCTCGAAGTGCTGCTCAGTCGCCACACCTAAGACCGGATCGGATCGGTGTCGGATGGGCACGCTAACTCTTCGGCGCGCCGCGGCGATGTCATGGCTATGTTGACCAGACCGGATGATCTCGGCAAGCTTGTGGCCTACGTCAGGTCGCTCGGCTTGGAACCGCGTGAGGCCGAGCGCCGATGGGACCACATCGGCGGGGTGATCGTCGATGCCTCCCTGCAACCGCGGACGAAGTACAAGACCGTCGTCCTCCCACGGGTTCGGAAGGTGATCTCGCAGTGGCCGGACGCGGCTGTGCTGTCGGGTTTTCGGCGCCGACTGGAATCCGAGGATCTTTCGGGTTTTCTCCGTTGGCGTTCGACTTCGCGCAAGCTCGCCGTCGTCACCGGCCTCACCGCGGCGCTGGACGGGCTGGGGATCGAGACTGTGGCCGAGTTGGCCGCATGCTACGACGGGGGTGAGCGTGAACAGCAGACGCGGCGTGCGCTGCGGCAGGTGAGTGGCGTCGGGCCCAAGACCGTTGACTACATCGCGATCTTGACCGGCTCGACCGGGCACGTTGCTGTCGATATGCACATCGCCGGCTTCGTCCGCGCCGCCGGTGTCCACGGTGGTGATTACCGTGCGATCAGCGCTCTGATCACTCGTGCCGCCAGCGAGTTGGGTTGCAGTGTAGGCGCCCTGGATGCGGCAATCTGGAACTACATGAGCAGCAAAGATCATCGAGAGGCCACTGAGGCGTGAACTGCCGGAACTCCCGACGCGAGGTCGGCTCTATCTCGCCACCGGGGTCCGTTCCGGCAGGCGTTGAAGGACTAATTCGATCAGGAGGGCAGTGCGGAGGTCTGGGCCATGAACTATGGCTACCGGGCCGGCGGCCCGCGTAGGTAGTCTTCGTGCCCCGGTGACGAGGCTGGCCCCAGGGCAACTTCCCGCGCTCCACGCTGCAACCGCGCGTACATCTCCACCAACGCTCGTTCGACAGCCTGCCCGACGACAGTGCCACGACGGCTCGTCGACTTTGCTTGCAGACGAGCGCATCGCTGGTCCGTTGCTGTGTGTCCAGATCTGAGTTCATCGGTTCCCAGGTGCATCGAGTCGTTCCTGGGTGCCGTCCGCGAAACAGCCGGTAACAGCGGACTAGCCGCTATGGATACGCAGTTGATTGGAATTGTCGACTGAGCTGGAGAACGTCGAGATGCGAGTACGAATCGGTTTGGTTGCGACGCTGTCGTTGGCCGTCGTCGTGTCGCTTTCTGGGTGCAGCGGCGATTCGCCTGATCACACGGGTTTGGATTCGTCATCCCCGAGGGTGACGACGCCGACGGGGCCTACCCACTCAACCACCGAACCGCTGGTGCTTCAGCGAAACGTGTGCTCGATGATCGATGTCGAAGCCTTGCGCGACGCAGAGATGTCGCCAGCGCTCGATGCGCCGGTCTCGATGCCGCCCGTGAGTGTCGACGACTCGGAATCTCACGGCTGCGCGAACGATCTTGGGGAGGTCAGTCTGCACATCGAGATCTACCGCGATGTTACGCAGGCTCGGCAAGCGGCCGATCATGACACCCAGGATCCGAGCGGCCCGGGAAATCCTTTCCCGAACGCGGTGAGGGTGCCGTTCGGGGAGCCCCGCGGCGGGGCGAAGTTGATAGCTACCCAAACTGGGATTTCTCGTGTGACCTGGTCTAACGGTGTGCACTATGCACTGCTCGAAATCAACTCAGATCCTGAGATCAGGGGAGTCCGATCTCGTCACCCCTTCGAGGTATTGGATACACTCATCGACCGGTTGGTCAATCGCGCGGATCGCATGTTGACCGAGGGGAACTGGTGAGCACGGGGCGGGCGACGGCGTTATCTCGAGCGGCGTCTCGCGACCCGTAGTCGTGTGGCAAGTACCGATTCGAAAGCTGCTCCACCGGCAGGTTTTTGCGAGCACCGAGAAAAAGTATCGTGCCCATTACCGAGAGAAGCAGTCGGCTTGCCCCAGCAGGTCCCGCGTCGTGCACGAAGGTCGTGTTCTTGATCATGATTGTCGCCGAAGCAGTCGGCCTCGAACTGGTCCGCTGAGTTCAGAGTCTTCAGACCGGATGTGCTCGCAGGCCAGAGCTCGAGGCTGTTCGCTCGACCGCGTCGAGCAACGCAGTAACAGTTGGCGCGCCATAACCGAATTCCTGTGAAGAGGCAGATCAAATCGGCCGACCCGTAATGCAGGAGGCGTGCACCACCGATGCAATCCGCGAACCTTACTCGGGGCTGAACGCATGCAACGTGCTGCGCGCGGTGGGCTTCGCAGCCGGCACTCATCGGGTTCATCGTTCTCGTCGTGCCACTCAAGGCCTATTCCCCCTCGAGGGCGGCAGATTTGCCAGCGCCGGGTTGGCCTACAAGCAGCCCCAGGCATTCACCCGCGAGGTAGACCTCCTCGGTAGCGTGCTCCCGGGCCATGCTCCCGATGCTATGGAGCACCGCGGCGGGGTGATCGACGCGAGGGCACCTTGTCGGTACCCACCGCTACTTTCGACGCAGCGAGGAGGAAACGTGACTGACCGTGAGGACTTCACCGTCCAGGAGCATGACTTTCAACGACGATGGCACCGAGTGCACATCGACCGGTTCGACGCCGAGAACGACCCGTCTGCCAGATCGTGGCGGGAGCGCCGTCTCACGCCGCACGCCGACGAGGCCCGGGCGTTCCTCGACGCCCTTGAGCGGTCAGGCGATCTGAGCGCGTTCCAGGCCGGCACCGATCGCTGGATCCGGAGCTTTGAATCCGGATACGGCGGTACCGCCGGGCAGATGATCATCAACCAGATCAACAAGATGTCCCCGGATCCCGACGCCGCAGCGACCGTCTTGATCGACGCCCTATCGACTCCGGCCGACCTGGACGACGCCGTCGGTGCTGTTCCTGTTCGAGTACCGGGACACTCCGGTCCGTACCCTGTACCGCCCCGACGACCCGTTCGAACTGTCGCAGGACATCTGGTTCATCGGAACGATGAACACCGCCGATCGGTCGATCGCGCTGGTCGACGCGGCGCTGCGACGACGATTCCACTTCGTGCCGTTCTTTCCCGGCCACGGCCCCATGGCGGGCCTACTGGATCGGTGGCTGGAACGCGAAGGCGAACCGAAGTGGGTCGGCGAACTCGTCGCGCAGGTGAACGACGAGCTCGAAAGGGAACTCGGCGGACCGCACCTGCAGCTCGGCCCGAGCCACTTCATGAAACACGGGCTCACCGAGGATTCGTTACGGCGGATCTGGGAGTACGACATCGAGCCGTTCATCGAAGACCAGTTCTTCGGCGATGCCGACCGCATCGCCCGGTTCCGTTTCGACCAGGTATGGAATCACTTCAACGATTTGGCGCCCGAATCGGTCGTCGAGGGCAACACTCAGACGGTCTGAGGCCGACGATGATTCTGAGGGAGTACGAGTCGCGTGAAGTCGGACTGACGCGCGCTCAGGCCGAGTCGCTCCAGAACACCGGGTTTGTCGGCGTGGCACCGGCAGGCTCGGACCGGTGGCGCATCACCACCTCGTCGTACGTCGGAACGCTCGTCGTCGACGACGTCGAACTGCTGATCCGTCCGAAGGTCAACCCGGAGAACCTCTTTCTGCTCCTCGAGCCGGGCTTGCCCTCGCGCGCTTGGCGGAGCGAGGCATTCGCGTACGACGCCACGTCCGATCTGCTGACCTCCATGGTGGCCTTCTACGCGCGCACGCTCGAGACCACGCTCGCGAGGGGCGTCTTGCGGTCGTACCGCACAACGCACGACCGCCACGTCGCACTGCGCGGGCGAATAGACTTGGCAGGCCAGTTCCGGCAGGCCGGACTCCTGACCCCGGTCGCCTGTACGTACGACGACTTCACCGAGGACATCCTGGAGAACCGGATGCTTCGCGCCGCAGCGCTTCGAGCGCTGCGGGTGCCGCGGCTCGACCCGAGCGACCGTCAACGGCTGAAGCGACAGCTCGGAGCGCTGGCCGAGGTCGCCGACGTACCCGTCACGGCAGCGACCGCGGACGCGATTCACCTCACCCGGCTGAATGAGCACTACGCCCCGGCGCTCGGGCTTGCGCGCCTCGTCCTCGGGAATCTCACCCTCACCGATGCCGCGGGGGCGTCGTCTGCGTCGTCGTTCATGGTCGACATGAACGATCTGTTCCAGCGCTTCGTCGGCGAACGACTCCGCCGGGAATTGCGCGGCCACCTGGAGGTGCTGGACGAGCCGACGGTGTATCTGGGAACGAGTAGGCAGGTCTCGATGCGCCCGGACCTTGTCTTCCGCGCCCCGCGGGAACGACGCGCGGTCTATGTCGGGGACATCAAGTACAAGCTGACCGACACTGGGCGGGGACGGAGCAGCGACTACTACCAGTTGCTCGCGTACACCACGGCCATGGATCTCCCCGAAGGGATCCTGATCTACTGTCGGCACACCGACAACGAGACCGAACGGCGCACCGTCGTCGTGCGCAACGCAGGAACCAGACTGGTGGTGCGGGGCATCGATCTGAGCGGATCCGCCGAGAGCGTCGAACAGGAGATCGCAGCTCTCGCAGGCGAGATCAGGGCATCGCTCAGTCGTTGACACCGATCAACTGTCGAGACCGGTGGACGCGGCAAGATCGAAAAAGCGGATGTCGCGGAGAACTGTGCCGCATCCCCGACGAGGAGAGTCCCGTGTCTCACACCTATCGAATGACGAAACGCCGATCGGTTACGACAGGATGGCGGGGACGGGTCGGTCGTGGTGCTGATCAGCGGCGGACTGGATGACGGCGCCGAGGACCTCCCCTCGCCGAGTATCTCGCCGCGGACTTCACGGTCGTGGGATATCGCCGCGGCGGTCGTGGCGACGGCGGTGACACCCTGCCAACCTCGTGCAGCGTGAGACGAATATCTCGACGCGGTCATCGAGGCGAACGGCGGTACGGCACACCTCTTGGGCGCGTCCTCCGGCGACGCGCTGGCACTGGAGGCGGCGTCAGCTGGCCTGCCGACCGGCCGGATCGCCGCTCACGAAGTGCCCTATCTCGTCGGGGACGACACGGCGGTCGTCGGTGTTGGGCTGAACCGATCGGTCGGTCTGTCGACTGATTGCTTTCTCTAAATGGGCTGAGGTTCCCCCGCTAGTCCGGAGAGCGGATTATCTGGTTCCAGAGGGAACCCGGTGATGATAGATGGCTTCGTACTCATCGGGTGATCGCCAGCCGAGCTTCTTCTGGATCTGCTGCGTGTTGTACCAGCCGTCGATGTAGGCGAAACAGGGCGTTCTCGGCGTCGTCCCTTGTCCGCCAACTGTTCCGATGACCCACTCGGTCTTGAGGGTGGGGAAGAATTTCTCCATGAAGGCGTTGTCGTAGCTGTCGCCGACCGACCCATGGATTGTGCGATCCCGTTGTCGGCGAACGAGTTCGCGAACCGGATCGCCGTGTAGGGGGCGGATTCAACTGGTCGACGCAACGTTTCGTTGTTGAAACGATTGGAGATGCTGCTCCATCGCCTAGGCTGGCGTGCCCCACCCCAGGACTTTGCGTGTTGGGCGCATCCGCCTCGATCGGCGGCACCGACGAAAATCCCGGCCCGCTTGCGGGGATGGACCCGAGGATGTGCTCGCGATCTGTCGACCCGTCTACGCTGTGCGTGGGTAGCGGCGTTTGCTGTCCGGGCGCCCGCTTCGTTGCGATCGTCAGTACAGACCGACCCCGGCAGCGCGCCAACGCTGGACGGGGATCTGGCGAGGAATCTGAAGAAAGCAGACGCCGGCGATGGTTCGGTGATCAGTGTCCAGGGTGAGCGCGTTCGACCCAGTACGTTCGCCCGTTGCGGCATCGAGCCAGCACGGGCGGCAGCGGGATGCACGCTGCGACGAAGGCGTCTAAGTCGTTGCGGTACAACCGGATTACCGTCTCATTGCCGTAGGTCTGGCCCATCGTCCACAAGTGGAATACCGGATCCTTTTCGACCCTGCCATGCCCTCTGTCGGGTGGCTCCGGCTTGCTCAGATCGACCACGGGGCCAGGGTAGCCCGGCCTAGTCTGTTATTGGGCGTTGACTGAATTCGATGTGGTTAATGTGTGTTGGGTCGAGTGCTGCGGGCGCGGCTTTGCTGCGCTTTCGAGAATTCGTTAACTGCGCCCGTGCTCGGTCGGTGTCGTGACGATGCACCGCCAGGCCGCTCGATGGACGGCTAGGGTGCTGTGACGCTGCGGTATGACGGTGGCTGCTGAGGTCGCGTGATGAGGTGTGTGTATGTGGAACCGGATGCTGGTTTGCCTTGTTGGTGATTTCGGCTTCGGAGCGGTCGAAAGTGAATGAAATTTGGCTGGTTGGCCTGCTACGCGCAGGTCAATTAGTGTGCTCCCCGCGCGAGCGGGGCCCGGGCGCGAGGTCGTCGAGCCCCACAACGACGGGCCCGCATGCCGAAGGGTTGGAAGCATATGTGCCAGGGCGACAAGTACAACGGGCAGGTTCTGTCGAAGCACTACACCTTCTAAGTCGCCTGTCCCGTAGCTAGGCGGGAGGACCCGAACCGAGAAGGTGAGGGGTTCGATTCCCCTTAGCGCCACAGTATGCGCAGTTCAGGCCGGGTTCTGAGAAGTCATCGGAACCTGGCCTGACTCGTTTTCCCCACTAAGTCACCACGAATTCGCGCGACAACTTCTGCGGCCATGTGGGTCGGTCGTTGAACGGCGAGCGTGTACCTGCGAGCCCTGGCAAGCAGGCCTGAGCCTCAGGGTTGGCGCAGCCGGTGGTTACAAACGGCATGGGACGTGTCCGCCGCTCACGCCTCGTCGCTGCCGACACTGCTCAAGGGCTACAGCCCTAACGATCTGCATTCCGCGCGCTGATAGGCTGCGAGCCACCGTTCGAATCGCGTGCGGCCATTCATATTCGAGCTGTGAGCTCCGAACGCGACTGAACCTAGCTTCTGTCGAGAACCTGCCAGCAGACCATGCGCATCGTGAGGCCAGAATGCCGGACAACGCTGATGTAGCTCCACCGCCGCAATTCCGCGGCTTGTTCGTAGGGATCAACCGCTACCGCTCCGCCTCGGTACGGCGGCTGGCGTCGGCCACCCGTGACGCCAAAGCACTGCACGCCGTCTTCGCCGACAACCTCGGCGACACCGACACCACGCTACTGGTGGACCGCGCCGCCACCAAGCAAGCAATCTTGGACGCCCTCACCGACCTCAGAACCCGAAGCGCGCCCGAAGACATCGTTGTCCTTTCATTCTCCGGCCACGGCAGCACGACTCATGAACTGGTTACGCACGACGCCGACCCCGCAAACCTTCCGTCGACGTCATTGCCGCTCGACGAGTTCACCGACTCGGTGAGCGCGATTCCGGCTCGGCAGCTGATCGTGATCCTCGACTGCTGCTTCGCCGGAGGTGCCGGTGCGAAGGTTCTCAACGCCCCGCTGGCTTCACGCGGCGGTCTCTCCGGCCTGCCCGAATCCACCGACGCGCGGCTGGAGCGCATGGCGGGAACTGGACGGCTGATCCTCGCGGCGGCCACTGGAGAGCAAGAGGCGTGGGAGGACCCCCGCCTTGGGCATGGCCTGCTCACGTATCACCTACTGCGGGCGCTGATGGGCGCAGCTGCAGAAGGCAGCGAGCAGGTTCGCTTGTACGACCTACTGGCATTCGTCACTCGGGAGGTCAAAGCGAAAGCCTCTGGGACTGTTGCCGCCGAGCAGGATCCCAGCCTGCGGGGCCAGGTGGACGGGGAGCTGTCCTGGCCAGTCTTCACCGACACAGGCCCGCTCTACTCGGCACAGTTCCCGTCGTCGGTTCTTGCTCCGGTCAGCCATGAACTCGCCAGCTTGCGTGGTCATGGCATCTCGGAGCTGGTACTCGACGCTTGGGCAACGCGCATCGACAAGCTCAACGAGCTCCAGGTAGACACCATCAACCATGGACGTCTTCTTGCCGGCGAGAACATCCTGGTGACCGCACCGACTTCGTCCGGAAAGACGATGATCGGGGAACTTGCTGCGATCCGTGCCGCCCACATGGGTGGTCGGTCGGTGTTCCTCCTGCCGACACGTGCCTTGGTCAACGAACAATATGCGCGATTCGACAAGACCTATGCGCCGCTGGGTCTACAGGTCATCCGCGCGACAGGGGAAACCGCCGATCATGTGCCTGCCCTTCTTCAGGGACAGTTCGACCTGGCAGTGCTGACCTACGAGAAGTTCGCCGGTCTCGCACTGGGTAACCCCCACATACTCAGAACGCTTTCGGTCGTCGTCATAGACGAGGTCCAGATGCTGGTCGACCCCAGTCGCGGCGAGTACCTCGAATTCCTGCTTACCTTGCTCAAAGTGCGTCGTTCAGAAGGCATCACACCGCAGGTAATCGCGTTGTCTGCGGTGCTCGGCGACCTCAGAGGTCTGGACAGCTGGCTCGACGCGAACACTATTGCTCGCACCGAGCGGCCAGTGCCCCTGCTCGAAGGGGTGCTCGGGCCAGACGGGATTTACCGCCACCTCGACGCTGACGGTGAAGAAGCGACCGAAAAACTTATCGCCCCCATCGGATTGATGCAGAGTAGTCAACACGTGATCATCCCCTTGGCCCGTGCACTCGTGGACCAAGGTCAGCAGGTCATCATCTTCCGAAACATCCGCGGTACAGCCCGCGGGTGCGCGCGATATCTTGCCCAAAGCCTGGGTCTTCGACCTGCCGAGGCTGCCCTCGACAACCTCGCGG
>NZ_BDBI01000059.1 GCF_001612905.1 Nocardia ignorata NBRC 108230 | reverse complement strand
GCGGCGAAGAAGGGGATCGCCTCGGTGCAGAGCAACGCGGCCGGGGCCACGATCGTCGACCTCACCGAGGCCGCGACGTAGTCTGCGCAAGGACTGAGCCCTGACCGGATGCCGGTCAGGGCTCAGTCGTTTCCGGGGATAGACGAGGTGGGTCGGCGGCTGGATTGTGAAGCGGCCGTGGTGCCGTCAGGACGCGCGGGCGAGGTGCCCGTCTATGCCGAGCCGGGCGAGTTCGGCGACGAGCGGGGCGTAGTCGGGGCGGGCGACGAGCCAGGTGGTGAAGGTCGACCATTCCCAGCCCCGGTAGCGGGCGATGTCGCGGGATCGGAGGGTGCGGGTGTATTCGACCGAGGCATGGGCGAAGCCGAGAGCCGCTTGGACCTGTTGGGGTTTCAAAGAACTGGCGAACACCCGCAGTTCGAAGGTGTCTTCGGGGAAGACGTTGATCGCTTGCTGTCGGCCGAACCCGTGGTGACTGCCGTGGGCGAATTCTCGGCATCGTCGCCGGGCGGCGGGACTGAACTGCGCCCAGTTGGAGATTCGGCGGGCCAAGGTGGTGACTTCGGACTGGTTGCGGTGGATGAACTTCATCCACCGGTAGATGTGGGCGGGGGAGTCGAATCCGTCGCGGGACAGGTGGATGTGGATGCCGACCCCGTCGTCGGTGTGGCACCCGAGCAGCCGTAGCTGGGGCAGCAGCGACCAGGGGAACTCGGTGATCGCGTAGTCGTAGGTCATCGGGTGGGTGACCAGTTCGAACCCGCATGTGATCGATCCGTCCTGTTTCAAGTAGGCCAGATCACCGATCGCGGTGACGGTGGTGTCGACGGCATCGGTGAAACCGTCTCTGGTGGCCCTGATTTCGAGTTCCAAACCCAGGTAGAGGGGGCCGTCGCCGTGGAAGACAGGGGTGGGTTTGTAGAAGTAGTCGTGGATCGCGGGGTGTTCGGTTCGGCATTCCGCGCACCGATCGGTGCCGATGGGGACGAGGGTGACGCAGTCGTCGCATTCGCGGTAGTCGTTTTCGCACCGCTCGCACACCTCGGCGCCGCCGTCGACGGTGTAGGAGTGCGCGGTGCGACCGAGGCAATCACCGCATCGCAGGTAGTCCCGGGCGCAGCTCGAGCAGACGTCGTGACCGCCGGCGATCTGGTCGAGGTCGCGGACCAAACCTTGGCAGTCCGGGCAACGAGACCATCCGGCCCTGCAGTCGGCACAGAGTTGATCCCCGTCCTCGGTGCCGATGAGGTCGCTGCTCGGGGAGCCGCATTCGTCGCATACCGACAGCTCGGCACCGCAGGAAGAACACAAGCGGTCGCGCTCGGCGGTGTTGATGAGGTCGGCGGCCAGTGTCGGCGCACGGCACTGGTCACAGACGGTTTCGGCGAGAACCAGGGTGGGCATGGGGGTGTTCCCTTCCGGATAAGCGGCACCGAGCCCGCACCCGTGGTGGGTGCGGGCTCAGTGCCGGTGAGGAAGCAGGTGGTGAGGACGGCCACTCGAGTCGGGGCCGAAGTGGAAGGTGTTGTGGGTATCCACAGGCCTATCCACAACATGTGGAAAGGTGACGGTGCCGGTCGCGTCGGTCGCTGCGAACAGACCGCCCTCAGGGGCGCGGAAGGGTCGGCTTAGGTGTCCCTACCGTTACGTTCGCCGAGAACCGGTGCCTGCCACAGCGTTCGGGCCGCGATGATCGCGGCGAGCAGGTCCATCGGTTGGATGTCTTCGGAACCGGGGGCAGGGTCTCGGACTTTGCGTAGGCGCCGGATCGGTACTCCGCGCAGCGCGATGCCGGTGGCCTCGGGGCCGGAGTCATCGGCGGGGACGCTGATGATGCGGTAGTCCTCGGACCGGGTCCATGCTTCGTACCAGGCTTCGGCAGGTTTGCCCTCCCGGCCCGGAGCCGGGTCCTCGGCGGGTGCCCAGAACCTGCACCGGCACAACGGGTCACCGCAGCGGGTGAGTGGGTTGTTGCCGGTGGGGTTGTAGCGCTGCATGGTGCCGGCGAGCATGACGCAGGCTTGTCGGCTGTACCAAGCGCATTCAGGGTGCAGTCCGGGCTCGACGGCCACGCCGCGCAGGTAGTCGGCGGGGCGGATCATCAACACCAGGCTCGCATCGAGGGATTCGCCGCAGACCTGGCATCGCTTGTAGTGCAACATTTCTGCGAGACGATGGGGATCGATCCGCCCCCACACCGGGCGGGTCCGGTCGCGGTGGGCGAGGGTGATGTGAGGGACTATGAGCCCTGACGAGAGAGGCGCTTTCGCCAAGCGCGCGGGGATCGGAACACGCTCGGCAGCGGGCGGCCGGGAGCCGGGGGATCCGGGGGTGGCGGACAAATGTTCCTCGAATCTGGTGGTTCGGTGTCGGGTGTGGTGTCCTCGGCCGAACGTCGGGGGGCGACGAGGACGACGGTGGTGGTCTGGTCGGGGGCGAAGGGTGTTTGGACGCGGAGGTGGATCAGCGACACCAGGCTGGTGGTGGTCGGGGTGCCGGTGTTCCAGGGCTCGTAGAGGTCGGGGTCGGGGTCGGGGATCTGGGCTTGTAGCCAGGCGGTGAGTTCTCCGACGTGGGTGATCACGATGTCCAGCGTTTGCCGGTGTGGGGGTCGTGGTCATAGACGGGCACCACGTTGGGTGCGCCGAGGGCGTGCTCGGTGACCGAGGTCGGCAGCACGGCTTCCTCTCCGCTGGCGGCCCACCAGCCGGGTGCGATCACCCACCGGTCCTCGGCGAGGTGAGCGGGCACCAGCCGCCAACTGATCCCTGTCTTGGCGATGCCGAACGGATCGTTACCCCAGCGGGTTTCGCGTGTGCCGTCAGTGGTGATGGTGTCGATCGCGGTGGCGTGTTCGATGCGCACCAACGCCATCACCGGCAAGTGTCCGGCGATGATCTCGGTGTGGGGGAAGACCGCGATCGGGGTTCCCGCGGCGGGGGTGTCGGCGAATGCGGCGTGCCAGCCGATGACCAACACCTCCCGTGCGGGCCGGGGGATGGGGTGTAGGCGGGCGGTCCAGCGTGATGGCTCGGCCGCCCCGAGCACGGTGGTGTTCACAGCAGCCCCTGGTCGCCGTCGGTGGTGGGCAGCTGGTGTTGTACGGATTCGATGAACCGCAACGGCAGGAGCACCTGTTCACCGGCATCGGTGGTCAGGTTGGCGTGGCGGGCGCCGACGGTGTCCACGCGCAACCGCGGCATCAGGTGCCCACCGCGGGTGCGGAGGGTGACGGGCAGGTTGTTGTGGCGGGCCTCGTGGAGTGCGGCCACCACCATGGTCGACTCGGTCGAACCGGTCACCGGGTCAGCGAAAGGGCCGATGCCGCGCAACTGGTTCAGGGCGGCGCGCACCCTGTGGCGCAAGGGGGGAACGGTCAGTGGGTAGGTCATCGGGGGTTTCCTTTCCAAGAGGGCTCCAGACGGAGCAGGAAAGAGATGAGTGTCAGGCGGTTTCGAGCGCCATGAGGTCGGCGTAGCGGTCGGCCTCGTCGGGGCAGGTGCAGCGGCAGCGTGGGTAGGGTTGCAGGCACGCTTCGCAGAAGCCGCAGTACGGGCAGTGGGGGCCGTCGGGGTTGTCGTACTCTGCCCCGCAGTTGTCGCAGAACCCGTCGCCGAACTCGTAGTCGTAGAAGGTTCCGGCCGGGTATCGGCCCAGCTCGTAGTTGTGGTTCGAATACCACGAGCCCTCGCGCCAGTGCCCGCGGTGTTCGT
The DNA here is from genome assembly GCF_001612905.1 of Nocardia ignorata NBRC 108230. Taxonomy (GTDB): domain Bacteria; phylum Actinomycetota; class Actinomycetes; order Mycobacteriales; family Mycobacteriaceae; genus Nocardia; species Nocardia ignorata. The sequence goes on along the minus strand of NZ_BDBI01000059.1, from coordinate 8,986 downwards.
TGAAGATGTAGGCGGGGTGTTTGTAGGCGGGGTCGACGGTGAGGATGGCGGCCTTGTCGGTGCCCAGCCACCGTTCGAACCGTTCGCGGCCGGCCCAGGAATCCAGCGACCCGAACGGGTTTTGGGGCAGGAAGTCCTCGGCGGCGATGCGGGTATCGGAGCGGTCGTCGCCCTTGAGGGGGTGGACGTGCTCGGGCAGGATCCCGTTGTGGGCCAGCACGCTGCGTTTGTCCCCGCCGATGGCGAACGGGTGACAGTTGGCGGTGGTGTGGTCACCGTGGGTGGCGAAGCGGGAATGAAACAACGCCGGCCCGTCCGGGAACTCGGTTCGGGCTTGGGCGAATTCGGTGATGGTGGTCTGGGGGTCCAGGCCGTGGCCGACGATGAGTCGGTCTCCGGCGTGCACGGCCCACCCGTGCCCGTGCGGGTTCGCGACGGCGCCGGCGGCGAGGGCTTCGTAGTCGGCGACGATGCCGGGTTTGATGACGGTCAGGATGCACATGCGAAGTCCTCCAGGTTGCTGCGGGCCGCACGGGTTTCGGTCGGTGTCAGTGCGGCGAGTTCAGCGGTCAAGGCGGCGTATTCCGGGCGTTGGGCGACCCACGCGGTGAACGTGGCCCAGTCCCAGCCCTGGCCGCGGACGACGTCGTGAGCACGCAAGGCGCGCGTGTATTCGACGGTGGCGTGGGGCGAAGCCGAGCGCGGCTTGCACCTCGCGACGCTTCAGTGAGCTGGCGAAGACCCGCAGCTCGAAGGTGTGCGCGGGTCGGGCGTTGATGGCGTGATAGCGGCCCCACCCGTGTCCGCCGTGGGCGAGGTCTTTGGCCATGGCGCGGATCTCGGGGTCGAAACTGGCCCATTGCGAGTACTGGCGCCGCGCCAGGGCGGTGACGTCGTCTTCGTTGCGGTAGACGAGTTTGAGCCACCGGTAGATGTGGGCGGGGGAGTCGAATCCGGCCCGCGACACATGGACGTGGATGCCGACCTCGTCATCGGTGTGGCAACCCAGCAACCGCAGCCGTGGCAACAGCGACCAGGGGAACTCGCTCATCGCGTAGTCGAAACTCATCGGGTGGGTGACCAGTTCGAAGCCGCAACTGATCGACCCGTCGTGTTTGAGGTAGCCGACCCCGTCGAGATGGTTGTTCGCGGTCGCGACCGAGTCCTCATAGCCGTGCACGGTGGTGCGGAGTTCGAGTTCCATGCCCAGAAACAGCGGCCCTTGCCCGTGAAAAACCGGGTGCGGAGTGAAGTCGGAGTCGTGGACACGGGAATCGTCGGGCTGGGCGCAGTCGTGGCAGTAGTAGTCACGACCGCGGACCAGGGTGCGACAGCTGCGGCACTGGGTGTAGTCGTCGCGGCAGTCCTCACACACCGCCCGATCACCGTCGACGGTGTAGGAGTCGGCGGTTCGCAGATCGCAGTCGTCACAACTGGTGTAGGACTCGGCACACGATTCGCATACGTCACCGCCGGAAAGGACCGCCACGACGTAGGGCGCGTAGCGCTCGCAGTCCTCACACACGGTGCAGGGGGCCCGGCAACCAGCACACCAGTAGTCGTCCGCAGTGGTCAGCGCGGTATCGCGGGCGGGGAGATCGCACCTCTCGCACAGATCGAGGAAAGCGACACAGCCGGAGCAGAGTTGCTCGTTCTCGGCCGTCTCGACCAACTCCGCAGTCGGGCGGCGGGCTGAACAGGCTTCGCATTCGGCGAGGTCCACCAGGACAGCGGTGGGCATGGAACTCCTTCTCTGAAGACGACGAAAGCCCGCACCAACGGGTGCAGGCTCAGGAGAAAGCGCTGGTGAATTGCGGGCGCAGCCGACTCGTCAGGGACTCGGGGCCCTCGGCGGTTTCGCCGCTGGCAACGCGAGTGGCCACTTGGAGGCACGGTGTTGTGGGCCGCGGGGTCGCGGTCGGCGGCATTCGCAGTGCGGGAACCGGTTTCCGCAGGCGAAGCACCACCCGCAGGTGGTGCAGTAGCGGCCGACGCGGTACTCGTCGACGGTCTCACAGCTGCGGCACACCGACCGGCGCCGCGTGACGTACCGCTGTGACCAGGGCAGATAGCTGCGGTTGGAGTACCAGATCCCGTTGTCCCACAACCCTTTCGACTCGTTGAGCAGATACACCTGTTGGTCGAAGGCGGGGTCGATGGTGAGGATGAGCAGTTTGGATGACCCCAGCCAGGATTCGAGCCCGCGAAATCCCTTGTGGGTGTCGATCGACCCGAACGGCTGGCGTGGGAGGTAGTCCTCGGCGGCGATGCGGGTGTCGGATCGCCAGTCATACGGGCCCGGGTGCACCCGTTTGGGCAGGACACCGTTGTGCGCCAACACGGTTCGTTTGTCACCACCGAGGCGGAAGGGGTGGCAGTTGTCGACGGTGCGGATGCCGTGGGTGGCGTAGCGGGAGTGAAACAACGCCGGACCCTGCGGATGCTGGGCACGGACCCGGGCGAACAGGTCGATCACTTCCTCGGCGTTCATGCCGTGCCCGGTCACAATCGTGGGTCCGGCGATGACGGCGAACCCGTGCCCGTGCGGATTGGCCAGCGCGCCATGACGCAACGCGGCCGGGTCCGGGGCGACGGAGGCGGGGATGAAGGTCAAGAGGCACACAGCACGCCCTCCTGTTCGTCGATCTGTTCGGCAAGGTGGGCGAGTTCAGCGACCAGCGGGGCGTATTCGAGGCAGTGGGTCAGCCAGTCGGTGAACTGATCCCAGTTCCAGCCGCCTGCGTGGATCTGGGCGACGGTGAGGTCGGCGGTGTAGGCGATGGAGGCCTCGGTGAACGCCAACGCCGCCTGCACCTGGCCGGGTTCGAGGGAACTGGCGAAGACCCGCAGCTCGAGGGTGTCGCGTGGGTGGGGGTTGATTGCCTGGTATCGCGGCAAACCCACGGCGTGGCGAGCACCTTTGGCCAGGTCCTTGACCCGAGAGCGGGTGTCGGGCTCGAACGGGGCGTAGCGGCTGGTACGCCGCGCCAACCGCGAGACCTGGTCGGAGTTGCGGTAGACCAGCTTCATCCACCGGAAAATGTGGGCGGGCCCGGTGAACCCGGCCCGCGACGCGTGCACGTGCAAACCGACACCGGCACCGGTTTCACACCCCAGCCGGGCGAGCTGGTGCAGGACCTGCCAGGGGAATTCGGTGAGGGCGTACTGGTAGGTCATCGGGTGGCACACGATCTCGAAACCCATGGGCCGGATCGAGGAATCCCGCTTGAGATAGCCCAGCGATCCGAGTGCGTCGGTGGCGGTCGCGATCGCGTCGTCGAAACGGCGTTCGGGTACAACGACTTCCAGTTCCAACCCAAGGAACAGCGGGCCGGTGCCGTGGAAGATCGGGTCGGGACGGTAGGTGTAGTTCCACAACGTGTGCCGATCAGCGCACCGATCACACCCGCGCCGCCCCGCCAACAGGGTGCCGCAGTCCGGGCACGCCCGCAGCTCCTGAGCGCACGTAGGGCAGGTGCGGTGGTTGCCGACGACGTAGCGGCTGTGGCGGGTGAACCGTTCACACCGGAAGCACTGGTCGAACAACTGGTGCGCGCAGATCCCGCAGACGAAACCATCGGTGTCGGTGCGCAGACCGGTGAACGACACCTCCGTACACGACGCGCACGGGTTCAGTCCGGTCGCACAGTCCGAACACAGGTGTCGCCCGATGGCGGTGTCGGTGAGGGCGAGCGAACGCACGCCGCAGCGGTAACACTGCGCGCACGTTCGGGCGCATGCGTGGCAGACGATTCCGCCGTCGATCGACAGACGAGTACCGGGTTCGCGGGATCGGCAGACCCCGCACGGGTCAGGAAGATCGAGATCGGGCACAGCAAACCCCTTCCGAAAACAACGAACGCCGCACCCGAAAACCGGGATGCGGCGTGAAAGACAGGAAGAAAAGTGACCGAGGAACCGGGACAGGTCAGGCGGCGCGTGCAGTAGCCAGTCGGCAGTCGACCGGTTCGCCGAGATGGCGGCCCTCACAGGTAACCAGCCTCAGCACGCGAGAAGGCTGGGCGAGCTGGCGCCGGGCGATCGCCTCGAATTCATCGATCCGGCTGGCATTGAGCGCCTCATAGTGCTCGCCCACGTCCTTGCCCAGACCATCGACGTCGGGCAGTCCGGCGTGACGCCACATCCGCACGTACAGGCCGAACGCGGTGGTGTTCAACGGCGTCACCAAGCTCGCGCGCATCAGCGACAGCACGACCTCGACCGAGGTCCCCGGCTTGGTCGACACACCAGTCGCGACCCGCTCGAGCAGCTCCCGGGCGTGAGCCCGATAGACGAACTCGGTGCCCATGCGTTCCTCAGTTGCGGTCAACAGCGAAAAGCTGTGATGCAACACATCAGCCACATCGGGGTGAGCCTGCTGCGCGCGACGAATCTCGTCCTCGGCCCAATCCTGCTGCCTGAACGTCGCGAGGAGGGTCGTGGTGAACTCCGATCCAGCGATCTCACGGAGAATCGGTTCGAACCTGGTGAGCTCGGCAATCATCGGTGTCCCTTGTTCGGAAACTGAGCGGGGGAAACAGTTGGATGGAACGCGAAGTCGAAGCCCATCAGACGCCGTGCTCGCAAGATCGCAGCGTGAGGAAGCGCCCATGGCGACTGTGCGAAAGATGATGTAGCGCTGGGCGGTTGCCTTTGCGGGGCTGGCGAGAGGCTGAGAGTGCGGCGTAGGCTGGCAGCGGAAGAGCCGCTGGTCGGGCCATTCTCAGGAGATCGAGATGCCTACTGGCAAGCAACGACGGTCCAAGCGTGATCCCGAATCGAGTCGGCGTTTGGACGAAGTCCAGAACGTGATGAAGACGCGGCGTGAGGCAGCCAAACGCCGCGAGACCGCGACGATCGACGCGGTCCAGACCTACCTCCACGCTGCGGGAGCGATCCGACAGCGCACCGGGATACACGATCAGCGCGTCGGCGAGCTCCGTAAGCGGATCGAACAGTTGGAACGCGAGTACGAGGCCGAAGTCACGCGATGGCGCGGCCGGCAAGCTGGGGCGGTGGCGGCGATGCGCACCTTAGGGGAGTCCGATGACGACATCGGGGAGCTCCTCGAATTGACCACCAAACAGGTGCGACAACTGATCAGTGTGGCGCGGGCATCGGAGAGACCAGCAAACGAACCGGATCCATCGGGTCGTGCTCTACGTCCCGACCCTGTCCAGGAACCTGAACCGGCAGGCGCTCACAGCCAATCCAAGGCCGTGTTGAACACCGGGGAACCGGTCGGTCAGAGTTTGGCGTAACCGCCGGTGTTCCAGACGTACCAACGGAAATGGCTGGGTGCGAGCGGCACTCGGTAGGGGATACCGGGTTCTGTGGGGTAGGGCCAGTAGGCGACACCGCATCGGTGGCAGTAGTAGCCGTGGCTCCACACATGACGTGCACGGTGCCGCCCGGAATCGACCTTGCTGTTGCGGCGTGCACGCTTGAACGCGGTCGTGAAGATCGCGACAACAGGGATAGACAGCACGATCGGAAACAGGTACAGGCCCAGCAGCGACGCCATCATCCGCAGCGGATGCGAGGGCAACGGCTCCATGGTCAACCCGATACTGCACAAGCCGAACACGAATAGGACGAACAACATCAAGACCGAGCCGAGGAACGACAACGGGCCCGCCGAAGGCAGAATCGGTTGCCACGCCAGGCTTCTTGCCAGGGCTGAGCTGTGGCTGAACTCGCGGGTGGAGGTCCCGATCACGGGGACAACTCCGCCCTGGGCTACACCGAACCCGGTATGCACGCCGGTGCTGTAACCACTGAGCGTGCCACCGGACATGACAGCGGGAACGTTCTGGACCCAGTCGACACGGCCGCACTGCGGACAGGACATATCGAAATTCACAAGTCCCCCAAGGACATGGTTTCGCTGGAGACGAGCACGAAAAATGTGATACCTGGCAACGAACCGCGCATCGATCAAACACGGAGACCGGTGCCACTGTCGATGTGGTGTGAACCACATCCGGCAAATGTTCAGCCAGCCTGCGCGCAGGTCGAAACAGTGTCTGGCCCAACCGGTCACAGGTAGTGGGCGTGCGCACGTTCGAACGCAGCGTGCGCACACCCTGCCGGGCGGTCGGGCGCTACGTGCGCACGGCAGGACCGGTGTGCGCATCGTCGGCAGGCTGGTCGTTTTCTGCGTGTGCACGGTTGGCAGGCTGGTCGTTTTCTGCGTGCGCACGGTCGGTGCCTGTTCTCGCGCGTAGCCGCTCGGCGTCGCGCAGGATCCGACTGATGGCCGACCGGCTGCGTCCGAGCTCGCGTGAGATACGGCTGGCGCTCCACCCGTGAACGTAGCGATGCGTCAGAACCATGGCGACGATCGCGTGATCGCGGCGCCCGCCAGGATCCTGGTCGCAGATCCTGGTCGCCAGTTCCTCCACATCCATGTCTGAACTCGTCTGATCATCGAGGGTCTCCTCGACCAGTGCGGGAGGATCTGGGCGTGACGCGGGAAGTGCGCCGCAGGCACCGTCACTGGGGCGTTGGTCGGGCACGGGGAGGGGTGCTGGGGACGGAGGTCGTCGCTCCATCGAAGGGCTGGGTTGACGCGCGTGAGCCAGAATCAGCAGGGCCAGCGAACTCTGAGTCATACTGCCCTCCACAATGAGCGGCCACAGCCATGCTTCGCCCGCGGGCACGCCTGCGGTGATCGCCAGAGCGCGGAGTGCCGTGAACGACAGCCAGAACGCGCCGGCGGCGATGACCACGGTCAAGGCCGTCGCAGCGCGTCGCGCGGTGGGCGAGACGGTGTCGGCACGTGCGAGCAGCGCAACACCGTGTACTGCGGCCAGCAACGCCAGGGGCGGAATGACCGCGACGGTAGCGGCGACCGCGGGCAGGGCCGTGGTGTGCAGGACAGCTTGGGTCGCGTTGCCGATCACGCTGACCCCGGCGGCGATGCACAGCTCGGTCCAGAAGAAGACGTGCGCACGGTCTGTGCGCACGTCCTCGCTCGCGGAGGTCCGGTTGTGGGCAGATAGTGGTGACGCAGTCTGCATGAGCGTGATCCCCTTCTCGGGGGGCGATAGGTGGTCAGAACGTCGCGGGGGCGGGACTCACTTCGCCGGTAGTTGACATGCCGTTCGGCCAGACGGTCTGAGCTGATGTGGTCGCGACAAGGCTGCCGACCGGGAGCGTCCGAGTCACGATGGGATACGGCCGGGTAGCGATCCGTCAGAACCCTGATGACGGTGGCGTGATCGCGAGGATCTCTGGTCGCAGTGCGGTCGCGCGGGAGCACCGGTGAACCGCTGTCACTGGTGTCTTGTGCCGGTAGAGGGGAGCGCTACCGATTCCGACGGAGGGGACAGTGTTCCTCGGGCGAGGGGGTGAGGTTCCCCGGTGAGGACTGACAGCGCTGCGGCGACTTCGTGTAGTTGGGACTTGACGTAGGTATCTGTTGTGCCCGAGCGTTTTCCGCGGTGCCCCGCGAACGCTTGTGCCACGGCATAGCTGAACGTTCGTTCGGCCCATGTCAGCGTCGTATGGCGCAGCCAGTGCGTCGTGACACCTTGGGCGGCTACCCAGGGCAGCGACCTGCCCACGCGAGTCCATATGTGGTCGTAGCGACGTCTGGTGATCGGGCGTCCGTGTTTGTAGCGCAGCAATTGACCGGTGAATGGCGCGTTCCGGCTGGTGGCGTGGTCGTACAGGTGTCGCATCAGTGTCGGCGACACCGGCTGCCAGCGGTCTGAGCCGCCCTTCTCCCGCAGGTACACAAGGCATTGGTCGCGGTCGAGATCCTGCGGTCGCAAGGCGAGTGCGCCGCCGCGCCGACACGCGGTCTCGAGGTGGAATCGCAGAAGGAGCGTGTCGAGTTCGGGATCGTCGCCGGTGATGGCAGCGACTCGGCAGATCTCGGCAACCCTGCCAGAGGGGATCGCGTATCGATGCGATGCCGGCCGGGCGGGCATCTCGAGCTGCCGCGCTGGATTGTCCTGTGGCCGAATCCAACCGGCTTCTTCGGCGTACCGGTAGATGTGGCGCACGGTGGACACGTAGTGCTCGACTGCGCTGGTCCCGCCCCGAGATGCCCGGTTGGGGCAGGCGTTCGCTTTCACCTTGCGGGCCAGTTCTTCGAGTTCGTGGAGGGTGGGCTCGTTCAAAGGCCGGTTCGGCCACAGTGATTCGAGCAGATCCAAATGTGTCCCGTAGGTGCGTGCAGTACCAGTGCTCAGACGGGCTCGAACACGTGGAATCACCTCGCCGAATGTCGGCGCCATGGGAGTGGCGTCGACGAGATCGGCTGCGGAGATGCCCATCTGGGACAACAAGAGTCTGGCTGCTGCCAACGTGTCCGCGGGGACTGCGGGTTGACCGGTGCTCGGGATGGTCACAGGTGTCCCTCCAGGATTCGGCGGCTCTGGCTCATCAGCCCGTCGAGGACGGCGGGGGGATGGATCAGCAATCGCTTCTGTTCTCGGTGCGCGACGACCAGCGCCCGATCGCCCTCGAGAAGTCCGACGCGACGGCGCTGGCGGTAGGGGATTCGGAAGAAGCCGCCGTTGTTCATTCGGACAGAGCTATCAGGGGCGGCACATACCAGGATCAGGCGCTCGTCCTGACACGACAACGTCAGCCGGGTGCCCGGTCGCCAGCCCAGAGCGGAGAACACGGCGTGGTCGGTAACGCGACCAGCATGGGTGATGAGGGCGATGCCGTAGACGATGTTCGGGTCTGCGGTGCGCGGGATGACACTCGACGGCAGCGGGCCGTGGAGGCGTTCTTCGAGTGAGGTCTGGGGTGGGATGACCGGTTCGATCACCGCTCCTCACCCCCTGATGCCGGGAGTCCGCAAGCCCCCTTGCCGGGGCGAAAAGTGACGAGATCGCCACCCGAACTAGCGTGTTTGCGCAGGTCACAGACGTGCACAGCTCAACTCCTTCGTGTGCGAGTGCACTCGAACACGCAGAAGTCGAAATCTGACCAGCTAGCCAACAATTTGTGCGCGAGAGGGGACTTT
>NZ_BDBI01000058.1 GCF_001612905.1 Nocardia ignorata NBRC 108230 | reverse complement strand
GGGCAGCCCGGTGCGGTTCTCGCACCGGCAGTAGTCACACAGCCCGTCATCGCTACGCAATATCCCGTCGCAGGCGTGGACGGGGCGTTGGTCGGTGGTGGGGCGTTCGATGAAGCACGACACGCACCGCCATCCGGCGACCGGGGTCATCGCGGTGGCGAAGTCGTCGAGCCCGTTGCCCTGGAACACGAACCCTTCGCGGCGGTCGGCGCGGGAGCGCAGCCCGGTCCGTTCGGCGGCCCAGGCGTGGGAGTGTTCGGGGGACTTGGTCGATTCACCGGCCAGGGCGCGGTCGTGGTCGCGTTGATCGGCGACGTGCACGCAGTACTGGTGATCCCACATCGCCTCAGCAAGGTCTGCGGGCAGCGGGGCCCGTTCACCGGGTCGGCGCGGTGTCCACCCCCGCGGCGCACCGGCGGTGAGAGTGACTCCGCGCGCGATCAACTCAGCCCACCGTTGGCGCAAGCGGGCTTGCTCCACAACCTCGGTGTCGACGAACAGGCTCTCCCGCACATACGCGGTGACCTCGACCGGTTCCGGCTCCGCGGGGCGACGCTTGCCACGCGCGAGGACGCGGGCCCGGATCTGCTCGGGGCTGAGACGGGACGCATCAACGCGGCGGGAGACGGGCATGGTCAAGCGCGGCAGCGGGTTGCGCCAAGTGCGGATGGACTGGCGGGGCATCTCCGCGGCGGCGAGCTGGACCTGAAAGGTCGCGAACTCTTCGGCCACGCTGGTGCCGTTCGTTCTGGCGCGGGTCTCGATGAGCTGGGCCAGGGCGTGGTTGTCGTGGGAGTGCAGGCCGGGGTCGGTGTCGGGCACCAACCGCACCAACCGTTCGCGTTCGGTTTCGTCACCGGCGGACCAGCGGGCCCGCAGACGCAGCAGCGCCGACTCACGCGGGTAGAGGGTGAAGCACTCGACCATGAAATCCAGGACGTCCCAGTCGGCGTCGGTCGCCAAGTCCAGCGCCGGACGGAACATCGCGATCGCGGCTTTGCGATCGATGGTGAAAGCGAGCTCGATCGCCGAGATCGCATCCAGGAACGACCGCGTATCCGGCACCGCCGCCACCGATGCTTCGGTGGCGGGCTCGCCGGATGGCGGCTCGGCGCCGACGATATCGGCGGCAGACAGAGTGAGATCGTGCCGGTCGAACCCGGGCTCGACACTGTATGTGGTGAGGGTGGTCGTGGGGGAGATGGTGGGTGCGTGAACGGACACAGCTGTTCTCCTGACTGTGGATGGTGAGATGGTTCGGCACCTGGGCGCGCTGGAACTGCCACGCTTTTCGCGAAATAGGGGTGCCGGGCTGGGGTGGGCCCAGCCGAGGGCTGTTCACCAGGACAGCGGGCGACACGACGGCGGGAACGCGCCATCTGCGTGCGGGGGCGAATTCCCCGCGCGCACAACCCCGACCGCCGGCTGGGGCTGGGACGGGCGCGGGGGATTCGTTTCCGCCGGGCGCGGGCCCGACGGCGTGGCGCACGATGGCCTGGTAGCCCTCGAGCGGCTGGGCCCACCCCAGACCGGTGCCCCGACCCACCACCTGCCTCCCCGCTCGCCACCGCAACGGCATCGGAGAACCGGGTCAGGTCAGAACGGTGGTTGTCCGAAATCACCCATACCGACACCGGCCAACGCGGGCTCGGCCCACGCCTGGCTGCCCCGGCCCGCCGGGGCGGAGGTGGCCCACGGGTCAGAAGCATCCGAGGTCCGCGCAGCGGTGGCGGGCTCGGCCGCAGAGGTGGCGCGGGTAGGGTTGTCGGCGCCGAACCCGTTGCCGCTGCCGTTGTTCGGTCTGCGTCCGGTGCGGGTGACCTGGGCGCGGGCGAACCGCAAGCTCGGCCCGACTTCGTCGACCTCGAGCTCGAACACCGTGCGTTTGTCCCCGTCGCGTGTTTGGTAGCTGCGTTGCTTGAGTCGCCCGGCGACGATGACGCGTGCGCCCCTGGTCAGCGACTCGGCCACGTTCTCCGCGGCCTCGCGCCAGATGTTGCAGCGCAGGAACATTGCGTCCCCGTCACGCCACTGATTGGTATTACGGTCGAACACCCGCGAGGTCGAGGCGACAGTGAAATGCGCGACCGCATCACCCGCTGGGATGAAAGTCAGGTCGACATCGGAGGTCAGATTCCCGATGACTGTGATGACCGTGTCTCCGGCCATGACGAACTCCTTAGCTCAAATGGGGGTGGATAACACTGATTTCGAGGGGGAGGTTGCAAAGAACGACCGGGTTCTGACCGCTGCGGGTCAGGTGATGTCGATGCCGAGGTCAGCCGCGATCACCGCTGCGGCCTCGGCGAGTGCCCGGATCTGTTGGGGTGGCAAGCGGTCGTCGAGCGCGGTTGCCAACAGCACCGCGATGGGGTGGGTCGGGTCGGCATCGAGGGCTGTGGCAAGGGCGGTCCTGGCGAGCGCGGTGTTGTCGTGGTGGTAGGCGCTGTAGGAGAACAAGGTGACGGCCTCGGCGCGGTCGTGACCGTGGGTCGCCGCCGCGATCTGGAGCCACAGTGCCTCCGCCGCTCCGTGGTACTCGCTGCGGGCGAGACCGTACATGATGTCGCGGATGGTTCGGTCGCGCAGCAGCGCGACGGCCCAAGCAAGATCCTCTGCGCCGACTGGTTTTTCTTGCGCTGTGCTGATCTGGAACAGCAGCCACACGGTGCGCTCACGTCGTAGATCGAGGACGCGGTCGGGAGAGCGCGCGGCAGCGAGCTCGTCGCGGTCGCGGGCAATAGCGTCAGCGAGGTGGGAGCGAACCTCGTCGACCAGGTCCGGGTTCGGGACGTCGGGGATGCTGCGGAGCTGCCGCACCGGTGATGCATGATCGGTTGCCACAGAATCGAACCCGCAACTTCGAGGATATCGGAACCGGGTGAAAATCACGGGCCTCATTCCGGTTGGGTAGTGGGAGCGCCTCTGTCGAAGCGAGGGGGTGAGGCGGTCCGAATCGATTCCGTGGATTCGAACCGCCGCTGCCCTCACGCGGCGTGCGCGAGCTGCTCCTCTTCCGGGGGGTCGTTGTCGTCGACGGTCCCGCGCTCGTCGGTGGCGGGGACGGTCGTGGAGTTCTGGTCGAGGGGGATGGTGCGGTAGTCGAGATCGCCGGCGGCGGCCAGTTCGACGTCGACGAGCCGGAACTGTTCGTTGCGGTCGCTGGCACGTCCCCGGCTGGCCAGGTGTTCACCGACCGCGGCGAGGAAGTGCAGGTAGGCGGATACGGTGGTGGACTGCCAGGAGTTGGTGCGCCAGCAGTCCTTGTCGAGGGTTGATTCGTGGGCGGCGAGCACGAGTCCGAGGGTGATCACCCACGCCCTGCCCGCGACGGCTGATGCCGCGGTGTCGGTGAGGCCGGTGCTGTTGTCCGCGTTGAACAGGGTCAATGCCAGTGTCCGGGCGCGGATTCCGCCGAGGAGGGTGGTGTCGCGAGCCAGTGAGGTCGCGACGAGCTCGGCGCTGCCCGGCGGTGGGGTCCGCAACGTGAGCACCCGTGCCAGGAATTCCAGTCGCCGCTTCTTCGCGGCGGCGCCGCGCTTGTTCAGCTCGATCACCCGCCGCCGTTCCTCACGTTTCCGGGCGCTGTCCGCTGCCGCCTGCTCGGCAGCGACCCGGGCAAGATCACCACCATCACCCTCACCGCCACCCTCGCCGCCTTCGGGACGGTCACCGCGGGTGTCGGGGCCTCGGCGGTGCAACCCGGCGACGTCGAGCTGATCGACGGGCAGGTAGTAACTCGGCATCCACATATCCCGGTACACCAACCCGGCAACGCTGCGCAGCCCGTCGGCGGGTTCGGTGCCGGGGAGGTCGGCGTCGAAATCGACAGTGTCGGGGTCGATGACCTCATCGGTGGTGGGGTCGAACAGTTCGGCGTCCTCGACCAGATCCATCGCCACCACCCACCGTCCCGGTTCGGCGTCGATCGCCTCAGGGGAAACCGGTTCGGCGTTGGTATCGACGAGGTCGTCGACAGGAACGTAGGTGTCGAGGTCGACCTCGACGGATTCCACGTGCAGGATCGGGTGCCCGACCGCGGCATAGGGCAGGGCCGCGGTGAGCCGGTCGCGGCGTCGGGCACGGTCGGCGGCGATCATCTCGGCGTGGTAGTCGAAGTTCCACCGCACCGACGACAGCTTCTCCACCGCGGCGTGGTCGCCGAGCTGTTCGTATCCGGCGATCACCTCGAGTTGGTCGAGACTGAACTGACTGGTGTCCAAAAGGTTCCGGGCCGTGCTCGATCGGCCGATCTTCCCGGCCTTACGGATCTGTGCGGTGTCGGTTTGCAGACCTTCGGCGATGCGGGTGGCGGTGGCACCGAGGTCGAGCATGTAGGCCACCCCGGCCGCGCGCGCCGAATCGGTCAACTCGATGCGCCGGTCGTTGAGGTTGATCTGATCCAACGCCCGCTCGATCAACCGTTCCGGATCATCGATCGACCGGTCGGTGGCCTCGATATAGACAGGCACCTTCGCAAGGCCGAGGGTGCGGGCGATCAACGCGCGGACCTGGCCGTCGACGACCACGACGTGTCCGTCGGGGCCGCGCTGGGCCAGGATCGGATCGCGCACCCCGAACCGCCGGATCGACTCCACCTCTTTCGGGTGGGCGTCGAGATCGATCTGGTCTTCGGGCCGCACATTGTGGCCGATCACCAAATCAGCCGGGTCCATGCTCACGGCCTCGGCGGGCGCCGGCAGCGGAGCGAGCACGGTGATAGTGGCCTCGGTTCCCGGCGAGGACTCCTGATCCAGGTCGGCGGATGTGTCGGGCTCGATGGTGGTGGTGGACACGAAAGCTCCTTGCGTAGAAGACGACAACGGCGCGACCACACGCTGAAGCCAGTGGCGCGCCGAGAGTGGACGAAGGTCAGCGGGCGGTGCGGAAGCGGCGGCTGACGTTGAGCGGATACAGCCGCAGCGCCCCGGTCTCGTCGGGCAGGTAGGTCCAGAACCGGCCCCGCCACCCCCGCACCTGTTCACGCCACCGCTCGATGACGGGGTGGTCGGCGAGCGCGGTGATGGGTCCGGCGGTACCGAGGTGCTCGCGTCCGGCGAACTCGGTCCGTGAGATCGACTCCACGGCGGTGACGTCGATCGCGGGTGGGGTTGTGCTCATTCGGGACTCCTGTTCGGTCAAGGGGTGATCGCGTGGCATGCGCGGCGCGGTGGCCGACGGCCACCCAGTTCAGGGTTACGCTGGATGTTTGCTGGTGTCGGGTGGTGTGGAAGGGGTGTGGTGATGGCGAGGAACCGGTGAGTGGGTTACCGCGGTACGCGCCGATGCTGGCCGCCCCGGGGGCGTTGCCGGTGGACGACGGGCGGTGGGCATTCGAGCTCAAGCACGACGGGATCCTTCTCTGAACTTGGCAAGTCGGCGGGCGGTAGGTCGGTCACCGATCTTGGCGGCTATGTCGTCCAGCCATGTCTCGGGTGGGTGCGACAATCAAGGTGCGCGTATATCCGGATCGCGCACTGACACAAGGAGTCCGATGGCGCGCGTGCCATGGGCAGCACTTAGCGGCGACGAGGTCGAGGCAGTCGTTGCGAACCTGCTCTATAACGAACACCGACGAGCGTGGCGGATCAGGCCATCACAAGGGGACTATGGCATCGACGTGATCGTGCCCCGCGATGTCAGCGGATCAGTGGTATGGGATGTCTACCAGGTCAAGAAGTTTGCTCTCAATCTCGATGATAGTCAGAAACGGCAGGTCGAGAAGTCGTTCAGACGGCTGATGGTTGGACTGGTGCGCAGGGGCTTTCCGCTCGGTGACTGGTACCTGGTAATGCCGCTGGATCCGACGATCGACAACCGTCAGGATTGGTTCGACAAGCTGCCCGGCGAGGTTATCGATGACATGTTCTCCGATACCCCCAAATTGCCGATTTCTGCGGAGGAACGCCAGCAGCCCTTGACCAGTGATGAGCAAGCACTCATAGAGGCGTGGCGTCAGACGTCAGGGCGCATAATCGACTGGCACGGTCTGAACTACTGCGAGGCCATGATCTCCAAGCACTGGTACGTCCAGGACTACTACCTCAACGGCGGCCGTGACCGCCTGAAGAACGCCGTCGCTGAGGTCGCAAAGATCCTGCAGCGCGATCTCACACTGCGTGACAACGATTCCGCCACCTCGATACTCACTCCGGCCGAGTTACGCGAACATTTGCGGCGCGTGCAGACGGCTTTGGACGGGGATCCGCACTTCCGATATGGGGTGAGCTTGGATCCATTCAGGCCGGAACTGCACGAGGAACAGGACCTCCTCGCCGCGACTCAGCAGGTGGCCGCAGACGGCTCATGTCTCACCTTCCGCATCTACCAACGGTTCGACGAAGCACTCAACGAGCGTCCCATCCCGATACGACTTGAGTACGCTTTCGAGGACCCCGCATTCGACCGCCGAGCCTACGATCGATGGCGCAAGTACGGGATACCGGCCACCCTTCCTGCCACGGTCGATGTCGATCTGCTCGGAGGCCTTGCCACTACGGGTGAGGTGGGTGTTGTGCGAGTCAGCGCAGCGCAAAGCCGTCATTACGAGATACGGCTTCGGGTTTGTGGAGCAGCAGGTCCGCTCAGTACCGAAATTCTTTTCAAGATGGCCTCCGTCTCCGGTCCTGATGGCACCGGAGTGTGGTCACATGGCATCGATGCGAGCGGGCTCGTCACCACGGACGGCTTCTTCGACCTGAACGGTGACGGCAATACCATTCATTTCTCGATGGGCGATGTCACAGGTCACGACTGTGCGGTAGCACTGCCAGCAGTAGAATTTCTTGCAGCGTTGACGTATCCGAATATGCTGCAACTGGGCGAAAAGTATGGGCCGTTCCACGATTTCCACCAGATCCCGGTTGGTCAGCAGCTAATCCATCCGATGGTTCTCAAACTTCTGCGCGCACTGGCGAAGATCCAAGCACATACGGCAACACCGGTTCTCGTACCGGATGTCGATACCCTCACGAGCGCAGATTTTCGAGCCATCACGAGTGTCGTGTCGCTGCTTGAAGGGAGGGTCGTTGTCGGGACCTGGGAATCTTCAGAATGTGAGGTTGTCAACAGCGCCCTCGACCTCGATGGCCACTATCAGCTGGCGTTCGATAGCGAATTCACAGTGGTGCTCGGGACTCAAAAGGTCACAATCCCAGGTGTTGTCACCACGACGTTGATGTCGGTGTCACTGGAGGACCTTGGCAATGGACGAGCGCGTATGCTACCGAACCTCAATGCTACCGCACACCGGACGTATCACCCGGAAAGTGCCCCACCCTCGGGTATTCACTTGCCCATTGTTGCTGCAGTCCGTCCGCTTGCCAACGCCGCTGAAAGCCGCAGCCGTACAGCAGATGTCGTACACGGGCCAGATACCACCACGCCCTCATCGGAAGCTATACCGAGTTAGGAGCCATGGTTGAGGGGCCGACATTGGTGACCAGAGTGTCGGTGGAGACGGGGCGGCGGTCCTGCACCGAAGTCGACCTGCCCAGGTCGCGTCAGGAAACCAGTCGTGGGTCGGGGTCGATGTAAATCCAGAACGGCGGCACCCGGATCAGTCCGCTCTCAAGGTCGAGACCGCCGAGGATCCCGCGTCGGGCAAGCGGCGAGCAACCCGCGGCAGGCTTGGCGTGCATGCGTTGCTGCAGGGGGCCAACTCCGGGGACATATATTTCGTTGTCGAACGAACGTACCGCTCAGCAGTGTCAGGATCGCTGAACGGACGATTGGCAAGTCGGCACAGTCGGGCCAAGTGGTCATCGTGTGCAGAACGCACGGTCTGGCTCCGGGACCCACATCGAATCTACTGCGTTGCCGTTGTAGCTGGCGATGACGAAGTCGATCAAAGAGTTGAGCTGGGGATGGTCATTGATCGCTTCCCGCCACAGCAGTGCCATGGGATAGGCGGGCGTCGGGTTGACGATGGGTATGCGGCGAATGTCCGGGTGCCACGGTGTCGTGGTTCCTTCGCCGCCGAAGGTGACCAGCGTCGTCGACTCCGCGATGCGGTCGACCACGTTCGCGAATCCGATACCGCCCTTCTGTTGCTCGGTCGTGATTGTGATTCCGCAGCTGTCGCCGAGCCGGCCGTAGAAGTCGCCCACTTCAGAATCGAATCCGGCCCCGGGCACCCACGCGGTCAGGTGCGCGAGGGCTTCGAGGTCGACGCGGTCGCGGTCCGCGAGCGGATGGCCTTTCCCGACGAGCAGATGTAAGGCATCGAGGTAGGCGGGAATGGCGCTGACATGTGTTGGTAGTGGCCGGGCGTGCCAGTGTCTGCGGGCGAAGGCGACGTCGACTCGACCGTCGATGACGGCGTCCCGCGATGTCGTAGCCGGGCCCATCATGATGAGTTCGATCTCAGCGTACGGGTGCTTCTCGAGGTAGAACCGCATCAGATTCGCGTCGGCGATCTGTGCGCCGTGCACCGCGACACGGAGCACTTGCGAATCGCATACTGCGGCAACGGCGGTGTCGGCCGTGGCAAGTATCGAGCGGGCGTGGGGTAAGAACCGGGTGCCGTGAGCGGTCAACGCAACGTTGCCGATGCGGCGCTCGAATAGTTGGGCGTTGAGTTGACTCTCCAGCTTCGCGATCCGCTTGGACACCGCTTGCTGGCTGATACCCAGCACGGCCGCAGCGAGGCCGAATTGCCCTTCGTCACTGACAGCGACCATCGCGCGCACTGCGGACAGATCGAGATCCAAGTCAAGCACCTGCTTCCACATCCAATGGTTGTTGGCTGACGCTTGTCGATTGTTCGACATGACCGCACTCTAGCTGGTCATATACCTGCGATACAGCCGGGCGTGAATGTCGCGCTCGACAACCAGTTAGGTACTGACAGCGGTCGGAATGGGTGGGTTGATGGCAATGAGTCGCGCGTCTTTTGTTCATCTGCACAATCACACCGAGTACTCCATGCTCGACGGTGCGGCGAAGATTTCGCCGTTGTTCGCGGAGGCGGAGCGGTTGGGGATGACCGCGGTCGGGATGACCGACCACGGCAACATGTACGGCGCCAGCGAGTTCTACAACTCCGCGAAGAAGGCCGGGATCAAGCCGATCATCGGCATCGAGGCCTATATCGCTCCGGCGTCGCGGTTCGACACCAAGCGTGTGCTGTGGGGTGATCCGTCGCAGAAGAGCGACGACGTCTCCGGTTCCGGTGCCTACACCCACATGACGATGGTCGCCGAGAACGCGACCGGCCTGCGCAACCTGTTCAAGCTGTCGAGCCTGGCCTCGATCGAGGGCCAGCTCGGCAAGTGGGCGCGGATGGACGAGGAAATCATCGCCCAGTACGCCGAGGGCATCATCGCGACCACCGGCTGCCCGTCGGGTGAGGTGCAGACCCGGCTGCGCCTGGGTCACGACCGCGAAGCCCTCGAAGCGGCGGCGAAGTGGCAGGAGATCTTCGGCAAGGACAACTTCTTCCTCGAGGTGATGGACCACGGTCTGTCCATCGAGCGTCGCGTGCGTGAAGGCTTACTCGAGATCAGCAAGCAGCTCGGCATTCCACCGCTGGCGACCAACGACTGCCATTACGTCACCAAGGACCAGTCGACCAATCACGAAGCGCTGCTGTGTATTCAGACCGGCAAGACGCTGTCGGACCCCACCCGCTTCAAATTCGACGGCGACGGCTACTACCTGAAGTCCGCGCAGGAGATGCGCGCGATCTGGGACGCCGAGGTCCCCGGCGCGTGTGACAACACCGAACTCATCGGCGAACGCGTGCAGTCCTACGACGAGGTGTGGGAACACCGCGACCGGATGCCGATCTTCCCGGTCCCCGAAGGCCACACCCAGGCCAGCTGGCTGCGCAAGGAAGTCCTCGAAGGCCTGGATCGCCGCTTCCCCGACGGTCCGTCGCGTGAATACCTCGATCGCGCCGACTTCGAGCTCAAAGTCATCTGCGACATGGGGTTCCCCGCCTACTTCCTCGTCGTCGGTGACCTCATCAAGCACGCCCTCGAGGTCGGTATCCGGGTGGGGCCGGGTCGTGGTTCGGCCGCCGGTTCGCTGGTCGCCTACGCCATGGGCATCACCAATATCGACCCGATCCCGCACGGTCTGCTCTTCGAGCGATTCCTCAACCCCGAGCGCGTGTCGATGCCCGATATCGATATCGACTTCGACGATCGCCGCCGCGGTGAGATGGTCCGCTACGCCACCGAGAAGTGGGGCAGCGACCGGGTGGCCCAGGTGATCACCTTCGGCACCATCAAGACCAAGGCCGCGATCAAGGACTCCGCGCGAGTGCTGTTCGGCCAGCCCGGTTTCGCCATCGCCGACCAGATCACCAAGGCGCTGCCCCCGCCGATCATGGCCAAGGACATCTCGGTCTCGGGCATCACCGACCCCGAGCACGAGCGGTACAAGGAAGCCGCCGAGGTCCGCGAACTCATCTCCACCAACCCCGACGTCGCCAAGATCTACGAAACCGCGCGTGGTCTGGAAGGCCTGATCCGCAATGCCGGCGTGCACGCCTGCGCGGTCATCATGTCCTCGGAACCGCTCACCGACGCGATCCCGGTGTGGAAGCGTGCTCAGGACGGCGCGATCATCACCGGGTGGGACTACCCCTCGTGTGAGGCCATCGGCCTGCTCAAGATGGACTTCCTCGGCCTGCGCAACCTCACCGTTATCGGTGACGCCCTGGAGAACATCAAGGCCAACCGCGGCATCGATCTCGACCTCGACACCCTCGCACTGGACGACGCTGCGACCTATGCCATGCTCGCCCGCGGCGACAATCTTGGTGTCTTCCAGCTCGATTCGGTGGGAATGCGCGAGCTTCTGCTCCGGATGGCCCCGACCGAGTTCAACGATCTCATCGCATCGAAC
Organism: Nocardia ignorata NBRC 108230; assembly: GCF_001612905.1. Taxonomy (GTDB): domain Bacteria; phylum Actinomycetota; class Actinomycetes; order Mycobacteriales; family Mycobacteriaceae; genus Nocardia; species Nocardia ignorata. Next base: position 12,989 of record NZ_BDBI01000058.1, on the reverse strand, counting down.
GCGCTCTACCGACCCGGTCCGATGGGAGTGGGAGCGCACTGGGCATACGCGGACCGCAAGAACGGCCGTGAGGCTGTCACACCGATCCACCGGGAACTCGACGAACCGCTGGGAACCATCTTGGGCGAGACCTATGCGCTGATCGTCTACCAGGAGCAGATCATGCAGATCGCGCAGAAGGTGGCCGGTTACTCGCTCGGCCAGGCCGACCTGCTCCGGCGAGCGATGGGCAAGAAGAAGCCTGAAGTGCTAGCCGCTGAGTTCGAGAACTTCCGCAAAGGTATGCGCGCCAACGGCTACAGCGATGAGGCAGTCACCGCCCTGTGGGAGGCGGTCTTGCCGTTCGCCGGCTACGCCTACAACAAGTCACACGCTGCGGGATACAGCCTGGTCATGTACTGGACTGCCTATCTCAAAGCCAACTTTCCGGCCGAGTACCTGGCCGGTCTGCTCACGTCAGTCGGCGACGACAAAGACAAGTCCGCGATCTATCTGGCGGACTGCCGCAAGAGGGGCATCACGGTTCTGCCGCCCGATGTCAACGCCTCCCGGGCAGACTTCGCCTCAGTCGGGGACGATATTCGCTTCGGTCTCGGTGCCGTGCGCAACGTCGGCGCCAATGTGGTGTCGTCGATCATCACCGCCCGCGAGGAGAAGGGGAAGTTCACCGACTTCTCGGACTACCTGGAGAAAATCAACTCACTGGCATGTTCGAAGAAGGTCACCGAATCGCTTATCAAGGCAGGGGGATTCGACTCTCTCGGCCATCCACGCAAGGGTTTGGCGCTGGTCCACTCCGATGCGATCGACGCGATGATGTCGACCAAGAAGGCCGAGGCGATGGGCCAATTCGATCTCTTCGGTGGGGAGGATGTCGACGAGTCGATCGGCTCTGTGTTCCATGTCAAGGTGCCCGACGAGGAGTGGGACACCAAGCACAAACTCGCCCTCGAACGCGAGATGCTGGGTCTATATGTGTCAGGCCATCCCCTCGACGGCATCGCCGCAGCGCTCACATCGCTTACCGACACCTCGATCGCCGCCGTGCACGCGGGTAAGGTTCGCCACGGCCAGAAGATCGTCATCGGCGGCATCGTCGCCGCGGTTGACCGCCGCGTCAACAAGAAGGGTGAACCGTGGGCCATCATCGAGATCGCCGACCTCGACGCTGCCACCGAGATACTCGTCTTCTCCTCGACTTATATCAGCTGTCAGCACGTTCTCACCGAAGACTCGGTCTTGCTCGTCACCGCGAACGTGACGGTCCGTGAAGGCAGGACTTCAATCCTTGCTGTCGAGATCTCCACGCCCGACTTGGGGATCGGCGGACCATCGTCAGCCCCGATTGCCCTGTCCATTCCTGTGCACGCATGCACGCGCCCCAACGTCGATGCCCTTCGTGAAGTCTTGCAACGCCACCCGGGGGACACCGACGTGCACATCGTGCTAATCGGCCGTACGACGAAGCGGTTGGGCATAGACCCGAGATTCCGGGTTCACAAGACTCCAGCCCTCCTCGGAGATCTCAAAGCGCTGTTCGGAGCTGATTGTTTGACGACAGCGTCGGTTGTAGAGAAGGTGTAACACGGTCCGTGACCTGGGCGGCCGGGCTCGCGCAGGACGCACGCTATCATTTTCCGGTTACGGATCATCCGGCGAATCCTCTCGCGCGCGGCAAGGAGATCGGATTCGATATCGGGCCGTTATCCGGTGCCACGGATCATGGGGCAACATGGGCTCTGAACAGCATTTACGTTGCATTTTCCGCCGATGCTACGGCTACCCCAGGTGCGGAGAGTCCGCCGCCTGATCCATCCCCCAACCGGACGTCTGAGATGAATGGACGGGGCGTTAGCGCGCCGCGATCCCACGGGTTGTCGGCTACGGGGCCGGAACCTGCGTGAGACCACCGAGTGCTACCCCCGAACATGTCGAAGCGCTGTCGGCGGCCACCGCAGACCTCGGTGACGGCTTGGTCGTCGGCGGCGAGATCGCCGGACTGGACTTGGCAATTGGGGCACATCTCTTTAGCTCCAGTCGGGGCATCGCACATGCCGACCTGCGACAACGGCGCGCCAGTCACGCACGAAGCGCCCCGTCATCCGGGCCAAGCTCAAATGTGGTGCTTTTCGGCGGTTACTACCCGAACCCGCACTGGCCCGCGTCGGTGCCGATAGACGCACTATCAGGACCGCGTGCTCGTGGCAACCATGCTGCCGGGTTGCCGGAGCGCGTTGTCGTCGCGATGTATACGGTGCTTAGGGTGGCGTCGGGTCGAGTTGTCGGCGTTTGATGTCGATATGGCGCAGAGTCTGTTGCAGGGCGTCGACCTCGCCGAGCCACTGCTTGTCGCGGGCCTGGCAGAGACGGTCGCGGGCGTTGGCGGCCATGTCGTCCAGGCGCGGCAGTTGGGCGCGGTCCAACCGCAGGAACGGGCAGCGCACGCAGGCGTGTTCGTGGATGCACGGGGTGCCATAGGGGCGGAAGCAGTCGCCGAGCTCGACGCGGCGTAGTAGGAAGTGCTTCTCGAACTCATCCCACTCGTGGGTGGTGGCGTCGCGATATTCGAGCGATTCGCGCAGGGAGCGCCGGTGGTCGATGAACTTTTGATGGTGGGCGATGACGGCTTCGGGGAAGACCGCGGTGTAGCCGCGGGTGGTGTCGAGGTCGAGGTGGCCCAGTAGCGAGGCCACGATGTGCAACGGAAGCCCCGAGCCGACAGCCTCGGTCGTGAAGAGTCGGCGAAAGTCGTGTGGGGTGAAAATCATCGGAGTGCCGTGGTCGGCGAGGCCGGCGGCTGTAGCGGTCGCGTTGAGGATGGTGCGGATGTAGTGGGCTGACAGGACTTCGTGACGCGCACCGACGGGTCGGGAAAACAAGTGCGGTAACGGTTCTCCGTGGAGTCTTTCGTGGCGGTCGTAGCGCACCGACAACGGGATTCGCTCACGACCGCATTTCGCGCGGCGTTGGACCGCTACCAGCACCTCGACCAGTTCCGGGTTCATCGGAATCAGCCGTTCGAGGTCGGTTTTCGACGGCGCGATGTGCAGCAGCGGTACGACGGTGCCGGTTGTTGCCGGGGTGTAGTGGCGGATCGAGAGCTGAGTGAGTTCAAGGGCCTCCTCGATGCGGGCCCCGGTCAGTCGCAGGGTTTCGATGATCGCCCACGCCCAGAAGCAATCACCCTCGAGTTGAGAGACATCGATCAGGCCGAGCTTGTTACAAAGCTCGGATGGCCCGGCTACCCAGATTCGTGCGCGCCCGTTGCGCGCCGTCGTGCACGGTGGATCGTGGCGCCGAAACACGACGCCATCAATGCTGAACTCCTCACCGTGGCTGGCACTCTCTGCACGGCCTAGCAGTTGTTGTGACCAGCGTTTGCGTTCGGATGCGGTGCTGACGAAGCTCGGTAGGAGTCCGGTCAGCACGCGCGTTCGTTGCTGCATTCTGGCCTTGGCGCGATTTCGGGCTTTGCTCATCGCTCGGACATCGCTGTCGCGGACGGGTGACGGTGCGGCCCAATGCGCCCAACGCGCCGGGTCCTCCAATGCCCATTGGCCGATGTCGCGGTAGAAGGCGCGCACGGTGAACAGCACCCCGTGTAGATCGGTGCGCGTCATGCCGCTGCTGGTGACGGTCAATTGCTCGCGCCAGGTCGCGGCGAGCGCCGGGGTCAACCGCAGATCCTGTTGGTCGGGGTTGATCTGGAGAACGGCCCACCAGAACAACCGGACCAGATGATGGGCGATGGCTGAATAGGTGGAGTAGTCGATGCCGGGTCGGACCTCGTCGAGGTATTCCACGAACAGGTCGCGCACGCGGCTGGGTGGCAGACCGTATCGGTCGACCAGCCCTGCTGTGGAGTGCTGCCGACTGTTGCCCTTCGCGCTCCACACTGCGCGCAGTGTGGGAGGTTCCTCGGCGAAAGGCCCTAGTTCGACCATCAACTCCCATGCCAGATGCTCGCGCCGCGTCCGGCCGGAGGCTTGCACGAGATCGGCGTACTCAAGCAGGTCATCTCCGGTGAGCGCTGTCAGCGGCTTACCGGTGCGGATCATCACCCGCACCAGACACGTCTCGGCATCGAGTTGGACTCGCCGGACCTGTCTGCGATAGGCATCGAGATTACGCAGCTGGTCGAACATCTGTGAGTCATTGAACAGTGAAAACCGCTGTGGCAGTTCGTAGAACACTGTCGAGAGCAGGAACGAGTACGACAGTCGGATGATGCGGGCAGTCACCAAGGCTGACAAGGCGCCGTGGCCGTCCACCGCCCGAGTGATGCATCCGCGTTCTTCGAGCTGTCTCGCCCACGCCCGCGGCGCCAAGTCCGCGCCGCTTGCCAGCCACCTGTCCTCCCATGTTTCGCCCGGGTACTCATCCAGCCATTCGAGCACCTTGCGCAAATGACGGGTCCAGCGCTGCTGGTTGACCGGCCTGCCCGGTAGGATCGGTGCCAGCCGGATCGGAAGGAGGCACGTTAGCTCCTCGATCCCGGCGGCGAGCAAGTGGTGTCCTGGGCCGTTGTCGGGCCGTGGTGGTGGGGACTGTCCGCCGTCGTAGCCGGCCAGAAGGTAGATACGACCTGTCGGACCGTAGCGACGGTCTTTCGACACCTCCAGCGCTGTTCGGGCGATGGTCCGTACTCGAGAACTCATTCGCTCAGCCCCAACAGTTCTCGAACGAGCGCGGCGTCGTAGCCCGCACCTACCTGGGTGATCGGCTCCGGGCGTTGGCGGGCGTGGTGCTCGGCGACCTTGGTGATGAGGTCCTCCAGTCGTGGCCGGGTGTAGAGCAACGTGGTTGAGATCGAGGCGTGCCGCAGGATCGTCTGTACGTCCACGAGGGTGAACGCGGGATCGTCGATCATTCGGGTCGCGGCGGTGTGTCGGAGGTCGTGCAGGGAGTGGTTCGTGCCGAGCAGCGTGTTGGCGCGCATCAGGACTGCCCGGGCGGCGTGATAGGTCAACGGCCGGTACGGACTTCGCATGGTGTGCCAAACCAGGCCGTCACCGAGACATCCCTGCTGTGCAGCCTCGACCAGATACAGTGCCAGCCACGCGAACGCATCTGCGGAGGCGGGGACTTCGGCCAATTCGCGGCTGCCCTTGGAGATCACCTTGATGGTGCGATGTCCGGCGTCGACATCGGTCAGATGCATCCCGAGGAGCTCCGATGCCCGAACCCCCGAGGACAGATAGAAGGCCAGCAGCGCCCGATCACGGTTGCTGCGCAGCGCCGCGAACAGATTGTCGATCGCGTGGTCGGCGATTGCCCGGGGCAGCCGTTGGGGAACCTTCTGGCGATAGGGTGCCCGCCGGCCGCGGACGAACGGTTGCATCGGATTGTGGTGGGCGTGCGCCCGCGCCCCGCCGCGGCCGTGCCGCTGCGGCACCGGATTGGCCAGCGGGCCCAGATCAGAGTCGATCGCAAAATTGTAGAACTCCGAGAGGACTGTGAGCTGATGGTTGATTGTGCGCGGTGCGTAACCCATGGTCGGGTAGGGCTTTCCGGTAATCGGGTTGACCGATCCCAACGGCGCAGCCGAGGGAGACCGTCGAAGCCGCCGCGGGTTCGGAGCCGTACGCAGGTGCTCGACCAAGTCGCGGACGTGTCGGCGTTCGGCGCGCTGCCAGGGCACATCGAAAATGTGGAGGAAGCGAAGCCACCTCAGTAGGTCGAACCCGTAGCTGCGTAGCGAACTCGGGCTCAAATCGCAGACAGACAACTCCCGAAGCCACAGCTGGCAAGCGTCGTGTGGCTGGTCCGGGAACCGGACCTGATACCCCGGCGGTCCGGGGATAGCTTCGACCGAGCCTATCGCGGGCAAGCCGGTAGCAGGCATGCTCACTCTTTCGTCTCCCATGGTGGTGAACTGTGCGTGGAGTGCGCGAGATCCGTTGGTAGTTCAGTCAACATGACGGGCCCTGGCCTACGTCGATGAGCGGTTGCGGTTGGAATCGCGCAACGGCAACGACATCACCGCGGCCTGGCCGGAACTGGCCGGGCTGGCCCCGGCCGAACCCGGATTCGTCGTCGACGGTGAGATCGTCGTCGAAGTCGCGGGCCGCTCCTCGTTCCGGGCATTGGCCCCCCGCATGCACCAACGCAACCCGGCCACCATCGCAACCCTGGCCCAGACCTCACCGGCGACGTTCATGATCTTCGACCTGCTCCACATCGGCGACCGATCCCTGACCGGGCTGCCCTACACACAACGCCGCGAACTACTCGAACTCACCGGCCTGGCCGGACCACACTGGCGAATCCCCGGCCTGCTTCCCGGCCCGGCTGCCGACGCCCTGGCCGCCTCGCAGGCGCTCGGGGCCGAGGGAATCATCTGTAAACGGCGCGACAGCTGGTATCTGCCCGGGCAACGCAGTCCCGCCTGGACGAAAGTCAAGAACGTCGCCCACCAGGAGGTGGTGGTCATCGGCTGGAAAACCGGGACGGGCCGACGGGCCGGGAAGATCGGATCGCTGCTGGTCGCGGTCCCCGACGACCGAGGCAACCTGGAATATGCGGGCAGTGTCGGTACCGGATTCACCGCGGGAATGCTCACGGACCTGCACGAACGGTTGGCGCCGCTGCAACGCCCGGATCCACCGGTCCCCGGAGTCCGATCGACCCCGGCCGGGGTGGTGTGGCTCGACCCGCACGTGGTCGGCGAAGTGGCATTCACCGAATGGACCGGCGACGGCCGCCTACGCCACCCGTCCTGGCGGGGACTACGGCTGGACAAAGACGTCGATGAGGTGGAAACACCGACCGGACGACCATAGTCACCGTCGTCGGGCACGCGAGCTGACAAGCTTTCTCGGGCTTCCCCGCAGCGCGGATCGAGCCGGAAGGGTGGGGTCAGAGACTGTCGGTCGCTGCGGAGCTGAAGCTGATGTCGAACCTGCCGTGGTAAGCGGTGAGGATGAGTAGTCCGCCATGTAAGGCGTGGTGGCGGATCATCTCGATCAACGTCACGCCGTCGAACGATTCGGTGAGGTCGATGTATTCGACGAAGTCGGTCCCGCCGACCGCGGTGCCGGAAAAGTTGAAGTGGCTGCGGTTGTCATAGCCCACCGCGTACACCACCTTCGACGATCCGTCGGGTCGAGTAGGGTCGGCGAGCAGACGAGGCCGACCGTTGGACAGCAGATAGGTGCCCTCGTCTTTTGCCCATACCAGTGCCGGCGGCACCGGGTCGGGTTTGTCGGTGTCCCACTCGGGCCAGGAATGCTCACCAGCGGCCATCGCGTGCTCGGCAATGGGCAAGACCTGCCGCAGCGGGAACCACAACTCGAACGAACTCGATCGACGCATGATGCGATACCTTTCGTTTGAACGGCACTGGGGCGTTGGCGGCTTCGAACACCGCGCACGCTGTGCCGTAGCTGTTCCGGTGAGACCGGTGAGCGTGTGGCGGATGTCGGTGGCTGCGCGTGGGCCGAGGACATCCGCCAGGTCTGTGCCTAGGGCCCGGTGAGTCGCGGCCTTACACCCTGGACGGGCCTGAACGCGCGGTGCCGGTCGCGTCGCGCGAGGACGCGGCGAAAGTGGGAGATCGGCTCTGTGCCGTGGAACGCCGACCGCGTCGCGGTCGGCGGACTCACTGCACTGAAAGCAGATGTGCGGCGACAGGGCTCGGCGTGACGGGAGGGACTGCTAGGAGCTGCCCAGCGCCGGTCTGCGCTCAGCTCCTAGGCCGTCGCACAGATTCTGTTCGCGAGAGCTCGATCCTGCTGCCGCTCTGGGTATCCCGCGGGCGGCCTGGGTTGCCCAGTGTTCAGTGCTCGCAGTCGTTGTGCACGGGCGGGCTGTAGGTGGTGGCACCGCACGCGAGGCAGGTGTGGGCGCGGTGGTGCCCGCCGACGCGGCGGCACGGCATGGCCGCGACGATCGCGCGTCCGGCGCCGAGGCGGTGCCCGTTCGGGCAGAACCGCGGCGAGGGCTCCGTCCAGATCCCGAGCCGCAGGTAGGGTCGCGCCGACTCACACACCGATGGGAACATGTGTTCGATTATAGTATCGATCATGGAGGTAGGAGACTTAGTCCGGATCGGCACGAACGGCGTCAGCCAGTTCACGATCCTCGAGATCGACGACACCACCGCCGGTATCGAGCCGACCCTGGATGCCCCCGGCGCGTACCCGTTCTCGATGCGGCTGGTCGACCTGAGCCCCTGGACCGAGTGAACACGATGAACGGCGGCGGAGACGAACCGAGCGGGCCCGCGCGAACCGAGGGGACCTTCCCTCGGCCGTTGTACCCGCAGGGGCGCGGCCACTTCGCGCGGACCGTGGTGGAGTCCCCGAAGCCGGTATGGGTGCGGCTGGACGCCATCGTGATCCGCGATCCCGGCACACCCCGCCACGTCAACGGTGCCGGACTGGACATGACCGGAGAATGCCCGGGCATGCTCACACACTGGGTCCCCACCTATGCCGGCGAGTGGCTGGGTTGTAGCCAAGGTTGAAACTGACCAATTGACCAAGCGTAAGCAGCCTCAAGTTTTACCGAACGGGTCGGCTGCATTCATGCAGCTGTCAGCTTGTGTTGTTCTTGTCCATGGCGCTGGTGATCGGGGTGATGTACCGCATCGGCCGGATGTACGGTGACCTGTCGATCGCCACCGGCCGTCGACGGCGTGCTGCGACACCCGAGTTTACGTGGACTGAGATCCGACCGCTCACGGTTCCGGCGCAGTAGCAACCCCGCTACTGGCCTCGAATCTACCTCTGCGACGTAAGTGCTGATAGCGCGTCGAGGCAGTGGGCTGGTCGGGCTGAATATCTGGTCGGGCGGCTTCGGAGTCGCCGGCAGCTGGCAATGCAACGGTTCCCCAGGGCGTAGGCCGGTTCGACGTCGTGGCCCCCGCTCTGTCGGCCATCGGGGCCTAATCGGATCCGTGTGTCTGAGGGGTGCTGCTAATCCCAGGATTCGAATCGCGCTAACCCGACGAGCCCAAGGTCGTCCAGTGCCCGGAATATCTCGCTCGAGGGTATTCCACGGTAAAATGGTGCAGCACTAGGCGTTCCGTCACTGGACTGCGTTTCGGAGCAGTCCTCGACGACCATCCCGATCACTCGACCGTCACCGGCGACGATGGGGCCGCCACTGTTGCCGGGACGCGCGATCGCCGAATACAAAAAGATCGGATCCCGTCTCGGCATGGTCTCGGTCTTCGGGTTCACCACTTCGCCCCGCTGGACAGTGATCGCCATCTCGGCGGTCATCGGCACCCGCGGGTATCCGAACACATATGTCTCATCGGCCCAATGCGGGTCCCGGAACACCGTGCCCGGCAGCGGCTTGAATCCGGCGTCGCTGTCGTCGAGTTTGAGCTCGACGACAGCGACATCCAGTTCATCGTGGCAGTGTAGGTGAATGTCGCGTCGGCCATTCAGATCGAACGGCTGGGGAGGACAGATCACCCCGAGGTCACGTCGCATGCCCTCCACGACGTGTTTGTTGGTCAACATGTGTGACCTGTCCAGAATCAGGCCGGTGCCCCACTGCTGATCCGCATCGGGGACGGCTGGGTAACCGGTGATCTGAGCAGTGACCTGGCGATAGAGGGGAATGATCAATTCCGCGCCGAAGACCTCGGACAGCCAGAGCCTTCCTCCGCCCTGCCGTTGGCTGCGTGACCCGCGGTTGCCGAAATAGACGTGTCCGCCGAGCGCCGACGTCAAGTCGAACCCGCCCGAAATGAGGAGACCAACGTGCTCCATCGCGCCAAGGATGCGCGTCACCTCACCCAGCGCCACCCGGAGCCCGATTTCTTTAAGGAATTTTTGGAAGTGACCGACCGTCCATGGAAAGACCATGCCTTCCTCGTACGGGGCATCGGCCATCTCGGCCCATCTTGGGTTCCGAGCAAGTCCGAAGAAGTCGTCGGCCAACTCGGCCACCCGTGTTCGAGTATCAAGGTCGGGCCGCGCATATCGCCCTGGCCTTCGATCCGGCATCGCGGCACCCGGGCCCTTCACGACCAACGAAGGTTTCTGCGCGATGCGTGCCGAATCATGAGGTGGAGTCTACGGACTCAACTAGCCGGGTCGCAGCTACGAGGAGACGCTGCCGCCCCCTGACTGTGGCTCGCGAAAAACCTGGTTCGGAGTCTGGCGGGACGCAAATCGCACCGAGGGGTTCCGTGGGCTGCGACCAGATCGCTCACCCGCCGATATCACAACCCCAACGCGCTAGCCGACTGCTACGCGGTCGGATCTTGTACTCGACGTCCAAGGATCCCAGAACATGTGGCCTGCGGAACCGTGGCGGCTCCCTGTCTGCCGTTGAGCTGGCGAACCTTCATGGCTATGCGATGTCGTGGGGGAACCACGGTGGATTGCACGGGCAGTTGATCGCTTGCGGATCGAGGCACTCGGTGCTGTGCACCCATTGGCGGCCGGGGCGGCACCGGCTCCCCATCAGTCGTACTTTGCCCTCCGGGGAATGGTCAGCTCGCGGGTCCGCAGCGAACCACCACCGCGGCGCTGGGTACAGCTGCTCGAGTTGGTCCATGAGTGCGCGTCCGACTCCTTGGCGGCGGGAATCGACGCCGCCGTGCCGGGCATCCGTCTCTGCATTGTCGAGCACAACCATATGCCGATCCTCGTAGACATCGATGGTTATCCGGCCCTGGCGGATCCCGTCTTGGACCGCCCACAGCGTCCTGGTCCAATACTTGCGCCCGAAGCAATCTGCCGGTGTTGGACCGACCGGGTCGACCACGATCGTTCCAGTCCATACCGGACTCGGGATGCCGCTCTCGCCGTCCATGACATCGATCGTAGAACCAGCATTAAAAAACACCGGACGCCGCGGCGCGGACGCACCGAAAGTTCGAGTGTCCGCGTGACGGACGAGGTCCGATCCTGCGTGCACGAGCTCGGCTATAGCTTTGTCACATTCCTCTGCGACGCAATAGCTTCCAGCCCGCTTCGCACAGGTAGAAGGCGGCCATGTACGGCTGCGCTATCGCCTCAAACGATCCCCCGGCCACGAAAGCGGCATTCCCTCGCGAATCCGCCCCGGTGATCTGCTCGGTTCCGGCGCGACCGAACAGCGGCCAGTAGAACCCATGCGCCGCACCGGATCCCGCCCGCCAGGCAAGAACCGTCTCCTGGACCAGGGTCTCGCAATCGGGATGTCCGTTGTAAGCCGCACGAGCCGCATCCTTGATCATCTGGTCGTATTGAGGCCACCCGACTCACCCAGTGCGAATCGCTTCGCAGCCATCTGTTCGTGCCGCATCTCGACACCGACCGCAACCTTGTCTGTGCCCTCGTGCCTATCCTCGCCAGCGAGAACCTGAAGGCCACGGAGGTAGTCCAAATGCCGACTCTGCATCTCGGCGACGACCGTGTGGTGGCGGCGAAGCCGCTCGGCACGCTCGTCAGGAGCCAAAAGCCACACCGTCTGCGCTGCCCCGACCAAAGCCGTGCGGCACAGCGTCGAGTGGGCAGTGGGAAAGAGATTCACCACCGGTGACGAGCTTGGATCGATATGAACCCGCAGCGCTTGAAGATGCTCGGCTGCAACCGATAGGCCGCCATATGCGACTTGGGACAGTGCGAACCCTGGCCAATCATCGTCGTCGCCGACCAGCTGACTGCCCGACCATGGCTCGAATATCGGGGCTGCGTTGCGCCACCGGTCGAGCTGATCGAAGGTGCCCCGTACCGCGGCCTCGTATTCACCCCGTCCACCCATACCCGAATGCTATGCACGCCATCGCTGCGGTGTCGCACCAATTTTCCTTTGGAGGCAGCGGCCCACTCCTCAGGTGAACCTCGGGAAGCGCAACATCTTCCTCGACGGCCGTCTGGGGGCGGGGCGATCGCCCTGCACGGCGCGCTGGATGTTCACTGACCACTTGCTCTGCGTGGAGATCAAATAAGAGGCGATGTCATCGGTGTTGGTGGGTGACCGCATGCTGCGAGCACCATTGCTCGAGGTGGAGCAGTCCGTGCCCGTTGCCGGTGTGGATCGTGAAAGTCACCAGCGCGAGCCATGTCCCGTCCGAGACCCGCGCCCACGCGTGTAGCAGCCCCGGGGCGGTGTCGGTCAAGCGCAGACCACCCTGGCGCACCCGAAGGGGTACCGCGTCTACTCGGAAATGGGTCGGTCGGGTCGTGATGGCCGCGGCGAGGTCCACGGTGACCGGTTGCGGTGGATCCACCATCATCCGCAGCGGTGGGGTGAACTGCTCGGGCCAGGAATCGAACACCGAGGAAGTCATCGCTGCTCCCGCCGGTAGTCCTGGCAACCCATCGGCGACTGAGCATGTAACCGTCGAGGGCAACTGGACACCGTGTCGTGGCGCAACCGGGCCCGCCGTTGGGCATCCAGGCACGCGGTGATGGCGTAGACCTGGGTGGGGTGCACCAGCACACCGAACGCGGTCGCGTCGAGCACTTGTCGGCGGAGCGCGGTCAACGCGGCCGCGGTCCAGTCCGGTCGCGACGTCTGTGCCATGTCAGTCACCCTACAGTCATTCGAACATATATTCGACTCCTGTTTAGTCGGATGTGAGGGTGCGGTGGGCGATGCCGAGGCAAACCAGCAGGTCGCTCATGCGGTACTGGGTCTCCCACACGGCCGGATCATCGGGATCGAGCTCGGCGTCGAGCAAGGCCTGTCGATCGATCGAATCTCTTCCCATACTCAGCATCGACGCACCAAGCCGGTGTGTTGTTCCACCGGCGACGGAGGTGTCCGCTGGTGTCCGGTCGGTGTCTGCCTGCGCGGCGCGCATCGGGGTTTGCGGTCCACGTTTGCCCTCGGCAGGTTGGGGTGCGTGTCCGTGCAGGTCAGGCGCAGGTAGGCGTTTACGCTCGGGAGTTGTCAGGCACGTTCTCGAGGTGTGGAACGAGGTAGTCATGGCAGGCAAGTTCGAACTGTTCACCGACGCCGCGGGCAAAGTCCGGTGGAGGCTCAAGGCCGGCAACGGCGAAGTGATTGCCCAAAGTCAGGGCTATGCGAGCAAGGAG
>NZ_BDBI01000057.1 GCF_001612905.1 Nocardia ignorata NBRC 108230 | reverse complement strand
CAAACCGTCATTCGCAACCGCAAGCGATCGAGATCCATCGACGGGCCAAGTGGTACAAGTAGCCGACGATGTCGCCGCAGGGCTACGTACTCTCGGACTCCCGAGCCGGCGGTGAGCGCCGCGTCCAAATGCTGCTCCCTGACGGTCAGCTGTGGGAGTACTCCTCCGTGCGACGAGACGCGCCCGACGGTGCCGTGTGCGATCTTCTTGCCACCTTCGACGACCCGTATATGTCCAGCAGAAGTGGCAGCGTGACGATCGGCAAGTTCATGTTCGCTGCGGACACCTCTTCAGGAGCCCTCCTCGCGAGCACCAAGAACTACGACGACGAAACGTACCGTGACCTCGACCCATCCGATGCGCTGGCAGAGTTCGCGACCGGGTTCCACTCCAGCTAACCGCGCACCGATGGGCGAGACCACCGCGGTCGGCGCGGCGGCATCGCCAGCGTGACCGTTTCGATCGGCGGACGCGCTGATCCTGCACTTAGCCGTGGCCGGGCTGCCGTGGACGACCATCGCCGGGCTACGCCAGCGCGATGTCCGCCCCGACCCGGACCGACTGGTGATCGGCTCCCAACCCGTGCTCGAACTCCCCGCCACCGGCGCCCCCGCGAGTTGCCCCGTCGCAGTCATGCACCGGTGGGCCACCGTGCTGGCCCACGCCCCGCGCGCAACCGGCCACATACGCTCGAATGCCTGCTCTCCGGATCAGCCGACATCGAGCCGATCACCGGGCTGCTCACCGAGTTCGCCGATCAGCCACTGTTGACCAGATTCGACGAGCGTGGCTTCGCCGAAGGCCTGATCGACGAGCTTGCGCCCTTGACCCGGCAAGAGATCATCGACATCGTCACCAGCCGCCGCGCAGCCCCTGCCCCCTCAGTGACGTCGAACTCGATCCGCACTGGTACGAGCGTGGCGTCGCGGTGCGCCACCGTGCCCACGCCGCGAGCGAAGACCTCGACGACCTACTCGTCTGCCTCGAGGAGATGCTCGACGAAGTCGGAGATTTCGACGACTGGACCAGGAAGCAGCCCTGGGAGTAGGACAGCCGAGCACGCTCCATCAGGCGCACCGAGCGGCTCAGGAGCCACAGAGTTGCCATATACGTTACTTGTGGACAGAGAATGCGCTCATAGCTTGCCGAAATTATTGATCAAATGATTAAAAATACTCAGCGCATTCAACAGTACTATCGCGGCGGAGTTGTAAGCAATCTAAGCACAAGCCCCGACCCTGAAAATGGGCATGGCTCGATATTTCGGGGGTCTGGTCAATTAGCGTTGGCTCGCGTTAAACATACGCGTGGAAATTCTCTGGCAAGCATCTCGTTCGATACGGGCCAGGGCTCAAGGTGGAGGCAGCTGACCTGCAGGCTTCGGCTCGAAGAAGTCGCTCGACGCGCTGTGGGCCCGGCGTGGCGGTACGGAGCCCGCGTAATGCGCACATCGCGCTGGTTGACCTGCCGATCATGCGCCGTGATGGGTGGAGCAGCAGAGATAGGGCAAACGCTGCCGAGGCGCATGGCATGATGCCCCGAAGCGCTCGTGTACGGTGCGAAAATTATGGCATGTGAATACCGATAGATAGCTCGAAGCTGATCTGCGTAAATGCAATAATCGGAGATTTGCTGAATATTGCGCCCGTGCAGTTTGGTGCGCTGGCACGGTCACGGGTGACCTTAGATACGTCACGGGGTTACCTCTGGCATGGTAGCCACAGTTTTGCTAAACCACATGAATTTTGGCGTGGCACATAGACTCTTGCATTAACTGGGTTTAATGTTGTAGCTGTCGGGCCCGCAAGGACCGAAGCACCACCACATGGCGCTGCCCCCACCTGTTCCCGCAGGTGAGGGCAGCTATTTCGTCCATCCGTCCAGCATGCAACCTGAACCATGGAGCAACTATGAGCGTAACGCCAACCAGCGAGAACTCCTACCCTCTGCCGCCCGAGTCGCCTGGTAACCACCCGCTGCTTGCCCTCGGGCTGGCCGTCGCACTCGCGACGGCCGGCGGAGTTCTGGTCGGGTGGGAAGCTGCCGTCACCGTTTTGGTCGCGGTCCTCGGGCTGTTCGTCGCCTACCGCAATTCCTCCAAGGAGTAGCGGACCGCCACGTCGAGCGCCCTCGCCGTCCGCCAGGCGGTGAGGGCGCTCGACGACAGTGCGGCGCCGCCTGCGGCGAGACCACCTTCCACCGCCGGCGCGAACCGCTCAGCGCTGTGACATCGAGAATGAGGAGGTCCTTCAACCTCGCGGGATTTGCGAGCCCGACAGCGATCGCGGAGCGCCAAACTGCCGTTGCAGGGCCTCGAAACGGCGAATCGCCTGAAGCGACCGCTCGAGCCTGCCATGAACAGTTTCGAATGGCGAACCACGCGACGCAGCTCGCCCCCCGCAGCCATATACGCACGATTCTCCCCGAAACACAGGGATGTCTGCGTGCTCCTGCCTTCCAGTCGAGGCTGTATTTCTAGGCGTCCGCTAATCCTTGGTAGCACCTTGGTTGAACGTGGTTCAGCGACACCGCCGACTCGTACGATCACCTCATGAACGCCGACAAAGACGACGCCCCCAACCGCCGATGGTCAGGCACTGTCCGGGTCGACCCGGAGGGGAAAAAGCTCGAATGGCGATTCGATCGGGTCTTCCGGACACGGTCACTTTGGGTGGTCGAGGACGACCAGGACCTGGGTCGACTGGATGTTCGCGTCTACCCGGCCAACCAGATGGTCCAGCTCATCGACGTGGCGACGGACTATCAGTTCGGTCACAAGGACAGCCGGCGCCGAGGAGGCGCTCGCGCGCTGATGGACACGCTCGAGCAGCTCTACCCAGCCGCGGCTGGGTGGTGGTTCGCTGCCGACCCCAAAGAGCTTCACTCAAGCGCAGGCAAGAATCTGATGCACAGCCGGTGCTGCCCAGGACGTCAGTGGATCCACAGCACGAGCTGCACGATGCCGCAGCCCCTTGATAGCCCATGTAACCCACCCTGGGTGGGCCGCGCGGGAGATTCGGACCGGCCATCGCAGTAGTCGGGGCGCCGTCGCTCGGCCTCGATCATGAGCCGAGGGTTCTGCCGAGTCCTGTAGCGCCGCAAGTACGCTGCGCGAGGAACGCGGCCAGCCGTTCAGGGTCCACGACCGCCTTTCTGTCGAGCGCGTCCCCGATCACGATTCCATCGAGTCTGTCCCACACCGATACTCGCGCCAGCCGCGGGCCCGATGCCTGTATGGCGATGAGGTCTTTGACCGCGTCATAGAGGGCGCGCTGCTTCCATCGCGGTGCACCTAGCACCATCGAGATCTCCGACCGGTCCGGCGGGCCGAACATCGCCTCGCACGGTCGCGTCGTCCAGCGTCTGCCCCATCGGCCCGCGACCAGACACCGCGGCTCGTGCCGGGTGCAGTAGTCGAGATAGTCCGCGTGCCAGGGCAGAACGGCAGCGTCGAACGCCTGCAGGGTCTGGGCGCGATACCGGTTGAAGTGCAGCTCTTCATCGAGTTCGACCACCAGTCCGTCGGTGAAGGCCATGTCCCAAGCACCGGGCCGTGGCCGCGGCATCGGCGGTGTGCCGCCGAGCCCGGAGTAGATGGCATCGAGCTCAGCGACGGAGGTCGTGGCCAGATCCGACAGCCGTGGCGCAGATGGCACGGAGGCCGGGGATAACCCGGCCCGCGTCAGCAACATCTGCAGCACAGCGGCGCGTTTGCCAGTGCGAACCATAACCCCAGTCTCCAACGAATCATGGTGAGCGCGTTCCCTATCAACCCCTATCCGGCCAAGGGCGGCCGTATCGACTGCAGGTGGTCTTGGTCGCGGGTTGAGGGCGGCCACACCTTGGCGAGGTCGAGCAGCAACTGGAGTTCGGCGGTGAGATCCCGAGCTCGTGGTTGCACCGAAGTTCCCGGCGTTGGAGAACGATAGGGTGCGTCGCCCGCCGCTTTCGCGTCGATCAGCGTGGCGAGATGTTGAGCGAAGGTTCGGGCGTCGCGGTCTCCAAGCTCCGGAGGTACGTCGAGGGCGTAGCGCTGGAGGTTGAGTACCGCGTCGCGGATTTCGACGGTCATCCGATAGAGCCGGGTGGCCGGGATGGTTCGCCTGCTGTCGTGCGGTGTGGTGAGGACGATCTCGGGCACGGCGGCGGTGAGGTCACGCCACAGCGGCTCAAGCCGGCGACAATATCGCCCAGCGCGGTCCCAGCCCGTCTGGATGAGCACCGCGCTGATGAGCAGGACCGCGATCACGGTGCCGCCCCACACTGCGTCGAGGAAGAAGGTCCAGGTCTTGTAGCCCATGTAGGGATCAAGAGCGGGATGGTCACCGAGCACCGCGATTATCGTCAGGGTCAGGTTGGCGATCGAGTCGATCCCGGCGACGAGGGCGATGCCGAGTGCTCCGGCGATGACCAGTCGTTCGCGCCAGGTGGTGGCGGCGTCGGGATGCCGTAGTTCGTGGATGCTGGTCTTCCCGACGAGCCATGCGGTAGCGGCGAGCGGGATGTAGAACGCGATCCACGCCACGACCGCCGGCCAGCCGAGAGTCTGGTCGATCAGTTGACCTGCACTTCGTGCTGGCGTTCCGGCGATCAGGATGATCGCGCTGGCGGCCAGGGCGCCAGTGTCATAGGCACGCTGGCGACGCCACGTTCCCTCGGGGTCGGCACCGGCCCACAGCTGCGCCAGACCGTAAATGCACACCACGCACAGCACGATCGCGGCCAACACGCCCTGGTTGTCGAGCTGGATCACGTCCTTGTCCGGGATAGGAAGCGCCAGCACAAGGAGGTACTGGACCCACGTTCCTCGCAGGAGGAGCGCGGGCAGCGCCGCGGTGATCGCACGATTGACGAGGCGGTCGACGTCACGTTCCCGTAGCAGCCACCAGCGGCCGATCGTGACGAGGGTGAGCAGGAACAGCACGGGCCAGGCGACGGTGCCGGGGATGGGGAGGGGTCGGTGAGATAATCGTGTCGGGACGGTGATGTCGAGGGCGGAACGATCTGGTCGGAGTCCACGAAGACGGGTGGCGCAGGGAGCCGTCGCTGGTCAGCTCCCGGTACTCCACGTCCACGACGTAGATCGGCTCGACGGTCCGCGCGATCGTCATCACCGAGCGCGGTGCGCCGACCATCATGATCGATCAGCTTGCGTACGCGGGGGCGCATCTGGGCGCGGTAGCCCCAGATGTAGTGCAGGAATCCCCAGGTGATGCGGTCGTACACGCCATCGCGGTGTTGACCGCCCGGTAGCGCCAGCGTCGTTGCAGCACGCCGGTGATGCAGGTGATGGCGGGTAGGTCGAGGAAGATGACGGTGTCGGCCGCGGCGAGTCGGATCGGCAGAGTTCCCGCGTAGTTGCCTTCGATCAGCCAGCGTGGTCCGGCGACGATGCGCTGTTGGATGGCCCGGAACTTCTCGGATGGGAGCGGGTTCCAGTCGGTGTCGTAGTAGACGGCATCGAGGTGGGTCAGCGGCAGCTCGTGCAAGCCGGCGAGCTGGTTGGCGAGGTGAGTTTTGCCGCTGCCGCCGCATCCGATGATCACGATCCGCTCGTCCACGCCCAGCCACGATACCGGCTTCGGCGGTCGGGAAGGCTGCCCGTACTACCAGCATCTCCATTATCGATTCAGCCTGGTGGCGGAACCCGTCGAGTTGATCCGCCAGGGTTGAGGCGGCGCCTGAGAGCACGAGGTGACGTCGGGCTGCGGACCGGCTACTGCGGTCCGGGCGCGGCGCGCGCTACACCGGTCCTGTCGTGGGCGAACGGCTTCCGGAATCGCGGTCTGAGTATCGACCGTGGTCAGTCGAACACGGTCGGCAGATCGGGCTTGTCCCAATGCTCATGGAGGAGGCGGATTTGGGTATCGAGCACCCGGGTGGTTGACAGTTCAGGGAGCGTTTCGACGTCGAACCAGCCGACTTCCATGGTCTCTATAGGGCTGGGTCGACCGTGCGAGATGGTCTCGCACAGGAAGAACAGTTTGTACACGTGGTACGGGAAGGCAGGCTGGTGGCCTTGGACATCCCGGTCGTGCAGGGCCACGAGTTTGCTGGCGCGCACTGCGAGGCCGGATTCTTCCTCGACTTCGCGTTCGACGGCGAGCGAGGGTGGTTCCAGCACATCGCACCAGCCGCCCGGCAGGGTCCATTTCTCGTCGCTGCGGTCACGGATGAGCAGGATGCGGCCCTGTTCGTCGAAGACTCCGCCTCGGACGTCGACTTTGGGTGTCATGTACCCCTGTTCGAGGTACACGTTCTTCTGCAGGTCCTCGACGGTGTCGTTGCTGATGAGAGTGAGCAGGTCCGCGGCGATCTGTTTGGCCTGTTTGTAGCGTTGCCGGTCGAAAACATCGGTGGAGAAGACGAGGCCGTTGTGCCCGAGGGCGGCCAGCGCGATGGCGTGTTGGCGGATCTGGCCCTCGGTTGTCGGTTGAGCGATGTCCATTCAGGGTCCTTTGATCGGGGGCGGCGTTGTCGCAGCGGCTGGTCGAGAGCGGTCAGAGGGTCAAGCGGTAGGTCGTGGATTCGCGTGGGGCGAATCCGAGCCGCTGGTAGAGCTGATTCGCGGCGGACCTCTTCGGGGTTGAAGTGAGGTCGACCGTGCGTGCTCCGTGGTCCTTCGCGATGGCGAGTGCGGCGTTGGTCAGGTCTCGTCCGATGCCGTGCCCTCGCGCGGCTTGGTCAACAACGACATCTTCGATGCGTGCTCGCAGCCCGGTGGGAATCGTGTACATGACCAGAGTCAGCGCACCGACGATCGTTCCCCCGAGACGCGCGGTGAGCAGACGTGTCGAAGGAGAATCGATGACCGCCTCCAGGACCTCGCGAGTCAGAGTCTCCGCGGTGGTGGACAGCTGCGGTAGAAGGTCCGCCAGTGCGATCAGCGTCTCCTCGTCTAGCTGGCTCACGATGTCGATCACAACTGCCTCTGGTGTCTGCGCCACCATGCGCTCCTCCTGCGTCGCTCGAATAGTTCGACGCCTCGATGCGCGCCGAAAAGTATTGATCTGGAATGAGTTTCGGAACAGTCCATCAGTACCGGCTAAACGCAGCGGCGGCGTGGGCACCAGCGTATCCCGTGTGGTGATGGGTGGGCCGGTGACGGCCGAACGCTGGTGCGTCTCGCTGTTCCCTCGCGACCTCCCGCTGGCTGAGGTCAGTGTTCCTGAGCGGTGGCCGAGGGCTGGGCGGGTTGGGCGAGGCTGTGAACTGCTGTGGACAGGTCCGGGTCGGTGGACTTGAAGATCGCGCTGCCTGCGACGAGGGTGTCGGCTCCAGCCGCGATTGTCTGAGGCGCGGTGATAGTGGTGATTCCACCATCGGCGACGAGTTCGACAGATTTGAGGTGCCGGTCGCGCAGAAGCGTTCGCAAGGTGCGGATCTTGTCTGGGACGGTGGGATCGAAGGTGCTGGTGCCGGGTCGGCTGGTCATGAGGACGACGAAATCCAGGCGTCCGAGGTAGGGGTCGAGCAGTTCCAGACCGAGGTCGGGATTGAGGACGAGTCCTCGGCCGATGCCGGCCGACTCGAGCGTGTCGAGGGCGGTGCTGGCATCGGTGACGGCATCGACGTGGAAGCAGACCCGGTCGGCCCCGATCTCGATGAGGTCGTCGAGGTAGCGCTCGGGTGCGAGGGTTTGCAGGTGGACCTCGAGTGGCAGGACCGTGTGCTCGCGGATGGCGGCGACGGTGCGAATTCCGAAGCTGATCGCCGGGGTGTAGTGGCCGTCCATGATGTCGAGGTGCAGGTATTTGGCAGTGCTGGCTGCGACGCGATCGATGGCCTCGCGCAGAGAGAGCGGGTCAGCGCCGATCAGCGCTGGGGCGATGGACACGGTCATGCGAGAGCCTCCTGGGCGTCGGTGATTGCGGTGTTCAGGCGGGCAGCGACGAAGTCGACATCTGCTGGGGGCAAGTCCGGCCGGATCGGCAAGCACAGGGTGTCGTCTGCCTGATGGTCGGCATAGGGGAAGGTGCCGTCGAACCGGTAGCGCGCAAACGCGGGCTGGCGGTGGATCGGGACGGGGTAGCGGATGACGGCATCGATGCCGTCGGAGCGCAGCCGTGCGAGCACAGCATCGCGATGCGGGACGGCGACCTGATACAGGTGATAGACGTGGTCGCCGAGGTCTTGTCGCGGCGGTGGTGGAACCGTGACGGCCGGATGAGTCAGGGCGCGGGTGTATCGGTCGGCGAGGGTGCGGCGTTGGGCGTTCCAGCCGTCGAGAAGATCGAGTTTGGCGTCGAGGACGATGGCTTGGATCGCATCGAGTTTGGAGTTCACCCCGAGCGCGATGTGGTTGCCTTGGCCGTGCTGGCCGAGGCTGCGCAGGACCCTGATCGTGTGGGCAATCTCGGGGTTGTCGGTGACGACGGCCCCGGCGTCGCCCGCCGCGGCGAGGTTCTTGCTCGGATGGAAACTGAACGCTGCGGCAGTGCCGAAGGTCCCCACCCGCCTGCCGCCCCAGGTAGCTCCGACCGCTTGGGCACAGTCCTCCACGACGGGAATCCGGTGGCGGGCAGCGATTGCGGTGATCCGGTCCATGTCCAGGCTGCGGCCGAACAGGTGGACCGCGAGGATCGCTGTCGTGTGCGGTCCGCACGCTGCGTCGAGCGCATCGAGATCCATCAGGTAGGTATCGGGTTCGCAGTCGACGAGCACCGGTGTCGCCCCGACGGCGGCGATCGCCAGAGCTGTGGCGTGGAAGGTGTTCGCGACGGTGACGACCTCGTCGCCCGGTCCGATGCCGAGCGCGGTCAACGCGAGGGTCAGCGCGTCGGTGCCGGTGTTGACGCCGATCGCGTGGGCAGCGCCGAGGTAGTCGGCGAAGCGCTCTTCGAAGCGGGTGACGGTTTCGCCGAGGATGTAGTTGCCGGAGCCGAGTGCCCCTCGGATCCGGTCGGCGGTGGCGGGCAGGTCGGGGAACTGGGCGAGGTAGTTGTAGCGGGGAATCTTCATCACGACTCCAGGGGGTCAGGTGGACGAATCTGGATGATCGTTTTGCCGAGACCGCCGTGCGCTGCGCTGGCGGTGAGATGGTCGGCAGCGGCGTCGAGTTCGAGGATTTGCGTGGTCAAGCGTTTGACGCACATCGACGGTGACCATCCGGCATCGGGGGCTTGTTGCAGCAGGGTCAGGGCGGTGTGGAAATCGGCGCGGTCGGCCCCGTGTGTACCTGCGAGGTGGTACCGCTGGCTCGATCCGGAAAGCTGGGTGTCTTCGGTTCGGCGCACCTGGTCGATGTCGATGGTGCCCAGCCGGTCACCGGGTTGTGTTCCTGCGAAGAGCATCAGCAATCCGTCGTCGGCGAGCATGTCAAGGCAGGTCGCCAGCACCTGTTGTGTGGCGGTGGCGGTGGCGACCACGACACGCTGAAACGGTGGCCGGTGGTGGCGGGACTCAAAGGCCCTGGAGGGTAAGGCGTGTCGGCGGCGCAGGAACACGAGACGGGGGCCGCTGGGATTGAGCAGGACGCTTTTGTGGCCGGTGGCGGTCAGAACGGCGCTGATCAACGTTCCGGCCATGCCCGCCCCGTAGACCGCGATGGTGGTCTCAGGTGCGAGCGCGAGGTCCGCGGTGACGGTGTGCAGCCGGGTGGCGCAGTGCACCGCGCAGGCCAGCGGTTCGGTGAAAACCGCGACCCGATCGGGCAACCCGACAGGGATGGGTATCAGCGCGGCGCGCAGCTGGCGGGAGTCGCCAGTGAGTTCGACCAGTTCGGCGAATCCCGATGTCCGGCGCGCCAGCTTCGGGTGCGGATCGAACACCACCGTGCGGCCCCGTAGATCGGCCAAGGCCGGGCTGGTGTCGAGGACGTCGCCGACGATCTCGTGGCCGAAGTCGCTGCGGCCGAAGCGGGTACCGTTGATCTCGCGCAGGTCCGAGCGGCACACACCGACAACTCGTGGTGCTAGAACAGCCTTGTCGGTGGCGAGCACCGACGATTCAGCGGCGATAGTGGCTGTGGTGAGGAAGGCGGTGTGGTCGCGGTGCTCGATACGCCGGTAGGTCGTGGTGAGGTGTGCGGTCATCGGATCGCCTTGAGGTGATTAGCCACGGTGGTCGCCAGGTCGGTCTCGCGTACGGGCTCGGACATGGTGAGGTCCACGACGACCTTGACGTGCTCGCCGAAAGGTCGTTCGCCTCGGGACATGGCCGGCATTTTCAAGAGGACTTCTTCGAGCGAGATCACGTGGCTGATGAGCCTGCCGAATCGGTCGGGAGCGGCGAGGAGATGCTGTTGGGCTCGGGCGAGGTGGGCGGGTGAGGTGCCGCGATGCCCAGTCACCCACACCCGTTTGCCAGCGGTGGGGAACACCTGGACGGAGTCGTAGCCGGACGAGCGCCCGCACACGTTGGCACGCCGGACGGCAGACAAGTCGATGCCAGGCAACGCCGGGTGCCGCAGTCCGGCGGGGATGCCGCCGAAGAGGTCGAGCACGCCCTTGTCGACGAGGCTGGCTGTGGCCGCGTGGATGGCGGTGACGGTCGCCTCGCGCGGCAAGCAGACGAGCGCGCCGTCGACGCTGGTCGGTGGTATCCGTATGGCGAGGGTGCTCGCGGGCAGCACGCCGAGTCGCTCGATGTAGCGAAGTCGCTCGCGACGTGGGTGGATCAGCTGCATCCGGTATCCGAGGTCCTCGCCTAGCATTGCTACCAGCAATGCCGCCGTACCGCTGCCGAAGACCGCGACCCGCCCGGCGGGGCGCAGATGCACGCGCATTAGATCCCAGGCGTAGAGGGCGGTGGCGATGGGTTCGACCAGCGCGCCGAGGTCGAGCGGAAGGGCCTCATTTGCGGCGACGACTCCGCAGGGGAGTCCGGCGGGAATGTAGTCGCGCAGAATGCCGTCGTAGCTGTGTCCCAAGATCACGTCCTGGTCGTTCGGGTTGACGGGATTGAAGATCTCGCAGCTGCGCTTCTGCGGGTTGAAGGCGAGACCTTCGTGGCCGAGGATCGTGGCGCGGTCAGACCGTGCGCCGCGTTGCATCTGTAAGTCGGTGCCACAGATACCAACCCGCAGGACACGACGGTGCTCGAGTGGTTCGGAAGTACCGGGTACAGGCGTGTGCTGCAGGCGCAGTTCATCGCCGCTGCGGATGAGGGCGCGGTTGACTGCGCTGGTGTCGGTGGCGCTCATGCGATGCACAGCTCGTTGTGGAACGGGCGCACCGTGTCGGCTGCGGTGGCCAGCTCTGTCGCGGTGATGTCCTGGGCGAAGATCGCGGTGCCGATCTTGGTGAGCAGCGGGATGTTCTGGTTGCCGTCGCGGTGCCGGATCGAGTCCGACAGGCCCGCGCGCAGCATGTCGTCGGTGATGCAGGTGTGGCTCAGTGGCAGACCGACGCGGGCCATCAATGTCAGGATTCGGCTCAGGCACTCGTCGTCGATGAGCTGCCGCTGGTGGGCGAGCACGCACGACAGCGCGATATCGATGGCGACCGCTTCACCGTGGTAGAGCTTCGGTTTCGCCGCCAGCTCGAAGGAGGGGCTGAAGGTGTGGCCGAAGTCGGGCAGGCGGGCGAGATTGTCCTCCCACAAGTTCGGTTCCAGTTCCTCGACGATCGCGGTGATCGCAGCGTCGATGATGGGACCGCTGACAGTGGTGTTGGTGGCGAAGCCGAGGGCGGTGGTCCATCCCCGTTCGATCCGGTCGAACAGCCCGCTGTCTTTGACCAGTGCGATCTTGAGGATCTCGGCCATCCCGTTGGAGATCTGCCGGTCGGGCAAGGTTGCCAGGAAACTTGGATCTATGAGGGTTTCGCTCGAGGCGTAGTAGGTGCCGAGCCGGTTCTTGCGGCCGTTGAAATTGATGCCGGTCTTGACTCCCACGGCGGCGTCGACCATGCCCAGCAGGGTGGTCGGCACTCGGACATAGGGCACTCCGCGCCGGTAGATGCTCGCGGCGAAGCCGACGACGTCGGTGAGGACTCCACCGCCGACGGCGACGACGGCATCGCGGCGCCGGCTGAGTCCGAACTTGTCGTACTCGCGGATGATTCGGCTCACCGTCTCGGAGTTTTTGGTGCGCTCGGTGGTTTCGATCGGCACGACGGTGCAGGTCGAGGTGTAGGTGTCGAAGTAGGCCAGGATCTGGTCGCCGACGAAGCTCATGACGGTCGAGTCGACGAAGACGAGGGTTCGGCGGTTGCCGATGCCTACGGCGTCGGCCAGGTCGCTGTTGTCGGGGTCGAGGCAGTCTCGTGTTCGTCGGATTCGGTAGCAGACGGTTTGGGTTGCGGCGATACCCCAGATGCGGTCCATGTCAGAGATTCCTTTCGCCGGGCCGAGCGAGGGCCGGTGCCGAGTGCGCGCGTGCGAAGAGCGCAGCACCTCGAAGGGGGTCGAGCCCATCGGATTCCAGACGGGTGATCCGGTCGCGAAAGACGGTGGGCTGGTGCGTGGAAACGAGGTAGAGTCCGTCGGCCTCCAGGCAGCGGTACATGCTGTTCATGTAGTGATCGGTGAGTGTGTCGACGACCCCGCCGGACAAGAACACGTGGTCGACGCGGGGATCGATGGCCAGTAGGTACAGCAGTGCCCGGGCTAGTGGCGCGGTTACCGAGTCCAGGAACGCCTTCGCGTGCGGGTTGTTGGCCTCGAGTCCGCCGCGCAACCGCCACAGTGGCGGATCGGTGGTGGCCTCTGCTCCGACTACGCTCGCCATCTGCGTGAGTTGCCGCTCGATCGCCTTTCCCGCGGAGAGGGCGGAGACATGCCCGAGGGCCCCGCAGTCGCAGACCATGGGCTCAGCCGACAACGGTGCGGTGACGGCGGCGGGCAGGTGCCCGATTTCGCCCTGGATTCCGTGTACGCGGTCGAGTACCACCTGGCCGGATTCGACGTCGATGGTGCGCGCGGCGATCCCGCTGCTGACGGTCACCGCTGTAACGGTCTGCAGGTTCATCGCGCGCACCTCGGGCTTGCGGGTGATGGCCATCGCGAGACTGGTCACGTCGTTGACCACCCACCAGCGGATTCGTGGTTCGTTCTCGCACAGCACTGCTCGCAGATCGAAGGGGTCGGCGCTGTCGCCCCACAGCGGCGCGCTGGCCAGGATCTGCCCGGTGTGCCCGTTGGTGGCGGCACCGATCGAGATCCCCACGTCCACGACACCGGGATGGCTTGCGAGCAAGCGACGGGTCTGGGCGAGGAGAAACTGCACCATCAGCTCGCGCAGGGTGGCGGTATTGCTGCCAGTACCTGCCTTCGTCATCGCCGGGTGCCGGTCGGAGTCGGTGAGCACACCGGACACGGACGCGACCGCCACACGCCACCACGTCCCGCCCAGATCGAACACGATCACCGAGCCGTTATGGCCAGTTTCGTCGCTCACTTCACACCTGGCCGAGGTGAGCTGCGGCGTCGGCCAGGACATACCCGTCCTGGCCGAGTACGACAGCGGCCGAGGCCGGTGCAGCGTCCGGCGCGGGGTTGAGGATCGCCGCCAGCGCTGCACTCTTGCTGGTTCCGGTGGCCAGCAGGATCCGAGTCGGCACGGCACGGAGATAAGCCAGGCCGAGGCTGACGCGCTGCTCGCCGTGGTAGGTCGTGGCGATCACCCGTTGACATGTGCCCTCGGGGCGCGAGTGGTCGAAGATCGAGGCCGTGTGGCCGTCGGTTCCCAAGCCGAGCACGGCGATGTCGGGACCACCCACGGCGCGCACTCGCGTCAGGAGTTCGTCATACGCCGCAGCAGTGGTGTGACTGGTGCAGCTCAACCGAATCGGGTACCAGGTAGCGCGGTGGCCCGGGTCGCTCAGACCCAGCGCCGCCTCGATCGCCCCCGCTGATCGGTCGGTCGGCTCCGAGTTCATTCGCTCGTCTGTCTGGACGAAAACAACTCTGGCCCAGTCAATATCGCGGGCAGCGAGCTCGCGATAGGTTGCCACGGGCGTCGTTCCACCGCCCACCGCGATGACGCATTCACCGGTCTTCTCGATCGCGGAGTGAACTTGTGTGGCAATCAGATCGGCTGCTGCCGAGGCCAGTTCGTCGGGTGTTCGCCGGATAATGCGTGTCAGCGGCATGAGAACCTCCAGGGTCGAGACGTCACGGGACGAAATTCGGGTCGGCGCGAAAGGGACCGCCGCAGTTCGGTTTGCAGTGCTCTTGCGTGCCTAGGCGCGTAGCTGTCCAACAGCGGCGTAGGCGCTCAGACCCCACGGCTCGGGGCGCAGTGATCGGAGAGCGTCGTGGATGGTGTCGGCGGGCCGCCATCTGTGCGGTTCGATCAGTTCGGGATCGATGAGCCGATAGGGGGCGAGCATCGCTGTGATCGTGTCGCGGTCTCGAGGGTGATAGGCGATGCCCGCGCTGCCCAGGACTTCCACGGCCCGACCGACGTCGTGCCAGAAGGGCTCGTTGGTGATGTGGCTGAGGATGATCCACGAATCGGGTGGGAGCTCGCGTGTCAGGGATTCGAGGACGACGGGGGCGTCGGCGAGCAGCTCGGCGGTGCCGGATAGGCAGACAGCCAAGGGTGCGGTCGTGTCCATGACGGTGGTGATCTGGGTAAGGACGGCGGCAGTGTCGGTCAGGTCGGCCTTGGCGACGAAAGTCTGCGGCTCGCGCAGTAGAGCGTGGGCGTGGGTGACGGCAAGCAGATCGTTGTCGATGTAGAGGGTGCGGGCTGCGCGGTTGGCGCGGGCGGCGATCGCGCCGATGTCTGGGGGCAGCGGGAATCCGCAGCCGAGTTCGACCACCTGCCGCACCTGGTGTTCGTTGCTGAGGTGCTCGACGGCGCGGCGGGCGAAGCGGCGTGACTCGACCAGGGCGACCGCGAACTGGCTGTCGAGCAGGGGCTCAGCGACCCTGAGGTCGAGGTCGTAGGCGTCTTTGCCGCCCAGCAGAACATTGCCTACGCGGGCAGCGTTGGCGCGGCTGGTGTCCAGCCTCGTCTGGTTTGTCATGTCCTCACCTCGCCGGAAGGGGTTGGCGCGAGACCCCGGACAACCACTTGGCGTCGTGACGAGGGGTACGGCGCTGGTTGTGCGGGGCCTCGCGGCCGGTCGGATGGATCAGATGCCGGGCCCGACGTGCTCGGCGAGTACCCGGTCGAGTAGGGCGCGGGCGGTCTCGCCGTAAACGGCTTGGCTGGCGAGCAGGTCGAAGGTGCGTTGGGCGAGGGCGACCTCGTCGGCGTCGGCGGTCTCGATCGACCCGGTCACGGCCTCGACGTCGACTCCGGTCGAGTCGTGGATGACGAAATTGTCGGCCGGGGCGACGAATT
Organism: Nocardia ignorata NBRC 108230; assembly: GCF_001612905.1. GTDB lineage: Bacteria > Actinomycetota > Actinomycetes > Mycobacteriales > Mycobacteriaceae > Nocardia > Nocardia ignorata. The sequence continues at coordinate 10,554 of NZ_BDBI01000057.1, read as the reverse complement.
CGGCGTCGAGCGGAATGATGCCGATCTCGACGTTGTCCCGTGCGGTGAGGATGTCGCCGAGCTGACGGATCTGGGCGGCCATCACCGCATGGCTGCCGACCGTGCGCCGCAGCGCGGCCTCACCGATGAGCATATGGAAGCGGTGGCCAGGGGCATCGAGCACGGCCTGGCGCTGCAACCGCACGCCCGCCGTCGCCTCGCTGTCATCGGGCAGCCCCAGCACAGCCGAGCACTTGGTCAAGACCGCGCGGGCGTAGTCGAGGGTCTGGACCAGGCCCGGAATGATGTCGGGGCTGTAGCTGCGCTGGTCTTTGGTGTCGGCCTCGATGTCGATCAGACTGCGCTGCAACGTTTCCAGGCCGCCCTCGGCGACGGCGTACCAGCTGGAGTAGGACATGATTCGAACCTTTCGTTCACTGCGGGGTGGTTGAGGGGCCTCCGGCGGGGAGTCCGCCGGGTGTGGTCAGTGCTGGGGGAGCGCCCCGGAGGTGCGGGGATCACGACGGGCCTCCGGGGGCGGTGCACCACCCTCGGGCACAACCGGCCGATGATCCGAGCACGGTGAGTCCGAGGTATTCAGGTGGTCTGAGAGTGGTCACGCTCGGGCGATGGAGCTGATCCAGGTCTGCCCGTCGACGGTGCGGGTGGTGATGATCTGCCGGGGCGCGAAGGGTTCGCCGTGAGGGTGGTACTCGGTCACGGTCACCGCCCACAGGTCCGTGTCACCGAAGGTGTCCAGGGGCGAGATGGTCACGCAGTGGCGGGTCCCAGCTGGCAGAGCATCGATTCCGGACTGCAACCAGTCACCGTGCTTGACGACCGCCTCGCCGATCAAGAACTGGCGGGCCCGGTCGGCGGAGCGGTGGACGTAGTAGGCGTAATTGAACCCGAGAATCGCGGCGGGACCACTCGTTGTGTCACCCGGACCCGACCCGGTGACCACCCCCGAGGGAGTAGTGGATCCCGCGCAGGGGAATTCGCGTGGTGCTGCTGCGCTGTCGGGTGCTGTCAGTGCCGCGACGACGGCAAGACCAGCGAGAGCCGCCAGCGCGGCGGCAGCGATCCATCGGCGTCGCCGCGAGCGGGATACTTTGGGTATGTCGAACTGGGCGTACATGTTCAGGTCCTTCGAGTGGAGTGTTCGGGGCCCCGGAACCGCTGGGACGACTCCGGGGCCGCCTTCGCACGGGGCCAGGACCGGGCGAGGATGGTGGTGGGTTTCGCCGGGTCGTCGTGCCAAGGCCATTCGAGTGGTCGGACGTGCGCGTGGAGGCGCGGGTCAGGGCAGCAGATAGAGGCGCTCGTTGGGCAGGCGGGGTAGTCCGGCCCTGTGGCCGGGGTAGACGGCCACTGTTCCGGGGCGGCGTGCGGCTACGTCGCAGACGAACACCAGCGCGGCGGTCAGACATGCGACGAAATCCATTCGTACGCTGGAAATTCGGACGGTGAGGTGGACGTCGGGCTCGTTCGGGCACGGCGACTGGTTGCCGCTGCTCATCGTTGGGCCGGTCTCAAGATCGATAGCGTGGTCGCGATAACCACGGCCCCTGAGGGCCGGAAGGCGCTGGTGGCCGGTGATATCCAGTTGCGGACCATCAGGGGGTCGGGCACCGGTGACGGCAGCGCGATATCGCCGTCGCGGATCACCACCACCCGTGCCTTCCACAACCGCGCGACCTCGGCAGGGTCGCCGATCGACCGGATATCAGCCCGCACGAGGAAGGTCCACATGTCGGCGCGTGGGTGACCGATGATCGACAGCGGTGCGAGACCGCGAAAGTCGAGGCTGGACTTGACACGTTGGCCCAGCCCGGTCGGCATCATCACCGCCCCGACCAGCCCGGCTCGCATCGTGATCCGGCCCGTGTCCGGGTCGACCACGGTGGGCAACGAGCAGATGCTGCGATAGAACTCGCAGCGTGCCCGGGGTGTCTCGTAGTACGGGTGGACCGGGGCGCTGGTTTGTGTCATTGGAACTCTCCGGACGGTTCGGCAACGGTGGTCACCCATCCGGCAGCCTCCATCGCCTCGAGTTGCCGCACGAGGGTCGACGGCGAGCGATCGAAGCGCTGAGGGACCTCGACATCGGTGTGGGCACCGGCCGAATTGCCAGTTTCGCGAAGGCCACGCCTCGCCGCGGACGGGTGCGAGTTCAGCTCGATGCGGTCTGTCATGCGCGGCCTCCCTGATGACGCTTCCAACTTCGAGGGGAAACGTCTCGGCGGCTGCGCCTCGGCGTCCCCGGAAACGGGTTCCTGGTGAAAATCGTGGCCCGTCAGCGGTATCGGAAGGAACCGCACAGCGGTGGCGTAGCGTAGGCGTACCGTAGGCATTTCCCAGTTCAGGAGCTGGAAAGTTGGGGGCCGGATGATACGAGGGCGGGAATGGACCGGCTTCGAAGCTGCCGCGCTGCAAGAGGCGATGAGGCAGCCGATCCGCCAGTTCGCCGCGATGCTCGGCGTCGAGACGACCACCGTCAACAACTGGCGGTCAGGACTGAGCGCGGTCAAACCCCGCTCAGAAAAGCAGGAGATCCTCGACACCACCTATGCGCAACGTACTACGGCCGAAGACCGGGCGCGGTTCGATCAAATCCTCGCCGAGGGCGAAGCTGCCTGGCGAGCGCGGCACCCAAAACCTGCCCGCAAACAGAGGGTCGCCATCGCCGTTGATGAACCGACCGGCAGTGACCCCGGCGGTGAGCCAACTATGGTGCCTGCGGCGAGCTCACCTGATCGAGGATCGGCTGAATTCGGCGCAAAACTGGCGGAGGCCGATGACTTCTCCGGCTTGGTGACCGACATCGAAACTGCCTTCTGGGCCGCAGGCAACGTCACCGACAACGGCCCGCTTCGTCCGATGTCCGCGCTCCTGACAGCCAGCCGGGCAGTCACACGGCTCAACATGGCCGGCGAGTACACCACTCTTGCGCTGCTGGTGGGACCGCTGATCACCGACCTCTACCGGTACACACGGGACGGCAACGAGGGTGATCAACGCATCGCCTGGGACGTACTGACTCAGGTTGCATTCGACACCTCGGTGGTGATGCGTGCCCGAGGACGCCTCGCGGAGGCATGGACGGCCGCGCGTGCCGCCGAGGACGCTGCTCGCACGATCGAGAGTCGACCAGGGGTCGCGGCGGCGGCGTTCGTCAGTAGCCAGGTTCTCCTGGCCCGACCGGCCTCGGCGAAGGCCGCGCTGGATCGCGCGGAAACGACTGCGGCGCTCGCCGGAGCGCGAGCACAAACCGCAAACGAGGTGCAAGCAGTCGGAATGCTGCATCTGCAGGCTTCGTTGGCGACAGCGGCCACCGGTGGCGACCCCCGCGATCACCTCGAACACGCAGCCGAGTACGCCGCGCGGCTCGACCGTTCCATTACGGCCGACCACTCCACCGTCATCGCCAACACCACCTTCGGCTCGTCGAACGTGGCGCTGTGGAAGATGTCGGTTGCCATGGAAGCAGATGAGCCGGATACCGTGCTCGACCTGGCAAGCAAGCTGAAGCCGCAAACCTTGCCGACGCCGGGCCGGGCCGCTCAGTACTGGGTCGAAGTCGGGCGTGCGGCTGCCTCGCGTCGTGCCCACGAGATCGCCCTCGACGCGTTTCTACGAGCGGAAAGTATTGCACCGGAACATGTTCGGAACATCGACACCGTGCAGGAGGTTGTTGCGAAGATGATGCTGGAAGCCAAGCGCAGCCTCACCGCGGGCGATCTGGGCAACCTGGCCCAGCGTGTAGGTGTAGCGGTGGTCTAACCCGGACAGAGCCTGGTAGCGCTGCCATGATGGGACTCATGACTGAGCGAACTCGGGTGCTGTATGCGATCGTGACCGGTGCGTCACCAGCTGACACTGTCGGTGAACTGGTCGATCTCGCGCAGTCGGACGGCTGGGATGTCTGTGTGGTCGCCTCGCCCAACGGTGCCCGCTTTCTCGACATTGAAGCGTTGGAAACGCAGACCGGCCACCCGGTGCGCTCGGAGTTCAAACAGCCGGGAACCGACGACTTGCTGCCCCCTGCCGATGCGATCATCGCCGCGCCGCTGACCACGAATTCACTGGCCAAGTGGGCTTCCGGGATCGGTGACACACTTCCGCTTGCGATGTTGGTGGAGGCAGTAGGGGGCGGGCTACCCGTCGTGGCGATCCCCCATGCGAAGCAGGAACAGATGAACTTTCCTGCTGTCCGCCTGGCGCGGGACCGTCTTGCGGAGTGGGGCGTGCGATTCGTCCGTATTACCGAGGACGCCGACACCGGGCCGCTTCCCTGGACGTCGGCGCTGAGCGTGCTACGAGAACGACTGGTCGCTGCGGGTCGGCCCTAACATCGCCGCCCCTCGGCGACGACTGGCACGCCGACCTCGACGGTTGCCCCGATGTCCTGGCACCGTGACCTGCTCGGCGCTGCCAGCGCCGTCGACTCAGACGAGCTGACGAACGGTGGCTTGTTGAGCCGACGCTAGAGCCCCAGACCAGGTTGGTCGCCCGGCTGGCGGTGGTCTATCCCGCGGTCGTCCATGACGGCGAATTCGTCGGCGCTGGCCGCATGCTGTATGCGTGCGCGCTCCTCCTGGTGACGTTGCGGGCTGGTCAGCGCGTTCCGCCGGCGGCGTTCTGTTTGGTGGGCACGGAGTTCGGATTCGATGCCGTGCTGTAGCGCTTCGATCGTGGCGTTGCGTGCGGCATCGTTGTCGGCGGTGGCACGAGCTTGGTCTTCTCTCCTGTGTGCCTCGGCCGCGGCGGCGGCGTGTTCGGCTCGCGCGTTGAGTTCGTTGGCGTGTCGATTCGCGGCGCGGGCGGTGTTGCGTGCGTGGCGGTGTTGTTCGTGCAGTTGGCGGTGTTCACGGGTCAAGGTGTTGATACGTGTCTGGATCGTGTTGCGCGCTGCTCGTCGCATCAGCGGTAGAGCGTCGAGTTCTTCACGTGCTGTGGCCAGTGCGTCGCTGGCCGCGCGGAGCCGGCGGATGGCGTTGTCGAGTTCGTCGGCGCGCATGCGCGCCATGTGGCGGGCGTTGTAGGCGTCGTGTGAGAGCGAAACGGTGGTGGGGTCGGGCTCGGAACCGACGTTGTCGTGTCGGGTGGGGGCGAGGAACTCGGCTTCGGTGGCGATGTTGCTGAGCCGCTGGGTCAGTCCGTCGATCGCGTCGGTGAGCTCCTGTTCGGACAATCGCTGTAGCGGGCCGAGGATCGGGAGTTGCTCTTCGGTGATCGGGTGGTCGGCCAGCCACTTTTGGATGACGGTGCGCCCGGCCGGGTCGAGGGCGCGCCAGTCGCGGCGCAGCATCGCCAACGCTGCTGGGGCGGGGTGTGTTTCGGCGATGTGTGCGCATCGTGCGGTCAGGTGCTCGGTGGGGTTGTGAGCGGGAATTCCTGGTCGCTTGTTGTCACGGCAGGAGTGGCAGAGGCCGTCGTCGGAGGTTCTCGGGGGTACCGGGATGCTGGCGTTGCGTGGGCGTTCGACGCTGCAGTCCACGCACGGCAGGCCGGTGAGGGCGGGGATCGCGGCCAGGTCATAGTCGAGAGTGAACACGCCTGCGGATGGTTGGGAACGGTCCGCGGTCGTTGGCTCGTGGTCGGCGAGGGTTTGTGTGTTGTCGAGGTAGGTGTCGAAGGCGTCGTTGCCTGCGGCCTGAACCGGGTCGAGTTTTGCGGGTGTGAGCGTGGGATCGATGTGTTCGCGGTGGTCGTAGACGGGATGCGAGCGGGCGCGGTGTGCCTCGCTGCCGTCGCGGTGGAAGGTATGTGGATCGGTCGCCGGTGTGCATGCCTTGATCAGCGCGCGGTGGTGCGGGAATTGTTCGGCGGCCCATCGGAGTCGAGCTCGTGCGACGGGGAAGCTGTTGCGGTAGAGGGTTTCCGCGACAGCGGTCACGATGTCGTGTTGTTCCTCGGAGAGCTCGTTTCGAAATGTCCTGAACGCGGAGACGGCCTCGGAGACGTGTCCTGAGGCGAACAGGTGGGCGATGTATTCGACGCGGTTTGCGGGGTCACCGTCGGTGCTGCGGGGATCGGTGTCGGCGGTAAGGGCATCGTTTGTAGGGCTCGGCGCCGGGCCTTCTGTGGCGACTGTGATCGGTGGCTGATCGTGGTTGTCGGCCGGTCGAGCGGGTTCTGGTGCGCTCGGAGTTGGGTCTGAAGTGGGTGGTTGTGCTGTCGGGGTGTGGTGGTGGAGGACGTCGATGCGCCAGGCGAGCGCGGCGGCGAGCTGGTCGGGGCGCAGCGGGGCGGTGTCGTCGGGTTGGGCGCCTTGCAGGAGTTCGTAGGCGGTGCTGAGCAGATCGCACGTCGCCCAGGTGATGCTGGCGCGTTCGACGGCGGCGACGACGCGTGGCCACGCCGGTTCGGTGATGATCTGTTCGGTCATGTCGGTGCCGAGCACGGCTTCGAGATCGGGTAGCCATTCGGGGCGCAGCAGGTCGCCGTCGATGGTGTCGAGCGCGGAGGGTTCGAGCTCGAGGCGCGCCCAGAGGGCGGCGGCGGGCATTTCGTCGGGCAGTGCGTGGTGGGCGGCGGCGTCGGTGAGCAGGGTGGTGATGTCGAGCCCGGCGCGGTCGGCGAGGTCGATTTTGTCGGCCACGAGAGGCCAATAGGTATCGGTGGTGATGCGGGAATCGATGGCGTCGACGACCTCGGCCCACCGGTTGCGGGGCAGTGCCGGGTCTCCGTGGGCGTCGATGATCTGTTGTTCGAGTCGGCGTTGGTGAGTTCGTTCGAGGTGGGTGTAGCGGGTCGGGCCGGTCGGGCGGGGGTCGGTGTCGGCGATGTGCAGACCGGCGCGCCAGACCGCGAGCTCGCCGAGGAGGGCGGGGTCGGTGCCCAGGAGCGGGCGTGCCCAGGCTGGTGCGGTGCCCGGTGTCCACTGCTGTGCGGTGTCGCGGATTTGTGCGGCGAGTGCGGCCACGATCTGTTCGCGGGCGCGAACAGGCGCGGCGAGCCCCCGATCCAAGACCTGGTTGGGCAGGCCGGGAGTCCAGGCGAGGGGACCGGCGCCTGCGGAATGAGTACCGGCGGGGTCCAAACGCCAATCCAGGACCGCGGCCGGGTCCGCCGCGGTGTCGAGTTCCCACCTGTCGGCGGCGGCGCGCAGCGTGACGAGCGGATCGGCGCCGGTGAGCGCGATCAAGGCCAGGTGTTGGCGGAGTACGGGATAGGCCGGGCTGTCGGTCAGGTTCGGGTGAACGGTGTCGGCGGCCCGGTCCAGGGCGTCGAGTTGTCCGGCGCCGAGGGCGTGTTCGGCGGCCAGGCCGAGGGTGTCGAGGTAGATATCGACTGCGCGCCCGATCCGCAGAGAGGGGTCGAGGGCGTCGCGGAGTGCGGTGTGGGCGGAGGTTTGCGCGCCGTCGCGGGCCATCACACGCTGCAGAATTTCGATGGCGGTGCGTGGATAGGTGGCGGGTTCGGTGTAGATCGCGCCCTCGGCGCCGTCGAGCGCGGTGACGATGTAGGCGTGGTTGGCGTGGATCCCGCGGGTCATCGCGACATAGAGCTGCTGACGGGATTCGCGTCCGGACAACGCGACATGGCCGGTGTCGGCGGTGATTCCTTGCGCGGAATCGATCGTCGAGGCATAGCCCAGGCGCACATGATGTCGCACGTACTCTCCCGGCAGCCGCACCGTTTCGCCGCTGTCGGCGCCGCGGTGCCGGTGCGAAACCGTCAGCGAACCGTCGTCGTGGACGCCGGTGACGGTCCAGGCGTAGCCATTGCGGACCCAATCGTGGGCGCCGAAACGCAGCCTCGGGTCGTTGCGTCGCGTGCGCACGATGTCACCAATCGAGGCGAGCAGACCGTCGGCGAGCACCACGGCCGGTCCGGACTCGGCACCGGTTCGGGTGAGGCGGTCGGCGCGGGCGCGGGCGTTGAGGGCGGTGACGACTTCGTGGGTGGGTGCGAGCATGATCGCGTCACGGCCTGCGAGGACGTCGGCGGTCCAGGCTTGGTAGGTGTCGTCGTAGACCGATCCGCTGTGGCCGGCGTGGATGCGGTCGTTGTCCAGGTACCAGGCCAGCGCGGCCGGGTCGGCCTCGCGCAGCCCGATCGACGCGGTCGCTTCGCCGGTGGAAGCGAATCGGACGACATGGGACAGGGTGAGGGTTTGTTCCGGGGAGGCGGCGTTCATGTCGGCGTCGCTGCCACCGGCCTCGATCGCAGGTAACTGCCGGTCGTCGCCGATGCAGCGCACCGTCGCACCGCGACCGGAAAGAAATTGCAGCAGCCGCAGGCGTTTGGTGTTGCTGAGTTTGACGTGCTCGTCGACGATCACCAGGGTCGTGTTGTCGATATCGAGCACCCACTGTGGCAGCGACGGCGGAGAATCCCGCACGATGGCCGGCGAATCCGGGCGGGCGGTGTGGCGTGCGATGACGTCGAGGAGTTTGTCGACGGTCTCGGCGCGGGTACCGATCGACTCCCCGAGCACCGCGGCCGCCGCTGCGGTGGGGGCCATGCCGAGGACGGTGCCGCCGCTGGAATGCCATGCGCTGGTGAGGACTTGCACCGCGGTGGTCTTGCCTGTTCCGGCCGGGGCGTTGGCGGTGTGGATCCGGAGCCCGGAGGTGGCGAAGGCGGAGATGACACCGACCTGGCCGGCGTTAAGCCGACGATCCGGGTGGGCGGTGTTGTAGTCGGAGACCGCCGCGGCCACCAGGTCGGGGTCCAGGACGCGGGCGCCGGGCTCGACCGACAGCTCGATCAACGCCGTTTCGACATCCAGCGTGGATTCGGTGGTGTAGATCTGGGAGTTCGCACGAACATGGACAGCGGCGGAATCGCGGCGACCCAACCACGCCGACACAGCCCGCAAGCTCGGTTGCTCGGTGAGGTCGGGGTCACCGCGTGCCACTGCCGCCGGTGGCGCCGTCGCCTCCGCGACAACTCTTTCCGGAACCCAGGTCCAGTCTGTGGCCGAGATCTGCCCGCGTAGTTGGCGTTCGACCTCGGCCCGCAGGTTGAACACCCGCCAGGTCGAACGTCTCGCCGAAACCCCGGCCAGGGCACGCTCGGCGGCCGCGGTGATGAACTCGGCATCCGGTTCGGGACGTGGTGTCGATGGCGCCGATAGTGCGCGGGTGACAACGTCTTCGATCGTGTCGCGGCCGGCGAACAGGTGCCTGGCTTGGGTGGCCCAGGTGGCGCGTTGTTCGGCCAGTGACGCCGAGAGGTGTTTGCTCGGGCGGGTTTCCAGGGTCGCGCGATCGGAGAGGTCATAGACCTCGCTCGGTGACGGTTCACGTCCGAACGTGGTCTGGAATGCTGCGGTGAGCTGGTCGAGGCGGGCGATGATCGCCGCGCCGCGCTGGGACCATGCCTCGATCAACTCCACCGGTACGCCGACGATTTCTCGGATCTGGACTTGCTCGGGGGTCCGGCCGGGGCGGGCTTCGAACTGTAGAGCAAGGTCGGTTTCGAGGTGGTGCTCGAGCCGGGAATCATAGATTTCCGAGGCGGTGACGACCGCTTCGTGCAGGGTTCTGGAGTCGATCGTGCGCCACTTGCCGTCCAGGGCGCGCGCGCGGTTCGCGATCAGCAGATGGGTGTGCAGGTCGGGATCACCGGCACGGCTGTCACGGTGAGTGAACGCCGCGGCGACGACGCCCTCGACGTCGACCTGCCGGATCCCGTTGCGGCCCAGGCGAGTGAAGATCGCGTTGCGCTCCAACCAGCTCACCGCGTCTTCGATCGCGTGCCGGTGCGCGGCCTCGATCCGGCGCGAAACCTCGGACGGAGCGAGCGCCCACAGTACCGAGACGCTCTTGACGGGGCTGAAGGTGATGTCGAAACCGGCCACAGCGGAGTGCTTCGGTCGTGAATTCTTCGCGACCCACCCCGACAACTCCCGGGTGTTCGAGGGGGCACGTTCGTACTCGGCGGTGAACATTTCTGTGGCTACTCGGGTCCGGATGCGGGCACGTTCGTCGTCCGGGACGGCGGTCGTAGGCGGGAGATTCTGTTCGAAATTGTGGGCACGAAAAGCCTCGGAGCACCGGTTTCTGTACTGCGACTGGACTTTGTAGGCGGCGAACGACCTACCAAGTTTCGATGCCTTCTCCGCTGCCCGAGTGGCTTCGCGGTTGTTGGAACCCAAGCTGATCTGATGCGCATAAACCCGATCTTCGATCTGTTCAGCGTTCGGATGGATCCCCAGCCCGAACAGTGACTGCATCTGTGCCTCAGTCACTTCCGAGCCGGGGAGGATGTCGAGCGCTGTCAGGCCGCTGCCCTGCCAGCGCCCGGGTGCTTCGCCGTGGGCGGAGTAGTAGTCGGCCAGTGATGACCGACCCCTTGCGGTGGTGTCGTTGGCGGCGATATTGCGTAAATAGTATTGGTATCCGTTGCCTGCCGAGACTCGATGAATAGTGGCGACCATACATCCATGAAGCGGTCCCGAATTGTGTTGTGCAAGAGTGAAAATATCGGTGTGGACTACGCTGGACAACTCTCGACAACTCTCGACACGGAAGTTATCGAATTGCAATTCCTGAATGCCAGACGTCTGCCTTTTTAAATGGGCGGAGAGAAGCGAAGGGGAGGTGGGGGGGAGCGCGGAAG
>NZ_BDBI01000056.1 GCF_001612905.1 Nocardia ignorata NBRC 108230 | reverse complement strand
GGGCAACCCGACACGGTTCTCGCACCGGCAGTAGTCACACAGTCCGTCGTCGCTACGCAACACGCCATCACGGGCGTGGACGGGTCGTTGGTCGGTGGTGGGGCGCTCGACGAAGCACGACACGCACCGCCACCCGGCGACCGGGGTCATGGCGGTGGCGAAGTCGTCGAGACCGTTGCCCTGGAACACGAACCCCTCGCGTCGGTCGGCGCGGGAGCGCAGCCCGGTCCGTTCGGCGGCCCAGGCGTGGGAGTGTTCGGGGGACTTGGTCGATTCACCGGCCAGGGCGCGGTCGTGGTCGCGTTGATCGGCGACGTGCACGCAGTACTGGTGATCCCACATCGCCTCAGCCAAGTCAGCGGGCAGGGGCGCCCGTTCACCGGGGCGACGCGGTGTCCACCCTCGCGGCGCACCGGCGGTGAGAGTGACTCCGCGCGCGATCAACTCAGCCCACCGTTGACGCAAGCGGGCTTGCTCGACGACTTCGGTGTCGACGAACAAGCTCTCCTGCACATACGCGGCGACCTCGACCGGTTCCGGCTCCGCGGGGCGCCGCTTGCCCCGCGCGAGGACACGGGCCCGGATCTGCTCGGGGTCCAGGCGGGCGGCATCGATGCGGCGGGAGGCGGGCATGGCCAGCCGTGGCAGCGGGTTGCGCCAGGTCCGGATCGATTGGCGGGGCATCTCGGCGGCGGCGAGCTGGACCTGGAACGCCGCGAACTCTTCGGCCACGGTGGTGCCGTTCGTTCTGGCGCGGGTCTCGATGAGCTGAGCCAGGGCGTGGTTGTCGTGGGAGTGCAGGCCGGGGTCGGTGTCGGGGACCAACCGCACCAACCGTTCGCGTTCGGTTTCGTCACCGGCGGCCCAGCGGGCCCGCAGACGCAGCAGCGCCGACTCACGCGGGTAGAGGGTGAAGCATTCGACCATGAAATCCAGGACGTCCCAGTCGGCATCGGTCGCCAAGTCCAGCGCCGGACGGAACATCGCGATCGCGGCTTTGCGATCGATGGTGAAAGCAAGCTCGATCGCCGAGATCGCATCCAGGAACGACCGCGTATCCGGCACCGCCACCGATGCTTCGGTGCCGGGTTCGCCGGATGGCGGCTCGGCGCCGACGATATCGGAAGCAGACAGAGTGAGATCGTGCACGTCGAACCCGGGCTCGACACTGTATGTGGAGAGGGTGATCGTGGGGGAGACGGTGGGTGCGTGAACGGACACAGCTGTTCTCCTGACTGTGGACGGCGAGATGGTTCGGCACCTGGGCGCGCTGGAACTGCCACGCTTTTCGCGAAATAGGGGTGCCGGGCTGGGGTGGGCCCAGCCGAGGGCTGTTCACCAGGACAGCGGGCGACACGACGGCGGGAACGCGCCATCTGCGTGCGGGGGCGAATTCCCCGCGCGCACAACCCCGACCGCCGGCTGGGGCTGGGACGGGCGCGGGGGATTCGTTTCCGCCGGGCGCGGGCCCGACGGCGTGGCGCACGATGGCCTGGTAGCCCTCGAGCGGCTGGGCCCACCCCAGCACGGTGCCCCGACCCACCACCTACCCACCCACTGGCCAGCTGAAAGGTCCCGGGACAACGTCTGCGCCGGACGCTGGGAGAGTGGGGTGGGTGCTCAGAGGTAGATGCCGGTGATGCTGATCCGGTCGTTGGGGCAGGACGTCGATGATCGCCGACGGTGCGGTGCGGTCGCAGGAACGGTAGGCGACCGTGCGGCGAGTCAGGTGGTACGTGACCGTCGCTGAGTAGTAGTCGACGAGCGAGAGAACGAATCCTGGCCTCTCGATGGTGATACAGCCACCGGGGCCGGTGTCGCGGCTGCGCACGGCCGGCTGAGCGGGGGCGAGCCTGCCAAAAGAATTTCGATCCATCGATGCGATTCAGGAGCCTCCGACTGTGACGATATGTCCGAGGCCACCAGTGACACCGCGGCCCGGCTCGCCAGTCCCATACCGGACACGATTCACACCCCTGACCAGTTGCGTATCGACCTCGACGCGAATTCTCCGGCGCTGATCGTGGGCCATCTGGCGTTAGGGGAAGGGCCAGCGCTTCCCCCCCCCCCGGAAATGCTCGTGCCCGCCTTCGGCATTGGGAACGACCCGGGCCAGAACGATGAGCATCAGCTACTCGCTCTGTCGAACGCGTCAAGAACGGGATCATCGTCGTCGGCGCCGAGGGCACCTTGTCACTAGCGCGCGTCGGCCTGACCCGCGGCCAATATGGTGAAGCTGATGGGCAAGGCGGTGTTGCGCTGGAGGGAAGCCGAAGCTGGTGTCGGCTTCGAGTTCGAATACGGCGCGGTTCTCACCGTCTCGGGCTGGGTCAGGTTCGCGGCCATCCCGGAATCGGCCTTGGCACTACCCGACCCGTTCTGTGTCGGGCTGGTTTCTGCGATCTGCCAGGTCATTGAGTGTGCGAACGAAACTTTCCCTGTCGGGCAGTTCGCTCAGACTGTAGGTGGCGAGGATCTCGACGGGATGGTCGTTTTCCCACTCCGAGATTCGGTCGTGGAATCGGCCCTCCGCAGGCGCAGTACGGGTGATGGGAGCGCCGTAGTAGATCTCCAGAACGTTCTGGTCCAGATCGAACAAGTATCCCCATTGGCACCAGATCGAGGTACCCGGCCAATTGGGAAGGTGCCAAACACAGCCGTCGGCCAGGAGCTGCGACGGACACACCTGGTTGATGTCGTAGGGCTGGAAGGAGTCGGGCCAGCCCCGCTTCCGGTGCACGTCCGCCTCGGAGGCCGGTGTCGAGTCGATGATCAAGTCCTCGGCTGTCTCGTCATCGAGATGTACCAGTGCCGCGGCAGATGCTCGCACCCGTGACCAGTCGTGCACCGCCCGCGCGAATTCGACAACACTGACGCCCAGACATTCCGGGTAGCTGTCCCACCGAGTCCCGACGATGGTTTCCCGACCGTCAGCCACAAATCCGACAAAACCTCTCGTACTCATTGTTTTCACACGCTCCCCACTGTGGTTGGAATCTTCACGCGCCGATCGAAGACCGAGATGACGTGAGCTGATGTGGCCAGGCCGGTGCGTTCAGATCGGTGGCTCCCCCACCCCGCCCACGCTCACACCGGCCAAGACTGGTTCGGACCACTCCTCGCCGCCCGCCGCGCGCGCCGGTGTGGAGGTAGACCACGGGCCAGCTGAATTCGGGATGGACGGGGTAGTGGCGGAGTCGGGCAGGCGGGCCGCTGGGGTCGTGTTGGCGGTGCCGAACCCGTTGCCGTTGTTCGCGCTGCGCCCGGTGCGTGAGACGGTGGCGCGGGCGAACCGCAAGCTCGGCCCGACTTCGTCGACCTCGAGCTCGAACACCGTGCGTTTGTCCCCGTCGCGGGTTTGGTAGCTGCGTTGCTTGAGCCGCCCGGCGACGATGACGCGTGCGCCCCTGGTCAGCGACTCGGCCACGTTCTCCGCGGCCTCGCGCCAGATGTTGCAGCGCAAGAACAACGCTTCCCCGTCACGCCACTGATTGGTGGTGCGGTCGAACACCCGCGAGGTCGAGGCGACGGTGAAATGCGCGACCGCATCACCTGCGGGGATAAAAGTCAGGTTGACATCGGAGGTGAGATTCCCGATGACTGTGATGACCGTTTCTCCAGCCATGATGTGCTCCTTCGTTCAAAGTTGGGGGTGTTCACCGCGGTGGTCAGCGGTCGGCCGGTCCGGGTGGGTTGTTCAGTCCTGCGCGAGGCGGCCGAGTCTGTGACTGATCCGACCGGCTCGCGACAACCCGGCATCGATGGCACGGGCTTGGCGGTAGGTCAGGGGGATGGCGATCGTCGGGGCGACGATCGTGGCGAGGGTGGGGTCGGTCGGGTTGTCGATGTGGATGGTGAGGTGGTTGTCGCCGGGTGCGCCGAAGCTGACTTCGAGTCCGGCGTCGCAGTGGGTCCACGCGAGCTGCATCGGGAACAACCCGGAACTGCCGTAGTGGCGGCGCATGATCCGTTGCCACAGAATCGAACTCAGCGGCGCCTTGCGCCGCACGAAGTAGAAGCGATACTGCGTACCGCAGACGACTTCGCAAACGGGTGAACATCACGAACCTCATTCCAGTCAGGGCCTGAAAAGGCTGTCGTCGAACGCGAGAGATGCCGACATGGCGAGGAGAGGGTGGGCCGGATATACAGGTGGATCCGGGGATGAGCGACGGCTAGATGACGGTCGGGTGGTAGATCTCGGTGATGGCGTCGGGCGCCTGTAGCAGGTGCGCGCGAACACCAGCGGGTATCGGGGCCGAATCCTCCTCGCCCGGTGCCCAGTGGTGGGGTGCGAGCACGAGCCGGCTGCGGGGTCGGTGAAACCAGACCGGCACGAGACTGCCGTGGAACTTCGTGCGCGAAGCCTCAGATGCTTGCAGCAATTCGTCGGGGCTCGCCACCGGGACCGAAAGACCTTGATAGGACAGGACCAACGCGACAGGCCGGTAGGGGGTGCCGGTGCAGTGGTGGATATCGATGTCGGGAAACGGGGTGACCACCGCGCCCGCCGGGATGTGGTGGCGGATGAGCACGTGGCCGACGATCACCAGGTCGATGCGGAGCCTGGTGCGGGTGGTCAAGTCATCGAAGTTGTTCGGCATCGGGCTCCAGGGTGTATGCGGGCGCGATAGTCGGACCGCGCTGATCGGTCAGGTCGCATGCGTCCGGTAGGTGCCGCAGGATTTCGCCCAGGGTGACCGAGATCAGCTGGGGCTTACCGCACACACGGTGACCGGCGACCAATGTGGCACCGTCGAGATCGATCGCTTCCGCTGCCAACCAGTCGATCTCGCCGCTGTCGGTACGCGGCACCGTGACCGGCAACCAGGCCTCGACCAGTCCGGCGACGGACTGCCACGCGCGGTGGGTGAGGATCCGTGTGTAGCTGGCGGAGTCGAACGTGCCGCGCGAACCTTCGACGTGCAGGCAGTAGTCGTACACGGCAGCGTTGCAGGGGCCGTCGATCCAACGAACAGACACCGACCTGTCACCGGTCGGCATCACGGTGAACGCGGCGGCGGGCCAGCGGCGCCGCAGCGCCGCGGCGAGCAGTTGGGTGTTGGCGTCGGCATCGCCCGGTTCGACAGGGATGATCCGGTACCACGTGTAAAAGCTGCCCGCCCATGAGTGGGTGAGTGGGATTGGACTCGGGCCCGATCCCAGAACTCGAGTATTTCCATGCTCGTATCGGCGTTCTTGTGATCGGCGAGGATTTCCTCGAGTTCGGCGTGCGCGTCGTGGACGGACACGTCGGCGACGACGATCGTGCGCGCATGTTCGTCCAGGATGTGGAATCGGTCATCGATGTGTAGTCGGGGCATCGGCTGGTCCTTGTCGATGTCGCCGGGTGCTCGGGGCTGGCCCGGATGCGGTGAAGGTTGTGAAGAGCGACCGGGTCCTGACCGCTGCGGGTCAGGTGATGTCGATTCCGAGGTCGGCCGCAATCACTACTGCGGCCTCGGCGAGTGCCCGGATCTGTTGGGGTGGCAAGCGCTCGTCGAGCGCGGTTGCCAACAGCACCGCGATGGGGTGGGTCGGGTCGGCATCGAGGGCTGTGGCAAGGGCGGTCCTGGCGAGCGCGGTGTGGTCGTGGTGGTAGGCGCTGTAGGCGAACAAGGTGACGGCCTCGGCGCGGTCGTGACCGTGGGTCGCCGCCGCGATCTGGAGCCACAGTGCCTCCGCCGCTCCGTGGTACTCGCTGCGGGCGAGACCGTACATGATGTCGCGGATGGTTCGGTCGCGCAGCAGCGCGACGGCCCAGGCAAGATTCTGTGCGCCGACAGGTTCTTCTTGCGCGGTGCTGATCTGAAACAGCAGCCACACGGTGCGCTCACGTTGCAGATCGAGGACGCGGTCGGGAGAGCGTGCGGCAGCGCGCTCGTCGCGGTCGCGGGCAACGGCGTCAGTGAGGTGGGAGCGAACCACGTCGACCAGGTCGGGGTTCGGGGCGTCGGGAATGCTGCGGAGCTGCCGTACCGGCGATGCCTGATCGGTTGCCACAGAATCGAACTCGCAACGCCGACGATCTCGGAACCGGGTAAACATCACGGGCCTCATTCCGGTTGGGTAGTGAATGGGCTTCTGTCGAAGCGTGGGGGGTGGGGCGGTCCGAATCGATTCCGTGGATTCGGACCGCCGCTGCCCTCACGCGGCGTGCGCGAGCTGCTCCTCTTCCGGGGTGTCGTGGTCGACGGCCGAGCGCTCGTCCACGGCGGGGACGGTCGTGGAGTCCTGGTCGAGGGGGATGGTGCGGTAATCGAGATCGCCGGCGGCGGCCAGTTCGACGTCGACGAGCCGGAACTGTTCGTTCCGGTCGCTGGCACGTCCCCGGCTGGCCAGGTGTTCACCGATGTCGGCGAGGAAATGCAGGTAGGCGGAGACGGTGTTGGCCTGCCAGGAGTGGTGGCGCCAGCAGTCCTTGTCGAGGGTTGATTCGTGGGCGGCGAGCACGAGTCCGAGGGTGATCACCCACGCCCTGCCCGCCACGGCTGATGCTGCGGTGTCGGTGAGACCGGTGCTGTTGTTCGCGTTGAACAGAGTCAATGCCAGTGTCCGGGCGCGGGTTCCGCCGAGCAGGGTGGTGTCGCGAGCCAGTGAGGTCGCGACGAGCTCGGCGCTGCCCGGCGGTGGGGTCCGCAACGTGAGCACCCGTGCCAGGAATTCCAGTCGCCGCTTCTTCGCGGCGGCGCCGCGCTTGTTCAACTCGATCACCCGGCGCCGCTCCTCACGTTTGCGGGCGCTTTCCGCTGCCGCCTGTTCGGCAGCGACCCGAGCAAGATCACCACCAGCGCCCTCACCGCCACCCTCGCCGTCTTCGGGACGGTCACCGCTGGTGTCGGGGTCTCGGCGGTGCAGCCCGGCGGTGTCGAGCTGGTTGACGGGCCGGTAGTAGCTCGGCATCCACACGTCCCGGTACTCCAGCCCGGCGGCGCTGCGCAGCCCGTCGGCGGGTTCGGTATCGGGGAGGTCGGCGTCGAAATCGACGGTGTCGGGGTCGATGACCTCCCCGGTGGTGGGGTCGAACAGTTCGGCGTTCTCGATCAGGTCCATCGCCACCGCCCACCGTCCTGGTTCGGCGTCGATCGCCTCAGGGGTGACCGGTTTGGTGTTGGTGTCGACGAGGTCGTCGACAGGAACGTAGGTGTCGAGGTCGACCTCGACGGATTCCACGTGCAGGATCGGGTGCCCGGCCGCGGCATAGGGCAGGGCCGCGGTGAGCCGGTCGCGGCGTCGGGCACGGTCGGCGGCGATCATCTCGGCGTGGTAGTCGAAGTTCGACCGCACCGATGACAGCTTCTCCACCGCGGCGTGGTCGCCGAGTTGTTCGTATCCGGCGATCACCTCGAGTTGATCGAGGCTGAACTGACTGGTGTCCAACAGGTTTCGGGCGGTGCTCGATCGGCCGATCTTTCCGGCCTTGCGGATCTGTGCGGTGTCGGTTTGCAGGCCCTCGGCGATGCGGGTGGCGGTGGCACCGAGGTCGAGCATGTAGGCCACCCCGGCCGCGCGCGCCGAATCGGTCAACTCGATGCGCCGGTCGTTGAGATTGATCTGATCCAACGCCCGATCGATCAACCGTTCCGGATCATCGATCGCCCGGTCGGTGGTCTCGACGTAGACCGGCACCTTCGCAAGTCCGAGGGTTCGGGCGATCAACGCGCGGACCTGTCCGTCGACGACTACGACGTGTCCGTCGGGGCCGCGTTGGGCCAGGATCGGATCGCGCACCCCGAACCGTCGGATCGACTCGACCTCTTTCGGGTGGGCGCCGAGATCGATCTGGTCTTCGGGACGCACGTTGTGGCCGATCACCAGATCAGCCGGGTCCATGCTCACCGCCTCGGCGGCCGCGGGCAGCGGCGCGAGCACGGCGACGGGTTGGTCGGTGCCCGGCGTGGGATCGTGCTCCAGGTCAGCCGAAGTGTCGGGGTCGATGGTGGTCGTGGACACGGAAACTCCTTGCGGTAGAAGACGACAGCGGCGCGACCACCAGCTGATGCCAGGGGAGCGCGCCGTGAAAGGTGAACGGGGGTCAGCGGGTGGTGCGGGTGCGGCGGGCGACGTTGAGCGGATGTAGCCGCAATGCCCCGGTCTGGTCGGGGCGGTAGGTCCAGTACCGGCCCCGCCAACCCCGGCGGGGCCGCTCACGCCAGGACTCGATGACCGGGTTGTCGGGGAGTGCGGTGACGGGTCCGGCGGTGCCGAGGTGCTCGCGTCCGGCGAACTCGGTCCGTGAGATCGATTCCACGGGGGGCACGTCGATCGCGGGTGGGGTTGTGCTCATTCGGGGCTCCTGTTCGGTCGAGGTGGTGATCGGGTGGTGTGCGCGGCGCGGTGGCCGACGACCACCCTGTTCGGGGTTACGCTGGATGTTTGCTGGTGTCGGGTTGTGTGGAAGGGGTGTGGTGATGGCGAGGAGCCGGTGAGTGGGTTACCGCGGTACGCGCCGATGCTGGCCGCCGCGGGTGCGTTGCCAGTCGATGGGGACCGGTGGGCGTTCGAGCTCAAGCACGACGGGATCCTTCTCTGAACTTGGCAACTCGAGTGGCCAGTTAAGCCACATCGGCGGGGACACAGTGGTCGAGGAAGCCATGCTCTCCGTGGCGCCGTATCAGCGCCAGGCAAACCACAGCCTGCGCGACGTCGCCGTCCGGCTGGTCATCCCCAAGGGCAAGAAGAACGCCCAACACCCTTCACCGGTCGCCGCGATGCGGTCACTGCGCGATCATGACCAGCAGACCGCGCCTTCGCGCACGATGCTGTCGGTGGGCCTGACTAACCTGCCGGTCGTGACCTTGCTGATTTCGATGTTCACCCATGACGAGATCACCGTTGTTATGGACACATTCGCGACCAACTCGCCCCTCGGGGCGCACTCCACCAAGTGGCGGGCACCAGCAGGCGCAAAGTTCATCGTCGCCGGCACCGGCCTCGCGGATATCGTCGAGCCGTGGCTGGCCGCGATCACCGCCGACCCGAATCGATCGGTGGCCGCGGTGATCGCCGAGGCCGAGCGGATACTGCCCAAGCGGTGGCGTCGATTGGCTGAGCAGGTCGGGCAGGAACAGCTCGCCCCGACCACCGCGTGGACGTACTTCTTCGACTCCACCGGGCGTGCCACCCGGGTCTCGGTGTCGTCCCGGTCGAACTTCGCCTGCGAGACCATGACGCAGCAGGGAACTCTGATCAGGCCTGAGGTGCCCGTCGGTCAGTTCAGATCGTTCGACGGCTCCGACGCCGAGTTTCTCCGGTTGGCCAGACATGTCGCGCGCTACTGCACCGAACAGCCCGAACTGGTCGACGATGTCGCCGTCGGTGGAGAAGCGGTGATGATCCGGCTGCCAGCTTCTGGCGCGGCGGTGACCAGGCGGTTGGGCCGCCTGGGCTGACCGATCTCATGCGAGCACGGCCGGAGGTCTGATCGCTTTGTTCGTATTCAGATCGCGCCTCTCAACGCCCCGGTTGCCGGTAGTGCGGGGATATCACGACGCGGGAATGGGTCCGGCGAATCGCAACGTCACCTCGTAGCGAAGGGGACTGTCACTATGGGCAACTCGCTCAGCGATATCAGCAGACTTCGCTCGCGTGCCGGGTTGGGTTGGACTGGGTTTACGAGATTCGCCTGGTCGGCTCGGGTCGGGCCGGGTACGGCTGAAGGTTGCGCCGAGCGGGAGAAGCAGGCAGATGTAGACGGCCGTCGTGGACTTCGGCGATCTGGTCGACGACGGCCAGGTGTGAGCGGTCGTGGGTGACCAGGACGGTAGCGGTGGCCTGCTGGTGGGTGAGGCGGGTGATCAGCTCGATCACAGCGGCACCGCGTTCGTGGTCGAGGGCGCTGGTGGGCTCGTCGACCAAGAGAACAGTGGGGTTGTTCATGAGGGCGCGGGCGATGTTGACACGCTGGCGCTGTCCGCCGGACAGCTGATGAGGCCGCCGATCGGCGTAGTCGGCCAGACCGACCGCGTCGAGCAACTCTATGGCCTGGTATTTGGCGGTGCGCGGTTTGCGGCCGTCGATTGTGGCCATGACCTGGAGCTGTTCGGCGGCGGTGAGGGAGGCGAGCAGATTGGGCTGCTGGAAGACGATGCCGATCTTGTGGCGGCGCAGTTCGGTGAGTTCTGCGCGGGTCATGCCGGTGGTTGTCTGACCATCGATGGTTACGGTGCCTGCATCGGGGGTGATGAGGGTGGCGGCAACCGCGAGGAGACTGGACTTGCCGGAGCCGGAGGGGCCGGCGACTGCGGTCAAGGTGCCGTTGGGCACCTCGAGGGTGACCTGGTCCAGGGCGGTGAGGCGGTTTTCGCCGTCGGGGTAGGTGAGGGTGATGTCGGTCAGGTTCAGGCTCATCGGGCGCTCCCCAAGGCGGTCAGTGGGTCGACGGAGGTGATGCGGAGGATGGAAAGGGCGGCGCCGAGTGCGCCGAGCGCGATCATCACGGCGGCCGGGATCAGGACGGTGGCAGGGGTGAGCACGAACGGCACGGTCGAGCCGGCCACGAGTGCGCCCAGTGCAGCGGCGATGCCGGTGCCGATCAGGGTGCCGCCGGTCAGCAGGACAACGGCTTGGCCGAGGGCGTCTTCGAGTAGATCGGCGGTGGAGGCGCCCAGCGCTTTGAGGACGGCGACATCGCCGCTGCGCTGGATGGTCCAGACGGTGAAGAAGGCGCCGATGACAAGGGCGGAGATGGCGAAGAGCAACCCCCGCATGAGCTGCAGGGAGCCGTTTTCGGAGGTATAGGAGCCGATCGCGGACAGGGAGTCGTCCCTGGAAACCGTTTCGGTTCCGGCGGCCTCATCGGCGGCACCGAGGTCGGCGCCGGAGGTGGTGTTCAAAGCGATGACGGTGGCGGTCGGCCCGTCGGTATGGCCTGCGGGGGGCGCGGTGCTGCGCCAGATGCCGAGAGTGGTCCAGATGACCGGGGTGTGGCTGAAGAAGGCGTCCCCGCTCACCGCGGCGACGGTCATCTTCTGTCCGGCCAGGGTGAAGGTGTCACCCGTTGTCACACCGAGGTCGTCGGCGGCGGTGATAGATAGGACCGCCGCCTGGTCGTCGAGCTTGTTGGACTCGGGGGCGAGCGCGGAACCTGGCTGCACGCCGAAGGCCGAGACCCCTGTGCTCTTGTTACCGGCGCTCGCCTTGGTGGTGGTGATGCCGAGTGGTTCGGCACTGTTCACGCCGGGTGTGTCGGCCCACTGCTGCCACTGCTTTTCGGTGACGGTGGAGTTGGCGTACGACAGTTGCGCGCCCTCACCGGGCGCGGCGAAGGCGATCTTGTCCGCGGGTAGACCGGTAATCGCGGAGATGTTCTGCTGACCCAGACCGGCGGTCAACCCGGAGAGCAGCCCGACCAGCAGGGTGATCAACACGATGACGGTACCCATCAGGGCGAAGCGCCCCTTGGCGAATTTCAAATCTCTCCAGGCAACGAACACGGCTCTGGCCTGCCTTTTCATGGAATGTGACGGGTGTAGCGGGATGACTCCACTCTCGCCGTCAGACCCCCGCCTCGGCATCTGGCCGAGGACAGCACTTACCGCACCGAAAGGCGGCACGCCGGTTGTAACTTTCGGTAGAGGCCGGGTCGGGGGCTTCTCCATAAGCTGGAAGGACTGTGAACACCACTGCCCCCGCCCTGACTCCAACCACCCGCGCGCTGGCCTGGTGCGTGCATGTGCTGATCGTCGCTCTTCTCGCGCTGGCTGTCGGCCGGGCCGTCGCCGATCACCGCCCACAGGCTGGGCTGATCATCATCACGGCGGCGTTGTGCGCCGTGGTCTACGCGGCCGGTCCTGTGCTCCCGTGCGTGCGCCGCTCACAGCGCGCCGCCGCAGTGTGGCTGACCGCGGTGGGCGCCTGCTGGCTGGTGCTGCTCGCCCTGTCCGCCGAGGGGGTGTGGCTGGCGTTCCCGCTGTACTTCCTTCAGCTTCATCTGTTGTCCCGCCGGGCCGGACTGGCCGCTGTGACGGTCACCGCCGCGGCGGCCGTCACCGGCTTCGCCGTACACAAGAATTCGTTCAGCCTCACCATGGCGATCGGACCGATCCTCGGCGCCGCCGTGGCGGTCGCGGTGGTGTGGGGATATCAGGCGCTGTATCGGGAGAGCGAGCAGCGCAGGCGCCTTATCGAAGAGCTCACCGCCACTCGCGCCGATCTGGCCACAGCACAGCACGCCGCCGGGGTGCTGGCCGAACGTGAACGCTTGGCCCGCGAAATCCACGACACCCTCGCTCAGGGACTGTCCAGCATCCAACTGCTGTTGCGTGCTGCCGAACGCGCATTACCGGTGCGACCGGAGAACGCCGCCCGCTACGTCGATCAGGCACGGCAGGCTGCCGTGGACAACCTCGCCGAGGCCCGTCGTTTCGTCGCCGCGCTCGCACCGCCCGCACTGGAAGGCACCACCCTCGCCGATGCCCTGGAGCGCTTGAGCGCCACAACCAGCACCCGCCACCACATCACCGTGCGCTTCCACCTCACCGGCGAGCCCGTTCCACTTGCCACCGCGCACGAGGTCGCGCTGCTGCGGGTCGCCCAATCGGCGCTGGCCAACACCGTCCGCCACGCCGAAGCCACAACCGCCGATGTCACCTTGAGCTACCTCGACGACCGCGTCGCCGTGGACATCGTCGACGACGGAGGTGGCTTCGACCCCCACCAGGTTCCCGCCCCCGACCCGACGACAGGCGGGTTCGGGCTGGCCGCCATGCGCGCCCGGGCGCACGCCCTCGGCGGCACACTGACCGTCGAATCCACCCCTGGACACGGCACCGCCCTGGCCGTCCAGCTCCCCCTGAGCCCCCCTTCCGAGACCAAGGCGCGCCCATGACCGACAGCCACCCCATCCGCCTGCTCCTGGCCGACGACCATCCCGTCGTGCGGGCAGGGCTGCGCGCCGTACTGGAAACCGAAGACGGCATCACCGTGGTGGCCGAAGCCGCCACCGCCGAGGACGCCGTCATCCGGGCCGCGCAAGGCGACATAGACGTCGTCCTCATGGACCTTCAGTTCGGCAAGGGCATGAACGGCGCCGAGGCCACCGCCGTCATCTCCGCCCGCCCCGGCGCACCTCGTGTACTGATCGTCACCACCTACGACACCGACGCCGACACCCTCCCCGCCATCGAGGCCGGCGCGACCGGCTACCTCCTCAAAGACGCCCCACCGGAGGACCTGGCCGCCGCCGTCCGCACAGCCGCCACCGGCCGCACCACCCTCGCACCGGCCGTCGCCGACCGGCTGATGAACCGGCTGCGCACACCGGGAACTGCCCTGACCCGGCGCGAGACCGAAGTCCTCACCCTCGTCGCCGACGGCCTGTCCAACCATGCCATCGGCGACCGGCTCCACCTGACCGAAGGCACAGTCAAATCCCACTTGGCCCGTATCTATACAAAGCTCGATGTCGACTCGCGCACCGCCGCCGTCGCCACCGCCACCACACTCGGCCTCATACGCCGCTGATCCGAGGGCGTGCGAGCGCTCGAAGCCCCGAAGCGCCGAGTATCGAGCCGTTCCAGCGTCCCGTGACGATTGGCTGTGTGGTTAGGGCGGTGAATTCGGACGTCGTCTATCGGCGAAACCTGACGTCCTCTAGGAGCGTTGAGATCCGTCGGCATCGGCGAAATCTGACGCCACCTAGGCGCATGTCTCGCTCGCTCAGCGCGTCAATGGCTCCACTTACGCCGATTCCGCGAGGTACACCCCAGAGCTGGGTCGGCTGCCCTGCGCTGTGAGCGCGATAATCCGGTCGCGGCCGGTCCACGAAGTCGCTGGCCTCGGTGATCACGAGCGATCAGTGCCTGTTCTGCGGCATCGTGGCCGGCGACCTCCCAGGTGTGAAGGTAGCCGAAGACGAAACAACCTTCGCGTTCATGGACATTCACCCAGCTTCGGATGGCCACCTGTTGGTAGTTCCGAAGCGGCACAGCAGGGATCTCCTCGACATCCCCACCGAAGATCTGGCCGCCGTGACCCTTGCCGCGCAGCGGATCGCGAAGGTAGCTATCAAAGAACTCGGTGCCGATGGGGTGAACCTACTCAACTGCTGTGGTGCCGATGCCTGGCAGACGGTTTCCACTTTCACCTGCATGTTGTCCCCAGCTACGTCGACAAGGCCAAGGACAGCCCGACCCTGCCATGGCAGCCTGGCGTCCCCGCCGACATCGACACTGTGAATATCTGGGGTGAGCGGCTTCGCATCGCATTGACATGACGCATTGATCTGTGAACGACCAACGCGACCCCCGATGAGCATCACGTAGTGCCGCACGGACCTGTCGTCGACGCCGGATGTCAAGCACTGCCGCGACGTCAGGTTTCGCCGATACGCCATTTTGGACGGTCCGCCCGACCTCAGAATTCACCGATGAACGACGTCACGGTTCACCGATGTAGCCACAACTGGCTTGTCCCTGGTGCGCAGGACACGCAGGTCTGTGCGACAGCCGATCAGTCGGTAGGCGGGTCCTCGAAATGATCTCTGCGGCGTAGGCGCTGCCTTGGACACCGCGAGGGCGGTCCACCGCGCAGCGCGAGAGCGAACGGACATCCCCGCATCCAGTGAATTTCCGCATGTGGACGACGTTGAAATTCGCCGTCACGGACGAGTGGTTCACGGCACGGACATTCGCGCAGAGCAGCGCCAGACTTCTACCGGCGCAAATCAGCTATTGCGCTCCACGAACGCTCGGATCGCCCGGGCGAGCTGCTCGGGCTGTTCGACATTGGGCGAGTGGCCGGCACCCTCGATCACCTCGACCTCGGCGCCGGCCGCCGCGTAGCGCGCGAGCGTGGTAGCGCAGTCATACATCTGGTCCGACCGGCCGTGTACGGCCAAGGTGGGCAGACCGATGTCGCGCACTTGGACGTCGAGCGGTCGGTGCGCCAACCGTTTCTTGCGTTCGACGAGGACCGTATGGGCAGCGGCCGCTGCCATCGCCCGATGGTCGTTGAACATTCGGTTCGCATCGAGCCCAGCATCGATGACGAACCCGGGAGCGAACGCGATACGACCGAAATACTCGGTCGCCGCAGGCCACGCCAGTCTGTGCATCACGTCGCCGACCAATGGCAGCGTGAGCAGTGCTTGCCCCACGGGGAAATTCGCGTAGCTGTAGTCGGGAGCCTGCCCGACCAGCACGATTCGAGATACGCGGGGGCCCTGCTCGGCCACCGACAGCACGACATCGCAGCCGAAGGAGTGCCCGAGCGCTGTCACGTCGGTGACGTCGAGCCGATCGAGGACCGCCGCCACGACGGAGCCCTGAGCCGGTCCGTCCGGAGCTCGGTCGCCGCCGGTGCAGCCGTAACCCACGAGGTCGACGCGGATGACCCGATAACGATCGGTCAGTAGTGGGGTGAGCTTGTCGAACCAGTGCATCGACGCGTCGAAGCCGTGGACGAGAAGCAGCGGCGTGCCGTGCGCGGGGCCGTCCTCGCGGACGTGGATCGTGTTGGTGCCGACGTCGAGCATCGTGCCTATCTGTGCACGTCGGCGTGAACGTGGCGGCGTCGATCTGCGGGTTTTCGCGTGCGGCGAGCCGCCCTCGGTTATCGGTGTCGGAGTCATCTTTTCGCCCGCTTCTGTTGTTTGTCGACGTGGGCGAACACCGCTCACAAGCTACCGACCTGCGACTGCGCTGCGTCCACGACCACGACGCCACGGTTCTGGACGGATAGTCTGCTCATTCGTGCTCTACCGCTGGGCGCGCCCGCTGCGCCTCCAGCTCAGAGACTTGCCATTCAGAAGCAATCCACGCTGCCGCCAGCTTCCGCGAATCCGCCGGTTCGCCGGGATTGAGCCCGGTGATCTCGGTGATGCGCCGCAACCGATAGCTAACGCTGTTGGGATGCAGCGTCAACGACTCGGCAACTCGTTTGCGGTCGGTCCCGAATAGCAAATACGCCTGCAGCGTCTCCATGAGATATCCGTGATCGCGAAGTGGCGCCAGTATCGACGCGAGTCGGCATCGCGCTGGGCTCGGACGGGTGAGTTGGTAGTCGAGCGCGAGATCGTCGAGTGTGTAGGCGCCGGGAGGCTTACGCAGATACGTGACAACGCGGCACAGCTCGTGGATCATTTGCTGTGCGTCACGTAGATCGCCACGTGCAACATCATGCAACTCGACGAGGGCAATCGGCTGGTCGAAGTGATCGCACAGTCCGTGCGCGATGTCGGTGTACCGTGCGCGGTTGGTCGCGTGATCCGGTGCCGGTAGCAGGACCAGTCCCCCGTCGGCATCGAACACGTGTAGCGCGCCGTGCCCGAGCGGGTCGTTGTCCAAGTAGCACACCAAACGCGCCGACCATTGCGCCGACGCTTCGACTCGCTGACTCCGGCAGGTGTCGCTGACGGCGACCACGGCCACGAGATCGTATCTGTTATGGACGACGAGTTCGGCCCGGCTCGCCAACTCATCGAGCGGATCGCCGTACATGAGCGCATGGGCGAGTTCACGCCGAGCTCCCGGCATGCGTCGGCTGGATGGCTGTGGTGATGTCCTCGCCCTGCGACCGTGGACGTCTTCGAGGTAGTTCCGCATCAGGTGTGACATGGCGATGACATCGTCGCGATCTTGTTGTCGGGCCGGTCCGCCGATTGGTAGTCGCGCACGATCAGCGCGTTCGTGGGTCGAGTCTGGCCGGATTCATCACAATCGCTCGGCGAGTGCGAGGCCGGCGGCCCGACCGGAGAAGATGCACCCGCCCAGAAACGTCCCCTCCAGGGCGTTGTAACCATGGACTCCGCCGCCGCCGAAGCCCGCGACCTCGCCCGCGGCGTAGAGCCCCGGAAACGGGGTGCCGTCGGGTCGGATGACCTGGCTGTCCAGGTTGGTTTCCAAGCCGCCCAATGTCTTTCGGGTCAAGATGTTCAAGCGGACCGCGATCAGCGGCCCGTGCGCGGGATCGAGGATGCGGTGCGGTGCGGCGACACGGGTGATGCGATCCCCACGTGAGCGGCGAGCGTTGTGAATCGCCATCAATTGAATGTCTTTGCCGAACGGGTTGTCGAGCTCGCGGTCGCGCGCCACGATCTGCGCCTCGATGTCGGCGACATCCAGTTGTGGCCCGCGCCCGATCTTGTTCATCCCGGCGACGAGTTCGGCCAGGCTCGGCGCGACGACGAAGTCCTCGCCGTGCTGTTTGAACTTCTCGACGGGCCCCGGCGCGCCCTTGGACAGCCGACTGGCGAGCACCGCGCGTAGATCCTTGCCGGTGATGTCGGGATTCTGCTCCGACCCCGACAGCGCGAACTCTTTCTCGATGATGGTCTGGGTGAGGATGAACCAGGAGTAGTCGTAGCCGGTGGCCAGGATCTGCTTCATCGTGGCGAGGCTGTCGAAGCCGGGGAAGTGGGGTGCGGGCATCCGCTGCCCGACCGCGTCGAACCACAACGACGACGGTCCGGGAATGATCCGAATCGCGTGGTCGGGCCAGATCGGGTCCCAGTTGTGGATGCCCTCGGTGTAGGCCCACAGCCGGTCGCGGTTGACGATGTTCGCCCCGGCTTGCTCGCTGATGGCGAGCATCCGCCCATCGACGTGCGCGGGCACGCCGGAGATCAGATGCTGTGGTGCGGGGCCGAGTCGGGCAGTCGGCCAATTCTCGCGGATCAGAGTGTGGTTGTGTCCGATTCCGCCGGAGGTGACGATCACCGCCGCCGCCCGGTGTTCGAACTCGGCGATCGTGGTGCGCGACGACGCGATTCCGCGGTCGAGGTCGGTGTCCTCGAGCACGCTGCCGCGGACGCCGGTGCAGCTGCCGTTCTCGATGATCAGCTCGTCGACGCGGTGGCGAAACGCGAACCGCACCAACCCGGCGGTCTCGGCGCGCTCGACAGGTTCGGCGAAGACTCGCACCACCTCCGGGCCGGTGCCCCAGGTGAGGTGAAACCGTGGCACCGAATTGCCGTGGCCCGCAGCCGAACCCGATCCGCGTTCGGCCCAGCCGACGAACGGTAGGACGCGCAGGCCGAGGTCGCGCAGGTACTGCCGCTTTTCGGTGGTAGCGAACCGAACATAGGCCTGCGCCCATCGACGTGGCCACCGGTCCTCGCTGTCGAGGCGGTCGAACGCCGCCGATCCCAACCAGTCCTGCAGCGCCAGATCGTAAGAGTCCTTGATACCCATACGCTTCTGCTCGGGACTGTCAACGAAGAACAGGCCACCCAGCGACCAAAATGCCTGTCCGCCAAGGTTTTTACGGTTCTCCTGGTCGATCACGAGCACTCGCCGCCCGGCTTTGGTCAGCTCGTGGGTAGCCACCAGACCGGCCAATCCTGCCCCGACCACGACAACATCGGGTTCGAAGGTAGCGCTCATCAGGACAGGTCCTCTCTCGGTGGCACAACGCGGGTCGTGAAGTGCGCCACGACAGCTTTGAACAGCATGGCCCGCCGGGCGCGGGCGGCTTCGGCGTCGTCTTCGATCAGGCACTGGACCTGTGTTCCGTCGTGTACTGCGACCAGAGCCGGTCCCAGTGCCGCGCGGTCGGTGACCTCGAGCCCGAGTTGGGCCAGCAATCGGTCCAGCAGCGGCATCAGCGTGTCGAGGATCGCTGTTTCACGCGCGGCTATCACGCGTTTGAGCGAGGGATTGCGCAGTGCGTGCGCGGTGAACTCGGAGCTGACCCGGTACCACCGATCGTCGATGGGCACCATCGCCAACACGTATTCGACGACGTCGTCCAGTGATCCCAGCCGCGGCTGCTCGCCAGGGGAGAGCAGCGCCCCGACGTCGCCCAACATCTGTGTCGAACGTTGCTCCCACATCGCGAGGAACAGTTCCTCCATGGACGAGAAATTCGAATAGAAGGCTCCTCGCGTGAATCCTGCACGCTCGCACACATGCTCGACGCTGCTGTTTCCGAAACCGCGCTCGGCGAATACTTCCAGCGCCGCGTCGAGGAGTCGCTGACGGGTCACGCCACGTCGGCGCTTCACCGGATTGGTCGCATCGGCCATAGGTCGAGCCTAGCCGAATTTGGATTCAGTTTCGTACTCAGTACGCTACTGTATTGAACTGAGACGCAGATCACCGATTCCGACGACAGGAGCAGTGCGGTGGCACCAGGGCGAAAGATGCGAGTAGCCCGCTCACTACTTGATCCCGCCCCCGCCCACCGACACGCGGCAGGGATAGCAGACACGATGCTGGATCAATTTCCGCAGCTCGCCGCGACCACAGAAGCGAGCGCGCTGCAGTGCGCATTCCTCGGCACGTCCAGCGTGGTGCTGCGCGATCATCGCACCACGCTGCTCACCGACGGATTCATCAGCAGGCCACGCTTGGGCCGGGTGGCACTCGGCGGCGCACTGCACCCGGATCGACCCGCCATCGCGGCCACCCTCGACGGGCTCGGCCTGACCGAAGCGGCGTCGATAGTGGTAACCCATTCCCACTACGACCACGCGCTCGACGCACCGACCGTCGCCACCATCCTCGACGCTGAAATGATCGGCTCGCACTCCACCCGCGAGATCGCGCGAGGACATGACTTCGACCTGCGCCGCTACCGGCTGGCCAGAGCTGAAAAGCCCCGTAGCTACGGCGATTTCACCATCTCCATCCGAGACAGCGAACACAGTCCCGGTGACCGGTGCCCGGGGGAGATATCCGGGCCGCTCACCCCACCCGCCCGGGCTCGCCAGTTCCGCACGGGCGAAACGTATTCGGTGCACTTCGCCCACCCGGCCGGAAATGTGATCGTGCACGGCAGCGCGGGCTACCGCCCGGATTGCCTCGCTGGGCTGCACGCGGACGTGATCTTCCTCGGTGTCGGCGCACTGGGTCGCCAGGATGGCGCGTTTCGCCGGCGCTACTGGGACGAAACCGTCGTCGCCGTCGGAACCCGCCGCGTGATACCGGTGCACTGGGACCGATTCTGGCGTCCGCTGACCGAACCGATGCGACCGATGCCCCGGCTGTTCGACAACTTCCGATCCACCGTCCGGTTCTTGCGCGATCGCGCCGAGAAAGATGGCGTCGAGATCGCCATGGCACCAGCGACGACGTGGTGCGATCCGTTCGCACCGCTGCGGTGATCGTTTCCCTCTCAATGTGTACACCGTGCACTGAATCCACAGACGAAAGACCCCAGGGGCGCGACGCCGGACAGTTCCTGCAAGCCAGGAAGTCACCCAGCCCCGGACTGCGTCGCCTGCCTCTCACAGAACGACGCACAGCAAGACCTCCTGTTCGACGCCACCACGCATTCGCCCACCACCCCAACGACGGAGCCCCCCGGATGTCGATCTCCCTGCACACAGCCCCACCCTCGAGTACGAGCAGCTCACATACCTCGTCGGCGCAGCCTGCCCCGGGACCAGAAGGCGCCGAGCGCACTCGAGCAAGGATGACGGCGGGGGCGGTCGCGGCCGTCGCGGCCTTGCTGTGCGGAGTCCAGACACCACCGGCGAACGCCGCCCCGGAAGACTTCTACAACGCGCCCGCCGATCTGACCGCCACCGCCCCGGGAGATGTGCTTCGCACCGAACCACTGCCGTTGGCGCTGTCGATTCCCAGCACCGATGGGGCGTTCCCGGGTCGCGCGACCCGGATCCTGTACCGCAGCAACGACACCCACGGCAACCCGATCGCAGTCAGCGGCTTGTTCCTCGATCCCACCACTGCCTGGACCGGGCCCGGCGAGCGGCCGCTGATCACCCTGGCCGTAGGCACCCAGGGCCAAGGCGACGCGTGCGCGCCATCGAAAACAGCCGGACCGCTGCTGGGCTACACCCCACCGCTCGGGCTCACCGCCGGCTACGAAATGCCCGCAATCGAACTGCTCGCCGCCCGCGGGTTCGCGGTCGTAGTCACCGACTACCACGGCCTGGGCACCCCCGGAGTGCACGACTGGCTCAACCGTGAAGCCACCGCACACGCGGTTCTCGACGCCGCGCGCGCGGCCAAGAATCTGACCCCCACCACGCTCACCTCCACCGCACCCGTTGGGATCTGGGGATACTCCCAAGGCGGTGGCGCCGCCGCAGCCGCCGCCGAACTACAACCGCGCTACGCCCCCGAACTGGACGTACGCGGTACCTTCGCCGGCGCGCCGCCCGCAGACCCGCTGCGGCTGCTCAGCGCACTGGACGCGACTATCGACAAGGGATACATCGCCTGGGCACTCAACGGCCTCGCCGCAGACTATCCGCAGGCCGGACCCGAGATCCGGAACATCCTGAGCCCGGCCGGGCAGACCTGGCTGCAAGAATCAGCAACCCAGTGCTACGCCGAAAACATCGCCCGATACGGACCGCTCGACTCACGCGTCTGGACACGCACCGGCGAGACGATATCGTCCGCCATCACCCGCAATCCGGTCCTGCGTGAGCTGCTTGCTCAACAAAACATCGGTGCTCTCGCTCCGAACGCGCCTGTATTGATGGTCTCCAACGCCGCCGACGACATCGTGCCGCACCCGTCGGTTGAGCAGCTCGCTACCGACTGGTGCGCCAAAGGTGTCGTCGTCCAGCTCGACGGTGTCGC
Source organism: Nocardia ignorata NBRC 108230 (assembly GCF_001612905.1). Taxonomy (GTDB): domain Bacteria; phylum Actinomycetota; class Actinomycetes; order Mycobacteriales; family Mycobacteriaceae; genus Nocardia; species Nocardia ignorata. The sequence continues at coordinate 1,574 of NZ_BDBI01000056.1, read as the reverse complement.
CGAGGTACCGGCGATCCTGCCCGGAACCAGCGCCGTCCACTTGCTGACCTACCCCCTGGCCATCGCCCGCGGTCTGGACTGGATGACCCAACGACTCACCGACGTCCCCGCACCGAACACCTGCACCCGCTGAGCGGGTAACCGGACGACTGGGCACGGTGTCGCACCGGCCGTTCGCGTGTCGGCGTCCTTGACGGGGTGAAGTAGCCCGTCAAGAAACCGGCTCCCGTTTACGAGTCGGGACCTCAAGTACCCGGTTCGCAGGACCTTGCGGATGATCTGTTCGACCTCGTCGGGCAGCCGGGCACCCCCACGACCGCCGGATACGGTACGGCCGACGAGCACGGGACACGCCGATGATCGCCAGTCCCGTTCAACTGCAACCCAATCCGCAGGTCAGCACTGAACAGCACTCCGATAGTCGACAGCAACTGCGTAGGACCATGATCTCGGTGGGCGACAGTCGGGGCACAGCCCGTGGAAGCGGGGGTGCCGCAGGGACACTCCGGGGATCTCGCGGTACGCCACTGGTGCGCGTGTGTTCGGAGGCTCAGCTCGGTGGGACGACTTGCTGGCGCTTGGCGTCGATGTGGCGCAGTGTTTGTTGCAGGGCGTCGACCTCACCGAGCCACTGCCGGTCCTGAGCCTGACTCATCCGCGCCCGGGCGTTGGTCGCCATGTCGTCGAGCCGCGGTAGCTGTGCCGGGTCCAATCGCAGGAATGGGCATCGCACACAGGCATGCTCGTGGATACACGGGGTGCCGAACGGCCGGAAACAATCGCCGAGTTCGACCCGCCGCAGCAGGAAATGCTGCTCGAACTCACCCCACTCCGCAGCGGTCGCGTCGCGGTACTCGATCGATTCGCGAAGGGCGCGGCGGTGGGCGATGAACTGCTGATGGTGAGCGATAACAGTTTCGGGGAACACTGCGGTGTAGCCGCGGGTGGTGTCGAGATCCAGGTGTCCCAGCAATGAGGCGACGATGTGCAGAGGCAACCCTGACCCGACCGCCTCGGTGGTGAACAGGCGCCGGAAGTCGTGTGGTGTGAAGGTGATCGGGGTGCCGTTGTCACTGATTCCCGCAGCGTGGGCGGTGGTGTTCAGGATCGTACGGACGTAGTGAGTCGACAACACTTCGTGGCGGGGACCGACAGGCCGCGCGAACAGGTGGGGTAGTGGTTCGCCGTGCACCTTCTCGTGATGGTCGTAGCGCACCGACATCGGAATCCGATCCCGACCGGCCTTTGCTCGTCGTTGGATCTCGACCATGACCGCGACCAGTTCCGGGCTCATCGGGACGAGGCGTTCGATGTCGGTCTTGGACGGAGCGATGTGCAGCAGTGGCACCAGCGTGCCGGTAGTCGGTGGGGTGTAGTGCCGAATCGAGAGCTGGGTGAGCTCGAGAACTTCCTCGATCCGGGCGCCGGTCAGCCGGAGCGTCTCGATGACCGCCCAGGCCCAGAAGCAGTCTCGTTCCAGCTGAGTCAGGTCGATCACGCCCGATTTGTGGGCCAATTCAGCCGGCCCGGCGGCCCAGATCCGCGCCCGCATGTTGCGAGTGGCGTTCAGCGGC
>NZ_BDBI01000055.1 GCF_001612905.1 Nocardia ignorata NBRC 108230 | reverse complement strand
GGACCGCTCGGATGTCGGTGTTGCGGACCGGGGAAGGCGCCGCCCATGGCGCCCAGCGGGCCGGGTCCTCCAGCGCCCATTGGCTGATGTCGCGGTAGAACGCACGTACGGTGAACAAGACTCCGTGCAAGTCGGTGCGAGTCTTGCCCTTCGCGGTGACAGCCAACCGTTCGCGCCAAGCAGTCACCACGGCTGTGCTCAACCGAAGGTCGTGTTGATCGGGAGCAACTTGGAGGACGTTCCACCAGAACAGCCGGGCCAGGTGGTGGGCGATATGTTCGAATGTCGAGTAGTCCACGCCGGGGCGGATCTCATCGAGGTAGGCCACGAGCAGATCACGCACGGGACCGGCGGGCAGCCCGTAGCGGTCCACCAGCCCGGCGGCAGAGTGCTGGCGGCTGTTGCCTTTGGCGCTCCACACCGCCCGCAGTGTCGGCGGTTCGTCGGCGAATGGCCCGAGTTCGACCATGAGTTCCCACGCCAGATGCTCGCGGCGTGTCCGCCCGGACGCGCGGACCAGATCGGCATAGGCGAGCAGGTCATCACCGGTGATCGCAGCGAGTGGTTTGCCGGTGCGGATCATGACCCGTGTCAGGCAGGTCTCGGCATCGAGCTGAACGCGTCGAACATGTGCGGTGTAGGAGGAGAGCTCGCGTAGACGAGCGAACATCGCGGTGTCGTTGAACAGTGAAAACCGCTGCGGCAGTTCATAAAACATCGTGCACAGCAGAAACGAGTACGACGGCCGCACCACCCGAGCCAACACCAATGCCGCCAGCGCGCCGTGCCCGTCGACCGCGCGGGTCACCCGCCCCTGTGCTTGAAGCTGACGGGCCCACGCGCGAGGTGCGCTGTCCGCGCCGCTGGCGAGCCATCGCTGCTCCCAGCTGTCGCCGGGGTACTCGGCCAACCATTCCAAGATCGCCCGCAGATGCCGGATCCAGCGTGCCCGATTACCTGGCAGGGGCGGAAGGATCGGCGCCAGCCGGACGACGAGGACCGCTACCAGCTCGTCGATCCCGGTGGTGAGCAGTTCGTGCTCAGGGCCATCGGTCGGCCGGGGTGGCGGTTCCTGACCGGCGTCGTAGCCGACCAACAGGTAGATTCGCCCCGACGGGCCGAAGCGGTGGTCCTTGGGCACCTCGAGCACCATGCGCGACACTGTCGTTGCGTGCAGGCTCATTCGGTCAGCCCCAACAGCTCCCGCACCTGCGCGGCGTTGTAGCCGTCGCCGATCTGCGTGAGCGGGTCAGGGCGGGCTTGGGCGTGGTGTTCGGTGACCTTGGCGATGAGGTCCTCCAGTCGCGGCCGGGTGTAGAGAAGGGTCGTAGAGATCGAGGCGTGGCGCAGGATCGTTTGTACGTCGACGAGCGTGAACGCCGGATCATCGAGCATGCGGGTCGCTGCGGTGTGGCGTAGATCGTGCAGGGAATGATTTGTGCCGAGCAGAGTATTCGCGCGCATCAAGACCGCCCGCGTCGCGTGATAGGTCAACGGCCGGAACGGGCTTCGCAATGTGTGCCAGACCAGGCCGTCGGCCAGGCATCCGTGTTGGTCGGCTTCCATCAGATACAGCGCCAGCCAGGTGAACGCATCTGCAGAGGCGGGCACTTCGGCCAGTTCCCGGCTGCCCTTGGAGATCACCTTGATGGTGCCGTGTCCGGCGTCGACATCGTTCAGGCGCATCCCCAGTAGTTCCGATGCCCGCACTCCGGAGGACAGGTAGAACGCCACCAGTGCCCGGTCACGGTTGCTCCGCAGTGCTGCGAACAAGCTGTCGACCGCCTGGTCGGGGATTGCGCGCGGCAGCTGTTGAGGAACCTTCTGCCGATACGGTGCGCGTCGCCCGCGGACGAACGGTTGCATCGGATTGTGGTGGGCGTGGATCCGCGCCCCGCCGTGACCGCGCCGGTGCGGCACCGGATTCACCAGCGGGCCCAGATCGGCGTCGATGGCAAAGTCGTAGAACTCCGAAAGCACTGTGAGCTGGTGGTTAATTGTGCGCGGCGCGTAACCGATGGTCGGGTACGGCTTCCCAGTAATCTGATTGACCGATCCCAACGGCGCCGCCGAAGGTGAGCGGCGAAGCCGGCGCGGGACCGGCGCGGTGCGCAGGTGCTCGACCAAGTCGCGGATATGTCCGCGTTCGGCCCTTTGCCAGGCCACGTCCTGGACGTGCAGGAACCGCAGCCACCGCAATAGATCGAACCCGTAGCTGCGCAACGAACTCGGACTCAAATCGCAGACCGATAGCTCGCGCAACCACATCTCGCAGGCCTCGTGGGGCTGGTCCGGGAATCGGACCTGATACCCCGGCGGACCGGGGATAGCCGCCACCCAGCCGATCGTGGGCAACCCGGCAGCAGGCACGCTCACTCGTTGGACTCCCATGCTGGTGAACTGTGCGCGGAGTGCGCGAGATCTGTTGGTAGTTCAGTCAACATGACGGGCACTGGCCTACGTCGATGAGCGGTTGCGGTTGGAATCGCGCAATGGCAACGACATCACCGCGGCCTGGCCGGAACTGGCCGGGCTCGCCCCGGCCGAACCCGGTTTCGTCGTCGACGGCGAGATCGTCATCGAAGTCGCGGGCCGGTCCTCGTTTCGGGCGTTGGCCCCTCGCATGCATCAACGCAACCCGGCCACCATCGCAACCCTGGCCCAGGCCTCACCGGCGACGTTCATGATCTTCGACCTGCTCCACATCGGCGACCGATCCCTGACCGGGCTGCCCTACACCCAACGCCGCGAACTACTCGAACTCACCGGGCTGACCGGACCACACTGGCGAATCCCCGGCCTGCTTCCCGGCCCGGCCGCCGACGCCCTGGCCGCCTCGCAGGCGCTCGGGGCCGAGGGAATCATCTGTAAACGGCGCGACAGCTGGTATCTGTCCGGGCAACGCAGTCCCGCCTGGACGAAAGTCAAGAACGTGTCCCACCAGGAGGTGGTGGTCATCGGCTGGAAAACCGGGACGGGCCGACGGGCCGGGAAGATCGGGTCGCTGCTGGTCGCGGTCCCCGACGACCGAGGCAACCTCGAATACGCGGGCAGTGTCGGTACCGGATTCACCGCAGGAATGCTCACGGACCTGCACGAACGGTTGGCGCCGCTGCAACGCCCGAATCCACCGGTCCCCGGATTCCGGTCGACCCCGACCGGGGTGATGTGGCTCGAACCGCACGTAGTCGGGGAAGTCGCGTTCACCGAATGGACCGGCGACGGCCGACTACGCCACCCGTCCTGGAGAGGGTTACGCCTGGACAAAGACCTCGATGACGTCGAAACCCCCGCAGGAGACCGTGACCGACCGATGTAGCGACGATCGGTGACGGCGGTCAGGCCGGCTCCGGGCAATCGTGTTTGCATCCGGTCCTGCTCACGACGGCTCGGGTCGGGCTATCGACGGTTTCGATCAGTATGGATCGAGGGCAACAGGAAATCGGTGGACGAGCAGCCAGCCAGCGGTGCTTAGCACGGCTACCGCCGCGACGAACGACCTGGCCGGGGCATTCGGGCGCGTAGATGGTCTGCGGCGCCACCCACCCGATAGGCGCTGGATCAGACATCGTGTAATCGGCATGAGCGGACGTTCAGTCGAACGCTCAACGCGGGAAGGGAAGCGGCGTCAGAGGTTGTCGGTCGCTGCGGAGCTGAAGCTGATGGTGAAGCTGTCGAAGTGGGCGGTGAGGATGAGTATTCCGCCGTGGGCGGCGTGGTAGCGGATCATCTCGATCAGTGTCACCCCGTCGAAAGATTCTGTGAGGTCGATGTATTCGACGAAGTCGTCGCCGCCGACGGCGGTACCGGAGAAGTCGAAGTGGCTGTGGTTGTCGTAGCCGACCGCGTGGACCACCAGCGGCGGTCCGTCGGGTTCGGTGGGGTCGGCGAGTAGCCATGGCAGACCGTTGGACCGCAGATGGATGCCGTCGTCCTTGGCCCATACCAGTGCCGGCGGCACGGGGTTGGGTTTGTTGGTGTCCCCTTTGGGCCAGGAATGCTCACTGGTGGCCATCGCGTGCTCGGCAATGAGCAGGACCTGGCGCAGCGGGAACCAGAACTCGAACGAACTCGATCTACGCATGGATGCAATGCCTTTCGTCGAACAGCTTGGGCGTGCACGTGGCGCCGATTGATCAGTCGAGGATGTGCCGGGCGTGGGTCGGTGAGGGACGAGCGAGCTCGCGTCGGAATGGAGGTGTGGTTCTCCAAGCCGTTGAGTCGCGGCACCAGCGGGGTACGGCGATGCGGGCTTCACATGTGGGCTCATCCCGAGAAGCTGCCGGACCGGGGTTCTGGCACTTGAAACGCGTGGATGGGATCGTGGTCGAAAAGCTCGAGGGCTCACATCCGCAGCTGAAGAATCTCCTCGTCGACCTCGATCGTCGTCATCGGTTGCGCGATAGCGTCTTCGCGGCACCGCATCGGTTGGCCGAAGTCGGTGACCGCTATTCGGTCCGGTTGCTCGCGGTACGGGCTGGGCGCTTGGAAGGTCTTGTCCGGCAATCCCACACGCGGGCATTTGGCCCTGGTCGGTGTGCGGGAACCGGGCCAGGGAGACGGTGCGGTGTTGGTCGGGGAATTCGTCGCGCTTGCCTGCACGGCGGGTGCGGACGCGGTGACGGTCGTCGTGGATTCGGACCCGGCGAACCGGTGGGGCCGGAGAGTTTTCTTCGAAAGGCGCGGGTTCGCCTCGGTCGAGGGCAGTGCGTTGCACTTCGTCTTCCGCTGTGATCGGCCGAGGCCAGGGCTAGTGTGTGCGCGTTGAACTCTCACATGCCCGCGGTCGCGGGGGCGGGGAGGATGTAGTCGGGGGCGTCGCTATAGGTTTCGTCAAGGGCGACGGCCGGGTCAGTTCCTGATGATGAAGTATTGCCCCGTGGTCTCTTGGAAGTCGACGGCCGCGGCGATAGCCGCGTCATCGAGCGTTCTGGCGTGATCGGGAACGACGATGAGTTTGTCGTCGTCGTCGTGGAGCCGGTGGATGATCGCGATACAGGTGCCGCGTGCTGAGGTGATCGGTTCGGAAGGGCCCAAGTAGTAGGCGTCGAGTTCCTCGCCGTCGGGTGCGAGTGTGCCGGGGACGTAGCCATAGTTCGCCCGGTAGACAAACCCGTAGGTCGGGTGGCGGCTCCCGTAAGGACGGTCGATCAATAGATCGATGGTCCGGCCGAGGAACGGCACCGCCAGTTGAAGTGATTCGGACTCGTCCTCGAACGGACCTGGACTGGTCATCGTTGCAGGTTATCGGGCGCGGTGTTCACCGCGAATCGAGCTGCCGGAGTGGTAGTTCTAGAACTTCGGTTTCGGAATCATTGCCGGGGAGCCACGAGGCTGCGGCCGTGTTCGCGGGGACTGGGCTGGCTGGTGATCTTGTCAGTGTGGGCGCGGTACGCACCATCGCATTGGTGTCCCGAGTAGGGTCGGTCATGCCCCGCGACGTGGTGGCGCAGTGTGGGTGCACGGGGAAGGTTTCGCCTCGACCGGCCGGTCCGGTCGAGGCGAACCACGCATCCTGGAGTCGCCCAGGCGGCACAGAATCTCCTCGTCGAGAGCAATGTCGCGCCATGCCGACCTACCCGGACCACCGAGGGCGGTCCCGGTTCAACCGCAGTGCCACAAGGTTGGCGTGCGGTCGGTGCCTCGAGACGACACCTGACACCCGCGGGGGAGTGCCCCGGATAGGCAGTGCTCTCGGCTCGTGAGCGGGGGAGTCGTGTGCTGCGTTTCTCCGGCGCCGTCGCGAAGGGTTGGAGGCCTATGTTGAGGTGGCGTCGTAGGCGGCGATGATCTGGGCGGCGATCCTGCCGCGGGTGGAGACGGTGTGGCCGTTCGCGAGAGCCCAAGCCCTGATAGCCGGGAGGTCGTTGCGACGATCTGCCTGTACGGCAGTGGTCGTGGTGACGGCGTTTCGGCGGGTGGTGGTGGTTTTGGTGCGCCCGGTTCGCCGGGCGTAGGGGTCCCATTGTTCGAAGGTGTTGCGCAGTTTGGTGGCGTTGGTTTCGGACAGGTCGATCTCGTAGGTGTGTCCGTCGATGCCGAAGGTGACGGTTTCTTCGGCGGTGGATGTGCCGTCGTAGTCGTCGATGAGGGTGACAACGACCTTGCGCGCCATGAGGTTTCCTGTCGGTCCACGGATCGGTTATGACGATCGTCAGGGTAGTGGCGCGAGATGCGGTTCCTACACTCGGACACCGCGCCCGCAGACGCAGGCCATGATCACAGGCAGGGAGCCGAACGCGTTGGGACTGATCGACCACGATCAACAACCGTCCATGGCCGACGAGTTGTCGAGCACAACCTGTGACCGAGACTCACTATTGGCAGTGCATTGTCGAACATCGAACAACCGTTCCGGGCCGGGTCAGCCGCACCGTGTGATGTTCACCGTCCCGTCACGCCCACCAAATCGGAGAGCCTCCTCGACTCCTCGGTTCAACTGAACCACCACCGACCACCCAGCGCCTTGTGATGCAATTACGCTATGGCAATCCCGGCCGATGTCAGTGAACAAGCCAACCGACTCCGCACCGCAGTCGACGCGGTCGTGCCCGCCCGCACGGCCTCGAACGTGATCATCGGCACCTGGAACCTGCGCGAGTTCGGCAACCTCACCGCGTCCTGGAACGCCACCACCACCGACTCCCCGAAACGTGACTGGCGCGCGACCACATTGATCGCGGCGATCATCGCCGCTTTCGACATCTGCGCTGTGCAAGAAGTCCAACGCAACACCACCGCCCTGCGCTTCTTGCTCACCCGACTCGGCCCGGACTGGCGGGCGATCGTCTCCGACGTCACCGAAGGCGACAACGACGGAAACGGTGAACGACTCGCCTACCTCTACAACACCACCCGAGTCCAGCCCTCAGGGCTCGTCGGTGAGATCGTGCTCCCACCCGCCGCCGGCGACCCTGCTCAACAGTTCGTTCGCACCCCCTATGCCGCGAGCTTCACCCGCGCCGGAATCGAGTTCATCCGCACCACCGTCCACATCCTGTGGGGCACCAACCCCCGTCAGCGGCTGCCCGAGATCACCGCCTTCGCCCAGTGGATGCGCGCCTGGAACGACCGACCCAACGACTGGAACGACAACCTGCTGGTATTGGGTGATTTCAACCTCGACCGGCTCGGTAACCCGCTCTTCGACGCCTTCGTATCGACCGGGCTCTGGGCACCCACCGAACTCGACACCGTCGACCGCACCATCTTCGGCAACGACAACACCACCAACTACTACGACCAGATCGCCTGGTTCAGCACCCCCGAGGACCACAGCCTGCTCACCGACCTCACCTACACCCAGCGAGCGGGCCACTTCGACTTCCTCCCACACTGCTACCCCGACCTCACCCGAACCCAGACCTCCTACCGCATCTCCGACCACTACCCACTCTGGGCCGAATTCCATATCAACGCCTGACCTGACGAAGCTTCCAAGCTTCCGTGCCGCTGCCGAACGGTTGCCGCGTTTCCCGCTGACCCAGTTCCCGCAGGTGATGCGCTGGCTTTCCCTCGCGCACGCGATCCTCGTGGCTGGCCATGCCGACGGGCGAAGGACGGCAATGCGGGGGTTGGCCCGCCGGAACCAAGGCGCTGTCATCGACCCATCGGAACGATAGCGATCGCAGATCGACGAGGCAGGTCGTGTGCGAGCAGCCAGGCAGGACTGGCGTGTCGAGAGAGGGAGCCTAGTAGCTGTGCCGGGTGCCGAGGCCTCTTCGCCTCGACCCAGCTGACTGCCGTCGAGCCCAAACGCTTGCTCTGTCAGAGCTGTTACGAACACAAGTGACAGGCTCGTCGGCGAGAGATGTGCGCGCTGATTACACCAGGTATCAACCTCGGCGCCGAGCGCGAATCACCGTGCTATGTGCAGTTCACGGGGGGTGACCCCAGCTCACCACGCCCCAGGTACTGGTTACGGCCCGTGCCCGCAAATCGGACATGCCGCTGAACGCGGCCGCCCGCAAGAACGGCACCTCGGCAGGATCGAAGCCCGGCCGCCCGGAGGGGTCGTGTGCCGCCGGTTCAGCCCAAGCGCGCGATGCGGGCGATCACCGAGGCCTTGGTGATCCCGCCGTCGGGGTGACGGTCGAGGTCGCAGCCACGCGCCATCATCGTGGACACGGTGCCCGGCGCGATTCCGAGCATGGCGGCGGCGACGCTGTGCGACACCGCATCAGCGAGGTCCGCACCGACCGAGCGGCCTACCGCACGCCCGACAGGGGTGCGCCACCACGACGGCTCGGGGTCGTCGGGCCAGGCGACCCCGGCGAGGTCGATCACGGTCTGTGCGGCGATGTCGTCATCCTCGGAGCACAGCTGTGCAGCCAAGTGGGGTGAGGTCTGGGCTATGCGGTCACGGGTCATCGCTGCGAGGTCGAGCGCACCGATCGCTTCCAGGGCGCCGACGATGTAGTTGTCGAGGCTTTCGGCGAGTTGCTCGGCGACGGCGTCGAGGGTGGTCTCGGCCATCAGTCGATCCAGGTGACGTCGGTGAATCCGGCGGCGGCGAGCGCGGCGTCATAAGGTGCGGGGTCTTCGCTCGACTCGACGGTCAACGAAGCGACCTCGTTGCCGTCTTGATCGCGAACGGTGATGGTGTCGAAACTGGTTTCGCTGGTCCAGTCGTCGTTGTCGGCCAGGCGGACGTCGTTGATGCTGGTGAGTTGAGCGGTGACGGTCATAACTCCACGATAGTCTAGTGGAGTTCACATGACTTGCAGTTAGTGCTAGACATGCGGTGAGGCTCGAGAATTCCATCACCGCGCTGGACTTGCCCTGGTGGCAACTATCGCCTGCATGTGACAGACATGGGCTGTCGCAGCGTCGGCGGCGCGAGCACGTCCCGGCGAGCCGGATGACATAAAGTCGAAACTATGTTCGAAGGTTGGGAAGACGAGTTCGTGCCGTCGATGCGGCGTGAGCTCGCCCGCCCTTGCTCAGTGCTCGTCGATCTGTCGGTGGCGATGCCGTCGCACAGCATCACTTTCCGGCGCGATCAGATCCCCATGCGGGTCAAGCTCGGCGGCCTGGACTTGACCGCGACGGTGCCCGGGGTGTTATCGGCGTGGGCGCGCAGCGCCGACGGCGGGTGGCTCGGACTGGTCTCGTTCGTGGTGTCCACCGCCAATGGGCGCGGCCAACTGCCCGTCACGCAGTGGTGCTCGGAGAAGGCCTTGACCAAGCAGGAACCGTCGCCACCGTCGTCGTGAGCGACATCGGACGCGGACCCGTCGCGCGCGGGTGCAGGGCGGCGTGGAGTTCGTGGATGACACGGCCGACGACCTTAGCCACGGGCATGCTCACCCGCCCATTGACACGCCCATCATCAGCAGCAACAACAGCGAACTCGGTAGAGACCGCCCTGGCGCACCCGAAGGGGTACCGCGTCGACCCGGAAATGGGCCGGTCGGGTGGTGATGGCTGCGGCGAGGTCCACGGTGACCGGTTGCGGTGGATCCACCACCATTCGCAGCGGTGGGGTGAACTGCTCGGGCCAGGCATCGAACACCGACGACGTCATCACTGCTCCCGTCGGTAGTTCTGGCAACCCATCGGCGACCGAGGATGCAACCGGCGAGGACAACCGGACACGACGTCGTGGCGCAACCGGGCCCGCAGATGGGCATCCAGGCGTGCGGTGATGGCCTCGACCTGGGCGGGGTGCACCACCGCACCGAACGCGGTCGCGTCGAGCACTTGTCGGCGGAGCGCGGCCAACGCGGCCGCGGTCCAGTCCGGTCGCGACGTCTGTGCCATGTCAGTCACCCTACAGCTATTCGAACATATATTCGACTCCTGTTATTCGGGTGTGACGGTGCGGCGGGCGATGCCGAGGCAAACCAGCAGGTCGCTGATGCGGTACTGGGTATCCCACACGGCCGGATCATCGGGATCGAGCTCGGCGTCGAGCAAGGCCTGCCGATCGATCGAATCTCTTCCCATACTCAGCATCGACGCACCAAGCCGGTGCGTGGTTCCACCGGCGACGGAGGTGTCCGCTGGTGTCCGGTCGGTGCCCTGCCTGCGCGGCGCGTATCGGGGTTTGCTGACCACGTTCGCCCTCGCGGGGTTCTGGCGCGGTTGGATTGGGTGTCCGTGCAGGTCAGACGCAGATAGGCGTTTGCGCTCAGGAGTTGTCAGGCACGTTCTCGAGGTGTGGAACGAGTTCGTGGCAGGCAAGTTCGAACTGTTTTCCGATGCCGCGGGCAAAGTCCGGTGGAGGCTCAAGGCCGGCAACGGCGAAGTGGTCGCCCAAAGTCAGGGCTATGGGAGCAAAGAC
>NZ_BDBI01000054.1 GCF_001612905.1 Nocardia ignorata NBRC 108230 | reverse complement strand
TTTTTCAGATCTTGGTCGAACCAGCCCGGAGCCGCACCGGTGAACCGGTCGCGGTCCCACTGTCCCACCCCTGCGGGTATGGCGCCGAGCAACGGTGTCCCGGTGATCCGGGGCAGATCGTCGCGGTTGCATTCGGAAGCGAGGTCGGGTTCATCGGGCCAGGCGCCGATGACGAGCCCGGCGCAGCGCACTCCCGCGGCAGCAAGGGTTCTTGTGGTGAGTTCGCTGTGATTGAGGGTGCCGAGGCCGGCGGCAGCGACGACCAGAACGGGGGCGCCGAGTTTCTCGGCGAGGTCGAGCAGGGTGAACTCCCCCATTCGGACCAGCAGCCCGCCCGCGCCTTCGACAAGCACCAGGTCGGCGTCGGTGAGCGTCTCGATACCCGCGACCGTCTCCGCGAGCGTCAGCAAGGGCATGCCTGCTCGGCGGGCGGCGGTGTCGGGGGCAAGCGGTTCCGGGTAGCGGGCCAGCTCGAGGGTGCGGGTGACGCCGGTCAGGCGGGTGATATCGGCGAGGTCGCCCGGTTCGCCGGGCGCGATGCCGGTCTGGGCTGGTTTACACACCGCGACCGTCCGGCCCTCGGCCGACGCGGCGGCGGCCACCGCGGCCGTGGCCACGGTCTTGCCGACATCGGTCGACGTGCCGCTGATCAGAAGAACACCCATCTCGCTACCTCACCAATCCTCGGTTCATCACCGAACCGTTCCCTTCCTGCCCAGGCTCGGGCGGGCGACCGCGTCAGACGACCAGCGCGTCCCCACGTGCCTCGGCCAGGACTTCGCCGAGCACTTCGGCGATGGTGTCCAGCTCGGCCGCGGTGAGATCGGCTCGGGCGGTGAGTCGCAGGCGCGAAGTTCCCTCGGGGACCGACGGCGGACGGAAACAGCCGACTTCGAGCCCGCGCGCTCGGCACGCCTGTGCGGCGTCGTAAGCGCGTTGGGCGTCGCCGAGAACTACCGAGACCACGGCCGAGGTCGGTTCGGGCACGCCCGCGACGCGGGCGATGTCCGCCGCGCGGTCCAGGACGCGGGTGGCCATCGCCGGGTCGCGGCGCAGCAGTGACAGAGCTGCGCGGGCGGCGCCGACGGCAGCGGGTGCCAGGCCGGTGTCGAAGATGAACGTGCGGGCGGCATCGATGAGATGGGCACGAATCCTGTTGTCGGCGAGCACTACTCCGCCTTGGGCGGCGAACGCCTTCGACAGGGTGGCGGTGATGACGAGGTCGGGTTGACCCGCCAAGCCCAGCTCGTGCACCAATCCCCTGCCGCCCGCCCCGCGGACGCCGAGCCCGTGGGCTTCGTCGACGACGAGGACCGCGCCGTTGGCCCGGGTGACCCGGTGCAGGTCGGCCAGCGGCGCGAGGTCGCCGTCGGCGCTGAAGACCGAGTCGGTGAGGACGAGCGCCCGCTCCTCGACGCGCTCGTCCAGCAGCCGGTCGACGGCGGCGACATCGCGGTGCGGCGCGACGGCGATCCTGGCACGGGAGAGCCTGCACGCATCGACGAGCGAGGCGTGGCTGCCCGCGTCGGAGACGATGAAGCTGTCGCGCCCGGCCAGGGCGGTCACCACACCCAGGTTGGCGGCGTAACCGGAGGCGAAGACCAAACCCGCTTCGGCGCCGACGAATTCGGCCAGTTCGGTTTCCAGCAGCTCGTGTTCGGCGGTGGTCCCGGTGACCAGCCGCGAACCGGTGGAGCCAGTGCCCCAGCGGCGGACCGCGGCGATGGCGCCCTCGATCACTTCCGGGTGACGTACCAGGCCGAGGTAGTCGTTGGAGGCGAGGTCGATGCTCGCCTGCTCGGGTTCGCGCACGCGCAGGTGCCTGCGCAGCCCGGCGGCGGTGCGCGCGGTGGCGCGTTCGTCCAGCCAGCTCAACGGATCCGTAGTCACAGCTGAGGAGGATACTTGAACACCGTTCAGGCCGGTCATCGGATCGAGGCTTTCACGGCCGCTTGCACGGCGCCGGTGATGGAGGCGATATCGGCGGAGCTGCTGATGAACGGCGGCATGGTGTAGACGAGATTGCGAAAGGGACGCAGCCAGGCACCCGCGTCGACCGCGGCGTCGGTGGCTGCGCGCATGTCGACGAGTTCGGCGAGTTCGACGACGCCGATGGCCCCGAGCACACGCACGTCGACGACCCCCGGCAGCTCGGCGATCGGCGCGAGACCTTCGCGCAGCTCGCTTTCGATCCGTGCGACCTCACCGCGCCAATCACGCGAGCGCAGCAGTTCGATCGAGGCCACCGCGACCGCGCACGCCAGTGGGTTGCCCATGAAGGTCGGTCCGTGCATCAGGCCGCCGTGCGCGGCGCTGATGGTTTCGGCGATGCGGGTGGTGCACAGCGCGGCGGCGAGGGTGAGATAGCCGCCGGTCAGCGCCTTGCCCACGCACATGACGTCCGGGGCCACCCCGGCGTGGTCGGCGGCGAAGAGCGCGCCGGTGCGGCCGAAACCCGTGGCGATCTCGTCGAAGACGAGCAGCACGTCGTTGGCGTCGCAGATGCGCCGCAGCTCGGTGAGGTAGCGCGGATCGTGCCAGCGCATACCGCCCGCGCCCTGCACGACGGGCTCGACGATGACGGCGGCCACCTCGTCGCGATGGGTGTGGATCGCGTGTTCGAGTTCGGCGACGTAGTCCTGGGTGAATTCACGCGGTGGCGCGGGCACGAAGACCTGATCGGTGAGGACATCGGTCCACAGCGCATGCATGCCGCCCTCGGGATCGCAGACGCTCATCGGCGTGAAGGTGTCGCCGTGGTAGCCGCCGCGCCAGGTCAGCAGGCGGTTCTTGGCCGGACGGCCGAGCGCCCGCCAGTACTGCAGGCACATCTTCGCGGCCACTTCCACCGAGACCGAGCCGGAGTCGCAGAGGAACACCTTGTCCAGGCCCGCGGGAGTGATCTCGACGAGTAGCTGTGCGAGGCGGGCGGCCGGTTCGTGGGTGAGCCCACCGAACATCACGTGACTCATCCGCTGCGACTGCGCGAAGAGAGCTTCGTCGAGCACGGGATGCCGGTAGCCGTGCACGGCCGCCCACCAGGAGCTCATTCCGTCGACGAGTTCACGGCCGTCGGCCAAGGTGAGCCGGGTGCCCGCCGCGCTCGCCACCACCAGCGGTTCGGTCGTAGCCGGGAAACCGCCGTAGGGATGCCAGACATGGTCGGCGTCCAGGGCGGTGATCTGCTCGGGGGTCAGGTCCACAGCGTGTCCTCGTCGTTGCCCGGTGCCGCCTGCGACGGCCTTGAACGCTGTTCAAGTTATCACCTGTCGCCGACGGCGGACAGACTCGCGACCGCACCGGGAATCCGGGCCAGGGCCGCGCGGACATCACCGAGCGCGTCGGCGCCCAGCTCGCCGGCGACGGCGGCCTCGATGCGCCGGATCTCCCGCGCGGCCACGGCAAGGGCATCGCGGCCTTTCGCCGTCGGCACGATCAGACGTGCGCGTTTGTCGGCGGGATCAGCGATGCGCTCGACATAACCACAGCGTTCGAGATGGGCGACCAGCTCCCCCATCGACTGCTGGGTCATCCCGGCCGACTCGGCCAGGGCGGTCACCCGCGAGCCGTTCGGCGCCAGATAGCGGAAGACCGCGTAGTGCGCGGGTCGCAGTTCCGTGCCGAGGGTTGCGCGCAGGGCATTGTCGAGTTCCCGTTCGTAGGCGTCGGTGGCCTGGACCAGGAGTTTCAGCAGCGTAGACCTTGACATATAGGAAGGTTACCTTTATATCTTGGATATGGCACGCACCGGCACCGTCCTCACCTTCCGCAACGGGCATCGGGTCACGCTCGTCGACCGCGGCGCCGACGAGCACGGCGCCTATCTCCGGCTCGAACACGAGCTGCCGCGCACCGGCAGGCAGGCGGGCCCGCACTGGCATCCCGAGATCAGCGAGACGTGGACGATCCGCAGCGGGCAGGTGCGCTTCCGCATCGACGGCGCCGACATCGTCGCCGGACCGGGCGATACCGTCACCGCACCGCCGCGTGCGGTGCACGAATTCTGGAACGAGGCCGAGGGCACGGTGATGGACCACGTGATCCGGCCGCCGCTGCGGCACTGGGAGATGTTCGAGTTCTGGAGTGGGCTGGACAACGCGAACAAGACCACCGAGCAGCGATTGCCCCGCAATCCGTTGGCGCTCGCGCTGCTGTGGGAGTACCAGGACGGCTACCTGGCCGGTCCGCCCGCGCAGCTGCAGCGGTGGGTTTTCGGCGGGCTCGCCGCGCTGGCCCGGCGCACGGGCTACGCGCGGCGGCTGATGGCGGGGTGACGCAGCACCCAGCGCGAGCACGCGCGGTCAGCACGCGGATTCCTCTACTGTCGTAGCATGTCGAGCCCCAACGACCGAACCGGTGAGGTGACGCCGCTGAGCGTGTGGCCGGGCACGGCCTACCCGCTCGGCGCCACCTACGACGGCGGGGGCACGAACTTCTCGGTGTTCTCCGAGGTGGCCACCCGGGTGGAGCTGTGCCTGATCGGCGAGGACGGGTCCGAGACGCGGGTGGATCTGGACGAGGTGGACGGTTACGTCTGGCACGCCTATCTGCCCTCGGTCGTTCCCGGTCAGCGGTATGGATTCCGCGTCGACGGGCCCTACGAGCCCGAGCTGGGGCTGCGCTGTGATCCCGGCAAACTGTTGCTCGACCCGTATGGCAAGGCCTTCGACGGCGAGTTCGTCAACGATCCCTCGCTCTACACCTACGGCCTGGATTCGCTGGGCCACACCATGACCGGGGTGGTCATCAACCCCTTCTTCGATTGGGGCAACGACCGGCCGCCGAACCGGCCGTACCACGAGACGGTGATCTACGAGGCGCACGTCAAGGGCATGACCATGACGCACCCCGACATCCCGGACGAACTACGCGGCACCTATGCGGGGCTGGCGCATCCGGCGATCATCGGGCACCTGAAAGCGCTCGGCGTCACGGCGATCGAGCTGATGCCGGTGCACCAGTTCTTCCACGATCACGTGCTCACCGATCAGGGACTGCGAAACTACTGGGGCTACAACAGCATCGGGTATCTGGCCCCGCACAACGAGTACGCCTCCCGCCGCACCGGGGACGCCGCGGTCGCCGAGTTCAAGGCGATGGTGCGGGCGATGCACGCCGAGGGCATCGAGGTGATTCTCGACGTGGTCTACAACCACACCGGCGAGGGCAATCATCTAGGGCCGATTCTGAGCCTGCGCGGTATCGACAATGCCGCCTATTACCGGCTCGACGACGACAACCCCGAGCACTACAAGGATTTCACCGGAACCGGCAACAGCCTCAATGTGCGTCATCCACACACCCTGCAGCTCATCATGGATTCGCTGCGCTACTGGATTCTCGATATGCACGTCGACGGCTTCCGTTTCGACCTCGCCGCGACGCTCGCGCGTGAATTGCACGATGTGGACCGGCTTTCCGCGTTCTTCGACCTGGTGCACCAGGATCCTGTGGTGAGTCAGGTGAAGCTCATCGCCGAGCCTTGGGACGTGGGCGAGGGTGGCTACCAGGTGGGTAACTTCCCCAGCTTGTGGACCGAATGGAACGGCAAGTACCGCGATACGGTGCGCG
The DNA here is from genome assembly GCF_001612905.1 of Nocardia ignorata NBRC 108230. Lineage (GTDB taxonomy): Bacteria > Actinomycetota > Actinomycetes > Mycobacteriales > Mycobacteriaceae > Nocardia > Nocardia ignorata. The sequence continues at coordinate 19,786 of NZ_BDBI01000054.1, read as the reverse complement.
ACTATTGGCGTGGTGAACCGGCGACATTGGGTGAGTTCGCCTCGCGGCTCACCGGGTCGTCGGATCTGTACGAGCCGACCGGTCGACGACCCGGCGCGAGCATCAACTTCATCACCGCGCACGACGGATTCACCTTGCGGGACCTGGTGTCCTACAACGAGAAACACAACGAGGCCAACGGCGAGGGCAACCGCGACGGCGAAAGCCACAACCGCTCGTGGAACTGCGGTGTCGAAGGGCCGACCGACGACCCCGAGGTGGAGGCACTGCGGGCGCGTCAGCAGCGCAATCTGCTGGCCACGCTGATCCTGAGCCAGGGCACCCCGATGCTGGCCCACGGTGACGAGATGGGCCGCACCCAGCTCGGCAACAACAATGTGTACTGCCAGGACTCGCCGCTGGCATGGATGGATTGGTCGCTGGCGCAGCAGAACGCGGACCTGCTGGAATTCACCCGCTCGGTGATCGCGTTGCGCACCGAGCATCCGATCTTCCGGCGCCGCCGCTTCCTCGCCCCCGGCCCGGCCGACGGCGAGGGGCATCGCCGTGAGATCGCCTGGTTCACGCCCGCCGGGGCGGAGATGACCACCGGCGACTGGCACAGCGGATTCGGCAAATCCCTCGCCGTGCTGCTCGACGGCGACGGCATTCCCGAGCCCGGCCCGCGCGGGGAACGGATCAGCGACGACTCGTTCCTGCTGTGCTTCAATGCGCACGACGAAGCGCTCGATTTCGTGCTGCCCGGGCCGGAATTCGGCACCGAATGGGCGCTCGCCCTGGATTGTTCGACCCCCACCGGTGCCGCCGAAGCCGTTCATGCGGCGGCGACGGTGCTGCCCGTGCCCAGCCGCTGCCTGCTCGTATTGCGCCGAACCGCCTAGCGAGACGATGACCGAGACCTACGTGACCGATCCCCTGACCCGGCTGCACCGCGCGCCGATCCGCCCGAGCACGGTGCGCAGCACCTACCGCCTCCAGTTGCGTCCCGACGCGCTGACCTTCGGCGATGCCCGGGCGATTGCCGAATACCTGCAGCAGCTGGGGATTTCGCATCTGTACCTGTCCCCGATCCTGACCGCCGCGCACGGGTCGACGCACGGGTACGACGTCACCGATCCGACCACGGTGTCGGCCGCGCTCGGCGGGCCTGCCGGGCTCAAGGCACTGTCGGACGAAGTGCGCAGTCGCGGAATGGGTTTGATCGTCGATCTGGTGCCCAACCACGTCGGAGTCGGCGATCCGCAGCAGAATCCGTGGTGGTGGGATGTGCTGCGGCTGGGCCGGAAGTCGCCGTACGCCAAGTACTTCGACATCGACTGGAGTCCGAGCAACGGTGCGGGCGGGCGGCTGGCGCTGCCGGTACTGCAGAACGAGAACGACCCGGCCGCGCTCACCGTCGACCGGTCCGGTCCCGAACCCATGCTCGCGCTGCACGATCTGCGGTTCCCGATCGCGCCCGGCACCGACGGTGACAACGCGCTGCGCATCCACGACCGCCAGCACTACCGGCTGGTGAGCTGGAAGGCCGGCGTGTGCACCTATCGACGGTTCTTCGCGGTGAACAGCCTGGCCGCCGTCCGCCAGGAGGACCCGGAGGTGTTCGAGGCGACGCACCGGGAGCTGGCCGCCTGGTGCGAGCACGACCTGATCGACGGTGTCCGGGTGGACCATCCGGACGGATTGGCCTATCCGAGTGCGTATCTCACGCGATTGCGTCGTCTGATCGGGCCCAAGCGGTTGCTGCTGGTCGAGAAGATCCTGGCCAATCGTGAACCGCTCGACGCCACTCTGCCGATCGACGGCACGACGGGGTACGACGCACTGGCCGACGTGGGCGGGGTGCTCATCGATCCGGCCGGTGAACCCGCGCTCACCGAGCTGTCACAGCAGGTGGCCGGGCACGGCAGCGATCGCGCCTGGTTCGGTGAAACCGAGCACCGGATCAAACGGGCGGTCGCCGAAACCATTCTGGCCCCGGAGATCCGGCGGCTGGTCGCCGCGATCAAACGCGACGGCAACGCGGGCAGTTTCGACACCCTCGCCGTGAGCAACGCGACCATCGAGGTGCTGGCGTTCATGCCCGTGTACCGGGTGGATTACGCGCCGCTGGCCGGGATGACCGCGGCGGTGGTCGCGGAGGTGGAGAAGCGCAATGCCGAGCTCACGGCGCCGCTGTCGGTGCTGGTGACGGCGCTGGCCGTGGGCGGGGAGGCGGCGACGCGGTTCAACCAGGTGTGCGGCGCGATCACCGCGAAAGCGGTGGAGGACACCATGTTCTATCAGGGTGCGCGGTTGGTGTCGCTGCAGGAGGTGGGTGGGAACCCGGCGCGCTTCGGCCACTCGGTCAACGATTTCCACCTGTCCAACAGTGAGCGCTCGCAGCGCTGGCCGGCGACCATGACCGCGCTGTCGACGCACGACACCAAGCGCGGCGAGGATGTGCGCGCCCGGATCGGTGTGCTCTCGCAGGTGGCCGAGCTCTGGTCGGAGCGGGTGCGCGGCTGGCTCGAAACCACCCCGGCGCCCGACGGTGCCACGGCATTGTTCCTGTTGCAGAACATGTTCGGGGTGTGGCCTGCCGACGGGCGGCCCGCATCGTCGGTGCCGGGGCTGCGTGACCGGTTGCATCTGTTCGCGGAGAAGTCGATCCGGGAGGCGGGGACCAAGACGTCGTGGGAGGAACCCGACGCACAGTTCGAGTCGGCGGTGCACGCCTGGCTCGACGCGGTGATCGACGGGCCGGTCGGCACCGGGATCGGCGATCTGGCCCACGAGCTGGCACCGCATGCCTGGTCGGACGCGGTGTCGCAGAAGCTGCTGCAGCTGTGCGCGCCGGGGATTCCGGACATCTATCAGGGCACCGAGGTGTGGGAGGACTCGCTGGTCGACCCGGACAACCGGCGGCCGGTGAACTTCGCGGTGCGGGCAGGGATGCTCCAATCACTTACCGACACACCGACTCTTGACACCACAGGGGCGGCGAAGATGTGGGTGGTCGCCTATGCGCTGTGGTTGCGGCGGGAGCGGCCGGAATGCTTCGTCGGCGGGATGTACCGGCCGTTCTACGCGGTCGGTGAGCACGCGCACCGGCTCGTCGCCTACGGGCGCGGGCCCGCCGGGGAGTCGCCCGAGGTGATCGTCGCGGCCACCCGGCATTCGGTCGGGTTGGCCGCGACGGGGTGGACCGACACCACCCTGCCCCTGCCCGAAGGCACCTGGACCGACAGGTTGACCGGCAACACCTATGCGGGCACCGTGCGGTTGGACACGTTGTTCACCCGGTTGCCGGTCGCGCTGCTGGTGCGCTGAGAAACGCGGGACCGCCTCGGCGATCCCGCGTCCGGTTCAGCGTCGCAGGCCCAGGTACTGCAGGGCGGCGAAGGCGCCGACCGTCATCGCCTGCATCACGGCCCACACGGCGCCGACCGTCGTCAGGTTCAGGGCGCCGGTGACGACCGCGGCGAGGCTGGCGAGCACCCAGGCGGCGTTGCCGAGCGCGACACCGGCCGCGGCTGTCCGGTTGATCGGCGACCTGGCACCGATGACGGCGACGGCCAGACCGTAGGCGGTGAGGAAGGCGCCGATCGCCAGGCTCGCGGTGCTGTCGAGGCCGAGCAGACGCTCGAGCGGGCCCGCGAGGGCGAGGTAGGCGATGCCGTTGGCGCCGGTGACGACGGCATCGGTGCGCAGCGACAGGCGGAGCAGGTTCTCACCCGAGGTGAGCAAGGCGGACAGGCGGCCGGGGCGGGTGGCGGTGGTCATGGCGGAACTCCTGGTGTGTGAAGGGGTTTCAGGCGGCGGCGGGAACGTGGTCGAGGAAGCCGTAGACGCGGTCGATGCGGCCGTCGACGAGGACGGCGACGTCGAAACCGATCACCACGGCGTCACCGTCGGCGGGGCCGAGACCCCAGGTGAAGCGGACCTGGTCGTGGTGGGCGTCGACCGGGCCGGCCAGCCGGAAGGTCCAGTCGGGGAACTGGGTCTGCACGCCGGCGATGGCGGCTTCGAGTTCGGCGTGTCCGTTCACCGCGACCATCGGGTCGACGTAGCCGACCTGCGGGGTGAACAGCCGGGCGACGGCGGAGCGGCGGGCGCCGGGCTCGCGGGTGTTCCAGGCTTCCAGGTACTGTGCGACGACGGTGTTCATCTCGACCTCCGAAATAGTCTCTGAGCTGGTGTTTCGCTCGTTGTCTGTGCGATGACACCAACGTTATGGGTCGAGTGGGGGTCGGCGAATCAGTCGCCTATAGGTACTTTCGCGACGCGGCTACTGTCATCGCCGGTACGGCGATACGGTTGAGCACATGCTGCACGGACGCGACGCCGAACAGGCCATGCTCGACGACCTGCTCGCCGGTGCGCGTGCCGGGCGCAGCGCGGCCCTCGTGATCCGCGGTGAGGCGGGAATCGGGAAGTCAGCGTTGCTGGATTACGCTGCGGCACAGGGCCTTCCGACAGTGCGAAGCGCGGGTATCGAATCCGAGGCCGAATTGCCCTTCGCCGCATTGCATCTGCTGGTGAAACCGGGCATGGAACTGGTCGGGCAGTTGCCGCCCCGCCAGCGCGACGCACTCGAGGCGGCCTTCGGCCTCGGCGAGCACGCACCGGCCGACCGGATGCTCATCGGCCTCGCGGTGCTGACGCTGTTGGCCGAGGAAGCCGCCGACGGCCCGCTGCTGTGCATCGTCGACGACGCGCACTGGCTGGACCAGGCCACCGCAGACGCCTTGCTGTTCGCCGCCCGCCGGCTCGATGCCGAGGGGGTGGTGATGTTGTTCGCGGCCCGCACCGGTCCCGATGACTTCCCGGCACCCGGACTGGCGGAGCTCACCTTGACCGGTCTGCCGCCCGAGGCCGCCGCCGCACTACTCGATGCGGGCACGACGCGGTTGTCACCGGCCACCCGCTACCGGCTGCTCGCCGAATCCGGCGGCAATCCGCTTGCCTTGCTCGAACTTCCGTCGGTCGTCGGCGACAGCGATGTGGATGCGGCCAACCCGCTCCCCCTGACCCAGCGCCTGCAACTGGCCTTCCACAGCCGAATCACGAAGCTTCCGCCCGCCGCCCGCACCGTCCTCCTGGTCGCCGCCGCGGCGGGCACGGCGGATATCGGGCGAGTGCTGCAGGCCGCCACCACCCTCGGTGCGGGACTGCCGGACCTGCAACCGGCGCAGAACGCGGACATGATCGACCTCGACAGCGGACGACTCACCTGGCGCCACCCGCTACTGCGCTCGGCGGTCTACCAGGGTGCGGCATTGACCCAGCGACTCGCCGCCCACCGCGCACTCGCCGCCGCCTACGCACCGCCGGCCCATCCGCCCCCGGCGGGGCACGCCGCGGCGTCTCGACCCGCTGGGCCGGGCGGTACCGGTGCCACCAGCTCGATGAGTGCCACCGACGATTCGGTGATCGATGCCGACTGCTCGACGACTGGCCCCGGCGACTCGGAGAACGGTGCCGGAGGTTCGAGCGGGTTCGGCACTCGGGCAGTTTTCGACGATAACGACGCCGATCTGCGGGCCTGGCATTTGGCTTGCGCGGCAACTGGGCCCGACGAAGAGACCGCCGCCGGGCTGGAGAACACCGCCGATCGGGCGCGTCGACGCAATGGCTTTCACGGGGCGGTCGCGGCGTACGAGCGGGCGGCGGCGCTGAGCGTCGACAGTGCGGCGCGGGTGCGGCGGCTGGTACTGGCCGCCGAGACGGCTACCGAGGCCGGGCTCACCGAGCAGGCCGCGCGGCTGGCCGAGCGCGCGGGCGCCTTTGCCGGTGGTGGCGAGTACGAACAGCGGCTCGAGCTGGTGCGGGCGCAAGCCGATTTCGGTTCGGGCACACCAGGTTCCGCGCATCGGCGCTTCATGTCGGCGGCCCGTGCGGCGCGCACGGACGATCCGGAAACCGCCGCCCGCATCCTGACAAGGGCGGTGCATACCGCCTGGTATCTCGGTCCCGCCGAGCTCGACGAGGTGGCCGGGTTCCTGACGACGTTGCGGTTGGCGGAGGACGACCCGGCCACTCCGATCGCGCGCTATCTGACCGGCTCGGTGTCGGGCAGGCGCACCACCGACCTGCGTGCCGTGGTCGACGCCGCGCGCGCCGCAGGCGCCGACAACCCCGCCGACCTGGTGCAGCTGTGCGGTAGTGGGCTCGTCGTCGGACAGGACGACCAGGTCGACGAGGTGGCCGCCGAACTCATCGCCGAGTGCCGGGAGCAGGGGCGCATCGCCCTGCTCGCGCCGCTGCTGTTCTTTCGTGCCGAATGCCAGCTGTTCGGTGGGCGGCCACGGGAGAGCCGGATCGCCGCCGAGGAAGGGCTGGGGATCGCCCGCGATATCGGACAGGCACAGTGGGTCAGCCAGCTGCATGCCTTCCTCGCCTACCTGGCGGCGCTGCACGGCGACGAACAGCGCTGCCACGCCGAGGCGGAGCAGGCGGTAGCCGATCAACTCGGCGGGCCGATGGCGGTGGGGGCGTCCTGGGCCCACGCGGCTCGGGGACTGCTCGCGCTCGGCGAGGGCAAGCTCGACCGGGCGCAGGCCGAACTCGAACACATGACGATCGAACCCGCGCGGCACCACGTGATCGGCCTGCGCACGCTGCCGGACCAGATCGAAGTCGCCGTCCGCCTCGGCGCCCCCGACCGCGCGAACGAGGCCCTGACCAGGCTCATCGAGTGGTCGGAGCGTGCCGAGCAGCAGTGGATCGCCGCCTTGGCGGCACGTGGGCGGGCGCTGCTGGCAGAGGATCCCGAACCGCATTTCCGCACCGCCCTCCTCGGCAACCGGCCTTTCGAGGAGGCCAGGACCCGCCTCCTCTACGGCGAATGGCTCCGTCGGGACAAACGCAAAGTCGATGCCCGCACGCAACTCGAGCAATGTGCCGACGTCTTCGATCGGCTCGGCGCTACGCCCTGGCTCGAACGAGCACGAACCGAGTTGAGCGCCCTGGGCGTGGGGGCAACCGCCCGGGCCGACGACGGACCGTTGAGCCTGCTCACACCACAGGAATCACAGATCGTCCGGTTGGCCGCGCAAGGACTGTCGAATCGGGAGATCGCCGCGCGGTTGTTCCTCAGTCATCGCACGGTCGGACATCACCTGTACAAGGCCTATCCGAAACTCGGTGTGGTGTCGCGTGGCGAACTGAGCTCGCTCGACCTCGAGTGACCGGTCAGCTGCGGGAATGTGCGCTCGCGGCGCCGACGACCCAGCGAAGGGCCGCGACCGATGCGGCGGCGAGCACGGCGACCTGCGGCGATCCGACGACGAGCAGGAGCAGCGCGGCGACCACGAGCCCGGCGACCAGCGCCTCGAGCTTGTAGACCGGCCACGCGACGCCGGCGACGTCGACCGTCGCGGATGCTGTCGATGGGGTCACCACTGCCATGCACACAGGATAGGCGCAAACAAGAGTTCGGTCCACCGAAACCTCGCCGTCGGGGTGGGGTCGGGAACATCACAGGCGGGAGTGTCGTTGTGCTGGTCATGCCACTGACAGGAGAGTACGCACCGAGCACTTCCGATTGGGCGCGCGAGCAGGCGGAGGCCTATGAGGCCTCCGGCGGTGCCGAGGGCACCTCGTTGCAAGGCAAACCGGTCATCCTGCTCACCACCAAGGGCGCGAAGACCGGCAAGCTGCGCAAGACACCACTGATGCGCGTCGAACACGACGGCGAGTACGCCGTGGTGGCCTCGCTGGGCGGCGCCCCGAAACACCCCGTCTGGTACTACAACATCAAGGCCGAACCGCACGTCGAGCTGCGCGACGGCGCGGTCAACAAGGACTACACCGCCCGCGAGGTCTCCGGCGAGGAGAAGGCGCTGTGGTGGGACCGCGCGGTGCAGGTCTGGCCCGATTACGCCGAATATCAGAAGAAGACCGACCGGGAGATTCCGGTCTTCGTGCTGACGCCCCGCTGACCGACCCGCCGACGCCGGACACCCGTGGCTGCCTCGGTAGCATTGTCGGGTGTCCTCCACCGTTGACGTCGCCGAAGTTTCCCTGACCCGTCCGCCGCTCACCGCGGACGAGATCGATGCGGCCGCGCAGCGAATTTCCGACATCATCGAGCCGACACCCCTGCAGTACAGCCCGCGCCTGTCGGCGAGCACCGGCGCGCAGGTGTATCTCAAGCGCGAAGACCTCACCGCCGTGCGCTCCTACAAGCTGCGCGGCGCCTACAACCTGATGGTGCAGCTCACCGACGCCGAACGCGCCGCCGGTGTGGTCGCGGCCAGCGCGGGCAATCACGCCCAGGGCGTGGCCTTCGCCTGTCACGCGATGGGCGTGCGCGGGCGGATCTACGTCCCGACGACCACCCCGAAGCAGAAGCGTGACCGCATCCGCGTGCACGGCGGCGAGTTCGTCGAACTGATCGCGGTCGGCGAGACCTACGACGCGGCCGCCGCGGCCGCCGCCGACGACGTGGCCCGCACGGGCGCGACCATGGTTCCCCCGTTCGACGACCCGCGCACCGCGGCGGGCCAGGGCACCATCGCCGCCGAATTCCTCGAACAACTCGGTACCGCACCGGATCTCGTCGTCGTGCCGGTCGGCGGCGGCGGCTGTCTCGCCGGCATCGGCACCTACCTGCGCGAGCGCGCGCCGGGCGCCGGTCTGCTCGGTGTGGAACCGGCGGGCGCGGCCTCGATGACGGCGGCGCTGGTGGCGAGCGGTCCGGTGACTCTGCCTGAGATCGACCCGTTCGTCGACGGCGCCGCCGTGCGCCGCATCGGTGACCTGCCGTACCAGGCGGCGGCGTCGTTCGGTGGCCGGGTCGTGTCGCACGCCTCGCTCCCGCTGCTCACCACCACCGAATCCCCCACCGGCACAGCGTCTTTCCGGATGATGCAGGTCGACGAGGGAGCCATCTGCACGGCGATGCTCGACCTGTACCAGAACGAGGGCATCATCGCCGAGCCCGCGGGCGCGCTCGCGACGGCGGCGCTGGCCGAGATCGATATCGACCCGGGCTCCACCGTGGTGGTGCTGGTGTCGGGCGGCAACAACGATGTGTCGCGCTACGGCGAGATCATCGAACGGTCCCTGGTGCACCGCGGGCTCAAGCATTACTTCCTGGTGGACTTCCCGCAGGAACCGGGTGCGCTGCGCCGCTTCCTCGACGACGTCCTCGGGCCCGACGACGACATCACCATGTTCGAGTACGTCAAGCGCAACAACCGCGAGACCGGGGCGGCGCTGGTCGGCATCGAGCTCGGTGCCACCGACGACCTGGCCTCGCTGCTGCACCGCATCGAGGAATCGCCGATCCAGGCGGAGCGCCTGGAGCCGGGCTCGCCCGCGTACCGCTACCTCACGTAGTGAGCCCGGTCAAGCTTTCTTCACGGCGTTGAAGATCAGCTCGCCGTAGATCCGCCACTGCTCGGGGTCGCGTTCCTGCTGGCGGAACAGACTGCCCGCGACACCGCCGAGCAGTACGCGCACGTGGCGGGCCGTGACGTCCTCGCGGATCACGCCTTGCCGCTGGCCCGCGAGGATGATCGACTCCAACGATTCCTCGCCCCGCGCGGGCGACGGCTTCTCGGTCTCGGGCAGGGCTTCGGCGAGGGCCCGGTCGTTGGCGAGGCGTTCGACGGTTTCGGCGAGCAGGTCGCGCAGGATCGTCAACGGGTCACCGCCGGCGTTCAGCTGTTCCAGGGCGGCGAGGCCGCGGCGGTGGAACCAGGCGCGCTGATACTGCGCCACCGCCTGCACCAGCGCGTCCTTGGTCGGGAAGCTGCGGTACACGGTCGCCTTGCCGACGCCGGCGCGGGCGGCGACCTGCGGAATCGTGGCTTCGATGCCGTGTTCGGCGAACACTTCGACGGCCGCCGCCACCACGCGCTCGTGATTGCGCCTGGCATCTGATCGCTTGGTGGACCAGTCGACGTCGTGGTCGGTCGTCGGGTCGCACTCGGGAGCAGTCACCCTGCGATTGTGCCGAATCGGACGGTCATGGCGATCACAGCCTCACCCTCTTCAATAAACGGACTCCAGAGTCCAGTATAGTTCTCGATACGGACTGCAAGGTCCATTTACCGCGCGGAACCACACGGAGGCGTGAGCTCCCCATGATTGATCAGACGACCCGAGAGTCCGAAGCCCCGCACGACTCGGGGGGACTCGGCACCAATCTCGTGTTCCTCGCCCTGGCCGCCGCCGCGTTCGCGCTCGCCCAGACCGCGATCGTGCCCGGCATCATGATCCTCGGCCACGAACTGCACGCGAGCACGGCAGATGTCGGATGGGTGCTCACCGCCTACCTGATCTCGGCCGCGATCCTCACCCCGGTCTTCGGCCGCCTCGGTGACATGTACGGCAAGAAGAGGCTGCTCGTCATCGCGCTCGGCCTTTTCGCGCTCGGCAGCGTGGCCGCGGCGCTGGCGCCTTCGATCTGGGTGCTCGTGGCCGCGAGGGTCGTCCAGGGAGCGGGCGGTGGCATCTTCCCGCTGTGCTACGGCATCATCGGCGACACGTTTCCCGCTGAGAAGCGCGGCGGCGCACTGGGTCTCATCTCGGCGCTGGCCGGGATCGGCGCGGGTGGCGGCTTGCTCATCGGTGGCCTGCTGATCGATCACCTGTCCTGGCAGTGGGTCTTCTGGTCCGGCGCCATCATGTCGGCGATCGCGCTGGTCGGCGTGCTGCGGGTGCCGGAGCGGTCGATCCCGACGCCCACGCGGATCGACTTCGCAGGCATCGCGCTGCTCAGCATCGGCCTCACCATGCCGCTGCTCGCGCTGAGCCGCGGCTCGACGTGGGGCTGGACCGATGCGCGCACCCTCGGCCTCATCCTCGGCGGCCTGGTGGTCCTGATCGGTTTCGTCGCCTTCGAGACCCGCATCAGCGAACCGCTGATCGACATGCACGTGCTGCGGCGTCCGACCGTGCTGATCACCAATATCGCCATGCTGCTGTTCGGCGCGGGCATGTTCGCGGTGTTCTCGCTCATCCCCCAGCTCGCCCAGACCCCCGATACCGGCGACTACGGCTTCGGCATGGACGCCACCGGGTCGGGTCTGCTGATGATCCCCGGTTCGATCGCCATGCTGGCGGCCGCGGTCGTCGCCGGGCGTCTCGTCGGTCGGGTCCGCGCCGCTGTTCCGTTGGTCCTCGGCGCGCTCACCGCCGCCGCGGGCTTCGCGGCGCTGGCGCTGGCGCACGGCTCCGAGGGAGCTGTCATCGGGTTCACGATCGTGACGTTCGTCGGCATCGGCCTCGGGATGGCGGCCATGCCGAATCTGATCATGTCCGCGGTGCCCGCCGAGAAGACCGCCGAGAGCACCGGCGTCAACGCGCTGATCCGGTCGGTGGGGTCATCGATCGGGTCGCAGGTTGCGGCCACCGTGCTGGCGGGCAGTGTCGTCGCCGGGACGGCGCTGCCCGCGGATTCGGGCTTCACCACCGCCTTCTGGCTGGCCGCGGGCGCCATCGCGCTGGCGGCTGTGGTCGCGGTGTTCATCCCGCAGAGCAAGCCACCGGTCGCGGCCTCCGTACGCGCGGACCGTGAACCGGACCTCGCCGGCGCCCTCGCCGAGTAACCGGCAAGGGCGGCATCGACTAGGCGGCGGCCCGGTCGATGCGCTGCCCGCGGTCGCGGGTGGCGCGCACGCCCGACATCACCAGCGGCAGCAGCCAGCCCATGGCGAACTGGTCGTAGGCCAGCAGCGCCTGGTCGAGGCGGTTGTGGACGAAGCCGACCGACAGACCCGAGCGCGGGTCGACCCAGCCGAACGACCCGCCGAGACCGATGTGGCCGAAGGCCGTGTGCGCACCGGGCGCCGGCATCGAGTGGTAGCCCAGACGCCACATCATCGGCATGTAGAACAGGGCGTGGTCGAGTCGGTAGGTCTGCACGCGCCGGATGAGCTTGTGCGTTTCGGGGCGCAGGAACGGTGACCCGTCGAGGGTGATGCCGTCGGCCAGGCCCGCGTAGAGCTGGGCGAGTCCGGCAGCGGTGGCGACGCCGTTGCCCGCGGGCATCTCGGTGTCGAGAATCGGCGGGTCCTCACCGTCGAGAATGCCGTTGAGACCGGTCAGATACAGGCAGCGCGCCGCCGCACCGAGCGCGCCGGGGATGCGGAAGCCCACCCGGTTGAGGAAACCGGCGGCCACCGGGTGCCCGGCCAGGCGCAGGTGGGTGCCCGCGAGGCGGGCGTACTCGGTCGACGAACCCGCCGCCGGACGGCCGAGGTGGAAGCCCTCGACACCGAGCGGGTCGGTGACCTCGGTGCGGATGAGGTCGCTCATGCTGCGACCGGTGACCGAGCGCGCGATGCCAGCCAGCAGCCAGCCGTAGGTGAGCGCATGGTAGGTCGGGACGCCGAGCAGCCGGTCGGGCTTGGCCATGGCCAGCCGGTCTTCCATCAGCTCGTGGTCGAGCAGTTCCTGGGCGCTGTCGGCGATCGGGGACAGCGACGACAGCCCGGAACGGTGGGTGAGCACGTCGGCCACGGTGATCGCGCCCTTGCCGTGCGCGGCGAAGCGAGGCCAGTACTCGGCGACCGGCGCCTGGTAATCCAGGAGCCCGCCATCGGCGAGGCGGTGGATGACGGTGGCGGTGACACCCTTGGTCGCCGAGAAGACGATCGAACCGGTGTTCGCCGACCAGGGCTGGTCGCCCGCGCTGCCGGTCCACAGGTGTGCCAGGGGTTCGCCGTGCCGGTAGATCGCGATGGCGCCGCCCGCGTCGCGCCGATGTCCGATCAGGGCGGCGAAAGCGCGCACCAGCGGACCGAAACCGGCCGGCGCATAACCGCCCACACCGGTCGGAAGGGCAGCACTGTCCTGCCCGTAAGCCTCGTTGCTCATTGCTCAACCGTACGACCGTTATGTCGCTTCGGCAACGATCTCACGCGCACCGTGGCCGAGCTGTGGCCGCCTGAGATCAGTCGGTGACCACGGTCCCCGTGCCCTCCCCTTCTTCGAGCACGACGAAACTGTGACCCGAAACAAGGGTTCCCCCTTCGTTTTCTGTCGCCGGTGCCCACGCCAGCAGCACCCGGCCGTACACCGGAATCACCGCCTCGTCCTCGGACAGGTTGCACACCACCGAGATCCGACCGCGTCGCAGCACGAACCAGCGGGCGCTCTCGTCGTAGTCGGCCCAGACCCGTTCCAGCCAGGGATCACCGAACTCGGGCCTCGACTTGCGCAGGGCGAGCAGGGCGCGATAGCAGGCCAGTAGCCGGGCGTGCGGTTCACGGCGGCGTTCGGTCCAGTCGAGTTTCGAGCGGGTGAAGGTGGCGGGGTCCTGGGGATCGGGGACGTCGTCGGTGGCCCAGCCGTGTGCGGCGAACTCGGCGCGGCGGCCGTCGGCGGTCGCGGCGCCGATGACGGGGTCGGTGTGGGAGGTGAAGAACTGGAACGGGGTGCGCGCGCCCCATTCCTCGCCCATGAACAGCATCGGTGTACTCGCGGACAGCAGCACCAGAGCCGCTTTGACCGCCAGTTGGCCGGGGGTGAGGTAGTCGCTGGGGCGGTCGCCGACGGCGCGGTTGCCGATCTGGTCGTGGTTGCAGGTGTAGCCGAGCAGGGCGCTGCCGGGGATCAGATCGCGGCGGATCGGGATGCCGTGGGTTCGGCCACGGAAGCTGGAATAGGTTGCGGCGTGGAAGAACCCGTGGGTGAGGGTCTGCGCCAGGCAAGCCAGGGAGCCGAAATCGGCGTAGTAGCCCTGCCTTTCGCCGGAGACGGCGGTGTGCACGGCGTGGTGGAGGTCGTCGTTCCACTGACCGGTCAGACCGTAGCCGCCTGCCGCGCGGGGGGCGATCAGGCGTGGGTCGTTGAGGTCGCTTTCGGCGATGAGGGTCAGTGGGCGGCCCAGATGTGCTGAGAGCGCGGTCGTTTCGACGACGAGTTCTTCGAGCAGGTGGGTGGCGGTGTGGTCGACGAGGGCGTGGACGGCGTCGAGGCGCAGGGCGTCGATGTGGAAGTCGCGCAACCAGCGCAGGGCGTTGTCGATGATGTGGCGGCGCACGGCATCGGAGCCGGGGCCGTCCAGGTTCACGCTCTGGCCCCAGGTGTTGCGGCCGGTGGTGAGGTAGGGCCCGAAGCGTGGGAGGTAGTTGCCGGAGGGGCCGAGATGGTTGTAGACCACGTCGAGGCAGACCGCGAGACCTCGGGCGTGGCAGGCGTCGACGAAACGTTGCAGGCCGTCGGGGCCGCCGTAGGTTTCCTGCACCGCGTACCAGAGCACACCGTCGTAACCCCAGTTGTGGGTGCCGTCGAAGGCGTTCACCGGCATGAGTTCCACGGTGGTGACGCCGAGTTCGACCAGATGGTCGAGGCGTTCGATCGCCGCGTCGAAGGTGCCTTCCGGGGTGAAGGTGCCGATGTGCAGTTCGTAGAACACCGAGCCGGCCAGTTGCCTGCCGGTCCAGGACTGATCAGTCCAGACGGAGGTGTCGAGATCATGGACGGCGGACAGGGCGTGGACGCCGTCGGGCTGACGCGGTGAGCGCGGGTCGGGCAGCACCGTCGGGTCGTCGTCGATGAGGAAGCCGTACTCCGCGCCCTGGTCGGCATCGGCCCGCACCGACCACCAGCCGCCGCCGTTGCGGCGCATGGGGTGAACCACCCCCTCGAGTTGCAGTCGCATCGCGCTCGCCTCCGGCGCCCACACCCGAAACTGCCTCATGGAGTCAGCATCGCACGGCACGCGGCGGCACGCCCGGGCAACGATTGCTGATCGGTCGCGATGCCCAGCGTCGGCTTCGGTGCACCCGGCGAGTCGGATCACAGTCGCCGCTGCGGTCGGGGCGACCACGTCGTTGTGGCCTCGGGGGGTAGCGGCATCGCGTTCGTGCCGGCCGCCGCGCAACTCGGCAAGAAATGCCTGCGCGGGGCGCCATGAATCCTGGGTAGTCCGGTCAGCGCGGGAAGGCGGCGACGCCGACCGGTCCCACCCCCACACACAGCGACTGTTCAGGCTCGAGCGGCCTGACCCGCAGGGCGTCGCCGCCGCCGAGCAGCCGGACGTACACCGTGTTCAGGCCCTGTCGCACCTCGGCGACGGTTTCGGTGTCGCCTTCGAAGGACACCGCGATTCGGCCGTCGCGGTCGGCGAGGTAGTTGATCTGGGCGGTCCAGTCGCGGATCTGCATGGGGCCGTCCAAAGGGATCGACGTACTTTCGCGCACTCGGTGGCCGCATTGTGGTTCCGGCCCGGGGGTGATGGCGCGGTTCCACCAGACGTGCGCGTCGACGATCTCGCCGGTGTCGGTGATCATCCGCAGCCTCGGGGTGGCTGCGGCGAAGGTAGTCGACGTGGCGATCGGAGCGAGGACGTGGTCCGTCATGTTCTGAGGGAAAGCCAACGGGTTCAAGACGTTCCAGGGGACTTCCTGGGGCAGCAGTGGGGCGTCCGTCGCTGTCGGGAGGGCCGCGCGCACGCCGGTGATGTAGGTGCGCGCCGGGCTCGGTTCCCACGATCGGGTGAAGGTGATTGTGGAGATGACGCTGCTCAGCAGGAATAGGACGGCGGGTATCGCGAACAGCGTCGAGGTGGGCAGGTCTCTCGGGATGCGCGATGTCGGGCCGGTTCGCAGGCGTACGCTCGGCTGGGATCCTCCGATCGAGCCGGTCCTGAACCGGAAACGGCTGCGCGGCAACATGCCTGCGGTGCGTGGGCGAGCGTCCGACGTGTCGGACCCGCGACGGTCGGGTGACGAACCTTCCCGCGCGGCAGCGGAACGCCGTGCCTGCAGAATCAGCGCAAGGCCGATTGTGGCGATCACGGCGAAGTCGGCGAAGTAGCGCATGGACTGGAGCAGCAGGGCGGCGGTGCCGGGCCCGTCGCGCAGCACGATCACCGGGGCGATGGTCGCGATGGCGTATCCCGCAGCACACAACCAGACCGCAGTCACCCGCGCCCGTGAGCGAATTGTCCACACCGCCAACAGGATCAGCAGTAGCCAGCAGATGAGGACGGTCAGGCCGGGCGGGTCGGCCCAGGGCGTGGCCGGTTGCCACCGTTCCCAGCGCCACGGACCACCGAACAAGGCGGGGACCAGTCCGTCCGACAGCGCCCGGCTGAGCAGTGCGCCGGGGTCTTCGGGCCCGGTCAGCCCGCGCGGGCGCTGGATGACCAGCAGGAACACAGCGGCCCAGGCGAGCAGAACGGCGCCGCCCGCCACCCAGAGCGCTCCCCCGCGACGAACCGCATCGCGCCACGGTCGCCCCGCGACATGCGCCGACAACGCGACCACCACACACGCCACCGGTAGCACGACGATCGACTTCTCGAACGACAGCAAGGCCACGGCGAAGACGAAGGCACCCGATACCGCGTACCGGCGCCTACCCGTCCGCGCCAGCTGGACGGCGTCCGCGCTCACCCAGGCCAGCGCGATCTGCAACGGCAGGGAGTTCACCGCCGCCGCCCACCAGGCGAACGCGGGCACGGTCAAGGGCACGAACAGGTAGAACAGCAGCGGACCGAGCAGCCGCGCCCGCCATCCCATCAGCACGACGAGCAGCCGTAGCACCGCGAGCGAGGCGAGCAGCTGCAACCCGACGAGCACCGCCGCCGCGACGGGCCAGCTCAGCGGCGCCACCTTCGTCACCAGCCAGGTCAACGCGATCGCCAACGGCATCACGTGCCCGTCGTGACTGGTCAGCAGCAACTCCGCCGACCACAGGGAGTGCCTGCTCACCTGTCCGATAAGGATGAAGTCGTCCCAGTAGAAGAACCCGGAGAACGCCACCCAGCCCCGCAGAACCAGCTGGGCGAGGATCAACGCGGCGGCCACGCCGACCACCGCACGTGCAGGCAACCGTGACCACATCTGTCGAGCGGACGATGCGGTCGACAGGGGCGAGTCGAGCAGCGTCACAGACATCACGCCTCTCGACGCTAGCCCGTCCGCCCCTGTCCGGCCATCACCCCGCCGGGTCCTGGGTGTCGGCACCGACTAGCGTCCGGAAGTTCGGCAGGTCTCCTGATCGGGCAAGGGGCCGACTGCCATATCGCCGCCGCGAGCAACACACCGACGGCTTTGCTCCACCGCATCCGCGTAGTCCTTCGCCATGACCCCGGTGGGGTCTCTCGTCTCCTCGGACCGGACGACGACGGCGAACGTGACGGCTGATGCGGTGGATCACATGATCGGGCTCAGCCCAAGCAGCCCGGCCCGAGCAGTGCTTTCAGGTCGCCCATCAGCGCCGAGGACGGTGAGACTCGCCAGGCGTCGTCGAGCTTGAGTAGAGTGGTCTTCTCCCTGGCGCCGACGTGGCGGATGTGCACATCGGAGGTGCCTGGATGGCGCGAGAGGACTTTCTTGAGTTCCTTGACCTTTTCCGGCGTGCACATGCGGGTGGTCATCACCACCGACACCGGCTTGGCCACGCCGATCGCCGAAAGGTCGGGCACCACAAGGTCGTTGGCGATCAGCGAGATGCGGTCGTCGCGGACCGAGACACGGGCCTTCACCAGCACGACGGCGTCTTCCACCACGTCCATGCCGTACACCGAGTACGACTGCGGGAAGAACAGCACCTCCACGCCACCGGTCAGGTCCTCGAGCTGGGCGGAGGCCCAGGCCAGGCCGTTCTTGTTGATGCGGCGGTTCACCGAGGCAAGGATCCCGCCGATGGTCACCTGCGCGCCGTCCTTGACGTCGCCTTCCAGGATGGCCGGGATGGGGGTGTCCACCTGGGCGGCGAGGACGTGTTCGACGCCGTTGAGCGGGTGGCCCGACACGTACAGGCCGAGCATCTCCCGCTCCAGGGCCAGCTTGTGTTTGGTTTCCCATTCGTCGTCGGGCACCTTCACGTTGAACACCGACGCCATCGACTCGTCGGCGTCGTCCATGCCGCCGAACAGGTCGAACTGACCGATGGCCTCGGCCTTCTTCGTCGACATCACCGCGTCGATCGCGTCCGAATGCACCAGCATGAGGCCCTTGCGCGGATGCCCGAGCGAGTCGAATGCGCCTGCCTTGATGAGGGATTCGGTGACCTTCTTGGAGCAGGCCGTGGCGTCGATCTTGTTCAGGTAGTCGGAGAAGTCGGTGAACTTCGACTTCTCCTTGCGGGCGGCGATGATCGAGGACACCACGTTGGCGCCGACATTGCGCACCGCGCCGAGACCGAAGCGGATGTCCTTGCCCACCGAGGCGAAGTTCTGCTCCGACTCGTTGACATCGGGCGGCAGCACCGTGATGCCCATCTTGCGGCAGTCCGACAGATAGACCGCGGCCTTGTCCTTGTCGTCACCGACGGAGGTGAGCAGGCCCGCCATGTACTCGGCGGGGTAGTTCGCCTTCAGGTAGGCCGTCCAGAAGGAGACGAGGCCGTACCCGGCTGCGTGCGATTTGTTGAACGCGTAACCGGCGAACGGGAGGATCGTGTCCCACAGTGCCTTGATGGCCGGTTCGGAGAAGTTGTTGGCGAGCATGCCCTCGCGGAAGCCGGCATAGGCCTCTTCCAGCACCGACAGCTTCTTCTTACCCATGGCGCGGCGCAGGATGTCGGCTTGACCGAGCGAGTACCCGGCCACCTTCTGCGCGATCTGCATGATCTGTTCCTGATAGACGATCAGGCCGAAGGTGTCGGCCAGGATGTCTTTCAGTGGCTCTTCGAGCTCGGGATGGATCGGTTTGACTTCTTGCCGCCCGTTCTTGCGGTCGGCGTAGTCGTTGTGGGCGTTCATGCCCATCGGGCCGGGACGGTAGAGCGCGAGCACCGCGACGATGTCGCCGAAACCAGTGGGCTGCATGCGGCGCAGCAGGTCGCGCATGGCGCCGCCGTCGAGCTGGAACACGCCGAGAGTGTCGCCGCGGGCGAGCAATTCGTAGGTGGCCGGGTCGTCGAGCGGCAGGTTGTCCATGTCGAGATCGATGCCGCGGTTGGCCTTGATGTTCTCCAGGGCGTCACCGATGACGGTGAGGTTGCGCAGGCCGAGGAAGTCCATCTTCAGCAGGCCGATGGCCTCGCACGACGGGTAGTCCCAACCGGTGATGATCGCGCCGTCCTGGGCGCGTTTCCACACCGGGATGGCGTCGGTGAGCGGCTCCGAGGACATGATCACCGCGCAGGCGTGCACGCCCGCGTTGCGGATCAGTCCTTCCAGCCCCTTCGCGGTCTCGTAGATCTTGGCGACATCGGGGTTGGTGCTGATGAGTTCGCGGACCTCGGCGGCTTCCTTGTACCGCTCGTGGTCGGGATCGGTGATGCCTGCGACCGAGATGTCCTTGGCCATGATCGGCGGGGGCAGCGCCTTGGAGATCTGGTCGGCGATGGCGAAACCGGGCTGGCCGAACAGGACTCGCGCGGAGTCCTTGATCGCGGCCTTGGTCTTGATGGTGCCGAACGTGATGACCTGGGCCACCCGGTCGCTGCCCCACTTCTCGGTGGCGTAGCGGACCATCTCACCGCGGCGGCGATCGTCGAAGTCGATATCGATATCGGGCATCGACACGCGCTCGGGGTTGAGGAATCGCTCGAACAGCAGACCGTGCGGGATGGGGTCGATATTGGTGATGCCCATCGCGTAGGCGACCAGCGAACCGGCGGCCGAACCACGGCCGGGGCCGACGCGGATACCGACCTCGAGTGCGTGCTTGATGAGGTCACCGACGACGAGGAAGTAGGCGGGGAACCCCATGTCGCAGATGACTTTGAGCTCGAAGTCGGCGCGGTCGAGGTATTCGCGTGACGGACCGTCGGGGAAGCGGCGATCCAGGCCTTCGAGGACTTCCTTGCGCAGCCAGCTGGCCTGGGTGTGGCCTTCGGGGACCGGGAAGATCGGCATCCGGTCGCGGTGTTCCCACACCTCGTCGTAGGG
>NZ_BDBI01000053.1 GCF_001612905.1 Nocardia ignorata NBRC 108230 | reverse complement strand
TCCTTGGTGACGTAATGGCAGTCGTTGGTGGCCAGCGGCGGGATATCGAGCTGCTTGCTCACCATGAGCAGGCCCTCTCGCACACGGCGCTCGATCGACAGACCGTGGTCCATCACCTCGAGGAAGAAGTTCTCCTTACCGAAGATCTCCTGCCACTTCGCCGCCGCCTCGAGGGCTTCGCGCTCATGCCCGAGGCGAAGGCGGGTCTGCACCTCGCCGGAGGGGCAACCGGTGGTGGCGATGATGCCCTCGGCGTGCTGGGCGATGATCTCCTCGTCCATCCGCGCCCATTTACCGAGCTGGCCTTCGATGGAGGCAAGACTCGACAGCTTGAACAGGTTGCGCAGACCGGTCGCGTTCTCGGCGACCATCGTCATATGGGTGTAGGCACCGGAACCGGAGACGTCGTCGCTCTTCTGCGACGGATCACCCCACAGCACACGCTTGGTGTCGAACCGCGAACCGGGCGCGATGTAGGCCTCGATACCGATGATCGGCTTGATGCCCGCCTTCTTCGCGGAGTTGTAGAACTCCGAAGCGCCGTACATGTTGCCGTGGTCGGTCATCCCGACCGCGGTCATCCCCAACCGCTCCGCCTCCGCGAACAACGGCGAAATCTTCGCCGCACCGTCGAGCATGGAGTACTCGGTGTGGTTGTGCAGGTGAACGAACGATCCGGACGAAGCCAAGACGGTCCTTCCTCCCATGGTGTCGACGGGGGTTGGCCTTGGCATTCTAGGCATGTGGGTACGACAAGTTTTCCCGTGCCACACGGGCGGCCCGCCGCCGCCTGGCAATGGTCCGGCGTGTCGTGGTCAAGGTCACCGGCGCGTCCTCGGCGGTGTCCGTTTTCCGCCGATCGGATCCCGGCGGCGGAGACGTCGACGGCGTGCGGTCACGGTCATAATCGGAGCGTGCGGGCTGAGCGGATCGATCGATGACCACCTTCGTGGTCGCTGTCGCGGTGGTGGCGGTGATGGCGTTGGTCGTGTTGCTGATCTGGCGGCGGACGCAGCGGGTGGTGACGACTCCGGCGCAGCGGGCGGTGCATCAGGCGTTGCATACGGCGTCGTTGGCGGCGGTGCCGTTGCGGCGGGGGTTGACCGAGGAGTCGGCGCGGGCGGCGGCGCCGCATCTGCGGACGTTGGCGGCGGCCGAGGGGCTGGGGGTCGCGGACGCGGAGGGGGTGCTGTTGGCGTGGGACGGGCCGCATACGGGGATGCTCGAGTCGTTCGCCGATGCGGCGCGGCGGGCCATCGCTTCGGAGCGGCCGGTGCTGGTCGACGGTGACGAGCACACGTTGATCGCACAGCCGTTGCTGATCGATGTGGGGGCGGCGGTCGGTGCGCTCGGGATGGTGATCACCGGTAAGCCGGGGCCGGGGATGCTCGGTGCGGCGGCCGAGGTGGCGCGGTATGCCTGTGGGCAGCTGGAATTGGCGGAACTGGACGCCTCGCGGGCCCGGGTCGACCGGGCGGAGGTGCGGGCGTTGCGCGCCCAGATCAGTCCGCATTTCATCTACAACGCGCTCAATACGATCGCCTCGTTCGTGCGCACCGATCCCGACCGGGCGCGCGAACTGATCCTCGAATTCGCCGACTTCACCAGGTACTCGTTCCGGGCGGCGGGTGAATTCACCGTACTCGCCGACGAATTGCGCAATATCGAACGGTATCTGGCATTGGAGCAGGCGCGTTTCGGTGACGCACTCGACGTGCGGTTACGGATCGCCCCGGAGGTGCTCGGCGTGGTGCTGCCGTTCCTCGCCCTGCAACCGCTGGTCGAGAACGCGGTGCGGCACGGGCTCGGCGGCGGCAGGCACGGCGGCCAGTTGAGCATCGTCGCCAGCGACGAGGGCACCGACTGCCTCATCAGCGTCGAGGACGACGGCATCGGCATGGACCCCGACCTGCTGCGCTCCGGCGCCCTCGACGCCGTCGACACCTCCGGCCCCACCCGCACCGGCGAAGCCGCCCACGTAGGCCTGTCCAACGTCGACGACCGTCTCCGCGCCGCCTTCGGCAACGACTACGGACTGGTCGTCGAAACCGCACCGGGAGCAGGCACGAAGGTCAGCATGCGAGTCCCCAAGTTCCGCCCCGGAATCCGCGCCTGACTCGTCGCAGCCGGGTCATCGGCAATCGCGCGTCCAGATGGTCGGCCGGTGGCTCATCGAGCGGCAACGCGACGAAGCAACATCCCGCTGCGGTAACCCGCGCGAATCACGCAGGCGCGGCGGTATGTGGTCGGTGTCTGAAACTCAGCCGCTACGATGAGCGGGCTGTGACCTGGAACACTGATGACACTGCGGCTGCTCTGCGGGTGCTGGCTGTCGATGACGAGAAGCCCGCGCTCGATGAGTTGGTGTATCTGCTCAACGAGCAGGTCGGGGTGGGGGAAGTGCACGGGGCGTCCGAGGCGACGGGGGCTTTGCGGGTGTTGCGGGCGCATCCGGTCGATGCGGTGTTTCTCGATATCGACATGCCGGGGCTGACGGGGATGGAGCTGGCGGGGATTCTGTCGGAGTTCGCGGAACCACCCGCGGTGGTGTTCGTGACCGCGCACGACGATCACGCGGTGGCCGCGTTCGATCTGGGGGCGGTCGATTACCTGCTCAAACCGTTGCGGGCGGCGCGGCTGGCCGAGGCGGTGCGGCGGATCGCGGCGGCCAGGGCGACAGTGCCGGCTTCGCCGCCGGAGCAGGCGCATCCGAGCGAGGTGATTCCGGTGGAGCTCGGTGGGGTCACCACGCTGGTGCACCGGGCCGATGTGGCCTGGGTGGAGGCCGACGGCGACTACGCGCGTCTGCACACCAGGACCGGGTCGCACCTGGTGCGCATCCCGCTCACCGCCCTCGAATCACGGTGGGAGGGTGCGGGTTTCCTGCGGGTGCACCGGTCGTACCTGGTGGCGTTGCGGCTGGTCACCGGGTTGCGCAGCACGGGAAGCGGCACGGTTGTGTGCTTGCGCGCGGAAGGCGCGTCCGGCGCGGTGGAGTTGCCGGTGAGCAGGCGCCAGGTGCGTGAACTCAAGCAGCGGCTCGTGCACGGGCCACGGCAGAACTGGTCGCAGCGATGACCGGTCCGCAACGGCCTCAGCGCGAGCGGGTGGTGCTCGCGCAGCGGCGCGGCGCCCGCCAGGTGCGCACTCGTACCGAGGTGGTGGAGCAAACCGATCTCGGGGCGGCGCTGATCGGCGGGCTGATCCGCGCCCAGCTCGGGCTCGCCCTTCGCCTCGGTTTCGTGGTCGTCGCCGGATTCGGCGCCCTTCCGCTGCTGTTCGGTATCGACGCCGTCGCCTCGGTGACCGTCCTCGGTATCCGTCTGCCGTGGTTGATCCTCGGTCTGCTCGCCTTTCCGCTGCTGTACGCGGTGGGCCGGGTCTATGTCCGGCTGGCGGAACGCAATGAGGACGACTTCCTCGAACTGGCCGAGGACTGAATGAGCTCGGGTATTCCGATGCTCACCGTAGCGGCGCTGCTGCTGGCAGCGCTGGCCACGATCGGAATCGGCCTGTACGGGGTCCGCCTGTCGCGCACGACGTCGGACTTCCTTGTCGCCTCCCGCACGGTCGGTTCACGCTGGAACGCGGCCGCGATCTCGGGCGAGTACCTCTCCGCCGCGTCCTTTCTCGGCGTCGCTGGCCTGATCGCCAAGTACGGCGCCGACGCACTCTGGTACCCGGTGGGGTTCACGGCGGGCTACCTGGGTCTGCTGATGTTCGTCGCCGCTCCCCTTCGCCGCTCCGGTGCCTACACCGTCCCCGACTTCGCCGAGTTCCGGCTCGGCTCGATCCGGCTGCGGCGGATGGCCGCCGGGGTGGTCGTCGTGGTGTGCGCGGTGTACCTCATCCCCCAGTTCCAGGGCGCGGGCCTGACCCTGCACCTGCTGCTCGGGGTGCCCGCCTGGGTGGGCGCGGTCGCGGTCGGCACCATCGTGCTCGCCAATGTGATCGGCGGCGGGATGCGCTCGGTGACGCTGGTGCAGGCCTTCCAGTACTGGCTGAAACTGACCGCCGTCGCGATTCCCGCCCTTGTCCTCGGGCTGCACTTCCTCGCCGACGAACGCCCGCTCGGCACCCCGGCCCCGCCGACGGTCGACCGGCTCACCACGGTCGACATCACCACTGATGTGGTTGTGCACCTTGATGTTTCCCAGGTGGTCACCGTGCACGGCACCCTCGACGGGCAGGACACCGCAGGCCAGGTGACGCTGACACCGGGCGACCACACCCTCACCGAAGGCACCGAACTGCTCCTGGCGCCTGGTTCGGCGGTACCGGTCGTCGCAGGCGCGCCGTCCGACGGCACCGGCTGGGTCGAACCCGGCGGCGGCTTCGGCGGGAATCATCCTCGGTACCAGGTGTTCTCGCTGATCGTCGCGACCTTCCTCGGCACCATGGGGCTACCGCACGTGCTCGTCCGCTTCTATACGAACCGGGACGGACCGTCGGCGCGGCGCACGGCGCTGACCGTGATCGGCCTGGTCGGCCTGTTCTATCTGTTCCCGATCCTGCTCGGGGTCTTCGCCCGGCTGTACGTGCCGCAACTGCTCATCACCGGGGCCTCCGACGCGGCGGTCGTGCTGTTGCCCGGTGCCGTCCTCGGCGGGCTCGGCGGGCAGATGCTCACCGCGCTGGCGGCGGCCGGCGCGATCGCGGCGTTCCTGTCCACGTCGTCGGGATTGCTGGTGAGCCTGGCCGGGGTGCTCAGCACCGACGTGCTGCGCGGCCGGATCCGCGACTTCCGGGCGGCGGCGCTGGTGGCCGGGCTCGTTCCGCTCACCCTCGCGCTCACCGTCGCCTCGCTCGACCTGTCGCGCACGGTCGCGCTCGCGTTCTCGGTGGCCGCCTCGACCCTGTGCCCGCTGCTCGTGCTCGGCATCTGGTGGCGTGGGCTCACCGCCACCGGCGCGGCCTGCGGGATGCTCGTCGGCGCTGTCACCGCGGGCGGGGCGACCGTTCTCGCGGTGCTCGGCGGCGTACCAACGCACGTGGCGAACGGCTGGGCGACGGCGATCGTCGACTATCCGGGCGCGGTGAGCGTGCCGCTGGCCTTCGCGGTGACCATCGTGGTGAGCCTGCTCGGCAAGCGGCCCGATGGGCGGGTCGTCGCGGGCATCTTCCTGCGTATGCACGCACCGGAACGGCTCGGGATGGGCGCGGATCGCAACCCGGTCGACCGCTGACCGCCCGACCGTTCATCGCACGCCGACGACCGTTCACCGCACAGGTGAGCACCTTCACCGAGTGACCCACACCACACAGCGCCGTGCGTCTTACCGTCATCACAGAGCACGTCCCCCTTCACGCTAGGACCCCGGCATGACCGAAACCGACACCGAAGAAGCGCCCGACCGGCGCCCGCCGAGTGCCGACGAATTCCTCGCCGTGCAGGCGAGCCCGCAGTTCCAGGATCTGCGGAACCGGCTGCGCCGCTTCGTCTTCCCGATGACCGCACTGTTCCTGGTGTGGTACCTGACCTATGTGGTGCTCGGCGCGTACGCGCACGACTTCATGGCCACACCGGTCTTCGGCAATATCAACGTCGGACTATTGCTCGGCCTCGCGCAGTTCGTCACGACCTTCGTCATCACCGGCGCGTATGTCCGGTTCGCCAACCGTGAGCTGGATCCGCGGGCCGCGGCCATCCGGGAAGAACTCGAAGGGGACCGCGCATGAGCATTCTCGCCGCGGATACGACGGTGGGTAACCCCGTCGCCAATATCGCTATCTTCGGGCTGTTCGTGGTGGTCACCATGATCGTGGTGATCCGGGCCAGCCGCAACAACGCCAGTGCCGCGGACTATTTCACCGGTGGTCGTGGGTTCTCCGGACCGCAGAACGGCATCGCCATCGCCGGTGACTATCTGTCGGCGGCCAGCTTCCTCGGTATCGCCGGCGCCATCGCCGTCTACGGCTACGACGGGTTCCTGTACTCGATCGGGTTCCTCGTCGCCTGGTTGGTCGCGCTGCTGCTGGTGGCCGAAATGCTGCGCAATACCGGCAAATTCACGATGGCCGACGTGCTCAGCTTCCGGTTGAAGGAAGGCCCGGTTCGCACCGCGGCCGCGCTGACCACGCTCACGGTGTCGCTGTTCTACCTGCTCGCGCAGATGGCGGGTGCGGGCGGTCTGGTCGCCTTGCTGCTCGACATCTCCTCGCGTGCGGGGCAATCGGTGGTCATCGCGATCGTCGGTGTGCTGATGATCGTGTATGTGCTCGTCGGCGGGATGAAAGGCACCACCTGGGTGCAGATCATCAAGGCGGTCCTGCTGATCGCCGGTGCCGCGCTGATGACGGTGATGGTGTTCGCCAAGTTCGGGTTCAACCTGTCCGACATCCTCGGTGCCGCACAGGAATCGGTGAGCGAGTCGGCCAGCAAGGCCGTCGCGAGCCGCGATGTGCTCGCCCCCGGCGCCCAGTACGGCGGCAGCGAGATGTCGAAACTGAACTTCCTGTCGCTGGGTCTGGCACTCGTGCTCGGCACCGCCGGTCTGCCGCACGTCCTGATGCGCTTCTACACCGTGCCGACCGCGAAAGAGGCTCGGCGTTCGGTGGTGTGGGCGATCGGTCTGATCGGCGCCTTCTACCTGTTCACCCTGGTGCTCGGGTACGGCGCGGCGGCCATCGTCGGCCCGGACAAGATCCTGGCCGCGGCGGGTGGGCAGAACGCGGCGGCACCGCTGCTGGCCTTCGAGCTGGGCGGGGTGATCCTGCTCGGGGTGATCTCGGCGGTGGCGTTCGCGACCATCCTCGCGGTAGTCGCCGGTCTGACGATCACCGCGTCGGCGTCGTTCGCGCACGACATCTACGCCAGCGTGATCAAGAAGGGAAAAGTCGACGAACGCAAGCAGGTGCGGGTCTCGCGGATCACCGCCGTGGTGATCGGTGTGCTCGCGATCGGGCTCGGCATCCTGGCCAACGGCCAGAACATCGCGTTCCTGGTGGCGCTGGCCTTCGCGGTTGCGGCCGCGGCGAACCTGCCGACCATCCTGTACTCGCTGTTCTGGAAGCGCTTCAACACCACCGGTGCACTGTGGTCGATGTACGGCGGCTTGATCTCGACCATCGTGCTCATCGTGTTCTCGCCCGCCGTGTCGGGCACCAAGACCTCGATGATCACCGGGACCGATTTCCACTGGTTCCCGCTGTCCAACCCGGGCATCGTGTCCATCCCGCTGGCGTTCGTGCTCGGTGTGGTCGGTACCTACCTGGGTGGGCGCGGCGAGCAGGTCGACCTCGGCAAGGCCGCGGAGATGGAAGTACGTGCCCTGACCGGCGTCGGTGCGGAGAAGGCGATCTCGCACTGATGTCCCCCACGCCCGTTCCGGTGGTTCGCCCCACCGGAACGGGCTGTACCCCTGAGTGTTTCGAAGGAGAATTGTTGTGACCGGCGCAGTGACCAATCCCGCGACCAGCTTCGGACCGAGTGCGGAGTTCGCCGCCCAGGCGAACGCGACCGCCGACCTCTACGAGCGGGCCGACGCCGACCGCGACGGCTTCTGGGCCGAACAGGCGCGCCGGCTGCACTGGCACACGCCGTTCACCCAGGTGCTTGACTGGTCCGACGCGCCCGTGGCGCGCTGGTTCGCCGACGGCGAGCTGAACGTGGCCTACAACTGCCTCGACCGGCATGTGCTCGACGGGCACGGCGACCAGGTCGCCGTCCTGTGGGAGGGCGAGCCGGGCGATTCGCGCGCGATCACCTACCAGGAGCTGCTCGACGAAGTGTGCCGGGCGGCCAACACTTTCAGCGCGCTCGGGCTCGTTGCCGGTGACCGGGTCGCCATCTATATGCCGATGGTGCCCGAGGCGATCGTGGCGATGCTGGCGTGCGCGCGGCTGGGGCTGACGCATTCGGTGGTGTTCGCCGGGTTCTCGCCGAGCGCGCTGCGTCAGCGGGTCGACGACGCGCAGGCGCGGCTGATCGTGACGACCGACGGGCAGTGGCGGCGGGGTAAGCCCGCGCCGCTGAAGTACGCCGTGGACGAGGCGCTCGGTGACGATCCGACCAGCGTCGAGCATGTGCTGGTGGTGCGGCGGACCGGGTTGGATGTGCCGTGGACCGAGGTTCGTGATCTGTGGTGGGACGAAACGGTTTCCACCGCTTCGCCGTCGCACGAGGCGCAGGCATTTCCCGCCGAGCATCCGTTGTTCATCCTCTACACCTCCGGGACCACCGGGAAGCCGAAGGGCATCCTGCACACCAGCGGCGGATACCTCACCCAGACCGCCTACACCCACCACAACGTCTTCGATCACAAAGCGGGACAAGATGTCTACTGGTGCACCGCCGACATCGGATGGGTCACCGGCCACAGCTACATCGTCTACGGACCGCTGGCCAACCGCGCCACCCAGGTCGTCTACGAAGGCACCCCGAACTCCCCGAACGAGCACCGCCACTTCGAGATCATCGAAAAGTACGGCGTCACCATCTACTACACCGCTCCCACGCTGATCCGCACATTCATGAAGTGGGGCCGCGAGATTCCCGACGCTCACGATCTGTCGTCGCTGCGACTGCTGGGTTCGGTCGGCGAGCCGATCAACCCAGAAGCGTGGCGCTGGTACCGGGAAGTGTTCGGCGCCGACAAGACCCCCATCGTGGACACCTGGTGGCAGACCGAGACCGGCGCCATCATGATCTCGCCGCTGCCCGGCGTCACCCATGCCAAGCCCGGCGCGGCCATGCGTGCGCTGCCCGGCATTTCGGCGAAGGTCGTCGACGACGACGGAGCACCGCTGGGCGCCGACGCGTCGGGCCTGCTCGTATTGGACAAGCCGTGGCCGTCCATGCTGCGCGGCATCTGGAACGACATGGACCGCTACCGCGAAACCTATTGGCAGCGTTTCGCTTCCGAAGGCTGGTACTTCGCGGGT
>NZ_BDBI01000052.1 GCF_001612905.1 Nocardia ignorata NBRC 108230 | reverse complement strand
ACCGGTTCGGCCGCCGCTCTCGCGGGCCTCGAGGTGCTCGAGACCGGCAGCTCGGCATTCGACAGCCTCACCAGCGGTGGCGCCAACATCGTCGACATCCTGCTCGGCGCGCGCGAACTCAACACCCCCGCCGAGTAATTCGGTATAGCCGGACTTGCCGACCACTCCCCTCAGGTCGGTGTCGAATGCGGTGACGTGCCAGGTGCACGTCACCGCATTCTTCTGTCGCCACATACATTTCGGGCCATAAACAATTGCCGTCATGTTTGCGGCAGGATTACCGATTCCGTTGCCGGTGCCCGGTCGGCAGCCGATCAGCACCGGACACTGTCCGATTCGGCGTTGTCGCCCAGCGCCTTCGCGTGTCGGGCGGGCGCCGACGAGGCGGTCGGAGCGTGATACAGGCGAACACCAGGCAAAATACTCACCGGTCGGTAAAGAATCTTTACCGATAAGAGGTGAGGGATGAACTGGCAAGAGATCGAAACGTTCCTCGCGGTGGCCGAGGAACTGCACTTCGGCTGCCACGACGTTCCGCGCCGAGCGGCCCGCGTGCACAGTGGAGCTGCGTGAGGTCCAGCTGTCGGACCGGTTCGGTCAGCTGCGGCACCGCGAACTCGACCTGGTCTTCCTCGAGTACCACTTCCCCACCCACACCCCCGCGGGCCGACCGATCCATCGCTCGATGACCATGCCGTACTGGCAGGAAGTCATGGTCCAGATGGCAGCGGGCAACGGCATAGCCCTCGCCGCCGCCCGAGCCGGTCACTTCTACCCCCGCCCCAGGCCTGGTCTACCTCCCCTTCGACGACCTCCCACCCATCGAATACGGCCTGGTCTGGCGCGCCTCCGGTTTGTCCCCGGCCGGCACCGCCTTCGTCCGCACGATCACCGAGACCGCGCAAGCCGCTCCTGCGCACGAACCAGCATCGGATGTGACAGGTGGCCGGGCCCCGCGATGACGCATCGGAGCGGCGATCCCGTGCGTTTGTCTATCGGGCCGCGAGCGGGGGACGATCGGTAGACCATGGCCAAACAGAACCGTCGGCGTCGCACCGGACGCAAGCCCGCTCCGCCGACCGCTTTCGACGCGCTGTCGGGTGATCCGGCGGCCATCGCCGAGGCGATCATCGCCGCTGCCGCGCAGGGCGGGGCCGAGTCGCTCGGCACGGTGACTATTACCGACGAGCTCGCCGCAGGGGTCGAACTGGCCGGTCGGCGGCTCATTTCCCACGCCTCTGATCTCGGCTGGCTGCCGGGGGACATCCATCAGGCCGCGCGCCGACGCCTCGACGAGTTCGCGGTGGGGTATCTGCTGGATCTGATGGCGGCGCATCATCCCGATGCGAGGTGGGACGCGGAGCTCGACGAGCTCGATGCCTCCGTCTGGTGGACGACTCCCCACCTGCGGGCGTGGGCCGATCGTGCCTTGCTCACCGGCAGCGAGGCGCTGACAACGGTGATCGAAGCGCTCGCGCTGTTGCTGCGACTGCCGAAGCTCGAATCGTCCGGGCCGGTCCGGCCTCGGCACGGTGTGGACGAGAAGGTGCTCGGCCGGGTGCGCGGGCTGCTCGCCAAGGCCGAATCGACCTCGTTCCCCGACGAGGCCGAGACGCTGTCGGCCAAGGCGCAGGAGCTGATGACCAAGTACGCCATCGATCACCTGCTGCTCGAGCCGTCGAGCGATCTCCCGGCCACCCGCCGCATCTGGCTCGACACCCCCTACACCGACGCCAAAGCCCTGCTCATCGACCGGGTAGCGCACGCGAATCGCTGCCGCGCGATCTTCGCCGCCGAATGGGGTTTCGTCACCGTGGTCGGCGACGACACCGACCTCGACCTCGTCGAACTCCTGTCCACCTCCCTGCTGGTCCAGGCCACCCGCACGATGATCGACACCGCCGACACCGGCGAATCCCGCTCCCGCCACTACCGCAAAGCCTTCCTCACCGCCTACGCGGCCCGCATCGGCGAGCGCCTCACCGAGGCCACCGACACCACGATCGCCCACGCTCCGAACCACCTCCTCCCCGTCCTCGCGGCCCGGCAACACCAGATCGACAAGGCCTTCGACACCTACTTCCCCACCGCCCGCGCCAAAGGCATCACCATCCGCAGCGCCGAAGGCTGGGCCGCAGGTACCGAGGCCGCAACCGAAGCCCGCGTCGACCCTTCCTGATCGACATATAGCCGGTCAGTAAAGGTTTCGACCTCATCTGTGCGGCGTGCCCATCGACCCCGCCATCTGGGTGGCCGCCCATACGCCTCGACGACACTACGACGGTCGACACGCCCCGAGCGCGTGCAGCGCCCCGCTGCGACTGATCGGCGGCGCATACGTCACCACCCACCTACGCTGGTGAGATGCGCCCGATCGTGTCCGAAGCGGAACTGGGTGGGGGCTGGGAGGTTGCGGCTCCCGGTTCCGACCCGGTTCCGGGCGCGGTGATGGGTGGGTTCCTGGAGCGCGTCGGGGCAGGCGCGCCGATGCGGGTGTGCGCGCGGCCCGAGGTGACCGTCGTGATCCAGTTCGGCGAGGCTCCGCTGCGGGTCACAGCCGGTGGTGAACAGCGGCAGCTCGGCGGTGTGGTCGCCGGACTGGTACCGATGCCGCAGCAGGTGACGGCCGACCGCATCGAATGCCTCGAGATACGGCTGTCGCCCCTGTCCACGCGCACTCTGCTGGGCGCCGCTCCCTCCGAATTGCGCGGCGAGGTGGTCGATCTCGACGCAGTGTGGGGACGCGCAGCAACCCTACTGCGCGAGCAACTGTCCGAAACATTCACGTGGGCAGCGCGATTCACCATCCTGACGACATTCCTCGCCCACCGCGAACCAGTCGGCGCCGCCGACCCAGAGGTCGCGGCATGCTGGAACCGCATCGTCGCCACCGGTGGCCGAGTACGGGTGCAGGAGCTGGCGGAGTGGACCGGGTGGAGCCGGCAGCGACTGTGGTCCCGATTCACCGCACAAGTAGGTGTCACCCCCAAGCAGGCCGCGAAGATAGTTCGGTTCCGGCACGCACTGGATCGCCTCGCCGCCGGGCAGCCCGTGGCAGACGTCGCCGCGATCTGTGGCTACGCCGATCAGCCCCACCTCCATCGCGAGGTCGTCGCTTTCGCCGGCACCACGCCGCGCACCCTCACCCACTGATCGACCGGCCCACACCCACCGCCACCCGCACACACCGCCACCCGGTGTCATCGCGCACGACATCCCCGCGTCCGCCACCCCACACCCCATCGCAGTCGTCGGGGTCGGCACCGACGAGAGGTCCGCGCAGGCGCTGGTCGCCGCGGCGGCACCTACGCACCGACGTGTCGACGCACCAACCCACTGACGCACTGACGCACTGACGCACTGAGCATTGCAACTTCCGCTCCCAGAGCGGACATTCTTTCAAGACCTACGCGAGCTCCCCGCGCGACAGTTGATCCATGACGTCCTCTCTCGACAATCGGATTCGCGCGATCGAACACCGGGTTGCCGGTGCACACGGTCTGACCATCACCGAGCACTCACTGCCGCAACGTGATCCGCGCGTCAGAGTGCTCAGCGTCGGCGCGGGAAGTCCGTTGATCTACCTCAACGGCATCACCGCACCGGCGCTAGGCTTCGCACCGCTACTGTCCGAACTCCCCGGTTACCGCCACATCCTGGTCGAATTCCCCGGTCACGGACTGGCCCCTGCACCGCAGTGGACCGGCCCTTCACTGCGCGAATTCGCCGTCACCACATTGACCGGAACTCTCGACGCACTCGGCCTGCCGAAAGCGACCGTCATCGCCAACTCCCTGGGCGGCCTGTGCACATTCTGGACAGCATTGGACGCGCCCGACCGAATCTCGCGCGCCGTACTCATCGGCGCACCGGCTACCGCCCTGCCCGGCGCCCGGCCCGTTCCCGCAATGGTCTCCCTCTCCACCCCGCTCCGTGGCCGCCTGGAGCAGGCGCTCATGGGTTTGCCCTCACCGCGGTTCCTCGCCGAAGCCGCCCTGAGCGAGGCCCTCGGCGAGCAGGCGGTAGCCGCCATGTCGGACGACCTCGTCGACCTGCACCGGCTCCCCCTCCGCCGGCCAAGCCAAGCCGCCGCCTATCGCTCGCTGCTGAAGCGACTCCTCGACGGCCGCACACCACGCCCCGAAAACATCCTCACCCCAACAGAATTCAGCCGACTCGACATCCCACTGCTCTTCGTCTGGGGCCGCGACGACGTCATCCTCTCCCCCACCGACGCTCTCCCCAGCATCGAACACATCCCCACGGCGCACCTCGAAGAAGTCCCCGGCGGCCACAACCCCTGGTTCGACGACGCGGTCGCCTGCGCCACCCCGATCCACGCCTTCGTCACCGCCGGGCACGGCGCCGAATCCGCCCCGGCACCCCACCCGATCTCCTGACGATCACCGACCGAACCCGTCCCAGAAGGGCAGAACCATGCGCAAACACGACCCCATCACCACCGCGAAAACCCTCGACCAGTTCGACTTCCGCGAGCTGGCCCAGTTCAACACCGGAGCGTTCCGCATGTATCACGGCGCCGAACTCCCCGGCTCCGACTGGGAACTGCACCCCGATACCGACGAGTTCCTGATGGTCCTGCACGGCAGTGTCACCGTGGAGATCCTCACCGACGACAGCAGTCACCGGAACCGGCTCACCGCAGGACAATTCGTCGTCGTGCCGAAGGGCCACTGGCATCGCCACCTCGACATCGACAACGTCGTGGAGCTGTACTACACGCCGGGCGAGACGATCGAATCCACCGCCGACGATCCCAGGCTCGGCTGACCTACAGCGACCCGATCCAGTTGCGCAGCAACTGGGCACCCGCGTCGCCGGACTTCTCCGGGTGGAACTGGGTGGCCGAGAGCGGGCCGTTCTCGACGGCGGCGAGGAACGGCACGCCATGTTCGGCCCAGGTGAGTTTGGGCGGCGGAATGTGGTCGGCTTCGGGCAGTTCCCACTGCTGGGCCGCATAGGAGTGGACGAAGTAGAAGCGGGTGTCGGGGTCCATGCCTGCGAACAGGGTGCTGTCGGCGGGGGCTTTCACCGTGTTCCAGCCCATGTGCGGGAGGACGGGGGCCTCGAGCCCCGCGACCGTGCCCGGCCATTCACCACAGCCCTCGGTCTCCACCCCGAACTCGACACCCCGGTCGAACATGATCTGCATGCCGACGCAGATGCCGAGCACCGGGCGTCCACCGGCCAGCCGCTGCCCGATGATGCGCTCACCACGCACGGCGCGCAGCCCGGCCATGCAGGCCGCGAACGCGCCGACACCGGGGACGACGAGCCCGTCGGCCGCCAACGCCGCGGTCGGGTCGGCGGTGACCTCCACCTGGGCGCCGGCTCGCACCAGGGCGCGTTCGGCGGAGTGCAGGTTGCCGGAGCCGTAGTCCAGCAGCACGACGGATTTCACAGCACACCTTTCGTGGACGGCACACCGCTCACGCGGGGGTCGATCTCGACGGCCGCACGCAGAGCCCGTGCGACAGCCTTGAATTCGGCCTCGGTGATGTGGTGCTGGTCGCGCCCGTAGAGCACCCGGACGTGCAGGGCGATCCTTGCGTTCTGCGCGATCGATTCGAACACGTGCTTGTTGAGCACCGTCGAGTACGACGCACCGGGGCCCGCGCTCGGAATGATGGTGTGCACCAGGTGTTCCGGCTCGCCGGTGAACACGCAGTACGGTCGGCCCGACACGTCGACGGCGGCGTGGGCGAGGGTCTCGTCCATGGGAATGAAGGCGTCGCCGAACCGGCGGATGCCCTTCTTGTCACCCAGCGCCTGCCCCAGGGCCTGCCCGAACACGATGGCGGTGTCCTCGACGGTGTGGTGCGCCTCGATCTCGATATCGCCTTCGGCGCGCACCACCAGGTCGAACCCGGCGTGGGCGCCGAGGGCGGTGAGCATGTGGTCGTAGAACGGCACACCGGTGGAGATCTCGGTCTCGCCGCTGCCGTCGAGGTTCAGCTCCACCAGGATCGAGGATTCCTTGGTGACCCGTTCCACCCGCGCTGTTCTGCTCATGGTCTGTTTCTCCACGCTTTTAGTGAGTGAGGTCGGTGGCGGCGATATCGCGGCTCACGCGCAGGAACTCGTCGTTCTCGGCGGCGAGCCCGATGGTGGCGCGCAGGTAGCCGGGAATGCCGACATCGCGGATGAGTACCCCGGCGTCGAGGTAGTGCTGCCAGGCGCGGGCCGCGTCGGTGAACCGGCCGAACAGCACGAAGTTGGCGTCGCTGGGGATCACCTGGAACCCGAACGAGGCGAGCGCCGCGGCGACCCGATCGCGCTGGGACGCCAATTCGGCCACACTGGCGAGGGTTTCGTCGGCGTGGCGCAGGGCGGCGCGGGCGGCGGCCTGGGTGACCACCGACAGGTGATACGGCAGCCGGACGAGCAGAATCGCATCGATCACCGCGGGCGAGGCCGCCAGGTAGCCGAGGCGACCGCCCGCGAAGGCGAACGCCTTGCTCATGGTGCGGGTGACGACCAGCTTGGTCGGGTACCGGTCGATCAGGGTGATCGCGCTCGGCGCGGCCGAGAACTCGCCGTACGCCTCGTCGACCACCACGATGCCCGGTGCGGCGTCGAGCACACGCTCGAGGTCGTCGATCGGGACGCTGTGCCCGGTCGGGTTGTTCGGGCTGGTCACGAACACCACGTCGGGACGGCGTTCGGCGATCTGCGCGACGGCGTAGTCGATGTCGAGGGAGAAGTCGCTGCCGCGCGCGGCCTCGAGCCATTCGGTGTCGATGCCCTCGGAGATGATCGGGTGCATCGAGTACGACGGCACGAAACCCAGGGCGCTGCGGCCCGGTCCGCCGAAGGCCTGCAACAGCTGCTGCAGGATCTCGTTGGACCCGTTGGCCGCCCACACATTGCTGGTGTCGACGGCGACACCGGTCTGGCGGGTCAGGTACTCGGCCAGATCGTGGCGCAGCGCGACCGCGTCCCGATCCGGGTAGCGGTGCAGATCGGCGGCGGCGGCCCGCACCGACTCGGCGACATCGTCGACGAGCGCACGACTCGGCGGGTGCGGGTTCTCGTTGGTGTTGAGCTGCACCGGCACTGTCAATTGCGGTGCGCCGTACGGAGATTTGCCGCGCAGGTTGTCGCGCAGCGGCAGCTGATCGAGGGTCGCCGAGGCGCCGGGCACGGTGGGAGTGCTCATGACAACGCCTCGAACCGCGCCTGCACAGCCTGGCCGTGCGCGGGCAGGTCTTCGGCATTCGCCAGCGCCACCACATGTCCGGCGACATCCTTGAGCGCCGCCTCGGTGTATTCCACGATGTGGATGCCACGCAGGAAGGTCTGCACACTCAACCCCGAGGAGTGCCGTGCGCAGCCCGCGGTCGGCAGCACGTGATTGGACCCGGCGCAGTAGTCACCGAGACTCACCGGCGCCCACGGACCCACGAAGATCGCGCCCGCGCTGCGCACTCGCGCCGCCACGGCCGACGCGTCGGCGGTCTGGATCTCGAGGTGTTCGGCGGCGTAGGCGTCGACCACCCGCAGTCCCTGGGCGATGTCGTCGACGAGCACGATCCCGGACTGCTTGCCGCTCAATGCTTCCCGCACCCGGTCGTGGTGCTTCACCACGGCCAGCTGGGCATTGACGGCGGCATCGACCGCGTCGGCGAGGGCGACGGAATCGGTGACGAGCACGCTGGCGGCGAGCACATCGTGCTCGGCCTGGCTGATCAGGTCGGCGGCCACGTGCACCGGGTCGGCGGTGGCGTCGGCCAGCACGGCGATCTCGGTGGGGCCCGCCTCGGCGTCGATACCGACCAGGCCGCGGCACAGCCGCTTGGCGGCCGTGACATAGATATTGCCCGGTCCGGTGATGAGGTCGACCGGCTCCAGCGCGGCGCCGTCGGTATCGGTGCCGCCGTAGGACAGCAGCGCCACGGCCTGCGCGCCACCGACGGCCCACACCTCGTCGACACCGAGCAGCGCGGCGGCCGCCAGGATCGTCGGGTGCGGCAGCCCACCGAACTGCGCCTGCGGCGGCGAGGACACCACCAGCGATTCCACGCCCGCGGCCTGCGCCGGGACGACGTTCATCACGACCGAGGACGGGTACACGGCGTTACCGCCGGGTACGTACAGGCCGACCCGTTCCACCGGCACCCACTTCTCGGTGACGGTGCCGCCGGGCACCACCTCGGTGACCGAGTCGGTGCGGCGCTGATCGGCGTGCACCTTCCTGGTCCGCTCGATGGCGACCTCGAGCGCGGCGCGCACGGCGGGGTCGAGGGCGTCGAGGGCTTTGCCCAGCTCGGCGACCGGCACCCGGACCGCGCCGGGGCGGACACCGTCGAACTTCGCGCTGTAGTCCAGCGCGGCTTCGGCGCCCCGGTCGCGGATGTCTTCGACGACCGGCCGCACATGATGCAGCACCGAGTCGACGTCGACCCCTCCGCGCGGCAGCGCGGTGCGCAGCTCGGCGGCGGAGGGAGTACGACCGCGCAGATCGACGCGGGCGAGCTCGATGCGGGGAGTCATATCGGAGTGCGGTCCTGTTCTGTGCGTGGCATCAGGTCAGGTACCAGCCTAATGGGCGGCAACCACCGGTTTTCCGCCACATCCTCCTCGCGCGCCGATCCGCCCGTGTGTATCGGGCGGACCAGCGGTTTTCGGCGGCTGATCTAGCGGGTGTCGCCGTCGATGCGTAGGTTCCCGTTGTAGTTCACCACGCGCATGACCATGGACTTGGTCTGGCCGTCGATGGTGATGCTGGCCAGGCGCATATCGGTCGAGCCGTCGGCGTTGTTGCCGCTGACGGCGGTGATGCTGGTGAAGCTGGTGATGACGCGCGAGTTCCAGTACTGCCGGAACTCGGCCTCGCTGCCGTACACCTGCTGCGCGGCGGGGGTGAGCATCGACCACGACCCGGCGGGATCGCTGAAGAAGTTCTCCACCAGCAGACCGGCCGAGCCGATGTTCACGGTGCCGGTATTGGGCGCCTGACCCAGCGCGGGGATCGCCGAGGTCGTCGTCGGCGCGACAGCGGCCTGGGCCGTCGTCGTCGAATTCGCCTGCACCTGAGGCGAATCGGAGTCCGACCCACTCATGGCGCTGATCGCGACGGCGATCGCGGCGATCACCGCACCCACACCCGAGCCGATCAGCACCGCACGACCCTTGCCCGCCTGCTTGCGGGGCGCGGGGGCGGGCTGGGCCTGGGTGGGCGGATGCGCGGCGGTGTCGTAACGCGGCTGCGGGCGCGGCTGCGAACGGATCTGACGGGTCGCCGCGCTGGACGCACCCGCGTGCGAGGCACGCCTGCCGCCGGACTGCCGGATCACCTGCGTGGTGGCGGCCGAATTGCGGCGGCCGTACGCCTCGCTGGCGGGGACGAATCCCGCGGGCACAGCGTCGGCGTCGTCGGCGAAGGCGGCCAGCGCGTCGCGGGCCTCGGTCATCGTCGGACGATCGAGCGGTTCCGGGTTGAGCAGGTCGAGCAGGAAATCGGTGGCCGGACCGGCATTGTGCGGTTCGCGCACCTGGCCGTTGGCGGCCGCGTAGAGCACGGCGAGCGGGTTGGCGTTGGCGCCGTAGGGCGGTTCGCCTTCCAGCGCGTGGAACAGGGTGGCGCCGAGGGCGAACACGTCGGCGGCCGGTGTCGGGTCGGCGCCGCGCGCCACTTCGGGCGCCAGGTACGCGGCGGTGCCGCAGATGAGGCCGGTCTCGGTGAGGGTCACATCGCCCGCGGCCCGCGAGATGCCGAAGTCGGTGATCTTCACCTCACCGTGCTCGCCGAGCAGGATGTTGCCCGGCTTCACGTCGCGGTGCACGAGCCCGGCCTGGTGGGCGGCGATCAGCGAGGACGCCACCTGCTCACCGATGCGGGCCACCTCGAGCAGCGGCAGCGGGCCCTTCTGACCCAGTTCCGCGGCGAGGCTCACCGACTTCAGGTATTCCATCACCAGGCACGGATCACCGTTGTGCTCGGTGATGTCGAAAACGACGATGGCATTGGGATGCTGGAAGCGTGCCGCATTGCGAGCTTCGCGAATCGCACGCTGGCGCAGCACATCTCGCTCGGCCTCGGGCAGGCTCGGCTTGATGTGGATCTGCTTCACCGCAACCGAGCGTTGGAGGCGTTCGTCGACAGCGCGCCATACAACGCCTGTGCCGCCGCTACCAATACGCTCGACCAGGCGGTAATGCTCCGCGATCTTCTGACCGGTATCGATGGCGCCTACTCCGAACCTTCTCGAAATTGTGACATCCCGCGTATTGACCATGGGTATGGCCCGCCGACGAGTGTAGCTCGACTGGTGGTGACCGCGTGCGGCAGCGGGGGGATTGCACGCCTGCGGAGAGTGAGATGGCTCATCGTGTCACACGAAGCATCCTGCCCGCCGACTCGACCGCCGGTCCGGAGCTGCCCGCGTCGGCGACGAACACCGCGAAGGCGAGGTCGCCGCGGATTCCGACGAACCACCCGTGTGCGTGTTCGTCGTCGATGTACTCGGCGGTGCCGGTCTTGCCGAGCAGGCCGGGGATGTCGCGCAGGGCGGTGGCGGTCCCAGCGCTCACGGTCTCGGCCATCATGGCTTCCACCTGCGATGTCACCGCGGCGGGCACCGGTTCGGTCCGGCGGTCGGCGGCGCCCGGACGGCCCACGATCACCGAGGGAGTCGGTGCGGTTCCGTGGGCGAGCGAGGCGGCGACGAGCGCCATCCCGAACGGTGACGCGGTGACCGTGCCCTGGCCGATGCTCGCCTCCACCTGTTGCGCCGGATTCTGCGCGGCGGGAACTTTCCCGGTGACTGTCGTCAAGCCGGGTGTCACATAGTCCACGCCGAGGCCGAGTTGCGCGGCGGCCTGGGTGAGCCCGTCGGCGGGCAGGCGCACACCGAGCTGCGCCATCGTCGTATTGCATGACCGGGCGAAGGCGGTGTGCAGCGGCACGTCACCGAGGTCGAAACCGTCGTCGTTGGGGATGGTTCGGCCCTCGATGGTGGCGCGGCCGGGGCACGGCAGCACGGTGTCGGCGGTGACACCGCCCGCCTGCAACGCGGCCGACACGGTGACGGTCTTGAATGTCGATCCCGGCGGATAAAGCCCGGTGAGCGCGATGGGGCCCTGCGCGTCGGCGGGTGCGTTCTGCGCGACGGCGAGCACCTCCCCCGTCGAGGGCCGCAGTGCCACGATGGCGGCGGGCGTCGGCACGGGCGCCAGCGCACCTTCGGCGGCGTTCTGCAGGTCGATGTCGAGGGTGGTGGCGATGTCGGTGGTCGCGGTGGCGTCGGGACCGGCGATGCGCTGGGTCCCCGAGGGGGTGTGGGCGCGTATCGCCCAGCCCGCCGCGTCGTCGGCCTGGTGCTGCCACAGTTCGGTCAGTCCGGCCAAGGTCGGTGCCGCGAGGGTCTTGTCGACGGTCAGCAGCCTCGGCTGCGGTGCGAGGGTCACACCGCGCAGCCCGGTCAGCGTGTCACGGACCGGTGCGATGTCGGCCTCGCGCAGGGCGACCGCGGTGATCGGTTTGCCTTGGGCCGCATCGAGATCCGTTCTCAGGGTGGCCTCGGTGACGCCGTGCGGCGCGAGCGCGGCGGCCACGGCGGGCAGGTCGGCGTCCGGGGCGACGGTCACCAGGGTGACCACCTGCTCGGTCATCAGCTCACCACCGCTCGCGTCGAGTACGCGTGCGGGTTTCGGCGGTACGGGGCTGTAGCTGAGCGGGCCGAGGTCGAGGCCGGGCGCGACGGTGGCGGGGTTCCAGTCGATCGTCCAGTCGTTCTCGTCGGCCGTTCCGGTGCTGGTGTAGGTCCATTCGTCCTGACCGCCCGTGCCGAGCTTCCAGGTGGATTCGAGGGTGAAGCTCGCCTCGTCGGTGGCGCTCACCCGCACGGTGTCGTTCTTGCCGAGGTTCTCGAACAGGGTGGTGAGCGTCTGGCGGGCCTGGTCGGGCGCGTCGGTGAGGGCCGCGGCGGCCGCCGCGTCACCACTGCTCAGGGCCTTCGCGAAAGCCTCGGCGACGGTCTGTGGCTGGTCCGGTCCGGACGAGCACGCGACGGGCACGACAGCGAGCGCGACGAGCAGGACCGATGCCTTGCGGGGTATGCGCACCGGTCCGAGGGTAGCCGGATCCGCGGCGCGCGTGGTGATCTCGCTCTCACCACCAGCCGGTGACGGCGGCGATCTGGCGGCCCAGTTCGGGGGCGAGTGATCGGGCGTAACTGGCGGTGAGGTGGTGTTCGTCGCGATAGATCAGCACATTGCCCTCGACGACCCGGCAACGTTGCGGGCGGCACACGGCATCGGAGAGATCGAGCAGGTAGATGTTCGGATAGCCGGCGGCCGGTTCGGCGGCCGGGTCCACCGCGTCGAGCGCCTCGGCGCGGTCCATCCCGCAACTGTCGGGGTCGCCGCGATGGGCCAGACAGTCCGGGGCCCGATAGAACACACCGTCGCGTCGCAGCCGCGGCGTGTCGCGCAGGGCGAGCACATTGAGCCCGCGATCCTGCAGCGCCGACCACACCTCGAGGTATTCGCCGGGCACCTCGTCGCCCGGTGCGTCCTGGCGGTAGCGGGTCGACAGCGTGACCACCCAGTCCGGTTGCTCGGCGGCCAGCCGGTCGAGCACTTCCACCGACCACTCGTGACATTCGGGGAACGGCCATTCGGCGTAGGACGGCTCGTCGACCAGCACCAGCGGGCACCCCTCCTTGAGGTAGGACACCACCCGGAAGCCGTGTTCGGCGCCGAGCACCTCGAGTGCGGGCAACCAGTGTTCGGAATGCGAGCCGCCGACGAGCGCGATCGAGCGGGTGGCGTCGGGGTCGCCGTAGACGCAGGTGCGGACCTCGCGGTTGGGCGTGATGCACCCGTCGGTCGTCGGCGACGGGGTGTCGACGTGACCTTCGAACACGGTGGGCCGCATGGGCGCCTTGGGGAATTCGGCGCCGGAGAGCAGCGCGGTCGCTCCCGGGTAGCGCAGGCTGTCGAGGTTTTCCGGTGGCACGGCCGGGTTCGCGAGCAGCACCATCTGCCAGCCGAGGGCCGAGGCGAGCACGGCGACTGTGAGCGCCCCGACGAGCGTCCCGGTGGCCCGGTGCGGCGGTGTCTCCTGACCGCGCGGCCCCATCCGCAGGGGTGCCTCGATCCAGCGCGCGGTGGCATAGGCGGGGATCAGGGAAACACCGATCACCACCAGCCCGTCGACGACACCCGCGTCGGTCCGCCCGGTCTCGCCCAGGTAGAAGATGAGAATCGGCCAGTGCCACAGGTACAGCGGGTAGGCCATCGCGCCCAGTTCGGTGCACACCCGTCCCGACAGCAGCCGGGTCGCGGTGCCCGGTGTGGTGCCCGATCCGAATCCGGCGGCGATCACCAGGCAGGCGGCGGTCACCGGCCACAGGGCGGCGACGCCGGGAAACTGGGTCGCGCCGTCGAAGAGCGGACCGCAGGCGAACACCATGAGGAGCCCGACCGCAGCCGCCAGGCCGCGCAGCCGGGTCGGCAGGCGCAGCCAGGGCGCGGCGACGGCGAGTACAGCGCCCGCGAGCAGTTCCCACCCACGCGCGAGACTGTCGTAATAGGTCCAGGCCTGATGGTGGCCGGTGCCGACCGTGGCGTACCAGAACGAGAGCAGCCCGATTCCGGTCAGCGCCGCGATGAGCGTCGCCCGGTCGGCCCTGCCCCGGCGGCGCAACCACGCCCACCCGGCCAAAAGCGCGAAGATCACCAGGTAGAACTGTCCCTGCACCGACATCGACCACAGGTGTTGCAGCGGGCTCACGGTCGGGTCGGGCGCGGTGTAGTCGAGTTCGGCGACGGCCAGATACCAGTTCTGGACGTAGAACATCGAGGCGAGAGTCTGCGCGGCGGTTTCACCGAGCAGGGTGTAGGGCCGCAGGGTGATCGTCGCGACCGCGACCGCCGCCAGCACGACGACCAGCGCGGGGGTGAGCCTGCGCAGGGTCCGGCGCGCGGTCTCGGTGGCGGCCACCCGGCCGGTGCGTTCCACCCCGCGCACGATCGCGCCGGTGAAGAAGAAGCCCGAGAGAACGAGGAACACGTCCACGCCACCGGAGACCCGGCCCGCCCACACGTGGAACGCCACGACCAGCGCGATCGCCACGCCGCGCAGCCCGTCCAGGTCCGACCGCCAGCCGGGCCGGGCAGCGGCCCCGCTCGAACGGGCCCCCTGCTCCGGCTGACCCGGCAACGCGACATGAACCTTCGGCACGAACGACCCCACTGATTCGGACCCCACCGCAGCGATCGGGTTTGTTTCCCGGCAAGTAACCATCAATTTGCCGTAGCGACACGGTGGAAGCAAACTGCCGAGCCGTGTCGGTGGGACCGAAATCAGCTCAGATGGTGCGCCAGGGTGTGGTGACGAGCACGTCCGCGTCGGCGGGTTCCAGTTCGATGTCGAAGACGTCGGTCAGCACCTTCGGCAGGTCGGTGGCATCGATCTCGCGGCTTTCGCTGGTGCCGTCGGGGTATTCGGTCACCAGGGTGAGGTCGTCGAGCACGTGGTGGACGTCGGGCCGGAAGCGCTGCAGGAACGGCCGGGTGGTGAACGGTGAGTGTGGCGAGGTCGACACGAAGTGGTTGCCTACCGCGAAGTCGATGCGGTACTGCGGGTTCTCGGTGAAGGTGTAGCGGTCGATCCAGCCGTCACGGCCGAACTGGTGGAGCACCCAGAGGTTGTCGCGGTGCTCGAGCCGGAAGCGCCAGTCGCCCATCGTGAATTCGCCCGCGCTGTCGGCCAATTCGAACGGCGCGAGTGGACCGGCACCGAACCCGACATCGCAGATCCAGACCCGGTCGTCGTCGGGGGCGGTGACGCGGAGCAGGGCGTGGGTGGCGGGCCGGATCGCCCCGGTGGCCAGCGAGCCGAAGGTCACCCGGCCGCTCAGGCCACGCACCTCGAATCCGAGGCATTCCAGCGCGGCGGCGAAGAGACCGGCGTTCTCGTAGCAGTATCCGCCGCGAGCGTGCCGGACCAGTTTGT
The DNA here is from genome assembly GCF_001612905.1 of Nocardia ignorata NBRC 108230. Taxonomy (GTDB): domain Bacteria; phylum Actinomycetota; class Actinomycetes; order Mycobacteriales; family Mycobacteriaceae; genus Nocardia; species Nocardia ignorata. The sequence goes on along the minus strand of NZ_BDBI01000052.1, from coordinate 27,302 downwards.
CCTGCAGGGATTTCAGGTCGAGCGGGATGCCGCGGCCGAGGATGATCTCGAGGTTCTCGAAGGGGATGGTCGTGGTGTGGGCGCGTACGAGGGCGCGCAGGGTGTCGACCGAGGCTGTGCGCGGCCCGTCGTAGCCGATCCGGGCCAGATAGGCGTCCAGATCGAGCTCCTCGCCCAGCCAGCGTTCGTCGCGTGCCACGGCCTCGGTCATCGCATCCTCGTTTCGGTCGGCGTCTGTTTCGCACAACCGAGCCACGCCACGGGTTGTTCCCGCACAGCACACGGTCCCCGTCACCCCTGGTAGCCGAGGGTGGCGGGGACCGTGGCACCCGCGTGTCGGGCGCGGGTGGCGGCGGGCGACGTCAGCGCAGGGCTACCTCCGAGCCGCGGTGCAGCTCTACGGGCGCGGTTTTGCTCGCGGTGTCGGCATTGATCCCCTTGGCGGCCGGATTCGCCTGCTCGAGTTGGGGTTTGCGGTCGAGCAGGGTCTTGGTGAGGACGCAGGCGAGGTTCGCGTCGAGGTCGTCGCGGACCACGAGCAGGTTGGGCACGACCACGGTCGGCACGTCGGCACTCAGGCCGTAGGTGGCGGCCGGGATCGAGCCGGCCTCGTAGACCGGGTTGATCTCCTTCAGCTTCGGCAGCGCCCCCGTGATGTCGAGGAATCTGACCTTGTCCTTCGCGGTGGTGAACAGGTCGGTGATGCCGGGCGTCGGCAGGCCGCCCGACCAGAACATGGCGTCGATCGAGCCGTCCTTGAGACCGTCGACGGTCTTGGTGAGGTCGAGGCGCTGGGCGGAGATATCGGTGTCGGGGTTGAGACCCGAAGCCTGCAGAACGCGCTGGGCGATCACCTCGGTGCCCGATTTGGGCGAGCCGGTGGAGACCCGTTTGCCGCGCAGGTCGGCCAGGGAGTCGATGCCCGCGTCGGCGCGCACGATCACCTGGGTGTAGTTGTCGTAGAGCCGGGCCAGCGCGCGTACCGGCTGGACGCTGGTGAAGCTGCCCTTGCCCTGCACGGCGTCGGCGGCGGAGTCGGCCAGCGAGAAGCCGACCTGGTAGGTGCCGCCGACCACCTGCTGGATGTTCTGCACCGAGGCGCCCGTCTCGGCGGCGGTCGCCTTGACCTTGCCGTCGGTGGCCGCCGAGATCTGTTCGGCGTAGGCGTTGCCGAGCGCGAAGTACACGCCGGTCGCATTGCCGGTGGCGATGCCGATCCTGGTGTCCTGCTTCACTTCACAGCTCACCTCGCCGCCGCTGTCAGCCGTCGGCGAGTCCTGTCTGCCGCCGCAGCCGGTGAGCAGGGCGGCGGCGGTGCTCGCCGCGACAACGATGCCAAGTGTTCTGATCATGACGACCTCTCTCCTCGACGGCGGCGCCGCCTGCTGACCGATCACGGTGTGCCCGTGGCTTTTCGATGACGCACGCGTTCGACGACCCCCGCCGCTGCGGCGACTACGAGCACACCGAGCCCGATCGCCGTCGCCGTCGGATGCGGGTACAGCAGTGTGAGACCGGCGGCGCCCGCGAGCACGCGCGGCACCGCTCCCACCGCGCCGATGCCGAGGATCCAGCCGCCGGTCGCGGCCGCCAGCGCCGCGACGCCGACGCACGCGGCCGCGGTCACCCACAGCACGTCGAGCAGCGCGCCACGGCCGAGCAGGTGCTGCCCGGAATCGGTGAGCACGAACATCAGCGGCACGAGGAACGCGGGCAGCGCGTAGCGCAGCGCCGACCACATGGTCGGCATGGCCTTCGCGCCGGTGACGGCGGCGGCGCCGACGGCGGCGAGCGCGGTCGGCGGGGTCACCTCCGAGAGCACCGAGAAGTAGAAGACGAACATGGCGGCGGCGGGCGCGGCGACGTGCAGGTCGAGCAGGGCGGGCCCGATGATCACCCAGCCGATCACGAACGACGCCGTCACCGGAACCGCGAGACCGAGCAGCGACAACGCGATCGCGGCGAGCAGCGCGGTGGTGGCGAGCACGACGGCGGGGTCGTCGGACAGCACCGAACCTGCCCGCACCAGCAGCGAGGCCAGCTGGGCGCCGAGACCGGTCTTGGTGGTCATCGCGGTGATCACACCCGCCGCCGCACACACGGCGACGACCGGCAGCGCCGAGCGCATCCCGAGTGAGAGCGCGCGCAGGGCTTCGAACACGAACCGCAGCAGTGCTTTTCGCGTCCAGAGGCCAGTGGTGGCCGCCTGCTTCGTCGCCGTTGCGCCTGAGGACGATACGGCTCCGGTCGCCTCGCGAGCTCGCAGCATCCGATCCGGCACGGCCAGGATCAAGGCGAGCGCCGTGGCGTAGACGACGGCACGGGTCGCGCTCACGCCGGCGAGCAGCAGCACCACGATGACGATCAGCGACGAGAAGTGATACCCGAAGCGCCCCAGCAGTTTCCACCACGGGGTTGGCAGCGGGCCGTCGGCGAGATCGGCCGGGGCGCGCCCTTCCGCATGGATGCGACGGGCGTCGATCTCCACCGACAGCAGGATGCCGAGGTAGTACAGCAGGGTCGGGATGAGCGCCCAGCCGAGCACGGTCACATACGACACGTCGAGGTACTCGGCGACGATGAACGCCGCCACCCCGAGCGTCGGCGGTGACAGGATCGCGCCCACACCCGCCGCCGCGAGCATGCCGCCCGCCTGTTCCGGCCGGTAACCCGCCCGCTTCAGGATCGGCCAGGTGACCGCACCGGTACTCACTGCCGTCGCCGTGCCGGACCCGGACACGGTGCCGAGCAGGAATCCCGACGCCACCGCCGTTCGCCCGGCCGCACTGTGCGAGCGCCGGAACAGCGACACCGACAGGGCGACGAAGAACCTTGCGGCGCCGGAGAATTCGAGTACCGCGCCGTACAGGGTGAACAGCACGATGTAGCTGGCCGCCACGTCGAGCGGGGTGCCGTAGAACCCGCTGCCCGAGTTGTACAGCGCGTCGACGATCTGATCGATGTCGAGCCCGGCGTGGGCGATGGCCCAGTTCTGCGGCAGCAGCCCGCCGTAGTAGCCGTAGGCGAGGAACACCAGGCACACGATCGGCAGGATGACGCCGGTCGTGCGCCTGCATGCCTCGAGCACGAGGACCAGCAGCAACCCACCCATCGCCACATCGAGCGGGGCGAGCATGCCCTGGCGGTCGAGGAAGGCGTTGTAGCCGCCGCCCGCGTCACCGAAGGTCACCGGCAGGATCGGATACAGGCACACCACCAGGGCGATCGCCGCGAGCACCCAGTCGAGCACCGAGGGTGCGTCGGCCCGGTCGAGCCTGCCCCACCAGGACCGGTAGCTCAGATACACCAGCGGCAAGGCGATCCCGAGGAACACCACCAGGTAGTACTGGCTGCCCTGGGCCAGCGGCCGGAACACCTGCCAGATCGACAGCAGCGCCACCGCGAGCGCGATGACCCCGACCAGCCTGGCCGGGAACCCCGACAGGGTCCGTGCGGGCCGTTCCTCGTCGTCCACGCCCAGCTCAGCCGCGGTGACAACGGGTGGCGCAACGCTCATGTGCGGACGATAGCAACGGGATTCGGGCGTCGGAGCGAAAACGGTGACCGGGCGGTCTGCACAAAATGGACACTATGTGGGCGGGCGTTTCTGTCGGTGGCCCCGCTTAGGATGCGGCCCATGGTCTCGATCGATAGCGCGCAGCGGCGGGCCCGCCTGGCGATCCGGCATCGCCTCGCCCCCTCCGCCCGGTCCACCGACCCGGTCGACATCGCCCGGTCGATGGTCGTCCTGCACGCCACCGACCCCGCGACGGTGTTCCTGTCGGTCGGCGCGCGCGGTATCGACCTCACCCCGGCGGATGTGGAGAAGGCGCTCTACGCCGACCGCACCCTGCTGCGCCTGCTCGCCATGCGCCGCACCATGTTCGTCGCCCCCACCGAGCTGCTCCCGGTCCTGCAAGCCTCCACCTGCGACGCGCTCGCCCACAAGCAGCGCCGCGCCTACGGCCGCTATCTCGAGCAGGCCGGGATCGACGACGTCGACACCTGGTTGCGCGAGGTGGAGGCCGAGACCCACGCGGCGCTGCTGGCGCGCGGCGAAGCCACCGGCGCCCAGCTGGGCAAGGACGTCCCCCGGCTGCAGACCAAGATCGATACCGCGCCCGGCAAGTCGTATTCCAAGCCCACGAGCATCACCACCTGGGTCCTGGTGATCCTCGGCGCCGAGGGCCGCATCGTCCGCGGCCGCCCCAACGGCGGCTGGACGAGCAGCCAGTACACCTGGTCCCCGGTGGAAACCTGGCTTCCCCAGGGCTTTACACCGATGCCCGCCGACGATCCCCGCACCGAACTGGTCCGCCGGTGGCTCTACGCCTTCGGCCCCGCCCCCGTCAGCGACCTGAAGTGGTGGACCGGCTGGACCCTCACCGAGGTCCGAAAGGCCCTGTCCCCCTTGAACACCACCGAAGTCGATCTCGACGGCACCCCCGGCATCATCCTGTCCGACGACCTCGCCCCTGTCCCTACCCCCGAGCCCTGGGCAGCCCTGCTCCCCGCCCTCGACCCCACCCCCATGGGCTGGCAGTCCCGCGACTGGTTCCTCGGCCCCCACGCCCCCGCCCTCTTCGACACCAACGGCAACATCGGCCCCTCCATCTGGGCCGACGGCCGCATCGTCGGCGGCTGGGCCCAACGCCCCGACGGCGAGATAGTCACCCGCCTCCTGGAAGACGTCTCCCCCGAAACTCGAAAACTCATCGACACCGAAATCGACCGCACCACAACCTGGTTCGGCACCACCCGCGCCATCCCCCGCTTCCGCACCCCACTCCAACGCGAACTCACGGCCTGACAGCCTGCCCATCCGGCAATATTCTGCCGATTTGCTGCATCATGTTGACGAATACAGCCGAAATCCGCGAATTCGGTAGAATATTGCCGATTACCTGGTGCCGAGCGTATGCTTCGGAGCGAGACGATCATTTCGGCAACATTCTGCCGATCGGAGGCGATGGTGGGCACACTCGAAGACATCGGCGGGAAGATCCGGGCGGAGCGGCGACGTCATCGGCTGACCCAGGAGGAACTCGCCGAGATTGCGGCAACTTCCACCCGCACGGTTCGCGATATCGAACACGGCCGCGGTTCGACCAGTATCGGAACGGTCGCCGCGGTGGCCGACGCTGTGGGCCTGACATTGACGGTGGTGCCGTGACCGGTTTCGAAGCATTGCGCAGAGCCCGCAGCGCGGACGTCTACAAAGCGGGCCGTCTCGCCGGCAGGATCAGTAGGACGGCCGACGGAGGCACCGAATTTCGCTACGAACCCGGCTACTCCGGTGATCCGCTCGCCTCTACCTTGCCTCTTCACACCGCACCGATTGTCAGCGGATCGGGGTCCGTTCCGCCGTTCTTCGCAGGACTCCTGCCCGAGGGCCACCGCTTGACCGTGCTTCGCCGCGCGGTGAAGACGAGCGCCGACGACGAGCTCAGCCTGCTCCTGGCCGTGGGGGCAGACGCACCCGGTGACGTTCAGGTGTTTCCCCACGACACAGACCCGATAGACGTTCCAGCGCTCGTCGACTGCATGTCGCCCGGAGAGCTCGAATTCGGCCGTCTGATCGATCATGTCGACCGGCAGGCCATCCCCGGTGTCCAGAACAAGGCCAGCGCGTCCATGATCAGCGCACCGATTGCAGCCGGCTTCGGTCGGTTCATCCTGAAACTCCCACAGCCGGAGTATCCCTACCTGATCGAGAACGAGGCCACGCACCTGTCCGCGGCTCGCGCATTGAAACTCGCAGTCGCCGATTGGGATCTTGTGCACGACAAAGCGGGGCAATCAGGCTTGCTCGTCCACCGCTTCGACCGCCTTCGCGAGGGAGATACCTGGCGCCGCCTCGCGTTCGAAGACGCCACCCAGCTGCTGGGTATGCCGCCGTCCGCCAAATACAATGTCGACGCGGTCCAGGTTGTCGCAGCCGTCACCGGTGTAGTGCGCACCCCACTCCTCGCGGCACGAAACCTCTACCTACAGTTCCTGTTCGCCTGGTTGACAGGCAACGGCGACCTGCACGCGAAGAATGTCGGCGTCCTTCAGGACAGCGAGGGCCGCTGGGATATCGCGCCCATCTACGACATTCCCTGCACCTTGATCTACGACGACGAATCCATGGCACTGCCGATCGCCGGTCGGACCAAGGGCTTACGCGCCCGGCACTGGGCAGATTTCGCCACGGAGATCGGTTTGCCGGCCAAAGCCTCGGCTTCGGCGCAACGACTCGCGCTCCGCGCGGCTGCTGCGGTGGATCTTGACCGGATTCCCTTCACCGGTTCACCGCTGAACCGAGCGCGCCGCGAGCTGCGCCTACGTCGCGGCGAGCTCGAGCAAGCACTCGGCTCGTAGCACTGGCAGAGCTCCGCCGAGCGCCTCGGCGCTGTTGGCAGCTCACATATCCAAACCCAGGTCGAGAACGCGCACCGAGTGGGTGAGGGCGCCGATGGCGAGATAGTCGACGCCGGTGCTCGCGTAGTCGGCGGCCTGGTCGAGGGAGAGACCGCCCGAGGACTCGAGTTTCGTGTCGGGAGCAGTCGCGTCGCGGCGCTGGACGGCGGCCTGGGTCTGCCAGAGGGGGAAGTTGTCGAGCAGGACGAGTTCCACGTTCTCGGCCAGGACGGCGTCGAGCTGTTCGAGGCTGTCGACCTCGACCTCGCAGGCGATGTCGGGTGCCAGTTCCCGGACCGCGCGCAGGGCGTCGACGACCGAACCCGCCGCGACGACATGGTTGTCCTTGATGAGCGCGGCATCGCCGAGTCCCATGCGGTGGTTGACTCCCCCGCCGACACGGACGGCGTACTTCTGCAGTGCGCGCAGACCAGGCAGGGTTTTGCGGCTGTCGCGGATCTGGCATCGCGTGCCCTCGACCGCGTCCACCCAGGCGGCGGTGGCGGTGGCGATGCCGGACAGGTGGCAGACCAGGTTGAGCATCGTCCGCTCGGCGGTGAGCAGACCGCGCGTCGGCGCGACGATGCTCAGCACGCTGGTGCCGGGTTCCACCCGGGTCCCGTCGGCCACTCGGCCGGTGATCTCGTAGCTGCCCGCGCCGAGCACTTCGTCGAGCACGAGCAGACCGACATCGATGCCCGCCACGGTGCCGTGCTGTCGCGAGACCACCGACGCCTTGCTCACGGCGTCGGCGGGCACGGTCGCCATCGTGGTGACATCGGGTCCGTATCGCAGGTCCTCGTCGAGGGCGGTGCGGATCAGGGTCAGCAGTTCGTCCTGGTCCAGCGCGGCATCGAGAGTCATTGCTGCACTCCTGTTCTCGGGGCGCACCTCGCGCCGGGTCGAGCGGGAGGTCATCGCCTCACCACAGTTCATCGGGTACTACAGGTTTCGCCGCGCCGCCCGTGTGAGCGGCCGCCGGCGAGGGGCCATCGACGGATCGGCCTGCGCGAGAGAGTCGACGACCTCCTCGCACTGCGGTCGCCATCGGAACGGCCGACGACGCTCATCGCGCGCAAACCACCGCGGTAGCTGCCGGCATAGCCGACACATCGAAACCACCGCGCGGATCGAGGCGCACCATCGTGCTGTGCCGCCGACCGTCGACGGCACCCGGATGATCCGAGCGTGTGTGACACCCTCGGCTCTCTGCGCGCGCCGCCGCCGCACGCAACAGCGCCCGGGCGGTGACGGTCAACGCCGCGTCCTCGACATACCGCAGATGTCGCGCCCACACGGACGCGGATTCGCCCACCTGCTGACCGGGACCACACCGACCGGCGTACCCGAAAGCCACACCGGGCTCGGACTGCATCACCCCGCGAGAGTCGGTCAGCCCGGCCGCACCGGGTACCGACACCACGTCGGAAGCGGGCAGCCGCGCCTCACCGGAACCGGGATCCGGCACCGTCACAGTTCCGATCGCCGCCTCGATGCGCTCGAGCGCGTGCGCCAGACCGTCCCCGTCACGGACCACCGAGGCATGTTCGGTCATCGCCTGCTGCACAACCGCCCGCTCGGCGAATTCGGCTGTCCACGAACCGATCTCCGTAACCCGGGCCCGCACGCCAAGGCGTTCCACGGCGGCCGCGCCCGCACGTTCACCGACGACGAGCCCCTCGAGCAGGCTGTTGGATGCCAACCGGTTCGCCCCGTGCAGTCCGGTCCTGGCGACCTCGCCCGCCGCGTACAACCCGGGCACTGCAGTGCGCCCGTAGGTATCGGTCGATACTCCGCCGCACTGGTAGTGCGCGGCAGGCGCGACCGGAATCAGCTGTTGGGCCGGATCGATACCCGCGGCCAGACAGGATGCGGTGATCGTCGGGAACCGCTGCGCGAAACCGGGGAGATGACGCGCGTCGAGGAACACGTGATCGGTACCGAGCGCCCGCATCCGCGCCGCGATGGCCCGCGAAACCACATCACGCGGTGCGAGATCACCACGAGGATGGACCCCCGCGGTCACCGAATCACCGTGGGAGTCGACGAGTTTCGCGCCCTCGCCGCGCACGGCCTCACTGATCAGCGGCCGCCGCCCGACCCCACCGGGCGTGAAGAGCACCGTCGGATGGAACTGCACGAATTCGAGATCGGCCACCGCCGCTCCCGCCCACAGCGCCAGCGCCACCCCGTCACCGGTGGCGCCGGGCGGATTGGTGCTCGCGGCGTAGAGCTGCCCGAGCCCACCGGTGGCCAACAGCACCGAGGGTGTGTGCACCACGCCGAAACCGTTGTCCGACACCGCGACAACACCGCACACGCCCTCCGGACCGGTCACCACCCGCAGCGCGGCGGCACCGAAGAGCACCGGCAGTCCGGCGGCATTGAGCGCTCGCTGCACCTCCGCGCCGGTGGCGTCACCGCCGGCGTGAATGATGCGCCGCGTGCTGTGCCCACCCTCGCGGGTCCGCGAGATCTGCCCGTCACGGCCGAGGTCGAAGACCGCGCCCAGGTCGGTCAGCGCCGCGATCGCCGCCTGACCGCCCTCGACGATCGAGCGCACCGCGTCGATATCGCACAGCCCGGCACCGGCCTCGACCGTGTCGTGCACATGCGAGTCGACCGAATCACCTTGCGGCGCCACAACGGCGATGCCGCCCTGCGCGTACTGGGTGGAGGTGTCGGTGGGGCCGCCCTTGCTGAGGGTGAGCACCCGCAGCCCGCGCAGCGAGGCGGTGCGGGCCGCGGTGAGCCCGGCGACGCCACCGCCGATCACCACCAGGTCGGCCTCGGCCTCCCACGAGACGTTCATGATCGTCTATCCGCTCGATCGCGCGGGGGAGATCACTCCCCACCGCCGGGATTGCCGATCGCGATCATCCGCTGCACCGACGCGCGACCGGCCTCGGCCATGGCCGGGTCGACGTGCACCTCGTCGGCGTTCTCCACCAGGCAGCGCAGCAGCGCGGCCGGGGTGATCATCTTCATGTACTTGCAGGAGGCGCGGTCGTTCACGGCCTGGAAATCTATGCCGGGCGCGGCCTTGCGCAGCTGGTGCAGCATGCCGACCTCGGTCGCCACCAGCACCTGGTTCGACGTGGAGGCCTTGGCCGCGTCGATCATGCCGCCGGTCGAGAGGATGTGCACCCGCTCGGCCGGGAACGCGCCCTCACCCGCGAGGTAGAGCGCCGAAGTGGCGCAGCCGCACTCGGGGTGCACGAACAGCTCGGCATCGGGGTGGGTGCGGGCCTGCTCGGTGAGTTCGTCACCGTTGATGCCCGCGTGCACGTGGCACTCCCCGGCCCAGATGTGCATGTTCTCGCGGCCGGTGACCCGCTTGACGTGCGCGCCGAGGAACTGGTCGGGCAGGAACAGCACCTCGGTGTCCGGGTCGATCGAGGCGACCACGTCGACGGCGTTCGACGACGTGCAGCAGATGTCGGTGAGCGCCTTCACCTCGGCCGTGGTGTTCACGTACGACACCACCATCGCCCCCGGGTGCTCGGCCTTCCAGGCGCGCAGTTCCTCGGCGGAGATGGAGTCGGCCAGCGAGCAGCCCGCGCGCTGGTCGGGGATGAGCACGGTCTTGGCCGGGCTGAGAATCTTGGCGGTCTCGGCCATGAAGTGCACCCCGCAGAACACGATGGTGTCCTCCGGCGCCTCGGCCGCGATCCGCGAGAGGGCGAGCGAGTCGCCGACGTGGTCGGCCACGTCCTGGATCTCGGGCAGCTGGTAGTTGTGCGCGAGAATGGTGGCGTTGCGCTCGCGCGCCAGCCGCCGCACCTCCTTCGCCCACTCCGGCGTCGCTTCGACACCCGCGTATCCGCCGGGTCCGTCGAAGACCGAACCCATCAGCGTCGGCTGCGTAGTCGTCGTCGCCATGGTGGCTCCCTTCCTCGTGCGAGCGGCATCCGCGCCACGATTCGCACCAAACCAGGTTTTCGACTTAGAATCGAAAACGTGCCCCATAGTAACACCATCCACGAATCGCTCACCGCGGTGTTCCAGGTTCGCCGCTTCGGCTCCGACGTTTCCGCAGGTAGAAACGGTAAGCACCCCGAGCTGGCGGTCTTGCTGTGGGAACGCGCGCTCGATCCGCAGAAGGGAACGTGGTCGCTGCCCGGCGGCAGGCTGCGCGACGACGAGGACCTCGACACCTCGGCGAGGCGCCAGCTCGCCGAGAAGGTCGACGTGCGCGAACTGGCCCACCTCGAGCAGCTGTCTGTGTTCAGCGCCCCCGACCGCGTGCCCGCCCCGCGTCGCATCGCCTCGGCGTACCTGGGCCTGGTCCCGCTCACCACGGAACCCGAACTACCCGCCGACACCACCTGGCACCCGGTGTCGAATCTGCCGGACATGTCCTTCGACCACCGCACCGTCGTCGACCACGCCCGTACCCGCCTGGCCGCCAAACTCTCCTACACCAATATCGCCTTCGCCCTTGCCCCCGACACCTTCACCATGTCGACGTTGCGCGAAATCTACTGTGCCGCACTCGGATACGACGTGGACACCACCAACCTCCAGCGCGTCCTCACCCGCCGCAAGGTCATCACCCCCACCGGCGCGACGGCACCTTCCGGCCGCGCGGGTGGCCGCCCCGCGGCCCTCTACCGCTTCACCGACTCGGGCCTGCGCGTCACCGACGAATTCGCCGCTCTTCGCCCACCGACCTGACCTCGACGGACGTCGTCGACGGCCCGAACTTGTCGGTGGTCGCTGTCACACTGCTCGCATGGACAACAACGCGGCGGATACGAAAAAAGTCACCTCCTACGACGATCCGGATGCCCCCTGGAACAAGGAGTTCTCGGCCGAGGAGATGGCCGGCTGGAACGACGGCGTCATCACCGAGTTCCGGGAGAACGGCGGTCAGGTGGGCGGTGACTACGCGGGCGCCACCCTGCTGTTGCTCACGACCACGGGCGCGAAAAGCGGTAAGCCCCATGTGGTTCCGCTCGGTGCGCTGTATAGGGGCGATGTGCTGTATGTGAGTTCGTTCATCGAGGACCGGTACCCGGCCTGGTACCACAACGCCAAGGCGAACCCGAGTGTGACGATCGAGCTCGGCGGGGAGAAGTTCCAGGCCAGGGCCGACGTGCTCACCGGCGAGCGGTACGACGAGTTCGCCGCCTGGGCGCTCACCGAGAACCCCCTGCTCGCCGACTACCAGTCCAAGGTGGACAAGCCGCTGCCGCTGGTGGTGCTGACCCGCGAAGCCGCGTAGCCGTCAGGATTCGTAGCGCCGATCACGGTGCTTGGTGGAGCGTCGATAGGTGCGGCCACTCGGCACCGCGGTCGCCGCGGACGAGCTGCGCAGCGCGTGGCGCTTGCGCCAAGCTGCCAGATCGGGCCGCTCGGTCGGCGCCTGCTTGTCTTCGGTCTTCATGTCCAGGTCCTCCCCCGAAATTCGTCGTCCCCAGGGTAGGCAGCGGGTCCGACGGAATCCACCGATTTACCGGCCCGCACGGTATGCGGGTCAGGCCGTTTTCATCTGTGGCGCGGGCGGCGGAACCTCGCTGTGGGTGGCGACCCGGCCGACCGCCCAGAAGAGCAGCTCCACGAACCAGAACACCACGAGTGCGGTGGTCACCACCACGACCGGGACGGCGAGGAACAGCACCGAGGGCACCGCGATCAAAAACCAGCCGAGGACATCGCCCGCTGTCGCTCCACGCAGGCGCGAACCGAATCGCACCGCGGCCCACATCATCCAGCGGCGCGGTATCGACACACCGGCTTCCCGAAGGCTGCGCCGGAACAGTCCGTCGGCGTCCGCCGGCCCGACTTCGCCTGTGCGGCACAGATAGTCGTGCAGGATCGCCGCGCGGGTGTAGGCGCCGTAGCGGGGTATGAGCCAGACGAGCGCACGGGGCACCGAGGCGAAGTCGGTGCGGAATCCCGCGGGCACGGTGAAAGTTTCGACCGCACCTCGATAGGTGAGCGGCTGGGTGAGCCGCCAGAATTTCGGATCGATCCCCTCGACGACGGGACCACCACCGATGAATGCCACGACTGCTCCTCTCGAGCCGCGCGCAGTCTCTCTACCTGCCGATATGCCGATGGTAGCGCGGTGGGGAGGCTCAGCCCCGAGGTTGCGAACTCGGGTCGAAATCGCCGCTGGGCCGATACTGTTCGGCTCCGTAGGGCAGGCGATAGTCCTCGTCGTCGTCGAAATCGGCGGGGCGCAGATCGCCGAGCAGCCCCACCGCTCCCGATCCGAGGTCGGCGGCGGGATGCAGGGCCGCGAGGAACAGCAGCACGAGCGCGGCGAGGAACGGTTGCACGAGCAGCGCCATGTCGGTACCGATTTCGGCGGGCAGGGCGATGATCTGGCCGACAGGCGGGTCATCGGGCCGCGGATACCGCAGGCCCGCAACCCATTCCCCCATCCACATCATGATCGCCGCACCGAGCGCCGAGGCGAACAGCAGTCCGAGCACGAGCGCGGGCCCACGCACGATTCGCACCCGCCAGGCCGCGATCGTGGTGAGCACCGCCACCGCCGCACCGATACAGAGGAACATGCCGACGGCGTCGAACAGGTGCATGCTCTCCCCGGTGAGCACCGCGGCCCGGCCGGGCTGGGTCACCCGCAACCGTTCGGTCGGCGCGAGCAGACCCCACACCACACCGGCGGCGGCACTCACCGCGAGAACGGCGACGATCACGGCACCGACGCCGATCACCTCGCGGCGCAGCACCTGCGGCCGTGGCTCGCTCACCGCGTCCACTACCGGCGTTCCAGCTGGGCCGATTCGGTGACGCCGTGCCGCGAGCACTTGGCCCACCAGCCGTCGGGGCTGATCTGCACGACCATCCGGCGCCCGCACTGCTCACAGAACCGTGGCGGTTCCAGCCCGAGCGCGGCGGCCGCAGGCATCGCGTCGTCGAGCCCTGGCACGATCCGCTTGCCCGTGAACGGGTTGTAGCGTTCGTCCATGGCGGTCACCTCCTCGGTCGCCGTGTCGGCCCTGGTCGATTCCCGATCGTACACAGCGATTTACAGCGTTTCGTTGAGCGCCTTGATCGGCATCTTCAGTTCGCCGAGCAGGTCGAGGTCGGATTCGGCGGGGCGGCCGAGGGTGGTCAGGTAGTTGCCGACGATCACCGCGTTGATGCCGCCGAGCATGCCCTGCTTGGCGCCGAGGTCGCCGAGGGTGATCTCGCGGCCGCCCGCGAAACGCAGAATGGTGCGCGGCAGCGCGAGCCGGAACGCGGCGATCGCGCGCAGCGCGTCGGCGGCGGGCAGCACCTCGAGGTCACCGAAGGGGGTGCCGGGACGCGGGTTGAGGAAGTTCAACGGCACCTCGTCGGGCTCGAGCGAGGCCAGCTGCGCGGCGAATTCCGCGCGCTGCTCGATGGTCTCGCCCATGCCGAGGATGCCGCCGCAGCACACCTCCATGCCGGCTTCGCGCACCATGCGCAGGGTGTCCCAGCGCTCCTCGTAGGTGTGGGTGGTGACGACCTTCGGGAAGTGCGACTTGGCGGTCTCGAGGTTGTGGTTGTAGCGGTGCACGCCCATGGCGGCGAGCTGGTCGACCTGCTCCTGGTTGAGCATGCCCAGCGAGCACGCCACCTGGATGTCGACCTCGTTGCGGATGGCCTCCACACCGGCGGCGACCTGTGCCATCAGCCGCTCGTCGGGCCCGCGCACGGCGGCGACGATGCAGAACTCGGTGGCGCCGGTCTTGGCGGTCTGCTTGGCGGCCTCGACCAGGCTGGGGATGTCGAGCCAGGCGGCGCGCACGGGCGACTGGAACAGGCCCGACTGCGAGCAGAAGTGGCAGTCCTCGGGGCAGCCGCCGGTCTTGAGGCTGATGATGCCCTCGACCTCGACCTCGGGCCCGCACCACTTCATGCGGACCTCGTGGGCCAGCTCGAGCAGCGCTTCGAGCTGGTCGTCGCCCAGGCGCAGCACCTCGACGGTCTGTTCCTCGGTGAGGCCGACGCCGCGCTCGAGCACCTGCTCACGGGCGATGGCGAGAATGTCGGTACGGACGGGTGCCTGCGTCACGACGTGATGTCCCTTCGTCGGGGGCGTGCACGCGCCGCTGGTGATGGTGGTGGCCGTGCAACTTGAACGGTGTTCAGGATAGGGTAGCGGGAAGTAGTGAGTCACGACACTCGGGTCGCGAATCGGCGGAAGGACACCTGTGCAGCTGCGGAAGACGGACGTGGTCGATGCCGCGGTGACGATTCTGGATCAGTACGGGCTGGCGGATCTGACGATGCGCAGGTTGGCCGGGTCGCTACAGGTGCAGCCGGGGGCGCTGTACTGGCACGTCAAGGACAAGCAATCGCTGCTCGGTGCGGTGGCCGACCGGATCCTCGCACCCATGGACGAGCCGATCGCCGCCACCGAATGGCCCGAGCAGCTCACCGAGCTCGCGCATCGGCTGCGCGACTGCCTGCTCGCCTACCGTGACGGCGCCGAACTGGTCTCGGCGACCTACGCGTCACGGCTGACCACGAGCAAGGCGCGAGAACGGCTGGCCGGCATCGTGATCCGGGCGGGCATGACGAGGGAGGAAGCCGAACTCACGGCCTACACCCTGCTCTACTACGTACTCGGCCAAACCGTCGACGAACAGTCGCGCATGCAGATGGACTCGGTCGGTGCCCTGCCCGCCGACAACACTCCCCTGTTCGAGACACCGGACGCCACCGCACGATTCGACTTCGGCCTGCAGTTGTTCATCGCCGGGGTGCGCACCATCCTCGGTTCCCGGGTGCGCTGATTCCTCACCGGCGGTCGCGGACCGCCTGCTGATAGCGGAACAGAAACGGCAGCACCTGCGACTCGATCGCGGCGTTGTATTCGCGCGGACGCTGGATCGGGTTCGCGTGACCGGTTCCGTTCGCCCGCACCACGAGCAAGTTGCCGCCGGGCCCGCCCGCGTGCTCGGTGAGCACCCGATGCGAGGACTCGACGTCGACTACGTCGTCGCGAGCGGCGTCGCGGGGGCGGATGAACACGATGGCCGGACGTTCACGGTCAGGGTTGGGGCGAGCCAGCGCCCGCAGATCGGCGGCGCCACCGCCGGCAACGATGGCCAGGAACTGCGATTCGATCAGGCCGTTGCTCGCCGCGTTCTCGGAGAAGATCTTGTCGCGCAACACTTCTTCGGCCACCTCGCGCAGCTCACCGAAGTCGATTCCGGGCAACGGGGCACCGGGCACGGTGAAACGTTCACGCCTGGCCGCCATTTCGACAGTGAAGCGCAGCAGCCTGCTCTCCCGCGCGCCCGGCAGCCAGCCGGTCCAGCGCAGCAGTTCGGCTCCGCGACTGCGACTTTCGGGGCGAACTGCATGGAGATCGATCGGCGTGCAGTCGAGAACCACCCCGACCAATCGCCGGTCACTGCCCAGATGGATGTGGCGGGCCACCTCGAGCGCGACCACCCCGCCCATGCTGTGCCCCACGAGCACGATGTTGCGCACGGCGCCGTAGCGGGCGGCACGCACGATCATGTCGGCGATGACCTTGGTGTCGATACCGGCATCGTCGTAACGCACCGCCCACACCACACCGAGCCGGTTCAGCACGGGCAGCGCCGACGCGGTCGGGACGGCGTTCACCCCACCGAGACCGACCAGATCGACCACCGCGGTATCCCAATCCCGGGAGTCGGCGGGCAACGACACCGGCAGCAGATCGGGTGCGGTCTGGTCGAGCCGAGCCCGCTCGGGCATCACGTCGTACTTCCAGTACTGGGCGAACACGATGAGCCCGACGAGGACCACCCCCACCGCTCGCATCGCCATCATCCGGACGCGCCCCCAGCGCCGGAGTCCTACCCGGGTTTCACGCAGCCGTGCCCGCCGTCGCGCGTCGTCGTAGTCCGCGACGGTGGACGGATGCCGCTCGAACGTCGACATATCTCCACTGTAGGGGCGCCCGCCGCGGGCCCGGCCCGACGATCGTCAGCCGCCGAAGCCGTCGTATCGCTGTGCGTAACCCGTCGGCGGCTCCCCGAAAACGGTGCGGAAATCCCGGCTGAGGTGGGCTTGGTCGGCGTATCCGAGGTCGGCGGCCAGCCCCGCCCAGTCGACCTCCTCCCCGGTCGCGAGGCGCTCGGTGATCTCCCGAAGCCGATACCGCCGAATCACCCATTTCGGACTGATTCCGACGTACTCCGCGAACAGCCGCTGCAGCCCGCGCACCGTGGTCCCGAACCGATCCGCCACCTCGTCGACCCTGGTCACGGTGGGGTCGGCGGCGATACCGGCCACCACCCGCGCCGCGAGATCGGCGCGGGAATCGGGCTCGGGCAGCCGGGCTTCGAGGAACCGGCAGGCCGCTTCGGCATCGGTGAGACTTGTCACGCCGGGTCCGAAAACCGTTGTGGCGTCGATCGTCCGGTCGCGCAACGACGCGACGGATGCGCCGAGGAACGGCCGGAACATTCCCGGCCGGAAGGCGACCCCGAACACGGAGCCGATGCCGGAGAGCTCGCGATACACGTGTGAGGACGACGGGCCGTGCAGTTCGGCGCGTCCGTCCCGACAGGTGAGGTGGACATTGGGCAGCGGTACGACCAGCTGGCGGTAGGGCCGGTCGTAATTCCAGGCGACCGCCCAGAACCGTTCCACGTATCCCGCCAGCTCGGCGGGCGGCTCGTTGAAGGTGTGGCGTTGCGAGGTCCGCCACGCACCGCCGAGTTCCCGTGGGTCTCGCTGCACGCCGGGAGTGTATGTCGCGTTTGTTCAAGACACGGGTGGGCGCCCGGTGGTTGGCTGGCCCTATGTCCGAGAACGAACGTGTGGCCCGCGCTGCGGTGCCGTTGTCGAAGATCATCCGTACTGTCACACCGGATCAGCTGACCGCGCCGACACCATGTGCCGAGTTCGATGTGCGTGCTCTGCTCAATCACCTGTTGTTCTGGGGCCCGTCGCTGATCGGGGCGGGTCGTAAGGAAAGTGTTCCGCCGCCTGCCCCTGCCGAATCCGACGTCGACCTGGTCACCGCAGACTGGGCGGCGGCCCTCGAAACGCAGCTCGACGAACTCGCCACCATCTGGCGTGACCCAGCCGCGTGGGACGGCGTCACCCATATGGGTGGCCCGACGGAACTGCCCTCGGCGATGATCGGCGGGATGGTCGTCGGCGAGCTGATCGTGCACGGCTGGGACCTGTCCCGAGCACTCGGCACGCCGGTGTCGTGGGACGACGATCTCCTCGCGGACGTCTACGCCGAAACCGCCGCCACCGCCGAGCAAGGGCGCGGCATGGGTATCTACGGTCCCGAAGTGCCGGTCTCCCCCGATGCCCCCCTCATCGAACGCATCCTCGGTGTCACCGGTCGCGACCCTGAGTGGCAGCCACCCGCGCGATAGCGGACAACCGTGGCCCCCGGTCCGGTGGGGCTGCGAACGCCCGACGGTCATGATGAGACCGTTGCTCAACCCGTTCGCCGGACCGAGCAGCATGGTGGCCGCGCCCATGGCGAGTACGGAATCGGTGAAAGGCAGTGCCGCGTAACCGGCGGCGAAACAGTGCCGCTGGCGACGCCGGTGACACGCCCGTACTCCGCGGCCTTCGCCTTGA
Organism: Nocardia ignorata NBRC 108230; assembly: GCF_001612905.1. GTDB lineage: Bacteria > Actinomycetota > Actinomycetes > Mycobacteriales > Mycobacteriaceae > Nocardia > Nocardia ignorata. The sequence goes on along the minus strand of NZ_BDBI01000052.1, from coordinate 9,350 downwards.
TATCGGCGTAGAAGAACTGGGCATCCGAAAGGCGCTGGTGCGCCGTGATGAATCGCCTCGGCGTACCGGCTCGCGAACGCACGGCCCCTCGTTGGAGGCACCGGCCTGCACCAGCGCGGGCCGCCCCTGGGTGTCCGGCCCGAGTTGAAAGGCCCACGCACGCGCAGATATTCAGCGACGAAATCGATCGAGTGAATCTTGTCCGCGTCCGCGTAGATGCCTGCCGCCCGGTCGAGGCCGAAATCGGCTGCCGCCACGTCGGTTCCGGTGGCGACGATGATCCAGCCCGTTCGGCCGCCCGAGATGTGGTCGAGCGAGGAGAACAACCGTGCGAGGTTGTACGGCTCGTAATAGGTGCGGGTGGGCGTGCCTGCGCGGTCGGTGAGTCCGAGCGCCACCTTGTCGAGTACCCGTGACAAGGGGCAGCAGCCGCGAATCCTGGAACACGACAGCGCGCCGTCCGGGACTCTCCGCGATGGATCGCAATATCTATACCCCGCAATATGACACGCCGCTCGCGGTGACGGCCTCGGTGATCGCCGCATCGAAACGCAGGTCGAAACCGTCGGCGGCGGTGATCTTTTGCGGCAACTCACCGGCGGCATCGATCGCGTCGATCGTGCTCTGCTGACGTGCGACCGGCTGCCGGTCCAGGTGCGGGAACGTATAGGTGCCGAGCGATTCCACGATCCGCCGCGCGTCGTCGGGGCTCACCTCCTGGTTGCGCACGTAGTACGCGTCGGCCCATTCGGCGCTGTGGGTGTTGGTCCAGTGCCAGGCCCGCACGAACGCGCCGACCAACGCCCGGCTCGCGGCCGCTTCGCCGGATCCTGCACCATGGCACGCCGCGCGTACAGATAGGCGAGCCCGCTGTAGATGCCGCTCGTCTCCGAATCCGGGATCAGCGAAGTGCCGGAGGGTGGGCAGCAACCTGGTCACATTCGGTTCGATCAGCGGCGCCGCATCGACAAGCCCGGAGTGACAGCGAGTTTCAGCGCCTGGGGGTTGGTCTGGTACGAGCCGGCGATCGGCACGTCCTGCCCCGCCGACGAAGTTCGCGAACTCGATCTTGAACGGCAGCTTGTCCAGCTCCCCCGAGAGCCGAAGCGCATGCTGCAAACCGCTCCTGCTGGGCGGCGACCACGAGGGTGGTACCCGGCGGAACCTCGGGTCGGCGGCGGCGCGTCGGGGGTGCCGAGCGGCTTGTCGTCACCGCCCGCGCATCCGGTCAGGCCGAGAGTCGCGGCGGTGGCCACCGCGAGAAACGCGGCGGTGACGCGGCCACGCAGGCCGTGCCCAGAGGTGTTCGGCGAACACCCTTTGCCTTACCGTGAGCCGAACCCGGCGCTGTGCCGGCACCCGGTGCCGCGCTACAGTCGGTGGGTCATCCCCGGTGGGTGCGGGAATCCGGTGCAATTCCGGGACGGTCGCGCCACTGTGATCGCCTCACGGCGAAAGTCAGACCTCCCTCGCCGGGCACCCTCTGAAAGGGCCGCGCCTTGCCTCTGGAGAATCCGCGATGATCCGTGCACGGATCTCGCTCGCACTACCCGTGCTCGCGGTGTTGCTGCTGGTCGCCATGATCGCCGCCACCGGCTTCGGCGCGGAAACCGTTCCCGTGCGCGCGGTGCTCGACACCCTCGGCGCCCGGCTCACCGGAACCACCCCCACCGACCCCGGCATCGACACCATCGTCTGGCAGCTACGCGTCCCGCGCACCATCCTCGCCGCCGTGGTCGGTGCCGGTCTCGCGGTGGCGGGTGCCGCGATGCAGACCCTGGTCCGCAACCCGCTCGCCGACCCCTACCTGCTCGGTGTCTCCTCCGGCGCGGCCGTCGGTGCGGCGGCCGTGATCACCTCCGGCCTGTTCGCGGGAGCAGGCATGTGGGCGTTGTCCGGCGGTGCGCTGGCGGGCGCTTTCGGTGCGGCGACCCTCGTGTTCCTCATCGCCCTTGCGCAGGGCGGACTCACCCCGTTGCGGCTGGTGCTCACCGGTACCGTGCTCGGCTCGGCATTCGCCGCGTGCAGCAGCTACCTGGTGTTCCGCAGCACCGATCCCGCCGCTGCCGAATCGGTGCTGTTCTGGCTGCTCGGCAGCCTCGCGGGCGCCGACTGGTCGACCCTCGCCCTCCCGCTGATCGTCGTCGCGCTCTGTGCCACGATCCTGGTCGCGATCGCGGGCTGGCTCGACGCCCTCACCCTGGGCGCCGACACCGCCTCCTCGCTCGGTGTGCCGGTGACCGGCCTGCGGATCGGGTTGTTCGTGCTGCTCGCGGTGCTCGTCGGTGTGCTGGTCGCGGTGTCGGGTGGGATCGGTTTCGTCGGCCTGGTCGTCCCGCATGCCGCGCGCATGATCGTCGGCCCACGGCATCGCGATCTGCTGCCCGCCTGCGCACTGTGCGGGGCGTTGTTCCTGGTGGTCGCCGATGCCGCCACCCGGGTGCTGGTGCGCCCCACCGAGATTCCGGTCGGTGTCCTCACCGGCCTCATCGGCGCCCCCACTTTCCTGCTGCTGATGGGCAGACGCCGCTACCGGTTCGGCACCTCATGAGCACCGACGAACCGGCCGCCGAGCCGCCGCTTCTCGAACACGGCAGGCTCCATGCGCGCGAGCTCACCTGCGCCATCGGCCGACGCACTGTTCTCGCGGAGGTGGACTTCTCGATCGAGCCGGGTGAGACCGTCGGCATCGTCGGCCCCAACGGCAGCGGCAAAACCACGCTGCTGCGTACCTTGTCCGGTGTGCACCGCCCCCGTTCCGGCCGGGTACTCGTCGACGACCGGGTCCTGCACGATCTGCGGCCCCGCCGCCGCGCCGCGACCGTCGCGCTGGTCGCCCAGGACGAGATACCACCCGACGACATGCTGGTCGGCGAGGTCGTGGCGCTGGGGCTCACCCCGTACCTGCCGCCGTGGGGTCTGGACGCACCACGCGAACAACAGCGTGCGACACAGGCGTTGGCGTCGGTCGATCTGCACGGCTTCGCCGGACGACCGGTGCGCCAACTCTCCGGTGGCGAACGTCAACGGGTCCTGCTGGCCCGCGCACTCGTCCAGGACACCCCCGTCCTGCTGCTCGACGAGCCGACCAACCATCTCGACGTCACCCATCAGCTCGAATTGCTCACCCTGGTCCGCGGTCTGCGCCGCACGGTGGTGGCCGCCCTGCACGACCTGTCGCTGGCTGACCGCTATTGCGATCGGATCATCGTGCTGCACAAGGGACGTGCGCGTCCGCCCGCACCGCCGGCCGAAGCGCTCTCTCCCGCCGTCGTCGCCGAGGTGTTCGGTGTCGACGCCAACCGGGTCCGGCATCCGGTCACCGGCGAGGACCATTTGTTGATCACCCCGCGAGAGGCACGACGATGAACAAGAACCCCGGCCGGATCCTGGCCACCACCGCACTCGCCGCCGTACTCGCGGCCTGCGCCGGAACGTCCGCCGAATCCGCGACCGCCGTGACGGTCCGCAATTGCGGTGTGGAGAATCGTTTTCCGGCACCCGCGCAGCGCATGTTCGTCAACGACGGCAATCTCATTTCCATGGTGCTGGCACTGGGTGCCCAGGATCAGGTGGCGGCGGTCTCCAGCGTCCAACGCGACGCGGCCACCCTGCGCGCCCACTACGGCGCCGAGATCGTCGACGGCCTCAATGATGTCGCTCCCGAATATCCTTCGCGTGAAACGGTTCTCGCCCAACGGCCCGACGTGATGGTCGCCGGTTGGAGCTATGGTTACGACGAGGCGAGCAACCTCACCCCCGCCGCCTTGCGCAAGGACGGCATCGCCGCCTACGTACTCACCGAGAGCTGCCGCCAGGCCGACGGGGGCGCCGCGCGCGGCACCGTCGAACCGTGGACGGCGCTGCGCACCGATCTCACCGATCTGGGTGTCATCACCGGCCGCACCGCCCGCGCGAGCGAGATCACCGCCGATCTCGACACCAGGCTGGCGGCCCTGGCGGCCGCACCGAAACCGGCGAAGGCCCCCACCGTCTTCCTCTTCGACAGCGGCACCGACACCATCTACTCGAGCGGGAAATTCGGTGCGCCCCAGGCGATCCTGGAGGCGGCGGGCGCCCGCAACATCCTCGACGACGTCGCCGATACCTGGACCAAGGTCTCCTGGGAGCGCCTGGCCGCCGCCGACCCCGACGCCATCATGTTCGTCGACTACCCCGGCCAGACCTACGCGCAGAAGGTCGACATACTGCGCGGCAAGCCCGGCATCAACAACCTGCGGGCGGTGCGGGAGAGCCGCTTCTTCAATCTGCCCTACGCCCTGTGGACGAGCGGACCGCTCAACATCGACGCCGCCGAGCAGATCCGCAAGCGATTGGAGGTCTGGAATCTGGTGCCCGCCTCGACCGTGGTCCCACGCGCCGACGACGCGGTGCGCTGACCGGTCAGCGCGGGGTGAGCAGGACCAGCGGGATCTCGCGGGTGGTCTTGGTCTGGTAGTCGCCGTATCCCTTGTACGTCGCGACGACCTGCGGCCACAGGTCCGCCCGTTCGGCTTCCGTCGCGACGCGGGCGATCATCGGTGTGCGCGGACCGTTCTGCACGGCGACCTCGACCTCGGGGTTGTCGCGCAGGTTCAGGAACCAGGCGGGATGGGTGGGATCGCCGCCGCGCGAGGCGACGACGACGATCCGGTCCTCCTCCAGGATCGGAGCCGTGAGCATTACCGAACGCGGCTGACCCGACTTGCGTCCGATCGTGGTCAGTTCGAGCGACGGCATCCCCATCACGGTCTTGCCGATTCGCCCACCGGTGACGGCGAGCAGCGCACGGTGAACGCCGTTCATGATCTTCAGCTGCAGGTCACTTGGCATATCGGCAAATCTACTCGGTGCTCGCACGCAGGTCAGCTGTTTTGCGCGCGGGCCAGGGTCTGCAACGGATCGGTGAGCAGCTCGGCGAAGGCCAGTTCGGCGGCGCCGACGAGCGGGGCGTCGTCGGCGAGCGCGGAGGTGCGCAACCGGACCCGCTCGCGGACCGCGAGCAGCCCGTCGACCGCCAGCCGGCTGCGCACCTGCGCCGCGGCAGCCAGGTAGATCTCACGCAGGACCCCACCGAACACCACCATGGTCGGGTTGAACACGTTGACCAGGTTGGCCACGCCGTACCCGAGCCAGTCCCCCACCTGGTGCAGCGCGTCGCGGGCGTCGGCGTCGCCGCGCGCCGCCGCGTCGACGATCGCCGCGACCGCCGCCCGGCCGGTCAGGTCGTTGCGACCGGCCGCCGCGATCAGGGCGAGCTCACCGGCCTCGGCTTCCAGACAACCCCGCGAGCCGCATCGGCAGGCCCGGCCGCCGGGATTCACGATCATGTGCCCGACCTCGCCCCCGTATCCGCCTTCGCCACCGAGCAGTTCGCCACCCATGATGACGCCGCCACCGATCCCGACCTCACCGTGCAGATAGATCAGGTCGCGTACCCCCGCCCCGACACCACGTTCACGCTCGGCGATCGCCCCGAGGTTCGCGTTGTTGCCCACCGCGACAGGCACACCGAGCCTTTCGGACAGCAACGCCCCGACCGGCACATCCACCCACCCGATATTGGGCCCGTACCGCACCACCCCGTCGCGCTCGCGCACCATCCCGCAGAACGCGAGCCCCACACCGACGCACACCGCACCCTTGTGCGCCGCGTGCATCATCGATTCCGTCATCCGCGCCAGTTCGGCGATCACCACATCCGGATCGAAAGTACCCGCGTCACGCGGCATTTCGCACCGGTCGATGATCGCGCCACCCAAACCGACGCGCGCCACCGCGAGCCGGTCGGCACCCACGTCCAGCGCGAGGACGTAGACCCGGTCGGATTCGGGGCGCACCACCAGCGACGGCCGCCCCGCTTTCCCGGTCTGTCCCGGCAACTCCTCCCGCACCAACCCCGCGGCGGCGAGGTCGGTGGTCAGGGCGAGGATCGTGCTGCGGTTCAAGCCCATTCGCTCGGCGAGCTCCGCCCGCGACAACGGTCCGCTCACGTGGACGTGGCGCAGCAGCACCGCGAGATTCCGGCGGCGGATCTCGTCCGGGGAGGGTGCTGCTTTCATCCGGCCCTCCCTTCCCCGTCGTCGGTCAACTTCCTGGCAGCGAACGCTTGCGCGACAGCGCGTCCACCCCCGCCGCGAGCAGCAGAACAAATCCTGTCACAACGAATTTCGTGCCCGCGCTGTAGCCCATCAGGCCCATCCCGTTGTTGATGACCGCGACCACGGCGGCACCGAGCACCGCGTCGAGCATCCGGCCGCGACCACCGAACAGGCTGGTGCCGCCGATCACCGCCGCACCGACCGCCGTCAGCAGCACATCGGACCCACCGGTGTTCGGATCGACCGAGTTGGCTCGCGACGCGGCGATCAAACCGCCGACCGCGGCCATCGTCGAACAGAGCACGAAGGCGCTGATCTTGATCCGGTCCACCGGAATACCCGCGCGCCGAGCCGCTTCCACATTGCCGCCCACCGCGTAGATGTGGCGCCCGAACGAGGTGCGATTGAGCACGAACGTCCACAGCAGCAACAACGCCACGATGATCGGCACCACGATCGGCATGCCCTGCAACGAGTTGACTTCGGGATTGCGGCTGCGTTCGTCGTTGAGGATCGCCACCGCGACACCGGCGACCACCGCCACCGCCGCGATCCGCAACGTCACCACCGCGGCACTCTCGCCGGTGAGCCCGAGCTGGGTACGTGCCCGCAGCTTCCGGTACTGCACGAACCCGAACCCGGCAAGCAGCACCGCGTACATCACCCAGCCGAGCAGCGGCGGCACGTTCTTGTTCGCGATGGCGAGGATGGTCTCGTCGTGGATGGAGATATTGCGCCCGTTGTCCATGATCTTGAGCGCCACGCCCTGCAGCGCCAGGAACGCCGCGAGGGTCACCACGAACGAGGGCACCCCGATCTTCACCACGATCGCCCCGATGGCCAGCCCGATCACCACACCGGTGAGCAGCGCGACGAGCACCGCCGAATACCAGGGCCAGCCCTTGTCGGTGAGCAGCACCGCGAGCACCGCCGCGCACACTCCACTGGTGAACCCGGCCGACAGGTCGATCTCGCCGAGCAACAGTACGAAGATCAACCCCATGGCGATCACCGCGATGGCGGCGCCCTGGGTGAACAGATTCGCGATATTGCCTTGCGTCATGAACACCGGCCGCGCGATCCAGAACACCACCGACAGCACCACAAGCGCGATCACCGAGGGCAACGCCCCCATGTTCCCACTGCGCACCCGTCCGACATACGAGTTCACCAGTTCGCTGACCGGAGCCGTCACGGCCGTGCTCTTCTCCGTCACCGTCGTGCTCATGCCTTCACCCCGAGACTGCCGCTGCGGCCGGAGGTGATCAGCTCGACCACCTGCGAATGGGTCACGTCGGTGGTGCGGACCTGCGCGGCCATCCGGCCCAGATACAACGCCGCGATCCGATCGGAGACCGCGAACACGTCGTTCATGTTGTGCGAGATCAGCACCACCGCAAGACCTTTGTCGGCCAGCCGGCGCACCAGTTCCAGCACCTGCTGGGTCTGGGCGACGCCGAGTGCGGCGGTCGGTTCGTCCAGAATCACCACCTTGCTGTTCCACAGCACCGCTTTGGCGATGGCCACGGTCTGACGCTGACCGCCCGACAGGCTCGCCACCTTCTGCCGCACCGATTTGACGGTCCGCACCGACAGCCCGGCCAGGGTGCGCCCGGCCAGTTCCTCCATGCCGTATTCGTCGAGCACGATCCCGTGCTTGCGTTCACGGCCGAGAAACATGTTCTGCACGATGTCGAGGTTGTCGCAGAGCGCAAGGTCCTGATACACGATCTCGATGCCGAGCTCGGCGGCGTCACGTGGGTTGCCGATCTGCACCGGTTCGCCCTCGAACAGGATCTCGCCCGCATCGATCGGATGGGTGCCGCCGATGCATTTGACCAGGGTCGATTTGCCGGCGCCGTTGTCGCCGACCAGCGCGGTCACTTCGCCTGGGTAGACCGAGAAATCAACCGTGTGCAAGACGTGGACGGGGCCGAAACTCTTGTCGATGCCCCGTAATTCGATGACCGGGGTGTCCATCAGCGCACGCCGTTGTCAGCACAGAGTTTGGCGAACTCATCAGCGCACAGCTCGGCCTTGTCGACGAATCCGTCCGCGACCACATCGTTGACGTTGTTCTTGAAGATCGCCTTCGGCTCCAGCAGTACCGCGGGCACCTTCGTCTTCGACTCGGGATCGTCGACGGTGCTGTTCGCCTCGCCCTTCTCCCCCTTGGCCAGCGCGATCGCGAGCTTCGCGCCCGCGGCGGCCTCGAGCTCGATCGCCTTATAGACGGTCATGCACTGATCGCCGGCGAGCACGTTCTGCAGTCCCTGCACGGTCGCGTCCTGGCCCGTCACCGGCACCTGACCGTTGAGCTTCTGCTTCTTCAGCACCGCGATGGCGGCATTGGCCAGCCCGTCGTTCGCCGCCACGACGCCGCCGAGGTTCGGTGTGCCGGTGAGCATCTGCTCGAAGATCGTGCCCGCCTTGGTGTTGTCCCACTCCGGCACGGCCTGGTCCGGCCCCTTCACCAGTTCACCCGCGGCGAACTTCGGCGCAAGGGCACCGTCGTAGCCGTTCTTGAACAGGGTCGCGTTGTTGTCGGTCGGACCGCCGTTGAGATACGCGACGACCGGCTTCACGGCCTGCTTGTCGGTCAGACACTTGGCCAGACCATTGCCCATCAGCTCGCCGACCTTCACGTTGTCGAACGAGACGTAGTAGGGCGCACCGCCGCCCAGCGTGAGCCGGTCGTAGTCGATGACGGTGACACCCTGAGCCTTGGCCTTCTGGATCACGGCCTTGCCGGTGCCGCTGTCGAGGTTGGTGATCATCAGCACCGAGGCGCCGTTGGTGATCATCTGGTCGGCGATGGTCTGGAAGGCGTTCTTGTCACCCTGCGCGTTCTGGATGTCGGCCTTGATCCCGGCCTCGTCGAACGCCTGCTGCAGGTACTTGCGGTCCGCCGTCTCCCACCGCGCCGAGGTCTTGCTGTCGGGCAGGATCACGCCGATCCTGGCGCCGCTGCCTGAGCTGGAGCTGCTGTCGTCACCACCGCAGGCGGTGACCGAGGTGAGAAGTGCGATCGAGACGGCCGCGATGCCGAAGATCCCCTGACGCATGAGGGTGGGCCTTTCGTGGAACCACCGCCCGCCTGGGCGGACGAGCTGGAGCGAATGTTGTGCTCGACAACTTATTCGAGCCCGTCCGATTGCACAGCGGATTGAGCAAAGGATTTGTTGTCGGCGATAACAATCAAGCAACGAGCGGCGCATCCGCCCAGCTCGACGGCTGAATTTGGTCCGG
>NZ_BDBI01000051.1 GCF_001612905.1 Nocardia ignorata NBRC 108230 | reverse complement strand
GACTGCTACATCGAATATTTCGACCATTCCTGTACCACACGCGGTCAACGACGCCGGGTCGGTGGCTCAGATTCTGTTGCACGCCGCCCGGCACCACCCCACGAGCGGCACGACCTACCTGCAGCGCACCGGCGACGGACCGACCGTGCGGGTGCACCGTTCGTACCCCCAACTGCTCGACGAGGCCCTGTCGCTCACCGGTGCGTTGCGCGACCGCGGGGTGCGTCCGCAGTCGAAAGTCGCTCTCCTGCTCGATGATCACGAAGACTTCGTCACCGTGCTGTGGGCGTGTTTCCTCGGCGGATTCGTGCCGTGCCCGATGGTCGCCCAGCCCGCCGATCCGGCGCGCTGGGCGAGCGCGTTGCGTCATGTCGACGAATTGCTGGAACGCCCACTCGTCGTGACGTCACAGTCGATCGACGACACCATGCCGGCGGTTCCCGGATTGGCGACGGTGACGCTGGAATCGTTGCGCACCGGCGAACACGAGCCCACTCCGTACCTCGCCTCCGCCGACGACCTCGCGCTGCTGGTACTCACCTCCGGATCCACCGGAAACGCCAAAGCGGTGGCACTCACCCACGGCAATCTGCTCGGCTCCATGGCGGCCAAAGCCGCGGTACAGCACCTGAATCCCGACGACATCACCTTCAATTGGATCTCGTTCGATCACGTCGCGGCTCTGCTCGAAACGCATCTGCTGCCGCTGTATTGCGGTGCGCGACAGATCCATGCGCCGAGTGAGGTGGTCGCCGACGATCCGATGGAATTCCTGCGGATCATCTCCCGCCATCGGGTGAGCATGACCTTCACACCCAATTTCCTGCTCGGGCAACTGAATACGCTGTTCGAACCCGAAATCGACGGCGCCCGTCTCGAACTGAGCTGTCTGCGGCATATCGTGAGCGGCGGCGAAGCCAATGTCGTCGCGACCGGGACACGGTTCCTCGACATTTTCGCCGCCTACGGTCTGCGCGAGACCGCGCTGTGGCCGGCGTTCGGGATGACCGAGACCTGCGCGGGAAGCATCTACAATCGCGACTTCCCGAACGCCGACGCCGGGCAGGAGTTCGCAGCCGTCGGACATCCGGTGCCCGGATTACGGCTGCGGGTCGCCGACCAGGAGGGGCGATCGTTACCCGCGGGTGCCGCCGGGGAGGTGCAGCTGCGTGGCCCCATGGTCACCCGCGGCTACTTCAACAACGACGAGGCCACCCGCGCGGCGTTCACCGCCGACGGCTGGTTCCGCACGGGCGACCTCGGCCGGGTGACAGACGGCAGGCTCACGCTGGTCGGCCGCAGCAAGGACAGCATCATCGTCAACGGCGTGAACTACTTCAGCCACGAGATCGAAACGGCCGTCGAAGAACTCGACGGCATCGCCCGTGGCTATGTGGCCGCGTTCCCGACGCGTCGCCCCGGCAGTGACACCGAACAGCTCGTGATCGCCCTGCACGCCGAGACCGCCGACGAAGCCGACCTGCATCGCCTACTGACGGCCGTCCGTTCCACGGTGGTGTTGCTGTGCGGGTTCCGCCCCGGATTCATTCTGCCCCTGAGCAAAGCGGACTTCCCGAAGACGAGCCTGGGCAAGACCTTGCGGCCGCGCATGCGCCAACAGCTCGAATCAGGTGGCTACGACCATGTCATCGCCGACACCGCGGCACTCACGACCCGCCAGCTCGGTGGATACTCGGCACCGCAGGGGGGTACCGAGTCGATCCTGACCGATGTCTACGCGGAGCTGTTCGATGTTCCGGCAACCGAAATCAGCGCCACGGCCAGCTTTTTCGACCTCGGCGGCACCTCGCTGGACATCCTTCGGCTGCAGCAACAGATCGCGCGCCGCTTCGGGGTGGCGGATCTGCCGATCATCGCCATCCTCACCGCACCCTCGGTGCGGGAGCTGGCAGCTGTCGTGGACGGGGGCGGTGGCGGGCCGCGCCGTTACGATCCGATCGTGGGGTTGCAGACCAGCGGTACGAAGACGCCGCTGTTCTGTGTGCACCCCGGTGTAGGCGAGGTGCTGGTGTTTGTCAATCTGGCCAAGTACTTCGTCGGAGACCGTCCGTTCTACGCGCTGCGCGCCCGCGGTTTCAACAAGGGGGAGGAGCCGTTCCACACGTTCGACGAGATGGTCGATGTCTATACGAGCGCCATCCGACGGCGGCAACCGCATGGTCCGTATGCCCTGGCCGGTTACTCCTTCGGCGCCGCGGTGGCGTTCGAGATCGCCAAGCGGCTCGAAGCCGAGGGTGAACGGGTCGATTTCCTCGGCAGCTTCAACCTGCCACCGCACATCAAATACCGCATGGACGAGCTCGATTTCACCGAGACCGCGACGAATCTCGCGATGTTCCTCGACCTGATCACCAAGCGGCAGGCCGTCGAACTGCCCGCCGAATTGCGAGCGCTGTCCAAGGGGGGCCAGCTCGCTCGCCTGATCGAACTGGCCCCGCCCGACCGCGTCGCCGAACTCGACCTGGATCTGACGAAGTTCACGGCCTGGGCCGAACTCGCCGACGGGCTCACCGGCCTCGGCCGTACCTACACGCCGAGCGGTGCCGTTCGCTCGATGAGTGTGTTCTGCGCGGTCCCGTTGCGCGGCACCAAACAGGACTGGATCGACAACGAACTGCGCCGGTGGGACGAATTCACCACCGAGGCGAACCGCTACATCGATGTGCCCGGTGAGCACTACACATTGATGGGACCACGGCACGTCACCGCGTTCCAGTCCATTCTGCGCAAAGAACTCGACCGCGCGCTGGCACAGGCCGACGCCGACCGATAGGGAGAAATACGTTGCAGGGCAAGAAGATTCTGATCACCGGCGGCACGGGGCAGGTCGCCAGACCGGTCGCCGAGGCGCTCGCCGCCCACAACGAGGTCTGGTGCCTCGGCCGCTTCGGCACACCGGGTGTCGAGGACGAACTGCGCGCCGCCGGCGTGACCACCCGGCACTGGGACATGAACGACACGACGGCCGCGGGTTACGCGCAGCTGCCGACCGATTTCACCCACGTGCTGCACTCGGCGGTCCACCGCGGTGACGGCACCGATTTCGAGGACGCGCTCACCGTCAACTCCACCGCGTGCGCGCGGCTGATGACCCACTGCCGCACCGCCGAGGCGTTTCTGTTCGTGTCGACCGGCGCGCTGTACAAACGGCAGACCCTCGACCACGCCTATCGCGAATCCGACCCGATCGACGGTGTCGCCGACTGGCTGCCCACCTACCCGGTCGGCAAGATCGCGGCCGAAGGCACCGTGCGAGCGTTGGCGAACACACTCGAACTGCCGACCACGATCGCCCGGCTCAATATCGCCTACGGTCCCGGCGGATACGGTGGGGTGCCCATGCTGTACTTCAAGCGGATGCTGGCAGGCGAACCGATTCCGGTTCCACTCGAGGGCCAGAACTGGTGTTCGCTGCTCTACACCGACGACCTCGTCGCCCAGGTTCCCGCGCTGTGGAACGCGGCGTCGGTACCCGCCCGGGTGGTCAACTGGGGTGGTGACGAGTCGGTCGGGATCACCGATTGTGTCCGTTACCTCGAAGAACTCAGTGGCATCGAGGCGCAGCTCGTCCCGTCCGAGGTCACCCGCGAGACCTACCAGTTCGATCCCGAAATGCGCCGCTCCATCACCGGCCCCTGCACCGTCGACTGGCGCGAGGGAATCCGGCGCACCCTCGCCGCGCACCACCCCGCGCACGTCCGTGAGGTGACGCCGCGATGAACCACACTCAGGTGACGACCCCGAACATCGCGGTAATCCGCACCGCGTACGAGGGTTTCGCGACCCGCGATGTCGGCAAGATCCTCTCCGCTATGCACGACGACGTCGAATGGGTGCACCCCGACGGCATGCAGAAATACGGCCTGGGCGGAACCAAGATCGGCCACGACGGGATCAAGGAGTTCCTCGCTCGCGTCCCGTCGGTGCTCGGCGGCATGGTGCTCGATCCGGTCGAGTTCATCGAACAGAACGACCGCGTCATCGTCCTGGGCACACGCCAGGTCATTGCCCGCACCGGAACCTCGACCACCTTGCCCTTCCTGCATTCCTGGACCATGCGCGAAGGCAGAGCCACCCGAATGGAAGACATCTTCGACACCGTCGCCTTCCACGCCGCCATCGAAAGCTGATACCCGACCACGCCGCGGGCCGACCACAAGGTCGTTGCCCGCGGCGGTGGTCAGGTCAGGGTGAGGAGGGTGCGGCGGTCGATCTTGCCGGTGGGGGTGCGGGGGAGGTCGTCGAGGAAGACGACGTCGCGGGGGGCTTTGAAGCGGGCGAGGTGGGTTTTCACGTAGGTGCGGACTGTGTCGGCGTCGAGGTCGCCGCCGGAAACGATCATGTCGTCGTCACGTCCTTCGATGAAAAGCCTTCCGCCGGAATCGAAGTGGCCGAGGTCGCCGGTGCTCATCAGGCCGTCGCGGATCCGCTTGGAGCCGCCGCCGGAATATCCGGCGAAGGCGATAGAGTTGCCGACGTAGACGGTCCCGACCACATCGGGTTCGGTGATGCGGGTGCCGTCGGCGTGGTAGAGCGCGACGGTGATGCCGACCGGGGCCTTGCCGACGGTGCCGGGTGCGGCTGTCCAGTCCTGTGGGGTCGCGATGGTGGCGGTGCCGGTTTCGGTGCAGCCGTAGAAGTTGTAGAGCACGGGTCCGAAAGTCTGGATCGCCCTGTTGCCGAGCGCCGAGGGGAGCGCCGCGCCCGCGGTGAACACGATGCGCAGCGAGGTGGTGTCGGTGTGTGCCAGTACTTCTGGGCTCAGATCGAGTATGCGCCGCAGCATGGTCGGAACCAGCACGACCATATCCGCGCGATGTTCGGCGATCTGGGCGAGCGCGCGAGCGGCGTGGAATTCGCAGTGCAGCACGATCGTGGAACCGAGGTTGAGCGACAGGATGAACTGTGACAGGGCGGTTCCGTGGAACAACGGCGCGCACAACAGCACGGTCTGCTCACGTCGCAGCGGTACCCGGTCGACGAATTGCGCTGCCGCCAAGGGGGATTCGACCCGGCGTGGCGCACCCTTGGGTGTTCCGGTCGTGCCGCCGGTGAGCAGGACGAACCCGCCCTGCCGGGTCGGCGCCGGTGGCCGTTGCGCATCGAGGCTGCCATCGAGGGTGAGCACGGTGATGGTGTCGGGTAGGGGAGTGGCCGCCACGGGCAGGCTCGGATCGGCGACGAGTGCGTCGACCTGTTCACGGGCGAGCACGTCGGTGAGTTGGGTGGCGCCGAAACCGGTGCTGAGCAGGACCAGCCGCGCTCCGAGTTTGCCTGCGGCGATCATGGTTTCGACCAGTGCCGCACCGTCCGGGTAGAGGACGCCGATGGTGTGGTCGGCGCTGAGCCCGTCCCGGTACCAGCGGGCGGCGATGGCATCGGTGCGCTCGTCGAGTTCGCGATAGCTGATCCGCCGGTCGCCGTCGATGATCGCGATCCGGTCCGGCGTCCGTTGCGCGGAGCTGCGTACGCCACCGGCGATCGGGCCGTAGGTGCGCATCGTGCGTGCGGTGCGCGCCACCTGAGTTGGGTGCCGAAGGTCGATAACCCCGGATCGCTCTTACTTGTTCGAGTCGGGTGTCCGCGCGGCTGCGCCCAGGCCGAGGTGGACGATCTGGGTGAATGCCGTGAGGTCGCGGATGAGGGTGTCGATGTCACCCGAGGTGCCGCGGGTGGTGTGGTGCAGCCAGTCCGAGACCGTGTCGAACAGCCCGCCGATGGTGGCGACAGCCAGGGCGTGCAGGTCGACGCGCGAACCGGTCTCCGGCACGAATCCGTAATCGCGCCACAGTGTTTCGAGGAACTCGGCCGCCCATCTCCGGTTGGTGCGGCGCTGCTGTTCGACCGTGGCCGAGATGGCGCTCGCCTCGCCGAAGGTGACGATGGCGACGCGGGGGTCGTCGACCAGCGCGTGGGCGAAGGCGCTGAGGGTCTCGACGACGACGGCATCGCGATCGCCCTGCGCGCGAGCGAGCGCGGCGGCGACGTCGGCTTGCAATCGCTCACTGACCTGCTGCAGCAGGGCGAGGTAGCAGGCCTCCTTGCTGTCGAACAACTCGTAGAACGCCTTGTTGCCGACCAGCGCGGTCTGGCAGATCTGCTCGATGGAGGTGTTGGGGTATCCGTTGGCGGCGATCAGCTCGAACGCGGCGTGCAGGATCTGCTCGCGCCTGCGGGCTCGGCGCTGCTCGGCGTCGAGGCCCTGGATTCGCCGTGGCCGCTTTTCGATCGATGTCACGCAGATCAGCGTATCGAATGCGAAATTGAAACAAGAACTCTTGTTAACAACAAGGTGGCGTGTTGTAATCGGCGTCACCTACCGAAGTGAGGATTCGATGAAGAACCCGAGAGTTGCGCGGAGATGGGCGGTGGCCCCGCTGGCAGCGATGTGTCTGGCGGTATCGGGCACCACGGTCGCCGCGGCCGATCCGTATCCGAGCTTTCCGCCGGATCAGAATCAGCTGCCGCAATTGCCCACCGAGCCCCAGCTCTACGATCTGTTGCCGATTCCGGTCCCCGCTGAGGACCCGTGGTACGACGACCCGGCGGACCTGAGTTCCTACGCCCCAGGGCAGATCATCCGTTCCCGCACGGTGCAGACCCGGCTGCTCGGTCTGCCCTTCCCCGTCCACACCGAACAGCTGCTGTACCGCAGCAACGATGTGCACGACAATCCGATCGCCACGGCAACTTCGGTGATCATTCCCGGCATTCCCTGGTCGGGCAGCCCGCGTCCGGTGCTGTCGTTCCAGGAGGCGATCGACTCGACCGACTCGTCGTGCAATCCGTCCTACACCTTGCGGACCGGGACGATGAAAGAAGCCGCGCTCGCGGTCTATTGGCTGGCCCAGGGTTTCGCGATCAATGTCCCGGACTTCGACGGCAAGTTCAACACCTTCAACACCTACGACGAAGGCAAGATGGTGCTCGACAGCCTTCGCGCCATGAAGAATTCGGCGCTGGGGCTGGCCGATTCCGGCATCGCGCTCTACGGCTACTCCGGTGGTGGCTCGGGGTCGATCCGCGCCGCCGAACTGCGCCGGACCTACGCGCCCGACGTGCGACTGCTCGGCACCGCGGTCGGCGGCTTCCCTGCCGATCTGCAGGCCCAGGCCCGCTTCGCCGTGGCGGCGCAGCCCGGGCTCACCGGTATCAGCAACTTCACCATGTGGCTCGGATTCGCCGCGCTGTCACGGGAATTCCCCGAGGCGTTCGACGCCGAGGAGCTGCTGACCCCGGGGGGTCAAGCGATTGTCGCGGACATGGGTAAGCGCTGTGTTTACACGATCGCGGCGGCCGGCGCGTACCGGCCGATCAGTGCCTACTTCAAGCCGGGAAAATCGCTCGACACCACCCCCGAGGTCATGCGGATTCTCGCGGAACAGAGTCTCGGCCACCACATTCCGGACAGCCCGATTTTCTGGTGGCACGGCATCTGGGACGAACTGATCCCCGCCGACGTCGTTCTACCGACGGTCCAGGACTACTGGGACCGCGGCGCCGACTTGCGGTTCTACACCATGCCCCTGCCCGAACACCTCGTCAACGCCACGGCCGGCTGGCCACCGGCGGTGGCCTGGACCAGCGCCGTACTACGCGGACTTCCACCGGGCGACCGCTTCAAGGCCGATATCCCGCTGCCCAGATGATCACGCCGCCGGGCGGACGTCGTCGGCGAAGGTGAGTTCGGCCTGGATGGTTTTGTGCCCGTCGTAGCGGCTACAAGACCAGGCGTCGGCGAGGTTGCCGACCAGGAGAAGTCCGAGACCGCCGGTGTGGTCGGGGGCGCGCGGGTGCGGTTCACCGGGGCCGGTGTCGTCTACTTCGATGCGCACACGGTCGCGGACGTGGTCCAGCGATAGCCGGGCACGCCGAGGCGGGAGCCCGTGGCGGCGGGCGTTGCTCGCGAGTTCGTCGAATACCTGGATCGTGTCCGCGGCTGAGGTTTCGGGTAATGGTGCGAGGAATTCGCGCACCATTACCCGCGTGCTCGCGGGTGTGAGGGAGTCCAAGTCGACTTCCAGGTCCCCGTGGTGGACCGTGTCGCGGCGCCGGGCTTCCAGTACCGGTCTCGTCATGACCCTTCCCTCCTGCCTCGTGGCTCGTTACAGCACGGCTACCCGGCTGGGGCATTGCGAAACGATGGCTGGCCGAAACGCCTGACCTGCTCCCGGAGATAGATCCGGACGGGTGATGACCAGCGAATGTCGGCGTTCTCACTTCTATGTGCGTCCGGTCGAGCCAACCTCTTAGCTTCGAGAGCATGACCGAAAAGGTGATTCCCAGATTGATGGCTCAGTCGATCGAGCCGGTGGGCGACTTCTATGTCGCGATCGGATTCGAGATCACGTTCGAACAGACGGTGCCCTACCAGTTTCTGAGCGTGAAACGTGGGAATATCGAGCTGAACTTCTACGGGGACAAGAAGTTCGATCCCACGTCTTCGACGCATGGTTGCCTGGTCGACACCGACGACGTCGATTACCTGTACGAGGTTTTCACCGAAGGGCTGCGGGCGGTGTACGGGTCGGTGCCCGTTCACGGTGTGCCGCGGGTCGGTGCGTTGACGGACAGGAGCTATGGGGTGCGCGAGTTCCTGGTGACCGATCCGGGTGGGAACACCATTCAGGTCGCACAGCCGATCAGCCCCGATCAGCGGCATCGGCCGTTGCCGAAGGAGACATTCGATCGGGCCGTCCACATGGGGTCGCTCTTCGCTGATTCCAAGCAGGATCTGGAGCTGGCGGTGAAGGTTCTCGACCGGGCTCTGAGCCGCACCGATGAGGAGCCGACGGCGGTCCAGCTGGTCAAGCTGCTGGTGGTGCGCGCGGATGTGGCGGTGCGCCAAGCTGATCCGGCGCTGGCGCGGGAACTGTTGGCCCGCGCCAGCGGAATCGGGACCGATGGGCCGGAGCTCGGTGATGAGCGTCGGCGAATAGCGGAGCTCGAAGCCGGCCTGTGACTCGTGACCGGCTGATGGTGGCGGGTCTGTCCTCGGCACATTCGCTCCGAAAGCTGTCGACACTCCGGGCTCCGGTGGCACCGCCGACGCGGCAGCGGACACTACTCTGCTCGCTATGGTGATGACCAGCGCGAAGCTCGGGGGAGCGGCGGTCGTCGCCCTCCACCCGTCGACCATGGTGGGGTGCACCTATCGCTGCGACGACCGGTATGTCGTGGGGCGAGAAGAGATCCGGCAATTCGCGCGCGCGGTCCAGGACAGCCATCCGGTGCATCGGTCGGAAGCCGCCGGCGTGGAGTTCGGTTACGGTGGGCTGATCGCGCCACTCACCTTCTTCGCGATTCCCGCGTTTCGGGCGCAACGAGCGATGTTCGACACGGTGGCCGGTGGATACGATCTCAGCCGGATCATGCAGACCGACCAGGTTGTCAACTACCACAAGCCGATTCGTGCTGGCGACGCATTGACCTGCGATGTGAGTTTCGAGTCGTTTCGCGGAGCCTTCGGCAGCGAACTCTTCGAATTCAAGACCGAGATCACAGACCAGTACGACTGCCCGCTGATCACTTCGCGGACAAGTTTCGTCGGACGAGGCCAGGCAGGCGGCCCGAGGTCTCATTCGGCCGATGACCTTGTGATGCGGGGTTTTCACGACAGACCGTCGCGTGCTGGACTCCGTTCACGGATGCGCAAGGGATCTGATCCTCGGCCGAGATCGGAAGGCGCATGCGGGGGCCGAACGCGTCGCTTCGAGTCCGTCGCGGAGGGTGAGAAGCTACCACCACGGGTCTTTTCTCTCACCCTTGGAGATCTGGTCAATTACGCCGGTGTGGCGGGTGATCCGAATCCGATCCACTGGCACCCGCAAGCCGCGCGAGCGGTGAATCTGGACGCTCCAGTTGCTCACGGCATGCTGACCGTCGGTCTGGGAGCGGGTTATCTCACCTCGTGGCTGGGTGATCCCGGTGCTGTCCTCGAGTACGCGGTCCGGTTCACCAGCCCGGTTTATGTGACCAGCGCCGGAGCGCGCGTCGAGTTCTCGGGGACCGTGAGGTCGGTCGATCCTCGGCAGCGGACAGCGGTCGTGGCGATCGTCGCCACGTGTCAGGGGCGGAAGATCTTCGGACGAGCAACGGCGAAGGTCCGACTCTCGTCGACCTGACAACCGGATCGACTACCCGGTCTGCTGCGGCGGAGGAGTGAGATCGCTCGGCGGACTGGATGGTTGAATCGCCATGCCCGGCCAGGAAATCCCGCGAACTCCACCCTGGCCGCGAGCCACGCGGATTCCTTCGGCGGTGATCCGAGGGCGATAGACCGTGGTCCGGTGACCGAATGCCGGGTCGAGATCGACGGAGTCGAACAGACCCATCCTCGTCAACCACTGTGACGCGCGAACTACCTCGTTCTCGGTGAGGGACTCGCCCGGCCAACCGACCGATGCCCCGACGACGAAGGCGCCGAGGGCCCGCCCGGCGTTGTCGGAAAGGTCTTCGTTGTGTGCCCATTTCAGCACCGCCTCACGCACAGCCCACTGCCGGTCGGAGTAACCGGGCGTCGTCCGCGCCGTACTGTCCATCCGCAGCATCGCGGGCTTGTCCATCACGTCACTCCTCAATTCCCGAACCGAGTGGCTCGTGCCCGCGACCTCTGATCGCCGTCAATACTGCTGAGCGCTGCCGGCCGCGGCCTCGAGCCGTGTCGCTCGGGCTCCGGGGGTGTGCCACGGCTGCCGTTTACAAGATAAACATATGGCGGTTTATCTTGTAAACCGGTGTATCGACTACCCCGTGACGGGGTACGTTGAGTCGAGCCGGAACATCCCGGTATCCTGGGGTTATAGTGGCGTGCTGGAAGACCAGGGCCCGAGGATTTTGACAGGAGCTCCGCCCTGAGCGAGGACACGATCGACTCGGGCGCCGAGCTGCGCGACAACAGTCCACGCGACGGAAATGCTCGGCGCGCCCCTCGACTGGATCGGGTGCTGATCCTGGAATCCGCGATCGCGCTGATCGATGAGGAAGGCCTGGGGCACCTCACGATGCGCCGCCTCGGTTCCTGGCTCGGCGTGGAAGCGATGGCCCTGTACCGATACGTGTCCGGGCGTGACGATCTGCTGGCCGGGGTGGTCGATCACCTCGTCGACCAGCTCTACGAGCAGAACCTGATGGAGCCCGACGGTGCGGGCGGCAGCTGGCAGGGTTATCTGCAGCGCCTCGCGCACGGCGTGCGCCGCGTCGCCATCGAGCACCCCGAGGTGTTCCCGTTGATGGCATCGAGCCCGCCCCAGGCGCCCTGGCTGTGTCCGCCGTTGCGCAGCCTGAACTGGATGGAGTCCTTCCTCGACACCATGCTTGGCTTCGGGTTCGACGACCGTCAGGCGGTGCAGGCCTACCGGTCCTTCGCCACGTTCCTGCTGGGCCACCTCCTGCTCGAGGTGGCGACCAAGGGGGTCGAGCTGAGCCCGATCACCACCGCCGAGCCCGGGCAGCACGAATCCTCGGATCTGGCCGACTACCCGAACGTGCACCGCCTGCAGAGCCACCTGGCGGCCGACCGCGCGGCCGACGAGTTCGAAGAAGCCCTCGAGGCGTTACTCGACCGCCTGGAAGCGATGCGCCGCACCCGACCACGCCCCTGACCGCCACCGACGGTAAGGGAACGCCGCCGTCGAGATCAGCGCCTCGCAAAGGACGATCATGAACGCCGACCGACCACCGCTGGTTCTGCTGCACGGGCTCACGATGTCGGAACGCGCCTGGGCCGAGGTTGTGCCGCTGTTGGCGCCGCACCACCACGTCATCACCCCCACGCTGCTCGGCCATCGCGACGGACCGAAGCCGACACAGCGGCCCACGCGGGTGAGCCATCTCGTGGACGACATCGAAGCGCTGCTGGATACCCGCGGCCTTCACCAGGTGCATCTGGCCGGGAACTCCCTCGGCGGATGGATCGCGATCGAACTGGCACGCCGGGGCCGGGCCCGCAGTGTATGTGCCCTGTCTCCGGCCGGGTTCTGGGAACCGCGCCGCGCCAGTCAGACTCACGGGACCTCGATCATCGCTCGCGAGGCGGCAACCGCTCGTCTCGGCAGGCCCCTGGCGCCGCTCGGCCTGTGGTCACCCCTGATCCGGCGGCTCGCACTGCGCAATATCGCGACTCGCGGCGATCGCATCAGCAGTGCGCAAGCTCTCGACATCGTCCATGATCTGACCGAATGCCCGGTCACCACCGACCTGCTCAGCACCGACGAGTACATCGCACCGCTGCCGGATCTTCCGTGCCCCATGACAGTGGCCTGGGCCGAGCACGATCGCCTGCTGCCGCTCGCGGTGAACACCCCCATCGCCCGGCTACGCCTTTCTGCACAAACTCACTTCCGGGTCCTCCGGGGCGTCGGTCACGTCCCCATGATCGACGATCCCGAACTGGTCGCGCGGACCATCCTCGCCACCACGGCCGGCCATCCGCAGCCCGAGGATTCACAGGCCGAGGGTCTGGGCCACTAACTCGATGCGGACCCTTCGTTCCGGGTGCGTTCGGCAATCAGGTCGGTCTGCTCCTGATGGACGCGCAGAGCCGTTGCGAGAAAGTCGAGAACGAGGCGCGTTTGGTCGCTGTCGTAGCGCCGGAGCGCCGCCGCCCCGGCCCGGCCCACGGGTTCGAAGATGAGCTCCGCCATGCGCCGCGCGTCCGCGGTCGGCTCGATGAGCACGCGCCGCCGATTGTCCGGATCCTGTGCGCGCGAGACATATCCGGCCCGTTCGAGCCGGTCGATGACCGTGGTGGTGGCGGCCGGGTTGAGCCGCAGCGCGGAACTCAGCTCACCTGCGGAGAGCGGTCTGCGGCCCAACACGATGTCGAGGCACCGCATATCGGTGCGATTGAGCCGCAAGTGCGCGGCGACCGCCTCGTCGAAGGTGTCGAAGCTGCGCTGCAGCAGCCGCAACTGCTGTCCGATCTCGTCGATGATCGTCGCGGAGGTCTTCCAGCAGCTCCAGCAGACCTGGACCGCCAATGACGCCGAAGCCTTCGGCGCGCTCTTCACCGTGGACTCCGATTACGTTTCCTACGACGGAACCTGTGCCATCGGCCGTGAACAGCATCAGCGCAACCACGACCGGCTGCTCCGTGGAGTCCTGGCGGGATCAGCTCTGACCGGTGAACTGGAGTCCATCCGCTACATCACCCCGGATGTGGCGATCGTGTACGGCACCGCCTCGGTGCTGATGCCGTGGCGCTCGCGCCTGCCGAAGCGGCGGCTCTCCCGGCAGACCATCGTGCTGCTGTGCACCGAAAACGGGTGGAAGATAACGGCGATTCACAACGGCCGGGTCCGCCCGCTCACCGTGCCGTAACCGAATTCGTTCCCGTCGAAGATGTCTCAGCTCATGGCGCGGATCGCCCGCACGCTCGGGATCGCCCCGACCCGCGGTCGAAGCCCTGACCCTGTTGCGGGCAACCGGCGGTCACGGCAGGCCGCCGTCGCTGGCGTGGTTGACCAGTCCGGTCTGGTGGGCGATGACGACGAGTTGTGCGCGATCGCGAGCGTGCAGTTTGTTCATGGCACGCTGCACGTGGGCGCGGACGGTGAACGGGCTGACGAACAGCTGTTCGGCAATCTCGTTGTTGGACAGTCCTTGTGCGACAAGCCTCGTCATTTCGCGTTCTCGCGGGGTGAGCACGTCGAGTTTCTCGGAGGTGTGCGTAGCGCTGTCGTCGGGTGGGGTTGCGAGGAAGCGGGCGATCAAGGTTCGCGTCGCGGCGGGGGAGAGGAGGGTTTCGCCGTCTGCGATGGTGCGCACGGCAGTGAGCAGTTCCGCTGCGCCGATGCCCTTTCCGATGAAGCCGCTCGCACCCGCGCGGAGTGCCTGTGCGACATATTCGTCGGTCTCATAGGTGGTCAGGACGAGGACCCGGCTGTCGCGCAGGTGCGGGTCCGCGCAGATCTGTGTGGTGGCGGTGATGCCGTCGGTCTCGGGCATCCGGATGTCCATGACGATCACATCGGGGTGCAGTTCACGGGTGAGCCGCACCGCTTGTGCGCCGTCGGCGGCCTCGCCGACCACGGTGATGTCGTCGGCGGTGTCGAGGAGCGTACGGAACGCCTGGCGGAGCAGGGCCTGGTCGTCGGCGAGGAGCACTCGAATTGTCATGGGGTACCACCGTTCTCCGTGTCGCCGGTCGTGTTCGCCGATGTGAGTGGCAAGTGGGCGGAGACGATGAAGCCACCCGCCGGGCTGTTTTCGGTGACGAGCTGACCCCCGACCGCCTTGGCGCGTTCTCGCATACCGATGAGCCCGTAGCCCGATGGCCGGTCCGACCCCGTGAAACTCGGCCTGTTCGCTGCTCGCGAGCCGGGTCCCTCGTCGGCGACGGTGATGCCGAGCAGGTCGTGGCCCCAGGACAGGCGGATTCGAGCGTGGCTGGTTCCGGCGTGTTTGCCTACGTTGGTCAGGGCCTCCTGGATGATCCGGAAGGCGGTGAGATCCACGCCTGGCGGTAGCGGTACGGGCGTGCCGTCGTTGTCCGTCGTCACACGCAGCCCCGCACGGTCGAACGACTCGAGCAGCCGGGGGAGCTGGGCCAGGCCGGGTGACGGTTCGGCGGGAGTGTTCGCGTCCCCGGCCTGGCGTAGCAGTCCGACCGTGGCGCGTAGGTCGTCGAGGGCGTTTCTCGTGGTCTCGATGATGTTGTTCAGGTTCGAGCGGGTCTGGTCCGGCTGGGAGTCGAACACGTGCGCGGCGACAACAGCTTGGGCATTGGCGAGGGTGATCTGGTGTGCGACGACATCGTGGAGCTCGCGGGCGATGCGCACCCGTTCCTCGGCGACGCTGCGCCGCGCTTCGCTCTCCCGGCTCTCCTCGGCGCGCAGTGCCCGCTCTTCCATGGCGGCCAGGTAGGCGCGCCTGCTCTGCGTCGCATTGCCGAGCGCCCCGGCGATCAGCGGGAGCGCCGCCACCGACAGCAGCCTGCCGGCGTCCTGCCAGGACAGCCCGTCGAGAAGCGGGGCAGTCGCGACAAGCAATGCCACGGCGGGAAGCAGGACCGCGATCGTCACCCTCAGCTCGGTGTGCAGTGCCAGCGCGTAGGCGGCGATCGCGACGGGCACGACGATCAGCGGGGTTGACAGCAGGCCCAACGTGGCGACCAGCATCCCGCACACCGTGGTTACCGCGACCACGGCTACGGGCGCCCGATGCCGCACGACCAGCGCCGCACACGAGACACCCGCGACGGCATAGGTGGCGATCGGTGGCCATCCGAGGGTGTTGTCGGGGTGAAAGATCCCGCCGGACAGGCACAGCAGGAACGCCGTCGCGAGGACGAGCGCCTCGCGCCACCACACCGGTCGTCGTGCCACCTGCTGGGTGGTCATCACCGGATCGGGGGACGCTGCTGGTTCGGCAACACCTCGCCCAAGATACGCGTGGCGAGCGTCCCGCAACCGCAAGGCGCACGACTCGGTTCCTACGCACCAGGAGTGCGCGGTCGTCTGGTGCGACAGCACCAGCGGCAATCGATGACGAGAGACGATGCCCGCCGACGGCTCCGCTGGAACGGTTGTAACCAGAAAGTCCCTGGGCGGTGCGAATCCCGCTCAGTCGGGGAATCAAGTCTGGTGAGGAGCCGAAGTCGATGCAGCAGAACACAACCGACGGTGTGAACGTCGGTCTTCACACGAGGTGGAGTCGGCGACTACTCGGCCTCGTGGCGATCCTGGCCCTGGTGAACTTCGTGGTGGATTCGGCGATCGGCGCACCGCTGATCGTCCTGCCCGAGATGCTGGACCATTTCGGCACCGACCAGGCGGCGTGGCTCAATGCCACCGCGATGCTGGCGGGCGTGATGTGGGCCCCGTTGCTCGGTAAGAGTGCCGACATATACGGAAAACGCCGGGTCCTCGTGCTGACCTTGCTCATCAGTTGTGTCGGTGCGCTGATCTGCGCGGTCGCCCCGACGATGTGGGTATTCGTGATCGGTCGCATGTTGCAGGGAGCGGCGTTGGCCGCGATGTTCCTGTCGGTCGCGATCGTGCGAACCGTCTGCACGCCACGCCTGGCCATGATCATCGTCGGTATCGTGACCACCGGAACCGCGATCCTCAATGTCGCCTCCCGGTTCCTCGTCGAGAAGCTGGCGACGGAGTTCGGCTTTCAGATCCTGTTTCTCATCTCGGCCGCTGTCGCGGTGGCGATGGCTGTATGCGTGCGTTTCCTGGTTCCCGAATCGCTGGTGAAGACGCCGGGCCGGCTCGACATCTCGGGTGCGCTGCTGCTCGGCGGCGGTCTGCTCGGAGTGCTCGGCTACATCAGCATGGGTCCCGATCTCGGGTGGTCCGCTATCGGACCGCTTGCCCTGCTCCTCGGCGGGGCCGTGGCGTTGGTCAGCTGGTTCACGGTCTCGAGCCGGAAGGCTGATCCGCTGATCGACGTCGGAAACCTCGGCAAGCCACTGCTTCTCACGCTTCTGGTCGTCTTCCTCGGTGCCGGTTCCTACCAGAGCATGCTGCAACTCATCCCGCTCATCAGTGATGTCTCGGCGGACCAGAACTTGGGCTACGGACTCGGCGGTCGCGGGTCGGTGGCGTTGCTTCTCGCGGCACCCGCTGTCGGCGTCATGCTCGGCGGGCCGGTGGCCGGCTGGTCGGGTACGCGAATCGGGCCTGCCCGAACTCTGGCCGGGGCGGTCATGCTCGGAACCGTGGCCACCATCGGCATGTTCCTCGGTGCGTCCCAGTTGGTCGCGGCGCTGTGCTTCGCGTTCCTGCTCGGAGTCACGGTCGCGGCGTTGGGTGCGTCGGGCTTCAACACGGCGGGCGACTTGGCATCGGCGCAACGGCAAGGCGTCGTGTCCAGCCTGGTCATGGTGATGGTCTCGACCGGGGCCGTGGTGTTCAACTTCGTCGGCGCGGCCGTTCTCGCATCGACCACTGTCGTCGCGGACGGCGAGACGGTGAACTCGGCTACCGGCGTATTCGGCTATATCGCGATCGCCACCACGGCCTTCGCGATCGCCGCGGTCGTGGTCGTCCTTCTTGTTCGAACCACCCGCCCGCAGCGTCGGATGCCCGCGTCGGAACTCGAGCGCCAGGCTGTCGAAACGCACGCGTGACCCTTTCCCTCGAAACAGAGGAGTTGAGATGAAATCCAGAGGAACTGTGCTGATTTCGGGCGCGAGTATCGCGGGTCCCGCGCTGGCGTTCTGGTTGCACAAGTTCGGATTCGAGGTGACGGTGGTCGAGAAGTCCGCCGGTGTGCGCGGCGGCGGGTACCCGATCGACTTGCGTGGCACCGCCGTCGAGGTCGCGCACCGGATGGGCATTCTGCCGCAGCTACAGCGAGCCCATATCGACACACAGCGGGTCACCTTCCTCGAGGCCGACGGCAGTCGGGCCGCTGTCGTTCATCCACAGGCGGTGGCCGGGGGCGTCGACGGGCATGACCTCGAAGTCCCGAGGGAGACGCTGACGAACGTCCTGTACACGGCAGTCCGTGACGACGTGGAGTTCGTCTTCGACGACTCCGTGGACGCGCTCACCGAATACGAGCACGGTGTGGACGTCACCTTCCACAGCGGCGCCCAACGCAGTTTCGATCTTGTTGTCGGTGCCGACGGATTGCACTCAGGCACCAGGACGCTCGCCTTCGGCCCCGAACAGAACTACCTGCGCTACCTCGGCTACTGCTTCGCGATCAGCACCGTGCCCAATACATTCGGGCTCGCACACGAAGCGCTCATCTGGAACACCCCCGGACGAGCCGCCGCTCTCTACGCCGTGGGAGACAGCGACGACGTACACGCCCTCCTGACCTTCGCCCACTCCGAACCATCCCACGAAGCCCTCCGCGACAACGAGACTCGACGTGCGCTGATATCCACGATCTTCGGCGACGACGGATGGAAGGTGCCGGACATCGTCGCGGCCATGCGGGATTCCCCAGATCCGTTCTTCGACACGGTAAGTCAGATCCGCATGCCGCAATGGTCCACCGGGCGCGTGGCACTCGTCGGCGATGCCGCCTACGCACCGTCGTTCCTGACCGGGCAGGGGTCGAGCCTCGCGCTCGTCGGCGCCTACATGCTCGCCGAATCCCTGGCCGCACACGACGACCACACCACCGCCTTCGCCGCCTACGAACGCGCCAGCCGCCCATTCGTCGAACTCAACCAATCACAGATCGCCACCGGTGAAGCGGCACTCTTTCCCACCACGGCCGAAGCCCTGCAAGCCCGCAACCATCGACTCCGCGACCTGACCATGTCGGCCCCGGCCACCGGTCGGCCGGCCCACACAGCTCTGACGCTGCCTGAGGTCAGACGGCTGGCCTCGTGACCACCGATGTCCGCGGCGTACACGCGCACGGGCACCTCGCGTGGACCGGACGATGGGGCTCGAAGGCGTTCAGCCGCAACACCTCTCGCTCGCCGTAGTGATGCGCCGCATCGTCATGCTCCAAAGACGTCTGTGGTCGGGGCGGGTGACGGCGACGCGGAGGTGAAGGGGAAGCGCGTGCCGGTGAGGTGTTCGGAGGCGCGCCAGAGCCGCGCGGCGGAGTCCGGATCCTCGGCCACGGGGGATATCTCGCCCACTGTTGCCGGACCGCGAACACCGCCGAAGCGGCTCGGACCGACGAAACTGCCGCCGGGGATGTCGCTCACGGCCGCCAGCAGTGTGGGAAGCGCACCGGCGTCGGGGCCTTGGGCGAGCATTGGCGTGAAAATGGCCGACAGGGCGTCGATGAGCCGGTTACCGCTGGTGATCCGGAAGCCGGTGGAGGCCCAGCCGGGATGCGCGGTCGTCGCGATGACCGACGATCCGACCGCGCTCAGGCGGCGTTGTAGTTCGGCGGTGAACAGCAGGACCGCGGTCGATGCCGCGCCCGACTACCGCGCCCGGATTCGCTCGCTGGCCCGGGCCTACCTCGACTCGTGACGTCCGAGGCGAACCTGGCCGAGCTGATGTTCGCCCACAACCACGGTGAAGGTGGCGAGGCCGTGAGCACGGCTGCGGAGGCCGCCTTTGCGCCGATGTTCGAACGCGGCCTGGCCGACGAGCCGCCGGGCACGAGCCCGCAGCGGACCGCACTGATCTTCCTCGCCACCTTGCAGGGGCTGGCCGGGCTCGTGAACTGCGGCATGATCACCGCCGACCAGCTCGGCGGGCTGATCGATGAGGCTGTCGCGCAATTCCCGCAAGGACGCGACGAGCGATAACGCGGAAGGCGCGCAATGGCTTTGCGCTGCCGGAGTCACTGAAGATTCCGCTCAGTGGTCGGCGGTATTGCCGGTCGTCGGGTCGCGCTGGAAACGTCGCGGTGACCGCGATGTCGAACGAGGATCTCGCGGCCGAACCGAAGGAGTCTCGGTGACCACGCTGCCACCCGAGAAGGCGAGTCCGTCTGCGCCACAGGCGTTTATCCCGACCGACGCGAGAGCTCGCCGCCGTGCGGCCTTGTCGAGCCTGCTCGGTACGACGATCGAGTACTACGACTTCTTGCTGTACGGGACGATGGCCGCGGTGGTATTCGGGCCGCTGTTCTTTCCCGGCTCGAATCCGGCGTTGAGCACGATCGCTTCGTTCGGCACCCTCGCCGCCGGGTATGTCGCACGTCCGCTCGGCGGCGTGATCTTCGGCCATTTCGGTGACCGCGTGGGCCGCAAGTCGATGTTGCTGATCACCATGCTGATGATGGGTATCGCCAGCGCGGCGATCGGCCTGCTGCCGACCTATCACACCATCGGCGTCGCGGCGCCGATCCTGCTGGTGCTGCTGCGCGTGGTGCAAGGGGTGGCCGTCGGCGGGGAATGGGGTGGCGCCGCGCTGATGGTCGTCGAGCATGCCGACGCGCGCAATCGCGGCCGCTGGGCCGGAATCATGCAGCTGGGAACGCCTCTCGGTTTTCTGCTGTCCACCGGGGCGGTCGCCGCGGTGACCCAGCTTCCCGAACCACAGTTCTCCACCTGGGGGTGGCGGGTGCCGTTCCTGCTGAGCGCGGCGCTGCTCGTGCTCGGGATGTATGTGCGGCTGCGGGTCGCCGAGAGCCCGGTTTTCGCCACCGCCGCGCCACCGCGTGACTCGATTCCCGCGGCGCAGGTGCTGCGTCGCCCACGCCTGCTCGTCCCCGCCGTGTTCGCCGGTCTCGCACCGTTCGCGCTGACCGCCCTGACGAGTTCGCACATCATCGCCTACGCGACCGGCATCGGCTACGCGGTCGGCGAGGTGATGCGATCGCTGCTGCTGGTGGTCGTCGTCTCGATCGTCGCCATTCCCGCGAGCGCGGCCCTGTCGGATCGGTTGGGCAGGCGGCGAACGATGATGACGGGCGCGATCGGGGCCATCGTCTACGCCTTCCCCCTGTACAGCCTGATCAACAGCGATTCGTGGTGGATCATGACGGGCGCGCTGATGTTCGCGCAGCTGCTGCAGAACCTGATGTACGCGCCGCTGACCCCGATGCTGTCGGAAATGTTCCCCACCGGTGTGCGATACACCGGTGTGTCCATCGCCTATCAGACCGCGGCGCTCGTCGGCGCGGGCTTCACCCCGCTGATCGCGAGCAGCCTGCTGGTCGCCTTCGACGGGTCGAGCGTCGCGCTGAGCGGAATCATCGTGGTCACCGCCGCCCTGAGCCTGGCTGCCCTGGCCGCTACGGTGGAGGTCACGGGCCGGGATCTGCGTGTCGACGCCGACGACCGCCCACAGTCGTAGGTCAGGAGGTCATCGCTATGCGGGGAATCAACCACATCGTCTTGTTCGTCGCGGAGTTGGAGCGCAGCATCGCCTTCTACGAAAACGTCCTCGGCTTCGAGCGGCTCGCCGAGGGTTTCCCGGGCGGCGCCTTCCTGCGCCACCCCGGCTCGGCCAACGATCACGATCTCGGGCTGTTCCAGGCCAGGCGGCCCGCGGCGGGACCGCCGGGATCGGTCGGGCTCTACCACGTCGCCTGGGAGGTCGACACGTTGCGCGAGCTCGCCGATATCCGCGGTCGACTGCTCGCGGCGAAGGCACTGAGCGGGGCGAGCGACCACGGGTCGACCAAAGCGCTCTACGCGCGCGACCCCGACGGCATCGAGTTCGAGGTGTGCTGGCTGGTGCCCGACGAACACGTCGAAGACGCCCTCGCACCCGGAACCTCGTTGACCGCGCCCTTGGACCTCGACGCCCAAATCGCGCGGTACGGCGCCGACACACCGGGCGGTCTCCGCACCGACCCGCAGGTATGGGCCCGCATCGCGGCACGGCGGTGAATACCTCCCGTTGATGCGTCCCGGCGGTCGAAGCGATCAGGTCGCGGCGGTTCGACGAATCACTTGCAGCCGTTGCCTGATCGGCGGATGCGTGTCGAGCCATCGAGCGCGGGCCGCGAGCAGTGCGGATGTGTGAGCTGTCTCGTGCGGCAGCCACCTGCGGAGCGCGCCGTGGAGTTCGCGGCCGTACCCGAGGTGTACAGCCATCCGGTCCGCGGCGAACTCTCCGCGCCGTGCGCGCGCCGCCGCGGTCAGGGGTTCCAGGACGAGTAGTGCGATCAGCACCGCGACGGCGGGCTCGCCGATTCGTGGTGTGAGGAAGAACGCCACGGCCACCAGGAGTGCCGTCGCGATCGCCGCTCGCGCGAGACATCGGAGAGTGCCGGGACCACGTGCCGCGCGGGCCGGGATCCCGCCGATACCCTTGACCACGCGGGCGGGGACCGAGAACCAGGCGTCGAGCAGTCGCACACGTGGATCGAGCATGAGATGGTGGCTGAGTTCGTGGGCGAGCACGGCGGCCAGCTGCCGTGGGCGTAGCGATTCGATCGCCCAGCTCGTCACCGCGACCATGCGCGCGGGCGCCGCGAACGCGTTGAACGTGGCCGACTGCTGCACCCACAGCGAGTAGGGCCAGCCGTCCACCCCCGCCTTCCGGGTGACCTCGGCCCAAGCGGTCGCGAGAATATCGGGCTCCGATCCGACGGGCTTGCGGAATCCATAGGCCGCCGCCGCTCGGCCCCGATTCGGATGGAACCACAGTGCGCTGGCCATGCCGCAGCCGAACCCGGTCCACAACACGAGCATGATGATCGCCGCCCACAGGCCGAAGCCGACGATCACGACGTAGACCAGGACCACGTTGAGCGCCACGCTCGGTAGCGTCAATGCGAGTCCACCGGCCGTTTCCCGAATCCTCCCCACCTGCCGAAGTTTACGGCTACCCACCGACATCTTTGCTGGTGAGACGAACCACCATCGCTTGCCGGCCGATAGCCGGCGTGCCATGGTGGAAGTGAGCCCGGCGATCGGGCTTCCGGACGAGG
Organism: Nocardia ignorata NBRC 108230; assembly: GCF_001612905.1. GTDB lineage: Bacteria > Actinomycetota > Actinomycetes > Mycobacteriales > Mycobacteriaceae > Nocardia > Nocardia ignorata. The sequence goes on along the minus strand of NZ_BDBI01000051.1, from coordinate 35,140 downwards.
GGTGCCGTACCCGGAGTGCGACAAGACGGCCCGAGGAGGGCTGCGATGTCGTGGATTATGCTTGTCGTGTCGGGATTCCTGGAAGCTGTGTGGGCGACCGCACTGGGCAGATCCGAAGGCTTCACCCGGCTCGTGCCGTCGGTGCTGTTCTTCGTCGCTCTGCTGGCGAGTATGGCCGGATTGGCGATCGCGATGCGCGAACTCCCGGTAGGTACCGCGTACGCGGTCTGGGTGGGTATCGGCGCGGTCCTCACCGTCGCCTTCGCCATGGCCACCGGTGAAGAGCCGGTGACGATATTCAAGCTCGTGTTTCTGACGATGATCGTGACGGGCGTCGTCGGGCTCAAACTCGCCCACTGAACCAGACGACGTCCGTCCGGGGCATTCGTTACTGCTCGGCTGGGGACGGTTCTGAATAGACACGTCAGCTAGCGGAAGTACGGATAGTTCTGCACCCAGTGGAATCCGCGACTGCGCAAGGTGAAGCTGGCGAGGTCCAGGCGTTCCAAGGTGACGACGAGTGGGCGGTCGTGCAGTTCCCCGCGCAGTATCAGGAGGTCGGGGGTGGGTCTCTGGGTGGATACAGTCGCGAGTGGTCCTGTCGGTCGGGCGAGTTCGAGCTGCCCGCCGAGGGAGAGCTCGGCTTCCACCGGAACGAATTCACCATCCATCCGCTGAATGGTGGCCGATCCCGGGCGTTCGAAAATGAGTCGTTGCCAACGCGTTCCGTCGGTGGTGAGCGGTAGTGCGACCTGTCCGTCGACGGTGAATTCCCGCACGTCCCAGATTCCGTACAGCTCGGATTTGGGGCTGCCTGCCCCGTGCTGTTCCTGCCACACCACCCACCGGTCGTACCCGCTGGCCAGTGCGACCCAGAGTCCCAGACCCGCCACGACCCCTTTCGCGATGCGGTTCTTCCGTTCTTCGGCGAAGAGCGACGGTAGCGACAGCGGCGCGCAACCACCCTGCAGTACGAAGACATCCGACAGCCGCCGTAGATAGGGCGCGAGCAGCACCAGGCTGATCAACATCAAGTGCGCGGCGAGCAACTTCTCCGGGATGTCGAACGTCATGTTCAGCAGGAGGATTTGCGCCGTACTGAGCAAGCACAACAGCGCACCGAGCACCATCGTTCGGGAGAAGAACAGCAGCAGACCCGCCACGACTTCCACAGCACCGAGCGACATCTCGTATGCGGGGGAACTGCCCACCTGCAACCACAGCACCGAGGCCGGACTCAGATCGCCGTACGGCTGCAGCAGCTGCGCCAACGACGGCCCGGGCATCTGGGTCGGGATCAGCTTCGCGAACCCGAACCCCACCATCTGCGCACCGAGGCACAACCTCAGGAACAGGGAGAACCAGGCGGTCAGCCGGGGGTACGCCGTGCGGCGATCGAATGCCGTCCACACCGCGGCGACAACCACCGCGAGGACCAGCAGACACAGCACCAGCACCCACACCGCCGCCTGATCACCGGCACCGGAATCCTTGTGCTGCACCGCATCGACGCCGAAGAACGTCCGGCCTACCCACCCGGTGACGGGGTCGGTCAGCGACATGTCCCACGGGCTCACATAACGGCGCACCCAGCGCCCGAGGATGCCGAGCAACGCGAACGGAATGTAGGTGTTCAGCAGGCAGAACAGAACGAAATAGACCACGCAGAACCGAAACGCGACGAGCGTGGCGGGCCGGGGAATGGTCACCGCTGCATCCTCGGGTCCTCGGTGGGGTCGGCAAACCGTGCCGGGCACCCGTTTTCCGCGGCGTCGCGGCGCAGTTCGTAATGCCAGGGTTCGTTGTCGTAGATCTGGCACAGCCCATACGCGGCGCCGTGGGCGGACAACCACGTCGTCGCCGCGCTGTGCCCGATGTCGACCGCGTCACCCGACACATGCGCGGAGGTTTCCGCGGTAGCCACCCAGCGGGCGGCCTCGGCCTCGGACCCGTACTTGCCGACCGCCTCGTGCAGCAGCCGCGTCTGGTGTTCCGCGGACCGCCAGCCACTGGTGACCACGAATTCCACCCCCTCGCTCCCCGCGTCGACGGCGGCCCGACGGAGCGCATCGAGCAATGTGGGGTCCAGATTGGCAACCGAAGGCGACTGGTCGTCGAAGACCCCCGCACCGGGCGAACCGGGGTCGCCGCGGGGAATATCGATCGACAACGCGACGGAGGACAACCGGTCCGGCGACTGGTGGACAAAGAACGCCACGGCGCCTGCCGCGGTAAGCGCAGCGACAGCAGTCGCTAGAATTCGCCGGATATTTCTCTGATTCATGCAGTCAGTCAAGACAATGCGGCGTTGCACGCACATATGCGATTTTCGATACGCCGACGATATGTTCCCGCTGGAAGAATCGAGAGCGATGCGTGTACTGATCGTCGAGGACGAACCCTATCTGGCCGAAGCCATCCGCGACGGACTGCGACTGGAGGCCATCGCCGCCGACATCGCGGGCGACGGCGACACGGCACTGATGCTGCTCGGCATCAACACCTACGACATCGCCGTCCTCGACCGTGACATCCCCGGTCCCTCCGGCGACGAGATCGCCGAACACATCGTCGCCGCGGGCAGCGGGCTGCCGATCCTGATGCTCACGGCCGCCGATCGCCTCGACGACAAGGCAACCGGTTTCGAGCTCGGCGCCGACGACTACCTCACCAAACCGTTCGACCTGCGCGAACTGGTCCTGCGCCTGCGCGCCCTCGACCGCAGGCGCGCCCACAGCAGGCCACCCGTCCGCGAAATCGGCGGTCTGCGTCTGGACCCGTTCCGTCGCGAGGTCTATCGCGACGGCCGCTACGTCGCGCTGACGCGCAAACAGTTCGCGGTGCTCGAGGTGCTCGTCGCGGCCGACGGCGGTGTCGTGAGTGCGGAAGAACTTCTGGAACGCGCCTGGGACGAGAACGCGGACCCGTTCACCAATGCCGTCCGCATCACCGTCTCGGCGCTGCGCAAACGTCTCGGCGAACCATGGATCATCGCGACCGTCCCCGGCGTCGGCTACCGCATCAGCACAGGAGGTGACGGTGGATAGGGCACCCGGGCTGAGTGTCCGCCTCAAGCTCACCCTCAGTTACGCCGGTTTCGTCATGCTCGCGGGCACCTTGTTACTCGTCGCCGTCCTGGTCTTCTATCTGTACTACCTGCCTGCCGGATGGATCGACACCACCGGCAACTTCTGGATCAACCGGCGGCTGCTGCTCCGCTCGTTCGCGCCGTTCATGGCCGCCGTCCTACTCTTCCTGATGGTCTTCGGCCTGGTCGGCGGCTGGTTCCTGGCCGGACGAATGCTCGCCCCGCTGACCCGGATCACCGCCGCTGCCCGCCTGGCCGCCAACGGCTCCCTGTCGCACCGCATCCGGCTCGCCGGCACCGCCGACGAATTCCGTGAACTGGCCGACACTTTCGACGCCATGCTCGCCCGGCTGGAAGCCCACGTCACCGAGAACCAGCGGTTCGCCGCCAACGCATCCCACGAACTACGCACCCCCTTGGCGATCACCCGAACCATGCTCGAGGTGGCCCGCGACGACCCCCCCGACGACCCGAGTGACCTGATCGAACGCCTCCAGGCCGTCAACAGCCGGGCCATCGATCTCACCGAAGCCCTACTCGTGCTCAGTCGAGCCGACCAGCGGTCGTTCACACCCGAGCCCGTCGACCTGTCCCTGCTCGCCGAAGAAGCCACCGAGACGCTGATCCCCTTCGCCGAAAAGCACGGCATCGCCCTCGAAACCGCAGGCGAGCCGACCCCCACCGTCGGCTCGCACGCCCTGCTCCTGCAGTTGACGACGAACCTCGTTCACAACGCGATAGTCCACAACCTGCCCGGCGGCACCGCGTGGACAACCACCCGCCGCTATTCCGATTCGGTGGTCCTCACGGTCGAGAACACGGGCGAAAACCTCACTCCACGAACGGTTTCCACACTCGTCGAACCGTTTCAGCGTGGGTCCGAACGCATTCGCACTCACGATTCCGGCGTGGGCCTTGGGCTGGCCATCGTCGACAGCATCACCCGAGCCCACGCGGGCACTCTTACTCTCACCCCGCGTCCGGGCGGTGGGTTGTGCGTGTCGGTGCACCTGCCGGCTCGTTAGATCGCCGGGAGGTCGGTCACGATGAGGGAGCCCGAAATGCGCGCAGCGTGACGTCGACGAGAGAATCGGCGTATTCGGCGGTGAGCGGTCCGGACCTGTGTAACCACCGCTGGAACAACGGGGCGTAGAGCACCTCCAGGACCAGGTCGAGATCCGCGCCGGGGTCGAGTTGGCCTGCCCGCTGTGCGCTGCGCAAGCGGGCCTTCTTCGCTTCGTCCACCGGGCGCGCGAGCTTCTCGCGGAACTGGGCAGCGAGTTCGGGGTCGTTGACGATCTCGACCTCGAGAGCACGGATCGGACGCTCGAAGTCCGGGTCGGCGAACTCCGCAGCCGTGGCCCGCATGACCACCTTCAGATCGGCCTCGATGTCCCCGGTGTCGGGCAGCTCCACCTGCGGCCCTCCTTCTGTTGTGCTGAGGTCGAGGAACGAATCGAAAATGACGGCTCCCTTGGACGGCCACCACCGGTAGATCGTCTGCTTGCCAACCCCGGCGCGTGCCGCGATGGCCTCGATGGAAACCTTCGTGTAGCCGACCTCGGAGATCAATGCGCGGGTGGCCGCGAGGATGGCTTGGCGTGATCGCTCGCTGCGCCGCGAACTTCCCTGAGCATCGGTCATGGGAGCAGCTTATCAACCAACCGAGACGAGACGGTTCGGTTGGCAAGGAGCACGGCCAGGCCGCCCGCCGACCCAAGACTGTGCTCGGGTCGGCCGCCGCGCGTCTCAGCCGGTGAAGGAATCCGGGCCGAATCGACCCCAGGCCACGAATGCGGCCGCGGCGAGGTAGACAAAATTCAGGGCTGAATGTCTTGGTGACGCCGCCGAGCAAAGCGAGGGCGGCGAGCAGCCCGGTGGTGATCGCAGAGTGCGAGGTTCATGGAGTTCTCCTTCGGATGAGGCGCGAGACGAGCCCGTCGTCAGCGGTCGCGCATCAGACACCGCCGGCTCTGGTGGCGTGACACCGCTGCTGGGTGACGTGATCTGCCTCACTGCGGCGTCACAGCGCGCGGCTGTGCGGTGTCTCGTGCCCGAAGCCGTCGCAAGGAATCCTATGCGGGGCGACGATGCTCATCCTCGAAACACTGTCACCGACCGAACGCGCGGTATTCGTGCTTCGCGAGGTGTTCGAGATCGGCTACGACGATATCGCCGCCGCCGTCGGCAAGACTCCCACCGCCGTCCGCCAGACCGCCCACCGCGCCCGCGGACACGTCGATGCCCGCCGCCCCCGAATGACGGTCTCGGCCGACGAAACCCGGGGCCGCGCTCGAGTCGTTCCGCCGTGCCCTCACCTCCGGTGACCCCAAGCCCTGCTGGACGTCCTCGCCCCCGAGGTCGTTCTCGTCAGCGATGGCGGTGGGGTCAAGCGCGCGGCATTGCGGCCCGTCGCGGGCGCGGAGAACGTGGCTCACGACGGTCCTCGACCGGCCGGGCGGGTTCGCGACACCGCTTCGGCCGGGGTCGGTAGCAGGCCCTCGGTGATGAAACCGTCGACATAACGCTGTAGGACAGCCCCGTCGATGTCCGGGCAACGAACACCGGATCGAGCCAGGACCGCGCGGGTGCCGGTGTCGTCGACGATCAGGGCGTCGCCGCCACCGTTGAGGTAGTTGTCGGCCACGAGTGCCGCGCGCATCAGATCGGCATGCTGTGCGATCCGCCCGGCCAGGCGTTCGGCGGCATCGGCCACCGGCACGATGTCGATGGGAAAACCGGTGCGGCGCAGCGTGTTCAGGATGTCGCCGACCTTGGTCGGCGCACTGTTGACCAAGTGGTAGATCTCGGTGGCGGGCTGCCGTCCGGTGGCGAGCGTGACCAAGGCGCGTGCCACGTAGTCGACCGGGGCCAACGTGACCTCGGCGGACTCGATGTCGGGCGCGACCCCGAGATGGGCGGCCGATCGGATGAGTGTCCAGAACGCGTCGTCAGCGCTGTTCGCGCCGCTGCTGATCGATCCGGCGACCAGGCCGGGCCGGTGCACGGCGACCGGCAACCCGCGTTCGGCTGCCGCGAGGACCAACTGCTCGGCCACCCATTTCGTGGCCAGATACCCGTTGCGCGGTACCTGGTCGGCGGTGATCGCCGTGTGCTCGGTGACGACTCCGGTGTGGCCGACACCGACAGCCGCCGACACGGTCGAGACGAAATGCAAGGCCTTCACCCTGGTATCGACAGCCAGCCGCAGGATCTCGACGGTTCCGGCGACGTTCGCCGGGCGCAGGGCGGCATAGGATTCCAGGTGATTCACGCGGGCACCGTTGTGGTAGATCACCTCGATACGCGCCGCCAGCTCGGCCCACGTGTCGGTGGCGAGCCCGAACCGCGGTGCGGCGAGGTCGCCGGGCACCGGCACGACGCGGTCGGCGAGTCCGTCGGTCCCCAGTCCGTAGCGCCGCAGGGCTGTTTCTAGACGGCGGCGCGCGTCGTCGGTGTCGTCGGCGCGGACCAGGCACCAGACGCGCGACGGGGTGCGGTCGAGCAGCTCGCGCAACAGGTGGATGCCGACGAAACCGGTGGCGCCGGTCAGGAGCACCTCGTCGGCCGAGGTCGGCGTCGGCGGGAAGTCCGCGGGCACCGTGATGGTGGGATCCAGTTGCGCGTCGGCGATCAGCATGTCGGTCCACTGTCCGGCCGCCGCCGCGCCGGACTCCGCTGTCACCGCCGCTGTCACCGCACGCGGCGTCGGCGCTTCGAACAGCAGGCGCGGGTCGGCGTCGATGCCGAGCCGGGTCCGCAGCTCCGATCGGAGTGTGAAGACGAGCAGCGAGGTACCACCGAGATCGAAGAAGCTGTCGTCGATCTCGACCGAATCTCGTTCCAGCACATCGGCGAACACCCGCGCCACCGCGAGCTCGCGCACGGTCGCCGGTTCGCCGCTGTGGCCCGGCGCGTCGGACGCGGGGTCGATTTCCGGGCGTTCGGGCATACCGAGCCCGGTCGTGCCGGACAGCTGCGCGAGGGTCACTTCGGGATGCGTGGCGACGGTCGTCAGGATGTCGCGGAACCGTGCTGCGAACGCGGTGACGGTCGCCTCCTCGTAGAGGTCGGTGGCGTAGCGCAGGTTCCCCGTCAGACCACCGGTGCCCGGGTCTTCACGCAGCGTGAGACTCAGGTCGAAATGTGTTGTTTCCCAGGGGACATCGACAACGGATACGGTCAGGTTGCCGAGGTCGGGCGAGGGCGGTGCGGGCAGGTTCTCGTAGGAGAACACGGCGTCGAACAGCGGGTGCCTGGTGTTGTCACGTGACGGATTCACCGCTTCGACGATGTGGTCGAAGGGGACCTCGGCATTGCCGAGCGCGGCGAGCGAGACTTCCCTCGCGCGCACCACCAGTGCGGTGAAGTGTTCCTGCGGATCCAGCGTCAGGCGCAACGGCAGGGTGTTCACGAACATGCCGACCAAGCGGTCGAGGGTGGGGTGTGCGCGACCCGCGACCAGGGTCCCGATCGTCACATCCGCGCTTCCGGCCAGGTCACCGAGCAGCACGGTGAACGCCGCGTAGCCGGTCATGAAGGGAGTCGCGTTGTGTCGTCGGGCCAGTTCGGCAAGCGCTGTCGCGACGTCGGCGCCGATCTCGAACTCGACCACCGCACCGGCACCACCCGGCCTGCCGATGCCGGGGGCGCGGACTCGATCGGTCGGTAGCGGCGGCCGGTCGGACGCCCCGTCCAGCGCATTCACCCAGTGTGCGAGCTGACGGGCGGCGCGGGATCGCGGATCGTGCCGATCGCCGAGTCGCCGATGCTGCCACAGTGTGTAATCGGCGTACTGCAGCGGCAGCGGTTCCCATCGCGGTTGCCGTCGGGCGGCCCGCGCGGTGTACGCCGCGGACAGATCGGCCACGAGCGGACCGTGCGACCAGCCGTCGGCGGCGATGTGATGTGCCACCAGCGCGAGCACGTGGTCGTCGGAACCGATATTCCACAATGCCAACCGGATCGGCGCGTCGGTGGTGACGTCGAAGGGCACGGTGACCGTCTCCGCGAGTTCGACGTCCAGACCGTCACGGTCGAGGATGCGCGCGGTCAGCGGTGCCCGGCCGAGGGCCTCGTCGACGGTGAGGATGCGGACGCGCGGCCCGGCGCTGGTCCCGGGGTACACCGTGCGCAGCACCTCGTGCCGGTCGACCACATCCCGCAGTGCGGCATCGAGCGCGGTCATATCGAGAGATCCCCTGAGCCGCAACGCGATCGGCAGATGATAGGCCGACGACTCCGGGTACAGCTGATTGAGCAGCCACATCCGCAGCTGCGCCGGGGCAGGCGACAGGTGCTCGGGCCGGGTCAGCGGCGCCGGTGCGTCCAGGTCTTCGGCGTCGTCGAGTCGCAGTGCCAACCCCGCGACGGTCGGCGCGTCGAAGACGGTGCGGACATCGAGACCGAGCCGTCCCGCGAGCGCGGTGGCGGTGAGCGAGGTCCCGCCGAGTTCGAAGAAGTCGCTTTCGGCCCCCACTACTTCGATCGCGAGAACCTCGGTGAAGGCCGCTGCCACCTTCCGCTCCGAATCTGTCGCGACGGGTCGGGAACCGTGGTGACCGAACACCGGCGCGGGCAGGCGACGGGTGTCGAGTTTGCCGTTCGGAGTCAACGGCAGCGTGTCGAGCACGAGGTAGGCGCTCGGACGTAGATACGCGGGCAGCTGCTCGGCGATCCGGAGCCGCACCTGCTCCACATCGAGTGAGCCGTCCGGCACCAGGTAGGCCACCAGATGGGTACCCCTCGAGTCCTGATGGGCAGTGACGGCGGCCCGGCCGACGCCGGGCAGGCCGGTCAGAGTGGTCTCGATCTCGCCCGGCTCGATGCGGTGCCCGCGCACCTTGATCTGGAAGTCGCTGCGGCCGTGGTAGATCAGTTCGGGCTCGGCGTCGGTGGTGAGCGTGACCAGGTCACCGGTGCGGTACACCCGCCCGCCGGGCGGGCCGAACGGATCGGCGACGAATCGCGCCGCGGTCAACGAGTGCCGACCGTGGTAGCCGCGCGCCAGGGCCGGGCCGCCGAGGTAGAGCTCGCCGATGACACCGGGTGGCACCGGTCGCAGCCGGGCGTCGAGTACCAGTGCGTGGAATCCACGAAGCGGTGCGCCGATCGTCACCGATCGATCCGGCGTCAGCTCCGCGATGGTCGCGATGTCGGTCGCCTCGGTAGGGCCGTATCCGTTGCGCATCAACCGGTTTCGCGACCAGGCCGAAACCAGGTCGGCGCGGATCGCCTCCCCGCCGACACCGAGGACACGCAGTTCCGGCAGGGTCTCGGGATCGAGGGTCGCCAGCACCGCCGGGGTGATGATGGCGTTGGTCACCCGCTCGCGCCGCATGAGCTCGGCCAGATCCGGTCCGGCCATCACGTAGCGCGGGGCAACCACCAGTGTCGCGGCACCGGCCAGCCCGCACAGGATCTCGCCGACCGCCATATCGAAACCGGGGGAGGCGTGGTGCAGGGTCCGGGCTCCGGGCCGCAACGCGTACCGGTCGCGCCGCTCCGCCGCCAGGTTCGCGAGACCGCCGTGGGTCACCAGCACGCCCTTGGGGACCCCGGTGGAACCGGAGGTGTAGATGAGGTAGGCGGGGTGCTCGGGCCGCGCGGCGACCGGCAGCAGCTTCGCGTCCGGGGTCGCATCGGGGTCGACGATCGTCCAGTGGACCGATCCGGGCAGATCCGCCGAATGCTCGACACCGGTGACGCCGAGGACGGCACCGCAATCGTCGAGGATGTGCGCGATGCGCTCGGCCGGGTATCCCACGTCGATCGGCACGAAGCCCGCCCCGGTCTTGGTGATCGCCCAGAGAGCTCCGACCGAGGCGGCGGAGCGTCCCATGACCATCGCGACCAAGGTTTCGGGGCCGGCCCCCGCGGCCTGCAGCGCGCCGGCGAGGCGGTCGGTCCACGCGTCGAATTCCCGGTAGGTCCAGCGCTTCTCGCCGTAGACGACGGCGATGCCGTCCGGGTTCTTCGCGACGGCGGCGGCGATCAGCTCGCCCAGTGTGGCCGGTGGACCAGCCGTCGGCCCGCACCAGGGAACGAGCAGGCTCGTCTCGGCGCCGGTGAGGACCGGCAACCGGTCGATCGCGAGATCGTCGTCGGCGGTCGCGAACTCCGTCAGGAAGCCGACGAATCGCTCCAGGTGCGCGGTGACCTCGGCTTCGGTGTATCGATGGCGGTTGGCTTCGAACTCGACCCGCAACCCGGAATCGGTCAGCGGATACACATTGAGCGCGAGGTCTTCGACCGGCCCGGTGGACAGTAATTCGATGACGCCGCGCGCCGGGCCGAGCATCAACTCGGTGTGGAAGTTCATGATGTTGACGGCCGGTCCGAAGTTCAGCGACTCGGCTCGGCGACCACTGTCGCGGATCATGTCGGCACCGCGATAGCGCTGATGACGGAGTGCCCCGCTCAATTCGGCACGCGCGCAGGCGATGGCGGCACCCACCGTGGCGCCCGAGCAGCGCAGCGGCACGATATTCGAAGTCATGGCACCGCATTCGCGCATCGCGGCGGTCGTGCGCGCGGTGACCGGCAGGCTCAGCGCCACCGACTCGGTGTCGGTCAGCCTGCCGAGAAACGCGGCGAACGCCGCCACCAGCACGGGCGCGATGCCGGGGAAGTCGGCGCGCGTACGCAATCGCTCGACCAGTGATTGCGGCAGCTCGGCGCGGGCGTGGATCGGGAGCGGGTCGGGAGCACCGGGTCGCGTCGCGAGAGTGGTCGGGGAGGGCAGCGCGGTGAGCTGCTCGAGCCAGTATTCGCGGTCGATCCCGTACCGTCGCGAACCCAAATAACTCTGCTCCTCGGCCGCCAGAACCGCCGTTGAATCGACCGCGGCCGAAGGTAATTCGCGCCCCTCCAGCAAGGCCGTGTAATAGGTGCTCAGCAGATGCTGCATGCGGACGGCGCCGAAGCCGTCGAGCGCCAGGTGATGCGCGCGGGTGTAGAGCAGGTGATGCTCCGAGCTGAGGCGCAGGACCGTGGTCACGATGGGTGGGTCGGCGATCAGATCGAACGGCGCACACTGATCGGCCCGCATCCACGCGTGGGCTGCGGCCGCCGGGTCGGATTCCCCACTGCAGTCGACGAGGGCGATGTCATCGTCGATGCCACCGTCGTGCACCTGCCCCGGCTGCCCCTCGACGAGGGTGAACCGCACATAGGCACCAAGATCACGTGCGGCCGAGCGGACCGCGCGGCGATATGCCACCACATCGAGCGGTCCGCGCAGGTCGACATACTGGCCGACCGCGAGCGGCACCGGCCCGAGCAATTGCTGAGCGAACCACACCTCGCGTTGTGCCGCGGTGAGCGGGCGGACAGCAGGGGTCGAGCGGTGGGGGATCATGGTGCCTCAGAAGCTGGGAGCGAAGGTGGGAAGTCCGCGCCCGTGCCGTCGGACGGGCGCTGCGGAACCGGGAACTCAGGCGGGAAAGTCGGTGAGATATCCACCGCGAGCGAAGAATTCGGCACCGTCGTACTCGGTACCCGTCGCGCTGCGGACACGTTTGATCACCAATGCGTGGTTGCCACCGCGGTGCGGGTCGGCTCCACACACGACCGCGCCGCCACCTTCCTGAACGATCACCCGGCCCGCGGTGCCGCCGTAACGTGCCTCGGAGACCACCGCCTCGAGAATCTCGATGCGCTCACCCCGGTAGTAGGAGTAGGCGCGCGGATACGGCGCGGACAGCGCCCGCACGAACCGTTCCGATTCGGTCGCGTCCAAGGACCAGTCGATCCGGCTGTCGCGATCGGACCGCTTGTGGAAGTAGGTGCGCTCGGCCTTGTCCTGCGGCGTCCACACCGCGGTGCCGTTCTCGAGCGCCGCGAGCGCCTCGTGCACCGCGCCCGGAATCAACTCCATGCCGGCCAGGACGAGTTCGGTGCCGGTGGCGCCGGGCGGGATCGGCAGGCGCTTCTGGACCAGGATGTCGCCGGTGTCGAGCTGCTCGTCCATGCGATGCACCGTCAGTCCGAATTCCTCCGCACCGCTGATCAGCGCCCACAGCACCGGCGAGAACCCGGTGAATTTCGGTAGCAGCGAGTCGTGCAGGTTCAGGGTGCCGTGGGGCGGCATGTCGTACAGCTCCGCGGGCATCCAGGTGTACCAGCTGTTGACCACGATCACGTCGGGTCGGGCACGCTTGACGAGATCGATGGTCTCGGCGTCGGCGCGTTCGGTGAGGTGCACCGGAATGCCGTGTTCGGTGGCCAGTTCCTCGACCGAGTCGTTCCAGATCGCCTTGTAGGCGGATTCCGCGGCCGGGTGGGTGACCGCCAGGACCACCTCGTGCTCCGAGTCGATCAGGGCCTGCAGGGTCTTACGGCCCCAGGTTTGGAAACCGAACGACACGATACGCATGGAACTGCCTACTTTCGTCTATGTGTAGGCTTACCTTACATAGATGTCGATATGTTCTTGTGCGCGGCCGCTGCGTCGACCCGGTACTTCTCGACGCTGCGCACGGCAGACGGGGCCGCGTCGCTCGCAGGCTGCCCTGGCGGAGACAGGAATCAGATTGTCGGCCAGGCCACTTCATCGATCGCGAGCCACGGAGCCTTCGCGACCACGGCGGGGGTCATGTCGGTGATCGCCTTGGTGCGACGATGAAAATGCGATTGGTCGACATAGCCTGCCTCGGCGGCGGCGTCCGCGGGCGAGCGTCCTGCCACCAGGAGGTGGGCGGCATGGTCGAAGCGGACCAGGTCGGACGCGTGCTTGGGTGACACTCCGATACAGGTCCGGAAGTGGGACCAGAGTCGCTGGCGGGTCCAGCCGGTCTCCGCGGCAAGGGTCTCGATGCGGATCCGGCCTCTGCTGCGGACGGTCCGGTCCCAGGCATACATGATCTCGGGTGCTACACCGGATCCGCGACGCACCCGGCTTCGCAGGAATGCGGCCACCATGGCGAACCGCTCGTTCCACGACTGCGTCGCACGGAGTCGCTCGGTCAAGCCGGCGGTCTCGTTGCCCCACAGGTCCGGCAGCGGTGTCACAGTGCCGCCGATGATGTCGGTGTCTCGGAGAACCACCGCGGCGACGACGGGGGACATGCGGATCTGCAGGACGTCACCGGTTCCTGTGCTGGTGATGCGTAGTGGGCCTGCGTGGAGACCGATGATCGCGTTCCCGACGACTTGGCACCCCAGAAGGTCGTACACGACTCCGTGTTCGCTGAGGTCGAGCAGGAGCGTGATCGAGGGATGCGGGATCATGGTGATTTCCACGGAGGCATCCCCGTGGTACCGGAATCCCGCCATCTGGATCCCCGGCATGGGCAATCGACCCGGCACAGCGACATCGACCCGACTCCAGTCCCATCGGCTCGCTGCGTCCATGCATCCCAGGCTAACCGGAGTGAAACAGCCTGACATTTGTCCAATACGACGTGACGGGTCGAAGGCGATGCTGGCGGTATGAGCGCATCGAGTCCCATCAAGCCACGCGAGGATACGACAATCCGCGGGTTGCACGTCGTCATCGACGGGAACCCGGCCGCACCGCCCCTGCTACTCGTGCACGGCTCGGGCGCAACCGGTTCGATGTGGGCACCCGTGGTGCCGTCGCTCGCCACGAAGTATCGAGTGATCACGATCGACCTGCCGGGATGCGGCCGGTCGGAGTCGGCATCGACGTACGCCGTTGCGCAACAAGCGGATCGGGTGGCGAAGGTGCTGGACGAGCTCGGCATCCGGAATCTGCGGGTGGTCGGGCACTCCAGCGGCGGGTATGTCGCGACAGCCCTCGTAGAGAGTCGTCCCGATCTGGTCGGCGATCTGGTCCTGGTCGGTACGGGCCCGAGTCTTGCAGCGCTGCTCCCTGAGCCCGCGATCATCCGGGCGCTCACCTCGCCGCCGTTCGGTCCGCTCGTGTGGGCGGTGCGCACCGATTCGATGATCCGTCGCGGACTGGCAGCGACCGCGGCGACGACGATCACGGTGCCCGACGGTGCCGTGGCCGACTTGCGCGCGATGTCCTATCGAACTTTCCGTGCGATTCTCGCCGCCAACATCGACTACCTCGCCGCGCGAACCGTGCCCCAGCGCCTCACCGACACCGGAAAGCCCCTCCTCGTGATCTTCGGAGACTCCGATCCCCGCTGGGACCCGGCGTCGGCGCACGACTACGAGGCGGTGCCGGGTGCCCAGCTGGAATACCTTCGCGGAGTAGGGCATCTCGCGATGCTCGAGGACCCCGACACCCTCGCCCGCTCGATCCTCGACAGCGCGGAGTCCTAGCAGGCTTCCCAGCGCACCGACGAGATGTCGCTGCCGATGGGAGCTCGGTCTCCGTACCCCTGGCGAATTGGTGTCCGGCTACGCCTACAGAGTCCCCGGTGAAGTCGGGGTCAGTGTAGAAGCAGACGTTCTGATCGGTGTTGTTGAACAAACTGTTGACGTCGGCGGCTGTGAGGTCGGCGAGGATTCTCTGACAGACCGTCTCGGCGTCGCGTGTCGTGTCCTGGTTTCACCGTCACCCGGTTATGTTCGCCCTGCTCGCGTGTCTCGAAAGTGCATTGATCGTGTCGGCAGCAAGGATGCGACGCACAAGCCACAGGTAGCCGACGACGTCCTGATCGCCTCGAAAGAACCCGAAGGAGACGACCGTGCGATTCGCCCATGCTCTCGCCTTGTCGACAGCCGGACTGCTCCTCGGTCCCGTCCTCACACTCGTCGCCGCGTCGCCTGCTCTCGCGCAGGACACCGGATTCGAGATCGCCGCCTTCAACTGCCCCGAACCCGACGGGCTCTTCGCCTATCCCGGAGACGTGACGAAGTACGTGGAGTGCTCGAACAACGTGCCGACCGTGCACAGCTGTCCGAGTGGCCTGAACTGGAACCAGAAGGGGCAGTACTGCGATTGGCCCGCCGATGCCGGCGCGGTAGCCGATCACGGAGAGACTGTCATCGGCGCTCAGCGGGCTCGGGCGCTCCAGCGTCCGTCGTAGCGGACTTCGATCGGGTGGGCGAAGGCCGTCGAGACGTGGTCGGTGGTGATGACCTGGGTGGCCGGGCCTGCGGCGACGGTGTGACCGTCGGCGATGAGCAGGGCGTGGGTGGTGGTGCTCGGTAGTTCCTCGAGGTGGTGGGTGACCAGGATCGAGGCGACTTCTGGGTGGGTTCGGTCGAGGCTGTCCAGAGTGGTGAGCAGTTGTTCGCGGGCGGCCAGGTCGAGGCCGGTGGACGGCTCGTCCAGGAGCAGGACCCGCGGGTCGCTGATCAATGCCCGGGCGATGAGGGTGCGGCCGCGCTCACCCTGGGAAAGGGTGGGCCACAGGTCGTCGGCCTTGCCGGACAGGCCGAGAGTGTCGATGATCCGCTCGGCGCGCTCCAGGTCGCCGGAACTCGGTGACCAGCGCATCGGGGTGTCGATCGTGCCCGTGATGCCGGTGAGCACGACCTCGCGCACCGAGAGGGCATGCGGCAGCCGATGCCGCGGGTTCACATGCCCGATCGAGCGCCGCAGCCGAGCCAACTCGACCCGCCCGAACTGCGCCCCGAGCACCCGCACGATCCCCGTCGTCGGAAAGGTGACAGCACCGCAGAATCCCAGCAGCGTGCTCTTGCCTGCGCCGTTGGGCCCCAGGAGCGCCCAGTGCTCCCCGGCGCGCACCGTCAGCGAGATCCCGTTGATGATCTTCTTGCCGTCCCGGCGGAAGGTCACATCGTCCAGTTCGATCACGGGGCTGCCGGTCATGTGAAGGCCTCCTTCAGGGCGGAAAGGTGGGCGCGGCTGAATTCTGCTGCTGCGGTAGGTGTTCGGTCTGCGATCGCCTGCGCGAGTTGCTCGTGCGCGTGCTGGTCGTCCTGCTCCGAGCGGACCGGGCGAAGCTCGAGCATGTCGATCATGGCCAGACGCAGACGCGGAAGAAGGCTGTCGAAAAGCTGGGTGAGGACATCGTTGTGCGCGGCGACGACGACCGCACGGTGGAAGGCCATGTCTGCATCGACGTGATCGGCGACGGGCCGACCTTCGACGCGGCGTTCCGCCAGGGTTCGCCGGATGGCCCGCAGATCGGCGGGCGTCCGTCGTTCGGCGGCGAGGGCCGCGGCCTCTGCCTCGATGGCGATGCGGGCCTCGATCACCGCGACGATGGTGGCGCCACGCAGCACCACATCCCAGTCCTCGGTCACGTCGAGCGCGGTGACGAACACGCCGGCGCCCTGCCTGCTGTCGAGCACGCCTTTGCCCGCGAGTTCCCGGATCGCCTCACGCACGGTCGACCGCCCGACTCCCAACTGGGCGGCGAGCAAGGTCTCGCCCGGTAATCGATGACCCAAGGGCCACTCGCCCGCCCGGATCCGCGCGAGCAGCAGTTCGGCCGCTTGTGCCGCCAGTGGCTGGCGCCTTACCTGCGGTATCACCCGAGGACCTCTCTACTTGTCTGAGGAGTTGTGGTAGAAGTGTACCCATCATGACCTACACCGCGCTCCTCCTCGGCCGCCACGGCGGGGCCTGACGACCGGCCGCCCCGCCGTGGGGCTCCGTCGTGGCCGGTCTCCGTCGTCTTCGGCCCTGGATGGCCGGGAAGTAGAGCAAGTCATGACCGAATTCCCCACCCTGACAACACCTTCGGGTCCTCTTGCCGATGGTGCGCCCGCATGGAACCGGCAACGTCACTCGGCGATGCCGTCGTATCGATATCGAGATGTCCACCGTCGCGTGAAAGTGCCTGCCGGGCATCGCGACTGGCCGAGCGCACGGATCACCACCGCGCCACTGTGGGTCCCGGTCGACCTGCGCGACGGCAACCAGGCACTGGCCGAACCGATGGACCCGGCGCGCAAACGCCGGTTCTTCGAACTCCTGGTCACCATGGGCTACAAGGAGATCGAGGTCGGCTACCCGTCCGCGTCGCGAACCGACTTCGACTTCGTACGCCTGCTGGCCGAGTACCCCATCGCGCCGCCGGATGTGGCACTGGTCGTGTTCACCCCGGCGCGTCGCGACCTGATCGCACGGACCGTCGAGTCGGTCCGCGGCATCACCAACGACGTGATCATCCACCTGTACACGGCCACGGCGCCGGTCTGGCGCGAGGTGGTTCTCGGCAAGGACAGGAAGCAGCTGCGCGAGCTGATCGTCACCGGCGCCCGCGGTGTCCTGGAACTGGCAGGCGAGCTGCCGAATGTCCGGTTCCAGTTCTCGCCGGAAGTGTTCAACCTGACCGAACCGGATTTCGCCCTCGAGATCTGCGACGCCGTCACCGAGTTGTGGGAGGCGACCCCACAGCGCCCCGTCACGCTGAATCTGCCCGCGACCGTGGAGGTGGCGACGCCGAACGTCTACGCCGACCAGATCGAATACATGCACCGCAATCTCGCCCGGCGGGACGCGGTGATCCTGTCGGTGCACCCGCACAACGATCGGGGGACCGGTATCGCCTGCGCCGAACTGGCCGTCCTGGCCGGTGCCCAACGGGTGGAGGGCTGCGTCTTCGGCAATGGTGAGCGCACCGGGAATGTCGATATCGCCACCCTGGCGCTGAACCTGCACGCCCAAGGGGTCGACCCGATGATCGACTTCTCCGATATCGACGAGATCCGCCGCACGGTCGAGTACTGCACGTGTCTGCCCGTCCACGAAAGGCACCCGTACGTGGGCGATCTTGTACACACGGCGTTTTCCGGTACCCACCAGGACGCGATCGGCAAAGGCATGGCCGAGCATCGTGAGCGGGCAGCGGCCCTCGGCATACACGAGCGCGAATCGGAATGGCGGGTGCCGTATCTGCCGATCGACCCCACCGACCTCGGCCGCTCCTACGATGCCGTGATCCGGGTCAACTCACAGTCCGGCAAGGGCGGCATCGCCTACCTGTTGCACACCGAATACGGTCTCGAACTGCCGCGCCGCCTGCAGATCGACTTCGCGCAGCGGGTGCAGGAGTACACCGACGACACCGGCGCGGAGGTCAGCGCCGATGAACTCCGCGCCCTGTTCGCGCAGAGCTACACCGCCGACGAGCGTCGAATCACCCTGGTACAGTGGAAATTTGTCGACGGAACCACCGAAATCGTCCTGGACGTGCACGGCACCGAACACCACTCGACCCACGAGGCGAGCCCGGTCGATGCCCTGATCACCGCCCTCGCCGAGACTGCCGACTCCATCGAGATCCTCGGCCTCACCCAGCACGCCGCCGCTGACGGCACCGCCGCGAGCTACGTCGAGTATCGAGCCGCGGGCCGAACCGGATGGGCATTCGGCCTCGACGCCTCGCCCGTCGCCGCGTCGCTCGAGGCGGTGATGAACGCAGCGAACCCGGCCCCCTAGGAAGCGGCGCGGCCAGGTTCACCGACCGGCAATCCGCGCGGCGACCGCTATTCATCACCGGTTATCCGGCCTCGATAGCGTGGTGGTACTCGGAAGGAGCCGGCGTCATGGAATTCCGACATCTCGTTTCGTTTATCACCATCGCCGAAGAGTTGCATTTCGGTCGCGCAGCGCAGCGCCTCCATCTGACCCAACCAAGTCTCAGTGCCCAGCTGCAGAAGCTGGAGAAATCGCTCGGCGTCCAGCTCGTCGCCCGGAACTCCCACGAGGTCCGGCTGACCCCCGCTGGGCGCGAGTTCGAAAGCCAGGCCCGCCTGATCGTCGCTCAGCTCGACCGCGCCGCCCAGGCGGCCAAGGCCACCGCCGAGGGCAGGGCGGGCAGCCTCAGCATCGGCTACAACCTGCCCGCCAGCAGACATGTGCTGCCGGAGGCACTCACCAGGATGACCGAACGGCACCCCGACATCGTGGTGTCGCTGTGGGAGAAGCGGACCGGCCCCCAGCTGGCCGCCCTCGCCGACGGTTCCCTCGATGTGGCCCTGGTCTACGGGCATCCCAGTACCGCCGATTTCCGCTATCGCCGCCTGCTGCACCGGGTTCCGCTCGTCGCGGTCGTCGGGCGCCGACATCGGTGGGCCGACCGGCCAGGTGTCCCCTTCGCGGAACTACAGAGTCAGGATTGCGTGCTGTTCGCGCGCGAACAGTGTCCGGCGATGTACGACACCATCCTGCGGTCGGCGGCCGAAACCAGGATCTCACTCAATGTCACGCATTCGGCCGACGACCCCGGCGCGACCGCGCACATGGTCTCGGTGCGACCACTCGTCGGGTTCGCCTCGCTGCCGCGCGCGATTTCGATGGGAATGGGTGTGCCGGGCAGTAGTTCGGTGGCGGTGAAATTATTCGATCCGGTGCCGACTCTGGATTTGCACGCCGTCTGGCGGGCCGACGAACCGAATCCCGCGGTCGCGTTGTTCCTGGAATGCGTCGAATCGGCACAACTCGATGATGTCCGCGCATTGTCGGCCTGAACCCCTCGATAGGACATGACTTTCGTGCGGTAGGAACAGCGAGTGCGGCAGCGACGGGAATGGTTGACGCCGTGAAGAATTCGATTCGTGAACACAGTGTCTGCTACCGCGAACGGATTCGTTCCGGCCGATTCGTCCAGTCTGTACGAGATTGTTTCCGACGCGGCGCGGCGTGATCCGGCCCGCCCGTCACTGTGTGCCGCCGACGGCACCCAGCTGACCACCGGCGAGCTCGACACCCGGGTCCGCGGGCTCGCCTCGGCCCTGCTCGACCGCGGGGTCGCGGCGGGGGACCGGGTGGCCGTGCTCGGCCGCACGAGCCTGGAATGGGCGCTGCTCGACTGCGCGGCCATGGCTGTCGGCGCGGTGATCGTGCCGGTGTATCCGACCTCCTCGCCGGCGCAGATCGCACACATCCTGAGCGACAGTGGAAGCCGGTTCCACGCGGCCGAGACCGCCGACGACGCCGCCCGCCTGACCGACGCGGGCGCGGCCGGCGACGTGTGGTCCTTCGACGAGCTCGGCACGTGGGCCGAGGGCGGCGAGCACCCCGGCCTCGACGCGCGGATCGCCGCGGTGGGCGCCGCCGACCTGGCGATGATCGTCTACACCAGCGGCACCACCGGCCTGGCCAAGGGCTGCATGATCAGCCACCGCAACATGTACGTCACCGCCGCGAACACCGCCCGGCAGGTCGAGGGGATCTTCGACGGCACGACGGTGCTCGCGCTGCCGCTCTCGCACGTGTTCGGCCAGACGATCCTGTTCGCCTGCCTGTACGGCGGCAGCCGCACCCATCTGCTGCCCGGCGTGCCCGACCTGGTCCCGGCGCTGGCGACGCTGCGCCCGACCTTCCTCGCGCTGATCCCGTACGCGCTGGAGAAGATTCGCAAGCACGTCCGCGCGCTGCTCCCCGAGGGGCAGGAGGACGCGGCCGTCGCGCGTGGCCTGACACTGCTGGCCGAGGGTGCCGCGCCCACCGTCACCGACGACGCCGTCGCGGCCGCGTTCGGCGGACGGCTGCGCTACGTGATCTCCGGCGGCGCCTCCCTCGACGACACCACCGCCGGTTTCTACGCCGGGTTCGGCGTGGTGATCCTCAACTGCTACGGCCTCACCGAGGCGGCCACCGCCGTCACCGTGAGCGCGCCGTCCACCAACCGCCTCGGCACCGTCGGCCGTCCCATCCCGGGGACCGAGGTGGGGATCGGCGCCGACGGCGAAGTCCTCGTGCGCGGCCCGCACGTCTCGCCCGGGTACTGGGGCGCGGCCGCCGACCAGCGGCCCGTCGACGCCGAGGGCTGGCTGCACACCGGCGACATCGGCGAACTCGACGACGGGCACCTGCGGATCACCGGGCGCAAGAAGGAGATCCTGGTGACCTCCGGCGGCAAGAACGTGGCACCGACCCCGCTCGAGGACCGGGTGCGGCTGCATCCGCTGGTGAGCAACTGCATGGTCGTCGGTGACGGCCGCTCGTTCGTGACGGCGCTGATCACCCTCGACGCCGAGCGGTACGCGAAGTGGCGCGCCGAGCATCCCGACGCCGATCCCGCCGAGACGATCCAGGCCGCCGTGGACGACGCGAATTCCTTGGTGTCGCGGCCGGAATCCATTCGCGCATTCCGCATCATCGACGGCGATTTCACCGTCGACGCCGGCCTGCTCACCTCGTCGTTGAAATTGCGCCGGGCCGCGATCGCCGAAACCTATTCCGCCGAAATAGATCAGCTCTACATGTCGCGCGGGTAACGCGACACGAAATTCTCCCACCGGTCCCGCCGACGATAGCCGGGACCGATCGGCCGATGAATTGCGGTGGCCCCAGTGGTTTCCGTATTCCACCGGCGACAGACTCGAAATCGGAATTCGACCACCGAAAGTGATCACATCATGTATGACGTCATCGTCGTCGGAACCCGGGTCGCGGGTTCGCCCCTGGCCATGCTGCTGGCCCGTCAGGGCCACCGCGTGCTCGCCGTGGATCGCGCGAGTTTTCCCAGCGACACCCCGTCCACGCACTACATCCACCAGGCCGGTCTCGGCTTTCTGAAGTCCTGGGGTCTGCTGGACACGGTGGTGGCCACCGGCTGCCCGCCGATCCGGCACCTGAACTTCACCTACACCGACATCGAGATCCCGGGCATGGCCGATCCCTCGGCCGACGGCATCGACGCCGTCTACTGCCCCCGCCGCACCGTCCTGGACAAGATCCTGGTCGACGCGGCGGGCGAGTCCGGCGCCGAGGTGATCGAGGGCTTCACCGTCACCGGTCTGCTGCGCGACGGTGACCGGGTCGCCGGTATCCGTGGCCGCGTCGGCGAGGGTCCCGAGCAGGAATTCCGCGCGAAACTGGTCGTCGGCGCGGACGGTTCGAACTCGATCGTCGCCAAGGAGGTCGGCGCGGCCACCTACGAGGGTTCGCCCGCGGCCTGCTTCGTCTACTACTCGTACTACGAGGGCGTGGACTGGGGCATGCACCACCGCACCGGGTTCGGTGAGCAGCAGTTCGCCTCCTGGCCGACCAACGACGGCCTGGCCCTGGTAGCGGTCATGCGCAAGCGCGACCGGTTCCGTGACTTCCGCGCCGATCCCGATGCCGGCGTGCAGGAGATCGTCGAGCAGATCGACCCGGAGATCGGCGCGCGGTTGCGCGAGACCGGCAAGCGGGTCGAGCCGTTCCGGCCGATGCTCTACCCCGACAACTACCGTCGCCAGTCCTTCGGTCCCGGCTGGGCGCTGGTCGGCGACGCGGGCTACCACAAGGACCCGTTCACCGGCTGGGGCATCACCGACGCCTTCAAGTACGGCCAGCTGCTGGCCGATCTGGTGCACGAAACCCTCTCGGGTGCACGGCCCTTCGAGGAGACCCTGCCGGAGTACCAGCGTGAGCGCGACGCCCAGAGCGCCAGCACCTACGAGCTCACCCAGTCGATCTCCGAACTCACCCTCACCCCGTACTACGACTCGGTGTTCCGCGCGGCCAGCCGCAGCGAGCACTACTCGAAGAAGTTCTTCGGGCTGATCGCCGGGCTGTACCCGCCGGACAAATTCTTCGGTGAGGCCGAGCTCACCGCACTCTACGAGGAAGTGGACTTCCCGGTCGCCGACCGGCACGTGGTGAATACCGGGGTGTCGGCGTGATCGCGGCCGGCCTGACGGCGCTCGGAGACAGCTTCGTGGAGGGCCGTGGCGACCCCGCCGCGGCGGGTGGCTACCGGGGCTGGGTCTCCCGCCTCGGCGGTCAGCTCGGGTTGCGGCCAACCACGATTCGCAACTTCGGCACGCACGGCGCCACCACCGGCGACGTCGTCGCGAGCCAGCTCGCACCGGCGACCTCGGCGGCGCGGGCCGGCCTCTACGGCGTGGTTGTCGGCGTGAACGACCTGGTCAGCGCGTATGACGAGGCTCGTTTCGCCGACAACCTGCACACCATCTTCACCACCTTGCGAGCCGGGGAAGCCACGGTGTTCACCGCGAGTTACCCCGATATTCCCGCCCGCCTGCCCGTGCCGGACGGTTTCCGTGCGCTGCTGCGCGAGCGTTTCGCCGCCGCCAACGATGTCCTCGCCCGGGTCACCGACGACACCGGCGCCCTGCTTCTCGATATCGCCGCCAGGCCCGAATGGGCCCGGCCCGAGGTGTGGACCGCCGACGGTCTGCACCCGAGTCCGGTGGGCCACCGCCTGTTCGCCGCCGCCGCGGCCGAACTGATCGCCTCGGCCACCGCCACCACTGTCGCCGCCTGAGAGGAACCCTTTCGTGACCGTCGAACGACGCCTGGCACGCGACCCGATCGCCATTGTCGGGATGTCGGGTCTGCTGCCCAAGGCACACACCCACCGCGAGTACTGGCAGAACATCATCGACGGCGTCGACTGCACCTCCGAGGTGCCCGCGTCGCGCTGGAGCTTGGACGACTACTACGACGCCGACCGCTCGGCGCCGGACAAGACCTATTCGCGCCGTGGCGCTTTCCTGCCCGATGTCGCGTTCGATCCGCTCGAGTTCGGGCTGCCGCCGAACCAGCTCGAGGTCACCAGCACCATGCAGACCCTGAGTCTCGGGGTGGCCCGTGACCTGCTGGCGGATGCCGGCGCGACCGGTTCGCAGTGGTACGACCCCGCGCGCACCGGCGTGGTGCTCGGCACCACCGGCCCGGTGCCGCTGATGCACCCGCTGGCCGCGCGCCTGTCGACGCCGGTGCTGGCGGAGGCGGGGCGGTCGATGGGACTGTCCGAGAGCGACGTCAGCGAGATCTCGCGCCGGTTCGTCGCCGCGTTCGCGCCGTGGGAGGAGAACTCCTTCCCCGGCCTGCTCGCCAATGTGGTGGCGGGCCGGGTGGCGAACCGGCTCGGGCTCGGTGGCATGAACTGCACCGTCGACGCGGCCTGTGCGGCCTCGCTGGCCGCCATCCGCACCGCGATCGCCGAACTGCAGGACGGTCGCGCCGACATGATGATCACCGGCGGCGTCGACACCGAGAACTCGATCTTCATCTACCTGTGCTTCAGCAAGGTCGGCGCGCTCTCGCCGACCGGCCGGATCAGCCCGTTCTCCGCCGAGGCCGACGGCACCCTGCTCGGCGAGGGCATCACCATGCTGGCCCTGCGCCGCCTCGCCGACGCGCGCCGCGACGGCAACCGGATCTATGCGGTGATCCGCGGTCTCGGCTCCTCCAGCGACGGCCGCTCCAAGAGCATCTACGCGCCGCGCGCGGAGGGGCAGCGGGTCGCGCTGGACCGCGCCTACGCCGACGCGGAATGCTCACCCGCCGACGTCGAACTGATCGAGGCGCATGCCACCGGCACCGCCGTCGGCGACAAGACCGAGCTGACCGCGCTGAAAGGGCTGCTCGCCGAGGCCAGTTCGGAGACCGGTTTCGCGGCGCTCGGCAGCGTGAAGTCCCAGATCGGGCACACCAAGGGCGCCGCGGGCACGGCCGGGGTGATGAAGCTGGCGCTTGCCCTGCACCAGAAGGTGCTGCCCTCGACGATCAATGTCGACGCGCCCAACAGCGAGATCGACGCCGCCCGGACGCCCTTCTACGTGAACACCAGGACCCGCCCGTGGGTGCGCGACCCGCAGCGCCCGGTGCGCCGGGCGGCCGCCTCGGCGATGGGCTTCGGCGGCACCAACTTCCACATCGTGCTGGAGGAAGCCGACCAGACGCGCGGGCAGGTCCTGCACCGGGTGCCGCGTGCGCACCTGTGGCACGCCCCCGACGTCGCCGCGCTGATCGACGTCGTGCGCAGTACCCCCGGCTCCGACGGTGGTGACATTCCGGCCGGGCACGCCAGGATCGGCTTCGTCTCGGTCGACGAGGACACCGCCGCGGACCTGCGGACGCTCGCGGTCGACGAACTGGTCCGCAATCCCGATGCCGCGCAGTGGGACCACCCCGAGGGCGTGTACTTCCGCGCAGCCGCCGTACCTGACCCGAAGGTCGGTGTGCTGTTCGCGGGGCAGGGCAGCCAGTACGTGGACATGGGCTTGGACACCGTGCTGAACAATCCGCCCGTCGGGGCGGCGTTCGACGAGGCCAACGCCGCGTTCGTCGGCGCCGAGCAGCGGCTGGGCGCGGTGGTGTTCCCGCCGCCCGCGTTCACCGAGCAGGCCCGGGCCGAGCAGGAATCCGCCCTGCGCCGTACCGAATTCGCGCAGCCCGCCATCGGCGCGCTCGCGGCCGGGCAGTTCCGGGTGCTCACCGAATTCGGGCTCAGGGCCGACGGTTACCTCGGTCACAGCTTCGGTGAGCTGACCGCGCTGTGGGCCTCGGGTGCGCTGAGCACCGAGGACTTCTTCGGTCTGGCCAGGGCGCGTGGCGCGGCGATGACGGTCGCCGACGACGCGGAGGCGGGCACGATGGTGGCCGTCAACGCGGCTCGCGACGAGGTCGCCGAGGTGATCGCCGATCTCGACGACGTGTGGATCTGCAATCACAACGCGCCCGACCAGATCGTGGTCGGTGGTGGACCCGACGGTATCGCCGCCTTCATCGCGCGCAGTTCCGAGAAGGGCTGGGCTACCCGGGATCTGCCGGTGGCGGCGGCCTTCCACACCCCGTATGTGGCGCACGCGGTCACCGAGTTCGGTGCCGCCGTCGAGGAAGTCGACATCGTCGAGCCCGATGCGCGGGTCTATGCCGACACCGCGGGCGCGTCCTACGGTGCCGATGTCGCCGCCAACCGGGCGACCCTGACCGCGCAATTGAGCCGACCGGTCGAGTTCGTCGACGCGCTGCGGGCCATGCACGCCGACGGCTGCACGATCTTCGTCGAGTGCGGTCCGAAACAGGTGCTGACCTCGCTGGTGCGGCGCACCCTCGGCGAGGACGTGATCGCCTTCGCCACCGATTCCGGACCCATCGGCAACGGAGACGTGGCGCTCAAGCGGGCGGCCGTCCGTCTCGCCGTCCTCGGTATCGAGATGTCGGGTATCAATCGCTACGCCGCCCCCGCCACCGAGCCGACCACCCCGGCGGCCGACCGGATGACTGTGATCCTTTCAGCCCCCGAATACGTTCCCGCCGCCCGCCGCGCCGCCTACGCCGAAGCGTTGTCGGGCGTTTACCGCATCCAGCTCGCGGCCGATACAGCACCACACTCCCTCGCCGACCCTGAACCTGTGTCCGCACTCGTTGATTCACCCACCGCGTCCCCGCGGGGCGGCTCGACCCTGCCCGATGTTCCGGCGACTGTTCCTGGTTCCGCCGTGGCGGATTCGCACGCCGTGGTCGACGACCGGACCGGCACGCCGTCGCACCCGATCTCCGAATCACCTGCCGTATCCGAACTTTCGCGCCATCCCTCGGTGCCCCCGCTCGTGGAGGAACAGCTCGTGACCATCCCCGCCGATCCGCTCGACACCGCACTCGTCCAGCATCTGGACACGCACCGGCAGTACCTCGACGGTCAGCTCGACCTGGCCCGCGGACTGGCGGGCGCGCTGAATACCGGTGCCATCGATGACCGTCTGCTGCGCGCCATCGAAGCCGTGAAGGATCACGGAGTCGCTATCAGCGAGAGCCACTCGCGGGCAAGCGAAGTGCTCGCCCAGCTGGCCGAGATCGAAGGGGGAGCCGCCGGTTCGCACTCGGTGACCAGTTACCGCGCGACCCCGCCCGCGGTGAACGCCCCCGCACCGACCCAGGCCTTGACAGCGGCGCCCACACAGGCCCCGGCGAACGGCCACCTACCCGCGCCGGCCCCGCTGTCCAGCGGTACCGCCCCCACGAACACCGTGCCCGGATCGGTGACTCCCGCCGCAAGCGGCACCGCCTACCCGATGGGTCATCAGGCCAGTCAGGACTTCACCGGTGCGAGCGACACCGCACCGCGGGCAGCCGGAACTGTACCGATAGCCCAGGAGCATGCAGGGACGTCTTCGGCAGCCGCGCAGACAGCCGCTGGCACAGCGGGTTCCGACGTCCAGAACTCCGCCGTCGATACTGAGCAGGGTGCGCCGGGGGCGGAGACGCTGAACGGCGAAACGATACGCGCGGCACTGCGGGAAGTGGTCGCCGACAAGACCGGCTACCCGGTCGAGATGATCGATCCGGCAATGGATCTGGAAGCCGATCTCGGTGTCGATTCGATCAAGCGGGTGCAGGTGATCGGCGCTCTGCAGGAGCGGTTCCCGTCGCTGCCGAGCCTCGGCCCCGAGCAGCTCGGTACGTTACATACCCTCGACCAGATCGCCGATCTGCTCGCCACCGAGGCTTCGACCACGGCGGCCGACAGTTCCGTCGTGACGGGTGAGCCGAGCGGCCCGGCCGCGCCGACCGGTGGTTCGGCCGCGGACGAGGTCGCCTCGGCCGACGCGGGGTTCACGCACTCCGCCGAGACCCTGCGGCAGGCGCTGCGGGAAGTGGTCGCCGACAAAACCGGCTACCCGGTCGAGATGGTCGATCCGGCAATGGATCTGGAGGCGGATCTCGGTGTCGATTCGATCAAACGGGTCCAGGTGATCGGCGCATTACAGGAACGGTTTCCGACTCTGCCCATTCTCGGACCCGAACAACTCGGCACACTGCGTTCGCTGGATCAGATCGTGGCTGAGCTGGTCGGGGGTGATGTCCACCCAAAAGCTGAGGCCGCGGCCGAAACGCCGCGGCATGTCGTCGAACTCGTCGAGCTCGCCCCGGTCGACCTCGCGGTCGAGCCGTATCGGCCCGCGGGCCGGGCGCTGGTGGTGTGCCTGGACGAGTCCGCCGAAACCGACGTGGAGGCGATCGAGGAAGCGCTGCGCGCGCTCAGCTGGACTGTGCGGCGGGTCGAACCCGGCGACGACACCGGCGCCGCCGACTTGTGCGTGGTCGTCGCGGGTGTCGCCACGGAGTGGGCGCAGGCCGAGCGGATCCTGACCGAGACGATCCTGGTCGCCGGCCGCGTGGTGCCCGCCCTGCGCGGTGCGACCGGACGTGCCGGGTTCGTCACGGTCACCCGGCTCGACGGTCATCTGGGCCTGCGTGGGGATGCCGACCCGGTCCACGCCTTGCTCGGCGGACTTGGCGGCGTCGTGAAAACCCTTGCCGCCGAGGAACCCACACTGTTCTGTCGCGCGCTCGACATCGCGCCGGCGGCGACTCCGGCGCGGGTGGCGCAGATCGTGCTCGAGGAGCTGTGCGACGCCGCGATCGACACCGTCGAGGTCGGCGTCGACGCCTCGGGCCTGCGCCGCACACCGGTGCCGAGCAGGCACAAGCCCGCTGTCGTCACCGAGATAGTCAGTACCGCAGCGGGTTTCGGGCCGACGTTGCTCACCGAGGACGATCTGCTGCTGGTGACCGGCGGAGCCAGGGGAGTGACGGCGACCTGTGTCCTCGCCCTCGCCCGGCACAGCGCGGCGCGCTTCCTGCTGCTCGGCCGCACCACGCTCGGTGAAGAGCCCACCTGGGCGGCCGGTGTCCCCGACACCGACCTCAAGCCCGCCGCGGTGCGCGCGCTGGCGGGAACCGGCGCGCGGCCCAAGGACATCGAGCGGGCCTGCGGCGACATCCGCGCCGTCCGCGAGATCCGCTCGACCCTGGCGACGCTCGGCGACCGCGCCGACTACCTGGCCGTCGACGCCACCGACGCGACGGCACTCGCCGAGGCCGTCGCGCCGTGGCGCGACCAGATCACCGGTGTCGTCCACGGCGCCGGGGTCCTGGCGGATTCGATGATCCCCGACAAGACCGCCGACTCGATCGCTCGCGTGTTGCGTCCGAAGCTCGGTGGTCTGGCCGCCGTCCTCGCCGCGGTGGGCGAGCCGAAGGACCTGGTTTTGTTCACCTCGGTGGCGGGTCTGTTCGGCAATGCGGGCCAGGCGGATTACGCCGCCGCCAACGAGGCGCTGTGCCGGTTCGCGGTGAGCTGGCGGCGCAGGCATCCCGGGCACCGCGTCACCGCGATCGACTGGGGCGCCTGGGACGGCGGCATGGTGACCGCCGACCTGCGCGAGCATTTCCGGGCGCGCGGCATCCCGCTGCTGGCCCCGGCCGCGGGCGCGGCCGCCTTCACCACCCAGTTCACCGCGGACCGCCGGCCCGAGCCGATCCTGCTGGTCGGCGCCGCCACCGCCCTGTCGACCGGCGAACACGTGCCCGCCACGGTGCGGGCCCGTCGCGACATCGCGGGCTTGGTCGACGAACCCGTGATCCAGGCACACCGCATCGGTGACCACATCGTGCTGCCCGCCACCTTCGGCCTCGGCGCGATGATCCACCTCGCCGAGCGAACCAGGCCGGGCCGCACCGTGGTCGGCGTCCGTGACTACCAGGTGCTCAAGGGACTCGTCTTCGATCACCCGGTCACCGCGCTGGAGATCGAGCTCGTCCCGATCGACGACCTCGACGGCCGTACGGCGGTGCGCGCCACCGTCTTCGACGGCAAGCTCGCCCACTTCCGGGCGACCCTGCTGCTGGCCGCGAACCCGGACGGCGGTGCCAGGCAGACGATTCCCGCCGGACCGGGCACCCCCGCAGACCGGATCTACCGGGACGCCATCCAGTTCCACGGTCCCGCGCTGCAGGGCCTGCGCGCGATCCGGGCCGAGAGCGACAGTGCGATCGTCCTGGACTGCCACCTGCCCACCGACCCCGTCGCCGCGGGCGCCTACGCGGGCCACCTGCACGACCCGGTCGCCGCCGACCTGATCCTGCAGGGCCCGCCCGTCCTCGGTCACCGACTGCTCGGCACGGCCTGCCTGCCGCTCGGCGTCGGCCGCATCGACTACCACCACCCGCTCCCGACCACCGAACCGTTCGTCCTGGTGGTCGACAACCCACGCGCGAGCAGGCTCGAAGCCCGCATCGACGCCACCGCACTGTCCACCGACGGCACAGTGCTGCAACGCTTCTCGGACGTCACCGTCCTCACGACGCCCGACCTGACGGACAAGTTCCAGACCTCGGTGAGGAAGTGGACCCGATGACAGCCCTCGACTTCGACGGCATCGCCTTCGACCCGACCGGCGCGCCCCCCGCCCAGCCCGCCCTGACGGCGCCGCCGCACACCGCACCACCCGCCCGACCAGCGCCCGACTCCGCACCTGCCCGGCCAGCGCCCTACTCCGCACCCGACCGGCCTGCCCCCGAATCCGCGAGCCGGACGACTGACCCCGCCTCGGCAGTGGAGCCCGCCGGGCACGCGATTGTGCCCGATGGGCGCGCAGTGGAATTCACTCGGCAGGCGCGGGATGACGCCCAATCCGCAGGGGAACGTGCCACACATGTGGGAGCGCCCGCGATCGCTGAGACGAGTGAGGCGAGCGCCGCCGCACCTCGAGCCGCCATCGCCGAGCTCCGCACCGGCGTCGTCACCGCCCACCGCGCCGCCCTCGCCGCGCAGGTCGCCCTACAGCGTGCGCTGTGGAAGCGGGCGGTGGGGACGCCCCTGTCCAGCAACGCGGTTCGAGTCCGCGCGACGGCCTCCATCGCCGTTCGGGAGGACCATGGCACGGCACCGGTCGGCGATCGAGCATCCCGTGCGTCCGTCGCCGCCAGGGAGGGGGCGTTCAAGCCACTGGCTCGCACCACGCGCACCGAGTTGGACCGCGCGGCCCTCGAGTCGCTCACCGCGGGCGCGATCGCGGAGGTGTTCGGGCCGGCCCACCGGCGCGACGGCGTCGAAGTCGTGGCACGCCTGGCAGGTGGAGAACCGTTGGCGCTCACCGCGATCGAGTCGATCGAACTCTATGGCGGTACCGGTGACGGCCGGGTCGTCGCCCGGTACGACGGCGCGCCCGACGCCGCCGCCCGCCAGGCCGCCGAGGTGTTCGCGCTGTTCACCGGCATGCACCTGTGCCTGTCGGGGAGCACATTGACCGCGGCGACCGTGCCACTTCGACCACCGAGCTCCCCTGCGCGTCCCGGGGGCCAGGGGTACTCGACCGGTTCTGCTGTCGACGGACGCGTCCCGGCCCACCGCACCTTGGAGCTCATCGTGAGCGCCCTGGATCTCGTACCCCGCCCGCACGTCACGGGCACGGCGAGCTTCTCCGCAGGGGAGCCCGGTCTGTCCGTCGAGGTCACCGTCACCGAGGCGCCCGGCGCGGGTGTCGGCCCCGGCGAGGCTGTTCCGAACCTGCTGCTCAACGAATTCCACATGACCCACCTGGCCCGCGGCGACCAGGCGATCGCCATGGGCCCCGAGTTCGCGGAGTACACCGGGGTCCGCGCGACCCGACTGCCCACCGGCGGTCTGCTCCTGGTCGACCGGGTGCGCGAATTCGACGGTGCGCGAGGCACTCTCGACCACGCCACCTACACCACCGAGTACGACTCGCCCGCGGACTCCTGGTACTACGCCGACACCGCCAACGAATCCATGCCGCATTTCGTCTACATGGAGACCTCACTGCAGGCGGCCCTGCTCATGGGCTACTACGCGGGACCGACGCTGACCCAGCCCGGTACAACTCTCAGTCTGCGCAATCTCGGCGGGACGGCGACGGTCCTGCGGCAGGTCGACCTGCGCGATCGCACCATCGAACAGTCCTCGCGGCTGCTGTCGACGACGATCCTGCCCGGCTCCTCCCTGCAGACCTTCGACTACACGCTCAGCCTCGACGGCGAGCCGTTCTACACCGGCGAGACCATGTTCGGCTACTTCAGCGACGAGGCACTCGCCAACCAGACCGGGCTCGACGCCGGGCGCCCCGCACCGTCCTGGCTGGCCGAGAACCCGGCCGCCGAGGTTCGGACGATCGACGTGGCCGCCCGCCGCGCCGACCCGACCGTGCCCCTGTGCTCGCGCCGCACCCTGGCCCTCGTCGACCAGGTCGACGTGGTCGACGGCGGCGGGAAACACGGTGCGGGATACCTGCATTCGCTGCGGCCCATCGATCCGGCGGACTGGTTCTTCGCCCGCCACTTCCATCTCGACCCGGTCATCCCCGGCTCACTCGGCGTCGAATCGGTGATCCACGCCGTCCAGGAATGGCTGCTGGACGCGGGTCACGCCGCGGACATGGCCGACCCGGTGTTCCGCATCCCAGCCGACATTCCTTTCAGCTGGCGCTACCGCGGTCAGTTCCTGCCCACCGACGGCACCGTGGAACTCGAAGCTCACGTCAAGGCGCTGCATCGCGGACCACACGGGGTGACCGCGGTGGTGGACGGCTCGCTGTGGAAGCCGGGCCTGCGCATCTACGAAGTGACCGACCTGGCCGTCGAACTCGTCGATCGGAGAGCGTGATGACCACGATGCGCACCGTGGCGGTCGCCACCACCACCGAGGCCATCACGGCCCTGCTGCTCGATCTGGACTCGCCGGTCTGGATCGTCCGCGCCGACGGACACGTCGGCGCCACCGCCGACCAGACCGTCGCCGCGCGTGCCGAGGTGCTCGCCGCGGTCGGCCCGCTCCCGCCGGAACGTCTCGGCGACAGCGCGTTCCGCACAGCTCACGGCGTCCGCGCGGCCTACGCCGCGGGCGCGATGGCCAACGGCATCGCCTCGCCCGCCCTGGTGAAAGCCATGGCGCGGCACGGCTACCTGGCCGCCTACGGCGCCGCGGGTGTCGCGCCTGCCACGGTCGACGCGGCACTGGGCGAGCTCGCCGCCGACCTGGGCGCACAACCGTTCGCCTGCAACCTCATCCACAGCCCGAGCGAACCCGCCCTGGAACGCGCGATCGTCGACGCCTGCCTGCGCCACGGTGTCCGCTGCGTGGAGGCGTCCGCCTTCATGGATCTGACCGCCGAAGTCGTGCGCTATCGAGCCCTCGGCCTCCGCGTCGACCAGCGCGGCGACATCGAGATCGAGCACCGGGTGATCGCCAAGGTCTCCCGGGTCGAAGTCGCCGAACTGTTCCTGCGTCCGGCCCCGGCCCGGCTGCTGCGCGAGCTCGTGGCGGCGGGCCGGATCACCGCCGAGCAGGGCCGTCTCGCCGAGCAGGTGCCGATGGCCGACGACATCACCGCCGAAGCCGACTCCGGCGGCCACACCGACCGCAGGCCGCTGACGGTGCTGCTGCCGGAACTCATCGCGGCCCGGGATCGCCTGGCCGCCACGGTGCCCGGTGCCGACCGCGTCCGCATCGGCGCCGCCGGGGGACTCGGCACCCCCGACGCCGTCGCGGCCGCCTTCGGACTCGGCGCGGCCTACGTGGTGACCGGGTCGGTCAACCAGTCGGCCGTCGAGGCGGCGCAGTGCGGTGCCACCAAGACTCTGCTGGCGCGCGCCGAGTTCGCCGACTGCGCCATGTCGCCCTCGTCGGACATGTTCGATCTCGGGGTGCAGGTGCAGGTGCTGCGCCGGGGCACGATGTTCGCGGCCCGCGCGCAGAAGCTCTACGACACCTACCGCGCCTACCCGGGGCTCGACGCGCTGCCGGCCGCGCTGCGCGCCGAGCTGGAAGCCACCCTGTTCCGCAGGCCGCTCGACGAGGTGTGGCAGGAGTGCGTCCGGTATTTCACCGAGCGCGACCCGGCCCAGCTGACCGGCGCGGAGCGGGATCCGAAAGCCAGGATGGCGTTGGTGTTCCGCTGGTATCTCGGCCTGTCCTCGGGCTGGAGCATCCGCGGCGACGCCGATCGGGTCACCGACTACCAGATCTGGTGCGGCCCCGCGATGGGCGCCTTCAACACCTGGACGGCCGGAACCCATCTCGCCGCCCCGGAGAACCGCGCCGTCGCCGAGATCGCAGGCCAGCTCCTGTTCGGCGCCGCTTACCTCACCCGCGTCGC
Organism: Nocardia ignorata NBRC 108230; assembly: GCF_001612905.1. GTDB lineage: Bacteria > Actinomycetota > Actinomycetes > Mycobacteriales > Mycobacteriaceae > Nocardia > Nocardia ignorata. The sequence continues at coordinate 1,557 of NZ_BDBI01000051.1, read as the reverse complement.
ACAGTTGCGCACCGCGGGTGTGCGGCTGCCCGCCGCCTGCGCCCGTTACGTCCCACGCCCGCTGGAGGACCGATGACCGTCGTCGACACCACCGCGACCACCGGCACGGCCTGGATGCTGTGCCCGTCCTGCGACACGATGATCTACCGCAAACGCTACGAGCGGGCGAGCCGGGTGTGCCCCGAATGCGACGCCCACGGCATGCTCACCGCCGACCAGCGCGTCGACCAGCTCCTCGACGCGGATTCGGCCAGTCCGATCGCCACCGCGGCGACCGTCACCGACCCGCTCGGGTTCACCGACACCCGCGCCTACCCCGAACGGATCAGGCAGGCGCGCGAGAGCACCGAGCTGTCCGACGCGATCCGCTGCGTGCGCGGCACCGTCGACGGCACACCGATCGTGCTGGCGGTCATGGATTTCCGCTTTCTCGGCGGCAGTCTCGGCAGTGCCGTCGGCGAGGCGGTGACCGCGGCGGCGGAAGCGGCACTGGCGGACGGGGTGCCGCTGGTGCTCGTGACCGCCTCCGGCGGGGCAAGGATGCAGGAGGGCATCGTCGCGCTCATGCAGATGGCCAAGACCAGCCGGGCGCTGCGCCGCCTCGACGACGCGGGCGTGCTGACCGTCTCGATCATCACCGATCCCACCTACGGTGGTGTCGCGGCGTCGTTCGCCACCGCCACCGACATCATCGTCGCCGAACCCGGTGCGCGACTCGGCTTCGCGGGCCCGCGGGTGATCCAGCAGACCATCGGCCAGACCCTGCCCGAGGGCTTCCAGACCGCGGAATTCCTGCTCGAGCACGGCATCGTCGACATGATCTGCCACCGCTGGGCGCTGCGCACCCGGCTCGCCCGCCTGGTTGCGACGGCCGATCCGCCACCGCGCCGCACCGACCCCGGTGACGCCGACGCCGTGATCACCGACCCCGCCGCTCTCACCGTCGGCGAATCCTGGGATCGCGTGCGCGCGGCCCGCAGGCTCGGCAGGCCGACCACCCTGGACTATCTCGCCGGTGCCTTCGACGATTTCGTCGAACTGCACGGCGACCGCATGTCGGCCGACTGCCCCGCCATGATCGCGGGCCTGGCCCGCCTCGACGGCCTGCCGGTCGTGGTGCTGGGTACCCAGAAGGGCCACACCGGGCCCGAACTCACCGAACGCAACTACGGGATGCCCACCCCCGCGGGCTATCGCAAGGCCGTCCGGGTGCTGCGCCTGGCCGCCAAGCTCGGCAGGCCCGTCGTCACACTGGTGGACACGGCGGGCGCCTATCCCGGCGTCGAGGCCGAGGAACAGGGTCAGGCCGTGGCCATCGCCGAATCACTGAAACTGCTGGCCGGACTGCCCGTGCCGGTGGTCACCGTGATCACCGGGGAAGGCGGCAGCGGCGGCGCGCTCGCGTTGGCACTCGCTGATCGGGTCCTGGTGTGCGAGAACGCGATCTACTCGGTGATCAGCCCCGAGGGCTGCGCGGCCATCCTGTGGAAGGACCCGGCCGCCGCGCCCCGTGCCGCCGCCGCCCTGCGGGTGGACGCGGCCGCGCTGCTCGAGCTC
>NZ_BDBI01000050.1 GCF_001612905.1 Nocardia ignorata NBRC 108230 | reverse complement strand
CGGCGCGCGCGGCGACCAGCTGCCAGGGTGCCTGCGCGAGCCCGCCGACGAGAGAGGCGATGCCGAAGGCGATCAAACCGGCGGTGAACAGCCGTCGCCGACCGTACAGATCGCACGCCTTACCTCCGAGCAGCAGAAATCCGCCGAAGGTCAGCGCGTAGATATGCACGACCCAGGCCAGGTCCAGGGGCGTGAAGCCGAGTGCGTCGCCGATCGAGGGGAGTGCGACATTCACGACCGCCATGTCGAGCGCGACCATGAATTGCGCGACGGCAACGGCGGTTAGTGCGGCGCCGGAGCGCGGGGGTGAAGAGTTGTTATACATGTATAAAAACTAACTCGACGGCGGACCTCTGTCCAGACCTGAGCCCGCTGATGGGTCAAGATGGACCTATGGCAACCTCGTCGCGCACCGGAAGACCGGCCCGAATCTCTCGCGCCGACATCGTCGCCGCCGCCCACGGTGTGATCGACACCGACGGCGTCGAGAAGCTGACGATGCGCAGGCTGGCCACCGAACTCGGCTGTACGCCGATGGCGCTCTATCACCACGTCCGCGACAAGGACGCGCTGCTGCGGCTACTCCTCGACGATTACGCTGATCAGGTCGAGTGGCCGGAGCTGCCCGACGATCCACGGCAGCGAATTCTGGTAGCCGCCACGGCGATGCACGATGTGCTGGCCGCCCGGCCGTGGGTGGTCGAGGTCCTCGTCGACGGCGATCTTTTCGGGCGTTCGGCGCTGTGGTTTCCCGAGACCATCATCGACGCCGGGGTCGCGGCGGGTCTGTCGCTCGACCGGGCGGCCGAGGCCTATCGCGCGGTCTGGCACTACACCGCGGGTGCGCTCATCATCGCCGCGCGCTCCGCTCGCCGGGGCGCGCAGGGGCCGACCTATCGGGACGAGGTGTTCGCGACCCTGGACGCCGCGACGACGCCACGTCTGGCCGAAATCGGTTCTCGCTGGACCGATTTCGACGCGACGAGCTCCTATGGCGCCGGACTGGCCGCGCTTGTCGACGGGCTGCTGTGCGCGCCCCGCTGACCCGCTCGGCGCGCTTCACGCGAGCGTGGACAACACCTCGGGGAGCTCTTCGGTGTGCACCACCGAGAGCCGCTGGGTGGCGCGGGTGAGCGCGACGTAGAGGTCGTTGAGGCCACGCGGGGACTCCTTGACGATGGCCTGGGGTTCCACCAGGTACACGCGGTCGAACTCCAGGCCCTTGGCGTCGTGCACCGTGAGGACCTGCACCGATTCGCCTGCCAGCGGGGACAATTCGGGGACGAGCGCGGCGGGGGCGAGGACGGCGGCGGTTCCGGGGGCCTGCTCGGCGGCGATCAGCCGGGCCAGTTGGTCCTGTACTTCCGCAGGCGAAATACGATGTGCGCGAGGGGGATTGCCGGTTTCGCGGACCGAGCGCGGTGCCTGGGCGGTGGGATCGATGGCGGCGAGGACATCGGCGGCCACGGCCATGATCTCGGCGGGCGTACGGTAGTTGACCGTGAGCTCGGTGAGCTTCCAGCGTTTGGCCACATAGGGTTCCAGCACCCGCTGCCACGACGACGCGCCCGCCGGGTCGCCGGTCTGGGCGACGTCGCCGACGACGGTGATCCAGCGATTCGGGATGCGGCGCATCACCATTCGCCACGCCATCTCCGACAGTTCCTGCGCCTCGTCGACGATCACGTGTCCATAGGTCCAGGTGCGGTCGCCCGCGGCGCGTTCGGCCGTGGTCTGCCGGTTGCCGAACTCTTGGCGCTGGGCCAGCTGGGAGGCGTCGATCAGGTCGTAGGCCATGAGGATCTCGGGGTCGAGTTCGTCTTCGATGTCCTGGGGCGCGGAACCGGTGAGGATGTCGAGTGCGTCCTGGGCCTCGGCCAGCTGCGCGCGCCACCGGCGGCGGGCCCGTTCGCGCTCCTCGGTGTCGTCCACGCCGAGCAGTTCGGCCAGTTCGTCGAGCAGCGGTGCGTCGGCGGCGGAGAATGTGCCGTCGTCGGGGCGGACGAGTTCGGCACGGTCCTCGGGGCTCAGCGACTTGGCGGCGCGGTCGAGCCGGGCCGGGTCGGCGAGCAGATCGGCCAGGACCTCCTGCGGGGAGAGCACCGGCCACAGCGCGCTGATCGCGGCCTGCACCTGCGGGTCGGCGCGCATCTCGTCGCCGATCTCGCTCAGATCGGCAGAGCTGAGCAGGCTGGTGCCGCCGGACAGATCGGCGCCCATCGTCGCGGCCAGCTGATCGGTGAGCGCGTCGATCACCGACGAGGCGAAGATCGGCCGCGCGAGATTGTGCGGACGGCGCGAGGAACGAGCCCGGCCACGCGCCCGGGTCGCGATCTTGCGGTCGAGCAGCACCGGGTAGCCGTCGAAGGTGAGCCGCACCGGTTCCGCGGGCACTTCCTGCCGGTCGCGCACCGCCTGCTTGAGCACCTCGAGCATGTCGAGCGAACCCTTGATCTCACCCGCGCGCAGCGAATCCTCGCGGACCGCCTTCACCCCCGGATACAGGTCACCGATGGTGGACAGCAGCACACCGGTCTCACCGAGCGAGGGCAGCACCTGCCCGATGTAGTCGAGGAAGGTGGCGTTCGGGCCGATGATGAGCACACCGCTCTTGGCCAGCTGCTGGCGGAAGGTGTAGAGCAGGTAGGCGGCCCGGTGCAGCGCCACCGCCGTCTTGCCGGTGCCCGGCCCACCCTGCACCACGAGCACACTCTTGTGCTCGGAGCGGATGATCGCGTCCTGTTCGCTCTGGATCGTCTCGACGATGTCGTTCATGTGCCCGGTGCGGGCCGCGTTCAGCGCGGCGAGCAGGGCGCTCTCGCCGCCCACACCGTCGTCGGTACCCACCGCGCCGTCGCGTTCGGCGGCGCCGAGGTCGAGGTACTCGTCGTTGATCGCGGTCACCGTGCGGTTGCGTGAGCGGATGTGACGGCGGCGGACCACGTCCTCGGGATTGGCGGTGGTCGCCAGGTAGAACGGGCGCGCCAGGGGAGCGCGCCAGTCCAGGAGCAGCGGCTCGTAGTCGTTGTCCTCGTCGAGGATGCCGAGGCGCCCGATGTAGCGGGCGGCGTCCTCGGTGGCGTCCAGGTCGATGCGGCCGAAGCACAAACCGTGCTCGGCGGCGTCGTATTTGGCCAGGTCCTCGCTGTAGAGCGCGGTGAACGACTCGCGTTCGCTGCGCGCCTGCGGGGTCCCGCCCGCTTCCAACAGCACGGTCTTGAGCCGGTTCTGCGCGTAGTCGCGCATGGCGTCGAGGCGGTCGTAGAGCACCGTGAGGTACTGCTGTTCCTGTTCGATCTCGCGGCCGCGCCCGCCCTGGTCGGCGGTTGCGCGGTCGTCGGCGAGGCGGTCGGGCAAAACAGGACTCCTTTGTCACCGCGTTGAGAACAGAGTTGTCGAGTCTACTTGCCCCCGGACGGCAGCGCGCCCGTCGCGGGGAAGACTTCGTCACCGGTCACCGGCGTGAAGTGCTCGACCACCGGGAAAGGCTCATAGAAGTGATGCAACAGCGCACGCCAGCGCTGATATTCCGGCGACCCGCGAAACCCCTCGGTGTGATCGCTCAGCCGCGCCCACCGCACCAGCAGCAAATAGGTGTCGGGCCGCTCCACGCACTGTGACAACGACAGCCCGCCGAAGCCGGGCATACCGGCGATGATCGGGTAGGCCTGCGCGAAGGCCGCTTCGAAGGCGGCGGCGGAACCGGGACGGACGGGCAGCAGGGCGTGTTCGACGATCACGCCGACCAGTTTGTCAGGACGCGTGCGTGGTGTGGTTGCGGCGACCGGAGGGCTTGTCGCGGTACATGGCCAGATCGGCGTCGTGCAGTACGGCTTCGGGAGTGCGGCGCTCGTGCGGGCCGAGTTCGGTGACGCCGATCGAGGCGCTGACTTCGAGACGATGCCCGCTCGCGATGATCGGCTCGGCCATGGTGACGCGCAGCCGTTCGATCAGACGGGGCAGATCGGTGCGCTGTGGGTGCCCGGCGAGCAGCACGAGGAACTCGTCCCCACCGAGCCTGCCCACCAAGTCCTCGGCACGCAGAGCGCGTTGCAGCCGCTGGGCGACGATCTGCAGGACCGTGTCGCCGATGGCGTGGCCGAGAGTGTCGTTGATCGCCTTGAAGCCGTCGAGATCGATGAACAGCACGGTGGTGACCAGAGCGCCGCCCTCGTCGGCCAGTGCCGCCGACAACTGCGACAGGATCAGCGACCGGTTCGCCAGTCCCGTCAACGCGTCGTGGGTGGCCTGGTACTCGAGCTGCATCTTGCTTGCCCGGTATTCGGTGACATCGGCGAACGACGACACCCCCGCCGAGTCCGGGCTGTCGGGATTGAGCAGCCGGCAGTTACACGACAGCCACACCTGCTGACCGTCGGCCCGGCGCACCCCGAACACGAACCGCGTCACCGGCTCGCCGGTCGTCAACGTGTGCGCCATCGGATGCCTGCCCACGGGCAGCGGCTGACCCTCCCAGTCGATCATCGTGACGGGGAGCTCGTCGAAACGCGCACCGAGGACCGGCGCGGAGTCGGCGATGCCGAGGATGCGCCTGCCCGCCGGATTGATCGATTCGAGCCTGCCCCGCCGGTCGACGACCAGCACACCCTCCTCGAGCTGGGAGACCACGGTGGTGAAGTACGCCTCGGCCTGCCGTGCGGAGGCCTCGGCGGCCCGCTGCGCGGTCAGGTCGTGCACCACCACCTGATAGGCCAGCTCGCCCTGCCAGGCCGTGAGGACCGACACCGTCTGCACGGGCACCTTCTGCCCGTCGATGCGCAACAGGTCCATTTCGGTCGGCGGTGACGCCGCGCCCTCGGCGGTGAGCTGGGCGATCCGGTCGAGCATCGCCGGAATGGAGTCGGGATGCACGAAATGGGTGATCCGCAAGCCGAGCAGGTCCTCGGCCGTGTGCGCGCCGAGCAGTCGCACCATCGCCGGGTTCACGTAGACGATGACGCCCGCCTCGTGCACGCAGATGGCATCGGGAGTGTGTTCGACCAGCGAGCGGTACCGCTGGGCGAGCAGCTCGGCGTTCGCCGCGTCGGTGTCGGTTTGTCTCACTGCGATACCCCCGATCTCGGCCTGGTCTTCGGATGACGCACCGGACTATCGTGGTGACCCTCGACGAGATCCGCGAGGAGCGACGTGAGACCGGAAGGACGTCCCGGCGGCATGGCCCACCGAGTCGATTCTATGTCGATCGGTGGTATCGGTGTGGTCTCCGGCTACGGCTGGGGCCGTGAACAATTGTTTCAGGGGGTGCTGGGGGGAAAACCGGCCGCCGGTCTGTATCCGGGTTACGGGCCGGGACGTGACGAGCACGCCTGGGTCGGCCGGATTCCGGACGGCGGCGACCCGGCGCACGGTCGCGGATTGTTCGGGCGCGCCGTGGTCGCCTCGGCTGCCGAGGCGGTGGCCGACGCCCGCGCGCGTGGCTGGCGCGAGGAGGGCCGAACGGTCGGCCTGGTGCACGCCATCACCCTCGGCGACGTGGCCGACTGGCGCGATTTCTACCTGCGCGACGGCGCGCACCGCCGCTCCCGCGACTACCTGCCGATGCTGCCCTCGACCCCCATCTCGGTGGTGATGCAGCAGTACGGCTTCCACGGGCCCGCCATGAACGTGTCGGCGGCGTGCAGTTCGGGCAATGTCGCCGTGCTCACGGCGCGGCAGTGGCGCGACGCGGGCCTGGTGGACGACGTGCTGTGCGTGAGCACCGACCTGTCGGCCACTCCGGAGATGCTCGAGCATTTCGTCGGGATGGGCGCGGCCGTGTCCGATGTGGACCCGTTCACCGCGTGCCGCCCGTTCCAGGAGGGCAGCCTGGGGTTCGTGATGGCGGAAGCGTCGGTGGCGGTGCTGCTCACCGACGCGGTGGATCAGCCCTATGCGCGGGTGCTCGGCGGTGCCATGAACAACGACGCCTACCACGTGGTCTCGGTCGAGCCGACGCACGAGCAGTATCTCGAATGCGTCCGGAAAGCACTGCGCGACAGCGGGGTAGCGGCATCGGAGGTCGACTACGTGAACGCCCACGGCACCGGCACCCGCCAGTGCGACGCCGCCGAACGCGACGTGCTCACCACCGTTTTCGACGACCAACCGTCGATCATCTCGGTCAAGCCGCTCACCGGTCACTGCCAGGGCGCCGCGGCGGCCGTCGAACTGGCGTTGATCGCGCTGTCCTACGACACCGGCGTCGTCGCGTCGGCACCGGTCGTCGCGCCCGCGCATCCGCGATTGCTCGACGGGCCGACACCGATGCGCGGTGGCCTCACCGTGAATCTGTCGATGGGGATGGGCGGCAACAACTCCGCCCTCGTCGTCGGTCCGGCCTGAGGTTCAGTCCTCGCCTGCCTCCGGCCCGCCCGCCAGGGCGAAACCGCCGGTGGTCGGCTGGTCCTGCGGGAGCGGAACCGCCCAGCGCAGCCGCGTGCCCGGCATTTCCGAATGGTCGCCGTCGGCGTCGGCTCGCACCGCGGGCGCGATCTGGAACCGGCCGCCCGCCTCCAGCGCGCGCTGCTCGAGGTTGCGCAGCCCGCTGCGGACGACGTGGTTCGGGATGCCCCACCCGTTGTCGCTCACGGTGATGGTGAGATCGTCGGCCACCTCGATCACGATGGCCACGGTGTCGGCGCCGGAGTGACGCACCGCGTTGCTCACCGCCTCGCGCACAACGGCTTCGGCGTGATCGGCCAGTTGCGGGTCGAGCACCGAGAGCGGGCCCGATACCTGGATGGTCGCGCGCATCGCGATGTCGGCGGTCTGGCGCCGGATCGCCAGTTCGAGCCGCTGTTGTAACCCCTCGCTGTGGCCCGAACCGCTGGCGTGCAGGTCGAAGATGGAGGTGCGGATCTCCTGCACCACTTCCTGCAGGTCCATGATGACCGTCGAAAGTCGTTGCCGCACTTCGGGAACGACCGCCTTGGGCATGGTGGCCTGCACGGTGAGGCCGATCGCGAACAGGCGCTGGATCACATGGTCGTGCAGGTCGCGGGCGATGCGGTCGCGGTCGGCGACGATATCGAGCTCCCGCATCCGACGTTGCGCGTCGGCCAGGCGCACCGCCAGCGCCGCCTGATCGCAGAACGCGGCGGTGAGCTCGAGCATCTCGTCGGAATAGGGCGCGAAACCGGGCGGGCGGATGGTCACCAGCACGCCGAGCGTGGCGTCGGGGGTGCACAGCGGAAGGACGAGAGCCGGTCCGGCACCGGGCAATTCGGCGACGGGGAAGTCGACGCCGAGGACGACCTCGGACACGTCGTCGAAGCGCAGCGGTGTTCGCCTGCTGAAGGCGTCGCCGAGAACTGTGCCCGCGATCGGGATCGTCTGCCAGTCCTGGCCTGCGTCGGGCCCGGTCCACTGGGTGACGACCAATTCGCTGACCTCACCGGGGGATTCGTCGGGCACCGGTACCGAGGCCAGAAACGCCTGGTGCGAACCGGTCAGCCCGCGGGCGTGGTCGACCACATGGGCGAGTACTCGGTCGGATTCGGTGCCCGCCAGGAATTCGGTGGCGATGTCGCGCGTCGCCTCGATCCAGGCCTGTCTGGTGCGCGCCTGCTCGTAGAGGCGCGCGTTGTCGACCGCGATACCCGCCGCCGCGGCCAGCGCGAGGACGAGCACCTCGTCCTCCTCGGTGAACGGTTGCCCGTCGGACTTCTCGGTCAGGTACAGGCTGCCGAACACCTCGTCCCGGATGCGCACGGGGACACCGAGAAACGAGTGCATCGGCGGGTGGCCGGGCGGGAAACCCACCGAGGACTCGTGCTCGGTGAGATCGTCGAGCCGCAGCGGTGCCTTCTCCGCGAACACGGCGCCGAGCACACCGCGGCCCGCCGGTAATCGCCCGATCCGGTCGCGGATGTGTTCGGGCATACCCTCGTCGATGAACTGCGCGACCTGCTGACCGTGCCCGCGGACCGCGAGCGCGCCGTAGCGGGCATCGACCAGGTTCATCGCCGTGCGCACCATGGTGCGCAGGGTGTCGTCGAGATCGAGGCCCGCGGTGACCGTGAGCATGGCCTCGACCAGGCCGTCCATCCGGTCGCGCGAGCCGATCATCACCTCGACCCGGTCGGCCACCTCGCCGAGCAGGGCGCGCAGGCGCTGCTGAGACGCGGTGCGGCCCGCCGAATAGCGGCCGCTCCGACCGTCATTCGCCATCGCCGTATCCCGTCGCCGCCCACCTTCGTACCGAGTCAGGAGAAGTCTAGTCCTCGAGGTTGGGGACTTTCGGCCCTTCTACCGCACCGCGCACAGTGGTGGCATAGGGCAGCGGGGGGACGCCGGATCGAGAAGTGGGGCAAGAGATGTATTCGTTGTCGAGCACCCAGCACTGGACTACCGCCGCCGACCCCGAGCTCGCGGTGACCACCCGTGGCGAGGTACCGGCTCAAGACGTCACCCGCGCGGTGCGTGCCATCACCCGCGTGATGCGGCGTCATCATCTCGACAGTCCGGCCCGCGTGCGCGTCACCGCTCCGCGCGGAAACGACGAGCCGACCCTCGTGCAGGCCAACATCCGCACCAACGACACCCTCACCCGCGTGCAGGTCACCGGGCCGGGTGGGTTCGCGGTGACGTTCGCCGCCGAACGCCTGGATCGTCAGCTGGCGCGCCGCGCTGGTAAGGAAGCACGTGGCGCCTGGCCAGACCCGGCCCGCCGCCCGCTGGCGCAGGTCACCGAGACCCGCCCGATCATCCGCCGCAAGGACTGCGCGTTGATGACCGGTACCCCGCTGGAAGCCAGCACTGTGCTGGACGCGATGGATTACGACGCGTATCTGTTCACCGACGCCGATACCGGCGAGGACGCCATCGTCACCTGGGCCGACCCGCACGGCGTTCGCCTGGCCCGCCAGCACCGCACCGTCGCCGCGGGCGACTCCGCGCACCTGCCGCTCACCGCCAGCGCCATGCCGGTGCGGGTGGTGCAGGACGCGGCCCCGGTCTATGCCGAGGACGAGGCCTCGGACGTGCTGTGCCGTGGCGGCCTACCGTATCTGTTCTTCACCGACAGCCACAGCGGCCGGGGCAACCTGCTCTACCGCCGCTACGACGGGGACCTGACCATCGTCGTCCCGTCCTGATTTCTACGGTTCGCGCAGCTTGGTCGCCAGCACCGCGGCCTGGGTGCGGCGTTCGACGCCGAGTTTGGCCAGCAGGCGCGAGACATAGTTCTTGACCGTCTTCTCGGCCAGGAACATGCGGGCCGCGATCTGACGGTTGGTCAGCCCCTCGCCGAGGAGTTCGAGCAGGCGGCGTTCCTGGTCGGTCAGACCCGCGAGGGGACCGGTGGGTTCGGTGCTGCGGCGCAGCCGGGCGCGCAGCGCGTCGGCCGCGCGGGTGTCGAGCAGGGAGTGACCGGCGCCTACCTGCTTGATCGCGTCGGCCAGCTTCATCCCGTCGATGTTCTTCACCACATATCCGCTGGCACCGGCCAGAATGGCGTCGAGCATGGCGTGCTCGTCGGAGAACGAGGTGAGGATCAGGCAGCGCAGGTCTTCGAACTCGGCCAGCAGATTGCGGCACAGCTCGATGCCGTTGCCGTCGGGTAATCGGACATCGAGCACCGCCACATCGGGCCGGGTCTCCCTGATCCGCACCATCGCCTCGGCCACCCCACCTGCCTGACCGATCACAGTGAGTTCAGGATCACCCTCGAGCAGGTCGATCAACCCGCGCCGCACGATCTCGTGGTCGTCGACCAGAAACACCTCGAGCACGGCGGCCCCTTCATCACGTAGAACGTCCCCCTGTTCGGTCCAACATAATCCGCCCGCCCGAATCCTGTGCAGAGACAGACAATCGCCACCCAAATCCTGTGCGCAGACAGCAAACTCGCTCACCCAAG
>NZ_BDBI01000049.1 GCF_001612905.1 Nocardia ignorata NBRC 108230 | reverse complement strand
CCGGCACCTCCCGGGGCGCAAGCGCTCAGCCGTTCTTGTCGGTGGGTCCACCTAGCATTGATTCCTGGGGGTTCATGTCCGGTCGGCGGATGACTATGGAGAAGGGATTCACCAGGTGGCGGAACGCCTCACTGTGCGCGGAGCTCGGGAACACAACCTGAAAGGTGTGGACCTCGATCTGCCGCGCGACAGCCTGATCGTGTTCACCGGTCTGTCCGGTTCGGGTAAGTCGAGTCTGGCGTTCGACACGATCTTCGCCGAGGGACAGCGCCGGTATGTCGAGTCGCTGTCGGCGTACGCGCGCCAGTTCCTCGGGCAGATGGACAAGCCGGATGTGGACTTCATCGAGGGCCTCTCGCCCGCGGTGTCGATCGACCAGAAGTCGACCAACCGCAACCCGCGTTCGACGGTCGGCACGATCACCGAGGTCTACGACTACCTGCGCCTGCTGTATGCCCGCGCGGGCACGCCGCACTGCCCGGTCTGTGGCGAGCTGATCGCCAAGCAGAGCCCGCAGCAGATCGTCGACCAGGTGCTCGCCATGGACGAGGGCCTGAAGTTCCAGGTGCTCGCGCCGGTGGTGCGTACCCGCAAGGGTGAGTTCGTCGACCTGTTCGACCAGCTCAAGACCCAGGGTTACTCGCGTGTGCGGGTGGACGGTGTGGTGTATCCGCTCACCGATCCGCCCAAGCTCAAGAAGCAGGAGAAGCACGATGTCGAGGTGGTCGTCGACCGCCTGTCGGTGAAGGCCGCGTCCAAGCAGCGCCTCACCGACTCGATCGAGACCGCGTTGCGGCTGGCCGACGGCATCGTCGTGCTCGATTTCGTCGACCGCGACGAACACGCGCACGACCGGGAGCGCCGTTTCTCCGAGCGCCTGGCCTGCCCGAACGGCCACCCGCTCGATATCGAGGATCTCGAACCGCGCTCGTTCTCGTTCAACTCGCCCTACGGCGCCTGTCCCGACTGCACCGGTCTCGGTATCCGCAAGGAGGTCGACCCCGAACTGGTCGTCCCCGATCCGGATCTGAGCCTGGCCGAGGGCGCGATCGCGCCGTGGTCGCGCGGTCAGACGGCCGAATACTTCAACCGTCTGCTGTCGGGTCTGGCCGAGGCCATCGGCTTCTCCATGGACACCCCCTGGCGTGAACTCCCGGCGAAGGCACGCAAGGCGGTCCTCGAGGGCAGCTCCGACCAGGTGCACGTCTCCTACACCAACCGCTACGGACGCAAACGCTCCTATTACGCCGATTTCGAAGGCGTGATGCCGTTCCTGCAGCGGCGCATGGACAACACCGAGTCCGAGCAGATGAAGGAGCACTACGACGGGTACATGCGCGATGTGCCGTGCCCGGTGTGCAACGGTGCCCGCCTGCGACCGGAGATCCTGGCCGTCACGCTGGCCGCCGACGGCAAGAACAGGTCGATCGCCGAGGTCAGCGACCTGTCGATCGGGGAATGCGCGCACTTCCTCAACTCGCTGACGCTGGGGGAGCGCGAGGCCGCGATCGCCGGCCAGGTGCTCAAGGAGATCCAGGCCCGCCTGGGCTTCCTGCTCGACGTGGGCTTGGAATACCTCACGCTCTCGCGCGCGGCGGCGACGCTGTCGGGCGGCGAGGCACAGCGCATCCGGCTGGCCACCCAGATCGGTTCCGGCCTGGTCGGCGTGCTCTACGTGCTCGACGAACCGTCGATCGGCCTGCATCAGCGTGACAACCGCAGGCTCATCGAAACCCTGCTGCGGCTCAAGAAGCTGGGCAACACTCTGATCGTTGTCGAACACGACGAGGACACCATCCGCGCCTCGGACTGGGTGGTCGATATCGGTCCGCTCGCCGGTGAGCACGGCGGTCGCGTGGTGCATTCGGGTCCCTACCAAGAACTGCTCACCGAGCCCGAATCCCTCACCGGCGCTTATCTTTCCGGCCGCGAGCAGATCGAGCTGCCGCTGGTGCGCCGCGCGGTGGACAAGAAGCGCAAGCTCACCGTCGTCGGCGCCACCGAGCACAATCTGCAGGGCATCGATGTGGCCTTCCCGCTCGGTGTGCTCACGTCCGTCACCGGCGTCTCCGGGTCCGGCAAGTCGACGCTGGTCAACGACATCCTGGCCACCACGCTGGCGAACAAGCTCAACGGCGCGCGGCAGGTGCCGGGCAGGCACACCAGGATCAACGGCGTCGACCAGCTCGACAAGCTGGTGCAGGTCGACCAGTCACCGATCGGGCGAACCCCACGCTCGAACCCGGCCACCTACACCGGCGTCTTCGACAAGATCCGCACCCTGTTCGCCTCGACCACCGAGGCCAAGGTGCGCGGTTACCAGCCGGGTCGGTTCTCCTTCAACGTCAAGGGCGGCCGGTGCGAGGCGTGCTCGGGTGACGGCACGCTCAAGATCGAGATGAACTTCCTGCCGGACGTGTACGTCCCGTGCGAGGTGTGCCACGGCGCCCGCTACAACCGCGAGACCCTCGAGGTGCACTACAAGGGCAAGACCATCGCCGAGGTCCTCGACATGCCGATCGACGAGGCCGCCGAGTTCTTCGAACCGGTCACCTCGATCCACCGGTACCTCAAGACCCTCGTCGAGGTCGGTCTCGGATACGTGCGCCTCGGCCAGAGTGCCCCGACCCTGTCCGGCGGTGAGGCGCAGCGCGTGAAACTGGCCGCCGAGCTGCAGAAACGCTCGACCGGTCGCACCGTGTACATCCTCGACGAGCCGACGACCGGTCTGCACTTCGAGGACATCCGCAAGCTGCTCAAGGTCATCAACGGCCTGGTCGACAAGGGCAACACGGTGATCGTCATCGAGCACAACCTCGATGTCATCAAGACCTCCGACTGGGTCATCGACATGGGCCCGGAAGGCGGTTCCGGCGGTGGCACGGTCGTCGCCACGGGCACTCCCGAGGAGGTGGCCCAGGTCGCCGACAGCTACACCGGTCAGTTCCTGAAGGAAGTCCTCGCGGCACCGGCTCCGAAGAAGCCCGCGGCGAAGAAGAAGACCGCACCGGCGGCGAAGAAGGCGCCCGCGGAGACGGCGACGGCCAAGCGGCTGGCCAGGAAAGCGGCCGCATTGCGCTGACCGGCAGGTGTGTCGGGGCGGAACGGGTTACCGTTCCGCCCGGGACTTCCCGAAAACCCTACGAAGTGAAACGGTCATAGGTAACATTCGCCTCGCCGTCGCCGGAAGACCGGTCAGTAGCGGTTTGTCGATCGACATCCAGTGGTGTCACGCGCGGCGTGGGCAGCGCGGTCGCGGATGTCGTGCAGTACGAAAGGAACGTCCCCAATGGATGAAGCCACGATGGCGCTCATCGGCCAGATTCTGAATTTCCTCAGTGGCGGGTCCTCGCTGGCCTACGAGCCCACGACGCCGACGCCGACTGCCTGACCCGGCAGCCTCGAAAGGATCACCAGCAATGGATACCGGAAGCGCGGCCATCTTCACCGCCCTCGCCAACATGATCTCCTCCGGCTCGGCCGTCTCGGTCACCCCCGGTCAGCCGCCGACTCCGACCCCTACGGTCTGAGCGGCGCTCACGACGTAAAAGGATCCGCCGGCACGCAGGTGCCGGCGGATCTTCGCGTTTCGGGGCTCAGTGCACCGGGCCGGTGTACTTCTCGCCCGGGCCCGCACCCGGCGCGTCCGGCACCGACGACGCCTCACGGAAGGCGCGCTGCAACGCCTGCAGGCCCTCGCGGATCGGCCCGGCGTGCGGCCCGAGGTACTCCACCGACGAGGTGACCAGGCCGGCCAGCGCGGTGATGACCCGGCGCGCCTCGTCGAGGTCGACGTTGGCGCCGGTGTTCGGGTTCTCCTCGGCAAGGCCGAGCTTCTCCGCCGCCGAACTCATCAGCATCACGGCGGCCCGGCTGATCACCTCGACCGCGGGAATGTCGGCCAGGTCGCGCACGGGAGGATCGAGCTCGTCAGTCATGGGGATCAGGCTATCGCCAGCCCCGTGTGGGCCACCGCCGCCGGGCCGATTCGGCGATAGCGGAATGCGATGCTAGACTTTCCGCTGACGACCGCCCCTGGTCGTGTCATGCACTTCCTGGGGCAGATAAGTGGAGCCCGACTCCCACCGTTGCCGGCGAGCAATCGTACTGGACAAACGGTCCCGGTCACCCGCTCGTTGTGGCGGGTTCCTCGCGTGTTGTTCGCGCGAGGGTCGACACCGTGCCCTCGGGCGTGGTGTCCGATGATCGGTCGACTCGGGCCCCGTCGCGGAGAAATACCGCAACGGGGCTTTCGCGTTGAATCAGGGGTTGCAGTTATTGCGTGCGGTCGTTAAGACGACACCGCTTGACCTAGGAGGCCCCATCAGCACTGAGACCCGCATCAACGATCGCATCCGAGTTCCCGAGGTTCGACTCATCGGACCCGGCGGCGAACAGGTTGGGATCGTGCGTGTTGAAGATGCACTTCGCGTCGCGCTCGAAGCCGATCTCGACCTGGTCGAGGTGGCACCCGATGCCCGTCCGCCGGTCTGCAAGATCATGGACTACGGCAAGTTCAAGTACGAGACCGCGCAGAAAGCGCGCGAGTCCCGCAAGAACCAGGTCCAGACCGTGATCAAGGAGCAGAAGCTCCGTCCGAAGATCGACGACCACGACTACGAGACCAAGAAGCGCAACGTCGTTCGCTTCCTCGAAGCCGGGTCGAAGGTCAAGGTCACGATCATGTTCCGCGGTCGTGAGCAGTCGCGCCCCGAACTCGGCTTCCGGCTGCTGCAGCGGCTGGCCTCCGACGTCGCCGAACTCGGCTTCGTCGAGACCTCGGCCAAGCAGGACGGCCGCAACATGACCATGGTCCTCGCCCCCCACAAGGGCGCGAAGACGCGGGTGAAGGCGCAGCAGGACTCGGCACCGGCCCCGCGTCCGGCCGAGCCGACCGCCCCGGCACCGGCACAGCCGACCGCTCCGGCCGCCGCCGAGCAGGCCGCGCCCGCGGAGCAGGCGCAGGCCGACCCGCAGTAACACCGATTTCACCGACTAGATAGAGGAATCCATGCCGAAGAACAAGACCCACAGCGGCGCCAAGAAGCGATTCAAGGTGACCGGCCGGGGCAAGCTGCTTCGCGAGCAGGCGAACCGTCGCCACCTCCTGGAGCACAAGTCCTCCCGCCGGACTCGTCGTCTGGAAGGCACGGAGTCCGTTGCCGACGTCGACGCCCCCCGCGTGAAGCGGCTGCTCGGTCTCGCCTGATCCAGGCAGACCGTCGCACCCCGACGACTGCGCGGCCGGGATGACCGGACGCCGACAACTACCGAATTCGGGCGCCGCCGCGCCCCCCAGATGATCAAGGACTGAAAAGTGGCACGCGTCAAAAGGGCTGTCAACGCTCAGAAGAAGCGCCGTTCCATCCTCGAGGCCTCCAAGGGCTACCGGGGCCAGCGTTCGCGCCTGTACCGCAAGGCCAAGGAACAGCAGCTCCACTCGCTGACCTACGCCTACCGCGACCGCAAGGCGCGCAAGGGTGACTTCCGCAAGCTGTGGATCGCTCGTATCAACGCCGCCGCGCGTCTGAACGACATCACCTACAACCGCTTCATCCAGGGCCTCAAGGCCGCTGGTGTCGAGGTGGACCGCAAGATCCTCGCCGAGCTCGCCGTCTCCGACGCCGAGGCCTTCGCCGGTCTCGTCGCTGTCGCCAAGGCCGCGCTGCCCGCCGACGTCAACGCCCCGGCCTCGGCTGCCTGAGCTTGACGACGCACAACGATCTGTCGGAACGACCCGTGGACGCGCTCTCCGAGCGCAACCCACGGGTCGTTTCGGCTGTCAAGCTCCAGCGCGCCGCGCACCGCCGCAAGACCGGCCTGTTCCTGGCCGAAGGCGCCAATGCCGTCACCGCCGCGCTGGAGACCGGCCGGGTGCGTGAGCTGTTCTACTCGCTCGCCGCGGCCAAGCGCGATGTCGCGTTGATCGCCGGTGCCGACGCCGACGGTGTGCGCACCACGCTGGTGAGCGATCGCGCCGCCGAGCACCTGGGCGAAACCGTTACCGCGCCGGGCCTGGTCGCCGTGTGCGAGCAGCTCGATGTTCCCCTCGGCCAGATCCTCGACGGTGCACCCCGCATGCTCGCGGTGCCCGTGGAGATCGCCGAACCCGGCAACGCGGGCACCCTCATCCGGGTTGCCGACGCCGTCGGTGCCGATGGCGTCGTGCTCGCCGGTGACGCGGTCGACCCGCACAACGGCAAATGCGTCCGTGCCAGCGCGGGCAGCCTGTTCCACGTCCCGATCGCGCGCAGCCGCAGTATCGACGCCACCCTCGACGCGCTGTCCTCGGCCGGAATCACGCTGCTGGCGACCACCGCTCACGGTGAGGTCGTCCTCGACGACGCCGACGACATCCTCACCGGGCCGGTCGCCTGGCTCTTCGGCAACGAGGCTCACGGCCTCGATCCCGCCGTCGCCGCCCGCGCCGACCATCGCATCCGTATCCCCATCCACGGCCGCGCCGAAAGCCTGAATCTGGCTGCGGCAGCGGCGATCTGCCTCTACGCCAACGCCCGCGTCCAGCACGCGAAGTAGCCGCGGCCCCGGGATCGATGCGGCTGACGAACCGCTCGTCGGGGGCTCAGAGTTCCAAGCCGCACTGGAGGTCGTCGAGAACGGCGGTCGACCAGGGTAGTTCGATGGCGTCGGGGCCCGCCACCTGCATCGCGGTCATGATGGTGAGCAGCATGCCGGTGGCGAGGAAGCGGCGGGCGTGCAGGGCGTCGGCGCCCGTGCGGTCGACGATCAGCTGGTAGATGCGGCCGAAGTGTTCGCGCACGTGATCGCCGATCTCCGGGTCGGCGCTGGCGGCGACGCCGTGCAGCAGCACGAGCGGTAGCTGACGTTCGGAGAGAAATACGTCGTAGTTCGTCCCGAGGCTGCGCAGCGCTTCGGCGGTGTCGGCGTCGGGCGCGATCTCCGCGCTGCGGAACACGTCCTCGATGCGTGCGCACACGTGCTGCAGTACCGCCACGAACAGGTGCTGTTTGCTGCCGAAGAGTCGAATCACGTACGGCTGGGAGACCCCCGCGCGGCGGGCCACCTCATCGGTCTTCGTCGCGGCGTACCCGGATTCGGCGAAGGCGTCGACGGCGGCGGCGAGGACCTGGGCGCTGCGCTCGGCCGCGGTCATCCGGGTTCTCGTCGTCTCGCTCATGCATTCGCCTCCGGTCGGTACGCGGATTCCTCTTGACATGTTATCAGCGGATGCATAACCATTGGATTCAAGTTATCAGTGGATTACAACAAGGGTGGATCATGACTCAGACACTCGATCCCGGCGATGCCGTTCGCGCCGACGCGCCGTCACCCGGCGGCGCGAAGGACAAGCCGCTCGGTGCGGTCGTCGCCGCCGTCGGTATCCCGATGTTCATGGTCACGTTGGACAACCTCGTGGTGACCAACGCCCTGCCGGTGATCAAGACCGAACTGGGAGCATCACTTTCAGACCTGCAATGGTTCGTCAACGCCTACACGCTGTCGTTCGCGGCGCTGCTGCTCACCGCCTCGGCGCTCGGCGATCGCATCGGCCGGCGCCGGATGTTCCTGGCGGGAATCGCGGTGTTCGTCGTCGCGTCGGCGGCCTGCGCGCTGGCCACCGAGCCGTGGATGCTCATTCTCGCCCGTGCGATTCAGGGCGCCGGTGGCGCCGCGGTGATGCCGTTGTCGCTGACACTGCTCGCCGCGGCCGTGCCCGAGCGGATGCGCAGCGCCGCGATCGGGATCTGGGGCGGCCTGGCGGGGCTCGGAGTCGCGGTCGGGCCGGTGGTCGGCGGTGCCGTCGTCGAGGGGCTGAACTGGCAGTGGATCTTCTGGCTCAACGTTCCCGTCGGCCTGCTCGCGCTGCCCTTCGCCGCCCGCATGCTGAGCGAATCGCGCGGTGCCGCACGCAAACTCGACCTGCTCGGTCTCGTCCTGTCCGCCGTCGGCGTGCTCGCGCTGGTGTGGGGCGTGATCCACGGCGCCGAGGACGGCTGGACCGCTTCGCAGGTGCTCACCGCCCTGGTCGGTGGTATCGCCCTGCTGGTCGCGTTCGTCGCCTGGGAGCACCGCACCGCCGAACCGATGCTGCCGCTGCGCATGTTCGCCAACCGGGGCCTGAGCCTGAGCTACCTCGTGTCGTTCGGATTCTCCGCCGGTGTGTTCGGTGCCATCTTCCTGCTCGCGCAGTTCTTCCAGGTGGTGCAGGGGTATTCGCCGCTGGAATCCGGTATCCGCACGATGCCGTGGACGATGGTTCCGATGGTCGTCGCCCCGCTGGCCGGACTCGTCGTCGACCGGGTCGGCCCCCGCGTCCTCATCGCCACCGGCCAGGTGTGCCTGGCCGTGTCCCTGGCCTGGATGGCGCTGATCACGAGCACGGACGTCCCCTACATCTCCTTCGTCGCGCCCTTCGTCCTCGGCGGCATCGGCATGGGCCTGACCTTCGCCCCGTCGTCCACCATCGTCATGGCCAGCGCGTCCCCCGCCGACCAGGGCATGGCCTCGGGCATCAACAGCACCGTCCGCGAGGTCGGCGTCGCCATGGGCATCGCGGTCCTCGCCTCGGTCTTCGCCACCGCCGGCTCCTACACCGACCCCCAGTCCTACGTCGACGGCCTGATACCCGCGGTCTGGGTAGGCGCCGCCCTGGTCGCCGCCGCCGCGATCATCGCCGCCTTCCTGCCCCGGCACACCAGAACTACTGCCTGACCTGGCGCTGGTGGGGGTTATGGTTGAGTCGGCAGTCCGCACGAATGGAGCGACCGCATGACCGTCCCGTCGATGCATCCCCGACCCGGCAACCTGCGCGAAGTCGCCGAGGAGATCGAGCGCGCAACAGGCCTGCAGGTCGAGATCCTGGGAGGGGCGCTCGTGATGTCACCGACCCCGCGTGGAAAACACGCGGGCACGATCCGTCGACTGCGTCACCAGCTCGAATCGGTCATGCCCGAAGGGCTCGCCGCCTACGAGGTGACATCGATCGCGATGCCAAGCGATACAGACGACTACTGCACACCGGACCTCGTCGTTCTGCCCGATTCCTGGGACACCGATGACGAATGGCTCGCCGATCCTGCCAACGTGGAACTCGCCGTCGAGGTGATCTCGAAGTCGGAGAAAGCGCACCAGATCACCGGCAAGAACGGCTGGTACGGCGCGGCAGGGGTACGCACTCTCCTGGTCGTCGACCCGCGGTTCGGCCGTTGGGCGCTCTACCGCAATCCTGACGCCGGTGTGTACCCCGATCCGGTCGAGGGGACGTTCGGTGACCCCCTCGTCCTCCCCGAGCCGCTGTCGACAGCCGTCGACACCGCCTGCCTGCCGCTCTACGGATAGAGCCGCAGCGCGCACCATCGATCGCAGTGAAGGAGCGATGGGCTGGTGAGTGCTCAATCCTGGTCGGGTGGGGTTTGTGGGTGGACCTCGGGGCACAGTCCGCCCGCACGCGGGAAAGGGCGGGGGCGGGTGGGGCGGATGCCGAGGCCGCACAGTGCCAGGCCGCTGCCAGGCGTGGTGCGTCGCGTGCGCCGACCCTGGGGTGGGGTGGAATCGCGGGTCTGTTCAGGCATCGATTCGTCCTGTCTCGCGTCGAACACGGCGGATGTGTTTGAACGGTTGGACGGAACCGGGGACGATTCGGTTCCCTCGGATCGCGGTTCGGTGTCGATCTTGGTGAGAACCCTCCGAAAACCGGTCTGACCTGGACTTGTCGGTCCTGGTGGCGACCTTGTGTGGGGTCCGGAAGTGTCCCCCGGTAATCCGGATGAACCGAGCGAACCCCATCCCATAGGATTTATGCAGCACCGATACGGGTAGGCAATGACGCACCCGTGAACCGATCCCCAGGGGAGAGTCGAACAATCGTGGCCGACGACAACAGTGGAGTCGAGCAGGGCGCAGGCCCGTTGGGCGCCGAACTGACCGAGGAGGCACTCGCGGCAGCGGCGGCGGAGGCCGAGAAGGCGTTCGCCGCGGCGGCCGATCTGGACGCGCTCGCGGTCGCCAAGACCGACTACATCGGCGGTAAGTCGCCGATCGCGCTGGCGCAGCGTGAGCTGGGTCGTCTGCCCAAGGAAGAGAAGGCCGACGCGGGCAAGCGGGTCAATATCGCGCGCAAGCGGGTCTCCGACGCCTTCGAGGCGCGCCGCGCGGCGCTGCTGGAAGAGCGTGATCAGGCCGTGCTGGTGGCCGAGAAGATCGACGTCACCCTGCCCGCTCGTCGCCGTCCGGCCGGTGCCCGGCATCCCATCACGGTCATCTCCGAGCAGATCGCCGACGTGTTCGTCGGCATGGGCTGGGAGGTCGCCGAGGGTCCCGAGGTCGAGACCGAGCATTTCAACTTCGACGCGCTGAACTTCCTGCCCGACCACCCGGCGCGCACGATGCAGGACACCTTCCACATCGCCCCCGAGGGGTCGCGCCAGGTGCTGCGCACCCATACCTCCCCGGTGCAGGTGCGTTCGATGCTGGAACGTGAGCTGCCGATCTACGTCGTGTGCCCCGGTCGCACCTTCCGCACCGACGAACTCGACGCCACCCACACCCCGGTGTTCTCCCAGGTGGAGGGTCTGGCCATCGACAAGGGCCTGACCATGGCCCACCTGCGCGGCACGCTCGACGCCTTCGCGCGCGCCCTGTTCGGTCCCGACACCCGAACCCGCATGCGCCCCAACTACTTCCCCTTCACCGAGCCCTCGGCCGAGGTCGACGTGTGGTTCCCGGACAAGAAGGGCGGCGCGGGCTGGGTCGAGTGGGGCGGCTGCGGCATGGTCAACCCGAAGGTCCTCATCGCCAGCGGCATCGATCCCGAGGTGTATTCCGGATTCGCGTTCGGCATGGGCATGGAGCGAACCCTGCAGTTCCGCAACGGGATTCCCGACATGCGCGACATCGTCGAGGGTGACGTTCGGTTCACCCTGCCCTTCGGTATCCGGTCGTAGAGAGAGAGCGAAAACGTGCGAGTAGCACAGTCCTGGCTGACCGAGATCCTGCAGCGCACCACCCCCGAGTGGTCGGTGTCGGCCGAGGAACTCGACGCGGGCTTCGTCCGGGTCGGCCTCGAGGTCGAAGAGGTCGACAAGCTCACCCCGATCGGCGGTGACATCGACAAGCCGCTGGTCGTCGGCCGCGTCGCCGAGATCACCGAACTCACCGAGTTCAAGAAGCCGATCCGCTTCTGCAAGGTCGATGTCGGCAACCCGGAGTTGCAGGAAATCGTCTGTGGCGCCCGCAATTTCGCGGTCGGCGATCTCGTCGTCGTCGTGCTGCCGGGTGGTGAGCTGCCCGGTGGGTTCAAGATCTCCTCCCGCAAGACCTACGGCCACACCTCCAACGGCATGATCTGTTCGGTCGCCGAACTCGGCATCGGCAAGGATCACGACGGCATCCTGGTGCTCGAGCCGGGTTCGGCGCAGCCCGGTGACGACGCCAACGTGCTGCTCGGCACCGACGACACGATCATCGAACTCAACATCACCCCGGACCGCGGTTACTGCTTCTCGGTGCGCGGTCTGGCCCGCGAGCTGGCCTGCGGTTTCGATCTCGAATACGCCGACCCCGCCGTGCGTACGCTGCCCGACGGCGAGGCCGAGGCCTGGTCGGTGCGGCTGGAAGCCGACTCCGAGTGCACCCGCTTCGGCGCCCGGCGCGTTACCGGGGTGAACCCGAACGCGGTGAGCCCGCTGTGGTTGCAGCGCAGGCTGATGCTGGCGGGCATGCGTCCGATCTCCCCGGCGGTCGACGTCACCAACTACGTGATGCTCGAACTGGGGCAGCCGCTGCATGCCTTCGATGCCGCGAAACTCAACGGCGGCTTGGTCGTTCGCTCCGCGCACAAGGGCGAGACCCTGCGCACCCTCGACGACACCGAGCGCACCCTCGACGCCGAGGACGTGGTGATCGCCGACGATTCCGGTGTCATCTCGCTGGCCGGTGTGATGGGTGGGGCGAGCACCGAGGTCGGCGCCGACACCACCGACGTGATTCTCGAGGCCGCCACCTGGAACCCGTTGCGCGTCTACCGGACCTCGCGCAGGCACAAGCTGTCCTCGGAGGCAGCCAAGCGCTACGAGCGGGTCGTCGATCCCGAGATCAATATCGTCGCCCTCGATCGCGCCGCCACCCTGCTCGCCGAAATCACCGGTGGCACCATCGAATCCACGCTCACCGACATCCGGGTGCCGCTGGAAGCGGCGGCGCCGATCGCGATGGACATCGACCTGCCCGACCGCGTCGCGGGCGTCACCTACCCGGCGGGCACCGCCGTGCGTAGGCTGGCCCAGATCGGCGCACACGTCGATATCGAGGTCAACGACGCGGGCAAAACCCAGCTGCTGGTGACTCCGCCGAGCTGGCGTCCCGATCTGTCCCAGCCCGCCGACCTGGTCGAAGAGGTGCTGCGGCTGGAGGGGCTGGAGCAGATTCCGTCGGTGCTGCCGTCGGCGCCCGCCGGTCGCGGTCTGACCGCGCAGCAGAAGCGTCGTCGTGCGGTGAGCCGGGCGCTGGCGTTCGCAGGTGCCGTCGAAGTGCCCGCGCCGGTGTTCCTGCCGGGTGGCGTCTTCGACGTGTGGGGGCTGGATGCCGACGATCCGCGCCGCAACACCACGCGCGTGCTGAATCCCCTCGACGCCGAGCGTCCGGAACTGGCGACAACGCTGCTGCCCGGTCTGCTGGAAGTGGCCGCCCGCAACATTTCTCGCGGCGCCCGTGACCTCACGATCTACGGCATTGCCCAGGTGGTCCAGCCGGGCGAGCAGACCCGTGCGGTCGAGGCGCTGCCGGTCGATCGTCGGCCCACCGATGAGCAGATCGCCGAGCTGAACGCCTCGCTGCCCGCCCAGCCCGTGCACGTGGCGGCTGTGCTCAGCGGCAAGCGTGACCCGCGCGGACCCTGGGGTCCGGGTCGTCCGGCCGAGGCCGCCGACGCGTTCGCACTGGTCGACGAGGTAGCCGACGCCGCAGGTGTGGTGATCGAGCGCCGCGCCGCGGCCTACCTGCCGTGGCATCCCGGCCGCTGCGCCGAACTGCTGGTCGACGGCGTGGTCGTCGGTCACGCGGGCGAACTGCACCCCGCCGTGCTGGAACGCGCCGGTCTTCCCCCGCGCACCTGCGCGCTGGAACTCGACCTCGACGCGCTTCCGCTGGCCGAATCCCGTCCCGCTCCCACGGTTTCGGCGTTCCCCGCCGTGCTGCAAGACGTGTCGATCAGCGTCGAGAAGGCCGTCCCCGCAGCCCAGGTGGAGACCGCCCTGCGCACCGGCGGCGGTGACCTGCTCGAAGACATCGCCCTGTTCGACGTCTACGAGGGCGCCCAGGCAGGGGAGGGCCGCAAGTCCCTCACCTACGCCCTGCGCTTCCGCGCTTCCGCCCGCACCCTCACCGAGGACGAGGCGAGCGCGGCGCGCGATGCTGCCGTCGCCTCGGCCACGGCAGCGGTCGGCGCCGAACTGCGCGCCTGAGATTCCAGCTGAAGCTGAGGCCGTCCGGTATCCGGGCGGCCTCAGTCGGCTTCGGGCAGCGTCAACCCTCTGACGGATCGTCGCGTTGGCCCGGCCCTGGGCGGGGCTGTGCGCGCGGCGACGGTCGCACGGCGGCAACTGCTGGCCGTCGCAGCAGCCGGACCCGGGTGGTTCAGGATCGCAGCGCCTCGGTTCCCGTCAAGGGCGGGTAGTGTTCACCGCCCATCTCTTCCGCTGCGCCGATATAGGTGGTGAGGGCGTCGCGGGAGCGGGCGAGTGCGGCCATCTGTTCCTCGATGCGCGTGAGTCGTGAGCGCATCGCCCCGATCAATTCCGGGCAGCCCGGCAGGTCCGGTACCTCGCCGTGGGCGCACGGCAGGAGGTAGGCGATGTCGGCCGAGGAGAGGCCCGCGGCGAGCAGGTGCCTGATCTGGGTCACCCGCAGGACTGCGCTCTCGTCGTAGTCGCGATAGCTGTTCGAGCGGCGGTTCGCCTCGAGCAGCCCCTGGGCCTCGTAGTAGCGCAGCTGGTGCGTGTGCACGCCGGTTCGTCTGCTCAATTCGCCGATCCGCACGACATCCTCACTTGACCTTCACACCGGTATCAACGTTGACGATGGTGCCATGACCGAAACAACCACTCCCGTCACCGTTCTCGGCCTGGGCCTGATGGGCCGGGCACTCGCCCGTGCCTTCCTCTCCGCCGGGCACCCGACCACCGTCTGGAACCGCACCCCTTCCGCCGCCGAGGAACTGGTCGCCGGCGGCGCCCGGCGCGTCGACACCGTCGCCGACGCCGTGCACGCCGGCCGGCTGATCGTGGTCTGCCTGACCGACTACCCGGCCGTCTACGCGGTGCTCGAGCAGGCCGACCTGGCCGGAACCATCGTCGTCAACCTCACCTCCGGCGACTCCGCCCAGGCCAGGGCGGCGGCCCGCTGGACCGAGCAGCGTGGCGCCCGGTATCTCGACGGCGCGATCATGGCCGTTCCGCCGGTGATCGGGACCACCGACGCCGTCCTCCTGCACAGCGGCGCGCAGGCCGACTTCGACGCGGCCGCGCCGGTACTCGCGGCACTGGGCACCGTCACCCATCTCGGCGCCGATCACGGTCTGGCCGCCCTCTACGACGGCGCCGGGCTGGCCATGATGTGGAGCGTGCTCAACGCCTGGTTGCAGGGCACCGCGATGCTGCGGACCGCCGGTGTCGACGCACGCACCTTCACGCCGTTCGCCGCGCAGATCGCCACCGGCGTGGCCACCTGGCTGCCCGGATACGCCGAACAGGTCGACAACGGCGCCTATCCCGCCGAGGTCGCGGCCCTGTCGACCGATGCCGCGTCGATGGCGCACCTCGTCGAGGAGTGCGAAGCGCTCGGGGTGAACGCGGAGCTGCCGAAACTGTTGAAGGCGATGGCCGAAAGGGCGATCGCCGCCGGTCACGGGGCCGAGCAGTACCCGGTGCTCATCACCGAGTTCGCCAAGCCGTAGCCGGATCGGTGGTGGGCCGGTGGCGGGGCGGGATAGGTTGGCAGCGTGTCGATGATGAAAGGCGCCAATGTCGTGGTGCCCGCCGCCGAGGTCCGGGTCGAAGTGAGTTGGCAGGCGGGGCCGGGGGTGCCCGACGCGGATGCGTCCGCCCTGCTGCTCGCCGGGACCAAGGTGCGCTCCGACGACGATTTCGTGTTCTACAACCAGGCGGTGCACCCCTCCGGGGCGGTGCGCCACGTCGGGAAACACCAGGGCCCGACGGTTGTCGACACCCTGTCGGTGCGGTTGGCGCAGGTGGAACCGCAGATCGAGAAGATCGTGCTGGCCGCCTCCGCCGACGGCGGCACCTTCGGCCAGTTCCGCGACCTCTGCATCCGGGTGCTCGACGCGGCGACCGGTGGGGAGGTCGCCCGATTCGACAGCACCGGCGCCGCCACCGAGACCGCGTTCGTCCTCGGCGAGTTGTACCGCCGCCAGGGTGCGTGGAAGTTCCGCGCGGTGGGCCAGGGGTACGACACCGGACTGGCCGGGCTCGCAACGGATTTCGGCATCACCGTCGACGATGCCCCGGTCGACCAGCCCTTCACCCCGCCCCCGAGCCGGCCGACTCCCGCTGTTCAACCGCAGCAGCCGGCACCGCCACCGACCCAGCCCTACGCGCCGCCGCAGGGCCAACCACAACCGGTCCAGCCTGGGCAGTATGCACCGCCGGGACAACCTTTCGCCGCACCGAACCAACCGCATCCGGGCGCTCAATTCCCCTCGCCTGCAACACCATCCGGGCAAGCTCCGGTGAACCTCGCGAAAGTCTCCCTCACCGAGGAATCCCCGAGCGTCTCGCTCACCAAGCACGGCGCCACTGGCGGTGTGATGCGGGTGAATCTCAACTGGACCTCGATGGCCGCCACCGGCCGCATCTTCGGCAAACTGCGCGGCAAGAACATCGATCTCGACCTGTGCTGTTTCTTCGAATTGGTCAACGGCGCGATCGGGTCCGTCCGGGCGCTGGATCGGCGTTTCGGCGCGCTCTACGAACCACCGTTCATCCACCTCGACCAGGACGACCGCACCGGCGCGAGCATCACCGGTGAGAACCTGTCGATCAATCTCGACTACACCCGGTTCTTCCGCCGCATCCTCGTGTTCGCCTCGATCTACGACGGGGCAAGCGATTTTCGCAACGTCCACGCCACCGTCACCCTGCACCCGGTGAATTCGGCGCCGATCGAGATGACACTCGACGGGTGCACCGACAACTCCCGCGACGCCGTGCTCGCGGTGCTCGAGAACGTCAACGGTGAACTCGTGGTGCGCCGCGAGGGTGTCTTCGTCCGGCCGCCCGCCGGGCAGCCGGGTGGCGGCGTGATGGAGATCGCGCGACTCTACAACTGGGACTTCGGTTTTCAAGCGGGACGCGGTAAGTGATGCGACATCCGGCGACCAGGGTGCTCAACGCACTGGTCTACCACCCCGAGCGGCACCTCGCGCAGACGCCGGCCGCGCTCGGCCTGGACTACCGCGATCTGCACATGCGCACCGCCGACGGCATCGATCTGCACGGCTGGTTCGTACGTGCCGCACGCCCGCACGCTCACATCCTCTATGCCCACGGCAACGCCGGGACCATCGGTGACCGGGTGTCGATCATCGCGCTGCTGGTCGCCGCCGGTTTCGACGTGCTCGCCTTCGATTACCGAGGTTTCGGGCACAGCAGCGGCGCCCCCGGTGAGCACGGCACCTACCTGGACGCGCGTGCGGCGCGCACCGCCCTGCTCGAGCAGCCGGAGGTCGACCCCGCACGGGTCGTCTACCTGGGCAAATCGCTCGGCGGTGGGGTGTTGCTCGAGCTGGCGGGCGAGCACCCGCCCGCGGGCATGGTCCTGATGTCGACCTTCAGCGGTATGCGTGACGCCGCGCGCTCGGTCTATCCGTTCCTGCCCGCACCGCTGGTCCCCGACGCCTACCCGAACCTGCGCCGCATTTCCGCGCTGCGGGTGCCGGTGCTGATGATGCACGGCGAACACGACGAACTGCTGCCGCTGCGCCATGCCGAACGCCTGTATGCGGCCGCGAACGAGCCCAAGCAGTTGATCGTGGTTCCCGGGGCGGGCCACAACGATGTCATCGACACGCTCGGACCGCGCTGGCCACAGCTCATCGCGCAGTGGAGTGAGTTCCTCGACAGGTGAGCTCGGCTGCGTAGCCTGGCAATATGAGCGAAACGAGCGAGATCCTCGGCCGGCTGGCCGCGCTGCCCGACGCCGAGTTGGTATCGCTGCTGCGCGCGGCGGTGTCGGGCAGGCCGGGGCTCGGCGCCGTCGCCGCCGCGCTGGCTCAGGTGGAGGCCGGTCATGCCGAGGTCGGCCCGCCTGTGATGCTCGACACCGAGGCCGAGATCGTCGACGCGGAGCCTGTGGCATCGGAGCAGGTCGGAGATGGTCATGCGGTACCGCCGGTACCGTTCGGGGGTTCCGGACCCGCCGCGAACGCTGTGACCGGCGGATATTCCACTTCTGGAGTGCCGACATTCGACGCGGTTCGCGATAAGGTCGAGCAGCGTTTCGGCACCGCCCAGGGCATGGGTGAACTCGACCGGCAGACCCCGGCGGGCCGCAGCGCCGACGAACAATGGGAGGCGCGGGGCAAGGCCGCGCGCGAGCGTCTGGATCAGATCCGGAAGGCGATGCGGGACAACGA
Source organism: Nocardia ignorata NBRC 108230 (assembly GCF_001612905.1). Taxonomy (GTDB): domain Bacteria; phylum Actinomycetota; class Actinomycetes; order Mycobacteriales; family Mycobacteriaceae; genus Nocardia; species Nocardia ignorata. The sequence goes on along the minus strand of NZ_BDBI01000049.1, from coordinate 30,063 downwards.
TTCCGGCGCCTAGCCTCGCGTCCTCCCAGCCGAGCGACAACCGTGATTGGGTGGACATACATGACGCAGGCGCGCCAGATCGCCGAACGACTGCTCGACGCGCAGGTCGACTACCTGGTCGGCGAGGTGACCGGCGAACGGTTCGCCGAGGTGATCGCCCGCGACGTGGCGGCCGTACTCGCCGTCGGCGACACCATCCGCTTCGGTGATGTGGTCTCCCTGGCCGACGGCGAGGAGACGGTGGCACGGGTCTTCGACCGCATCGGCGGTTCGCCGGTCATCGCCGACACGGTCGGGGTGTTCTCCGACGCCATCTACGACCACATCGCCACCAACACCGACTACACCCTCGGTGATGTCGTCGACCGTGAACCGGTGGAAGCGCTGCTGGAGAAGATCTTCGGTATGCACCAGGCCCAGGAACGCATTCTGGACCGGCTCACCGAGAGCCCGCTCGTGGCGACCGTCGCGTCGCGTTTCGTCGACAAGCTGATCGGCGACTTCATGCAGGCCAATCGGGAACGCGCCGAGAAGATTCCGGGTGTGTCCTCGCTGATGTCGCTCGGCCAGTCCGCGGCCAACCGCGCCAAGAAGGTCGCCGCCGACAGTACCTTCGTCGGTGACCTCGCCGGCAAGGGCGCGCTGTTCGCGCTCAAGCGCACCAACAACGCCATCCGCGACATGCTGCGCGACGCCCCCGTGCACTCGGCGGCGATGGAATTCTGGGACCTGCACGCCGACGAACCGGTGGCGGGCCTGCGCGAATACCTCACCCAGAAGGACCTCAACGAACTGGTCCAGATCTGCTACGAAATCGCGGTCACCACCAGGGAGAAGGAATACTTCGGCCTACTGGTCCGCGAATGCGTCGAGGTGTTCTACACCCGCTACGCAGACCACACCCTCTCCTCGATGCTTCCCGAACTCGGCCTGAACGCCGACGACATCAGCACCGAAATCCTGCGCTACGGGCCCGCCGTCATCGAAGCGGCCAAGCGCAACGGTGTCCTCGCCCAACTCCTGCGCGAACGCCTCGAACCCTTCTATTACTCCGACCAGGTCCTCGGTATTCTCGCCGGGGAATGAGTGTCGATCCCCACTCGAAGCGGGCCGGAGGGCGAAGGTTCCTTCCAGCCGCATGCGGGTTTCCGTGCGCTGGCGCGGGTCGACTCGGGTGAGGACACCGCTGACACCTCGATCTCGGTTCAGTGGGGTGCCGTCCTGATCGCGGTCGACCACTACCGGCACCGGGCGAGTGCGAAGCTCACGCAGAAGGATGTGGCTGCGGCGGCGTTGCGGTAATTTCGGCGAATTGCCCGAATTATCGCAGTGGACGGTTATCGTTCGTATCCGGTTCACCGCAAGTCTTCTCGGCTTTATGGCTCGGTAAATGTGGGTGGCGTCACAGCGGAAACTGTGCGGAACAAGTCGGACATCGAACGAATCCGTCACCGAATTACGGTGGGAGCGGTGAGCTTTCCGACACAGAGAGCCCCGTTGATTTCCGGCATGTTGAGATCAATGCACGAATCTCGTTCTTACGCCGTCCCGGATTGACCGCGCCCCCGGGGCAGTGCAAGTTGACACCTGACTTTCGGTGGGCCGCCGCGAAATACCGCGTGTGGTGTTTCAGAGGAGCAGGTGGTGCGTTCACATTCCCGTCGGCGGGCCGCGGGTGGCGGGCTGATCCGGCCGCGCACCATTTCCGGGCAGCTCGCCCGGATTCTCGCGGTATCGCTGGTGCTCGTGCTCGTGCTGCTCGGGGTGACGATGTCGACCCAGATCACCGCGTTCCGGCGCAGCGGAGAAACCGTGGACGCGGTCGCGGTTGCCCTGGCCGCACAGGATCTGGTGCACCAGGTGCAGCGCGAACGCGGGCTCAGCAACGGTCTGCTCGGCGGTGACGCGCGGCTGGTGCAGGCGGTCGGGGACCAGCGTCCTGCCACCGACGCGGCGCTGCGCACCCTGAGCGCCGCGCTGACCGCCGACCCACCCGGCGCGGGTGAGGTGCGCTCGGCACTCGGCCATCTCGGCGGTCTGCCCGGCGTCCGGTCGCAGATCGACACCAGGACCGTTTCCCGACAGGCCGCGTTCCAGTTCTATTCCGACAGCATCGACGCGCTCAACCGGCTCGCCCTCGGCCTGGATCAAGCCCGCGACCCCGCCGTGCGCCACGGCCTGCAAGCGCTCTATGCCCTGGGTGACGCCAAGGAGTTCACCGCCCGCGAACGTGGCTTCCTCAACGGTGTGTTCGCGGCGGGGGAATTCGTGGCGGGGGAGTACGTGCAATTCCTCGACATCCGCGCGGCCCGCACCGCCGCGCTCACTCAGTTCGACCGCGAGGCGACTCCGGGCCAGCGCGACCGGCTCGCCGCCGTTGTGGGCGGTGAAAGCGCCACGCGGGCAGCGGAATCGGAGAATGTCGCCATCGCGTCCACCGCCGGACCGTTGACCGCTCCGGTCGACCCGGCGGTGTGGTGGTCGCAGATGACCGAGGTGATCGACGCACAGCGCACCGTGCAGCAGGCCGTCGGCGACGATGTGCGGACCCGCGCCGCCGACCTGCGCCGCACCGCGGCCATCGTGCTGGCCGCCTTCGCTCTTGCCGCACTGCTCGCGATGGCCGCCGAGGTCGCGCTGGTGTTCGCGAGTGTCCGGGCCATCGTGCGACCCCTGGCCGAGCTCGCCGCCGAGGCCGATGACGTGGCTTCCACCCGATTGCCCGAGGTGATCGCCGCATGGCGCGGCTCCGCCGACACCCGCCCCGACCCACCCGCGCCCGTCCGTACCCCACCGGGTGCGAGTGCCGAGATCGGTGCTGTCGCACGCGCTTTGGACCGCGTGCAGAGCACCGCCTTCGACCTCGCCTCCGAACAGGCGCTGGTGCGGCGCAACACCACCGAGTCGATGGCGAACCTGGCCCGGCGCAACCAGAATCTCGTGCGCAGGCAACTCGGCCTCATCAGCGAGTTCGAACGCGAGGAACTCGACCCGAAAACCCTGTCCAACCTGTTCGAACTCGACCATCTCGCCACCCGCATGCGGCGCAATGCCGAAAGCCTCCTGGTGCTGGTCGGCGAGGCGAGCCCCCGCCGGTGGGCCGAACCGATCGCGCTCACCGACGTCATCCGGGCCGGGCTCTCGGAGGTCGACGACTACCGGCGGGTGGTGCTGCGTCGCGTCGACGAGGTCGCGATCACCGGTGCGGTGGTCAGCGATCTCGCGCACGCTCTGGCCGAGCTCATCGAGAACGGCTTGGCGTTTTCCCCACCCGATCTCGAGGTGGAGATCTACGGGCGCAAGGTGGCCGGTGGGTACCTGCTCGCGGTGGTCGACCACGGCGTCGGCATGTCCGCCGAACAGCTCGCCGAAGCCAATGCCCGCCTACGCGGCGAGCAGGACTTCATCGTCGCCTCCACCCGCTACCTCGGCCACTACGTCGTCGGCCGCCTCGCCGGCCGTCTAGGTATAGACGTGGAACTCAACACCTCACCGGTGAGCGGCATCGTCGCCCGGCTGTTGCTGCCATCGAGCCTGATCGCCGACGAAAGTTTCTCCGGGCGACCGGAATCCGGTGGTGCTCGAGTGGGCCGACAGTCCACGGGGAGCCACGACGGCGACGTCAACAGCTCGCCCGCCGATGCACGGCACAGCCGGGGACAGACGGCGGCGAGCGGAGCCGGCCGCGTACCGGAATCCTCTCGACGCGGTGCCGGCCACAACGCCTCCAACCGACCGACGCCGACGCCGACGCGGAATGGCACGCCGCTGCCGAACTTCGATCAGCATGATGGCCGACAACTACGAGTGGATTCGCTGAACGGCCACCACTCGGCTCAGCAGCCCGTCGTTCTTCCCGCCGATCCGCCCGGCGCCGACCAGGGTTCCCCTGTCGTTCCCTCGCCCTACATTCAATTCCTCACCGGCACAGACGCGACCGCCCGGAGCGGTTTCAACCTGTCGCCGGAACCGCGCGGCACTCGGGGCGACGGGGTGGGCGGTGACCTCGACGTTCCTGGTCAGGCGTCGGTCGAACGTACCCGCAACGGCCTGGTGAAGCGCGCCAAACGCACCACATCTTCGGACCGTCCCCGCCGCGAAGTCCCGCTTCACGACCGCCCGCCGGTCGCCGAACGCACTCCAGACCAGACCCGAAGCATGCTCGCCGCGTTCCGTACCGGCCACGAAACCGGTAGCGGGACAAGCGAAGACGATCCGATCCGCTGACAGCAAGGAGCCACGGTGACCGCTCACCTCCCGACCGCCGACCCGCACACCTTCAACTGGCTGCTGGGCAATTTCGTGCGCAATACCGATGGGGTGCGCGACACGGTCGCCGTTTCGTCGGACGGCCTACTCATCGCTATGTCGGAAGGTCTCGACCGTACGGGCGCCGACCGGCTCGCCGCCATGGTGTCCGGGCTGTCCAGCCTGGCCCGAAGTGCCTCGCGCAGTTACGACTTCGACGGCCTGAAGCTGATCCTGATCGAGATGAAGCGCGGCTTCCTGCTCGTCTCGGCGCTGGGCGACGGCAGCTGCCTCGGCGTGATCGCCGACGGCGGGTGCGACGTCGGTCTCGTGGGCTACGAGATGGCCGTGCTCGCCGAACGCGCGGGCGCCCTGCTCGATCCGATGTTGATCGGCGAGCTGCGAGAGACGTTGCGCCGATGAGGGATTCCGACCGGCCGCGGCTGCCCGACCCGCGCATGGTCCCGCTGAATCAGCCGACGAGCTGGAGCGCCGGGCAACCAGTCGCCCGGCCAGTCGACGACACCGATGACGATCGGTTCGTCCGCCCGTTCGTCGTCACCTCGGGCCGCACGGTCCCGGTCCTCGACGGCCTGCGCCTCGAAACCCTGGTCGTGGCAGCACCTTCGGCCTTGTCGGCACCGTTGCGTTTCGAGGAGCACACCGTCGTGCGGTTGTGCCGGCATCCCCACTCCATCGCCGAAATCGGTGCCGCCCTGCGTATTCCGGCCGGTATCGCCAAGGTGATCGTCAGCGATCTGGCCGTAGCCGGTCAGGTGACCGTGCGCGACGCGCCCGAGCTGACGACCGCCGCCATCGAAAGGATCACCGACCTTGTCCGCGCACTCTGAAACACGCATCGCGGCGTCGATGCCGGCATCGGTGAAGATCGTGGTCAGCGGCGGTTTCGGCGTCGGCAAGACGACCTTCATCGGCGCCATCTCCGAGATCGAGCCACTGGTCACCGAGGCCGCGATGACCGAGGTGTCGATCGGCGTCGACAACCCCGGCCGCCATGCCGAGAAGACCGCGACCACGGTCGCGCTGGACTTCGGCCGCATCACCCTCGACCGCTCCCTGATCCTGTACCTGTTCGGCACCCCCGGCCAGGACCGCTTCGTCTTCCTGTGGGACGACCTCGTCGACGGCGCCCTCGGCGCGGTGATCGTGGTCGACACCGCCCGCGTCGAAGACTGCTACCCCGTCCTCGACTACTTCGAAGACCACAACACTCCCTTCGTCGTCGTGGTCAACCGCTTCCCGGACACACCCCACTTCGACCTGTCCGAAGTCCGCGAAGCCCTCGGCCTCGACGACTGGATCCCCGTCCTGGACTGCGATGCCCGCGACCGAGACTCCGTGCGCGACATCCTCGTGGCACTCCTCGAGCAGGTCCTGCTGCACCGCGCCCCGCCCCGCCACCGGGAAGTGAGCTGAGCAGGGCCGGCGGAGCGGTGGGCACGGGCGTCGCGCGGCGCGTATGGCACGCACCGCCACGACATTCGATGCCTCAGCGGCTGCCCAGCGGGGCTCCGAAGAAGGTGGCGAACTTGGCGGACAGGGTGTCGCCGAGGAAGGTCAGGGCGCCGGGAGTGGCAGCCATGGTCCCTGCGTCGGAGGTGGTGCAGCCCTGCGGTGCAGGGACCCCGTCGAGCCGGTCGCGCAGCCAGAGCAGGGCGGCGGGGCCGCCGACGACCTCGGCGACGATGTGTTCGCTCGCGTGGTCGCGGGTGTAGGTCAGGGAGGTGTTCGGGTCCCGGCAGTAGGAGTCGACCAGGGTGTCGGTCGCGGCGAGGGGGAGGATCTCGTCCCACGCGGAATGCCACAGGAACAGCGGCATATCGGGGACGGACTTGCCCATGCGTGTGTCGTCGAGCATGGCCGCCACCGGCGGATCGTCGAGCGGATTGCCGTCGGAACCGATCATGCCGGTGAGGTCGAGGAACGGCAGCAGCGCCGACTGGTATTGCACGCACAGCGGCGACTTGACCGCCATCAGTCCCCTGCCGAGCGGGTTCAGTCGTTGATCGAGATAGGTTGCGAAATCAGGGTATTCGCGAGTGAGACCCAGCACGGCGGCGAAGACCAGACCCGAGGTGAGCTGGTTGTTCGCCATGCTCAGTGCGGCACCGAGGTCGGCGCCGACGCCACCCTCGGCCGCGCCGACGATATTCAATTCAGGTGCGTAACTCGCGTGCAGCTCGGCGGCGTGCCCGGTCGCGATCGATCCGCCGGAGTACCCGTAGAGGCCGACCGGTGCGGCGGGCCCCACCTCGAGCGGCGCGAATCCGGTCGCGGCACGAATGCCGTCGAGGGTGATCCGGCCCGCCAGCGGTCCGGCGGCGTAGGCCGAGTACGGACCCTGATGGTCGGGCACGACGACCGCCCAGCCCTGCGCCAGCGCCGCCTGCGCGAACAGGAATTCGGCGGGCACCACGATCTGTCCGGCGACCGGCGCGACCGAAAGATGTTGCAGCGCATAGGACGGCGCGCAATAGCCCGCGGTGGAGTCCTCGGCCAGCTGGACCGAGAGCAGCTTGCGCGGTGAGACCGCCTGTCCGCGTGGCTTGATCAGCGTGGCCACGGCCGGGATCGCCTCGTCGCGACTGTTGTTGGAGCGGTAGGACACCTGCCACGCGTCGACATCGACCGGCAGCACGCCGAAGTCGGCGATGGTGACCTGCCTGGCCGCGATGATCGCGCCGGGTTCGGTCGCCGCCACCACATCGGCGGGCGGGAGGTAGAAACCCGGATCGAGCTCGGGCGGCAGCGGAATCATCGGGGCGGGCGGGATCGCCGTCGGCTCGGCCGCGACCGGACCGGCCGCCACCACCGTTACCGCCGCGAGCACGCTCGTGGCCAGGGCGAGCCAACGCGGAATCAGGGGAGATCTCATCGTGCACAGTCCTCACAGGAATTGAGACGCCTTCGTCTCAATGGCGGCTACTATGGCACGAGTGTGGTGTGGATCGCAATCAGCTGCGGGTTACGCAGGCGAGGTCAGGGCATTGAGCAGGGTGGTGAAGACATCGACGAGATCGTCGACGGGCGGCCGCGGGTCGTCGAGACTCCACTGGTGCACGGCGCCGTTGACGGCGCCGATGAAGGCCGCCATCGCCATCCGCCAACCGCCCGGCGGCGTGCGCACACCGTCGCGCGCGGCCGCGACGGTGGCGACCACCTCGCCCCACTGATCCCGGACCCGAGCCCGGTGTTCCTCGACCGAGGCGCTCACCCCGACGATCTCGACGAACGCCACCTTGGCCGCCCGGATGTCGTCGGTGATGGTTGTCGTGTAAGCCCGCAGCGCGGCTTCGATGAGGGTGCGCAGGTCGTCGCTGCCGACCGCCGCCAGCGCGGCGAGCACGGCGTCACGCGCCCTACCCTGCACCGTGTCGTACACCGCGACCAGCAGTTCCTCGCGTCCGGCGAACTGCTCGTAGAACTGCCGTCGCGACAGACCGGCCGCGGCGCACACATCGGTGAGCGAACTGTTGGCGTACGACTTCTCCGCGAAGACGGTCAGCCCGGCCTCGATGAACAGCGCACGACGCTCGACCTGCCGCTCGGCGACCGAAGTGCCGGTGTAGTTGTGCCGAGTGCGCCCAGATATCACCCCACGACCCTACGAGGTGGCCGCCTCGACGGGGCCGATCGGGACCACCAGCGGGGTGCCGGTGACCGGATCCTCGATCACCTTCGCGCGCAGCCCGAACACCTGCGCCACCACGTCCTCGGTGAGCACTTCGGCAGGCGTGCCCGCCGCGACCACGCGTCCGGCCCGCATCGCGACCAGCCGGTGGGCATAGCGTGCGGCGAGATTGAGGTCGTGCAGCACCATCACCACCGTGCGGTTCGCCTCGGCGTGCAGCCGCCGGACCAGGTCGAGCACCTCGATCTGGTGGGCGAGGTCGAGGAAGGTGGTCGGTTCGTCGAGTAACAACAGGTCGGTGTTCTGGGCCAGCGCCATCGAGATCCAGGCGCGCTGGCGTTGCCCGCCGGACAGTTCGTCGAGCGAGCGGTCGGCGAACTCGACCATATCGGTCCAGGTCAGCGCCTCGGTGACGGCGGACTCGTCGTCCTGGGACCACTGGCGGTACCACCGCTGGTGCGGGTGCCTGCCCCGCGCGACGAGGTCGGCGACGGTGAGGCCGTCCGGGGCGAGCGGGGATTGGGGCAGGATGCCGAGTACGCGCGCCACGTCCCTGGTCGACATCCGGTCGATGCGTTTGCCGTCGAGGTGCACATGACCACCGGTGGGCCGCAGGAGCCGGGCCATCGCGCGCAGGAGCGTGGATTTTCCGCAACCATTGGGTCCGATCACCGCGGTGATCGTGCCGCCGGTGACCTCGAGATCCAGCCCGTCGACGACGGTGGTCGTCCCGTAACCGAGGGTCAAGGCGTCGGCCTGGAGCCGAACGGTCATCACACGCCCGCTTTCCCGGCGCGATTGCGCCGCATCAACAGATAGATCAGATAGGGGGCGCCGAGCACGGCGGTGACCACCCCGACGGGCAGCTCGCCCGAGGGCAGCAGCGTGCGGGCGACAAGATCGGCGGCGACGGTGAAGGCCGCGCCGAGCATCGCCGAGGTGAGCAGCGGTGGCTGGGCCGAACCGGTGAGCCGCAGCGCCACCTGTGGCACCGCGAGGGCGATGAAGATGACGGCCCCCGCCGAGGCGGTCGCGACCCCGGCGAGCAGTACCGCCAGCACCAGCAGGGTCAGGCGGGCGGTGTTGAGCCGGATGCCGAGCGAGCGGGCGGTGTCGTCGCCGAAGTGCAGGGCACCGAGCAGGTGGGTGCCCGCGAGGACCACCGGCACCAGGACAGCCAGGGCGATGGCGACCGGTGTCACCTGGATCCAGCCGCTGCCGTTGAGGCTGCCGGTCAGCCAGGTCACCGCCCGCGTCGCGACATCGACTTCCCCGACACTGAGCAGCCAGAACGTCACGCTGGACAGCAGCGAACCGGCGCCGAGGCCGACCAGTACGAGTCGATACCCTTCGATGCCGCCGCGCCAGGCCAGCACGAAAACTCCCAGCGCGGCGAGTAATCCGCCGAGCATGGATGCCACCGGCACCCCGATCTCGGCCACCGCGCCGCTGACCTGCCCCCGGCTGCCCGACAGCGCGATCACCGCGACCGCGGCGACGCTCGCGCCCGCGGTGACACCGAGAATATCGGGACTGGACAACGGGTTTCGCGCGATGCCCTGGGTGATCGCGCCGGACAACGCGAGCGCCGCGCCGACCAGCGCACCGGTGAGAATCCGCGGCAGCCGCAGATCCCACACCACGTATGCCAGCCCGTCGTCGCCACCACCGGTGAGCACCGCGAGCACATCCAGCGGCGTGACCGGGCCGCCGTCGGGCATCGTGTAGGTGCCGAGTGCGAGCGCGACACAACTGGTGACACCGAGCACCGCCACGCCGAGCAACAGGACCGCCGTGGTGCGCAATCGCAACTGCCAGGACACCGGTCCCAGCCGGACCGCCCGCACGGTACTCATACGGTCACCAGCTTCCGGCGACGGACGAGCACGATGAAGAACGGCACGCCGACGAAGGCGAGCATGATGCCCGCGGGCAGTTCGCCCTTGTCCAGCACCACTCGTCCCGCGATGTCGGCGACCAGCACGAGGATCACGCCGAGCAGCCCGGCGACCGGAACCAGCCAGCGGTAGTCGGGTCCGGTGATGCCGCGTGCGAGGTGTGGAACGACGAGTCCGACGAACCCGAGCGGCCCGGCGATCGCCACCACCGCGCCGGTGAGCAGCACGATCGAGCCGATGCCGACGGTGCGGGCCAGCGTGACGCGATGACCGAGCGCGCGGGCGGTGTCCTCACCCAGGCCGAGGGCGTTGAGCGCGGCGGTGTTGGCCAGGGCGAGCACGATCCCGGCGACGACGAAAGGTGTTGCCTTACCGAGCAAGTCGAGACTGGTTCCCGCCAGCGACCCGGCCTTCCAGAAGCGGTAGATATCGGTGACGTCGGTGTCGAACAGCACCACCGCCGAGATCAGCCCCTGCAACAGATAGCTGACGGCGGCGCCGGCCAGCGCGAGAGTCACCGGGGTCGGCCCGCCCCGTCCCGTCGTCCCGATGACGAACACCGTGACGGTGGCGATCAACGCACCCGCGAAACCGAACCACACATAGCCGAACAGGCTCGAGATGCCACCGACCATCACCGCCGCGACGATGCCGAGCGCCGCACCCTGGGTGATGCCGAGCAGCGCCGGATCCGCGAGCGGGTTCCTGGTGTGGCCCTGGATCACCGCGCCCGCGATGCCGAGCGCGAGTCCGGCGAGGATCCCCAGCAGGGTGCGCGGCAGCCGAAGGCCGTTGACGATGGCACCGGTCTCGGTGTCGGTGGTGCCGCCGAGCGCTTGCAGAACCTCCAGGGGAGCGATGAATTTCGAGCCGACGGCCATGCTGAGCAGCACGGCCGCGAGCACCGCGACCAGCAGGCCCGCGATGAGTAGCAACCGGCGAGACCGCGTGTCGGCGAACACGGCTCCGGGCGGCGATGCGGTCACTTTCCCTCTTCGTAGTTGGTAATTAGGTAAGGCTTCGCTACGTTAGCAACCCTGAGGACAACCGAACCACCCGGGAGACGTCGATGAATACCCCACTGAGCCGTCGGCTCGCCGCCGCGGCGGTCGCCGCCGCCGCCGTACTGAGTCTTTCCGCGTGCGGCCAGGAACGCGCGACCACCGGCGCCGCGAGCAGTGACTGCGACACCGCGAGCAACCTCGACGGCGGCGCCTATCCGCGCACCATCGAGAAGGGCGCGGTCAAGGACGCGGCGGGTGCGGATGTCGGCACCGTCGTCGACCCGGCGACCATCGCCACCCGCCCGGTCCGCGTCGCCGCGCTCGATCAGACGTTCGTCGACGCCGCCCTGGTGCTCAATACCGAACTCGTCGCGTACACGACCTACCAGTCCATGGGAGAGAAGCTGCCCGCGTTCCTCGGTGCGTCGGCACAGACCTGCGGTGGCCGCGCGGTCGACATCGGCAACGTCCAGACCCCCGACATCGAGAAACTGGCCGGCGCCCGCCCGGACCTGATCGTGTCGGCCAAGGTGCGTCACGAGAAGCAGTACGAGCAGTTCCGTGGCATCAAGCTCGGTTCGGGCACGGTGCCGGTGGTGTTCAGCCAGACCACCGGCGCCACCTGGAAGGAGAATTTGCTGTTGCTCGCGAAGGCGGTCGACAAGGAGAACCTCGCCAAGGCCAAACTCACCGCCTACCAGGACCGGGCCGCCGCGATCGGCGCGGCGATCAAGGCGAAGAACGGCGGCACCGCGCCCACCGTCTCGCTGCTGCGTTTCATGGGCAAGGAGGACCGGCTCATGCAGCGGGTCAGCTTCATCGGCGACATCTTCGCCGACACCGGCCTGAACCAGCCCGACAAGTCCGCCGACCCGAAGAACGACTTCGCGATCACGCTGAGCCCGGAGCGTCTGCTCGACGCCGACGCCGACTACGTCTTCCTCACCAGCAGCGGCGAGGACGCCGCCACCCAGCGCAAGGCGGCCGCCGAGGCCAACCCGCTGTGGAACCAGCTGCGCGGCAAGATCACCCCGGTCGACGACCTGGTCTGGCTGACCTCGGTCGGTCTCACCGGCGCGCACGCGGTACTCGACGACATCGCCGCGACCTTCGGCGTCGACCCGGCGAAGTAGGCGCGGAGTTTCCTGTTCGCCCACCCCTACACTCGGCGGGGTGGGCGAACAGAAGCAGCGCATGCTGGCGGGGGACCTGTACAAGGACAACGATCCGGAACTCGTGGCCGAACGGCAACGGGCGCAACGGCTGTGCGACGAGTTCAATCGCACCGGGCCCGACGAAACCGATCGGCGGACCGAACTGCTGGGCGACCTCCTCGGCAGACTGGGGGAGGGGTCGTGGATCATGCCGCGATTCCAGTGCGACTACGGCTATCTGATCGAGATCGGCGCCAACAGTTTCCTCAACTACGACGCGATCCTGCTCGACTGCGCGCCGATCACCATCGGCGACGACTGTTCGATCGGGCCACGCTGTCAGCTGCTCACCGCGCTTCATCCGATGCAGGATCACGAAAAGCGCAGGCAGCGCTGGGAATCGGCGGCGCCGATCCGGATCGGGAACAACGTGTGGTTCGGCGGCGGAGTCATCGTGTGCCCCGGAGTCACCATCGGCGACGACGTGGTGGTCGGTGCGGGCAGTGTGGTCACCCGCGACCTGCCCGACCGTGTGTTCGCGGCGGGCAATCCGGCCAGGGTGATCCGGGCGCTGTAGGTGTGATCCGCGCGTCGCCGGGTCGCGTTCGGTGGGTCGGCGGCAATACTGTCTGTTCATGGGCCAATCGCGAGTCGTGCAGGAGCAGGAAGCCACCCGGCCGTTGCGCGAGGACATCCGGTTCCTCGGCGGCATCCTCGGTGACACCATCCGTGACCACGAAGGACCCGAGGTGTTCGACCTCATCGAGCGGGTCCGCATCGAGGCGTTCCGGGTGCGTCGTGAGGAAGTGGAGCGCAGCGCCGTCGCCGACATGCTCGACGGCACTCCCACCGAGGTGGCGCTGCCACTGATCCGGGCGTTCAGCTACTTCGTGCTGCTGGCCAATCTGGCCGAGGACATCCAGCGCGACCGCCGCCGCGCCGCGCACGTGGCGGCGGGCGAACCACCGCAGGACTCCTCGCTGGCCGCGACCTACGCCAAACTCGACGCCGCCGACCTCGACGGCACGAGCGTGGCCGAACAGCTCACCGACGCCCTGGTGTCGCCGGTGATCACCGCGCACCCCACCGAGACGCGCAGGCGCACGGTCTTCGACGTGCAGGCCAAGATCACCGCCCTGATGCGGTTGCGGCGCAGGCTCGAGCCCGGCGATCCCGGTTACGACGACACCGAACTGCGCATTCGCCGTGAAGTGCTCACCCTGTGGCGTACAGCGCTGATCCGCCTGGCGCGCTTGCGGATTCAGGACGAGATCTCGGTGGGCCTGCGCTACTACGACCTGACCCTCTACGACGTGATCCCCGCGATCAACGCCGAGGTCCGTGCGGCCCTGCGTTCCCGCTGGCCCGATGTCCACCTGCTCGAGCGCCCGATCCTGCGCCCCGGGTCCTGGATCGGCGGCGACCGCGACGGAAACCCTTATGTGACAGCCGAAGTCGTGCACACCGCCGCCGAGCAGGCCGCCGCCTACGCCTTCGGCCGCTACCTGGGCGAGCTGGTGGAACTGGAGAAGTCGCTGTCGCAGTCGGCGCGGCTGGTGCGGGTGAGCCCGGCGGTCGCCGCGCTCGCGGAGGCCGGTTACGACGACCCGGCCGTGTTCGCCGACGAACCGTATCGCCGTGCGCTGCATGCGATCCGGGCCCGTCTCAGTGCCACCGCGCGACGCGCGCTCGACCGCCTCCCGGACAACGGTCTCACCACAGACGCCGCGCCGTACCCCACCCCGCAGGCCGTGCTCGACGACCTGGACGCGATCGATGCCTCCCTGCGTGCCAGCGGTGACGCCCTGCTCGCCGACGACCGCCTGGCCGCCCTGCGCCATGCCGTGGAGACCTTCGGTTTCCATCTGCAGGGCCTCGACATGCGCCAGAACTCGGAGGTGCACGAACAGGTCGTCGCCGAGCTGCTCGCCTGGTCGGGTGCGCACCAGGACTACGCGAGCCTGAGCGAAGCCGAACGGGTCGACCTGCTGGCCACCGAATTGCGCACGCGCAGGCCACTTCTCGGCCCGAATGCGCAGCTGAGCGAGCTGGCGGCCAAGGAACTCGGTGTGCTGCGCGCCGCCAAGGACGTGATCGACACCTTCGGTGCCGCCGCCGTCCCGAATTACATCATCAGCATGTGCACCTCGGTGAGCGACATGCTCGAGGCCGCCCTGCTGCTCAAGGAGGCAGGGATCCTCGATCCCGGCACGCCCGACGGTTCACCGCACAGCCCGGTCGGTATCGTCCCGCTGTTCGAGACCATCGAGGACCTCGGTGCGGGCGCGGCGACTCTCGCTGCCGTACTGGAGGTTCCGGTGTACCGCGACCTCGTCGCCGCCGCCGGGATGCGGCAGGAAGTGATGCTCGGGTACTCCGATTCCAACAAGGACGGCGGGTACCTGGCGGCGAACTGGGCGCTCTACCGCGCCGAGCTGGACCTGGTCGAGGTGGCGCGCAAATCGGGAATCCGGTTGCGGCTCTTCCACGGTCGCGGCGGAACCGTCGGACGTGGTGGTGGTCGCAGCTACGACGCGATCCTCGCCCAGCCCGCCGGCGCCGTGCGCGGGTCCTTGCGGCTCACCGAACAGGGCGAAGTGATCGCCGCGAAATACTCCGAATCCGGTGCGGCGCACCGCAACCTGGAATCACTCATCGCGGGCACCCTCGAATCCACCCTGCTCGACGTGGAGGGCCTCGGCGACGACGCCGAACCCGCCTACGAACTGCTCGACGACCTGGCGATCCGGGCCCGCGCCGCCTACGCGCACCTGGTGCACGACACCCCCGGCTTCGTCGAGTACTTCCGGCAGTCCACCCCGGTCGCCGAGGTCGGCGACCTCAATATCGGCAGCCGCCCGGCCTCGCGCAAACCGACCGATTCGGTGTCGGACCTGCGTGCGATCCCGTGGGTGATGGCGTGGAGCCAGGCCCGCGTCATGCTGCCGGGTTGGTACGGCACCGGCACCGCACTGGAGGACTGGGTGGGTGACGATCCGGCGCGCCTGGCCCGGCTCACCGATCTCTACCAGCGCTGGCCTTTCCTGCGCACCGTGCTGTCGAACCTGGCGCAGGTGATGGCCAAGAGCGACCTCGACATCGCCGCCCGCTACGCCGACCTCGTCGACGACGAACACCTGCGCGACACGATCTTCGGGATGATCCGCGAGGAACACGCGCGAACGATCCGCATGTACAAGGCGGTCACCGGCCATGACGAACTCCTCAGCGACAACCCGTCACTGGCGGAGTCGATCCACAATCGTTTCCCGTACCTGGAACCGCTCAACCAGCTCCAGGTCGACCTGCTGCGCCGGCTGCGCGGGGGTGACGATTCCGAACTGGTGAAGCGGGGAATCCTGCTCACCATGAACGGTCTCGCCACCGCCCTGCGCAACTCGGGCTAGGTCCTAGCCCGCGTGACAGGTGATGTCGTGGTCGGGCATGGTGCCGTCCACCAGGTAGCCGGTGACGGCATCGGTCGCGCAGGGGTTGTCGCCGAGAACGTAAACCCCGTGCCCACTCCCGTCGACGGTGACCAACCGGGAGCGCTGACCGAACTTCTCGTCGAGCAGTTGGCCGCCGCGTAGCGGGGTGACCGGGTCGCGCTGGTTCTGCACGATCAGCACATCGGCCAGGCCGGTGTTGTCGATCCGCACCGGCGGCTCGGACGGCCCGAGCTTCCAGTAGGCGCAGGGCATCACGTTCGCGGCGGCCGCGCCGTAGAGCGGGTGCCGTTCCCGGTCCTCGGCGACCGCACGCTGGTAGGCCACGATGTCCTCGGGCCATTCGACGTCGTTGCAGGTCACGGCTAGAAAGACCGACCAAGCGTTGTCGTACGGCGAAGGCGCGCCCGTGCCCGGCGGGCGGCCGCCCGCCGGACCTGGACGTCCGGTTTCGAGCAGCGATTTCCAGCTCTCGGCCGCCGACGCGTACATCGCCGGCCCATAGAGCGTGAAGAAGGCGCCGAACCGGAAGAGATTGCCGTCCATCCCGTCCACCGGGTTCGCGTCGAGGCGCTCGGCGAGGGTGAAGTACGTGCGCCGCACGTCTTCCGGTGTGCGGCCCAGGCCGTACGTGTCGTGGCGGTCGGCAGCCCATTTCGCGAAGTCGGGAAACGTCTCCTCCATGCCGCGGCCGTACCGGCGCATCCCGTCGTGGTCGAGGTGGGTGTCGCCGATATTGCTGTCGAGCACGATGCGGTCGGCTCGCTGCGGGAACATCGAGGCGTAGGCGGCGCCCAACGCGGTGCCGTAGGAGTAACCGAGGAAGCTGGCCTTGTCCTCGCCCAGTGCTGCCCGGATGCGGTCCAGATCTCGGGCCATATTCGCCGTTGAGAGGTAGCGCAACCGGCCCTCGGTGTCATTGGCCGCGCACTGCTCGGCGACCCCCTGGGCGACTACGGCCCGCTCGGTGACCGCCGCGTCGTTCACCGCATACGGCGGGATATTGCCGAAGTAGGTTTGATCATCGGTGAACCCGCAGCTCACGGGTGTCGAATGCCCTACCCCGCGCGTGTCCGTCCCGATCAGGTCGTAGCTGTCGAGCACATCGGCCGGCAGTCCATGAGCAGCCAGGAACTTGGGCTGGTCCAAGCCCGCACCACCCGGACCGCCGGGGTTGAGCAACAACACTCCGCGACGCTTGCCCGGGTTCTTACTCGCCAGCCGAGAGATCATGACCTCGATCCGCACGCCCTCGGGCTCGTTGTAGTTCAAGGGCACCGGCACGGTGGCGCACTGCAACTGGGCAGGCCCGGCCGCGGGATCTTCTACCCCCTGCGGGCATGGGCCCCACCGCACCTGTGCTGCGAGGTCTTCGGCCGGCTGCGCGGCCACGACGGGCGCCCCGGCCAGTGCTCCGGTGAGACCGAGCACGGCCAGCAGGCTCCAGGTCCGTTGTCGATTCATTCGCTGCTACTCCCCGACGAAATGGCGCCTACCACGAGCAAACCGTCAGCGGGGCTCGTGTCCGGCTGGTACATGATCGAGTCTGTCGAGTCCGCGCCGCAGGCACATCGCCCCGGCGGCGGCGACCGTGTTCGACGAAAGTCGAGTCGGCCATTCGCCCCGGGTCGAGCACATCTCAGCCGCTGGGTGGGTGCTCGAGGCCGGTCGTCGTCGCCATAATGGCCGGGTGGACACCGACGGCCCGGCACGACTCGGGGCATGGCAGCAGACCTGGCGGCTGACGGCGGCCGCGGCAATCGGCGCCGCCCTCTGGTTCTCCGTCGCCGCCGTACTGCCCGCAGGCTGTACGGCCGACACATGTTCCTGGCTGGTGACCGGTGATCCGCTGATCGCACTCGGCTGCCTGGCGGTGCTGCCGTTGCGGCGCCGGTTCCCGTTCGCCGTCGCCCTGGTGGTCGTGATCGCCTCGGCCGCGTCGGCGCTCGCCACCGGTGCCGCGCTGCTGGCACTGTGTTCGCTGTCCACCCGTCGCCGTCCGGTCGAGATCGCCGTGGTCGTCGCGGCGTATGTGACGGCGGCGCAGTTCGCTCAGGGGCTCTACCCGGTCGACACCCCGCCCGCCCCGGTCTGGCTGCAATTCGCACTGACGGTCTCGACCGCGGGGATCGCCGTGGCCACCGGCGTGGCCATCGACGCCCGCCGCGTCGAAGTGCGATCGCTGCGCGACCGCGCCGACAGCGCGGAACGCGAACAGGGTGCCCGGGCGGCCCAGGCACGGGCCACCGAACGCAACCGGATAGCCCGCGAAATGCACGATGTGCTCGCCCACCGGATCTCACTGGTCGCCATGCAAGCCGGCGTCCTCGATCACCGTGACGACCTCTCGGCCGAGGAGAAACGCATGCTGATCCGCGGTATCGCCGATGGCTCCCGCCAAGCGCTGGAAGAACTCCGGGATGTCCTCGGCGTGCTCCGTGCCGATCCAGACCGCCCCGAACCACCGCAACCCACCCTGGACCGGATCCCGGAACTGGTCGCCGACGCCCGGTCGTCGGGCCTGGACGTCACGCTCGCCGGCACGGTGACCGGCACCCCACCCGAGACCGTGGGACGGACCGGCTATCGGGTGATCCAGGAAGGGCTGACCAATGCCGCGAAGCATGCGCCGGCGGCGGAGGTCCGCGTCACCGTCGACGGGGCGCCCGGTGGCGAATTGCGCGTCAGCGTCCGCAATTCGGCGGGCACCACCGCCGTCGCCCGGCCACCGGCCTCGGGCTTCGGTCTCCTCGGCCTCGCCGAACGCATCACCCTCGCGGGCGGAACACTCGACCACCATCACACATCCGACAACGGGTACGTTCTCACCGCGCAACTTCCCTGGCCGGAGCACGATCACGAGAAAAGAGCATGAGTGCACAGTGATCAGGAGACGGTGCGGGTCGTCATCGTCGACGACGACCAGCTGGTGCGGATGGCGCTACGACTCGTCATCGACGGCGAACCGGATCTGACCGTCGTCGCGGAAGCCGCCGACGGGGACACCGCGATCGAGGTGGTACGCGAACAGCGGCCGGACGTCGTGCTGATGGATGTGCGGATGCCCGGCCGCGACGGCGTCGACACCACCCGGTGCCTGCGCGCCGAACCGGCCGCGCCCGCGGTGCTCATGCTGACCACCTTCGACTCCGACGAACTGGTACTGCGTGCCCTACGCGCCGGGGCCCTCGGCTTCGTGCTCAAGGACACCCCGCCCGCCCGGATCGCCGAGGCGGTGCGCACCGTCGCGGCCGGTGATCCCGTGCTGTCTCCCACGGTCACGGCGCGGGTGATCGCCGCGGCGACCGGGCCGGGCTCCGCCGAAGCCCGCAGCGACTCCCGCGACGCCGCGCGGAAACGGCTGGCCGCCCTGTCGGAACGCGAACTCGACACCGCGCGAGCCATCGCGGACGGGCTCGGCAACCCGGAGATCGCCGCGCGGTTACAGGTCACCGTCGCCACCGTCAAGGCACACACCACCAACCTGTTCACCAAGCTCGGCCTCGCCAATCGGGTACAGATCGCGCTGTTGGTTCGCGACGCGGAACACTGAGCCGGAACGCAAAGTGGGGTGGCGCCGCTGTGCGGCACCACCCCACCTGCTTCTTCGACTGGCCTAGGTCACAGGCAGACGCTGATGGTGAGCGGCCCGACCGGGATGCCGGTGCAGATCGACACCGAACCGACGACGGGCGTCGCGGTGGCGGCCGAGGCGGTGCCCGCACCGGTGGCGGTGACGAACAGGGCGAGTGCGGCGACGGCGAGCGGACGGGCGGTCTTGACGAACATAGGCTGATCCTCGGGTAGGACGGTTCGAACAGGCCCCAGGCGGGGCCCGACCCATCTCAACACGAGCCTCGCTCCGGTGTCTTTCGCATCGCGGGAAACGCAGTCGCTCAATCGGTCACGATCGCCACGGCATCGATCTCCACGAGCATCTCGGCGCGCGGCAGCCCCGTGAACACGGTGGTGCGCGACGGCAACACCCCGTCGGTGGTGTGCCGGGTGACGAACTCGCCGTACGCCTCGTTCATGATCGCGAAGTCCTCGCGCTTGGTGAGGTACACGCGCAACATCACCACGTCGTCGAAGGTGGCGCCGGACGCGTCGATGATGGCCTTCACGTTCATCAGGGTGCGGGTGGTCTGAGCGGCCACGTCACCCTGGTGCAGGTACTCGTTGGTTTCCGGATCGACCGGCCCCTGCCCGGAGACCTGGATAAACGGTCCCTTGCGCACGCCCTGGGAGAAGGTGTGGGCGGGGGCGGGAGCGTCGGAGGTGCGGACGGCGATCTTGTCGGACATGGTTCAGCCTTTCCTCGCGGGGACGGCTCGGCGGGGATCCCAGCCGAGTTCGGTGGAGATGGCATCGGCGCACGCACGCACCTGGGGGAGCAGTGCGAGCACCTGGTCGTGATCGAGCAGCACATCGGGCACCGAGACCGACACGGCGGCGACCACATTGCCGATGCCGTCGCGCACAGGCACCCCGATGCAGTTGACGAAGCTCTCGTGTTCCTCGTGGTCCTCGGCGAAGCCCTGGGCGGCAACTCTTTCCAGCTCGGCGAGATATCGCTCCGGCGTACGCAGGGTGCGTGGGGTGAACGGGTGGTAGTCCAAACGTGCTGCCACCGTCGCCCATTCGGATCGAGGCAGCGCGGCGACGAGGACCTTGCCGACGGCCGTGCAATGCAGGGGAGCTGGCCTGCCGATGCGCGAGTACATCCGCACCGACTGTTCGGCATCGACCTTGTCGATGTAGACCGCGTCGCCGGACTCGTAGGCGGCCAGGTGCACCGTCTGGCCGGTGGTCATGCCGAGGGCGCTCAGATGCGGCCGGGCGACCGTGCGCACGTCACGGTTTTCCAGTGCGTGGCTTGCCAATTCGAACACGCGGCTGCCCAGTGAATAGCGGTGCGCGGCGTCGCGGACCACGAATCGTTCGGCCTGCATGGTCTGTAGCAGCCGCAGCACCGTCGACTTGTGCACCCCGAGCCGGCCCGCCAGTTCGTCGAGGGACTGCGAATCCTCGCCGAGCGCGATCAGAATGGACAGGGCTCGCGACACGCTTTGACTCATGGCCCGATCGTCCCATCTGCTCGCGGTGGATAGGTGAGCCCCGTCCACGCGTCGTCAGCAAGCGCGGCCAGTCGCCGGAGTTCTTGGGACGGTAGAAGTTTCGCCGAATCGCCCGAGGCGGTGAGAGTCGCGGCCGCGCACAGGTGCCCGTAGCGCAGGCGGGTGCGCAGGTCGGCGCCGTGCAGCAGCGCCGCGAGATAGCCGCCGGCGAAAGCGTCACCGGCGCCGATGCGTTCGGTGACGGTGAGGTTCAGCGCGGGAACTTCCACCACGTGATCACCGTCGAAGCCGATCGCGGTGTGCTTGTCGTTCTTGACGATCAGCTGCCCGGGTTCGGGGAACAAGCCACGCAGGGCCGCCGGATCACCGGTACCGAAGATCTCGGTGGCTTCGTCGGCGCCGAGGAACACGACATCGGCGCCACGCACGTGCGCGGCGAGTTCGTCGGCGGCCGCACCGATACGCGAACCCCACACGGCCGGACGGTAATTCAGGTCGAAGCTGACCAGCGAACCGTGTCGCGGGCGGTCGAGCAGGCCACGGGTGAGCGCGCAGGCCGACTCGGACAGCGCGGGGGTGATGCCGGTGAAGTGCACGAGGTCGGCTCGTACCAGTGGCGGTGCGTCGAGGTCGGCAGGCGAGAGGGCGCTGGCGGCCGACCCGGACCGGTAGTAATGCATGCGGCTCTCGCCCCGGGGTAGGTCGTGTGGCGCGTCCGAGCCGCCGCCGCGTTCCTTGATGTAGATGCCGGTCGGCCGCATCGGGTCGACCGCGACCGCTGCCACGTCCACCCCCGCACTGGCCAGCTCGGCCGTCAGGTAGCGCCCGAACCCGTCGTCACCGACCCGCGACAGCCACGCCGCCGATATCCCGAGCTGGGCCAGCACCGAGGCCACGTTCGCCTCGGCGCCACCGGCGCAACGCTCGAACATCCCGGAGCGTTCGAGCGGGCCGGGCTCGGCGACGAGCACCGCCAATCCCTCGCCGACGGTGACCGCCCTGGGCTGTGCCTTTGTTGCGTGGGTCACCCCGTCGGACCTTTCGTGGTTGCGGTCACTGCTGTCTGCATGCACAATAACGAGCAGAAACATTCAGTGCAACTCACGTTGCATATAGTGCAATAGCTGCCGGACATGTCCGATCCGGCTGTGTACCCGCCGGGAAAGGGATGCTGTGACCATCGACAACGATGTCGTCGACGCGCTGGCCGCCGAGCTGCTCGGCCCGCACATCAAGAGCGCCCCACCCGCCGCGTGGGGCCATACGGTCCGCGAATACCTGACGGGCACACCGCAACTCACGCACTGGCAGACGCCGCTGCTCACCCTCGACCGCGCTGCCCTCGACGCCAACCGGGCGCTGATGGCCGACTGGAGCAGTGCCGGTGGTGTCGCGCTCGCCCCGCACGGCAAGACCACCATGGCGCCGCAGCTGTGGCGCGAACAGCTGCGGGCAGGTGCCTGGGGAATCACCCTGGCCACCGCCTGGCAGGCACAGCTCGCCCGCTCCTTCGGAGTCGGCCGGATCCTGCTCGCCAACGCGCTGGTCGACCCGATCGGGCTGGCCTGGGTGGCCGAGGAGTCGGCGCGCGACGAGAATTTCGAGTTCTACTGCTGGGCCGACAGCGTCGCCACCGTCGAGCTGATGGACAAGATCCTGCGCGACACCGCGCCCGGTCCGCGGGTCCGCGTGCTCGTCGAACTGGGTGGCGCGCACGGTCGTACCGGGGCGCGGACCGGTGCCGAGGCGCTCGCGGTCGCGCACGCCCTGGTCGGCAGCGAACGTCTCGTGCTTGCGGGCGTGGGCGGATACGAAGGCGCGCTCGCCCACGATCGCACCCCCGCGGCGCTGACCGCGGTTCGTGACTACCTGCGCGAACTCGCCGCCCTGCACCGCGAACTCGGCGAGCTGTACTCCGGGCCCGCTATCGTCTCGGCGGGCGGCAGTGCCTATCCCGAACTGGTCGTCGAAGAACTGGCAGGTCTCGCCTCGGATCAGCTGCCGACCGCGCCGGGATCGACCACCGTGGTGTTGCGCAGCGGCGCGTACCTCGTCCACGACGACGGCTTCTACGCGGGCATCTCCCCGCTGAGCGCCCCCGCCGCCGACCCCGGCCTGCGTTCGGCGATGCACGGCTGGGCCCGGGTCATGTCCCGTCCGGAGCCGGAACTCGCCCTGCTCGACGGCGGCAAACGCGACTTCCCCTTCGACGAGGGCCTGCCGACACCGCAACTCGTGGTCGGCGGGTCGGCACTCCCGTCGGGCGCGCATGTGAGCGCGCTCAACGACCAGCACACCTTCCTGCGTCTGCCCGGCGCCTCGTTCGCGGATCTGCCCGTGGGAAGTGTTGTGCGGTTGGGCCTTTCCCACCCCTGTACCGCCTTCGACAAATGGCGGCTGATTCCCGTGATCGACTCCGCCGAGACGGCGCACCCGCGCGTGGTCGACCTCATCCGCACCTACTTCTGACGGACGACCATGACCTCCTTGCTCTTTCGCGACATCGATATCGTCGACGGCACCGGCGGACCACGCACCCACGGCGACGTCCTCGTCCGCGACGGCCGCATCGCCGAGATCGCCGACTCGATCCACACCGACGCCCCCGTGATCGACGTGCGGCCGGGCTCGGTCCTCACGCCGGGCTTCATCGATATGCACGCCCATTCCGATCTGTACCTGCTCACCCACCCCGAGCACATCCCGAAGATCACTCAGGGCGTCACCACCGAGGTGATCGGGCAGGACGGGCTGTCCTACGCGCCGATCGACGACGCCGCACTCGCGCTGGTGCGCAAGCAGATCGCGGGATGGAACGGCAACCCCGCCGACTTCGACTTCTCCTGGCGCACCGTCGGTCAGTACCTGGACCGGCTCGACCAGGGCATCACTCCCAACGCCGCCTATCTGGTGCCGCAGGGGACACTGCGTCTGCTCGTCGTCGGCGCCGATCAGCGTGCGGCGACCACCTCCGAGATCGACCGGATGTGCGCGCTGCTCGCACAGGGGCTCGACGAGGGCGCGGTCGGCATGTCGAGCGGGCTCACCTATACGCCCGGAATGTATGCCGACACCGGTGAACTCGCCGCCCTGTGCGCCGTCGTCGCCTCCTACGGTGGCTTCTACGCTCCGCACACCCGCTCCTACGGCGCAGGCGCGCTGGAGGCCTACGCCGAGATGATCGGTCTGGCGAAGGCCACCGGCTGCGCCCTGCACCTGACCCACGCCACCATGAACTTCGGCGTGAACCGCGGTCGCGCACCGGAATTGCTCGCCATGATCGCCCGGGCCCGCGCCGACGGCTGCGACATCACCCTCGACACCTACCCGTACCTGCCCGGTTCGACCACCCTGTCGGCATTGCTGCCCAGCTGGGCGATGTCGGGCGGTCCCGACGTCGCGCTGGACCGGCTCGGTGACCCGGCCGCGCGCAGCCGCATCGCCGCCGATGTGGACGTGCACGGGTCCGACGGGTGTCACGGAGTCACCGTCGAGTGGGAGACCATCCAGATCAGCGGTGTCGGCAACGACGAACTCGCCGAGCACGTCGGCCGCACCGTCGCCGAGATCGCCGCCGAGCGCGGCACCGCGCCCGTCGAGGTGTTCTTCGAGCTGCTGGAACGCGACCAGCTGGCCACCACGATCCTGCAGCACGTCGGCCACGAGGAGAACGTGCGCGCGATCATGGTCGACGCCGGGCACATGGGCGGCAGCGACGGTTTGCTCGTCGGCGCCCGCCCGCATCCGCGCGCGTGGGGCACCTTCCCACGCTACCTGTCGCGCTATGTTCGTGAGCTCGGCGTCCTCGGTCTCGAGGACTGCGTGCATCACCTCACCGGCCGTCCCGCCGCCCGGCTGCGGCTGGCCGAGCGCGGCCTGATCCGACCCGGTTTCGCCGCCGACCTGGTGGTGTTCGATCCGGCGACGATCCACGACACGGCCACGTTCGAGCAGCCACGTCAGCAGGCGCGTGGTATCCAGCACGTGCTGGTCAACGGCGAATTCGCCGTGGAGAACGGCACCGCGACCGGAGTCCGCGCCGGTCGTGCCCTGCGCATGGACGCCACGCGAGAGGAGACCCGATGAATCCACTGCTGAGCTCGTCGTCACGGGCGATGGAGGTGATCCGGGCCGACCGGGCGCTCACCGTCGTCCGCGCACCCGCCGTCCCCGATCCCGTCGCACTGGCCGAGGCACTGGCCGGGGCGGGTTTGCGTGCGGTCGAATTCACCTTCACCACCCTCGGTGTGCTCGACGCGATCGCGAAGGCGCGCCGCGCCGCCGACGCGGTGATCGGCGTCGGCACCGTCACCACCCGCGACCAGGCGGCGGCGGCCGTCGACGTCGGCGCGCAGTTCCTGGTCACCCCTGCGGTGCGTCCGGAAGTCGCGGAAGTCGCTGTGGCGAACCAGATTCCGGTCATCATGGGTGCCTTCACGCCCACCGAGGTAGTGGCGGCGGTCGACCTGGGTGCGGCAGCGGTGAAGATCTTCCCCGCCCGCTCGCTCGGCCCCGCCTATCTCAAAGACCTGCTCGGTCCGTTCCCGCATGTGTTCCTGATTCCGTCCGGCGGCGTCAACGCGCACAACGCGCGGGAATACCTGCAGGCGGGCGCCATCGCCGTCACCGCGGGCACCGAGGTGGTCGCGCCCCTGGACGTCGCGAGCTCGCGCTGGTCCGAGATCGGCTCGCGGGCCGCACGTTTCGTTCATTCGCTGGATTGAGAGGTTTGTCCATGGGCGCCACAGTCGACTGGTTGCGCACCACCACCCCCGGGTTGCTGGTGCTGTGCGGTCTCGCGATCGCCGTACTGCTCATCGCTATTATCAAGATCAAACTGGAGCCGTTCGTCGCGCTGCTGCTCACCGGTCTGCTGCTGGCACTGGCCGCCGGACTACCGATCTCCCAGATCGTCGGCACCCCGCTCAAGGCGGGTGAGTCACTGCTCGAGACCGGCTTCGGCAATATTCTCGGACACATCGCGGTGATCATCGGGCTCGGCACCGTGCTCGGTGCGATCCTCGAAAGATCCGGTGGCGCCGATGTTCTCACCGACAAGCTGCTGCGGGTGTTCGGTGAGAAGGGCGCGCCAGTCGCGATGGGCATCCTCGGCCTCATCTTCGGCATCCCGGTGTTCTTCGACATCGGTATCTTCGTCCTGGCACCCCTGATCTACGTCGCGGCCAAGCGCGGTGGACGCTCGCTGGTGCTCTACGCCATGCCCATGCTGGCCGGTCTGTCCATGACGCACGCGTTCCTGCCGCCGCATCCGGGACCGGTCGCGCTCGGCGGACTGCTCGGGGTGAGTCTCGGCTGGCTGATCGTGATGGGATTCGTCTGCGGCATACCGGGTTTCATCGCCTCCGGCATCCTCTGGGGCACCTACATCGGCAAGCGGGTCATCGTCTCGGTACCCGAGGAATTCGTGCCGCTCGAACCCGACACCGACGACGAGGAAGGCGGCATCGTCGCCACCGGTGTGGTCACCAAGGCACCACCCTCGGTGGCGTTGATCGGCGCCATCATCGCCATCCCGCTGGTACTGATCCTCGGTGCCACCTTCGGATACCAACTGCTGGACAAGGATTCGGCCCTGCTGCAGGTGCTCACCTTCTTCGGTACGCCCGCCGTGGCGCTGCTCATCACCGTGCTCGTGGCGTTCTACCTGCTCGGTATCCGGCGTGGTTCCACCGTGCAGGAACTCAGCGTCATCACGGCCGAATCGCTCAAGCCGGTCGGCATGGTGCTGCTGGTGGTCGGCGCGGGCGCGTTCTTCGGCAAGGTCATCTCGGCCACCGGTATCGGCACCGCCCTGGCCGACACGATGTCGGCGGCCGGCCTGCCCGTCATCGTGCTCGCCTACCTCATCAGCTGCGGCCTGCGCATCGCCCAGGGTTCGGCCACGGTCGCCATCGTCACCACCGGCGGCATCGTCGCCCCGCTGGTCGCCGAGCAGAACTACTCGCAGGTGTCGATCGCCCTGATCGCCATGGCGATCGCCGCGGGCTCGATCATCCTCAGCCACGTGAACGACGGCGGTTTCTGGATCATCGCGAAGTACTTCAACATGACGGTGAAACAGACACTGCAGACGTGGACGGTGCTCGAAACCGTGTTGTCAGTGGTGAGTTTCGCGGTCGCGGCGCTGCTGTTCTCGATCGTGTAGCGGTTCGGCGGCGACCGGGCTGTCCTGCGTGGGCAGCCCGGTCGCGCTGTCTTCGGTCCATGCGCACGCGGCCCGGTGGTCGTGGCTGGGCACGATGCGGACCGCATCGCGAACAGCGTGCAGGCGATGGATCGTTCGCCAGGCGCCGGTGCGGTCGTCGTCGGCCAGCGCACCGGGGTAGCCCGACTTCTGGCGTAGCTCGGTGGTCTGGAGGTTGTGCCAGACGGCGTCGCCCGCCAGCAGGACGGGTCCGCGTGCGGTGCGGAGCAGAATTCCGATGCTGCCCGGTGTGTGGCCGGACAGATCGACCAGCACCACCGCGCCGTCGCCTAACACATCGTGGCTCGCGGCGAAGGTGAGGACGGGCGGGCCGTCGAGTTCGTAGCAGTCGAGCGGGCGATCCCGGACGGCTTGCCGCACGCCGCCGACGGGGGCGACCGGGCCGGTCATCGCCCACCGGTGTTCCGGTCGATGTAGCCGCAGCGGCAGGTCCGGCAGATCGAGCAGTCCGGCGACATGATCCCAGTGCAGGTGAGTGGGCAGTGCGAAGTCGATGTCGCTGGCATCGATTCCGCTGCGCTGCAAGGACTCTCGGATATCGAGCACATCGCTCGGCGGGTTCACCGCGAGTCGCAGTATCGGCGGTAGTCCGGCTACCGCCCGGCGCCGCACGTCGACGCAGATGCCCGGGTCGACGAGGAAGGTCGCCCGGGGGTGCCGCACAACGAAGGCCGTCATCGCGGACTCGATCCGGCGCGGAGTGAACACCCCTTCGACGACGGCCGCGGTCGGCACGTTGCGGGCGTTCTGTGCCAAGGCGACCAGTTCGACCGTTGTCGAGCCACGCGGTAATCCATTGTCGCGCAGTGCGGAAAGGAATCGGCGATCGGGTCGGCGCGGCAGCACAGCACCGGTGATCGCCGTGGACACGGCGCGGCAGCATTGCCACACATCCGGCGTCGCTACTCGCTCGCCCACCTGTGCGAGGTTGTGTTCGGTTGTCATGGAGCTACGCTAGAACTTCAGGTCGACCTGAAGTAAAGAGGCGAACGTGACCAATGCCGCCGGACCGCGCCGAATCGGTGATGTCGCCGTCGAACTGGGTGTCGCCGCTCATGTTCTGCGTCATTGGGAGGACGTGGGCGTACTCGTCCCGCCCCGAGCGCCGGGCGGTCATCGGGTCTACAGCGACGATCTGGTGGTGCGGGCGCGTCTCGTGCTGCTCTGTCAACGCGCCGGGCTCTCGCTGGCCGAGATCAAGGACCTGTTCGCGGCGCGGTCCCGTGCGGAGCGGGTCGAACTCTTCGCGGGCAAGCAGGCCGAACTCGGAGCGCGCGTGCGTGATCTCACGCGCACCATCGATTTCCTGGCCCACGTCCTGCGCTGTACACACCCCATCGTCGATGAATGTTCGGAGTGTGTCGGGTTCAGTCGAGAGGATGCGGCAGAACGCATCGGCGCGTTGTTCGGGTAGCCGGTCGCGAGGTGCGGTCAGGGTGCCTTTCGGGCAGGCGGCGAAAGTGTTCGAGTCAGCCGTTCGAGCGCCTCACGGGGGTCTTTGCCGTGCTCCGCGCCGGTCAGGCGGTGGATGACCGCGCCGTCCATGTAGTCGACCAGGATCCCGGCATCGATCGGACCGATGCCCGCCTGAGCGGCGAGCTCGACCGCCTGCTCCCGTAGTCGGCCGTGCCCGCGCCGCAGCGATTCGGCAACGGTCGGCATCGCTTGGGATTCGCCGAAGAGGGCGAGGCGGGCCTGGGTGCGGACGCGGTCGGTGGTCGTCGCGCGGGTGATGAATCGGGCGAGTGCGTCGACGAGGTGGTCGACGGTGGGCGGCCCGAGGACGCGGTGCAGGGCGGTCCAGTCGGCGTGATCGCGCTGCTCGAGACGCTCGGCCACCCCGCACAGCAGCGCTTCTCTGGTACGGAAGTAGTTGGACGTGGAGCCGGCGGGTAGTTCGGCAGCTTGGTCTACGGCGCGGTGGGTAATGCCACGTGAGCCGCGCGTGCCCAATACCTCGATGGCCGCGTCGAGGATCTGTTCGCGTTTGGTTGCCACACATCGATACTACGGGCGTAGTGATAGTCACTACATCCGTAGTGCTGTTCACTACAGCTGTAGTACGGTGGCATCGCACCGGGAGGCTTCGTGCGCGAGCCTCTCCGGTCCGCAGGTGGTACCCGGACAGGGATCGTCACTCGATACGAAGGGTTCGGAATGGCTACAGCGATAGTTGTCGGCGGCGGAATCGGGGGAACGGCGGTCGCCCTCGGGCTGATCGAACGCGGCTGGTCGGTGCGGGTGCTCGAACGAGCGGCGCGGTACACCGAGGTCGGGGCGGGCATCTCGCTGTGGCCCAATGCTTTGCGGGCGCTGGACGCACTCGGTGTCGGCGCGGCGGTGCGGGCGCAGGGGTTGGACGATGTGTCGGCGGGGATTCGGGACGAGCGGGGGCGATGGTTGTCGCGGACCGATGTGGCGACCATGCGGCGTCGATTCGGGGCGCCGGTGATGATTCATCGGGCTGCGTTGCTGGATATCCTCCGGGGTGCTCTGCCGGAAGATGTTGTCGAAACCGGGGTTTCGGTAGATCGGGTCGACCTGGACGGGACGGTCGTTCATTCGGCCGGTTCGGGGCGAGACGTTGGCCAGGTCAGCTCTACTGCCGACCTGGTCGTCGGCGCAGACGGTATCCGCAGCGTTGTCCGGCGGGCCGTCTGTGGGGAGGTCGCGCCGCGATATGCCGGGTACACGGTGTGGCGCGCGGTGGTCGGTATCGCCGAGCCGTTGACCGGGTTCGGCGAAACATGGGGTCGCGGAGCGCGTTTCGGCATGGCGCCGCTGCCCGATGGGCGCATCTACTGCTTCGCGGTCTACGACGCGGAGGAAGATGCCGGCGGCAGTTTCGCCGACGTGCGTGCCCGCTTCGCCGCGTGGCACCATCCCATTCCGGCGCTGCTCGCGGCTGCCGATCCGAACACGGTGCTGCACAACGACATCTATGAACTTCCCGCGCTGTCGACCTTCACCGCGGGTCGTCTCGCGCTGCTCGGCGATGCCGCTCACGCTATGACGCCGAATCTCGGGCAGGGTGGGTGTCAGGCGCTCGAGGATGCCGTGGTTCTTTCGCGGTTGGCCGGTACGACTGATGGGTTGCGGCGCTATGACTCCGAGCGTCGGCCTCGTACGCAGATGATCACTCGGCGGTCGGGAACGATCGGGGTTGTCGCTCAACTGTCCGCGCGGCCGTTGGTCGCTGTTCGTGACGCGGCTTTGCGGATGACTCCGGCCGGTGCTCAGTTTCGTTCGCTGGGAAAGGTTTTGGATTGGGAGCCGTGAGGATGGGTGGGGGCGGTCGTTGTTTCGGGCGGTGCTGGTGGGTGTACCTGCCGTACTCTCGCCCGGACGGGACCACTG
>NZ_BDBI01000048.1 GCF_001612905.1 Nocardia ignorata NBRC 108230 | reverse complement strand
TGCGGTAGCGCGCGGCCATGGCCTCGGTGATTGTCCGTAGGTGGGCGCGGAACTCGGGGGGAGCGAGGACCTCGACGTGGTTTGCCAGGGGGAGTAGGGCGTGGGTCAGTACTTCGTAGGACTCGGAGGGGATGGTGATGTCGGCCCAGCCGTCGGGGTCGGTGGGGCCGAGGGAGGCCAGTGCGGCGTGGACGGCTGCCGGGTCGTTCATGAGGCGCAACAGGCCGAGGTGTTCGGTGGCGATCCGGCATCGCGCGTCGACTTTCAGCATGGACCGCCCGAAGTCGGCTGCTGCGGCCTGCCAGTGGGCGGCGAGGTCGAAATCGGTTGGGCGGGCGAATGTTTCGCCGGTGAGGTGGGCCGAGGCGATCCGGCTGGCCCGATAGGAACGGATATCGGAGCGGACGCGCGCGACGAGATACCAGGTGCCCGCCTTCATCACCAGGCCCAACGGGTCGACCGTTCGTTCCACGGCGCCGTCACCTCGCCGGTAGGTGATGGCAAGGCGGCGGTCGTGCCAGACGGCATCGGCGATGGTTGCGAGAGTGGGGGTTTCGTCGGGGCGGTGGAACCAGCCGGGCATATCGATGTGGACGCGCTCGGCGATGCGGGTTGCCCGGCCGCGCAGTTCCGGTGGCAGCGCGGCCAGCATTTTCAGCTGCGCGGTGGCGAGGACGGTGCCGAGGCCGAGGTCGGCGGCGGCGCTCGGTAGGCCGGCCAGCAAGACGGCGTCGGCCTCGTCGGAGGTGAGGCCGGTGAGCCGGGTTCGGTACCCGTCGACCAATCGCACCCCGCCGCCGCGCCCGGGTTCGCTGTACACCGGCACACCCGCCGCCGACAGCGCCTCCACATCCCGGTACACCGTGCGCACCGACACCTCCAGCTCCCGCGCGAGCTCCCCGGCCGTCGACCCGCCGTTGGCTTGCAACAGGAGCAGTAGCTGCACCAGCCTGCTCGCTCGCATACCCCGAGACTAGCCGCGAACCTTGACACAGGATGTCAAGGTTGCGTCGTAGCGTGAGCGTATGACCACTTGGAGCCAGTTCATCGAGGAAGCGCCGCGCATCGCCGAGCTGTTCCTGCGCAGACACCGAGCCACCGGCAACCTGTGCATGCTCGGCACCCTCCGCGCCGACGGATGGCCACGGATCAGCCCGATCGAACCGATGATCTTCGAGGGCATGCTGGTGCTGGCGGGCATGCCGGACACGCGCAAGTTCGACGACCTCGCCCGTGACCCACGCTTCTGCCTGCACACCGCGACCGTCGACACCAACGTCACCGAGGGCGACGCCAAACTCTTCGGCACCGTCACCGACTTGAAGGACGAATCCGTCCACGCCCGCTTCGCGCAGAAACTCTTCGACGACAGCGGTTTCGACATCCGCGGCCAGAAGTTCGACCACTTCTACGTCGCCGACCTCACCAGCGCCTCCACGGTCGAAGTCGCCGACGACCAGCTCGCCATCACCATCTGGAAACCCGGCGAGGGCGAACGAGTCGTCACCAAACGCTGAATCCCTCCACCGTCCGCATCCAAGTAACTGTGGACTATGGCTGACTGGTCAGTCATTATAAATTCATGCCGAAGCGAGTGGATGTAGATGCGCGGCGGACCGAGATTCTGGAGGCGGCCGTCCGGGTCTTCGCCAGGAAAGGGTTCGCCGCGTCGCGGATCGAGGATGTGGCGGCGGAGGCCGGGGTCGCGAAAGGGAGTGTCTACCTCGCGGTCAGCAGCCGGGAGGAACTGCTCACCGCCGCGTTCGACCAATACCGTGCCCGCGCGGAACAGCAACTCGCCGCGCCTGGCAGCGGACCAGCGCTCGATCGGCTGGCGCAGTTGATCCGGTCGACCGTGGCGATGCTGGCGGCCCACCCGGACTACGCGCGCGTATTGCTGGACGTGTGGTCGGCCAGGACACCGCTGGATATGGCCGCCGTCTACGAGGGCTACCGGGCGGCCGTCGCGGAACTGCTGCGTGCGGCCGACGCCGAGGGGCAATTGCGGGCGGGTATCGGCGACGCGCACGCCGCGGTGATCGTCGGCGCGATCGAAGGGTGCCTGGTGCAGTGGCTGGCCGACGACCGCGTCGCCCTCACCGAGATGACCGAACCCCTGGTGCAGGTGTGTGTGGAAGGTATCCGGCGATGACCATCACCGACCGGCTCATCGCGCCCGGAGCGACGAGAAGTGAAGCAGCCCTGTGCTATTCGTCGGCAGTCGTCGGTGGGGTGACGGCTGCGCTGCTGGCGAGAAGCGCTGGGGGCTCCGCACTGGTCGTCGTGGTGGTCGCCCTGATCGGCTTCGACCTGTTCGGCGGCGCGGTGGTCAATGCGACAGCATCGGCCAAGAACTGGTTCCACCGGCACGGCCGAACCGCCCGTCATCACCTCACGTTCGTCGCCATCCACGGCCAACCGTTCCTGCTGGCGCTGGTGGTCCCGGGGTTCGGTTGGTGGGTCGCGGCGACCATCTACGGCCTCGTCCTCGCGGCGGCCGTCGTCGTGCTCTCGGTGCCCGATCAGCTGCGCGTGCCGGTCGCCTTCGCCGCCACAGTATTCGGCGTAGCGATCACCACGTCGATGCTCACAGTGCCGACCTTCCTGCTCTGGTTCGGCCCGGTACTGCTGATCAAACTCCTCCTCGCGCACCTGCAACCCGATACCGCCGCGTCGGTCCAGGCTATTTCGTGATCCCGAGCAGTGCGGCCGTGAACCCGTAGTCCGGGCCGAGGTCATGCGAGTTCCCGGAACGGCAGCCGTCGGAACGCATCTGGACACGCTCACAGAACAGGCTGACCATCTCGCCGGAGAGCGTGGTCCCGATCAATGCGTGTGAGCGGAAGATCTTGCGCTCGGGGTCCATCGCGCCGTCGATGTTCTGCATCAGCAGGGGCGCGATATCGACGATCTCGATCATCGCACCGGAGTTGGCGCGCAACTGGTTGGTGACATTCGTGATT
>NZ_BDBI01000047.1 GCF_001612905.1 Nocardia ignorata NBRC 108230 | reverse complement strand
CAAACATCCACCCGCAACTTGTCGCAGGGGCTTCAGCAAGGCAACTGTTCCAACCTAGCGCAGAGAACCAGCCGAAGCAAATCCGGGGTTCTGGCAACTTGGCTGCCAGGCGCTCATCGTCCTACCTCGTGTCCCCGCCATCTTGTGGCCGGGTCGGTGTCCGTGTCGCTCTGACTCGAACTAAGTTACGCAGCCCCGACGACGAAGTCAAATCGCCTGGTCGACCGGGCGTGCCGTGCGCGAGGCGATCGCCCCGCAACTTGTCAGCCCTCCGGACGCGCCGCCGTTCAGGCAAGCATCTCACCGGGAGACATGCCGGTCTCGCGTGGACACCGACCATCGGCCGATATACAGTTTTCCGACAATCAGCAATCGTTGAGCAAATATCATGTGGGAGAGGGGCCGTGGTGACCGACGATCTCGACTCGGTCGAACGTCGTGCGTGGGGCGCTGTGGTCACCCTCGTGATGCGGGTCCCCAGCGTGCTCGACTCCCGGCTGCAACGCGAGTTCGGGTTGACGCACTTCGAGTACCGGGTGCTGGCTCTGCTCCAGGATTCACCGGGCCACCGGATGCGGCTGAGCATGCTCGCCGCGCGCGGGCACGGTTCCATTTCGCGGGTCTCCCACGTGGTTTCCAAGCTCGAGCGGGTGGGGTTCGTCCGGCGGGTGGCCGTGACAACGGGTCGAGGGGTCGAGGCCGCGCTCACGCCGAGCGGGCTCGCCAAGGTCGTCGAGGCAACGCCGGACTACCTTGTGGCGGTCCGCAGACTGGTGCTCGACGGGCTCGACGAAGCACAGAAGGCCGAGCTCGCGGTGCTCGCCGAGAAGCTGTCGCATCACCTGATCGGCATGCTCGGCGACTCCCCTGTCGATAAGATCTCCGGCTGACATGACAACGCCGCCCGGCGAACAGCCGGGCGGCGTCGGGTATCGATCTCAGACGGCGCGCGGGTGCCAGGTCGCGATCGCCCAGATCACGACCACGTCCAGCACGATGATGATGATCGACCACCACGGGTAGTACGGCAGCCACAGGAAGTTCGCCACGATGGACAACGCGGCGATCAGCATGGCCGCCACCCGGCCCCACGTCTGGCCCGCGATCAGGCCGATCGCGACGATCACCACGATCGCGCCGAGGACGATGTGCCACCAACCCCAGCTGGTGAGGTCGAACTGGTAGGCGTACTCGGGCCCGACGACGATCAGATCGTCGTTGGCCACGGCGGAGATTCCCTGCAAGATCTGCAGCACACCGACGACCGCCAGCAGGATCCCGGCGGCGATGGAGGTGCCTGCCGCGATTCCGTCGCGGACTTCGTGTTGGTTCCTGTTGGTCATCACTCGGCCTTTCCGTCGATCAACGGACATGCCACTTCGGCATAGGCCAACGGTAGGAACCAGGTCCCCGGTTCACCTCACCCGTTGTGGGTGAATTCGTGGACCCGGTGCACCGGGCGAAGGGTCTTACCGAGGTCGGTGCGCAGGGTGAGCAAGGCATCGAGCAGGTAGTTCTGCCTGACCCGCCACGGATGACGGTCACCTTGCCTGGGGAACGCGGCGATCGAACGGAGGATGTAGCCGGCGTTCAGGTCGAGCAAAGGGTGCTGTTTCAGGTTGCGGCCCGGTTCGGGGACCACCGCGGGGGCGCCGGTGCGATCGAGATGGGTGAGCACCTTGCAGACCAGGCGGGAGGTGAGGTCGGCGCGCAGCGTCCAGGAGGCGTTGGTGTAGCCGACGCAGATCGCGAAATTCGGTAGCCCGGTGAGCATGGCGCCCTGCCAGACGAATTGGTCGGCGAGGTCGACCTGCTTTCCGTCGACCGAGGGGGCGATCCCGCCGAAGGCGAGCAACCGCAGGCCGGTGGCGGTGACGATGATGTCGGCGGGCACCGTCTGGCCCGAGGCGAGGCGGATTCCCTCGGGGACGAAGCTGTCGATGTGGTCGGTGACCACCGAGGCCTTGCCCTTCTTCAGCGCTTTGAAGAAGTCGGCGTCGGGGGCCGCGCACAGGCGCTGGTCCCACGGGTCGTAGTCGGGGGTGAAGTGCCGGGCGACGAGGTTCTCGTCTTTGAGAATGCGGGTGGCCAGGCCGGTGAGGAGTTTGCGCGCGGCGGCGGGGCGGCGGCGGCAGTACTGATAGAAACCGATGTTGAACAGGATGTTCTTGGTGCGGATCACGCGGTGCGCGAGGCCGGCGGGTAGCAGGCCGCGGATCTTGTCGGCCTGTTTGTCGCGGCCGGGAACCGGGCTGATCCAGGTGGGACTGCGCTGCAGCATGGTGACGTGCGCGGCCTCGGCAGCCAGATTGGGGACCAGGGTGACCGCGGTGGCGCCGCTGCCGATGACCACCACCCGCTTGTCGCGCACGTCGAGATCGGCGGGCCAGAACTGCGGGTGCACGATCGTGCCCGCGAACTCGGCGCGGCCGGGGAACTGCGGGTCGTGCGGCTGCTGATAGTCGTAATAGCCGGCGCAGGCGTAGAGGAAAGAGCAGGTCAGCGTACTGAGCTCGGGTCCGTCGGGGCCCTCGTGCGCGATGGTCAGCTGCCAGCGGGCCCGCGCCGACGACCAGTCGGCACCGATCACCCGTGACCCGAAACGGATGTGACGGTCGATGCCGTTCTCCACGGCCGTCTCGCGGATGTAGTCGAGGATCGAGGCGCCGTCGGCGATGGACCGCGCGGCCCGCCACGGCTTGAACGGGTAACCGAGGGTGAACATGTCCGAATCGGACCGGATTCCGGGGTAGCGGAACAAGTCCCAGGTACCACCGAGATCGGCGCGGGCCTCGAGAACGGCGTAGCTGCGGTGCGGATGCTCGGTCTGCAGCCGGTAGGCGGCCCCGATGCCGGACAGTCCGGCGCCGACGATGACGACGTCGAGGTGTTCGGGGCTTACGGCGGTGTCGGTCATGGGCACCAGTGTGCCTGCTCACGGGCGGTGGGAGAAGACGCTGATTTCGCCTATCGTCGGTGCGGTGTCGATCTTTCGACGTGCGGGATGGTTGCTCGTCGGCGCACTCGTCACCGTGCTCGCTGCCGCTGTCGCCGGGCTACCGGTCTTCGTGTACCCGCAAGTGGACCCTTTACGACCGGCCGACGTGATCGTGGTCCTCGGCGGAACGCCCTACGAACGATTCGACGTCGGCATCGAATTGGCCGAGCGCGGTTACGCGCCCGAGGTGCTGATCTCGCAGTCCACCGGTGCCGACGATCCGCTGATGGACAAGTACTGCGGGGGCCGATTCGCCTTCCGGGTGGCCTGTTTCGTGCCCGACCCCTGGACCACCGACGGCGAGGCGCGCGAAATAGTCAGGCGGGCAACGATTTACGGCTGGCGACATATCATCGTCGTCACGTTCACGCCGCATGTCTCGCGGGCGCGCTACATCGTCGGCCGGTGTTTCGAGGGCGAGATCACCATGGTCGCCAGCCCGACGCAGACGGGGCTCGGGTTCTGGAGCTGGATGTATGTGCGCCAATCCGCCGGGTACGTCCGGGCTTTCGTGAACCAGCACTGCGAACAGGACGCCTGAGAGTCAGCGGGTCGGCCCGAGATCGAGTCGCCGGGTGACGCGGTCGACGACGTCGGCGGGCATGCCAGGGTCACGGCGGGCGGCCAGCGCCTCACGTCGGCCCGCCTCGACCACGGCGGCGCGGACCGCACCGAGCTGCGCTACCGATCTGCGTTCCTTGTCCATGGCGGCCTTGGCGTCGGCGTCGGCGGCCTCCGGGTCGGCTTTGGCGGAGAGGCGGCGCAGCCTGGCCTTGATGTCCTCGTAGACGTCGTCGGGTAGGTCGTCGCGGGCGGCGATCATCTTCAGCTCGGCGAGTTCGGCGCCGACCACGCGCTCCCAGAGCTGCCGTTCGAGGGCCCGCTCCTGACGGGTGTCGGCGTGCACGCCGGTCAGGCGGACGACCAGTGGCAGGGTCGGGCCCTGCACGAGCAGGGTGAACAGGACGACCGAGAACGCGGCGAACAGAATTTCCGAGCGGGCGGGGAACTCGGCGCCGGAGTCGATGGTGAACGGAACCGCGAGGGCGAGTGCGACCGTCGCGACCCCGCGCATCCCCGCCCACCAGGTGACGATCACCTCCTGCCAGGTGAACGCGTCGTCCACATCGCGCCAGCGGTGGGTCACCGTCCACATGCCCATCAGCCAGACCAGCCGCAGCAGCACGACCACGGCGATCACCGCGACGCTCACACCGGCCAACGTGCGCCAGTTGTGGCCGGAGGTCTCGATGACCACCCGCAGTTCCAGCCCGATCAGCGCGAACGCGAAACCGGTGATGAGCATTTCGACGACGTCCCAGCACGAGTCGGCGATCAGCCGGTAGTCGCGGTCGCCGATCTCGGTCACCGCGTCGGTGAGGTACAGCGCGCACACCAGCACCGCGAGGACCGCCGAACCTTCGAAGTGTTCGGCGATGCCGTATGCGGCGAACGGCAGCAGCAGGCTCAGTGCCACCTGGGAGGTGGCGTCGTTCAGATAGCGGGTGAGTTTGCTCCCGAGCCAGCCGAGCAGCAGACCGACCAGCGCACCGGCGATCGCGGCGAGCGCGAAATCGCCGAGGGCATGCCACGGCGAGAACACGCCGGTGACGACCGCCTGGATACCGACCGTGTAGATGACGATCGCCGTGACGTCGTTGAACAGGCCCTCGCCGCCGAGGGTGACGATCAGGCGCCGGGGCAACCCGAGCCGGCCCGCCATCGACATGGCCGCGACCGGGTCGGGCGGGGCGACCAGCGCGCCGAGCACCACCCCCGCCGCCACCGCGACCGCCGGATTCCAGGCGTGGAAGACGACCGCGACCGCGAGGGCGGTGACGATGACGAGTCCGACCGCGCGCAGGGCGATGACCTGCCACTGTTCGGCGAACTGACGCCAGGACGTGCGCCGGGCGGCGGCGTAGAGCAGTGGTGGCAGGACCAGCGGGAGGATGAGATCGGGCGGGATGTTCAGGCTCGGCACCGCCGGGATCAGGGCGAGCAGGCAGCCGAACACCGTCATCAGGATCGAGGGTGCGAGTCCGAAGCGATCGCCGAGGGCTTCGGCCAGCACAGCGGCGAGCAGGATCACCAGAATCAGCACCAACTGGTCCATAACTGACCAGTGTCGGGGACCGCGGGCCGCGGACGCGGCAGACCCGCCGCCGCTCGCGCAGCTCAGCCGAGAGTCGCCGCTGCCGGTGGAAGCAGGATCGGGGGCAGGGGGAACGGGAGCTGGATGGCCGGTGGTGGGGGTGGTGGCGGAGGTGCGGGCTCGGGGACCGGGATGGGCTCGGGCGCCGGGACCGGCTCAGGAGGCGGAGGTGGGTCGTAGACCGGCGGTTCGTAAGCCGGGGGCGGCGGCTCGTAGGGAGCTTCGACCGGGGGTGGCGGCGGTGGGAGTTCAACCGGGACCGGTTCCGGCGGTGGGGGTGGTGGCAGGGCGGGAGTCGTGGGGGCCGGCGTGTCCGGGGCGCCTGCGGTGCAGCGCCAGTTGCCGTCGTCGTCGACCTGCCAGCGGGCGACGATGCCACCCGCCGAGCAATTGCCGCCCACACGCCTGGCAGGCCACGGCGGGTTCGGGTCCGTGTCGCTGACCTGCTGACCGTCGACCGACAGACCGTTCGACCCCATCGGATCGACCTCGGAGTTGTCGTCGTCGCCCTGATTCGCGCGCAGCACCAAACCGACGGCGACCACCAGGGCGAGCAGTGCGGCGAGCACCGCCGCTATCGCGATCGTCCGGGTACTGCTGGCGGGCTCCTCGTCGGGGCCCTCGCTGCTGCCTGCCATCGCACCGCCTTCGCCGCGGACTTGGACTCCCTCGTTCAGGGAGGCTACCGCAGAGTTGCTCGAAGGCCGACCGCGTTCGGTCCACTGTCACTGTGCAGGGACGATACCTATACACAGCGGTTGCCGAAAATTTACTTGATCGCGACCCTTACCTTTACCGAATCGGCGTCGGTGTTGTGCAGTGCCTGGGAAACGAGCGCGCTCAGATCCAGCTGCGGGCCGGTGGCGGTGACAGCCTCGGTGAGGGGGCGCAGCGCGGGCAGCAGGGCCGACAGCTCGGGACCGATCTCGTTCAGCTTCGCGACCAACTCGTTCAGGACGGGGACGAGCCCACCCTCGCGCAGGTACATCTCCGGGTCGCCCTCGGTGGCGCGGCCGACGGATTCGACGAACTGGTCGATCACCTGGCTCAGGCGGACGAACGCGGGCGCGGCGGCGGAGGTCGCCGGACCGGCCCAGGCGATGTCACCGGAGACGTATTCGAAGTTGTTCTGCAGTTCGGCGATGGCGGGTGCGCGGCTCATGATCGCCGCCGCGAGCAGGTCGCCGGCGCGGGCCAGTTCGGGGATCACGTTCTCGGTGCCGGTCATGGCGGTGCCGAGCGTGCCGACCAGCGAGTCGACCACCGTCGGGTCGAGTTGTTCGACGGTCTTGGTGACCAGGCGCGCCACCTCGGGAATCGACATCGGGGTTCGCACGTTCTCCCCCGCCAGCCGCTGCCCGTCGGTCAGGTACGGCCCGTCGGTGCTCGGCGGCACGAACTGCACGTACGGCTCACCGAGGGAGGACAGGTGCTCGATGGTGACGATGCTGCTCATCGGCACCTTGTGGTCGGCACCCACGCGGAAACCCACGCGCACTCCCCCGCGCGCGTCGGTGTCGACGGCGGTGACCTCGCCGATCTCGATGCCGGTCAGCAGGATCGGCGATCCGACGCTGAGGCCGCCCGAGTCGGCGACCTCGAGGGACGCCTCGGTGTAGTCGGCCAGCGGGTCGACGCGCACCACCCCGAAGGTCAGATAGGTCGCGCCGAGCACGGTGATGGCGGCGATGCCGCTGAGCGAGGCGAGTGCTCCGATCTTCATCGCACCATTCCGATCATCCGCAGGGCGGTCACGATCTGGTCCAGCTGCTCCTGTTCGGAGACCTGCACTCCGGTGACGTTCACCTTCGGGCCGCGCTCGGCGAAGGGAATGATCTTGTCGCGCAACAGGTCGGTGAGCAGGGCCATATTGGTCGGGTTCCGCAGGTCGGGCGAGGTGCCGATCAGCAGCGGCAGGAAGGCGGTCGCGGCCGCGTCACCCGAATTCGCCAGCGGCGCGAGCCAAGCCATGGAGTGCGCGAGCGGGCCGAGGGCGTTGAAGATGACCATCGTCTTGGCGATGGAGTCCTGGGTGCCCGACAGCGCGCGCACCGCCTCGGGGGTGAGGATATCGGTGAGTTCGCCTTCGATGTTGTGCATGATCTCGGCGTTGGCGGCGAGCCCGTTGACCAGCAGGTCCACCTGGTCGAGGTTGGCGGCCAGGTCGGCGGCGTCGGCACCCATCACCGCCGAGATGCGGGCGGTCTCACGCGGATCCTGCGGCATCACCGAGTTCACCCGGGCGATCATGTCCTGCAGCTGACCGATCGCGCCGCCCTGCACGAACAGCGCCATGGTCGCCATCGTGTCTTCCAGCTGCACAGGGGGTTTGGTTCGCTCGATGGGGATGGTCCCGCCGTCGCGCAGCAGCTGACCGAAACCGTCCTTGGGCGTGGTCAACGCGACGTGGATATCGCCGAGAATGGTGTCCTGGCGTAGTTCGGCGATGGTCGATGCGGGCAGCGAGACCGACTCGAGGATGTCGGCCTCGACGACGACGTAACCACCGCGACCGGCGGGCGCGTCGGCGGGCTGGACCACGCGCACGTCGGTGACGGTGCCGATCTCGGCGCCGTTGGCGATCACCTTCGACTTCGACGGCAGGTTCAGCGCGCTGGCGAACTCGATGTGGACGCGGTAGGTGTCACCGCTGACCGACGATCCAGGGACCGGCACATCGGCCGGATCGAAACCGCAGCCGCCGACGGCGAGACCGGCGGCTACAACTAGCGCGATCATGGTGCGACGCATACTCTTTCGCGACCTGATCATCGGGCACCTGCCATTCCGAGCACTACTTGCACGAGGTTCACATCGGTCAATCCCGCGGCGGGATCGGGGCATTGGCCCGGCAGCGCCGCGTTGAGGGCGGCGCACACCTGGTCGGCCTCACCCGTGGGCAGGGCGACCTTCGGCGGGGCGTAGGTGATTGCGGTGCCACCTGCCGCGCTCTGGAAGGCGGAGGTGAGCGCGGGCAGTTTCAGCACCACATCGCGCAGCGAACCGACGTTGGCGCGCAACATCTTCACCAGCGGGACGGCGCCGTCGAGGGTGCCGATGAGCGGATCGCCGAGGATGGTGGTGAGGTCGTTGAGCATCGGCAGCAGTTCGCCGAGCCCGTCGAACAGCGAGGTGGCGGGGCCGAGCAGGTCGTCGGAGGCCATGTTCAGCAGCGGTGCGAGCCGGGTGAGCATGGACTGCAGGTCACCCCAGTTCGCGGCGACGCGATTGGACACCGACGCGAAGGCGTCGAAAAGGCCTGCGAGATGGCCGATGTCGGCGTCCGGCTTGTTCATCGCCGAACCGAGTTCGGTGATGAGCTCGTTGACGGTCGGGCCGGTGCCCTGCGTGGCACGGTCCAAGGCGCCGAGGCCGTCGACCAGGGCGGTCGGCTGACCCGAGTTGGTGCCCGAGAGCTGTTCGGACAGGCTCGCCAGGGCGGTGAGGGTTTCGGTGATGCTCTTGGGCGTCAGCGTTTTGGTGATGCAGCCGCCCTCGAACTTGCGGGTGTCCTTGCCGCTGGCCAGCACGGCCAGATTGCGATCCGCCGCAACGGAATACGCGACAGTTGTCGCCGAAGCGTCGGCGTAGACGGGGTATTCGGCGTCGACCTCGAAATCGACACGCACCTTCGGGCCTTCGTTGCGGACCGAGGTCACCTCACCGACGGAGATACCGCGCATGGTGATGTGGTTGCCCGGGTAAAGGCCGACCGCGTCGGGCATGAGCGCGCAATAGGACTCGGTCTTCTTCAACGGATCGAAGGCGATGAAGTAGCCGCCGGTGACGAGCGCGACGAGCACCGCGACACCGGCGATCGACATGAACGCCTGCGATCCGAGGAGCTTTTTCAGCATCAGCACGCCTTCCCCGGCAGCGGCACGCACACCCGTGCGTCCGACTGGTCGACGACCACGCCGGCCTCGGGCGTCACCAGCTGCGACAACTTGGTCTGCAATTCGTGCACCGTTGCGATCACCGGCTCGAACCGGCCGGTGAGTTCCTGGAGCCGGGGTAGTGCGTCGGCCAGCGCCTGTGCCTGCGGTTTCAAGGTGGACTCCCAGCCCGGGGCAAGGGTGGCGAGGCGGTTGACGACCGACACGAGCAGCCGGACCGCCTCGGCCGCCTCGGCCTGCTTGCTCAGCAGCACGTCCTCGAGCAGGTTGACGTTGTTCATCAGCCTGCCGAGATCGGACTTGGCGCCGTCGTACATGGAGATGTACTCGTCGAGGATCGCGATGGACTTCGACACCTGCGAACGCTGGCGGTCGAGCATGTCGACGTACTTGCCGACCGTGTCCAAGGTGGTGCGCAGCGCCTCCGGCGAGTTCTGCAACGCGGTGTTGGCGGCGGCCAGATTCTGGCGAACCGTCGCGCCGTCGACGGCGGCCAGCGGCGCGGTGGCGTCCTGGAAGGTCTCGATCAGACTGTAGGGCAGGCGGATTCGGTCGGCAGGAATCGCCTCATCGCCCAGCGGCTCCGAACCGGCGGGGTACAGCGCGACGTAGTGGCCGCCGACGACGGTGAGCATGCGGACGTCGAGGGAGGTCTGATCGCCGACGAACACATCGTTGTTCACGGTGAACCGCATGATCACTTTGTCGGGCTTCAGTTCGAGGTCGGTGACGCTGCCGACCGAGATACCGGCCAGGCGCACGTCGTCGCCCTCACGTACCGACTGGGCTTCGGTGAGCTCGGCGGTGTAGGTGTTCTTGCCGAGCGGCACCACGTACACCACGCCCGCGGCGATGATGAACAGCACCACGGCGGTCAGGCCGATGATGCCCATCCGCAGCTCACGGGCGCGTTTGCCCGCTTCGTCGAGGATCGGGCGATCACCGGAGAAGAATTTCAGCGGTTGCATACGGTGACCTTCTGTCCGGCGATCAGCACCTGCAGCGGCGCGGGCACCTCGGCGGCGCCGTTGCTGCAGTGCGGCGTGAAGTCGGTGAAACCGCGCGAGAGCGAGGAGTCGACGGTGGCCAACAGACCGGGCAGGCGGCCGAAAACCTCCACGGCCTCCTGCGGATTCGGGAAAAGGGCGCGGATCATCGCGTCGACATCGGCGCCGCCGCCCTCGACCAGGCCGAGCGAGGCGAGCAGCCGGTCGACCGGCGCGAGCACCGAGGGCGCGCTCATCGCGAAGTCGGCGACGCCGCCGATATTGCGCTGCATCGCCTCGAAGATGTCGGTGAGCCGGGCCAGCAGCGGCAGCAGGTGACCGACCCGGCCGCCGTGCCGGTCGGCCAGATCCGACAGGTTGCGGATGAGCGTGGAGATCACCTGCTGGCGGTTCTCGGCGTAGGAGGCGAGTTCGTCGATGGCGGTGAGCGCGGGGCCGAGGCCGCTGCCGTCGCCCTCGATCACGGCGAGCATGCTCGCGGTGAACTGGTTGATCGCCTCGGGCGACAGCGTCGCGAGCACCGGCTTGAGACCACTGAACAGGCTGGTCACGTCGAAGGACGGCACGGTCATGTGCGCGCCGATGCGGGCGCCCGCGGCGATGCGGGTGCCGGGGTTGGGCGCCTGCTGCAGGTCGACATAGCGCTGGCCGGTGAGGTTCTGGTAGCGGATGGCCAGCTTGGAGTTGTCGTAGATCGGCGTATCGGTCTTGACCGTCAGGCGCACCTTGGCCTTGTCGCCCTCGAGCCCGATCTTCTCGACCTTGCCCACCTGCACACCGAACATGCGCACGTCGTTGCCGACCTTGAGGCCGTTGGCGTCGGTGAACAGCACGTCGTGGGCGTTGGTGTCACCGGAGACGGGACGTTTGATGAGCGTGAAGACCAGACCGAGCACGGCGACCATCACCAGCGTGAACACGCCGAGGCGCAGTGCGACACCGCGAATCTTCATCACGCACCGCCCTTTCCGAACAGCGGGACCGCGATGGCGGGCACACCGCTGAGCTCGACATCGAGGTTGAGCACGGGGCCGTCCGGGCCGTCGGGCATGGCGCCGCGCAGGTTCCGCAGCAGCGCGGTGAGTTCGGCGCCGGTATGGCGCGAATTCGGCGACATCTGCGCCAGCGCGAGCAGCATCGGCGCCAGCATGTCGGTCGACTCGGCGAGGTGGCCGCCCGCGGTGCTCAAGGTGGTGGTCAGGGCGGGCAGCAGGCTGCCGCCGATCACGCCGACCCCGATGTCGTAGCGATCCTTGTCGGTCTGGGTCACCTTGATCTCGCTGAGCTGGTCGATCACCTGCATGGTCGCGCCGGCGAACTGGCCGCCGCCGTCGAAGGCTGGGCCGAGCTTGCCGAACAGTTCCGAGGGCGCGACGTCCTGGTTGTCGGCGATGGTCTTGGCCACCGTGATGAGCGCCTGGACCAGCGGGGTGAAGGCCTTGAAGTCGGCGGCGAGCTGGGAGATCACCGTCGCCATCTGCGGGCTCGTCACGGTCATGCCGACCTGCGAGAGACTGCGCAGGATCGCGCTCATGGTCGCGTCGTAGACCCGGGCATTGTTCTGGCCGGTCAGATCGAGCACCGCGCCTGCCCGCAGCGGTGCCCCGCCGGGGCCGCGCCGCAGTTCGATCTCGGCGATGCCGAACAGATTGGTCGGCGCGTAGTCGATGGCGAGGCTGTCGTCGATGCCGTGCAGGCGGTTCTCGTCGAGCAGCAGCGCGATCTGCTGGGTGCCGCGCTCGCCGGGGATCACCTCGGCGACCTCGCCGACGGTGACGCCGTCGACGCGGACCTGGCTGCCCGATTCGATGCCGTCACCGAGGTGCTCGGTGCGCAGCGCGATCCGCA
This sequence comes from Nocardia ignorata NBRC 108230, assembly GCF_001612905.1. GTDB lineage: Bacteria > Actinomycetota > Actinomycetes > Mycobacteriales > Mycobacteriaceae > Nocardia > Nocardia ignorata. Next base: position 48,686 of record NZ_BDBI01000047.1, on the reverse strand, counting down.
GCCCCTCCTCGGAGCGAACGTTGGAGTACGTGATGTAGCCGAGCGCGACCACCGCGATCACCGCGAGGATGACGACACCGGTCAGGCGCGAGGTGCGCCGATTCGCCGCGACGCCGGGCATTCCGTAATTCGGCACTAGCTCACCCCGTAAAACTGATCGCCGAGTTGAAGCCCCACAGCATGATCGACAGCACCATGTCGATGGCGACGATGGCCACCGAGCTGGCCCGCACCGCGCGACCCGAGGCGATGCCGACGCCCTCGGGTCCGCCGGTGGCGAAGAACCCGAAGTAGCTGTGCACCAGGATCACGACCGTGCCGAACACGGCGACCTTGATGACCGCCGCGATCATGTCGAAGCCGGAGATGAACTGGAAGAAGTAGTGGTCGTACACGCCCGCCGACTGTCCGTAGACCATGGTGAGCAGGCCGCGGCAGGCGCCGTAGGACAGGATCAGCGCGATCAGGAAGGTCGGCACGATCGCGATGGCGCCGGCGATCACGCGGGTGGTGACCACGAACGGCACCGAGCGCAGGCCGAGCGCCTCGATCGCGTCGATCTCCTCGGAGATGCGCATCGAGCCGATCTCGGCGGTGATCCGGCAGCCCGCCTGGGCCGCGAATCCGATGGCGGCCGCGATGGGGGCCAGCTCACGGGTGGTGGCGTAGGCGGAGATGACGCCGGTGACCGGGCCCATGCCGAGCATGTCCAGCGAAGCGAAGGACTCGACGCCGACCGAGGCGCCCATCACCAGCCCGAGCACGATCATCATCGGCACGGTCCCGCCGCCGACGATGATCGAGCCGCGACCCCAGGTCATATCGGTGACCGCGCGCAGCGTCTCGTCGCGGTAGCGGCGCAGCGTCAGCGGCACCGAGGACAGCACCTGCCAGACGAACACGGCGACGAAGCCGAGCGATTCGCCCGCGCCGACGATCCGTCTGCCGAGGCGCGCGGGTGTTCGCAGCCAGTGCAGCGAGGTGGGGAGATAGGAGGAGGCAGCCATCACGCCAACTTCGTCGGCAGGAACATGGCGCTGATCTGGGTGGCCAGCAGGTTCACGATCGCGATCGAGACCACCGAGAGCACCACCGCCGCGTTCACCGCGTCGGCCACACCGCGCGGGCCGCCCTTGGCCTCGAGGCCGCGCTGGCACGAGATGACGACGACGAGGAACCCGAAGATCAAAGCCTTGAGCAGCGACACCCAGACATCGCCCGCGGTCGCGAAGGAACCGAAGGTGGACCAGTAGCTGCCGGGCGTCACGCCCTGACCGCCGACCGCCACCGCGTACCCGGCGAGCACGCCGACGAAGATGATGAGCACGTTGAGCATCGGGGCGACGATCAGCATCGCCATCATGCGCGGGATCACCAGCCGGTGCACCGGGCTGATGCCCATGGTGTTGAGCGCGTCGATCTCCTCGCGGATGGTCCTGGCGCCCAGGTCGGCCGCGATGGCCGCCGCGCCCGCACCGCCGAGCAGGAAGCCGGTCGCGATGGGGGCGCCCTGCTTGATGACGCCGAGGCCGCCGGTGGCGCCGAGCATGGAGTCGGCGCCGAGGCTGTGGATGAGGTTGCCCACCTGGACCGAGACGATCACGCCGAACGGGATCGCCATGAGCACGGCCGGGATGGCGGTCACGGTGATGAGGCGCCAGGCCTGCACGAGGGTCTCGCGCCATTGGAACTGGCGGCGGGCCACGTCGGCGACGGTGCCGGTGACCGACTCCTGCGCGAGGTCGACCGCACGCCCGAAGGTCCGCAGCGACGACACCACCGTGGCGGTGAAGTTCTCGCGGACGATCTGGGTAGCGGAATCCGTCTTCGCGGAATGCAGATCGGTCGACATCAGAAATGCCTCCGGCCCGCTTGCGAAGCGCGGGGCAGGGTGAAATTCATACCGCACTCTCTGGCTTCGGCGTCGGTGCCAACTCCAGCAAGCTAACCGGTACTCTGCGTCACAACAAAATTTCGGGTGGGTGACCCTCGTCGCTTTTCCACTGTTTCGATGACAGGATCACGCGGGTTGTGATCCGCGCCACCGCACCTACGGGCTTGCGGCGAGGAACACGAAAGCCGCGAACAACGCCAGGTGCACACCGCCCTGCAGCAAGGTGGCCCGACCTGGCACAACGGTCAGCGTGCCGACCACGAAGGTCAGCGCGAGCAGCACCATCTGGGTCGCGCCGAGACCGAGGACCAGTGGTCCGCTCAGCCAGATCGTGGCGATCGCGATCACCGGAATCGTGAGCCCGATGCTGGCCATCGCCGAACCCAGCGCCAGGTTCAGACCGATCTGCACTTGGTTGCGGCGCGCGGAGTTGACCGCGGCCAGCGTCTCGGGCAGCAACACGAGCATCGCGATCACCACACCGACCGCGGCCTGGGGCAGCCCTGCCGAGGCGATGCCCGACTCCAGCGCGGGCGAGACAACCTTCGCCAGGCCGACGACACAGACCAGAGCGAGCACGAGCATGCCCAGGCTGATCAGGGCGATCCGGTTCGACGGCAGCTCCGCGTGCATCCCCTCGTCCTCGTCGATCGCGCCGCTGGCCTCCACCGGGAGGAAATCGTCAGGGTGACGCACGGTCTGCACCATCACGAACAGCCCGTAGAGCGCCAGGGAGGCGACCGCGGCGAAGGCGAGCTGCGCCGGTGAGAACTCCGGGCCGGGCTTGCTCGTGGTGAAGGTCGGCAGCACCAGACTCAGCGTCGCCAAAGTGGCCACCGTCGCCAGGGCCGCGCCCGTGCCCTCGGGATTGAACACCGCTATCCGACGCCGCAGCGCGCCGACCAGCAGCACGAGACCGAAGATGCCGTTGCAGGTGATCATCACCGCCGCGAAGACCGTGTCGCGAGCCAGCGACGCCGCCTTGTCACCACCGGAGATCATCATGGTGACGATCAGGGCCACCTCGATCACGGTGACCGCCACCGCGAGGATCAGCGCACCGTACGGTTCGCCGACCCGATGGGCCACCACCTCGGCGTGATAAACCGCCGAGAGCACCGCCCCGACCAGCACGGCACTGACCACCGCCACCACCACGCCCGGTATGTCGCGCCCCCACGTGACGGCGAGGACGAGCGCGGCGAGAATCGGTACGAAGAGGGTCCATCTGGTCGTCAATGCGGCGATCATGATCTCCATCGTTCCAGGTGCCCGGCACCAGCGGCCGGATGCGCGGCCGCGAACATACGCCGATGGATTCACAGTCGCGCTGCGATGGGGAACAATTCAGCGCGTGCGGACCCAGTTCACCCTCGAGCTCTTGGCGCTGTCCAACGAACTCACCCACATGTCGCGGCTGGCCCATGACGCGACCGAGCGGATCACCGAGGCCCTGGCGGGCGCCGATTTGGCGGCCACCTACGAGGTTTTCGCGCTCGACGAGCGGCTACAGCAGATGTTCGCCGCCTGCGAGTCACGCACCATGGCACTACTCGCCCTGCAGGCGCCGGTCGCCCGGGACCTGCGCCACGTGGTCACGGCCATCCAGGTGGCCGGTGAACTCTCGCGCATCGGGCGGCGCACGGAAGCCGCGGGACAGTACGTGTATCGCGCTCACCCCGACGCCGTCGCACCGGCGCCGGTGATGCAGGCACTGGTGGCGATGGGCGGCCTCGCGGCTGAATGTGTTGCCCGGGTAAGTGATTCGGTCGCCACGGGCCGATTCGTCGAGGACGACGGTTCCGACGCGGCCGCCATGGATGACCTGTTCAAACAGCTGAACTCCGTACTCACCGCAGCCGAAGCCGGTATCGATACCGCGGCCGCCATCGATCTGGCCCTGCTGGGCAGCCAGTTCCAGCGGTGCGTGGATCACGCCGCCCGTATCGCCCGGCTGATCCGCTTCCTGGACACCGGAATTCCCACCGAATCCGGTTCGCTACCCGACTGAGCGGGTACGTGATAGGCGAACGCTATTGAGCTGCAATCCGTTTGCCCTGGCCTGTGCCGAATGTCATAGGCGACAATGACCGACGGACCGGTGTTCGCCCCGTAGGTTGTGCCGGTTCGCAGTTCGACGAAGGCACAGGTGGTACGGGCATGAAGTGGTCCTCGATCAGCGGCTCACCGGTCGGGCGCGCAGTGCTCGCACTGGCCGCCGCGATGGTTGTCGCGCTGGTGGTGACAGTCGCGAATTCGCTGCTGGACAAGGTGAATCCGACCGCGCCCGGCCCCGGCTCCGCGGGCGCGGCCACGGTGTCGGGCAAGGAGATCGGCGATCTGGTCGCCACCCTCGTCGTCGCCAAGGAAGGTCCGATGACGGGCTACACCCGCGAGAAGTTCCCGCACTGGGACACCAACAAGCCCGAACACGGCTTCACCGGCGACCTCGCCACGTACACCAAATGCACCAGCCGCGACGTGATGATGCTGCGCGACGCCACCGGCAAGGTCACCCTCGACCCCAAAACCTGTGAACTGACAGTGCCTTCGGGGGCCGGCTGGCAGGACCGCTACGGCTTCATCGACAAGAAGACCGGGCAGCTCGGCCCCTACAAGTTCATCACCGACCCGTCGAAGGTCGACGCCGAACACATCGTCGCCCTCGCCGAGGCCTGGCGTTCCGGTGCCGCCGACCGCGACGAGGACACCCGCCGCCGCATCGCCAACGACGCGATGAACCTGGTCGCCGCCGACCCGTCGGCCAACCGGTCCAAGGGCGACCAGGACCCCGCGAACTACCTGCCGCCCGGCAACTTCCGGTGTGCCTATATCGAGCACTACGTGAAGGTCAAGATAAAGTACGCACTGACCGTTGATACCGCCGAGCACACCGCGTTGCGCACCGCAGTCGACGACTGCCTCCGCCGAGGAGAGTTCAAATAAGCGAGCCCATCGAGATCACCGCCGAATGCGCCGTCATGACCGAAGAGGAAGGGACGGTGTCGGGCGAGCTCGACGTCATGCTCGACGACGCGGGTAAAGGCCTGGTCCGCTACCGCGGCACCGACACCTGGTACACCATCGGCAATATCGAGGCCGAACCGCCGCGCACCTGGGAGTGCGTAGCCGACCTCGTGAAAGCGATCAAGAAGGTGGCGGGCACCCGCGACGTGGCCGGGAACACGGTGGTCTTCGAGGCCTGAGCGTCCGGCTGGCAATCTGGTAGTCATGCCCATCGACTACCACTCCCCCCGGGTCGCCTGGTCCGGGCTCGGCCACCGGATACCGCTCGCGGCCGCGCTCGTCGCCACCGCCCTTGCCCTGTTCGGACTGCTCACCTGGGTGGTCGCCGGCAATATGGACGGCACACCGTGGGATGTGCGGGTGCTCGACTGGATGATCGCGCACCGCGGCGAACCGCTGACCACGGTGGCGCGGGTGATCACCGACCTCGGCGGCACCGTGGCGATGACGATTCTGGCCCTCGTCACGGTGATCTGGTTACTCGCCCGGCGCGATCTGCCGGTGGCCGCGCTGGTCGGTGTCACCTCGCTCGGCGCGGGCGCGTTGGTGTGGGGCATCAAGCGGATCGTCGACCGGCATCGTCCGCCGATGGAGTCACGGCTGGTCACCGAGCTGAGTCTGTCGTATCCGTCGGGACATTCGCTCGGGTCGGCGGCGGTGGTCGGGGTGGTGGCGATCGCGCTCGTCCCGCGCCTGCGCCGGGTCTGGGTGCGCCGCACCGCAATCGGCCTGGCGGTGGCTTTCCCGATCGCGGTCGGGCTGTCGCGGGTGTATCTCGGGGTGCACTGGACCACCGACGTGCTGGCGGGCTGGATCGTCGGTCTGCTCTGGCTGACACTGAGCGTCACCCTGTTCATCCGCCTGCACGCGCGCAGCACGACCCGCCCCTAGTCGGCGCGTGCCGCTCATCTGGCAAGGAGTTCGCTGATGACGGTGGAACCGAGCGTCGCATTGATCGTGCTGTGCGTGGCCATGGTGGTCGCGGCGGCACTGGTGTACCGGTTCACCGGAATCGGTACACCGTTCGTGGTACCGAAGGCCGCGTTCCGTGCGGTGCTGCAACTGGGTCTGATCGCGTTGATTCTCGCGGCCGCGCTCCGGCATCTGTGGTCGGCCGCGCTCGTGCTGCTGGTCATGTTCGGCGCGGCCGTATTCACCGCCGTCCGGCGGGCGCAGGCGGGCCGCTCCGGGATCTGGCTCGGGTCGGCCGTCGCGACCGGGATCGCGGCGGTGATGCCGGCGACCCTGCTCAGCGGCGCGGTGCCGATCCACGGCGTCACGCTGGTGTCGATCGGCGGCATCCTGCTGGGCGGCACCATGACCTCCACCTCGCTGGCGGCCCGGCGCGGGCTCGATGCCATCGGCCAGCGCTGGGGTGAGGTGGAGGCGGCTCTGAGTCTGGGATTCACCGATCGCCCGGCCCGCAAGATGGTGCTCACGGGCGCGGCGACGGACGCGCTGATCCCCGGTGTCGACCAGGCCCGAACGGTCGGGTTGGTCACCCTGCCCGGCGCGTTCATCGGTGTGCTGCTCACCAGTGGGTCCGCCGCGCAGGCCGGTGCGGTACAGGTGCTCGTGCTGATCGGGTTGATGCTGTCGGAGGCGTGCGCGGTGGCGGTGACGCTCGAATTGGTCGCGCGCGCCTTAGTCCGCCGCCCGCGCCCCTGATCCGGCATTCATCGTGATCCCTCGATGAACTGGTGGTCGGTCACGATGCGGCCGTCGGCGTCGAGGGCGAGCAGATCGAAGCCGCCGCCCTGGGCGGTGCCGTCGTCGCGACGGTTCATCGTCCACGCGACGCCGACGGTGCCCGCGGGCAGTTCCACGGCGGGCCCGGCCGCGGCGAAGACGGATTCGCCATCGGCCAGGAACATGTCGTAGGCGCGGGTGACCCGGCTGTCGAGTGCGTCGTAGCCGTGCACCGCGAGCGGCGGGGCCGGGATCGCGAGATCGGCTGCGGCCGCTCGCACCTCCGCCGGCGGGTCGACCAGGTACTGCGCACCGTCGACCGCGAACAGCTCCTCGACCATTTTGCGGCGGGTGGTGGGATCGGCTTCGTTCCAGAGGGCCACGTAGCGGGTGGCGATGTCGTTGTCGCTCATGGCGACAACTCTGTCGAGCCGGGCGGCGCGGCGCGATTCCCTGCGGGGAATGAACGACGGGCGCACCTCGGGGCCGCAGTTCATTCCCTCCTGGGAATGGCGCAGGGTACTCGTGCGCGGTTGACTCGCACCATGACGATCGCGCAGACCAGCACCGCCTTCGGACCGCAACTGCGGCGCTGGCGCACCCTGCGCCGGGTCAGCCAGCTCGACCTGGCGATTCGCGCCGAGACGAGTCAGCGCTACCTGAGCTTCCTCGAACAGGGCAGGTCCCAGCCGGGTCGAACGATGGTGGTGCGGCTGGCCGAATCACTCGAGCTGACCCTGCGTGATCGCAACAACCTGCTGCTGGCCGCCGGTTTCGCCCCGGTATTTCCAGAAAGCGATCTGGCCGCACCGGAGTTGGCGCCGGTACGGGAGGCGCTCACCGCTGTTCTCGACGGGCACCTGCCGTATCCGGCGCTGGTCGCCCGCCCACGCGGCGAACTGGTCACGGCCAATGCCGCGTTCGACCTGTTCACCGAGGGTGTGGCCGACCACCTGCTACGTGCGCCGATGAACGTGCTCCGGTTGGCGCTGCACCCCGACGGGGTCGCGCCGCGAGTGCGCAACCTGCCCGAATGGGGCAGGCACATCATCGACTCACTGCGCACCCGGGCCGCCCACACCCCCGACCCCGCCGTCGACGCGCTCATCGAGGAACTGTCAGGATACTTGCCGGCCGTCGCCGTTGGGCCCGATCACATCGGCTTCGCCGTCCCGCTGCACCTGCGCACCGACGGCGGTGACCTTCGCCTGATCACCACTCTCACCTCGTTCGCCACCGCGACCGATGTCACCCTCGCCGAGCTCCATCTCGAGGCGTTCCTGCCCGCAGACGAGGAGTCCGCCCGCATCCTGCGTCTGCGAGCATCACGGCGATGAAGCCACAGCGCCGCGCACGGATCAGGAAGCAGCCGAGGCTATTTCGCGCTGCACCGGCTCATCCCAGTCGATGCGATAGCGACGTTCGGCGCCCATCGTCTTCTCCGGGTTCATCACCGTCCGCACCATGAGCGGCATGACCGCGTTCATCACCTTGCGGGCGACCGGACCCGGCGTCTTGCTGCGATTGACCTTCGCGGCCCGGGCCGTGATGCCTTCCACCCGCGACCGCCGCAACTGTTCGTAGGCGGCGAAAGCGGCTGTGGGCGAGTCGATATCGCGGAGACAGCGGGCCAGTTGGACCGCACTCTCGATGGCCAGCGACGCGCCCTGGCCGGAACTGTTCGACGGCGCGTGCACCGAATCACCCACCAGGACCAGTCGATCGCGATACCAGTGCGGCACCGGCGGCATGATGTGCAGCGCACCGGTGATCTCGAGTGTGTCGGCCGTTGTGCGGCGGGCGAATTCACCGCCCGGTGTGTCGGGCGCGTACGTGTCGCGCAGGATCCGCAGCCAGTACTCGGGTGATTTCGCCCTTGCCTCGGTGAACGAAAGGTACTGCTTACTCGGCAGATTCGCGCCCCATGCGATCTGGCCGTCGGCCCCTTTCCAGTACAGGTAGTAGGCCTTGGCGCCGAAGGCGAACACCATGGTGTCGTCGGGAACGTCGATGTCGAAGTCGACCTGAGCCCCGAACCCGAGCATGCCGGTGTAGTGCGGACCGGGTGCGGACGGATCGATCAAACCCCGGACGGTGGAACGGATTCCGTCGGCGCCGACGAGGATATCGGCGGTCGCGCTCGACCCGTCGGCGAAGTGCGCGGTGACGCCGTCGTCGTGTTCGTCGACACCGATCAGGCGCTTGTCGTAGGTGAACGGCACCCCGGCGGCGACGGCATGGTCGTGCAGTGTGCGGTGCAGCTCGCCACGGTCGACCAGCTGCAACGGCGGTTGATCCGACAGCGTCGGAAGCTCGTGCATGCGGCCACCGACAAGCAGGCGCATCCCGGACACGGGTGAGGCGATGCGGCGCACCGGGTCACCGGCGCCGAGGATGTCGAGGGCGGCGATGCCGTTGGGTGCCAGCGCCAGCCCGGAGCCGATGCCCTCGGACGGGCCCGAATAGGCCTCGTAGACATGGGCGTCGATGCCAGCTTTACGCAGGGCGGTCGCGGCGACGGGTCCGGCGATGCCACCGCCGATGATCAGGGCGGAACGAATGGACATGGGTGATCTCCAGATCGGGATTTCCGACGTCACCCAGCTATCCTGTGGTTGCCAGCCTCGAGGCCGGGTGCGCCTGGTTTCGGGACGGTTCTCCGGGCTCGGTGGGGTGTTGCCGCACGCCACCGGGCTCGGGGTCTTCACATGCTGTGTTAGTCCTCGCTCCTCTCCGCCGGGGCTCTTCCGGCAGGCATGCCGTCGGCATGCCACTGCCGCCATTGGTCGAGCGCGTCGAACGTGCCTGCCACCAGCTCCTCGCGCAGCGCGCGCGCCCAGCGAGCCTCGGCTTCCAGCATCGCCAGGCCGTATTCGGTCTCGACGAGGAACAGGCGTGGCAGGCTGAGCGCGCCGAGGTCGCTTCTGATGCGGGCGATGGTTTCCTCGAGCCTGGCGACGCGGGTACCGAGCAGGTCGATCACCTCATCGGGCGGCAAAATCGCCAGGATCGATAGGCCCGCGGTGAACCGGTGGTGTTCGGGTTCGGGTTCGGCGAGGAGTTCGCGTGTCCAGTCGGCCATTTCGGCGCGGCCGGCGTCGGTGATCCGGTAGATCACCCGCTCGGGCCGCGCCCCCTCCTTCTCGCTGCCGACGACTTCGAGGAAACCGGCCTTGGCCATGTTCTGCACAACCGTGTACAGCGAACCCCACTTGATGTCCATGTCACGGTCTTTGCCCTGCGCGCGCAAGGTCGCGGCGATCTCGTAGCGGTGCATCGGGCGCTGCACGATGACCGAGAGCACGGCCAGGGCCAGCAGATTGTTCACCTTGCGCTTCGTCGCCACGGCCACCTCCTTACTCGTCTACGAATATACGTCTACGAGTAATCGGTGACAAGGCGTGGTCAACCGGAATAGACCTTGGCCCCCCGATCGCCGTCGACACCTTCGTCCAGGAGTTTCGCGGCGATCTTCGACAGTGCCTCGTCGAGCAAAGCCCGATCGGTGGGGTCCTCGCAGTTCCAGTCGTCGAGGCGGTCACCAAGCCAACGCCGCCACCCGGCGCGCAAGGTGTCGACCTCGGTGCGACCCGTGTCGGTGAGGGCGAGCGTGCCCGCCTCGGCGTGCAACAGTCCCGCGTCGGCCGCCTGCCGGAAGACCGGGGCGAGCACCTCGACCGGGAGCCGGTGCCGGTAGGCGATGCCGTACACGGTGGCGGGCATGTCCTGTTTGCCGTACAGGTACACCTGGCCCAACGCCCACGCGGTGTCCGGACTCAACCGGCTGCCCGAGGCGGCGATGAGTTCGGGAATGATCGGACCCTTCGCCCGCGCCTTGCGGACGGTCGCCGCGACCGAGCGTTCCAACTGCACCACCCGGTCGTGCGAGTCCGGCACCGAGAACCCCTCCCCCACATCGCCCGCGCCGTGGCGCGCGCTGTCGCGCAGCCGCACCTGCGGCAGGAACCAGGCGACGACGAAACCGAGCAGCGCCACGGGAACCACCCAGGCGAAGACATGGTCGATCGAGCGGGCGTAGGCGTCGACGATCGGCGCGGTCTGCTCGACGGGCAGCTCACGCAGCAGTTTCGGATCCGCCACCGCCTCGGGCGGGACGCCGGGTGCCGCCCGCATCGCCTCGGCGAGGGCGGTTTTGCTCTCGTTGCTGTAGAGCGTGCCGAACACCGCGGTGCCGAACGCGCTGCCGAGGGTGCGGAAGAAGGTGACACCGGAGGTCGCGGTGCCGAGGTCGGCGTAGGGCACGGTGTTCTGCACGACGATGGTGAGCACCTGCATGCCAAGCCCGAGACCCGCGCCGAGAATCAGCATGTACAGCGATTCCAGCCACACGCTGGTGTGCCGGTCCATCGTCGACATCAAACCGAGGCCCACGGCGAGCACGGCCATGCCCACGATCGGGAAATACCGGTACCGGCCGGTCTTGCCGACCACCTGGCCGGAGAAGATCGAGGTGATGAACAGGCCGACGACCAGCGGCAAGGTGCGCACACCCGACACCGTCGCCGACACACCGTCGACGTATTGCAGGTAGGCGGGCAGGTAGGTCATCGAGCCGAGCATGGCGAAACCGACGATGAAACTGAGCACCGAGGACACCGTGAACACCCGGCTGCGGAACAACCGCATCGGCAGCATCGGCTCCTTCGCCCGGTTCTCCACCCGCACGAACGCGGCGAGCAGCACGACGGCGAGCACGAACAGCCCGATGATCTGCCAGGAACCCCACGGATACTCGTTGCCACCGAATTCCAGGCCCAGGATCAGCGCCGACACACCGACGGCGACCAGGCCGATGCCGAGATAGTCGATCACCGGCCGGGTCCGGGCGGCGAGTTTGGGCAGCGTTCGCGCCGCCATCACCAGCATCACGACGACCACCGGGACGTTCACATAGAAACACCAGCGCCAGCTCGCGTGGTCGGTGAACAGCCCGCCGAGTGTGGGACCGAGAACCGTGGTGATGCCGAAGACCGCCCCGAGCGCACCCTGGTATTTGCCGCGTTCGCGCAGCGGAATGGTGTCGGCGATCAAGGCCATCGACGTGACCATCAACCCGCCCGCGCCGACGCCCTGGATACCGCGCGCGAGGATCAGCATCGGCATGCCGCCTGCCATGCCCGCCAGCGCGGAACCGGCGATGAAGATGATGCCGCTGATCTGGAACAGCAGTTTGCGGCCGAACAGGTCACCGAGTTTGCCCGCGAGCACGGTCGCGACGGCCTCGGCGAGCAGGTACGAGGTGACCACCCAGGCCATGTGCCCCGCGCTGCCGAGATCGGCGACGATCGAGGGCAGCGCGGCCGACACGATGGTCTGGTCGAGCGCGGCCATCAGCATGCCGAGCACCACCGTGGCGAATACGAGATTGATCTTGGTCTTGCTCATCGGCGCGACGGGCTCGTCTACAGCAACACCATCCGGCATGGCCCCAGTATGGGCGTTGCCGCGCCCGGCGAGAGCCCAGTGACACGGCAGCAATCGGAGGAGATATCTCAGCGCACGGCGTAGCTCGCCAGCCCCGGTTCGAGCGCGTCGAAGGCGACCTCGGCGTAATCGGTGAGGGCAGCGGCGATCTCGTCGCCCGACTCGCCCGCGAGGGTGCGACGCAGGATCTCCTCGAACAACACGCGATGCACGCCTGCCAGTTGTGCGGCGGCTACCCGAGGGGTGATGTCGTCGGGCGCGGCGGCGGTCTCCTCGGCGAGTGCGCGGGCCAGCGCCGCCTCCCGCTCGTCGTGGAACTCCCGTAACCGGGCGGTGAGGGCTTGACTGTCGGTGATCATCTTGGCGAACGGCGCGCCGCTGAAACCGATCACGGGGTCCTGGGCGGCCACGGCGGCGAGGTAGGCGCCGCGCAGAGCGGCCAGTGCGGACTGGCCGGAGGCGCGCTCGCGCACGATCGCGGCGAGCTGTTCGACGTAGGCCGAGCCGAGGTCGAGGGCCAGGTCCTCCTTGCGGGGGAAATAGTTGGTGACGGTCATCTTCGCCACGTCGGCGGCCGCGGCGATCTCGGCGATCGTCACCTTGTCGAAGCCGCGTTCGAGGAACAACTCCGTGGCCCGATGCGAGATCTGCTCCCTGGTCTGCTGCTTCTTCCTGGCCCGTAACCCCTGCTGCGTAGTCATGTCCTCAGCGTAACTGAACTCGTCCCAAAATTGTTCTTGACATATTTTTATGTTCGACCTAAGTTTGTGTTCGTCGCCGCGAGCGACATTCCTTCGCCGAACGGGAGCCTCCTTGACTGTCACCGCCGATCCCATCCGCGACTACCTCACCGCCATCAGCCGCACACCCCTGCTGACGGCCGAGCAGGAATACGCACTGGCCGCACGAATCGCCGCGGGTGTCGAGGCCCGCACAGAGCTCGACGAGAACGCTTCGGCGGGAGTCGAGCTCTCCGCGTCACGGCGGAAGGAGTTGCAGCGCACAGTGCTCGATGGTCAGCGCGCGAAAGACCATATGGTTCGGGCGAATCTGCGCCTGGTGGTGTCCATCGCCCGGCGCTTCCCGACCAACACCGGGATGTCGCTGCTCGATCTGATCCAGGAGGGCACCCTCGGGCTGATGCGCGCGGTGGACAAGTTCGACCACCGCCGCGGGCTCAAGTTGTCGACCTACGCCACCTACTGGATCCGCCAGTCCATCGGTCGCGCGCTCACCGACCAGGGGCGGACCATCCGGCTGCCGTCCAATGTGGCCGATGTCCTGCACAAAGTCGTGCGGGTGCGTCGCGAGCTGACCCACGAGCTCGGCCGGGCGGTCACCGCCGAGGAGATCGCGGAGCGGGCCGAACTCACCGTCGCCCAGGTGACGGCGGCCCTGCGCCACGAAGTGGAACCGGTGTCGCTGCAGACACCGCTCGGGGAGGACACCGAACTCGGCTCGGTACTGCCCGACACCGCGCCCCCACCTGCCGAGCTGGTCGCCGAGCGGATGCTCCGCGGGTATGTCGAGGCGGCGCTGGCCGGGCTCACCGAGCGTGAATCCGACGTCATCCGGCTGCGTTTCGGCCTCGATCGCGGTGAGGCCCGCACACTGGAGGAAGTGGGTTCGCAGCTGGGCGTCTCCCGGGAGCGGGCCCGGCAGATCGAGGCGAAGGCCATGACCAAGCTGCGCAGGCCCGCGTGTGCCCGTACGCTGGCCGGGTTGCTCGGCTGACCACTTCCGATCGATCTTACTCAAGAGTAAGGTCGGGGCATGGCATGGAAACCAGCTGACATCGCGGACCAGACCGGCCGCACCTTCGTGATCACCGGCGCCAACGGCGGCCTCGGCGCCGAGACCACGAAGGTGCTGGCCGCCAAGGGCGCCACCGTGATCATGGCCTGTCGCAACAAGGCCAAGGCCGAACCGATCGCCGCCGCCATCCCCGGCGACGTGCGGGTGGCCGCTCTCGATCTGGCCGACCTGGCCTCCGTGCGTGAATTCGCCGAGCAGCAGAGCGAATTCGATGTGCTCGTCAACAACGCGGGCCTGATGAACGTGCCGTTCTCACGGACGGCCGACGGATTCGAAACCCAGTTCGGGGTGAACCATCTGGGGCACTTCGCCCTCACCGGCCTGCTGCTCGACCGCGTCCGCGACCGGGTGGTGACCTTGGCCAGCATCGCCCACAAGCAGACCCCCAAGCTGTGGATCGACGACCTGAACTACGAGAACCGTCGCTACCAGCGCAATCTCGCCTACGCGCAGGCGAAGCTGGCCAACCTCATGTTCGCCCGTGAACTGCAGCGCCGCCTCGGCGAGGCGGGTGCGAAGCAGAAGTCCTACGCGGTGCACCCCGGAGTCTCGGCGACCGACCTGTTCGCCCGCACCGAAACCCTGCTCGACCGGGTGAGCAAGCCCGTCATCCGCCTCATCGGCCACCCGCCTGCCAAGGCCGCCCACTCCACCCTGTTCGCCGCGACCGAACCCGATGCCGATCCCACCGTCTACTGGGGTCCGAACCGGCTCATGCAGTCGCAGGGTCCGGTCGAGGCGTGCCCGTCGAGTTCGCTGTCGCGCAATCCCGAACTGTCACGGCGCCTCTGGGAGGAATCGGAGCGGATGACGGGCGTCGCCTACAAATTCTGAGCGACCTCGAGCACGATCTTGCCCCGCGTGCGCTGGGTGTCGGCGATCTCGTGCGCCTTGCTCGCCGACTCCAGCGGCACCACGGTGTCCACGTGCACACGCAGGGCGCCCTCGCGGGCCAGATCCGCGATCGCGAGCATGCCGGTGCGATCGGCCTCGACGATCATGAACTGGGCCCGCAACCCCAGCGGACGCGCGATGTCGGCGAGCGCGGCCTCGGCGGGTGAGGCGAGGGAGACCACGATGCCGCCCGGCCGGAGCGTGCGCAGCGAGCGTGGCCCGTATTCGCCGCCGATGGTGTCGACCACCACGTCGATCTCGCGGGCCACTTCCTCGAAAGCCGTTGTGGTGTAGTCGATCACCTCGTCGGCGCCCAGGCCGCGGACGAATTCGTGGTTGTCGCCGCGCGCCGTGCCGACCACATGGGCACCGCGCGCTTTCGCGATCTGCACCGCCGCCTGACCGACACCGCCCGCCGCGGCGTGGACCAGCACACGCTGTCCCGGCCGCACATCGGCGGTGTCGACCAGCGCCTGCCACGCGGTGAGTGCGACCAGCGGCAGCCCGCCCGCCTCGAGATGGCTCAGGTTCGTGGGCTTGTGGGCGAGATGGCGGGCCGGCGCGGTGACGTACTCGGCGTAGGTTGCGGCCGGGTGCGGGTGTCGTGGCATGCCGAACACCTCGTCGCCCGGGGCGAACAAGGTGACGCCGAGGCCCACCGCCTCGACGACACCGGACACATCCCAACCGAGCGGGGTGATCGCGCCCCGCAGCCCGCCAAGGGCGCGATGCCAGGAGTCGGTCGGGTTCACACCCGCCGCGTGTACCCGGATCAGCACTTCCGCCGGGCCGGGTTCCGGCCGGTCGACGTCGATCACCCGTAGCACCTCGGGTCCGCCGAAGGTGTCCTGTCCGATTGCCCGCATGTCGATTCCTTCTGTGCGCGTTGCCGTTTCCGTACGGGAACGACAATGCCGGGCGTCAAGGAAGCCGACGAGTGGCAGGGAAGCCAATATGTGCAAGGATCTTGCCATGCAGCGCGTGGTGGTTCTGGCCCTGGACGGCGTGTATCCCTTCGAACTCGGCATCCCGGCCCGCATCTTCGGGACGGCGGTCGCGGCGGACGGCAGCCCGCTCTACGAGATCCGCACCTGCAGCCTCGACGGTGCGCCGGTACGCACGAACGCCGACTTCACGATCGCGGTGGAGTGGGACAGCAGTGCGCTCGACGACGCCGACATCGTCGTCATCCCGCCGTTCAACGAATGCGACGATCACGCGAGCTATCGCCTACCCGAGAAGGTGGCCGACGCGTTGCGGCGCCCGCAGACCCGGGTGGTGAGCTTCTGTACCTCGGCCTTCGTACTGGCCACGCTCGGATTGCTCGACGGCAGACCCGCGACCACCCACTGGAACCAGGCCGAACGGTTCCGCCGCGAGTTCCCCCGGGTGCGCATGGACGCCGACGTGCTGTTCGTCGACGACGGGCGCATCCTCACCGCCGCGGGCAGCGCGGCGGGCATCGACCTGTGCCTGCACCTGCTGCGCAGCGACCACGGCAGCGCCGTCGCCAACCGGGTGGCGCGGCTGTGCATCGTGCCACCGTGGCGCGAGGGCGGTCAGGCCCAGTTCATCGATCGGCCGATGCCCGAATCGGGGACCGCGAGCACCGCCGATACCCGCGCCTGGGCGCTCACCCACCTCGACCGCCCCCTGTCACTGGCCGAACTCGCCGCCCACGCCCGGATGAGCGTGCGCACCTTCTGCCGCCGCTTCCGCGAGGAAACCGGCCTCCCGCCCGGCCAGTGGCTCACCCGCCAGCGCGTCGACCTGGCCCGTCACCTGCTCGAGGCCACCGACCTGCCCATCGACCGCGTCGCGGCCGAGTCCGGCCTCGGCACCGCCGCCTCCCTGCGCCAGCACCTCGCCACCACCATCGGCGTCTCCCCCACCACCTACCGCCACACCTTCCGCGCCGCGCAGCTGTGACGCCTGCCTCGACCGGGTTTGTGGGCCGCGACCTGCCCCTACGCAACGTGTAGTAGGCGGGTAC
The DNA here is from genome assembly GCF_001612905.1 of Nocardia ignorata NBRC 108230. GTDB lineage: Bacteria > Actinomycetota > Actinomycetes > Mycobacteriales > Mycobacteriaceae > Nocardia > Nocardia ignorata. Next base: position 31,929 of record NZ_BDBI01000047.1, on the reverse strand, counting down.
CGTGGTTGTGTGTCTGATCGACCTTCCCGCCCGGCGTACAACCGGCCTGCGCTGATCGCGCTGGTCGTCGTGGTCGCGCTCGGCTGTCTCGCACTGGCCTGGTGGCAGTGGGAACGGTTCGATTCCGCGACCGGAACCGGGCAGAACCTCGGGTACGCGCTGCAGTGGCCGCTGTTCGCGGCGTTCGCGGTGTTCGCCTACGTCAGGTTCGTGCGTCTCGAGCGTGAGGCGGGCGAGCCCGCCGCGCCGCGCGCGAGCAAGGCCGAGGCGCCGCGCGAGATTCCGGCCGGAATCCTGCCGGAACGGCCCAAGGCCGCCGCCGCGGACGACCCGGAGACCGCCGCCTACAACCAGTACCTGGCGCGATTGCACGCCAGCGATATCGATGCGCAGACCCGCGCCGCCGGTCTGCACGCCCCTGAGAGGAACGCCGGGTGACCGACAACAACACCACCACCGCACCGTCGCTGGACAAACCGGCTACCGGCGCACCGGCGGGCAACGCCAAGATCGCCTCCGCGCTGCTGCGCTACCGTGCCCTCGCCTGGTTCACCGGTCTGTGGCTGCTGCTGCTCACCGCCGAGATGATCGCCCAGTACGGCTTCGGCATGGACACCCCGCGCTGGATCGCGCTCGTGCACGGCTGGGTGTACTTCGCCTACCTGCTGGTCACCGCCGACCTCGCGGTCAAGGTCCGCTGGCCCATCGCCCGCACCGTCGGCACCCTCATCGCGGGCACCATCCCCCTGCTCTCCTTCTTCGTCGAGCACCGCAACGCCAAAGACGTCAAAGCCCAGTACAACCTCTGAGGTTCCTGGACCCACGATCACCACGCCCTGGTGGCGGCATCGGCCGAGTGGCTTCCACCATCAGAGCGTGGTGATCTCGGAACTCAGGCCAGGGCCGCCAAGGCGGGGAGGAGCTGGGTGAGGGCGCGGCCTCGGTGGGAGGCGGCGTCTTTTTCCGCCGGGGTGAGGTCGGCGGCGCTGCGGGGGCCGCCGTCGGGGTGGAAGAGCGGGTCGTAGCCGAAGCCGCCCTCACCCTGTGGTTCGCGGGCGATGGTGCCGGGCCATTCGCCGCGGACCACCGTGGTGGTGCCGTCGGGCAGGACGAGGGCGCAGGTCGAGACGAAGCGGGCGGTGCGCCGTCCGTCGGGGACGTCGCCGAGCTGACCGAGCAGCAGGGCGTTGTTGGCCTCGTCGTCGCCGTGGCGGCCTGCCCAACGGGCCGACAGCACACCGGGCATCCCGTTGAGGGCATCCACCTCGATGCCGGAATCATCTGCCACACAGGGCAATCCGGTCGCGACAGCACCGTCACGCGCCTTGGCGATCGCGTTCTCCTCGAAGGTGGCGCCGATTTCGGGGGCCTCCTCGTAGGGCGGCACGTCGTCGAGGCTCACCAGTTCGATCCCGGCGACGCCCGCGTCGTCGAGGATGCGGCGCAATTCCTTCAGCTTCTTGGCATTTCGGCTGGCGACCAGCACGCGCGTGCCCACGGCTACTTCTTCCCCGCCGGTTCGGGCAGCTCACCCGGGTAGGGCAGGGCGAGGGCGGCCTTCTGGATCGCGAACAGCTCCTCGCAGCCGACCAGCGCCGAATCGAGCAGCTTGTCCAGGGTGGAGCGGGGGAAGGTGGCGCCTTCGCCGGTGCCCTGGATCTCGACGAGGGTTCCGGTGTCGGTGGCGACCACGTTCATGTCGACCTCGGCACGCGAATCCTCCTCGTACGGCAGGTCCAGGCGCACCCGGCCGTCGACGACGCCGACGCTCACCGCGGCGATCATGCACGAGATCGGCTGCGGGTCGGCCAGTTTGCCCGCGGCGGCCAGGTAGGTGACGGCGTCGCTCAGCGCGACGTAGGCGCCGGTGATGGCGGCGGTCCGGGTGCCGCCGTCGGCCTGCAGCACGTCGCAGTCCAGCGCGATGGTGTTCTCGCCGAGCGCGGCCAGGTCGATGCACGCGCGCAGCGAGCGGCCGATCAGCCTGCTGATCTCCTGGGTGCGGCCGCCGACCTTGCCCTTTACCGACTCACGCCCGCTGCGGGTGTGGGTGGCGGCGGGGAGCATCGCGTATTCGGCGGTTAGCCAGCCCAGGCCCGAGTCGCGCCGCCACGGCGGCACCCCCTCGGTGACGCTGGCGGTGCACATCACCCTGGTCTGCCCGAATTCCACCAGCACCGACCCGGCCGGGTGCGAGGTGAATCCTCGGGTGATCTTGACCTCGCGGAGTTCGTCATCCGCCCTACCATCGGCTCGTCTCGACACGGTAGGGATTATGCCCGTCGGCGTGCGTCCGTGTTCGCGGCCCCTCGTCGAGGTGCCGGGGCCGTGGCGCTACAGGTCGAAGGTCTCCCCCGGCGCGACCGCGTGGACCGGGCCCGCGAAGGCCGCTTTGGCCTCGGCGATGACGTCTTCGCGCGAGGTCCACGGCGGGATATGGGTGAGCAGCAGTTCCTTGGCGCCCGAGCGGGTGGCGATCTCGCCCGCCTCGGTGCCCGAAAGGTGAATGCCCGGAGGACGATTCGCGGGATCGTGGGTCCAGGACGCCTCGGCCATCAGCACGTCGGCACCCTGGGCGAGTTCGACGACGGCGTCGCACATGGCGGTGTCACCGGTGTAGACGAATACGCGGCCGCTCGCGGCGGTGATGCGCAGGCCGTAGGACTCCGGCGGGTGGTACATGCGGCGGGCTTCGACCGTGTGACCGGGGCCGAACGGAACGGGAACGTTCTCGGTCCACGCCTGGGAGTCGATCACGTCGGACCAGTCGTCGGTTTCGCCACCGATCTCGGCCGAGGCGTTGCCGATGCGTAAGGCAGCGTCGGACGGGCCACGGACCAGGGCCTTGCCGGTCGGCGGATTGGGGTGGTATCGACGCCACACGAGCAGGGCGGGCAGGTCGAGGCAGTGATCCGCGTGCAGATGCGTGAGGAAGATGTCGACATCGCCGGGGTTCAGGTGCTTCTGCAGTGCGCCGAACACGCCCGGCCCGAAGTCGATGACGGTCGGACGCATATCCGGGCCGGTCAACAGGTACCCCGACGCTGGGGAGTCCGGGCCGGACACACTGCCCGAGCACCCGAGGACGGTAAGGCGCATGCCCTCATGCTGCCACGACGGGCTGGTACTCACTGCAGGATCCCCCCATTCTCCAGACCGGATCCCCGGTTACCGCGTTGGTAGTGCGCGGCCGACCGATGCTTCACGGCGGCGTCGACGTTCATCACCAGAGAGTACCCAGCCCGCCAGCACTCCACCCACCGCCCCGAAAAGATGCCCCTGCCAAGAAATTCGGGGGTCCGTGGGCAGCACGCCCCACAGCATCGACCCGTAGATCAGGAAGATCACCAGCCCCACCACGATCTGCCCGACATTGCGCGCGAACCATCCCCGGCAGATCAGATAGGTGAGCCACCCGAAAACGATCGAGGACGCACCGATGTGCACGCTTCCGGTCTGCCCCGTCAGCCAGGTCCCCACCCCCGCGATCACCCAGATGATCGCCGTGGCGGCGACACCGCGCCCGATCCCCGAGAGCAACACGATGAACCCGAGCACGAGCAACGGCAGGCTGTTGGCCAGCAAATGGTCCCACCCACCGTGCAGCAGCGGCGCCCACAGAATCCCGTCGAGCCCACTCACCGCACGTGGTTCGATCCCCGCACCGTCGAGCTCGTTCGCGGCCCCAGGCGGCCGATCGTAGGAGAGCACCATATCGACGCCCTCGATGACGAACAGCGCCACCACGAACCCGACGATCCCCACCGCCGCCGACACCACCGACCCACCCCGACGCCCAGTTGAACCGCCACTGCGCAGTCCCCGAACACGCTCCGGATCGAACGAGGCCCCAACCCCACCGCTCACTGTCATCGCCTCCAAACGGCCGGGCCGACGTCGCCCACCCCACGAGGGTACCGCCGCACGCCCTTCGCGTTGCTCCGGTAGATCCCATCGAACGGACGGAAAGAGCCGGGCACGTTCACAAACGCACCCGGCTCCACACCTCATAGGGCTACGCCCAGAGCTGCCCTTCGAGCTTCTCCTCGGCCTCGTCGAGCGTCCCGTCGTAAGCCCCCGTCGACAGGTACTTCCAGCCACCGTCGGCAACCACGAACGCGATATCCGCCCGCCGCCCGGCCTTCTGCGCCTTCTTCGCGATCCCGAGCGCCGCGTGCAGGATCGCGCCGGTCGAAATGCCCGCGAAGATCCCTTCCTCGCCGACGAGTTCCCTGGTCCGCCGCACGGCGTCGTAGGGGCCGACGGAGAACCGGGTGGTGAGCACCTTCTCGTCGTAGAGCTCCGGAATGAAGCCTTCGTCGATGTTGCGCAGGCCGTAGACCAGCTCGCCGTAGCGCGGCTCGGCGGCGACGATCTCGATATCGGGCACCTGCTCACGCAGGTACCGACCAGTGCCCATCAGAGTGCCGGTGGTGCCGAGCCCCGCCACGAAATGCGTGATCTCGGGCAGGTCGGCCAGCAGTTCGGGCCCGGTGGTCTCGTAGTGCGCGAGCGCGTTGGCCGGATTGCCGTACTGGTACAGCATCACCCAATCGGGGTTCTCCTCGGCGATCTGCTTGGCAAGCGCCACAGCCTGATTCGACCCACCGGCGGCCGGGGAATCGATGATCTCGGCACCGAACATGGTGAGCAGCTGACGTCGCTCCACCGAGGTGTTCTCCGGCATCACGCAGACGATCCGGTACCCCTTGAGCTTGGCCGCCATGGCCAGCGAGATCCCGGTGTTGCCACTGGTGGGTTCCAGAATGGTGCAGCCGGGCGTGAGCCGCCCGTCGGCCTCGGCCTGTTCGATCATCCGCAACGCGGGGCGATCCTTGATCGACCCGGTGGGGTTGCGGTCCTCGAGCTTGGCCCACAGCCGGACGTGGTCGTCACCGTCCCACTGCGGTGAGAGGGTGCGCAGTCCGACGAGCGGCGTGTTGCCGAGGGTCGCGATCAGCGATTCGTAGCGGGCCACGAGGTCACGCGCCGCCGGCGACCGCGGGCAGGATGGTGACCGACGCTCCGGCGGGGACTTCCGCGTCGAGCCCGCCGGCGAAACGCACGTCCTCGTCGTCGACGTAGATGTTGACGTAGCGGTTCAGCTTGCCGTCCTTGAGCAGCCGCTCGGCCAGCCCGGGATGGTTGGCCTCGAGGTTGTCGATGAGCGCGGACAGGGTGTCTCCCTCGCCCTGGACTCGCTTCTCACCTCCGGTGAGACCACGCATGATGGTCGGGATGGACACGGTTACCGGCATGGGGACTCCTCGGGGTGGTGACTTGTTCTCGGGTTGTCAGGCGTCGTAGGACTCGACGATGCGCACCGGTTCCTCGGTGACCTCGCCGTCGACGATGCGGTAGCTGCGCAGTTCGTGCTCGTGCGGATCGCGGGTGGAGATCAGTACGTAGTGCGCGTCCGGTTCGCCGGCGTAGGAGATATCGGTGCGGCTCGGGTAGGCCTCGGTGGAGGTGTGCGAGTGGTACACGACGACGGGCACCTCGTCCGCGTCGTCCATCTCCCGCCATACCCGCAGTTGTTCCCCGGAATCGAACCGGTAGAACGTCGGGGAGCGTTCGGCGTTGATCATCGCGACGAAGCGTTCGGGGCGATCACTGCCTTCGGGGCCCGCGATCACACCGCAGGCCTCGTCGGGGTGGTCGGCGCGCGCGTGGGCAACCATCGCGTCAACGAGATCGGCTCTGATCACCAGCACTTGTCGACCCTTTCCACAATCCGGCACAACGCCCACACCCTATTCGGGTATTCCGCCCGACCGAATTCCGGTCCCGCCTGCGCGCCGGGTTCAGCGCGGGAACAAGTCGCGGTAGGCGGGGATGCCCGCGACGGAAGTGGCGGCGAGGACGGCATCGACGACCGCCCGTTCCACGACGACCGCCGCGGCGGTGCACAACTCGTCGAGCAGCAGCAGATCCGAGGGGAAAGCCGCAGGTAGCGGACCCGAAGGTACCTGCACGGCACCGGTCGACACCGCGAACAGGGTGTCACCGTCGAGCGGCGAGTGCACGGGCCGGATGGCGCGGGCCAGGCCGTCGTGGGCGGTGGCCGCCAGCCTGCGGCAACCGACCGGGTCGAGCACCGCGTCGGTGGCGACGACGCCGATCGTGGTGTTGAGCACAGTGCTCTTACCGGGCAGCGCGGCCAGGGCGGCGAGCTCGGCGGGCGTGCCGTGCCGCAGGCCGAAGAAGTCGGGCCCGTCGGTGCCCGCACCCCACGGCAGACCGGTGCGCGGGTCGACCACCGAACCGACCGGATTGGCCACGACGATCGCGCCGACGGTGACCCCGTTGTCGAGAACCACACTGGCCGAACCGATTCCGCCTTTGAGCGCACCCGCCTGCGCGCCCACCCCGGCACCGACAGTCCCTCGGGCGAAGTCCGTCGAGGCGGCCTCGGCGGCGCGGAAACCGAAGTCCGCGTCGGGCCGGATGTCCCACGCGCCGACCGGCAGGTCGAAGATCACCGCGCCCGGCACGATCGGCACCACCCGGCTCGGGTCGGTCGGGCTCATCGGGATGCCCTCGCCGTGCTCCTCGGCCCAGCGCATCACTCCGTCGGCGGCGGCCAGACCGTAGGCGCTGCCACCGGTGAGCAGCACCGCGTTGACGCGGCGCACGGTATTGGCCGGGTCCAGCAGGTCGGTTTCGCGGGTGCCAGGCCCGCCGCCGCGCACGTCGACGGAGGCGACCGCACCACCGGGCAACCGCACCACCGTGCACCCCGTCGCGGCACCCGACCCCAGGCTCACCTCGTCGTCGAGCACATGATGATGACCGACGAGCACACCGGTGACGTCGGTGATCGCGTTGCGTGGACCGGGAACGCCGCGCATCAGGGCGCCAATGCCTGCAGCAGCGAATCCTGCATCCAGGTCAGCCAGTGGTAGACGTCCAGATGCGGGGCGCGCGGATCATCGGGGTCGAAGTGGTCGGGCGTGTCGTCGTCGATGTCGAGCAGGGTGCCCAGTGCCAGGCGCACATCGGTGAGGGCGGTGAGCCAGGCGTCGGCCTGCTCGGGGGTGAGCACGATCTTGCCGCCGTCCTCGGGGCAGCTGTCCATCACCACCCGGCCGGCGGCCAGTTTCGCGTCGATGATCTCGGGTTCGTGCAGACTGCGCAGCGCGCTGTTGAGGTCGGCCCGTTCGGCGTCGGGCGAACCGGGTTCGGCGCGGTGGAAATCGGGCAGCAGGCGCAGCAGTTGCGGGTCGTCGGGCGGGGTGGTGTTGCCGGTGCGCAGCCCGGTCAGCGCCGCGAGTTCGTCCTCGGGCGACTCGGCGGCGCGGTCGGCGAGCAGGCCGGAGACCGCCGCGACCAGGGAGCGCAACACCGTGGCCTCGTGCTCGTCCATTTCGGATCGAAGCTTGAGACCACCGAGTGAGTTCTTTCTGCTCCACTTGCGCACAGGGCCAGGTTACTCAGGCTCAGTCGTCGCGCTGCATCGTTGCCCACAGGCCCGCCGCGTGCAGGCGGCGTACGTCCTGTTCCATCTTGTCGCGCGAACCCGACGACACCACGGCCTTGCCCTCGTTGTGTACCTGCAGCATCAACTCGGTCGCCTTGGCTTTGCTGTAGCCGAAGAGCTTCTGGAATATGTAGGTGACGTAGTGCATGAGATTCACCGGGTCGTCCCACACGACGGTCACCCACGGCCGGTCCTCGGCCTCCAGGATCTCGGTGTATTCGGTAGCCTCCGGCGTCGCCTGTGGCGCCGACAGTGCGGCGTTCACGGCGTCGGTGACGGCGCCGGCTCGAACGGAATTGCACAGGGCCATAAACCCCAGGGTACGACGAGGCCACCCAGATACAACACCCGCCGTGACTAGAGTTTCGGGTGTGCAGATCCGTGACGGGTCAGCGAGCACCGCGCTGCTGACCGACCAGTACGAACTGACCATGCTCGCCGCCGCGCTCGCCGACGGTTCGGCGCGGCGGCGGTGCACCTTCGAGGTGTTCGCCAGACGCTTGCCGCACGGCCGCCGCTACGGCGTCGTCGCGGGCACCGGGCGGCTGCTCGAGGCCCTCACCCGCTTCCGGTTCGGCGCCGAGGAGCTGGCGATCGCCGAGAAATTCCTGGACCCGGCGACCGTCGACTGGTTGCGCGACTATCGCTTCACCGGCGATATCGACGGCTACGCCGAGGGCGAGCTGTATTTCCCCGGTTCACCGATCCTCACCGTGCGCGGCAGCTTCGCCGAATGTGTGGTGCTCGAGACGCTTGTCCTGTCGATCTTCAACCACGACAGCGCCATCGCCTCGGCCGCCGCCCGCATGGTCAGCGCCGCGGCCGGGCGCCGGATGATCGAGATGGGTTCGCGGCGCACCCACGAACTGGCCGCGCCGTCGAGTTCGCGAGCGGCCTACCTGGCCGGATTCGACGCGACCTCCAACCTCGAGGCGGTGCGCAGCTTCGGTGTGCCGGGCGCGGGCACCAGCGCGCACGCCTTCACCCTGCTGCACAGCGGCGCCGACGGCGAGCATGAAGCGGCCGCCTTCCGCAGCCAGGTCGAGGCACTCGGCATCGGGACGACGCTGCTGGTCGACACCTTCGACATCACCCGTGGCGTCGCCACCGCCATCGAGGTGGCCGGGCCCGAACTGGGTGGCGTGCGGATCGATTCCGGCGAGCTGGGTGTGCTGGCCCGTCAGGTGCGCGACCAGCTCGACGCGCTCGGCGCCACCGGCACCCGCATCGTCGTCTCCGGCGATCTCGACGAGTACGCCATCGCCGCCCTGCGCGCCGAACCGGTCGACGTGTACGGCGTCGGCACCTCCCTGGTCACCGGTTCCGGTGCGCCGACGGCGGGCATGGTGTTCAAACTCGTGGAGGTCGACGGGATCCCGGTCGCCAAACGCAGCAGCCACAAGGAGTCGCGTGGCGGGGCGAAGAAGGCGGTGCGGCTGGCGCGGGCCACCGGGACCATCGTCGAGGAGATCGTCTACCCGGCTGCGGGAGAAGCGCCCTCCACCAACGGTTTCCAGGTGCGCGAGCTCCAGGTGCCGTTGGTGCGCGGCGGGGAGACGGTCGACGGCGTCGCGACGCTGGCACGCAGCCGGGAGCTGGTCGCGCAGGGTCTGGTGAGCCTGCCGTGGGAGGGCCTCAAGCTCTCCGACGGCGAGCCCGCCATCCCGACCACCTTCCTCGGCTGACACCTCGCGAACGCGAGGGGACAATGGTATGGACGCAATGATCGGGAGGACAGTGTGATGCGCGGGTTGGTCATCGTGGATGTGCAGAACGACTTCTGCGAGGGAGGATCGCTGGCTGTGCGCGGCGGCGCGAGGGTCGCGGCGGCCATCAGCTCCCATGTCGCCGCGAAGAAGTACGACGCGATCGTGGCGACCAGGGACTGGCACGTCGACCCCGGCGCCCACTTCTCCGACAACCCCGACTACGTCGACTCCTGGCCGCCGCACTGCGTGGTCGGTACGCCGGGCGCCGATTTCCATCCCGCTCTCGACACCGGACTGGTCGAAGAGGTGTTCTCGAAAGGCGAATACAGCGCCGCCTATTCGGGTTTCGAGGGCGCGTCGGCCGACGGAACCACCCTCGCCGACTGGTTGCGCGCCCGCGACATCGACCACGTCGACGTGGTCGGCATCGCCACCGACCACTGCGTGCGTGCCACCGCCCTCGATGCCCGCACCGCCGGTTTCGACACCACCGTCCTGCTCGACCTCACCGCGGGCGTCGCCCCGGAGACCACCGCCACCGCGCTCACCACCCTGCGCGACGCGGGTGTCGAGCTGAGCGGTGAGGTGCCCGCCTAGGCTCACTGTGTGGATTATCGCTTCCCGGCGCAGGCGCGCGACAGGCTGACCCAGGCATTGGCCGAGGTCGACAGCATTCACGATGCCGCCGACATCGTCTTCTGGGCCAACCCGGCCGCCGACGATCTGCACCGCACCGGGATCGGCGCCTTCGGCCAGTTGCCGCCCGCCTTCGCCCACCTGCTGGCCCTGACGAGCCTGCACACCACGGTCCTGGATTCCGGTTTCAGCACCTACCTGCGCACTCGCCGCACCGAACTCCCCTGGGCCACAAGAGCATTGCGCGCCGCAGGCATGCCACGCCTGGCCGCCGCCGCCGTCCTCGCCGCCCGCGACGCCTCCCCCGACTCCCCGGACGACCCCCTCGACCGCTTCTTCGACGACGAACACCGCACCCTCGCCGAACCCGACCAGATCCGCCGCCCCACCGGCGACCGCGCCGACGACCCCGACGAGATCTACGACATCAACGAGCCAGAAGACTTCGAACAACGAGTCCTCGACTACATCAGAGCCAACCTGGACGACTTCATCCGCGAACCCTGAGCCGAGGCGATGCTCACGAGCGAACCTGTCCGACCCCACGGATAAGCTGGCCCCCGTGCCCGAACTCCCCCCCGTCGCCGACCTGCTCGCCACCGCCGTGCATGCCCTCGGCGGCACCGAGCGCACCGGGCAGACCACCATGGCCACCGCCGTCGACCACGCGATCGACACCAAGGAACACCTGGCCGTGCAGGCGGGGACCGGCACCGGTAAGTCGCTGGCCTATCTGGTGCCGAGCCTGCGGCACGCGGTGCGCACCGGGCGAACGGTCGTGGTGTCCACGGCGACCATCGCGCTGCAACGTCAGCTCGTCGACCGCGATCTGCCTCGCTTGGCCGAGGCGCTCACCAAACCGCTCGGTCGCGTGCCACAGTTCGCGATTCTCAAGGGCCGCAACAACTATCTGTGCCTGAACAAGATCAACAGCGTGATCCCCGAGGACACCGGCGGCGAGGCGGAGCTGTTCGACGCCTTCGCCATCTCCCGCCTCGGCCGCGAGGTGCAGCGCCTCAACGAGTGGGCCTCCGACACCGAGACCGGCGACCGCGACGAACTCGCCCCCGGCGTGAGCGATCGGGCCTGGCGCCAGGTGAGCGTGTCCTCGCGCGAGTGCCTCGGCAAGACCCGCTGCCAGTTCGGTCAGGACTGTTTCGCCGAGAAGGCGCGCGCGGAGTCGGCGCAGGCCGATGTGGTCGTCACCAATCACGCGCTGCTGGCCATCGACGCAATCAGCGGCATCCAGATCCTGCCCGAGCACGATGTGGTCGTCATCGACGAGGCGCACGAACTGGTCGACCGGGTCACCGGCGTCGCCACCGCCGAATTGGCCGCACCCGCCATCAGCGCCGCCGCCCGCCGCTGTACCAAGCTGGTCGACGAGCGCGAGGTCGACCGGCTCGAGGGCGCCGCCGAAGCCTTCCATCAGGCCATCGAGGACCTGCCTGCCGGTCGCTGGGACCAGCTGCCCGACGGCATCGCCCCCGTCCTCGCCCTCGTGCGCGATGCCGCCTGGAACGCACGCACCGCGCTCGCACCGCAGGGCAGCGTGAAAACCCAGGACGACCCGGACAACGCCGCCGCCAAGACCTTGGCCGTCGCCGCGCTCGACGAGGTGCACGACGCGGCGGTGCGCGCGCTCACCGCGTTCGAGGAGTCCGATCCGGCCGCGCGCCACGATGTCATCTGGCTCTCGGCCGACGAGGTGCGCGGTGTCGCGCGCCGCACCCTGCGGATGGCGCCGCTGTCGGTGGGTGGATTGTTGCGCAGCAGGCTTTTCGGCACCGCGACCGTCATCCTCACCTCGGCGACCTTGCAGATCGGTGGATCGTTCGACGGTCTCGCCATCACCTGGGGCCTGCCCTCGCAGTCCTCCGGCAAGACCGATCCGGCATTGGCCAACGGCGCGACTCCACCGGCCGACGCCGAGTCGGTGCGCTGGAGTTCCCTCGACGTCGGTTCCCCGTTCGACCACGCCAAGTCGGGCATCCTGTATGTCGCGAAGCATCTGCCCGCACCGGGCCGCGACGGCCTCTCCCCCACCTACCTCGACGAGATCGAGCAGCTCATCACCGCCGCGGGCGGGCGCACGCTCGGCCTGTTCTCCTCGATGCGCGCGGCCAAGGCGGCCACCGAGGCGCTGCGTGAACGGCTCGACACCCCGGTGCTGTGCCAGGGCGACGATTCGATGGGCGCGCTGGTGCGCAAGTTCGCCGACGACCCGGCCACGTCCCTGTTCGGCACCCTGACCCTCTGGCAGGGCGTCGACGTGCCCGGCCCCTCGCTGAGTCTGGTTATCCTGGACCGCATTCCGTTCCCCCGCCCCGACGACCCGCTGCTCACCGCCCGTCAGCGCGCGGTCGAGTCGCGTGGCGGCAACGGGTTCATGGCGGTGGCGGCCAACCATGCCGCGCTGCTGCTCGCCCAGGGCACCGGCCGGTTGCTGCGCAGTGTCGACGACCGCGGGGTCGTCGCCATCCTCGATTCGCGCCTGGCGACCGCCCGCTACGGCGGTTATCTGCGAGCCTCGCTGCCGCCGTACTGGGAGACCACCGACCCCCAGGTGGTAGCCAAGGCGTTGCGCAGGCTCACCGCATCCGCTTGAGCGGCACAGTTTTTCACCGCGAGTCGTGCAATCCGGGTGACCACACCGGCGAAATCACTACCAGGTGAATGTGACCCGTGAGACGGTTGGGTGATGACGCACCACGCCGATGGCGAGGTACTCGACGAATTTCTGGTCAGCGCAAGATCTTTGGCCGAGTACCGCGCGATGTTCTGCCTGTCCGACGACGACCTGTCCGGCCGACGCATCCTCGACTGCCCCGGCGGCGCGGCGAGTTTCGCCGCCGAGGCCAGTGCCCTCGGTGCCGAGGTCACCGCGATCGACCCCATCTACGCGAGCGAGCCAGGCGAACTGGCCGCCCGCGCCGTCCCCGAAACCGAGCGCGCGGTGGCGTGGGCGCACCGTCACGCGGGCCGCTACCGCTGGGACTGGTACGGCGGCACCGCCGAGCAGGCCGCGATGCGCCGCGCGGCCGCCGCCCGTTTCGCCGTAGACGTGTGCGCCGCACCGCACCGCTACCTCGCCGGACGCCTGCCCTCGCTGCCGTGCGCCGACGGCTCCTTCGATCTGGCGCTGAGCTCGCACCTGCTGTTCAGCTACGCCGACCGGCTCGACGCCGACTTCCACCTGGCCGCCCTACTCGAACTCACCCGGGTGGCCACGGTCGAGACCAGGGTGTACCCGCTACTGGACTACACCGGTGCCCCGCTCGACGACCTGATCGCCCACCTGCGAACCGAACTGCACGACAAGGGTATCCGGACCTCGTTACGCAAGACTCGCTACGAGTTCCATCACGGCGCCGACACCATGCTCACCCTGCACGCGTGAGCCGCAGGTCAGCGCGGTTCTACAGTGTCCAATTGATAGACGGTGCCTACCGAGGGCGACCCCCGGGGACCGGCGCGGTAGGTTCTTAGTCGTGCATACGACGCGAGCCGGCCGGTAACACGGCCGTGGCGGAGAGATCTCGACGCGCGGAATTGCCGCGCATCACCCTGACGCTCATCCTGCTACTCGGTACCGCAGCCCTCGGCGTGACGCTGCTGTTCACCACCATGGACCCGCACATGAACAGCGGCGGCATCCTCGCCGGCGGCCTGGACGTGCACATCTACCGCGACGGCGGCTGGCGAGCGCTCCACGACAAGGCGCTCTACATCGAGCCGACCCACTACGGCCTGCTCTACACCTATACGCCGTTCTCGGCACTGGTGTTCCTGCCGTTACTACTCGTGCCGTGGGACCTGGTCACCTCGGTCTGGTTGGTGCTCAACCTGGTAGTTCTTGTGGTTTGTGTACTGCAGAGCTGGCGGATGCTCGGCTACCGCGTGACGCCGCGCCTGGTCGCGCTCAGCATGCTCATCGGCCTGGCCTGCACCTTCATCGAGCCGGTGCGGACCACGCTGTACTACGGGCAGATCAATCTGTGGCTGATGATGCTTGTGCTGTGGGACTTCTCCCGTGGGCCCGACAGCAAGTTGCGTGGCCTGGGCGTCGGTATCGCGGCGGGCATCAAGTTGACCCCGCTGTTCTTCATCGCCCAGTACGCGGCTCAGCGCCGGTGGCGGGCGGCGCTCACCGCCGCACTCACCTTCGTGGCGACGATCGGGCTGACCGGCCTGATCCTGCCGCGCGATTCCTATCAGTACTGGACCTCCACGTTCTTCCAGTCGGGCCGGATCGCCCCCGATGTGCATCCGTCGAACCAGTCGCTGCGCGGCGCGATCGCCCATCTGCTGCACGACCCGGCGCCGGTGTGGTTGTGGTTGCTGATCGCGGTGCCGGTGGCGCTGGTCGCACTGTGGCTGGCGGCCGTGCTCGTGCGCCGCGACGAACCGCTGCTGTCGGTGACCCTGGGCGGCCTCACCGCCTGCGCGGTGTCGCCCTATTCTTGGGGCCACCACTGGGTCTGGTTCGTGCCGCTGCTGGTGTATCTGATCCACCGGGCCCAGACCCGGTTGCCGTGGTTCCTCGCCGCCGCCGGCCTCTACCTGGCCGTCGCCGCCTGGACCTACACCTACACCCCCACCTGGGTCAGTGTCGGTACCTTCCTGCTGCCACCGTGGTGGCCCTTCCACCAGGCGCTGCTGAACATCTACGTCGTCATCTACCTGATCGTGCTCGTGGGCATCGCCGTCCACGTGTATCGAGGGCCGCCGAAACCGGCTGTGGCCGAAGGTTTTTCACCTGCGGCCACAGCCGTCGACACCGTGGTGATCCCGGAGAAGCTACCCGCACGCCCAGTCGAAAACGCCTGACTCCAGGTCGAGTTGGGCGTTGCCGCCGCCGAAGTTCATGCCCGAGACTTCCTCGATCTCGAGGTAGTAGGGCGTGAGTCCCTCGGGCAGCGCCTGCACGGGGAAGGCGGTGCCGCCGAGATGGGAACGACCGAACAGCGGTTCGGCCCACGGGGTCCAGCCCGCATCGTCGGTGAGCGGGTCCTGGTAGGCGGTGTCGGGCACGTACTCGACGGGCGGGATGCCGACATTGGGATCGTCGACGCGCTCGGCCAGCCACACACCGATGGTCGGGTGCACGTCGTCCCAGGCATTACAGCCCTCGTCGCTCGCGGCGGGCGAGCCGGGCGGGCGGATATCGGCGGGCGGCGCCACCGGCCCGGCCTCGAATTCCTTCTCCGTCAACCAGATCAGCGCGAACACCCCGCCGATCTCGTCGTGCAGCAGATTCAGTTGCGGGTGCAGACGGGTGGCGACCAGGTCGCGCGCCAGCGGGTCGTCGGAGCCTGCGTCGGCCTCGACCGGAGCGGTCGCGTCGGCGAACTGCCCCTCGCCCTGGAAGAACGCGATCGCCGGGAAGCCGGGTCCGCGCCGCTGGAAGTCGGCGGGCAGCCGCAGGGTGAGCGCGTGCATCATCGGCAGCCCGGTGACCGGTCCGCGCGGCCACGTCGCCGGATCGATGCCGGGACCTTCGCTACCGATCCACCCGGCGCGCACCGGCGAGGCCAGCTCGAGCGGTTCACCACCCGGTGTCTCGGCCAGTTTGTCCGCCGAATCCCCGAACCCCAGGTCATAGGCCTTCATCGCAGCTCTCCTCTTCGACGCGCGGACGATGGTCGACACCGTGCGAGCGGTGTCGCCGACGAGACTATCCGCCCCCGCCGACACCCGCGCACACTCCGGGCAACCCACGGCATCGAAAAAGTGACCAGCGAATGACGAAAAAAGCGGCGCGGCAACCGAAGTCACCGCGCCGCTGGAACAGCTATGTCAGAGCGCAGCCTTGAGGATCAGCGTCAGCACGGCCGCCGCGACAGCGATGCCGACGGCCGCCGCACCCCACACCACGCCGTGGCGCGCCCACGGACGACCGGCGTCGAGCGAGAACCGGCCGGGCCCGGTGAAGGCCAGCGCGCCCGCGACGAGCGCGAACAGCAGCGGGGTGGTGAAGCCCGGGACGGCGGGATCGGTCGGGAAGAGGCCACCGGCCCACATCACGTTGATCGCGTTGATCATGGTGCCGAGCACGATGGCGCCGGCCAGCGGGGTGAGCAGGCCGAACACCAGCAGCAGGCCACCGACGAGTTCGGTGACACCGGCCAGCGTGCCGAACAGTTCGCCGGGGTTGTAACCCATGGCGGTGAAGCTGTCGGCGGTGGTCTGCCAGCCCATACCGTTGAACCAGCCGAAGAGTTTCTGGGTGCCGTAGGCGGCCATCAGACCGCCGAAGCCGATGCGGAGAACCAGGAGGCCGATGCTGGTCGCGGCGGCTTCGTCGGTAGTTGCGGTAGTGCTCGGAGCGATGCGCGTGGCGGTGTCGGTCATGGCGTGTCCTCATCTGCGATTCGAAGCATCCCGCAATCGGACTGGAGTCCGATTGCCCACTCGGTCACAACCCCTGGGGCCTGGACCACTATTTCACGCCAGCCCCCCGAGAGACGTGATCCTCATCACAAAAATGCGAAAAGGCCGCCCCGATCGGGGCGACCCTTCCATCGGGAACTTTTCAGCTCACCAGGCCATGGTCGCGTAGCTCACCAGCGTGCTCTCGGACTCCTGCGACAGCTTCCAGGTGCCGTCGACATCCTTCCAGGTCACCGGGATCGGGAAGGTGTAGTCACCGAGGGTGCTGTTCAGCGTGGCCGACAGGGTGTCGCCCTCGACGGTGACCGGACCGGAGACGCTCCAGCTGTAGCCGGGGATGCGGTTGACCGTCTGGTTCACGACCGCGAGGCCGCTCGCGTTGCCCGACTCGAGTTCGGCGGCCGAGCCGTTCATGGCGGCCTGCAGCTTGCCTTGCAGCTCACCGGTCGACGGGGTCGCCGGGGCGGCGATCGCGGCGGGCGCGGTGGCGACGACAGCAGCGGTGACGGGCGCGAAGAGGGTGGCAACCGCCAGGGACGCGGCAGCGAACGAGCGCTTCATAGGTAAATCTCCTTCAAAGTTAGGCAAGCCTAGGCTGAGTATAGACATACCTACGCCCGGAGCACCTACTCGACCAGGAAGAAGAAGTAGGCGAGGAACAGCACCATCAGCGCCCACATCGCCGGATGCACCTCCCTCGCCCGACCCTTGGCGACCATCACGACGGGGTAGAAGATCATGCCCATCGCCAGCCCGTTGGCGATCGAATACGTCAGCGGCATCATGATGACGGTGATGAACGCGGGCACCGAGTACTCGAGATGCTGCCAGTCGATATCGCCGAGCGCGCGGGCCATGAGAACGCCGACCACGATCAGCGCGGCCGAGGTGACCTCGGCCGAACCCGCGATCACCGAGAAGACCGGATAGCAGAACATCGCGATCAGGAACCAGCCCGCGGTGGTCACCGCGGTGAGCCCGGTCCGACCACCGGCCGACACGCCCGCCGTCGATTCCACGTACGCCGTGGTCGTAGAGGTACCGATGATCGCGCCCGCGGTGGTGCCGACCGAGTCGGCGGCCATCGCACTCGCCGCACGGGGCAGCGTGCCGTCCTTGTTGAGCAGGCCCGCCTGATTCGCGACGCCGATCAGCGTGCCCGAGGCATCGAAGAAGTCGACGAACAGCATAGTGAGTACGACGACGATCATCTGCCCGGTGAACGCGTCGGGTAGATGAATGATGGCCTGCCCGAAGGTCTGATCCAGCCCCTTGGGCATCTCGGCGATACCGTCGGGCACCTTCACCAGCCCCGAGACCATGCCGACGACCGTGGTGGCGACGATGCCGTAGAGCACCGCGCCGTGCCAGCCGATCACCAGGAAGATCACGGTCACCACCAGGCCGAACAGCGCGAGCAGGGTGGTGCCCTCGGTGAAGTCACCGAGCGAGACGAGAGTCGCCTCGTTGTTGACCACGATGCCCGCGTTCTTGAGCCCGAGGAACGCGACGAACAACCCGATACCCGCGCCGACGGCGAACTTCATCTGCAACGGGATCGCGTTGAGAATCCGTTCGCGGACCTTGGTGATCGCGAGCACGAAGAAGATGACGCCGGAAAGGAACGTGCCCGACAACGCGACCTGCCACGGAATGCCCATGCCCAACACCACGGTGTAGGCGAAGAAGGCGTTGAGCCCCATACCCGGCGCGAGCGCGATCGGATACTTGGCCCACAAACCCATCACCAGCGTGCCGAACACGGCCGCGACGGCGGTCGCGGTGAACACGGCCTGCATCGGAATGCCCTTGTCGCCCAGCGCACCTTCGTCGCCGAGGATCGACGGGTTCACCGCGAGCACATACGACATCGCCAGGAACGTGACCGTGCCCGCCATCGCCTCGCGCTTGAAGGTTGACCCGGTCGACGTGATACCGAAGTATCCGTCGATGCGCCGCCGGGCGCGGGTTACGACATCGCTGGCCATGACTCTCCAGTCCGCGGGTTCAAAGAAGAAGGATGCCCCGGAACGGTAGCGGAAAGTTCACTGAATCGAAGAACCCGCGATCGCCCGGGGGTGTAGAGTCACGCGCCCGCGACGGCCACCACGCCGAGTTCGGCGTCGGTGGCGAGCAGGGGATTGTGGGGAAGCACACGAACCGTGTACCCGACCGCGCCCGAGAGCGGAACCGGCGCGTGCACTTCGTAGAGCTCCGTCGCGCCGTCGCTGCCGGTGTGCCGCATCTCGATGGTCGTGGTGTCGGACAGGTCGTCGTCGGGCGACACCCGCCCGAGTACCGCCTGCACCACCACATCCGACGGCGCGAGCCCACCGAGTTCCACGCGCGCGTCCAGCGACAGTTCCGCACCGATCACCGGGGTATCGGGCAGGCCCGCGCTGTCCACCTGGGTGACGCGCACCGAAGGCCACGCGGCCTCCACCCGCCGCCGGTACTCCGCGACCCGCGCCGCGCCGGCGTAGTCGTCGGCCGACGCGGTCGCGAACGCCGCGGCCGCCGGACCGTAGTACTGCTCGGCGTAGTCGCGGACCATGCGCGAGGCGAGCACCTTCGGGCTGGTGGTCTGCAGGGTGTGACGGACCATCTCGGTCCACCGGACCGGCACGCCGTTCGCGTCCCGGTCGTAGAAGCGGGGTGCGACGGTGCGTTCGACCAGGTCGTACAGCGCCGCCGCCTCGAGGTCGTCGCGGCGCACCTCGTCGCGCACACCATCGGCGGTGGGGATCGACCAGCCGTTCTCGCCGTCGTACATCTCGTCCCACCACCCGTCACGGATAGACAGGTTGAGCCCGCCGTTGAGCGCCGACTTCATGCCCGAGGTGCCACACGCCTCGAGCGGGCGCAGCGGATTGTTCAGCCACACATCGCAACCCCAGTACAGGTAGCGGGCCATCGACATGTCGTAGTCGGGCAGGAACACGATGCGGTGCCGCACGGCCGGATCGTCGGCGAAGCGGACGACCTGCTGGATGAGCGCTTTGCCGCCGTCGTCGGCGGGGTGACTCTTGCCCGCGACTACCAGCTGCACCGGGCGTTCGGGGTCGAGCAGCAGGGCGCGCAGCCGGTCGGGGTCACGCAGCATGAGTGTGAGGCGCTTGTAGGTCGGCACCCGGCGGGCGAAACCGATGGTGAGGACATTCGGGTCGAAAACCTCGTCCACCCAACCCAATTCGGCCTCGGCGGCGCCGCGCTGGTACCAGGACTCGCGCAGCCTGCGGCGGACCTCCTCGATCAGTACCCCTCGCAATGTGTTCCGGGTGGTCCACAGCTGCTCGAGGTCGACGTCGCTGAGCTTCTCCCAGCCGCGCGCCTCCTCCACCAGTTCGGGGCCGACGAGTTCGCGCGCTTTGTCGATCCATTCACGGGCGGCCCAGGTCGGCGCGTGCACGCCGTTGGTGACCGAACCGATCGGCACCTCGGCGGCGTCGAATCCCGGCCAGAGCCCGGCGAACATGTCACGGCTCACCTCACCGTGCAGCCGCGAGACGCCGTTGGCGCGCTGGGCCATCCGCAGACCCATGTGCGCCATATTGAACACCGACGGATCGGCCTCGCGTCCGAAAGCGAGGATCCGGTCGACGGAAAGCCCTGGCAGCAAGGCGGATTCGGTTTCGCCGTGGGCTCCGCCGAAGTACCTGCGCACCAACGGCATCGGGAACCGGTCGATACCGGCGGGCACCGGGGTGTGGGTGGTGAACACCGTCCCGGCCCGCACGGTCGCCAGCGCGGTGTCGAAATCCAGTCCGTCCGCGACGAATTCGCGGATGCGTTCCACCCCGAGGAAACCGGCGTGCCCCTCGTTCATATGGAACACGTCGGGGTCGGGCAGGCCGTTGGCACGGGTGTAGGCCCGCACCGCACGCACCCCACCGATACCCGCGAGGATCTCCTGCTTGATCCGGTGATCCTGATCGCCGCCGTACAGGCGATCGGTGACCGCGCGCAGTTCCGGGTCGTTCTCGGCGATGTCGGAGTCGAGCAGCAACAACGGGATCCGCCCCACCTGGGCGATCCACACCCGCGCCCGCAGCACCCGCCCCTCCGGCATGGCGACATGGATCAGCACCGGCGAACCGTCGCTGGTGAGCAGGCGCAGCGGCAGACCCTGCGGGTCGAGCGCCGGGTAGTGCTCGCGCTGCCACCCATCGGCCGACAGCGACTGCCGGAAGTAGCCGGACCGGTACAGCAGCCCCACACCGATCAGCGGCAGACCCAGATCCGACGCCGCCTTGAGATGGTCGCCGGCGAGGATCCCGAGCCCACCCGAATAGTTGGGCAGCACCTCGGTGACACCGAACTCCATCGAGAAGTAGGCGATCCCGGCCACCCGGGTGGTGTGCTGTTCCTGGAACCAGCGTGGCCTGCTCAGATAGTCACGCAGGCCCTCGGCGGCCGAGTCGACGCGGGCGAGATAGGCGGGGTCGGCGGCGAGCTCGTCGAGCCGCTCGGCGGGCACCTCCCCCAGCATCCGCACCGGATCCTGGCCGACCGTGCGCCAGAGCTCCCGGTCCAGGTCGGCGAACAGATCCTGGGTGGGGCCGTGCCACGACCACCGCAGGTTCGTCGACAACTCACCCAGCGCGGCGAGCCGCTGCGGCAGATGGGCACGGACAGTGAACCGACGAAGTGCCTTCACCCGCCAAACACTAGCTGGGCTGTCCGCCTCCCCGCGACTTCAGGCCAGACTCAGGCGCGGGGCGAGTTGGGGACGCGGCAAGCTTTGGGGAGATGGCTGGGTGAGCCCGTTCCCGGGGAGTTACCCATGTGCTCGCCTGCTGCTCCGGAGACTCGCGCCAGACTCGGGCGTGGGGACTTTGTGTCGGCGGCCAGGCGGAGTCGCGGATCAGCGTAGGCCCGTTCTCGGGGAGTTGTTCCCTGTGCTCAGTCGGTTGCTGTGGCGCCTGGGGTGAACTGGGCGGCGAACTCGGGGGTGGGTGGGGTTTCGGTGATGACGTCGATCAGTACGCCTGATGGGTCGGCGAGGATGAAGTGGCGTTGGCCGAAGTCCTCGGTGCGTAGGTCGAGTTCGGCGGGGAGGCCGCCGGTGACGACCATTCGTTCCCATTCGGCGTCTACGTCGTCGACCTCGAAGTTGAGCAGTAGGCCCTGGACGGGTTTGCCGTAGCCGGCGGGAACGGTGGGGTGGGTTGGATCGAGGAGGGCCAGTTCGCAGGTCGGTTCGCCGTCGCGGCCGGGGCGGCGCAGGCTCACGTACCAGTCGGCTTCGAAGGTGATCTCGAAGCCGAACCAGGTGGTGTAGAAGTCGCGCGATTCTGCGATTCGACTGGTGGCGAGGACGGGGTAACAGCTGCTGAGCCGCATGGTGTTCACCTTTCACATACCGTTGGTATGTCGTAGGCTAGTTCACATACCGGTGGTAGGTCAATGGGAGGACGGCGATGGTTTCGACGGCACGGGCGCAGCAGCGCGAGGAGACCAGACGCCTGCTGGTGCGGGTGAGCAGGGAGCTGTTCTCCGCGAAAGGCTATGCGGCAGTCGGCCTCTCGGAGATCGTCACCGCAGCTGGTGTCACCAAAGGCGCGCTGTATCACCACTTCGAGAGCAAAGCCGACCTGTTCAAGGCCGTCCTCGCGCAGGTGCAGCAGGAGGTCGGCGAGCAGGTGGCGGCCGCCGCCGACGCCGAACCCGACCCCTGGACCCAGCTCACCACCGGCTGCGCGGCGTTCCTGCGCGCCTGCGCCGACCCGCACATCCAGCGCATCATGCTCGTCGACGCCCCAGCGGTACTCGGCTGGCACGAGTGGCGCGCCCTCGACGAGGCCAATTCCGCCCGCCACCTGGGTGAGGCGCTGCAAACCCTCGTCGACGCGGGCACGCTGCCACCGCAGCCGGTCACCCCGCTCACCCATCTGCTCTCCGGCGCCATGAACGAGGCAGCCCTCTGGCTGGCCACCAATCCCGGCTCCCTCCCCGACGCCCTCGCCGCCCTCGACCGCCTCCTGGCCGGTCTGCGCACGCCCCTGCCCTGACCTGGCGCGCTCGTCCCGGCGATCGGGCGCGGTGTGCAGTACCTTGGCATGGGTGAGCGGCCGGATTGCCATCGATGACATTGCCCCGTCCATCGCAGGCGGCCGCCCGGCCAAAGCCGTGGTCGGCGAGGTCTTTCCCGTTCGGGTAGTCGTCTGGCGGGAAGGCCACGACGCGGTTGCCGCGAGCCTGGCCGTGCGCGCGCCCGGATCCTCGCGCGTCACCCGCATCCGGATGACGCCCGACTACGAACCCGATGTGTTCAACGCGGTGTTCACCCCCAACGTGCCCGGCGTGTGGACCTACCGGGTCGAGGGCTGGAGCGATCCCATCGCCACCTGGCGCTCGGCGGTCGAGGCGAAGCTGTCGGTCGGTCAGTCGGCCGCCGATCTCGCCAACGACCTCGAGATCGGCGCCCGCCTGTTCGAGCGCGCCGCCCAGGCGGTGCCGAAGCGGCAGTTCGAGCGGCTGCACGCCGTCGCGAACGCCCTGCGCAGCGAGGAACAACTGCCGGCGCGCGTGGCGCCTGCCTTCACCGAGGAAGTCGCCGAGATCCTGCGGGCCACCCCGTTGCGGGAGATGGTCACGCGCGGTCAGCAATTCTCGGTACTCGCCGAACGCCGTCGGGCCCTCGTCGGTTCGTGGTACGAGTTCTTCCCCCGCTCGACCGGTGGCCGCGACGCCGAGGGCAACCCGGTGCACGGCACTTTCGCCACGGCCGCCCGCGACCTGCCCCGCATCGCGGGCATGGGCTTCGACGTGGTCTACCTGCCACCGATCCACCCCATCGGAACGGTGAACCGCAAGGGCCGCAACAACTCCCTGACCACCGAGCCCGGCGATGTCGGCTCACCCTGGGCCATCGGCTCGGCCGACGGCGGTCACGACGCCATCCACCCCGACCTCGGCACCGAGGCAGATTTCACCGAGTTCGTAGCCAGGGCAACCGAACTCGGCCTCGAAGTGGCCCTCGATCTGGCCCTCCAATGCGCCCCCGACCACCCCTGGGTCACCGAGCATCCGGAGTGGTTCACCACCCTGCCCGACGGGACCATCGCCTTCGCGGAGAACCCGCCCAAGAAGTACCAGGACATCTACCCGGTCAATTTCGACAACGACCCCGACGGCATCTACGCCGAGGTGCTGCGAGTGGTGCGCCACTGGATCGCGTTAGGCGTCAGCATCTTCCGTGTCGACAACCCGCACACCAAGCCAGCCGACTTCTGGGAGTGGCTGATCGCGCAGGTGCGCCGCACCGACCCCGACGTGATCTTCCTTTCCGAGGCCTTCACCCGTCCGGCGCGCCTATACGGCCTGGCCAGGCGCGGATTCACACAGTCCTACACGTATTTCACCTGGCGCGTGCACAAGTGGGAACTCACCGAGTTCGGCTACGAACTGGCCGCCAAGGCCGACGAGGCCCGGCCCAACCTGTTCGTGAACACCCCCGACATCCTGCACGAGAGCCTGCAACACGGCGGCCCCGGCATGTTCGCCCTGCGCGCCGCCCTCGCCGCCACCCTCAGCCCCACCTGGGGCGTGTATTCGGGCTACGAGCTGTTCGAGCACGAGGCCGTGCGCCCGGGCAGCGAGGAATACCTGAACTCGGAGAAGTACGAACTGCGTCCGCGCGACTTCGCCGGCGCCCTGGATCGTGGGGAGTCGCTGGAACCGTGGCTCACCCGACTCAACGAGATCCGCCGCAATCACCCCGCGCTGCAACAGTTGCGCTGCATCCATTTCCACCACGTCGACAACGACGCGCTGATCGCCTACTCGAAATTCGATCCGGTCAGCGGCGACGCGGTGCTGGTGATCGTCAACCTCAACCCCTACGCCGCCGAGGACGGTCACGTCAGCCTGGACATGCCGGCGATCGGGCGCGAATGGCACGACCACCCGGTGGTGTTCGACGAGGTGAGCGGCGAGGAATACCACTGGGGCCAGCGCAACTGGGTGCGGCTCGACCCGGCACGCGCGGTCGCCCACATCATCGCCCTGCCCGCGGTGCCCGCCGAAGCCCGTGCGGCCCTCGCCTTCCGGCGGAGCTTCTAGATGAAGCGCCGCGATCTGATGCTGCTGGCGGCGGGTACCCATCCCGACCCGCACACCGTTCTCGGCTCCCATCCCCACGCCGACGGCACCGCCGTGCGCGTGCTGCGCCCGCACGCCGACACGGTAACCGTCCTCGTCGGCGGCGCCGAACACCGGCTGAAGTCGTTGGGGCACGGCATCTTCGCGGCCGTCCTGCCGTACCCCCGGATCGACGACTACCGGGTGCGCACCGAATACCCCGGCGGCCCGACGGTCGTCACCGCCGACGGCTACCGCTTCCTGCCGACCGTCGGCGAGTTCGACCTGCATCTCATCGGCGAGGGCAGGCACACCCGGCTCTGGGAGGTACTCGGCGCGCATCCCCGCCACTACACCACTCTCGACGGCGATGTCGACGGCACCTCGTTCGCGGTGTGGGCACCGAACGCGCGGGGCGTCACGGTATTCGGCGACTTCGACCACTGGGGTGGGCAATCGGCGCCGATGCGCGCGCTCGGCACTTCCGGGGTGTGGGAGGTCTTCGTTCCCGGTGTCGGTCCGGGCACGCGCTACAAGTACCGGGTGCACGGCGCCGACGGTCGCGTGGTCGACCACGCCGACCCGCTCGCCTTCGCTACCGAGGTGCCACCCGCCACCGCGTCGGTCGTGGCCCGCGCCGACCACATCTGGGGCGACAGCGCCTGGCTGGACCGGCGCGCGAGTACCGATGCGATCCGCTCCCCGATGAGCGTCTACGAGGTGCACCTCGGCTCCTGGCGCCCCGGCCTGAACTATCGCGGACTCGCCGAGCAGCTGGCGGAATACGTCCGGGCAGCGGGTTTCACCCATGTCGAGTTGCTGCCGGTGGCCGAGCATCCCTTCGGCGGTTCCTGGGGCTACCAGGTCACCTCCTACTACGCGCCGACCTCGCGTTTCGGCACCCCCGACGACTTCCGCTACTTCGTCGACCACTTGCACAACGCGGGCATCGGTGTGCTGCTCGATTGGGTGCCGGCCCATTTCCCGCGCGACGAGTGGGCGCTTGCCCGCTTCGACGGCACCCCGCTCTACGAACACCCCGACCCGCGCCGTGGCGAACAACTCGACTGGGGCACTTACGTTTTCGACTTCGGCCGCAACGAGGTACGCAACTTCCTCGTCGCCAACGCCACCTTCTGGATCGAGGAATTCCACATCGACGGCCTGCGCGTCGACGCCGTCGCCTCGATGCTGTACCTGGACTACTCACGTCCGGCGGGCGGCTGGGAACCGAACATCTACGGCGGGCGCGAGAACCTGGAAGCCGTCGACTTCCTGCAGGAACTCAACGACACCGTGCACGGCGCCCACCCCGGCGTGGTGACCATCGCCGAGGAATCCACCACCTGGCCCGGCGTCACTCGCGGCACCGACGTGGGCGGCCTCGGTTTCACCATGAAGTGGAACATGGGCTGGATGCACGACACTCTCGGCTATCTGGGCCGCGACCCCATCCACCGCGCCTGGCACCACAACGAGATGACGTTCTCGCTCGTCTACGCCTGGAGCGAGAACTACCTGCTGCCGATCAGTCACGACGAGGTCGTGCACGGCAAGGGCACGCTGTGGACGCGCATGCCCGGCGACGATTTCGCCAAGGCGAGCGGCGTGCGCGCCCTGCTCGCCTACATGTGGTCGCACCCCGGCAAACAACTGCTGTTCATGGGCCAGGAATTCGGCCAGTTCCGCGAATGGGACAACGATCGCGGCCTCGACTGGTACGAACTGGAAAACCCACTGCACCAGGGGATTTCGACCATGGTCGCCGATCTCAACCGCACCTACGTGGCGCATCCGGCGCTGTGGTCGCAGGACACCACCCCCGGCGGGCACGCCTGGATCGAGGCCGACGACAGCGCCGCCAACGTCTTCGCGTTCCTGCGCTGGGGCAGTGACGGCAGCGCGGTCGCGTGCGTGTTCAACTTCTCCGGCGCCACCCACGAGAACTACCGGATCGGCTTGCCGCACACGGGTTCCTGGTCGGAGATCCTCAACACCGACGCCACCGGATACGGCGGTTCGGGTATCGGCAACCTCGGTGCCGTCACGGCCGAGGGCACCCCCTGGCACGGCCACCCCGCCTCGGCCACCGTGCGCCTGGCTCCCCACAGCGCCCTCTGGCTGAGCGCGCCCGCCTGAGGCCGCTCCCGCGACCGGATATGCGACGAGCCGCCCAGGCATACTGCCGGGCGGCCCGTGGTCGATGGGCGTCAGTACAGCGCGGCGGCCAGTTTGCGACGCGCGGCGATCACGAAAGGCTCTGCCTGATCGAACAATTCGAAGAGTTCGAGCAGGCGGGTGCGGGCCCGGTCACGGTCGTCGCCCGCGGTGCGCTTGACGACGGCGATGATCCGGTCGAACGCGGCCTCGGGACGCTGCTCGAGCAGTTCCACATCGGCGGCGTCGAGGGCGGCATCCAGATTGCCCGGATCGGCGTCTGCGGTGGCGACCACGCCCGGGTCGATCTGCTGGGCCCTGGTCAGGAACTTCAGCTGCCGCAGCGCCGCCTTGGCCTCGGCATTGTTCGGCTCCTCGGCGAGGACGGCCTCGTAGGCGGCTTCGGCACCGGCGATGTCACCCTCGGCGAGCGCGTTCTCGGCGGCCACGAAGCGCGGGTCGTCGTTCTCGGGTTCGGCCTGCGCGCCGTTGCCCTCGAGTTTGCCCGCGGTCGCCTCGACGACCGCGTCGAGCCACTGACGCACCTGCGGTTCGGGCTGAGCGCCTTCGAAGTCGGCCAGCGGCTGCCCACCGGCCACCGCGATCACCGTCGGAATGCCCTGCACCCGCAGCGCCTGGACGATGTTCATATTGGCTTCGGCCTCGATGGCGGCCAGATCCCACGCACCGCGGTCGTCGGCATTGAGCCGTTCCAGGGTGCGGACCAGCTCGACGCTGCCCGGGCTGCGCTGCGAGTACAGCGCGACAACCACGGGCACCTGCATCGAGCGTCGGATGACCTTGGTCTCGAAGTCGGCCTCGGTGACCGAATGGTCACCCGGCGCGCCCGCGCCACCCGGAGCGGCGGCAGGCTGCTTGAGACCGGACAGATCCACCGCCCCTGACATGGCAGCGGCGACGGCGGGCGAAGGACGACGGGAAGCGGGTCGAGTCACGGTTTCCAGTTTGTCACGAAGCGCTGGAGGTGGCAGCCGCGGCGCCCTTGCTGTTCGCACTCAGCTCACCGAGCTTGCCCGTGCGCACGGCCCAGGCCTCGAAGATCACGGTGAACAGCGGCGGGATGCTCGAGGCGAGCGCCAGGACGGTGGTCTTCCAGTTCCAGTTCAGCTCGCGGGCGGTGAGCAGCGCGGTCAGCACGAACAGCACGAAGATGCCACCGTGCACCGGACCGAAGATCTTCACACCGATCTCGTTGCCCTCCTCGGGCAGGTACTTGAACGCCATTCCGAGCAGCAGACCGACCCAGGAAATGGCCTCGAGCACCGCGAAGAACCGAAACCGACTCGCGACAGACCGCAGATCAAAGAAACCCATGCGCCCATTGTGCAGCATGACCTACGACACCGTGTAGTTGCACCCGTCACAACCGGCCCCGGAATTCACCGGGGCCGGTCGCGTCGAAATATCAGGCAGGCACGCGGATGATCAGGGCGTCACCCTGACCGCCGCCACCGCACAGCGCGGCAGCACCCACGCCACCACCGCGACGCTTCAGTTCCAGCGCCAGGTGCAGCAGGATCCGGGCGCCCGACATGCCGAGCGGGTGACCGATGGAGATGGCGCCGCCGTTGACGTTCACCTTCTCCGGGTCGTAGCCGAGCTTCCTGGTCGAGGAGACACCGACGGCGGCGAACGCCTCGTTGATCTCGATCAGATCCAGGTCGGCGGGCGTGATGCCCTCCTTCGCGCAGGCTGCGAGGATCGCGTTGGCCGGCTGGTCCTGCAGGGTCGAATCCGGTCCGGCGACCTGACCCGAGGCACCGATCTCCGCGATCCACTCGAGCCCGAGCTCCTCGGCCTTCGCCTTGCTCATCACGACCACCGCGGCCGCACCGTCGGAGATCTGCGAGGCGGTGCCCGCGGTGACGGTGCCGTCCTTGCGGAAGGCCGGACGCAGCTTGCCGAGCGACTCGACGGTGGTGTCGGCGCGGATGCCCTCGTCCTCGGTGACGTACACCGGGTCGCCCTTGCGCTGCGGCACGGCCACCGGCACGACCTCGCCCTCGAACACACCGTTCTTCCACGCGGCCGCGGCACGCTGGTGCGAGGCGGCGGCGAACGCGTCCTGCTCCTCGCGGCTCACCTTGTCGAGGTCGTTGCGGTCCTCGGTGAGCAGACCCATCGCCTGATCGGTGATGACGTCGTGCAGGCCGTCGTAGGCCATGTGGTCGACGAGGGTGGTATTGCCGTACTTGAAGCCCTCGCGGCTCTTGGGCAGCAGGTGCGGGGTCTGGCTCATCGACTCCATACCGCCGGCCACGATGATCTCGTGCTCACCGGCGCGAATCAGCTGATCCGCCAAGGCGATCGCGTTGATGCCGGACAGGCAGACCTTGTTGACGAGCACCGACGGCACGTCCATCGGGATACCCGCGGCGATGGCGGCCTGGCGCGCGGGCAGCTGCCCCGCACCGGCCTGCAGCACTTGGCCGAGGATCACGTACTGGACCTGCTCGGGCGCGACGCCACCCTTCTCCAGGGCGGCCTTGATGGCCACACCGGCCAGATCCGAGGCCTTGAAGTCCTTCAGACCGCCAAGCAGCCGCCCGACCGGGGTACGCGCACCGGACACGATGACAGAAGTGGTCACGCAAGCCTCGCATTCATAGTTCGAACCTGTACTCAACGGTAACCCCTGCGGACCGGCGGCTGGTACGCAGGTAGCGCTAGCTTCGTGGGGTGACCAATGCGAACTTCATCCCCGCCGACTACGTCATCGCCGTCGACCATGTGGGCATCGCCGTGCCCGACCTGGACACCGCGGTGGCCTGGTACACCGACAACCTCGGCATGGTCGAGACCCACCGCGAGGTGAACGAGGCCCAGGGCGTCGTCGAGGCGATGCTGTCGTGCCCGGCCGCCGCCGACCGCGCGACCGCCCTGCAATTGCTGGCCCCGCTCACGCCCGAGTCGACCATCGCCAAGTTCATCGACCGCAGCGGCCCGGGACTGCAGCAGCTGGCCTACCGGGTCACCGATATCGAGGCCGTTTCGGGCTTCCTGCGCGAGCGTGGGCTGCGTTTGCTGTACGAGGCCCCTCGACACGGAACCGCTGATTCTCGCATCAATTTCGTCCATCCGAAGGATGCTGGGGGTGTGCTGATCGAGCTCGTGGAGCCGAACCCGCATGTTACGCACTAGTAGGCCGGTCGGACCGGGAAATCTCGGCGAGATCACATTCCCGGTCGAGTCTCCATCGTGTCGCTCGAGGCTGTATTTTGTGTGCCATGTCGTCACCTGAGTCCGATCGCAATCGCTTCGTTGCACTGCCCTTCACCGTTGTGCGCAAGGGTTATGCGCAAGACGAGGTGCGCAACTACTTCGACCGCTTCGACGCGGAGCTTCGCGTCACCGCCACCGACCGGGATGCTGCCGCCGCGCAGGCCCGCAATCTCGCCGCCCAGCTGGAAGACGCCCGGGACGAGATCGACGAGCTCCGCAAGGAGGTCGACCGGCTCTCCGTGCCGCCGACCACCGCCGAAGGTATGTCCGACCGTATCTCGCGCATGCTGCGCCTGGCCTCGGACGAAGCGTCCGAGGTTCGCGCACTGGCCCAGGCCGAGGCTGCCGAGATGGTGTCGATCGCCGAGCAGCAGGCCACCGAGATGCGTGGCAAGTACGAGTCGCTGCTCGCGGAGACCAAGGAGAAGCGCGAGGCGCTCGAGATCGAGTTCGAGCAGACCCTCGCGAAGGCGCGCACCGAGTCGACCAAGATCATCGAGGCCGCCCAGGCCGAGGCCGAGCGTCTCGCCAAGGAGGCCGAGGCCAAGCGCAAGGCCACCCAGCAGGACTTCGAGGCCACCATGAACGATCGGCGCACCAAGCTGACTCGTGCCATGGAGGAGCTCGAGGCCACCAGCCGCGCCGAGGCCGCCCAGCGGATCAAGGACGCGACCGACGAGGCCAACCGCCTCATCAGCTCCGCCACCCAGACCTCCGAGCGCAAGATCGCGCACGCGAAGGAACTGGCCGAGGAGATGCGCGTGCTGCGCGGCCGGGTCCTGGCCCAGCTGCTCGGTATCCGCGGTCAGCTCGACTCGGTGCCCGCCATGCTGGCGGCGGTCAACCGTGAGAGCGAACTGCTCGACGGCGCTCCCGAGCGTAAGTCGATCAGCAACAACAACAATGGCAACAACAAGTCCGTCTCGGGCTCGCGCCAGAACAAGGCCATCCCGGAGGTCTCCGACGAGGACATCGTCGACGAGGACCGCGAGAGCGCCGACGTCAACTGACCCTGTCGGACTCTGCGACGACACGTCTACACCTGGAAAACCGGAGGCCACCTCGAATCATCGAGGTGGCCTCCGGTTTTCGGCGTCTCGGCCTGGTTCAGGACCAGCGGCGCGTGATGCCCCGTGTGCGCCTGCCGTTCCAGCAACCCTGATGCCAGTGCCTACGGTCGTCCTCACCGCCCTCGACGGCCCACGCGACGATATGGGCCACCCCCGGCGCGATCTCGTGGTCGCAGCCCGGGCAGCGATAGGTCTTCACGGCACGCGCACCGAGAACGGTTCGCACGACATAGATCTCGTCGCCGCCCGGTCCCTCCTCGGTGCGCCCGTACACGTCACCGAGCGGCGGCGGGCCGCTACGGCGTTCCTGGCGCGGTTTACGACGCGGCATGGCACTGCTTCCTAGAACAACCGGAAAACGTTGCTCTCGGTGCCACGCAGCTCGTCGTAATCGAGCGTGAGGCAACGGATCCCCCGGTCCTCGGCGAGTGTCTTCGCCTGCGGCTTGATCTGCTGGGCCGCGAACACTCCGCGCACCGGCGCGAGCAGCGGGTCGCGGTTGAGCAGTTCCAGGTAGCGGGTGAGCTGTTCGACGCCGTCGATATCGCCGCGGCGCTTGATCTCCACCGCGACCGTCGCGCCGTCGGCGTCGCGGCAGAGCAGATCGACGGGGCCGATCGCGGTCATGTACTCGCGGCGCACCAGGGTGTACCCCTCCCCGAGCTTGGTGACATGCTCGGCGAGCAGCTCCTGCAGGTGCGCCTCCACACCGTCCTTCACGAGGCCGGGATCGATACCGAGCTCGTGCGAGGAATCGTGCTCGATCTCCTCGATCGCGATGCGCAGTTCCTCGCCGGCCTTGTTGGTCACCACCCATAGGGCCTTGAAGTTGTTCTCGGGTGCCTGCATGGGCTCCTCGCGCAGCGGACGCACACCCTCGGGCAGTTCCGCCGGCGGGTTCAGCGAGGCGACGTCGCGCTCCTGGAGCCAGCACGGCGGGCTCATCCAGTTGAGCGGCTTGTACGAGCCGCCGTCGGAATGCACCAGCACCGAACCGTCGGCCTTGATGAGCAAGAGCCTGCGGGCCATCGGGAGGTGAGCGGTCAGCCGACCGACGTAATCGACCTGGCAACGAGCAATGACAAGGCGCACCCGGCCACTCTAGGGGACGCTCCGGAGAACGCAAAAAGGCCCTCCAGCGTGGCTGGAGGGCCTCTTT
>NZ_BDBI01000046.1 GCF_001612905.1 Nocardia ignorata NBRC 108230 | reverse complement strand
GGCCGAGCCGGTGGCACCGAGGGCGGCGGAACCGGTGGCGGCGGCGGCCGAGCCGGTGAAGGCGTTGGCGGCGGCGGCGGGACCGAGCACGGCGATGGCGAGGGCACCGGCAACAGCGAGGGTCTTGCGAGTCATGAGATTTCCTTTCGGTGCCTGCAATCACAGGCTGGTAACGCAAAGGGGAGGTGCGGCGATGAACTCGGTAGGGGTTGGTGTTCCTGCCGACAAAACGAAAAGTTAATCGATGCGGGAAACGAATTGCTAATTGATTCCGCGTGGTGATTATCACCATTAATACTTGGTAAACGGAATGTTTCCGCAGGTCAACCACGTCTGTTCGATCGATCACATAAGGTCTGGCGCATAGCTGGCTAATGGCCTTCGGAAATCGGGCAAACTTGTGGCACATGACCTGGCGCGCGATTCCGGCATGCGGCCGCAGCGACTGGAGTGACGCGGAGCGCACCCGCCAGGACCGTTGCGGGCCCACGGAGCAAGACCTACTAGTCTGATCGGCGTGAGTCTTGTGCTGTTGCCCGCGGTCGATGTCGCCAATGGGGAGGCCGTGCGCCTCGTACAGGGGGAGGCCGGTAGCGAAACCGGGTACGGGTCGCCCCGCGACGCCGCCCTCGCGTGGCAGGAGGCCGGTGCCGAATGGGTGCACCTGGTCGACCTCGACGCGGCCTTCGGCAAGGGCAGCAACCGTGAACTGATCGCCCAGGTGATCGGCGAACTCGACGTGAAGGTCGAGCTGTCCGGCGGTATCCGCGACGACGACTCGCTGCAGGCGGCCCTGGCCACCGGCTGCGCGCGCGTGAACATCGGCACCGCGGCGATCGAGAACCCGCAGTGGTGTGCCCGCGTACTCGGTGAGTACGGCGACCGGATCGCGGTCGGGCTCGACGTCAAGCAGATCGACGGCGAATGGCGGCTGCGCGGCCGCGGCTGGGTGACCGACGGCGGCGACCTCTGGGAGGTCCTCGAGCGCCTCGAACGCGACGGATGCGCACGCTATGTGGTCACCGACGTCTCCAAGGACGGCACGCTCACCGGCCCCAACCTCGAACTCCTCAGCCAGGTGGCCAATGCCGCCGAGGCGCCCGTCGTGGCCTCCGGCGGCATCTCGGTGCTCGACGATCTCGTCGCCATCGCCGGCCTCACCGACGAGGGTGTCGAAGGCGCCATCATCGGCAAGGCATTGTACGCGGGCCGGTTCACGCTGCCCGAAGCCCTGGCCGCGGTGCGCTGACCTCGCCATGACCACCGCGCCGAGCACCGCCGAACTCACCGACCTGCTGGCCGTCGCCACCCAGGTGCTGGACGGGGTGGTGCCGCGCTATCTCGAGGGTGTCGGCGCGCCGAGCGCGGTGGCCAAGGGCCGCAACGACTTCGCCACCGAACTCGACCTCGAACTGGAACGCACCATCTCCGCCGAGTTGCGGCAGCGCACCGGAATCGCGGTGCACGGTGAGGAATTCGGCGGGCCGGAGCTGACGTCGGGCACGGCCTGGGTGCTCGACCCGATCGACGGCACCTTCAATTACTCGGTGGGACATCCCATGTCGGGCATCCTGCTCGCCCTGGTGCACGAGGGTGAACCGGTGATCGGGGCGACCTGGCTGCCCGGGCTGGGCCGCCGGTACGCCGCCGTCCGCGGCGGTCCGGTGTATCTCGACGGGGTGGCGTTGCCGCCGCTGGCGCCCGGCAAACTCGGCGAGGCCATGATCGGTTTCGGCGCGTTCAACCTGGATTCGGCCGGCCGCATCCCGGGCCAGTTCCGGTTCGACCTGCTCGGCGCGCTGAGCCGGTTGTCCTCCCGGGTCCGCATGCACGGCGCCACCGGAATCGACCTGGCGTTCACGGCCTCCGGTGTGCTCGGCGGCGCGGTGGTGTTCGGTCACCATCCGTGGGACAACGCCGCCGGGGTCGCGCTGGTGCGGGCCGCCGGCGGGGTGGTCACCGATCTGGCGGGCGAGCCGTGGACCATCACCTCCGGCTCGGTGCTCGCCGCCGCACCCGGTGTGCACGAAGAACTCCTTGACATGATCTGCGCGGTCAGCGACGAAGAACGAGGTTGAACACGATGGGTACCAGCACACAGCAGAGCACGCTGGCCGTCCGCGTGATCCCCTGTCTCGATGTGGACGCGGGCCGGGTGGTCAAGGGCGTGAACTTCCAGAACCTGCGCGACGCGGGTGATCCGGTGGAACTGGCCGCCACCTACGACGCCCAGGGCGCCGACGAACTCACCTTCCTCGACGTGACGGCCTCCACCGGCGACCGGGCGACCATGCTCGACGTGGTGACCCGCACCGCCGAACAGATCTTCATCCCGCTCACCGTCGGTGGCGGGGTGCGCACGGTCGAGGACGTGGACCGCCTGCTGCGCGCCGGTGCCGACAAGGTTTCGGTGAACACCGCCGCCATCGCCCGCCCCGAGGTGCTCTCGGAGATGTCGCAGCGCTTCGGTTCCCAATGCATCGTGCTCTCGGTCGACGCCCGCACCGTGCCCGACGGGCAGCCCGACACCCCGTCCGGCTGGGAGGTCACCACCCACGGCGGCAAGCGCGGTACCGGTATCGATGCCGTCGAATGGGCTGTGCGCGGCGCCGAACTCGGCGTCGGCGAGATCCTGCTCAACTCCATGGACGCCGACGGCACCAAGGCGGGCTTCGACCTGCCGATGATCGCCGCCGTCCGCGCCGCCGTGCACGTTCCGGTGATCGCCAGCGGCGGTGCGGGCGCGGTGGAACACTTTCCGCCCGCCGTCCACGCGGGCGCCGACGCGGTGCTCGCCGCCAGCGTCTTCCACTTCGGCGACCTCACCATCGCCCAGGTCAAAGATGCCATGCGCGCAGACGGCATCACCGTCCGCTGACCCGGCGCCGACCCTCGGCGGTCTCCGTCGTCGGTGCTACAGACCCATGTCCGTGGCGATGACGGTGCGCAGGGTGTCGGAGGTGTCGCCGCCTTGGAGGCGATTCACGCGGTGGTCGGCGTAGAGGCGGGCGATGGGCGAGTCGGTGAGATAGCCCGCGCCGCCGTGTAGTTGGAGGCAGCGGTCGATGACCCGGGTCGCGGTCTCGGTGGCGAAGAGCTCGGCGGAGGCGGCGTGGGCCGGGTCGAGTGCGGCGCTGTCGTGGGCGGCGAGCGCGCGATCGATCACGGCCTCGATCGCATCCACCTCGGCTCGGCAGCCCGCCAGTTCGAACTTGCTGTGCTGGACGGCGGCGACGGGGCGCGCGACCGGAAGCCGGTCGCGGGTGTGGTCGCGGGCGAAGCGGATGGCCGCCTTGGCCCGGGCGTAGGCGCCGAGCGCGATATTCAGTCGCTGCTGCGGCAGTTGGGCGGCCAGGTGCGCGGCGGCTCGGTGTGGGTCGCCGAGCAGGTCGGTGGCGGGGACTCGCACATCGGTGAAGGTGAGTTCGGCGGTGCCACCGACCTTGCGGCCCCACGTGTCCAGGCGCCTGCCCACCAGGAAACCGGCCGCGCTCGTATCGACCACCAACAGCGAAAGACCATAGGACGGGTCGTCGGGCCGCGGCGGTGCGGTGCGGGCGCACACGATGACCCGATCGGCGTGCACCCCACCGATGACATAGGTCTTCGAACCGTTCAGCACATAGCTGCCCTCGGCGGTCAGTGGCGCGGTGGTGCGCATCCCCTCCGGTTCGGTGCCCGTGCCCGGCTCGGCCACCGCGAGGGCTAACATCGTGTCGCCGCTGACGATCCCCGGCAGCCACCTGGCCTGCTGCGCCGGGGTGGCCAGCGCGGTGATCAACGGCAGGCAGCGGCCCAGGTGCGCGCCTGCCCCACCGAAGGAGACAGCGGCCCTGGCGATCTCCTCGGCGAGCACGCCACGATAGGCCAGCGAGTCACGCCCGGCACCACCGAACTCCACCGGCACCTCGAGACCGAAGACCCCCAGGTCCCCGAGCCGGTAATAGAATTCGCGCGGCACGAGACCGTCCTGGTACCAGCGACCGAAGCTCGGGACGACCTCGGCTTCGATGAAGGCGCGGATCGTGGCCCGGAAGGCGACCAGTTCGGCGTCGAAAACTGTTCTGCGCATCAGCGATTCCCCTGTTGTCGGCGCGCCTGTGCGCACGGGCCGGGCCGCGAACACCCCCGTGTTCGCGGCCCGGCAGCGGACGAGATCTACTTCGCGGGCGCGGGTACCGCGGGGTCCTTGCAGTAGGCGCCCAGCTCGGCCGGGCACGGCGCGAGGATGGTGGAGAAGTACTGGTAGGCGGCGAACAAGGCCAGCGGACCACCGACGGTGACCAGCCCGACCATCCCGCCCACCGCGCCGAGCGTGGCCGCGCCGAGCACACATCCCGCCACGGTGGCGCCCACCCACGGCACGAGCAGCACGATCACCGGGCTGGCGATCGTCGCACCGGCCGCACCGCCGACCAGACAGCCCACCCCGCCGCCGACCACGGCGCCGATGATGGCGGCCACCGCGCTGCCGATGGTGAGCCGCTGGGCGAGCACACCGAGCGCGGATTGGTCACGGGGGGTGAAGGATTCGGTGATCTGCTGCACCGCGGCATCCTGGCTGATGACGTTCGTGGCCGCCTCGGCCGGTGTGCCGCCGTCACGTGATGGTGTGAGGGTGGCGCGGTCACCGTCGATCGTCGCCGCGATCGGGAAGACCTTGTCGTCCATCCGGTACGACAGCGGCAGCGCCGCGACGGGCACATCGGCCTCGGTGGTGAGCACGAGCTGACCGTCGACGACCTGCAGTTTGCCGTCGTTCGTCGACAGCACGGCCGCGTCGCCCTGCCTGCTGATCTCGTAGTGGACCTCGGTCTGGGTCGGCTCGGCGTGGGCGTTCGCACTGCCGACGCACAGGGCGAGCGCCGTCATGGCGGCCGTCGCGAGCGTGGTTGACATCTTCATGGTGATCCTCATCGATCGTGGGTGAACTTGTGCCTCGCGGCACGGGACTACTTGCCGGAGGTATCGATCAGGCCCTCGGTCAGCGACCAGTGCTCGCCGGCGAAGGTCTGGATGCCGACCGCCTCGAGCGGGAAGCCGTCGCCCGCACCGGTTTTCATGCTGATACCGGGCAGCATCAGGTCGGCGGAGACGTTGTCGAGCGAGCGCATCGCATCGCGCAGGCCCTCCCTGGTCGGGCACTTCGCCGCTTCGAGGGTCTTGTGGAAGCTCTGCGCCATCGCCCAGCCGGCCATCGCGTGCTGGTTCTCGGTGTCGGCGCCGGGCGCGTACTGGGTGAGTTCGGTCTTGAACGTCTGCATACCGGGGTCGGTGGCCCAGCGCGGATCGGCGGGGTCCTTGAGGAACGCCGCGCTCACCGTGCCCTGGATATTCGGCAGGCCGACCGGGCGCAGGGTCGCCATGGTGTTGGAGACCTGGGTGAGCACGTGCAGCGGGTTCCAGTCGGTGTTGCGCACGTCGGCGGCCAGCGCCTGGGAGGCGAACTTCGGCGTCGAGAAGTTCAGCATCACATCGGCTTTGGAGTTGGCCAGGTTGCGGACCTGCGCGTCGACGGTGGGGTCGGTGACCTCGAAGCTCTGCTCGGCGACCACCTTCACCCCGCTGCCTTCGGCGCCTTCGCGGAACGCGGCGAGCAGGTCCTTGCCGAAGTCGTCGTTCTGGTACAGCACCGCGACGGTCGCGGTGGGGCGCTGCTTCTTCACGTACTCGGCGTAGGCGAGGCCCTCGGTGCGGTAGCTGGGTTGCCAGCCGATGGTCCACGGGTTGTCCTCGGACCCGAACTTCGTGGCGCCCGTGGCGACGAACACCTGCGGCACCTTGCGCTGGCCCAGGTAGTCGGTCACCGCCGAGGAGGTGGCGGTGCCGAGGGTCTGGAAGACCGCGAACACCTGGTCCTGTTCGACCAGTCGGCGGGTCTCCTCGACAGTCTTGGGCGGCTGGTAGCCGTCGTCGCGGACGAGGTATTCCACCTGGCGTCCACCGATGCCGCCCTTCTCGGCGTTGACGTAGTCGAAGTAGGCCTTGATGCCCTTGGGCACCTCGCCGTAGGCCGAGGCCGGACCCGACAGCGGGTACACGCCGCCGAGCTTGATGGTGCTGTCGGTGATGCCGGTGGTCTGCTGACCTCGGCAATCGCCTTCGCCGACGGTCCCGGTGTCGGCGTTGCGGCCACCGCACGCGGTGAGCGTGGCGACCAGTGCGGCGGCCACCCCGAGACACTGGATTGTCCTAGTGCGCATGAGTTCTCCCTTTCCGGACGCGTTGTCCGAGCCAGTGCGCCCATCGGGTGGCCAGACCGGCCAGTCCCTGAGGTGCGAGGTACATGACCGCGATGATCAGCAGTCCGAAGATGACGCCGGGTGCGGCCTGGTTGACGTCTTGCGCCAAGCTCGGCACGAACATCACGAACAGCCCGCCGAGCACCGGCCCCCAGGTGGTGCCGAGTCCGCCGACGACGAGCCCGGCCAGCAGGGTGATCGACAGGGTGAGCGCGAACGAGTCGGGGGAGACGAAGGCGATCACCCAGGTGTAGACGCAGCCCGCGACGCCGGCCAGCAGCGCGCTCCAGGCGAAGGCCAGGGTCTTGTAGTGCGCCAGGTTCACCCCGAGCACCTCGGCGGCGGTCTCGTTGTCGCGCACCGCGTGCAGGGCGCGACCGACTTTGGAACGCAGCATCCCGGCGACCAGCACGAAGCTCAGCACGGTGACGGCCAGCGCGAGGAAGTACAGCCACTGGTCCTCGGCGAGCCCGGTCCAGGCAGGCGGCACCGGCTTGTCGACGCCGAGCCCCATCGAGCCGCCAGTGAGTCCGTCGAACCGTTTCAGCAACGGGACCAGGAAGATCGCGATCGACAGGGTGACCAGTGCGAGATACAGCCCGCGCAGGCGCAACGCCGGGATCCCGAGCGCGAACCCGAGCACGAAGGTGATCACCGCCGCCAACGGGATCGTCGCCGAATACGGTGTGTCCCACCGGTGCATCGCGATCGCGGCGGTGTAGGCGCCGATCGCGAAGAACGCG
The DNA here is from genome assembly GCF_001612905.1 of Nocardia ignorata NBRC 108230. GTDB lineage: Bacteria > Actinomycetota > Actinomycetes > Mycobacteriales > Mycobacteriaceae > Nocardia > Nocardia ignorata. The sequence continues at coordinate 63,020 of NZ_BDBI01000046.1, read as the reverse complement.
CCGTGGCCGAGCGAGATCTGGCCGGTGTGACCGACGAGCAGGTTCAGCCCGAGCAGGGTGACCGCGTAGATCATGGCCATCGCCAGCTGGAAGGTGTGGAATGGCACCAGCTGGAACGGTGCGGCACACGCGAGCAGGAGTACCGCGACCGTGCAGACCAGCGGAAGCCGGGGGACACGGATTCCCGGACGTGCCGGTTCCGCCTGGGGTGCTACAGGATTCGCTGCCGAGATTTTCACGTCACTCATACCCGTTCCACCGCCGCGTGTCCGAACAGACCTTGGGGGCGAACCAACAGCACGCCCAGGATGATCACCAGCGGCACACCGATCTTGAGTTCGGTGCCGATCGCGTCGACGTAGGCGCCGGTGAGGGTTTCGGCGACGCCGACGATCAGACCGCCCGCCACCGCGCCGCCGGGGGAGTCGAACCCGCCGAGCGTCGCCGCCGCGAAGGCGTAGATCAGGACGCCGCTCATCATGTTGGGATCGAGGAACAGCAGCGGCGCCGACAGCACGCCCGACACCGACCCGACCAGCGCCGCGAGTCCCCACCCCAGCGAGAGCACGGTGCCGACCCGGATGCCGACGAGCCTGGCGGACTGCGGATTACACGCCACCGCCCGCATCGCCAACCCGATCGCGGTGTAGCGGAACAGCAGATACAGCAGGGCCATCACCAGTCCGACGACGGCGAAGATGCCCAGACTGCCGTACCCCACACTGACATCGGCCACGCGCAATGCGCCGTCCGGGAAGGGATTCGGGAAGGACTTCACCTGGTAGGACCAGATCCAGCCCGCTGCCGCGTGCACCGTGAAGAACAAACCGACCGTGACGATCACCAGGGTGATCTCCGATTTGCCTTCGACCGGCCGGATCACCACCCGCTCGATCACCATGCCCGCGAGGAACGAGATCACCAGCGTGAGGACGAGTGCCGCCCAGAAGGGCATCACCTGACTCAGCTGCCAGGCCAGGAATGCCGAGAACATGGCCAGCTCGCCCTGGGCGAAGTTGGCCACCCCGGTGAACCGGTAGATCAGGACCAGGGCCAGCGCCAGCCCCGCGTAGATCGCGCCCGCCGAGAGCCCCTCGACGAGCTGCTGTACGAATTCGGTCACGGCCGCACCCGGTATCCGAGGTAGGAGCGGACGACCTGCTCGTCTGCTTTGATCTCGGCGGCGCTGCCGGACAGGACGATCCGGCCCGTCTCGAGCACATGTGCCTGATGGGCGACACCCAGCGCGAGGTGGGCGTTCTGTTCGACGACTATCACGGTGGTGCGTTCCTCTGCGTTGATGGTGTGCACGATCCCGAACAGCTCCTGGGTGACCAGCGGGGAAAGCCCGAGCGAGGGTTCGTCCAGCAGCAGCAGTCGTGGGCGCAGCATCAGCGCCCGGCCGATGGCGAGCATCTGCTGTTGACCGCCGGACAGCCCGCCCGCCGGGTCGCGCTGCTTGTCGCGCAGGATCGGGAAGTAGTCGAAGACGCGGCGCACGTCGGACTCGACGCCCGCGCGGTCGCGTCGTGAGTAGGCGCCGAGGCGCAGGTTCTCCTCCACCGTGAGCGGGGCGAAGGTGCCGCGGCCCTCGGGCACGTGGGCGACCCCGAGCCGGGCCATCGCCTCGGGTGCCCGTCCGGCCACCTCGTCACCGTTCAAGCGCAGGGCGCCACGCACTTTCACCATGCCGCACAGCGCGCGCAACAGGGTGGTCTTGCCCGCGCCGTTGGGGCCGAGGATGGCGCACACTTCGCCTTCGGCGACCGAAAAGCTCACGCCGTGCAGCACTTTCGCCGCGCCGTACCCCGCGTACAGGTCGGTGACGGTCAGGAATTCGCTCATGAGGCAGCCCCCAGATAGGCGCGGACGACAGCCGGATCGCTCTGCACCGCTTCGGGTTCGCCCTCGGCGATCACCTGCCCGAACTCGAGGCAGACCACCCGGTCACAGGTGTTCATCACGAATCCCATGTGGTGTTCGACGACGACAACGGTGAGGTCGAGCTCGGCCTGCAGGGCACGAAGACGTTCGGCGAACTCGTCGACCTCGCCGTGGCTCAGCCCGTTCACCGGCTCGTCGAGCAGCAGCAGCCGGGGCCGCACCGCCAGGGCGCGCGCCAATTCGATCCGTTTGAGCGTGCCGAAGGGCAGCCCGGCGGCGGGGTGGTCGGCGACGGCGGTGAGGTCGAGTCGCTCGAGCAGTTCGTCGGCGTCGGCGCGCAGTCGTCGTTCCTCCCGGCCGACCCACGGCATCCGCAGCCCCGCCGAGACGAATCCGCCGCGCGTGCGGTGATGGGTGCCGACGAGCACGTTGTCGCGCACCGACATCCGGGCGAACAGGCCGAGGTTCTGGAAGGTGCGGGCGATGCCGAGGCCGGCCAGCGCATCGGGGCGAACCGAGGTCAGGTCGGTGTCGAGGTAGCGCAAGGTGCCGGAGGTGGGACGGTTGCGCCGGGTGAGGCAGTTGAACAGGGTGGTCTTGCCCGCGCCGTTGGGCCCGATCAGACCGACCATCTCGCCCGCGGCGACCGTGAACCCCACATCCTGCAGGGCGGTGATCCCGCCGAAGCGCACCGTCAGGTGGGTTATGTCGAGCATGCGAGGAACACTAAGAGCGCTGGTCAACACCCACATCGGACGTTGTGGACCAAGTTTTCGGCCACGCCTCGTCCGCTGCGGACAGTGTGATCTGGTTGACACTTCGAACGCGGCGCTGCAAACTCCCCGGACATGTCAGCTGGATCACAACTGCTCGGCTACTCCGACCCGGTGCACGCCGAGCGCGCCCGGATCGTCGGGTGCGCCTACGAGCACGCCGACGAGATCGCCGACGATGTGATGGCCAAGCTGCGCGTCGAACTGCCCGGCTACGGCACCGCCGACCCGGGGTTCCTCGCCGACGTGCACGACCAGTTGGCCCGGCTCAGCCGCACCGGGCTCGGTGCCCTGCTCGAACACAAACGAGTCACCCCGGCCGACGTCTCCTACGCCAGGCAGGCCGCCGCCCGCCGCGCCCGCTGCGGGCTGCCGCTGGTCGACTACATCGCCGCGTTCCGGCTGGGTCAGCGCGCGATCTGGAAATCGCTGCTCGCCCACGCGGGCGACACCGACGCGGGACGTGAGGCGGTGTTGTCGTTGGCCGGACCGCTGGCCCGCTACACCGACCTGATCAGCACCCAGGCCACCGACGCCTACCTGGAATTCCAGCAGTACGTCACCGCGGAATCGAGCCGCGACGGCCAGGCACTCATGGATTCCCTGCTCGACGGTGCTCTGCCCGCGAGCGGACCGCACCTGTCCGTGGCCACCGCGCACGGGATCGGCGCCGAACGGGCCGCGCCGCTGGTGGTCGTCACCGCGATGGTTCTCGATCCCGCGCCGACGGCCGACTCCCTGTGTGAGACGAGGCAAGTGGTGTCGGCCGCGCTGGCACGCACCGGTGTCAACGGGTTGCGCACCCTGTCGGTGGTGCGCGATACCGAGATCGTGGCGATCCCGGCGCTGCGACCCGACGGGTCGGCCGAGCAACTGTGCGAACGACTGCGGGCGCTGCGTGAACAACTCGCCGCCGACGGTGTGGCCTTGGCCGTCGGAGTGAGCACCTCGGTCACCGAGGTCGGCCAGATCCCCCGGGCGCACCGCCAGGCCAGGGCCGCCCTCGCCCTGCTCCCCGAGGACGGTGGCGTGCTCGCGCTGCCGCAGATGACGCCGTTCCGGTACCTGCTGCTGCGCGCCGACGACACCACCCGTCAGCTCGTCGACCCCCGCGTCGGCGCCGCCCTCGCCGACGACCGCGCCCGGGGCGGCACCCTCGCCGACACCGTCCGCGCGTTCGCCGCCGCCGACATGAACCTGCGCGAAGCCGCCGACGCCCTGCACATCCACCTCAACACCGCCAAGTATCGGCTGGGCCGCATCCAGGAACTCACCGGACGCAATGTGCGCAGCGTCAACGACCTCGTCGAACTGCTGGTGGCGATCGAGCTGTTATAAACGACGGATGAGTCTGGATCCTGCTATTGCCGCTCGCCTCAAACGCAACGAGGCCGGGCTCGTCGCCGCGATCGCGCAGGAGAAGTCGACCGGAGACGTCCTGATGATGGCCTGGATGGACGACGAGGCCCTGGCCCGCACCCTCGAAACCCGCAGGGGCACCTACTATTCGCGTTCGCGCCAGCAGTACTGGGTGAAGGGGGAGACCTCGGGGCATACGCAGTACGTGCACGAGGTGCGGCTCGACTGTGACGGTGACACCGTGCTGCTGATCGTCGATCAGGAAGGTGCGGCTTGCCACACCGGCACCCACACCTGCTTCGACACCGATGTGCTGCTCGCACGCGAGGCCGACTGAGGTGACCGTGCCGGAGGCCCTCGCCGACTATCCGACCTCGCCCGGCTGCACCTCGCCGTTCGCACCCACCTGGATCGCGGAAATGGTGCGCAGGCAGGGCGACTGAGCGTCAGCGGCGTCGTTCGCCGACGACCTTCGACGACGGCAGGCGCCCGGCTTTGGAGGTTCCCCGAAGGGTGTCACCGTCGACGGTGACGTCGAATGTCAGGTTCAGCCGCAGGGGTTTGGTGACGGCCTGTTTCCAGGTGAGCCGATCGCCGTCGGCGCGGAGCTCGGTGAGTGGCACGTCCTCGCCTGCTCCGCGCGCGACACCGGTGAGTATCCCGTCCTGCTCACGGATTTCGACCACGGCGTCGATCTTGCCGATCGGGGTGGCGATGGACATGTTCCAGGTGCCTGTGAAGGACATGCTGATGCGATTCCTGACTGTTCGATGAATGGTTCGGTGCTCAGAAGGCGGTCGGTGTCAGACCGTCGGCGCGCCAGACGGTGCCGCGGCGCTCGTGCGCGAAGAGCTCTTCGACGGCATGCGCGACCCGGGGCCCCAGCTCGCGCTCGAGCAGATACAGGCCGAGATCGAGGCCGGAGGTGACACCCGCGCCGGTGACCAGGTCGCCGTCGTCCACGACCCGGGCCGAGACCGCGTGCGCGCCGGTGGCGTCGAGTAGATCCAGGCCGAGATGGTGGGTGGTGGCGTGACGGCCTTCGAGCAGGCCGGCCATGGCCAGGACCAGCGAGCCTCCGCAGACGGTGGCGACCGTGACGTCTGGGGCTTGCATCGCCTGCGTGAGCAGCGCGGGCAACTCGGTGCTCAGCGTGCGGCCGAGCAGCATCGGGATGGGCTGGTCCGGTTCACACTCGCCCGCACCTGCTTCCGGCACCTCGGCGAGGTCGCCCACCCGGCCCGAAGCCCCGGGTACCACAACGATGTCCGCACGTTCCGGGTCGAGGGTGCCGGTGGCGCGCAACGTCAGTCCGCCGGTGCCGCTGATCACCTCACGAGGGCCCTGTGCGGAGACCAGCTCGACGGTGACCGCACCGTCGGACGCCACGCCGCCCGCGTACAGCACTTCATAGGGAGCGATGGCATCGAGTGGGTCGAAGCCGTCGAAAAGGACGATCTGAATATGCATGGATGAGTTCCCTCGCATCGATATCCGCTGGACATCCCACAGTCAACCGGTGCTCGCCGCGAGAGCCCAGTGGCACTGGCGACAGGTTTCGACGGGAAAATGCCAACCTCGGTACTCTCGGGCCATGCACACCGTCGCCGTCCTGGCACTGGACAAGGTGATCCCGTTCGACCTGTCCACTCCGATCGAGGTGTTCTCGCGGACCCGGCTGCCCGACGGACGACCCGGCTACCAGGTGCGGGTCTGCGCCGAGCATGCCGAGGTCGACGCGGGCGCCTTCACCCTGCGCGCCCCGTGGGGCCTGGACGGCCTCCGGAACGCGGACACGATCATCGTGCCGGGCATCGCCGATCCGACGGCGCCGCTCTCACCCGCCGTCCGCGAGGCACTACGCTCGGCCGCCGCCGAGGGCACCCGTATCGCGTCCATCTGTGTCGGCACCTTCCCGTTGGCCGCCACGGGCCTGCTCGCCGGGCTGCGCGCCACGACCCACTGGCATGCGGCAGGCGCACTGGCCACCACCCATCCCGACATCGACGTCGACCCGGACGTCCTCTACGTCGACAACGGCCAGTTCCTCACCTCGGCGGGCGCCGCGGCGGGGATGGACCTGTGCCTGCACATGATTCGACGTGACTACGGCTCGGCCGTGGCCGCGCACGCCGCCCGGCTGTCGGTGATGCCGCTCGAACGCGAAGGCGGCCAAGCGCAGTTCATCGTCCACGACCACATCCCGACACCGCAGGGCTGTGAGCTCGAAACGCTGCTCACCTGGCTGCAGGAGAACCTGGCCGAGGACCTCACCCTCGCCGATATCGCCGAGCGGGCCGGAACCAGCACCCGCACGCTGATCCGGCGCTTCCGCGAACACACCGGAACCACCCCGCTGCGATGGCTGCACCGCGTCCGGATCCGGCAGGCACAGCATCTGCTCGAAACCACACAGCATTCCGTCGAACGGATCAGCGCCCAGGTCGGTTTCGGGTCGGCCACCGCCTTCCGGGAGCGCTTCAAACGCACCACCGGCGTCAGCCCGCGGAACTACCGGCGCACGTTCGGCTGAACCGGATTCGAGGTCTAGTCGCACCCCTCGGCGAGGACATGGTCCAATTGGCTGGACAGGCTTTCGCCGAGGGCGGCCAACTGTGCTGTCTGAGCGCAGTCGAGACCGTCGAGCACCAGCTTGCGCACGGCCTCGAGATATCCGGGCGTTGCCTCGACGACCTTCTCGAAACCGTCGTCGGTGAGCACCGCGTACACCCCGCGTCTGCCCGCCGCCGAATCGCGGCGCGCCCAGCCGAGTCGCTCCAGTTTCGACACCACATGCGACAGTCGCGATAGCGAAGCATTTGCCTTGTGGGCGAGATCACTGAGCTGCATCCGGTGCCCGGCTTCCTCCGACAGCAGGCTCAGCACCCGGAATTCGAAATGCGTGAGCCCGGACTCGCGCTGCAACCGGGTGTCGAGGGCGGCCGGAACCCTTGTCATCAGGGCGACTACCGCCTGCCAGGCGCGTTGTTCAACCGGATCCAGCCATCGGGTCATGGCTGAGGCCGCCTCGCGGTCGGGCGGCACGGATAGAGGAGAGGGACGCGCACCGGACCGAGTTTGCCACGACGTCGCTGTGGCGTCCGCTGGATCGCCCGGGTCGTGAGGTCACTCACAACCCGGGACGCGTCATCGAAGCATCAGTACTCGCGGGACTCCTGCGGCGGGACCGTCGGTTCGGGGGTGGCCTTGGCGGCCCGGCGGCGGTTGATGCCCCGCTTACCCATCAGACCGAGCACCAGGGCGAAGATGATCGCGGCCACGATCGCACCGACCAGGCAGGCACCGCGGAACGCGGGCGCGTCGACATCGAGGATGCGTTCACCGGCGTGCGCCGCATTGTTGCCACCGAGCACGATGGTGAGCGTCATCAGGTTCGGCAGGGAGCCGAGCAGCGCGATGACGACTGCCACCCCGGCGATGAACTTGCCGCCTTTGCGCTTCCACATCCGCACCGCGAGCAGCAACAGCAGCAACGGCACCAGCGTGAACACCAGGCCGTAGACCAGGCCCCACCAGATGCCCTGGGTGAAGCTGCCGTGCACGAGGCTCGCCAAGCGCTGCGCCCACCATCGTGGGATGAACGAGGCCAGGATGAAATAGGCGATCACCAGCACGACCGCTGTCGCCAGGATCATGATCGCCCGGTTGCGCCACACGGTAGCTGTGGACTTCTGACCGCTCGACCGCACTTCGCCGGATGTCATTGCTTCAGCGTAGGTGCGCCGACGGCGCCGGGCACCGATCCGTGCCCGGCGTTTCTCCTCGCTATCCGGCGGATTTCGCCCGTTCACGCAGGAAGCGCAACGCCTCGTCGGCGTGCACGGCCGCGCGCAGTTCACCGGTGACGACCTTCAGGATCGTGCGATCGGTATCGATGACGAAGGTGTGCCGTTTGACCGGGGCCAACTTGCCGAGCAGTCCGCGCTTGACGCCGAAACCGGCCGCGACCTCGCCGTCTGCGTCGGAAAGGACCGGATAGTCGAGCCGCTGCTTGCCGGCGAAACCGGCCTGCACCTCGACACTGTCGGTGCTGATCCCGGCACACGACGCACCGAGGGCCGCGAACTCGGCGTTCAGATCCCGGAAATGGCAGGCCTCGGCGGTGCAGACCGGAGTGTTGGCGGCCGGGTAGAAGAACAGGACGAGCGGCCCGCCTGCCAGCAGGGCGTCGAGGGAACGGAGTTCGCCGGACTGATCGGGAAGTTCGAACGGGGGCGCGGTCTGACCTGGCTGCATGCGCACGACCCTAACGGCCGGTGCCCGAGCGCAAAAGGTCCCCGTTCACGGACGCGAACGGGGACCCGCCTCTCGACCAGCCCTGCGGCTCTAGGGAATCCGCAACAGCGCTTTGATCTCCGGGTTGCGGATCTCCATCACGTCGAGGATGCCGTGCACGCGCAGCATCGGCTCCAGCTTCAGGAGACGATCGCGGTGCGCTTCGTATTCGACCGGGAACGACTTCTCGTCCAGATCCTGCATGGCCTTGGCGTAGGTGACGAACGACGTGAGCGCGCTCGCCGCGGACTGCTGCCCAGGACCGTTGTAGTGCTGCGACACAGGGGCCTGCCTGCCCATCTGTGCGCCCTGATGCGAGGGATTCAACATGGCTCCTCTCGGAAGAAGGGATACCGCATGCGACATGGAACGCGCGCGAGTGTAGTGATGCCGGTCACGACCGCATTCGGCGCCCGGTCGTGACCGCCTTCGGCGGGGTGGTCGGGGCAGGATGCGGCCACGTCGCGGCGCCTGGGATGATGGCCGAATGCAGGGCGCGCCGACACCGACCACCACCACCCGCGAGCAGTTCCGGTTGCTCGCCGCCGAGCACCGGGTGGTCCCGGTGACCCGAAAGGTGCTGGCCGACTCCGAGACTCCGCTCTCGGCCTACCGCAAACTGGCCGACGACCGGCCGGGCACCTTCCTGTTCGAGTCCGCCGAGAACGGGCGCTCCTGGTCGCGCTGGTCGTTCATCGGCGCGGGCAGCCCGTCGGCACTGACGGTCGTCGACGGTGTGGCCGCCTGGCTCGGCACCGTCCCCGCCGACGCGCCCTCGGGCGGCGACCCGCTGCGCGTGCTGCACGAAACCCTCGAACTGCTGCGCACCGAACGGCTACCCGGGCTGCCTCCGCTCACCGGTGGCATGGTCGGCTATCTCGGCTACGACGCGGTCCGCCGCATCGAGCGACTGCCCGAGCTGGCCGAGGACGATCTGCAGCTGCCCGAGTTGGTGCTGATGCTGGCCACAGACCTGGCCGCCTTCGACCATCACGAGGGCGCGATCACGCTGATCGCCAACGCGGTGAACTGGAACGGCACCGACGAACACGTCGACGCCGCCTACGACGACGCCGTGGCCCGGCTCGACCGGATGACCGCCGCGCTGGCCACCCCCGCGTCGTCGACGGTGTCGGTCTTCGACCAGCCCGAACCCGACTACCTGCGCAGGCGGACCACCGAGGAATTCTGCTCGGGCGTACGTCGGCTCATCAAGGAGATCGAGGCGGGCGAGGCGTTCCAGGTGGTGCTCTCGCAGCGCTTCGAAATGGATTACACCGGCTCTCCGCTCGCGGTCTACCGGATGCTGCGGGCCTCGAACCCGAGCCCGTACATGTACTTGATGCACATCCCCGACGGCGACGGCGGCACCGCGTTCTCCATCGTCGGCTCGAGCCCGGAATCGCTGGTGACCGTGAAAGACGGTGTCGCCACGACACATCCGATCGCGGGCACCCGCTGGCGCGGAGCGAGCGCCGAGGACGACATCCTGCTCGAGAAGGACCTGCTCGCCGACGACAAGGAGAACGCCGAGCACCTCATGCTCGTCGACCTGGGCCGCAACGATCTGGGCCGGGTGTGCCGTCCCGGCACGGTGCGCGTCACCCAGTACCGGCACGTGGAGCGCTACAGCCACGTGATGCACCTGGTGTCGACGGTGTCGGGTCAGCTGGCCGAAGGCAAGATAGCGCTCGACGCCGTGCGCGCGTGCTTCCCGGCGGGCACCCTGTCCGGTGCGCCGAAGGTGCGCGCGATGGAGCTGATCGAGGAACTCGAACCGACCAGGCGCGGAATCTACGGCGGCGTGGTCGGCTACCTCGATTTCGCCGGTGACGCCGACACCGCCATCGCCATCCGCACCGCCCTGCTCAAAGACGGCACCGCCTACGTCCAGGCGGGCGCAGGCGTCGTCGCCGACTCCGACCCCGTCGCCGAGGACACCGAGGCGCGCAACAAGGCCATGGCGGTCCTCAAGGCGATCGCGGCCGCCAAGACCCTGCGCACCTATGAGGGCGGCGCCGAGTGAGTGCGCGGGACGCCGACACACCGAACGGCAGCGACCCGGCGCGCGACAGCGGCTCGGTGGGTGACAGCGGCTCAGCGCGTGTCGTTGGCCCGGTGGGTGATAGCGGCTCGGCGGTCGACGGCGGCGCAGCGGGCGACAGCGGCGTGAAGGGCGACGGCCTTACAGCGGGCGCGCAAGTGGCCGCACCTGCCGCCAAACCGGTGGTTCCGGTGATCTTGCTGGCCGTGGCGGCGGCTGGATTGTGGGCGTCGTCCCGGATGACGTGGGTGACGGTGCAGTCGGCCGACGGCCTCACCGAACCCCGCACCGACAACCTCGTCGGCGGCACCTGGTTCGGGGCGCTCACTCCGCTCGCACTGGTGCTCGTCGCCGCGATCGCCGCCGTGTTCGCGGTGAAGGGCGTACTGCGTCAGCTCCTCGGTGTGGTGGTCGCGGTGGTCGCCGCGGTGGCGGCCGTTCCCGGTTTCGCCCTGACCATCGGGGCGGGCAGAACCGCCGAACGGGCGGGCACGCTCGCCGAGCTGCCCGGCCGGGCGACGGTCACCGGTGCCGAAGCCCACGTCTTCCCGGCCGTGCTGTCGGTGCTGGCGGCGGCGTGCGCCCTGGCCGCGGGCGTATTGCTGACCAGGCGGGCCGAGACCACCGCCCAGCTGTCCGGCAAGTACGACAACCCGGTCTTCCGCCGGGCCGACGCCAGCGCCCAGGTGAACAAGTCCGACGGCGCCGCGCCGCTGTCGGACCGGGTGCTGTGGGATGCCCTCGACGCGGGCACCGACCCCACCGACACCGCCGACACCCCGGACGACGACGACCGCCCGGGCCGGCGCGAGCCGTGACCGGGCACGTGACCCCCGGCACCCCCGCCGCAGTGACACGCGCGGCGGCCATTTATTCTTGTCAGGCATCGGTGAGACAGCGCCCGGGGGGACTCTCGGGTGAGAAGTTCGTCTCCCCAGAAAGGATTCGAGCCAGATGACGGTACTCGACTCGATTCTCGACGGGGTTCGGGCGGATGTTGCCGCTCGCGAAGCCCTCCTCGATTTTCAGGCGATCAAAGCTGCCGCGGCCGCCGCGAAGGCGCCGCTGGACGCGCGCGCCGCGCTGCACGAGGACGGGATCGGTGTCATCGCCGAGGTGAAGCGAGCCAGCCCCTCCAAGGGCACGCTGGCCGACATTCCCGACCCGGCCGTCCTGGCCAAGGCCTACGAAGACGGTGGCGCCCGCATCATCAGCGTGCTCACCGAGCAGCGCCGCTTCGGCGGTTCGCTCGACGATCTCGATGCCGTGCGCGCCGCGGTGAACATCCCGGTGCTGCGCAAGGACTTCGTCGTCGGCCCGTACCAGATCCACGAGGCCCGCGCCCACGGTGCCGACGTGATCCTGCTGATCGTGGCCGCGCTCGAACAAGATGTGCTGTCCTCGCTGATCGACCGCACCGAATCACTGGGCATGACCGCTCTCGTGGAAGTACACACCGAAGAAGAAGCCGACCGCGCCCTGGAAGCGGGCGCCTCGGTGATCGGCGTGAACGCACGCAACCTCAAGACCCTCGAGGTCGACCGAGACGTGTTCGCCCGGATCGCGCCCGGCCTGCCCTCGGAGATCATCAGGGTGGCCGAATCCGGTGTCAACGGCACCGCCGATCTGCTGGCCTACGCCGGTGCGGGCGCCGACGCGGTGCTCGTCGGTGAGAGCCTGGTGACCAGCGGAAATCCGCGGGCCGCCGTCTCGGATCTGGTGACCGCGGGCGCCCACCCCTCGTGCCCGAAGCCGGCCAGGCGGAGCATCCGATGAGCGCGCTGCCCCAGGCCAGCGCGGGGGTGGCCCAACACAGCGACTACGAACCCGACGCGGGCGGGCACTTCGGTGTCTACGGCGGACGGCACGTGCCCGAGGCGTTGATGGCCGTGATCGAGGAGGTCACCGCCGAATACGACAAGGTGCGCTCCGATCACACCTTCCTCGACGAACTCGACCGGCTGCAGCGCGACTACACCGGTCGCCCCTCGCCGGTGTTCGAATGCACCCGCCTGGCCGAACACGCCGGTGGCGCAAGGATTTTCCTCAAGCGTGAGGACCTGAACCACACGGGTTCGCACAAGATCAACAATGTGCTCGGCCAGGCCCTGCTCGCCAAGCGGATGGGCAAGACCCGCGTCATCGCCGAGACCGGTGCCGGTCAGCACGGCGTCGCTACCGCCACCGCCTGCGCGCTGCTCGGCCTCGACTGCGTGATCTACATGGGTGCGGTCGACACGGCCCGCCAGGCGCTCAATGTGGCCCGGATGCGTCTGCTCGGCGCCGAGGTGATCTCGGTGACCAGTGGTTCGCAGACCCTCAAGGACGCCATCAACGAGGCGCTGCGCGATTGGGTCACCCACGCCGACGACACCTACTACTGCTTCGGCACCGCCGCGGGCCCGCACCCGTTCCCGCTGATGGTGCGTGATTTCCAGCGCGTGGTCGGCATGGAGGCGCGCGAGCAGATGCTCGACCGCGCCGGTCGCCTGCCCGACGCCGTGGTGGCGTGTGTGGGTGGCGGCTCCAACGCCATCGGCATCTTCCACGCCTTCATCCCCGACGCGGGCGTGCGGCTGATCGGTTACGAAGCGGCCGGCGACGGCGTCGAAACCGGAAGGCACGCAGCCACTTTCACCGGCGGCACGCCGGGTGCGTTCCAGGGTGCCTACTCGTACCTGCTGCAGGACGAGGACGGCCAGACCATCGAATCGCATTCGATCTCGGCCGGTCTGGACTACCCGGGTGTCGGCCCCGAGCACGCCCATCTCAAGGACATCGGCCGCGCCGAGTACGCGCCGATCACCGATACCGAGGCGATGGACGCGCTGCTGCTGCTCTCCCGTTCGGAGGGCATCATCCCGGCGATCGAGTCCGCCCATGCCGTGGCCGGTGCGCTGAAGCTCGGCAAGGAACTCGGCGAGGGCGCCATCATCCTGGTCAACCTGTCCGGTCGTGGCGACAAGGACATGGACACCGCGGGCCGCTGGTTCGGTCTGTTCGACGACTCCGCCGAGGAGAACAAGCAGTGAGTCAGCAGTCCCGTCTGGCCAACACCTTCGCGGCCGCACGGAGTGAGGGCCGGGCCGCTCTGATCGGATACCTGCCCGCGGGCTATCCCGATCTGGCCGGTTCCATCGACGTGGTCCGGGCGATGGTCGAATCCGGTTGCGACATCGTGGAAGTCGGCGTCGCCTACTCCGACCCGGTGATGGACGGCCCGGTCATCCAGCACGCCGCCGAGCAGGCGCTGCGCAGCGGTGTGCGCGTGCGCGACGTGTTCTCCGTGGTGGAAGCGATCACCGACGCCGGTGGTCAGGCCGTCGTGATGAGCTACTGGAACCCGGTCCTCAAGTACGGCGTCGACAACTTCGCCCGTGACCTGGCGGCCGCGGGCGGCGCGGGCATCATCACCCCGAACCTGATCCCCGACGAGGCCGACGACTGGTTCGTCGCCTCCTCCACCCACAACCTGGACCGCATCTTCCTCGTCGCCCCGTCCTCCACGGAGGAACGCTTGGTCAAGACCCTGGAAGCCTCCCGCGGATTCATCTACGCCGCCTCCACCATGGGCGTCACCGGCGCCCGCGACGCGGTCTCCTCGGCCGCACCCGCCCTGTGCTCCCGCATCCGCGCCCACTCCGACATCCCGATCGGCGTCGGCCTCGGCGTCCGCTCCGGCGCCCAGGCCGCCGAGATCGCCGCCTACGCCGACGGCGTCATCGTCGGCTCGGCGTTGGTATCAGCCGCCGCCGAAGGCCTCGACGCGGTGCGCGCCCTTACCTCGGAGCTGGCCGAAGGGGTCCGCGCCGCCACGGTGCGCTCGTAGTCGACTCACGTTGGGGTTCGGACACGAACCGCCGGGACGATGAATGATGCTCGAGGCGGGGAGGCAATCCTACGAACGGGAGCTGGGCCTTCGAATTCTTTCATAGAGTGTACGACATATAATGGTACGGCTGGTGCAGCATTGCGGTGCGTTCAGGTGTCCACATAAAGGAAGCTGAATTTATTTCGAGGTTGCCTGAACGGTGAATCGCCCAAACATCTCCGGATTCCATGAAGTAAACGATCATGTCATCCGATGTGATCCCAAGCAGTTTGGTCGCGATGAACAACATGTCGGTGACTTGAGCATCGAGGCTTTCGGTCTTATCCAATCTAAAAAGGATCGATACTGTCGGCTTGAATCCAAATTCCTCCTCGACGGGGTCTCCCCATGCTGGAGATCGAGCGGTGCTTACGCGAATATGTAGCCCGCGCCGAATCGCAACACCCTCGATGAGACCGGTCGTAATTGCTTGACCAGAAATCCCGCCCGAGAGGCAGATCGAATCCACCAAGGCGGCAATTTCTGACACGCTTCGGTCTGTTGCAATTGCCACCATGTAGTCTAGTGCCATCTAAGTCTCCATTGTCCGAATGTTAAGGGAAGACCGGCACTACATTACCAGACTGGTCGATAACAAGAACCTCCTGCAGTCCCTGGACTGGCCACTGCTTCAACTGATTCGATATGTCTTCTGGACTTGCAGTGCTGTCGCTGAGATTGAGGACTATCCGTTCAGTTTGTCCGGATGATACTTTGCCGTCGATGACGCCCGCTATATTCCTTACGTTTCCTGTCGATGGGGCGTAGCAATCGAAGACTTTTCCCTCTATCTTATAGTCTGGATTCTTGTCGCCGGGCACCGATGGATTCTGTTCAACTTGATAACCATTTCCTGCGAGGATGCTCGCCGATTCATTTTCGCGTGTGAGGGATCGAATATTGTTGGGATCCTTTTCGTTCGGGTTGATGTAAGTAGGTGAGCCGGTCGGCTTACCTCCGAGAGTTCCGGTTGGTTTGGTAGCGGTATTCTCATCGCCACGCTGATCGGGATCCGAGGCGGTGATCACTATCGGCAGTTCGGTAATGGTTAGCAGTTCGCCATTGGTCACCTCGGTTGTGGCGAAAGCGATGGTGCTCAGGGTGGTGAGGAATGTGTTGGCAGGTCCGGCTATGGCCCAGGCAGCGTCGTTGAGGAAGTCGATATCTATCTCGACGTTGTTGTCGTTGGGTGACTGTTGTTGCTTGCTTGGTGCCTTCTCCTTCGCTGGCTGCTCTTTGACATTTATCGTCGAACGCCCGATAGATATCGCAGTGACGACAACTACCGCTGCGAACTGGGTGTTGATCTCCGTGCGCATTGTCGTCAAGGCAGTGCTGTGGGCTTCGACCGCGTTGGCGATGTCGTCGGCGGCGGTGCGGATTTCGCGGAGTTTGTGAGCGAGTTTGCGAAGGTTTTCTATATGGTTCGGGATATCGTCCGGAACCTTGGCTTCGAAGCCTTGTTGAAGCCCAGAGGCAACATTTAATAGCCGTGCCACACCGTATTCGAGTGGGTCCGAATTCGCGAAGGTCTTCCACATACTTGCGGCGCGCGCGAGCTTGTCGGTATCTCCGTCGGGGACTTGGCCGCCGTTGACAAAAATGGTGACCTTGTTCTGAAGTTCGGTCCAGTCTGTCTGAAGTCCGTTGGTATAGGCTCCTGATGACGCGATACCGACTACTGTGCCCGCTCCATAGGGAAGCTCCGTCGGAATTCCGGTGGGCAATGACGGTGGGGTGCCTTTGTTGGGGTCCCGATTGGCTGTGTATTCTCCGTACTTCCAGTTGTAGCTGGACGCGGTCAGTATGTCCCCGTAGCGTTGCAGAGCTCGCGCGAAGTTGGTCGCGACCATTGTCAGTGCGGCGGCACGATCGTTGTAGGCTTTCGACCACGACTTGACTGCTTCATAACCGCCAGCCATCCCGTTTGTTTCCAAAAGTACGGTTTGCGGCGTTTCGTAGACGGTTTGGAATTTCTTCGACAAGTCGTAGCATGCCGTGGCCGCACTTTCGTAGGACTGCGGCGAGATTGCAGCCATAGAAGTCAGCCACCGCTCATTCTCAAGTTGGCTTCCGCTGCCGCACTGTAGGCGTCGCGGGCTGTGACGGCAGCGTTGTACATCTGGGTGAGTCCTTCGACTACCGTGGCAGCCCCGGCAGCCCATTCGCGGTAGGCTTCCTCTTGAGCGTCGGCGGCGGCCCCCTGCCAGTTCTGCTGGATGGCGGCGACTCGGTTGTTGATGCCGTCGAGGCTATCGGTGAGGAAGCCGATGAATCCATTGGCGCGGCTGATGAGCTGGTCCAACTCATCGATGTCGAAGGTGAAGTCGCGGGAGTCGTCGGCCATCACATGTTCAATTGTGGTAGGTCGAGCGAACTCAAAGTGTCGGAGTTCGAGATGTCCTGGCTGGCAACGGCTTTGCTTGCGACGCCCAACAGCTCGCCCATGGTCGCCAGGGCGTTCAGTACGTCTGCGGCGCCCTGCTTGGTTTCGGTCCAGCCGTCCTCGAATGCCTCTGCCGCCGCGCCGCTCCAATTGTCCAGGGCGGTCGATACCTCGCGGTCAAGCGTGCCGAGTCCGTTGATCAAAGACTCCGCAACCTGCTGGATATAGGCACCGGCATCGGTCACCTCGGCCGGAACAATCGCGAAAACCGCTCCAGGCGTATTGTTTTCATCCGCCATACGTCCCCCGTTGTCAAGCCATCGGAGCCAGCCTAGACGCGGCCGCATGGGGTTGCAACGGGACGCAGTCAGCGAAGCTCGGGGATATCTGGAATCCGCGCGACGATCTCGGCGCAGTCTTCGTTGTATGCGCGAGGTGCTGCCCTGGCGGCTTTCGCCCGGCGGATACGTTCGGCTTCCCTAGTCGCGTCGTCGGGGAACGAGTCGCGGTCCGACGGCCGCGCGGGAACCGCGGCGCGGAAGCGCTCGTCTGCGACGGTGGCTCCGGTGAGCGAGTCCGCTTGTCCGGTGAACGCTTGTGCGATCGCGCCGGTGTGCCTGACGATTCGATCGAGGTCGGCGCTGCGTTGCTCGGCCTCTGGGCTGTTGTATTCGCCCGCGCGGATGGGATACACCCGGCGAGTTGGCAAACCGCGACGAGCAACGAACCGGTGTCAGACCAGCCAGGTCATCACGGTGTATCGGACTATCAACTCGATGCCGGCCCGACCGACGACGGTGTTGCCTTCTGCTGGCTCGACTAACCCGACGATGGTCGCGATCTGCTGCAAAACCATGACAGCGAGAACTTCACGCGGTTCCGGGCGGCCCGGAAAATTCATGCGACAGATCAGCACCGAATCGATATCGTGAGCCGGACCCACCCGGCCACGTGGTAACCGACGCCCCCCAGCGGTGACCGCGACCATCTCGGGTCACAGTCCCGACCCGCCGGTCCCTCCACTAACGTGGTCACCGTGAACTCAGTCCTGGCCTACATCCCGAGTCCGCCGCAGGGTGTCTGGCAGCTCGGGCCCTTTCCGTTGCGGGCGTACGCGCTGTGCATCATCCTCGGCATCATCGTCGCCATCTGGTGGGGTGAACGCCGGTGGCAGCAGCGTGGTGGGCAGGCCGGGGCGGTGCTCGACGTGGCCATGTTCGCGGTGCCGTTCGGACTGGTCGGCGGGCGGATCTATCACGTGGCCACCGACTGGCACAAATACTTCGGGCCGGACAAGAACCCCGTCGAGGCGCTCTATATCTGGCAGGGCGGGCTCGGCATCTGGGGTGCGGTGTTCTTCGGTGGCATCGGCGCCTGGATCGCCTGCCGCATCTACAAGATCCCGCTGCCGGCGCTCGGCGATGCCATCGCCCCGGCCGTGCTGCTCGCCCAGGCCATCGGCCGGCTCGGCAACTACTTCAACCAGGAACTCTACGGTCGCACCACCGAGGTGCCGTGGGGTCTCGAGATCTACGCCCGCTACGACACCGAGACGGGCGCGCGCGACATGATGAACGGGGTGTCCACCGGGCAGGTGCTCGAGGTGGTCCACCCGACGTTCCTCTACGAGATGGTCTGGAACGTGCTCGTCGTCGTGCTGCTCGTGCAGATCGACAAGCGCTACCGGATCGGGCACGGCCGCCTGTTCGCGCTCTACGTCGCCGGATACAGCTTCGGCCGGTTCTTCGTCGAGCTGATGCGCAGCGACGAGGCGACCCACGTGCTCGGTATCCGGGTCAATTCGTTCACCTCCGCGCTCGTATTCCTCGGCGCCATGGCCTACTTCGCGCTGGCGACCAAGGGCCGCGAGGACCCGGCCCTGCTGCAGCCCGGCGCGGCGCCGCGCCCGTGGCCGTGGCAGCTGTCCAAACTGCGCGCGCTCGGAGCGGCCGAGAACGCCGACGGCGGACAGGTCGACCTCGCGAAGAAGTCGGAACCCGCGGCGGAACACAAGGATTCGGCTGTGACCACCACCGAACCGGCCGAGGACGCGGCTGCCACCGAGAAGGAGTCCGCCACCGAGGCCGACGAGGCAGGCGAGCCGACGAAATCGGACGTGAAGAAGGCCTGATCCCTCGAGGAACCGAACTGATCGACGGGTGTTCGTCAACACGACGAACACCCGTCGCGATATTCCCGTGAGTGCTGCGTGCTCGTGACGACGAGGCACCCGAGAAGACAACGGCCGGTGGTACCGGCCACAATGACCGTGATCGTCGCGGGCGCACCGCCGTTCGGCCGATCACCACATGGCCGGGGGCCACGACGGGTACCCGCACGAATGATGGAGGACATGAGTGACCGACCCCTACAACCCCAATCCGCAATACGGCCCTGATCTGAGCAAGCAGCCCGATTCGGGCGCGCACCAGCAGTACGGTCAGCCGGCCTACGGCCAGCAGCCGTCGGACCCGTACGCCCAGCAGCCCGGCTACGGCCAGCCGCAGTACGGCGCGCCGCAGCCGCAGTACGGTCAGCCCGCCGACCCGTACGCCCAGCAGCAGCCGGGCTACGGCCAGCCGCAGCCGTACGGCATGCCGCAGGGGTACAACCCGGCCGACCCGGAGGCCCCCTACGGCCGGGACATGTACGGGGTTCCGTTCTCGGACAAGCAGAAGCTGATGGCCGGTCTGCTCGAGATCTTCCTCGGCAGCTTCGGTGTGGGCCGCTTCTACCTCGGCTACACCGGTCTCGGCATCGCCCAGATCGCCGTGGTCTGGCTGACCTGTGGTCTCGGCGCCATCTGGCCGCTGATCGACGGCATCATGATGCTCACCGGCAAGGTGCCCGACGCGCAGGGCCGCCCGCTGCGCGACTGATCCGGCACCCGTCGCCGACGGGTGTCCTGCCTCGGCAGGGCACCCGTCGCGTTTCCCCGCCCCCATTCCGATCGCGATGAGCGATACTCTGTGTCGGTCGTGCGCGGCGCCGTAGCGTCGCTTGGCCTGCGCGTGTTCCGGCGCGCAGCGGAGAAAGGGATGTCCGTGCGCAAAGTTCTTGCCGCCGTCGTACTCGCCGTCGTCGCGGCGACGGGTCTGTCGGCCTGCTCGTCCGCGTCCGACCCGAATGTGCTGAAGGTGGGCACCGAGGGCACCTACGCGCCGTTCAGCTACCAGGAGAACGGCGAGCTCACCGGATACGACGTCGAGGTCGCCCGCGCGGTCGGCGAGAAGCTCGGCAAGCGGGTCGAATTCGTGCAGACACCGTGGGACTCGATCTTCGCCGGACTGGAATCCAAGCGCTTCGACCTGGTCGCCAACCAGGTGACGATCAATCCCGAGCGCACCGCGAAGTACTCGCTGTCGCAGCCGTACACCACCTCCGAGGGCGTGATCGTCACGCGCGCCGACAACACCGACATCACCGGCCTGGCCTCGCTCGCGGGCAAGACCGCCGCCGAGACCGCGACCAGCAACTGGAACCAGGTCGCCAAGGACGCGGGCGCCAAGGTCGAAGCGGTCGAGGGTTTCGTGCAGGCGGTGCAGCTGCTGAAGGCCGGCCGCGTCGACGCCACGATCAACGACACGCTCGCCGTCGGTGAGTACACCAAGAAGAACGGCAGCGCCGACATCAAGGTCGCCGCCAAGACCGGCGAGGTCAGCAAGCAGGCCTTCGCGGCCCGCAAGGACGACGCCGCGCTGGTCGCCGATGTCGACCGCGCGCTCGCCGAGCTGGCCGCCGACGGCACCCTGGCCCGCCTGTCGGACAAGTACTTCGGCACCGACGTCAGCAAGTAGCGGATGGATCAGGCGACCTGGGAGCTGATCCGGCGCAACCTGTGGCCGATGCTCGAGGCGACGGTCACGATGACGTTGCCGCTCACCGCGATCAGCTTCGTCATCGGTCTGGCCATCGCGGTGGGTGTCGCGCTGGCCAGGATGTCGGCGCGGCGGGTGCTGTCGTGGCCCGCCCGCTTCTACATCTCGATCATTCGCGGCACCCCGCTGCTGGTTCAGCTGTTCATCGTGTTCTACGCGCTGCCACAGTTCGGCGTCGTCATCGATCCGTTCCCGGCGGCGGTGATCGCGTTCAGCCTGAATGTGGGCGGTTACGCCGCCGAAGTGGTTCGCTCCTCGATCATGAGCGTGGCCCACGGTCAGTGGGAGGCGTCCGAATCGCTGGGCATGACGTATGTGCGAACACTGTGGTACGTCGTGTTCCCGCAGGCCGCCCGGATCGCGGTTCCCCCGCTGTCCAACACCCTGATCTCGCTGGTGAAGGACACCTCACTGGCCTCGACCATCCTGGTCACCGAACTGCTGCGCACCGCCCAGCTCGCCGCCGCCCCCACCTTCGACTTCTTCGCCCTCTACGGCGTCGCGGCCCTCTACTACTGGGCCATCTGCCTGGTCCTCGGCTTCGCCCAAACCCGCCTGGAAACCCGGCTCTCGCGCCACGTCGCCGTTCGGTAGCCAGAGCTCTTTCGGTGAACACGAAGGGAACTCGGGGTGCGACGCGGCAGGCGAAAAGACTGGGCGTTCCCCGAGTACTAGGCTGAGGGGCGTGATGCGACGGACGAAGATTGTGTGCACCCTCGGGCCGGCCACTGCCTCCCAGGACCGAATTCGTGAGCTCGTCGAAAGCGGCATGGATGTAGCCCGGCTGAACTTCAGCCACGGCGAGCACGCCGACCACGCCGACAACTACAAGATGGTCCGCGCGGCCTCCGACGAGACCGGTCGCGCGGTCGGCATCCTCGCCGATCTGCAGGGCCCCAAGATCCGCCTCGGCCGCTTCACCGAGGGCAAGACCCACTGGGCGACCGGCGAGCAGGTGCGGATCACCGTCGACGACGTCGACGGCTCCCACGACCGGGTGTCGACCACCTACAAGGAACTCGCCCAGGACGCCAAGGCCGGTGACCGCCTGCTCGTCGACGACGGCAAGGTCGGGCTCACCGTCGAGGCCGTCGAGGGCAACGACGTGGTGTGCCGGGTCACCGAGGGCGGTCCGGTGAGCAACAACAAGGGCCTGTCGCTGCCCGGCATGAACGTGTCGGTGCCCGCGCTGTCCGGCAAGGACGTGGAGGACCTCGAGTTCGCGCTGAAGCTCGGCGTCGACTTCATCGCGCTGTCGTTCGTGCGCTCGCCCTCCGATATCGAACTCGTGCACGAGATCATGGACCGGGTCGGGCGCCGGGTGCCGGTGATCGCCAAGCTGGAGAAGCCGGAGGCGATCGAGAACCTCGAGGCCATCGTGCTCGCCTTCGACGCGGTGATGGTCGCGCGTGGCGACCTCGGTGTCGAGTTGCCGCTCGAGCAGGTGCCGCTGGTGCAGAAGCGCGCGATCCAGATGGCGCGCGAGAACGCCAAGCCGGTCATCGTCGCCACCCAGATGCTCGAATCGATGATCGAGAACTCCCGCCCCACCCGCGCGGAGGCCTCCGACGTCGCGAACGCGGTGCTCGACGGTGCCGACGCGGTGATGCTGTCGGGGGAGACCTCGGTCGGCGCCTGGCCGATCGACGCGGTGCGCACCATGGCCCGCATCGTCACCGCCGTGGAGTCCGAGACATCGCGGGTGCCACCGCTGACCCACGTGCCGCGCACCAAGCGCGGCGTGATCTCCTACGCCGCGCGCGACATCGGCGAACGCCTCAACGCCCGCGCCCTCGTCGCGTTCACCCAGTCCGGTGACACTGTGCGGCGCTTGGCTCGCCTGCACACCCCGCTGCCGCTGCTCGCGTTCACGCCGCTGCCGGAGGTGCGCAGTCAGCTGACGCTCACCTGGGGCACCGAAACCTTCATCGTGCCCATGGTCGACAGCACGGATGCGATGATCCACCAGGTGGATCAGGCGTTGCTGTCGATGGATCGGTACCGCAAGGGCGACCTGGTCGTCATCGTGGCCGGCTCCCCGCCGGGTACCGTCGGTTCCACCAACCTGATCCACGTGCACCGCATCGGCGAAGAGGACCATTAGCAGTGAGTAGTTCGGTAGACGAGATGATCGACATCGGGCCCGGCGAGCCGACATCCGACCTGCGGGTGCTGCTCGACCTGCTCGACTTGGAGCAGATCAGCGAAGACGTCTACCTGGGCAACCATCCGGAGAAGGTGTGGAGCCGCACCTTCGGTGGTCAGCTCGTCTCCCAGGCGATCGTCGCCGCGGGCCGTACCGCGGGTGATCGCCCGCTGCACGCGATCAACGCGCATTTCGTGCGCGGCGGCGACGTGAAGAAGCCGATCGAGTACCACGTGCAGCGGCATCGCGACGGGCGCGCACTGGCCAACCGGACGGTGACCGCCAGCCAGGACGGCCAGGAGTTGTTCGTCATGCTGGCCGCGTTCCAGGACTGGGGGAAGGGTCTCGAGCACGCCCACGACGCGCCCGTGGTGCCCGATCCGGAGTCGTTACCCCGGATCGAGGAGCATTTCGCGGGGTTCGAGGACAAGCTCGAGATGTTCATCAACGCCCCGCACCCGATCGATATGCGCTACACCAACGATCCGGCGTGGATTCTCAAGGGCACCGGCGCCAAGCTCAACCACAACCGGGTGTGGATGCGCACCGACGGTTCCCTGCCCGACGATCCGCTGCTGCACGTGGCGGCGCTCGGCTATTCGTCGGACACCACGGTGCTCGATTCGATCATCACCACGCACGGTTTGTCGTGGGGGCTGGACCGGATTCTCGCGGCGACGGTGAATCATTCGATCTGGTTCCATCGCCCGTTCCGGTTCGACGACTGGTCGCTGTACGCCACCGAGTCGCCGGTAGCGGCGGGTTCGCGTGGGCTGGCGACGGGCCGGTTCTATTCGCGCAGTGGCGAATTGCTCGCCACCACGGTGCAAGAGGGCGTCATCCGCCACTTCCCGGCGCGCTGAGGCAGGTATTTCAGAGGCGCTCGACGTCGGGTTCGAACTCGACGTCGCTGCGCTGATGAGCGCGCAGTGTGAACGGCACCGTCTGGTCCGCGCCGTACACGGCGAGCGCCAGCCCGGATTCGAGGTCGGCGATGTCGTCGTCGCTGAGGTCGGTGGGTTCACCGACCAGGCTCAGCGCGATCTCGAAGGTCGCCTCGGTCTCCGGCTGGTGGCCGGGATGGCTTGCGCGCCACTGGCTTTCGAGGTCCTGGTGGACGGTGTCGGTGGCGTCGACCGGGAGGGTGAAGCGCCAGGCGAAGACGTCGCGGTCCTGGATGTGGTCGGCTAGGACGCCTCGGATATCGGCGACGATGCGGTCGAGGACGTCCGGGGTCACATACACATGGAGAGAAACATCCGAAATGCGTTTCGGCATGTCCGAGTCCTGTCGTGTGTCGAACCAGCATGGGAAACTACCACGTCCGCGCCGAAGTGTAATCGGTGTCCGCCGTCGCGAACAGACCTTCATCTCCTGCGTTGCGCGGCGAGGAAGGCCGCGAGCGGGCGTGCACCGCCGGGCTCGATGACCAGTCCCGGTCGTTCGTCCTCGCTGAGTTTGGTCTGCTCGTGCGGTGCGAGTGCGCTCAGCAGGGGGAAGAGCACCTCGGCGATGCGGTCGCCGACCTCGACGAAGGCCTCGGCGGACAGTCCGATCGGGTCGGCGATGTTCTCCCGGCCCACATAGGCGAGGTCGTTGCGGGCGCGGTGCAGTGCGGCAATGGATTTCGCGCCGGTGACCTTGGCGATACGGTGCGCCTCGATGAGGGTGAACGTGCGCGGTGCGGCGCCGAAGGCCAGTTCGGCCACCTGGTCACGTAATGCCTCGGTCATGGTGAGCACCAGATCGGCGCGATCGACCATTTCGGGCTTGAGTTTGCGGGCCTTGAATCCGGTGGTGTCGCCACCGAGCCCGGCGATCGTCTCCGCCGCGAGCGGTTCGGCCGGAAAACCGACGAGGGCACGGGTTCCCGCGCTTTCGGCGGTGAGGCCTGGCAGTCCGTTGTGCGCCGCGAATGCCCGGGTGAGCCGTTCGGCGATCACCGAGCGGCAGACATTGGAGTTGCAGACGAACAGCACGTGCATACCGATACCGTAATCCCGGTCATTGTCGTGCAGTAGGCCAGAATTGTAACCATCACAAGCGTGCTGCTATTTATTCACCTTTCGGTTGAATTCCGTACATTCATTGCGACGCGAAATCCGTTGTGTGTGACCGTGATACCCGTGTGATCGGGGTGGTAAACCTTCGTTCCAGATGTGTCGATCGTCACTGGTTCCGGACCGCGATAATTCGATTCGGAAACAAATTCCGATCGGCCGGTCATTGCCGCGAACCCGTGCGGCGGGCCGGCGGCCGACCGTGGGCGAGGCCCGGTTCGCTTCCGGGCGTGCCGGGACGCTATAGTGACCGCGGTGCGCCGGGTTGGCGGAACTGGCAGACGCGACGGTCTCAAAAACCGTTGTCCGAAAGGACGTGTGGGTTCGAGTCCCACACTCGGCACCACGGCGGAAGCGCGGCATCGGCCGCGCTCCGCGGGGGAGTATCTGTCGCGGGGCACGCGATGACCTCGCACACGTGTCACCCGCGGTTCCGGCAGCTCCACGCATTCGGAAGTGGACGCGATAGGTACTCTCGACATCGGCAGTCGGAATCCAGAGGGGTCGAACCTATGAGCACGAATGCAGCAGGCGCTGGCGCCGCGGGTGACGTGGTGGCCAAGCGCGTTGTCGTGGCCGAGGACGAGGCCCTCATCCGCATGGACCTCGTGGAAATGCTCAAAGAAGAGGGCTACGACGTCGTCGGCGAGGCCGGCGACGGTCAGCAGGCCGTCGAGCTGGCCGAGCAGCTGCGCCCCGATCTGGTGATCATGGACGTGAAGATGCCGCGCCGCGACGGCATCGATGCCGCCGCCGAGATCGCGACGAAACGTGTTGCGCCCGTGGTGATCCTGACCGCGTTCAGTCAGCGCGACCTCGTCGAGCGGGCGCGTGACGCCGGCGCGATGGCGTATCTGGTGAAGCCGTTCACCAAGTCGGATCTGGTGCCCGCGATCGAACTCGCGGCCAGCCGCTTTCACGAAATCTCCGCGCTGGAAACAGAAGTCGCGAATCTGTCCGATCGGCTCGAGACCCGCAAACTGGTCGAGCGCGCCAAGGGCGTGCTCATGCAGACCCAGGGTTTGACCGAACCCCAGGCGTTCAAATGGATTCAGCGCACGGCGATGGATCGGCGCACCACCATGAAGGCGGTGGCCGAAGTCGTGCTGGAGAACCTCACCCCGCAGTGACGCCGAACCGTAAAGCTCCGGTGCGCGCCCAGGAAACCGGAAAAACTTTACGTAAGCGAAACAATAACGTGAACTACGACGGCACAAGAAGCATCCGACATGATGCGAATGTGATGCGCGTCTAACAAACCGGCGATATGTTCTGTCCGGGTCGAACGTGGGTCGGCCCCCTCGGTGACCCCGGGGTGCACAGGACATAGAGGTGAGACGTGCTCAGTTCGACATGGCGCAGTCGTTCGACGCGAGGAGTTCTGGTAATCGGAGCTGCCGCGTCGTTGGTGTTGTCCGGATGTAGTGACAAGTCGTCCGACGGCGGCGGTGGCGGCAACACCGACCTCTCCATCCAGCCCGTCGTGCAGCTCGATACCGAGGGCAAGGCCGTCGCCCAGACCGATGCGGGCGCGGCCGCCGACCCGGCCGGTGACGGCAAGGCCAAGTGCGCACCGACGAGCATCGCGATGGCCGGACCACTGACCGGTGGCAACGCCGCGCTCGGCATCAACATCACCATGGGCGTCAAACTCGCCCTGGACAAGCACAACAAGGCGAACCCGGATTGCCAGGTCTCGGTCAAGGAATTCGACACCGAGGGCAAGCCGCAGAACGCCAGCCAGAAGATCCCGACCATCGTCGCCGATCCCAGCATCGTCGGCCTGATCGGCCCGACCTTCTCCGGCGAGACCAAGGCGACCGGCCAGATCCTCAGCGAGGCGGGCATGCCGACGCTGACCGCCTCGGCCACCAACCCGACGCTGACCCAGAACGGCTGGAAGACCTTCTTCCGCGGCCTGGGCAACGACAACTCGCAGGGCCCGGCCGTGGCGAACTACCTCACCAAGGAGAAGGGCTTCAAGAAGATCTGCGTCGTGCAGGACAACACCGACTACGGTGCCGGTCTCGCGCAGGCCTTCCTCACCGCGGCCGGCGGCGCCGCCGATCCCTCCTGCGCGGCCAACGTCAAGGAAGGCGACAAGGACTTCTCGGCGACGGTCTCCAAGCTGTCGGCGGCCAAGCCCGACGCCATCTTCTACGCCGGGTACTACGCCGAGGCCGCGCCGTTCGTGCAGCAGCTGCGTTCCGGTGGCGTGACCGCGACCTTCGTCTCCGCCGACGGCAGCAACGATCCCGAGTTCGTGCGCCAGGCCGGTTCGTCGTCCAAGGACGCGCTGCTGTCGTGCCCGTGCAGCCCGGCGCCGGAGAAGTTCGCCGCCGAGTACACCGCGTTCAACGGACAGGCCCCCGGCGTCTACTCCGTCGAAGGCTACGACCTGGCCACGATCCTGCTCAAGGGGATCGACTCCGGCAAGGTGACCCGCGCCGACCTGGTCGAGTACGTCCGTACCTACACCGGCACCGGTGTGGCCCGTGAGTACAAGTGGGGCGAGACCGGCGAATTGGCCAACATCCAGATCTGGATGTACGAGGTCAAGTAGTCCCATCTGAGCCTGTTGCGGTGCGCGTGGCAACTGTTGCCACGCGCACCGCTCGCCTGACGCGAGAGTAACCATGACATCAGCCGCATCGCTCGGTGTGACCCTGCTGGCCGAGGGGTCCATCGATTTCAATGTGTCCGGGGTGATCGACCAGTTCTGGAAACTGACGGTCGACGGTCTCACCTACGGCTCGATCTACGCGCTGGTCGCCGTCGGCTATACGCTGGTCTACGGCGTGCTGCGACTGATCAACTTCGCCCACTCCGAGATCTTCATGCTCGGTATGTTCGGTACCTACGTGGGGCTGGAGCTGCTCGGCTTCGCCCCGAGCGGCAATGTGTATTCCCAGGGTGTCGTCCTGACGATCACCTATCTCGGCCTGGCGATGCTGTTCGGCATGCTGGTCTCGGGCATCGCCGCCGTCGGCCTGGAACGCGTCGCCTACCGGCCACTGCGCAGGCGAGGCGCCAAACCACTCGCCTTCCTCATCACGGCGATCGGCATGTCGTTCGTGATCCAGGAATTCGTGCACTACATCCTGCCCAAGATCAAGCCGGGTCTCGGCGGTTCCAACGCGCAGACCGGCATCCGGCTGGTCGAGCCGAAGGTGCAGTTCACCTTCCTCGGCGCGCAGGTGACCAATGTGGCGCTGGTGATCTTCGCGGCGGCGATCGTGCTCGCGATCATCACCGAGGTCGTCATCAACCGGACCAAGTTCGGCCGCGGCATCCGTGCGGTGGCCCAGGACCCCGACACCGCGACCCTCATGGGCGTCTCGCGGGAACGGGTCATCATGCTGACCTTCCTCATCGGCGGCCTGCTGGCAGGCGCGGCCGCCATGCTGTACACGCTCTACATTCCCACCGGCATCATCTTCTCCGGCGGATTCATTCTCGGTATCAAGGCTTTCAGCGCCGCGGTCCTCGGTGGCATCGGCAACCTGCGCGGCGCACTGCTCGGCGGGTTGATCCTCGGCGTCGCCGAGCAGTACGGGCAGATCCTGTTCGGCACCGAATGGCGTGACGTTGTCGCGTTCGTGCTGCTGGTGACCGTGCTGATGTTCCGGCCCACCGGCATCCTCGGTGAGAGTCTGGGGAGGGCACGCGCATGACCGACACGACGAAAACCGCTGTGGCGGAACAGGACAAGCGTGGCATCGGCGACGCGATCCGCAGCTGGTGGGACGGGCTCTCGCGGCCCGGCCAGTGGGCGGTCGGCATCCCGGTGATCGCCGTGCTCGCGCTGCTTCCGCTGTTCCCGCCGCCGTTGCTCGACACGCCGGGCGCGAGTTTCGCGGGTGTGATGGCGCAGTTCGCCATGTACGCGCTGATCGCGATCGGCCTGAACGTGGTGGTCGGCCAGGCCGGACTGCTCGACCTCGGTTACGTCGGCTTCTACGCCGTCGGCGCCTACACCGTCGGCCTGCTGACCAGCCCGAACAGTCCGTGGAACCAGACCGATGGTGGTTGGCTCGAACCCGGCTGGGCCTGGGTGGCGTGCCTGCCGCTCGCGGTGGCGCTCACCGCGGTGGCCGGCCTGATCCTCGGCGCGCCGACCCTGCGGTTGCGCGGTGACTACCTGGCCATCGTGACGCTCGGCTTCGGTGAGATCGTGCGCCTGATGGCCGACAACCTCGGCGATCTCACCAATGGCAGCCTCGGGTTGTCCAAGATCTCCTATCCGGAAGTCGGCGAGTCCGAGACAAAACCGGGCGGATTCTTCTCCCCGGGCAACCTCGGTGACCCCGACAGCTGGAATCCGTTCACCAGGGCGAGCAACGGCGCCTGGTGGTTCTGGCTCGGCCTGGCGCTGGTCGTGGTCGTGCTGCTGGTGATCGGCAACCTCGAGCGCAGCCGGGTCGGTCGCTCCTGGGTCGCGATCCGCGAGGACGAGGACGCCGCCGAGATCATGGGCGTGCCGACGTTCAAGTTCAAGCTGTGGGCGTTCGTGATCGGTGCGTCGGTCGGCGGCCTGTCGGGCGCGATGTACGCCGGTCAGGTCACCTACGTCAACCCCAAGCAGTTCGACATCATCTTGTCGATGCTGTTCCTGTGCGCGGTGGTGCTCGGCGGATCGGGTAACAAGCTAGGCGTGATCGTCGGCGCGTTCCTCATCGCCTACCTGCCGGTGCGGCTGCAATCGGTGCAGCTGGTGTCGAACGAATCGACCGGTTATCTGCTGCTCGCGGTCGATGTCGCCGTCCTGGTCGGGCTGTGGCTGCTGTGGCGGTGGCGGGGCAACACGCTGGGGGTGTGGGCCACGCGCGCGGTGACCACCGGCGCGGTGGTCGCGGTGATCCTCGGGCTGCTGTTGCTCGGCAGTGTGCTGCTGCACCGCCAGGGCGGCGCGCAGTCCCTCGGTGACCTGAAGTACCTCTACTTCGGCATCGCGCTGGTGGTGATGATGATTCTGCGACCGCAGGGCCTGTTCCCGGTGCGGCAGAAACTGCTCACCTACGGCAGACAGGTGTACCAGGCCGTGCGCAAGCCGGCCGAACTGATCGGAGCAAGGCGATGACCGGGCCGGGCGCGGGCGACGCGCTGTACGACAACGAGGACATGGCCGCCGGGTACAAAGCGGCACCGGAGGTCGAGCCCGCGGGCGAGGTCGACGTGACCGCGGTGATGCCGGAGCTGGGCGACGCCGAGGCCGTGGCCGACGTGGTCGCACCGCACCGCGCGATCGAGACCGCCGTCGGTGAGCCCTTGTTGCGCACCGACGGGTTGACGGTGAAGTTCGGTGGTCTGACGGCTCTGGACGGGGTGAGTTTCGAGATCCGCCGCGGCGAGATCCTCGGGCTCATCGGCCCCAACGGCGCCGGCAAGACCACCTGCTTCAACGCCATCACCGGTGTGTACAAACCGGCGGCGGGCAGCGTGCACTTCGACGGCAAACCGCTGGCCAAGACCAAGCGCAACGAGATCACCCGGCTGGGGATCGCGCGCACCTTCCAGAACGTGCGGCTGTTCGGGGAGATGACGGCACTCGAGAACGTCGTCGTCGGCACGGACGCGCGCCACACCACCTCGGTGCCCGGCGCGGTGTTCCGCACCGCCAAGCACCGGCGCGAGGAGCGCGACGCCATCGAGCGCGGCATGGCCCTGCTCGAATTCGTCGGTATCGCACCCCGCGCGGTGGAGAAGGCGCGCAACCTGTCCTACGGCGACCAGCGCAGGCTCGAGATCGCGCGAGCGCTGGCCACCGAGCCGAAACTGCTGTGCCTCGACGAGCCGGCCGCCGGGTTCAACCCCAGCGAGAAGTCGGCGCTGATGGACCTGATCCGCAAGATCCGCGACGACGGGTACACCGTGCTGCTCATCGAGCACGACATGCGGTTGGTGATGGGCGTGACCGACCGCATCGTGGTGCTCGAGTTCGGCCGCAAGATCGCCGACGGGCTGCCGACCCAGGTGCGTGAGGATCCGGCGGTGATCGCGGCGTATCTCGGTGTGCCCGACGCGGATACGGTGGCCGAGGTGCGAGAGGGTGCCGATGCCGCCGCGGCGGAGGGCGCGACTCCGGCGGCGGGGGCGACCGTGGCGAGTACCACGGTGCTGGAGAAGGACGAACCCGTCGAGCCCGCCGCGCAGACACCGCTGCTCGAAGTGCGCGACATGGTGGTGCACTACGGCCGGATCGAAGCGCTGCACGGTCTTTCGCTGTCGGTGGCGCCGGGTGAGCTGGTCACGCTGCTCGGCGCCAACGGCGCGGGTAAGACCACGACCATGCGAGCGCTGTCGGGCCTGCTGCCGCTCACTTCGGGCCGCATCCTGTTCGAGGGCAAGGACATCACCACGATGAAGGCCCACGACCGGGTGGTCGAGGGTCTCATCCAGGCGCCAGAGGGTCGCGGGGTCTTCCCCGGCATGACGGTGCTCGAGAACCTCGATATGGGTTGCTACGGTAGGCCTTTCGACGACAAGGCGGAGTATCAGAAGACGCTCGAGTGGGTGTTCGACCTGTTCCCCCGGCTGGCCGAGCGCCGCAAGCAGGTGGGCGGCACGCTCTCCGGTGGCGAGCAGCAGATGCTGGCCATCGGACGCGCGCTGATGGCACGGCCCAAGTTGCTGCTGCTCGACGAGCCGTCGATGGGTCTGGCGCCGATGGTGATCCAGCAGATCTTCCGGATCATCAGTGAGATCAACCGGCAGGGCACGACCGTGCTGCTGGTCGAGCAGAACGCCCAGCAGGCGCTGACGCGCAGCGACCGGGCCTACATCCTGGAAACCGGCGAGGTGACCAAGACCGGTGCAGGCGCCGATCTGCTGACAGATCCGGCGGTGATGTCGGCGTACCTGGGCGTGGATTGATCGGGTACTGAGGAGGCCGGGCGCGCTGCCACAGCGTGCCCGGCCTTTTTTCGGAGCACACCCGCGCACCAATAGCCGCAGTGTCGGTGGGTGTCCCTACACTCATGCGGGTGAGTTCACCGACGACTGCTCAGGCATCGACTACGACCACTGCCGCGGAGGGCGAGCGGCCGACGCTGCTGCTGCTCGATGGGCATTCGATTGCCTATCGTGCGTTTTTCGCGCTACCGGCGGAGAACTTCAAGACCGTCACGGGGCAGACGACGAACGCGGTGTACGGGTTCACGTCCATGCTCATCAACCTGCTGCGCGACGAACAGCCGACGCATGTGGCGGCGGCGTTCGATGTGTCGCGCAAGACGTTCCGGACCGAGGCGTATCCAGAGTACAAAGCCAATCGCAGTGCCACGCCCGACGAGTTCCGCGGCCAGGTCGAACTCACCAAAGACGTGCTGGGGGCCATGGGCATCCCGGTGATGGCCATCGACGGGTACGAGGCCGACGATGTGATCGCCACGCTCACCACCCAGGCGCAGGCTCAGGGGTACCGGGTGCTGATCGTCACGGGCGACCGGGACGCGATCCAGTTGGTCAACGACGATGTCACGGTGCTCTACCCGAAGAAGGGCGTCTCGGATCTCACGCGGTTCACGCCCGCCGAGGTGGAGACGAAGTACGGGCTCACCCCCGCGCAGTACCCCGACTACGCGGCGCTGCGCGGCGACCCGAGCGACAATCTGCCCGGCATCCCGGGGGTGGGGGAGAAGACGGCGGCCAAGTGGATCCGCGAATACGGCGACCTCGCCACGCTCGTCGAGCGGGTCGACCAGGTGAAGGGCAAGGTGGGCGACGCGCTGCGCGCGAACCTGTCGAGTGTGGTCCTCAACCGCCAGCTCACCGAAATGGTGCGTGAGGTACCGCTGGCCTACACCCCCGACCAGCTCGTCAAGGCGCCCTGGGACCGGGAGAAGATCCATCAGCTCTTCGACGACCTGGAATTCCGGGTGCTGCGCGACCGGCTGTTCGACACCCTCGGTTCGCCCGAGCCCGAAGCCGAGTCGGGTTTCGAGATCAGCGGCGGCGCACTCGACCAGGGCGCGGTCGCGGACTGGCTGGCAGAACATGCGAAAGCGGGTGCGCGCCACGGGCTTTCGATCGTCGGCACGGGTACGCCGGTGCACGGTGAGGCTCGGGCGCTCGCTATCGCCGCGGCCGACGGCGAGGGCGGCTACATCGACCTGACCGTGCTCACGCCCGAGGACGAGACGGCGCTGGCGGCCTGGCTCGCCGACCCGGCGGTGTCCAAGGCGCTGCACGAGGCGAAGTCGGCAGGCCACGCCCTGCGCGGGCGCGGTTTCACCCTGGCCGGGCTCACCACCGATACCGCGCTGGCCGCCTACCTGGTCCGTCCGGGCCAGCGCAGCTTCAACCTCGACGACCTGTCGCTGCGCTATCTCAAGCGCGAACTGCGCGCCGAGACCAGCGAGCAGACCCAGCTGTCGCTGCTCGACGACGAGGACAGCGTCGCCGAGGGCATCGCGCGCGAGGAAATGCTGCGCGCCCGCGCCGTCGCCGACCTGGCCGAGGCCCTGGACGAGGAGCTGGCCAAGATCGAATCCACCGCCCTGCTCGAGGAGATGGAGCTGCCGCTGCTCGGCGTGCTCGGCGAGCTGGAACAGGCGGGCATCGCCGTCGACGTCACCCAGCTCGAGAATCTGCAGCAGCAGTTCGCCGACCGCGTCAGCGAGGCCGCCAATGCCGCCTACGACGTGATCGGCAAGCAGATCAACCTTGGTTCGCCCAAGCAGCTGCAGGTGGTGCTGTTCGACGAACTCGACATGCCGAAGACCAAGCGAACCAAGACCGGTTACACCACCGACGCCGATGCGCTGGAATCGCTGTTCGAGAAGACCGGCCACGCCTTCCTCGAACACCTGCTCGCCCACCGCGACGCGACCCGGCTCAAGGTGACCGTCGACGGCCTGCTCAAGTCGGTCGCCGACGACGGTCGCGTGCACACCACGTTCAACCAGACCATCGCCGCCACCGGTCGACTGTCCTCGACCGAACCGAACCTGCAGAACATCCCGATCCGCACCGACACCGGCCGCATGATCCGCGACACCTTCGTGGTCGGCCCCGGCTACTCGGAGCTGATGACCGCCGACTACAGCCAGATCGAGATGCGCATCATGGCGCACCTGTCGGGCGACGCGGGCCTGATCGAGGCGTTCAATTCGGGGGAGGACCTGCACACCTTCGTCGCGTCCAAGGCGTTCGACATCCCGCTGTCGGAGGTCACGCCGGAGATGCGCCGCCGCATCAAGGCGATGTCCTACGGCCTCGCCTACGGTCTGAGCTCCTACGGCCTCAGCGCCCAGCTCAAGATCAGCACCGCCGAGGCGAAGGACCAGATGGAGGTCTACTTCGACCGCTTCGGCGGCATCCGCGACTACCTGTCGGAGGTCGTCGAGGCTGCCCGCAAGGTCGGCTACACCCAGACCCTGTTCGGTCGTCGCCGGTACCTGCCCGATCTGGACTCGAGCAACCGCCAGCGCCGCGAGGCGGCCGAGCGGATGGCGCTCAACGCCCCGATCCAGGGCACCGCCGCCGACATCATCAAGGTCGCCATGATCAACGTCCACACCGCGATCCGCGAGGCGGGGCTGCGCTCGCGCATGCTGCTGCAGATCCACGACGAACTCGTGTTCGAGGTGGCCGAGGGTGAGCGTGAGGCGCTGGAAGCCCTTGCGCGCGAACAGATGTCGAACGCGATCGAGCTGTCGGTGCCGCTCACCGTCTCGGTGGGCACCGGGCGCAGCTGGGACGCCGCCGCACACTGAGTTCACCGGCCGCGACCTGGCGCGTTTGTCCAAGACAGCGCGCCGGGCGCGGTCCTGAGGTGGTGGTGATCGACCGAAGGAGTTGAGCATCATGACCGGATTCGTCGCGACCGTGCGGACCGACGTCGACGCCTCTCCACAGCGGGTGTGGAAGGTGCTGACCGACCCGGCGCAGATCCGCGAGTTCATGTTCGGTGCCGAGGTGCGCACCGATTGGCAGCCGGGTAGTCCGATCACGTGGACCGGTGAGTTTCAGGGCAGGGCATACGAGGACCGCGGTGAGATCATCGCCGCCGAACTCAGCGGCGACGACACGACGACACACCTGTCGCTGAGCCAGGACAACAACGCCACCGAGGCGGACGCCGAGCATTCCCGGCAGATGTGGACCGCCCACGTCGACGGGATCAAGGCGGCGGCCGAACAGTGAGCGCCCGCGCAGTTGTGAGCACCCGCGACTCGCGAGTCGTCCCCGGACTGCGACTCCGATGTGTGACAGCATCGGCTCATGCCCGTCGACGTAATCCCCACCCCGCTGCCCGACTGCCTCGACATCACGCGGGCCTTCGCGCGGTCGTGGCCGGTCCGTCTCGGCGACACCGACGACCAGGACCGGTTGCGGCTCGACGCGGTGGCACGCTACCTCCAGGACATCGGGTTCGACCACCTGGACGCGGTCGCCGACGGCGACATCCACCAGGCCTGGATCGTGCGGCGCACCGTCATCGACGTGTACGAGCCGATCGTGTTCGGCGACCGGGTGCAGTTGCGACGCTGGGCCGACGCCCTGTCCAACCGCTGGTGCGATATGCGCATCCAGCTGAAAGGCGAGCGCGGCGGGCACATCGAGGCGGCCGCGTTCCTGATCCATATCGACCCCGTGGCGGGGCGGCCCGCCCGGATGACCGACACCTTCATGGCGCCGATGCTGGCCAGTACCACCGAGCACCGGTTGCGCTGGAAAGCCGCCCTCACCGAACTCGACGACCCCGACGTGGAGACGGTGCCGTTCCCGCTGCGCGTCACCGATGTCGACCGCCTCGGCCACGTCAACAACGCCGTGTACTGGGAAGCGCTCGAGGAAACCCTCGCCGCCCACCCGGACACCCACGAACTGCCCTACCGCGCGATCATCGAACACGTGGGCCCGGTGATGGCCCGCGACAAGGTGGTCCTGCGCACGAGCGTGCGTCCGACCGGCCTGCGAATGCAGATGGACGTCGACGGCTCGGCTCGCGCCCTGGCCTCGGTGACCGCTCTGCCCGCCCGCGACGCGAGCTGACGGCAACCGCCCGAGCTCTTATCGCCGCACAGCGGCTTCAGCGTTCGCGCGCGATCAACCGCGCGGACCCGCCGCTGAGATCTATTTCGTCGCGTGGCGGCGCACCGTCGGACGGGTTCTCCCGGTGCATCAGCGTGGTCTGCCGCTGTTCGAACTCGTGATGCTTGGACCCCTGGAACATGGCGGCCAGATGCTCGAAGCCCGTCGCGGCGACAGCCGGTCCGCGGCGCTTGCGGGTCCAGGGCAGCACCCGGCTGCCGGTGAGCCGGTTGACGACCACTTCCAAGAGCGTGAGCAGGATGAGCCCGATCGCCAGCCCGGGGATCGTCATCGCGAAGACCATACCCATGCGCTCACGGTAGCGCGCCTCCGGCGAGTGGTCCCTGAGCTGCAGTGATGGTACTCACGAGTAGACACGTCGAGCGGGAAACAAGGTTGCGATTTCACGACGACGCCCCTATTGTCGTAGTCGTGCCGAATCCCGCCGACCGCTTCGCCGCGCCGCTTGTCGCTCACCGCGACCGCGCGGTCGCTGCTGCGCAGACCGCGCCGGCAGCCACACGGCAGATTCTTCTCGTAGTAACCCGCCGTAGCGGGGTCTGATTCGGACCGGCCCCCTCGCTGCGGGCTGATTTCTCTTTTGTACTGCTGGTCCCCTCTGCCAACGAAGACATCTTCGGGAAGACCTCACCTGCAATGACACTGCTCACACTGGACCATGCCATGTTCGACGCCGCGCCCAAGGCCCTGCGCGCCGAGCTCCGTGACCTCGACCCCGCCGACTTCGCCGCCCGCTACATCCGGATCACCGGGCCGGTCACCCTCGGCGAATTCACTTGTTCCGGAACGGATTTCACCGCCACGCTGGAACTCGGAAACCACCTGCGCACCGTCATCGCCGCCGGTAACCCGGTCGCCGCGATGACCTCGGCGCTCTACGACGAGGGCTACCCCCTCGAGATCCTGCGCTTCCACCAGCGTCGCACCGAGGCCGGTATCGCCACCTTCGTGCAGTGCGAGTTCAACGGCAAGCGTGGATGGGCCGCCGCCATGGGCGCCGGCGGCGCCGAGTCGACCGTGCGCGCCATGATCGCGGGCGTCAACTTGCTCGCCAACTGACAGATCGACGCGCAGGGCCCGTTCACCTCACGAAAGGTGAACGGGCCCTTGACGTTTCAGCGGTCGAGCAGGCGACCTATTCGGCAGGCGAGTTCTGCTGCTCGGCGATCTGCTTGCGCACCTCGTCCATGTCCAGGCCCTTGACCTGGGTCACCAGATCCTCGAGCGCGGCGGCGGGCAGCGCACCGGGCTGGGCGAACACGAGCACGCCCTCGCGGAAGGCCATGATGGTCGGAATCGACCGAATGTTGGCGGCGGCGGCGAGCCCCTGCTCGGCCTCGGTGTCGACCTTGCCGTAGACGACGTCGGTGTGCTTCTCCGACGACGCCTCGAAGGTCGGTGCGAAACTCTTGCAGGGCCCGCACCAGGAAGCCCAGAAATCGACGAGTACCACGTCGTTTCCGGTGACGACTTCGTCGAAGTTCTGCTGGGTCAGCGTCTGGGTGGCCATGACGTCCTCTCCTTGTCGGTGTCCTCGGCTGTAACGCCTCGGCGTCCCTCTATCTTCCACCGACTACCACATGCTCGTGCCGCGCGTCTCCGTCCCAACGGCGAATGCCCACCACAACAGCCGGAAATTCGTGGTCGGTGGCCACTGCGTGCACCGCCGCGCCGAGCTGTTCCGGGGTCACGCGGCGGGCGAGTGTCACGTGAGGTGTCCACGCGCCCGGCCGCGTGTTCGCGGGCATACCGGGGCATCCCCGGACCAGCTCGTCGACCCGGCGGTGCAGGTCGAGCAGCTCCTCGGTGACGATCACCGATCGCACGAGAATGGGCCTGCGTGCCCCGAAGATCAGCAGTCCGCCCAGGCGGACGGGCAACGGTGCGAACTCCAGGCCCGCCAGCGCCCGGTCGATCCTCGGCCAGATCTCGCGGGCCACCGCCGCGGTGATGTGCGGTCGATGAGTGTCCCCGCGCGGGGCGGCGAGGCCGAAACGGGCCAGCTCGGCCCACTGTCTGCGAACCTCGGCCTCGCCCGCGTCGTCCAGGAGGAGCTCCACCGACTGCACCATGATCCAGAAACTAGTCGCTCCGGTATGTCCCCGTGCCGGTGGCGTGGGCGGCAGGGGCGAGGATGGAGCGCGTGAACACGACGAAGGCGAGCGTGCGGCTCGGAGTGATCGACGGTGACGGCATCGGACCCGAGGTGGTGGCCGCCACCCGCGTGGTGGTCGACGAGGCAGTCGGCGCGGCCGGGCTCGACCCGGTGGACTGGGTGCCGCTGCGCATCGGCCACGACGCCATCGCCGAATTCGGTCATCCGCTGCCCGAGCAGACCCTCGCGGCACTCGACGAGCTCGACGCCTGGATCCTCGGCCCGCACGACAACGCCTCCTACCCGGCCGACATGCGGGTGGCGCCCGGCGGTGCCATCCGCAAGCGCCTCGGTCTGTACGCGAACATCCGTCCCGCCGTGGCCTTCCCGGGAGTGCGTGCGACGGCGGCCGATATCGACCTGGTGATCGTGCGGGAGAACAGCGAGGGCTTCTATGCCGATCGCAATATGTTCGCCGGGTCGGGGGAGTTCAAGCCGACCGAGGACGTGGCCATGGCGGTTGCCGTGATCACCCGGCAGGCGTGCGAACGGATCGCCCATCAGGCGCTGCGGCTGGCGCGGGAACGGCGCAAGCGGGTCACGGTGGTGCACAAGGCGAATGTGCTCCCGATGACCACCGGACTCTTCCGTGACGTGTGCTACGAGATTGCCGGGCAATATCCGGACGTGCGGGTCGACGACGCGCACGTCGACGCGATGGCCGCGCACCTCGTGCGCGCGCCCGGCGAGTTCGACGTGATCGTCACCGAGAACCTCTTCGGTGACATCCTCTCGGACCTGGCGGGCGAGCTGAGCGGGTCGCTCGGCATGGCGCCCTCGCTCAACTGCTCCGATACCAAGGCGATGGCGCAGGCGGTGCACGGTGCCGCACCCGGCCTGGCCGGACACAATCGGGCGAATCCGGTGGCATTGCACCTGTCGGCGGCAATGTTGTTGCGCTGGTTGGGAGTTCGCGATGGAAATCGTGCGCTGAATGCGGCGGCGGACCGGATCTCCGGTGCGGTCGCGGCGACGCTCGCCGCCGGAATCGCCACCGCGGATCTCGGTGGTCTCGCCTCGACCAGGGAATTCACCGAACAGGTCGCCGCCCGCGTGCACCGGAGGTGAACCCACCCCTTTCACATTCGCTGATTAATCTTCGGTTACTGTCGCACCACGCTGTGTCCGGTTCGCATACATTGCCAAACAGGCGCTGACACGTGGCCGGCGTCGACGTGAAATGTGGAGGCTCCTTTGTCTGTTCGAACTGTGCTCGGCCGCGGTGCCGTGCGGTTGCTCTGTACCGCCGCCGTGGGCGCGATGGTGTTGACCGGCTGCGCGGAAAACACCGAGGGCGATACCACCGAGGTCACCAAGGTCTCGGCCGAGAAGGTCGACGCGATCGCCGCGACGCTGCCCGACAAGGTGAAGCAAGCAGGCAAGATCGTCGTCGGCGTGAACGTGCCGTACCAGCCGAACGAGTACAAGGACGCCAGCGGCAAGATCGTCGGCTTCGACGTGGACCTGCTCGACGCGGTCGCCGCCACCCTCGGGCTGACGGTCGATTATCAGGAGTCCGCCTTCGAGAAGATCATTCCCGCGATCCAGGCAGGCACCTACGACGTGGGTATGTCCTCGATCACCGATTCGCGCGAACGCGAGCAGCAGGTCGATTTCACGACCTATTTCAACGCGGGTATCCAGTGGGCCCAGCAAACCGGCAAAACCATCGATCCGAACAATGCGTGCGGTAAACGAGTCGCCGTACAGGCCACTACGGTCGAGCACACCGAAGAGATTCCCGCCAAGAGCGCGAAGTGCGTCGCCGAAGGCAAGCCGCCGATCGATATGAAGCCGTTCGACGAGCAGAGCGCCGCGACCAACGCACTCGTCCTCGGTCAGGTCGACGCGATGTCGGCCGATTCGCCGGTGACGGCGTACGCGATCAAGCAGAGCGAAGGCAAGATCGAGTCCTCGGGCCCGCTGTTCGACTCGGCGCCCTACGGCTGGGCCGTGCAGAAGGGCTCGCCGCTGGCGGTGTCGCTGCAGAAGGCGCTGCAGCACCTGATCGACAACGGCAAGTACGGCGAGATCACCACGAACTGGGGTGTCCAGGACGGTCAGATCAAGACCTCGGTCGTCAACGGCGCAGTGAGCTGACGTGACCGACAAGGAAGACACGGTGGAGGTGCCCGGACCGGGCACCGAACCCGAACCGATCAAAGCGGTCCCGCTGCGCAGGCCGGGCCGCTGGATCGCGGCGGCAATCATCCTGATCCTGGTGGGATTGTTCGTCTACGGCGCTGCCACCAACCCCGCTTACAAGTGGGACACCTACGGCAGGTACCTGTTCGACAGCCGCATCACCCAGGGCGCGATCGTCACTCTGGAACTCACTGTGCTCGCGATGGCGATCGCGGTGGGTCTCGGCACCGTGCTCGCGGTGATGCGCCTGTCGCCGAACCCGGTGCTGCGCACCACCGCGTGGGTCTACCTGTGGATCTTCCGCGGCACCCCGGTGTTCGTGCAGCTGGTGTTCTGGGGTCTCGTCCCGTCGCTCTACAAGCAGATCGACCTCGGTGTGCCGTTCGGTCCGCAGTTCTTCCACATCGACGTGCAGAACCTGCAGGCCGCGTTCCTGTTCGCGGTGATCGGGCTCGGCCTCAACGAAGCCGCGTACATGGCCGAGATCGTGCGCGCGGGGATCAACTCCGTCGGCGAGGGTCAACGTGAGGCGTCGGTGGCGCTCGGCATGTCGTGGACGCAGACCATGCGCCGCACGGTGCTCCCCCAGGCGATGCGGGTGATCATCCCGCCCACCGGCAACGAGCTGATCGGCATGCTCAAAACCACCTCGCTGGTGACCGCGATCCCCTTGAGCACCGACCTGTTCGGTCGTGCCCGCGACATCTACGGCGTGAACTTCCAGCCGATCCCGCTGCTGCTCGTCTGTGCCACCTGGTACCTGGCGATCACCAGCGTGCTGATGGTCGGGCAGTACTACTTGGAACGGTATTACTCGCGCGGTGCCACCCGGCAGCTGACGGCCAAGCAGCTCGAGGAACTGGCCACGGCACATGCGGCGGTGAAGGCGAAATGAGCGAAGCAGTGACCGCACCTCCCATGGTGCTCGCCGATCGGGTGTGCAAGAACTTCGGTGCGCTGCAGGTGCTCAAGGGCATCTCGCTGGAGGTGCACCGGGGCAAGGTGCTCACCCTGGTCGGCCCGTCGGGCTCGGGCAAGTCGACCTTCCTGCGCTGCATCAACCACCTCGAGCAGGTGAACGCTGGCAGGCTCTACGTCGACGGCGAACTCGTGGGCTACCGGGAGAAGAACGGCAAGCTCTACGAGATGCACCCGCGCGACGCCGCGGTCCAGCGCCGCGACATCGGCATGGTGTTCCAGCACTTCAACCTGTTCCCGCATCGCACGGCATTGGAGAACGTCATCGAGGCGCCCACCCAGGTGCGTGGTATCCGCAAGTCCGAGGCGATCGCCCGGGCCGAGGAACTGCTCGAGCGGGTCGGTCTGTCGGCCAAGCGCAACGCCTACCCGGCGCAGCTCTCGGGTGGTCAGCAGCAGCGGGTGGCGATCGCGCGTGCGCTCGCCATGGATCCCAAACTGATGCTGTTCGACGAGCCGACCTCGGCGCTCGACCCCGAACTGGTCGGTGAAGTGCTCACGGTCATGCGTGAGCTGGCCGATTCGGGCATGACGATGCTGGTGGTGACCCACGAGATGGGCTTCGCCCGCGAAGTCGCCGACGAGCTGGTGTTCATGGACGGCGGTGTGGTGGTGGAGTCGGGACCGCCGCGTGAGCTGCTGTCCAACCCACAGCACGAACGGACGAAGTCCTTTCTCTCACGTCTGCTCTGACCCGCCTCTCCGCGTATTTTGGCCGGACTCAGGTGGTGAGTCCTGTGCGCCGGGCGGCTGGCGGTAACTCGCCGGGGACGTTTGCCCGTGCCCGGCGAGTTACCCATGTTCGTGCGAGATCAGGCGCTGGGAGAGGAGTCCGACCTCAGCTTTTCCAGGGACACCTGGGCCTGGGCGATGCGGCGGATGGCGGCGAGGGCGGTGTCGCCCAGGACGGTCAGGACGACGACCGCGTCGACGACGGCGTCGCGTTCGCCTGCCGAAAGCGCCGTGGCGACATCGGTTTCGGCGACGATGCGCGCGCCGTCGAAGTAGGCCGGCAACGCGGTCTCGCCCCACTCGGGGTAACCGAGCTGAGCGGCGCGTACGAGGACGGCGGTGAGGGCCTCGATCACCGGCTGGGCCGGTTTCATCGACCATCCCCGCCGATCCATTTCCCTGCGCACGGTCTCGTAGGCGCGCTCCCACTCGGCGTCGGAGGCGGCGGGAGCGGGGGAGATGAGGCTGCCCTGCACCACCCCGAGCAGGCTGAACATCGGCAGGTCGGGGGTGTCGACGGCCCTCAGGACGTCACCTACCGTGGCCACCGGTAGCCCGCCGACCTCGATCAGCGCCCGCACCAGGCGCAACCTGCGGACATGCTCGTCTCCGTAACTGGCCTGGTTGGGGCCGGTGCGTTCGCCGGGTGGCAACAGCCCTTCACGCAGGTAGTACTTGATCGTCGCCACCGCGATGCCGCTGCGTTCGCTCAACTCCGAGATCCGCACCGTCGCCTCCTTCGTTCGCCCTCTTGCTTAGCGCCCCGTTCGTGGATAGTCTAACTATCTATAACAGATAGTGTAGCTATCTAGAACGTCGGGAGATTCGCATGTCCGTCTCATTCGCAGAGTCCTTGCCTCGCCGCCACGCCCCGCTGCATCGGCCGCTGCTGTACTTCGCCGCCGTCAACGCGCTCCTGGCGGTGGTGACCGTCGTCGGGATGCTGGTCGACGACCGGGTGATCGCCGGATCGACCGCCTGGTTCAAGCCGTCCAAATTCGCCCTGTCGTTCGTGCTCTACAGCGTGGCGCTGGCCTGGCTGATCTCGTTGCGGCCCAAGCCTTCCCGATTCCTGTGGTGGATGGCCACGGTGATCGTGATCGCCGGAACCATCGAGCAGGTGATCATC
Organism: Nocardia ignorata NBRC 108230; assembly: GCF_001612905.1. Lineage (GTDB taxonomy): Bacteria > Actinomycetota > Actinomycetes > Mycobacteriales > Mycobacteriaceae > Nocardia > Nocardia ignorata. The sequence goes on along the minus strand of NZ_BDBI01000046.1, from coordinate 20,126 downwards.
GTCGGGCAGGTGGTGCGCGGCACCCGAAGTCACTTCAACACGACGACCGTGTTCGACACGGTGCTCTGGGTGACGATGGCCGTCACCATCATCGTGCTGTTCCTCGCGACGATGGCTGTCGCGGCCGGTCTGTCGCGCGCCCGCATCGGCGATGCCGCCGTCACCTGGTCGGTCCGGCTCGGGCTCGCGATCACCCTCGTCGGCCTGGCGCTCGGGCAGCTGATGCCCATGCAGGAATCGGGGGTGGAAGGCATCGCGGGCGCGCACACCGTCGGTGCGCCCGACGGCACACCGGGTATGCCGATCACCGGCTGGAGCACCACCAACGGTGACCTGCGCATTCCGCATTTCGTCGGCATGCACGCGTTGCAGATCCTGCCGCTGCTCGCCGCCGGGCTCGTAGTCCTCGCGCCACGGATTCCGTTGCTGCGGTACGCACGCGTGCGGCTCGGCCTGCTCCTCACCGCCTCGGGTGGTTACGCCGCGGTGCTGGCACTGGTGACCTGGCAGGCGCTGCGCGGGCAGCCGCTCGTCCACCCGGACCGGACAACCCTGGTCGTCGCGGCAGCGATCGCCGTGGGAGTTGGTGTCGGAGTATTGGTTTCGTTCGCGAGCGCGATCGGCAACCGGAAGGTGGTCACCGCATGAGTACGCTGTTCGACCTGTCGTTCTATGTCACGGTGCCGTTCTGGGCGCTGATGATCTTCGCGCCGACGTGGCGGCGCACCCGCCCGATCATCGCCTCGCCGTGGATCGTCGCGCCCTCCCTGGTGATCTGGGCGATCGTGGCGATCCCGGTCCTGGGGACCCTGTGGTCGCTGGTGACCTCGCCGTCGCTGGCCGCCATCACCGACGCCGCCGCCGACCCCGCGGTGCTGACCGCGCTGTGGGCCCAGATCCTCGCCTGGGATCTGTTCCTCGGCCGCTGGATCTACCTCGACAGCCGTGACCGCGCCATCCCCCCGCTGCTCATGGGACCCCTGCTGGTCGGCACGATTCTCTTGTCCCCCATCGCCTTCCCGATCTATCTCGTGTTGCGGACAGTGGTGAGCCGGGTGCCGGATCCGCCCGCGCCGCAGGCGGATCCGGCCATCGTGTGAACGCCGTCGGCCGGTCGAGGAGGTCAGCTGCGCCTGGTCAGTACGACTCGGTCGGCGAGCCGCTCCGGTTCGCCCGGCGGGGTGAAGTAGAGCTCCATGACCGTCCGGTCCGGCGACTCCAGCCTGATCACCGCGGCGACCCAGCTCCACCGCGAGACCGCGTCGCGGGTGACGATCGGGTTCTCCGGCGTGCCGCCCGCGACGAACGTGGACTTCTCGGCCGTCCACTCGCCGACCAGTTGGTTCAGCCGTGCGTGCCCCGCGTCCTGGGGCACCTGCTGGGAGGTTGTCGGCGGCACCGGGGCGGCCGCGGTGTTGTCACCGCAGGCCGATCCGAGCAGCGCGGCGGTGACCAGGACCAGCGGAGCGAGAGTGCGGAACAGTCTGGCGCGCATCGTCTTTCAGTTCTCGTCGAAGGTGGTGTCGCGGGAGACTTTCTCCCAGGTCAGTACGTCGTCACGGACCGCGTCGAGGTGGCCGAGCACCGCGTCGACCGAGTCGGACCCCAACGGCAGTCGCAGCGGGGTGTGCTCGGCGGCGAGGGCGGTGCGGATGGCGGCGGCGGCCTTGGCTGGGTCGCCCGGCTGGGTGCCGTCGCCGCCCTCGACCATGCGGCGGGTGGCTCCCGCGGTGTCGGCGTACACCTCGGACTCGGCGCTGAAGGCGGCCGCGCCCGGTCCGAACAGGCCGGTGCGGAAGGCTCCGGGCTCCACGATCAGCACCTTGATCCCGAACGGCGCCACTTCCTCGGCCAGTGCTTCCGACAGGCCCTCGAGGGCGAATTTCGTCGCGCTGTAGGCGGAGAACCCGGCGAAGGACAGTTGCCCGCCGACGCTGCTCATCTGCACGATCGCACCGCCGCGCTGCGCGCGCATGTGCGGCAGTACCGCCCTGGTCAATGCCGCGGGGCCGAACAGATGCAGGTCGAACAGGGCGCGCAGTTCGGCATCGGTGGTCTCTTCCACCGCGCCCACATGGGTGCGGCCCGCATTGTTGATCACGATCCGCAAGCTCGAAAGGCAGATCGGTACCGCATTGTTCGTGCGTGAACCGCGGGCGGTCACCGTGACGGCGGCGGGTGCGGCGCTGCTGCCGCATGCGCGTCAGGTACTCGCGGCGTGGGAGCTCGGCGAAGCTGCGGTCGCAGCCGCGAAGGCCACGCAGGCGGCGGTCCTGACGATCGGGATCAGCACGAGCCCGGGTCGTGGCATCCTGCCCGCCATCCGCTCCCGGTTCGGCACCGCCTTTCCGCACGCGAAACCGGTACTGCGCCAGTTCAGTTGGGAAGACCCGTCTGCGGGGCTGGCCGATGGCTCCAGTGATGTCGCCTTCGTCTGGTTGCCGCTCGACCGCGCCCGCTACGACTGGCACGTGGTCGTGACGGAACCGCAGCTGGTCGCCTTGCCGAGTACACACCTGCTCGCCACCCGCGAGCAGATCGACTTCGCGGATCTTCTCGCGGAACCCTTTCTGGCGCTTGCGCACTCGGCCGGGATCCTGCGCGACTACTGGCTCGCCCTCGATGCCCGTGACGGCCGCGAACCCGTCATCGGCGCGGAGGTCTCGAGCACCGAGGAAACCTACGAGGCCTTGGTCAACGGCGACGGCGTCGTGTTGCTGGCCACCGGAAACGCACCGATGGTGACCCGCGACGGCGTGGTGTGCCGACCGGTCACCGGGATCAGCCCGTGCGAACTGGCCCTGGCCTGGCGACGCGACGACACCCGCCCCCTGGTCCGCGGCTATGTGGCGGCGTGCGGGCTGGCCCGGCGTGGGCGCCGGGCCGAGCACGGTGTCACAACGGCATGAGCAGGTGTTTGCGTGGCCCTCGCATCTCGCGCTTGTCGGCGAGCAGGCGCAGGGCCTTGCGGATTTCCAGGCGGGTCCGCGACGGTTCGATCACCGCGTCGATGTAGCCGCGTTCGGCGGCGATCCACGGGGTGGCCACGGTGGTGTTGTAGAAGTCGATCATCTGCTGACGGACCTGGCCGCGCTGTTCCTCGGGGACCGCGGCCAACTGCCGCCGCTGGGTCAACCCGACCGCCGCCTCCGCACCCATCACCGCGATGCGGGCGGTCGGCCAGGCCAGGTTCACATCGCCGCCGAGCTGCTTGCAGCCCATCACGGCGTAACCACCGCCGTATGCCTTGCGCACGACGACGGTGACGATCGGCACGGTCGCCTCGACCACCGCGTAGAAGAACCGCCCGCCGCGCTTGATGACGCCGATCTTCTCCTCCTCGACCCCCGGCAGCACGCCGGGTGTGTCGACGACGAACACCAGCGGCAACCCGAATGCGTCGCAGAGCCGGATGAAATGGGCCGCCTTGTCCGAGCAGCGGGCATCGATCGCGCCGCTGGACACGAGCGGCTGGTTGGCGATCACGCCGACGCTTCGCCCGTCGACGCGCGCGAAACCGGTGATGAGATTGCGGGCGGCGTTGCCACCGATCTCGTGGAAGTCGCCGTCGTCGAAGATGCGTAACAGCACGTCGTACATGTCGTAACCGGCGCGATCGGAATCCGGGATCAGCGAGTCGAGTTCGCGATCGGACTCGGTGACCTCGGGTTCGAGACCGGGATTCACCACCGGCGCCTCGTCGAAACAGCTCGACGGCATGTAGCTCAGATACGCTCGCGCCCAGTCGAAGGCGGCCCGCTCGTCGGCGGCGACGTGGTGGATGTTGCCGTTCTGCGCCTGGTTGAACGCGCCGCCGAGTTCCTCGAGGGTGACCACCTCACCGGTGGTCTCCCGGATGATCTCGGGACCGGTGACGAACATGTACGCCGACTCGGTGGCGATCAGCACATCGGTGTTGATCGGCGAATAGACCGCTCCCGCAGCACATTTGCCGAGCATGATCGACACCTGCGGCACCAGGCCCGACAACCGGAGCTGGCGGCGGCTCATGGTCGCGTACCAGGCCAGCGAGGTCACCGCGTCCTGCACGCGCGCACCGCCGGAGTCGTTGATCGCGATGAACGGGCACTGCACATCGGCCGCGCGGTCCATGGCCATGGCCACCTTGCGCCCGAACATCTCACCGACCGAACCGCCGTACACGGTCTGGTCGTGGGCGATCACCACCACGGGGCGGCCGTCCACGGTTCCGTGCCCGGTGACCACGCCGTCGCCGTAGAGGCCGTCGCCGGGCTGCCGCACGAGGGCGCCGATTTCGACGAAACTGCCCTTGTCCAACAGCATGTCTATCCGTTCACGCGGACTCGGTATCCCCTTGGCCGCTCGCTTGGCGACGCCGGCTTCCCCCGCCGGTTCCTGTGCCGCCACCAGATTCTGCCGCAGCTCCCGCAACTTCCCCGCGGTTGTCGACTGCCCCATGTCGCGCCCTTCCTGTCGTGGTCGAGCTCTCCTTCATCAGTGTGGTGCGAGCCTAACGCCGCCGTGACGACGGCGGCGCGGGCGGCATCAGGTGCCGGTGCGCAGCGCGATGCGCAGCTGACCGAGCAGCACCTTGGCCGCCGGGGCGAGCGGGCGATCACCTCGCCAGGCCAGCGCCAGCCTGCCGCGGATCGCCGGCTCGACGATCGGGAGCACCCGAACCCCGAATCCCGCCGCTTCCTCGGCCCCGAGCGCGGGTACCACCGCCGTGCCGAGGCCGCGTGCGGCGAGCTCGAGCAGCAGCGGGGGAGCGGCGGCCTCGAACGCGATCTCCGGCACGAAACCCGCGGCGGCGCAGGAACGTTCGAAGATCCCGCGCAGGCCGGTTCCCCGGGGAAGGCAGATGAGGCGACGTTCGGTGAGTGCCCGCAGGGTGATGGTGTCGGCGGGTTCGTCGGACTCGGCGGCGACCGCGGCGACGAGCGGCGTCTCGAGCACCACGTCGGTGGCGATGCCGGGTCCGAGCTCGGCGCCGGTGAGGCCGACCAGGGCGAGGTCGAGGTCGTCGCGGTCGAGTGCGGCGAGCATGCGTTCGGAGGTGTCCTCGGTCAGGCTGATCGCGACACCGGGGTGGTCGTCGTGGAAGCCGGCCAGCACACCCGCGATGTCGAACTCGTCGGCCGCCGCACCGGAGACGGCACCCAACCGCACCCGGCCACGCAGCAGTCCGCTGAACTCCTGGACGGTCTGCTCGATGCGATCGACGGCGGCGAGGGCGGCGCGGGCGTGGTCGAGGACCGCCCGGCCGACCTCGGTCGCGGTGACGGTCCGGGCGCCGCGGTCCACGAGCCGCTGGCCGAGTTCGCGTTCGAGCTGTTTGAGCTGCGCGCTGAGACCCGGCTGACTCAGGTGCAGGCGCTGGGCCGCCCGGGTGAAGCCGCCCTCGTCGACGACGGTCACGAAGTACCGCAGCTGCCGCAATTCCATAAGCACTGATTATAGGGCCGAGAAAAACTATCTGTTGGGCTTATTCCACCAGGGTGAGCACAGTGGAGTCATGACTGAAACCGCCACTTTCACCGGCCCCGTCTTCACCCCGGACGACGCCGGGTACCAGCAGGAGATCGCCGGATTCCAGACCGCCTACACCCACCGGCCCGCACTCGTCGCCGGTGCCGTCCACACCGAGGACGTGCGCGCCGCCGTGGAATACGCGGCGCGGCACCGGGTTCTCCTCGCTGTGCAGGCCACCGGGCACGGCCTGTCGGTCGCCGTCGACGGCGGGGTGCTCGTCACCACCGGCCGGATGAACGCGATCACCGTCGACCCGGACAAACGAACCGCCAGGGTCGGCGCCGGTGTCCGGGCCGGCGCACTGGTCGAGGCCGCCGCCGCGTACGGGTTGGCCCCGCTGAACGGTTCGTCACCGTCGGTGGGTGTGGTCGGCTATGCGCTCGGCGGCGGTCTCGGGTTGCTCGGCCGCGAATTCGGTTATGCCGCAGACCATGTGCGCTCGATCGAACTCGTCACGGCGGACGGTCGCGTCCGCACCATCGGCCCCGCCGACGAACTGTTCTCGGCGGTCCTCGGCACGGGCGGCAACTTCGGTGTGGTGACCGCCCTCGAACTCGACCTCGTGCCCGTCACCGAAATCTATGGCGGCCAGTTGATGTTCGATACCCCGCTCGTCGACACGGTGCTCGACACCTGGCGGCAGTGGAGTGCGACCGTGCCCGAGGAAATCACCTCCACCGTCGCCGTGCTGACCTTCCCCGACATCCCGCCGGTCCCGCAGCTGTTGCGCGGCAGGCACGTTGCCTCCGTCCGGGTGGCGACCACGTTGCCCGGCGAGGCGGCCGAGCGCCTGATCGCACCGTTGCGCGCGATCGGTGACCGCCTGCGCGACGACCTGCGCACCATGCCCTACACCGAATCCCACACGGTGCACAGCGACCCCGACTTCCCGCACGCCTATGCCGCGACCAACGCACTGCTCGCCGACCTCACCCCCGAAGCGCTGGCCGCGTTGCGGGCGCAGACCGCACCCGGCGGACCGGTCGACGCCGTGGTCGACATCCGTCATCTCGGTGGGGCGCTGCGCCGGGGAACCGCGTCGGTCGGTCATCGCGACGCCGAGTACATCGTGCGGGTCATCACCGACGCGGGCGCCGGCGACGCCGCTCCCGAAGCGCTGAGCGCGGTGCGAAAAGCGCTGGCGCCGTGGACGATCGGCCACAGCCTCAACTTCCTCTACGGCGCGGGCGCCGCGGCAGGCCACGAGCAGACGGCGGCGGGCTATCCCCGTGCCGATTTCGACAGGCTGCGGGCCTTGAAGACGAAGTACGACCCGCACGGCATGTTCCGCGCCAATCGGACCATCCCCGGCGCGTAACCGGCGTTGTCGCCGCAGTCTGTATCTGCTATTGTAATGATATCACTCGGATATCGGAGGATGTCATGGAACTGCGGCCCGCCTTTCGCTTCAACGGATTTGCCGTCCTACTCGGGTGGTTGGTGTCCACCCTGCTGTTCGGCGCCCTCGCGGTGCTGTCGCTGATCTCGGTGTCCAAGCACGACGGTGGCGCACTCGCCTGGGCGGGCGCGGTAGTCGGCGTGCTCGGCGTGGTGATCGTCGCGGCACTGGCCACCGGGCTGATCGTGGTCGACCCCAACGAGGCCAAGGTCGTCACCTTCTTCGGCCGCTACATCGGCTCGGTCAGCGAACCCGGTTTCTTCTCGGTGGTCCCGCTCAGCGACCGCAAGTCCATCTCGCTGCGGGTGCGCAACTTCGAGACCCAGAAACTGAAGGTCAACGACGCCGACGGCAACCCCGTCGAGATCGCGGCCGTGGTGGTCTACAAGGTGGTCGACAGCTTCAAGGCCGCCTTCGCGGTCGACGACTACGAGGAGTACGTCGAGACCCAGTCCGAGGCCGCGGTCCGTCACCTGGCGACCACGCATCCCTACGACGCCCACGACGAAGCCCGCACCAGCCTGCGCGACGGCGCCGAGGTGGCCGGGGAACTCACCGTCGAACTGCGCGAACGCACCCTCACCGCTGGTATCGAGGTGATCGAGGCCCGCATCACCCACCTCGCCTACGCACCCGAGATCGCGCAGGCGATGCTGGTCCGTCAGCAGGCCGCGCAGGTGGTCGCCGCCCGCACCCAGATCGTCGAGGGCGCCGTCGGCATGGTCGCCCTGGCGCTCGACCGCCTGGCCGAACAGGGCACCGTCGAACTCGACGAGGAACGCAAGGCCAACATGGTCTCCAACCTGCTCGTCGTCCTCTGTGGCGACCGCGCGACGCAACCGGTCGTCAACGCCGGATCCCTCTACTGAGGTCGACTGTGCCCGCGCCGAAGAGAGAACCCAAAAAGGTTCTGCTGCGGCTCGACCCGGCCGTCCACGAGGCCATCGCCAAGTGGGCGGCCGACGACCTGCGCAGCATCAACTCCCAGATCGAATACGCCCTGCGCCTCGCCCTCGAGCAAGTCGGCCGAAAGCCCAAGCGCGACTGAGTCGCTCGGATCGGGGTCCTCGGACGCTCGACATGGTGATCTGTCACGGCGCCCGACCGGCCGACCTGGGCGAACACCGGGTTTCGTCTGGAACGACGCGCCGAGCCGTGCACGGGGACAACCGAACTCGACCGCGCCGGTAAATTGATCCGGTGCCCATCTCGTTCGACATTCCTGGAATGCAACAGTTGGACGACACGACCTGGGGGAATCCGGCCACTCGTGATGTCGTCGCGCTGAACTACGTCAACGGCGCACCCGATCTGCCCGCGCGGCTCGACGATCCGAAGCGGCTGCGCAAGCGGCTGGCCGAACACCACGCGCGCACCGGTTGCCTGATCGAGGCATTCGTGGTGTGGGTCGACCAGTTGCCCGCGTTGCTGCGCGTCGAGAAGACGCGGATGCCGGGTCCGCACGGTGAGCTCGTGTTCGCGGCGTCCATCGTGGTGCCCAAGGACCGCTGCTCTGCGGTGTTCCAGATCATCTGCCCGGAGACGGGACCGCCGGGGGAGCGGGAACGGACGATCGGCAGCCGATTCCGCCGCGACGAGATGTGCCCGCCCCACCCCTACGCGCCGGGCCTGCGCGGGAAACTGCCGTACCTGCTGTCCGACGAAGTCCGCTTCGACGCCGAATTCCCGCATCACGCGCTCACCAGGGCGCGTCGCTGGGTCGCCGAAACGGTGCCGAACGTCCAGGTCGCCCCGTCGTTCGCGGCGCTGCCCGACTTCTAGGCGCCGGACAGCCCGGTGCCGGCGGGCTTCTCGGTGACAAAGATGGCGGTACCGGGGAAGATCTCCCCGCGCAACGGCGACCACTGCCCCCATTCGCGGTCGAGCCATTCCGGCCAGTCCGGTTCCACGATGTCGAGCAGGGTCAGCCCCGCACCGACGATCTCACGCACCCGGTCACCGATCGTGCGATGGTGCTCGACGTAGGTCGGCACGCCCTCGCTGTCGACCTCTACATAAGGGGTGCGGTCGAAATACGGGATACGCGCGACCAGGCCGTCCTCGCCGGGATCGTCGGGGAAAATCCACCGCATCGGGTGATTCACCGAGAACACCCACCGGCCACCCGGCACGAGCACCCGCGCGACTTCGCGCATCACCCGCGCCGAATCGGCGACGAACGGCACCCCGCCGAACGCCGAACAGGCCAGATCGAAGGATTCGTCCGCGAACGGCAACGCCTCCGCGCCCGCCTGGACCAGCGGCACCTGCGGTCCGCCCTGCTCCATCGCGGCCACACCGCGTGCGAGCATCCCCATCGACACATCCAGCCCGACGGGATGCGCGCCCTGCCCCGCCAGCCACCGCGAACACGGGGCCGAACCGCACCCGATCTCGAGCACCCGCCTGCCCGTCACGTCGCCCAGAAAATGCATGTCGCCCTCGTGCAGCCCCTCCGGGCACCACACGAACTCGCCGCCGGGGGAGTCGACACCGAGGAAATCGGCGTGGGTCTGGTGGTACTGGTCGGCGTCGGCGTCCCACCAGCGCCTGCTGGCGCGTTCGCTGTCGGCCGAGCCGATCCTGGTTCGGGTGGTCGCCGCGGTTCCCAGCAGCGCGTTCGCCTGCGCATGGCGTTCGTCATCGGACACGGCGCCAAGGGTATCGGCGGGAACGGGGGGTGGTTTGCCCGGCTGGAACACCCTCGCGTACGCTGAGGCACGCGAGTGTCTTTCGAGGAACCTCTCACGAGGAACGCTGTGCGCCGGGGTTGATGCGTACAGTATCCGATGACGGAGTCGCCCGTGCTGAGTTTGATCAGCGGCAATGTCGGCGGTCCGTGCGATACTTGTTCGGTCCCTCGTCGCCTCGTCGCGGTGATCTCGCAGCGTACCGAAAGTTCCAATGTCCGCAACCGACCACAATCCGTCCGGAGCAAACCCACATATGCCCACCACCGTCACCTCGCCGCAGGTAGCCGTCAACGACATCGGCTCCGCCGAGGATTTCCTCGCCGCCATCGACGCCACGATCAAGTACTTCAACGATGGCGACATCGTCGAGGGAACCATCGTCAAGGTCGATCGTGACGAGGTCCTGCTCGACATCGGTTACAAGACCGAAGGCGTCATCCCCTCCCGTGAACTCTCCATCAAGCACGATGTCGACCCGAACGAGGTCGTTTCCGTGGGCGATGCGGTCGAGGCCCTGGTTCTCACCAAGGAGGACAAGGAAGGCCGCCTGATCCTGTCGAAGAAGCGGGCTCAGTACGAGCGCGCGTGGGGCACGATCGAGGAGCTCAAGGAGAAGGACGAGGCCGTCAAGGGCACCGTCATCGAGGTCGTCAAGGGCGGCCTGATCCTCGACATCGGTCTCCGTGGCTTCCTGCCCGCCTCGCTCGTCGAGATGCGTCGTGTTCGCGACCTCCAGCCGTACGTCGGCAAGGAGATCGAGGCCAAGATCATCGAGCTCGACAAGAACCGCAACAACGTGGTCCTGTCGCGTCGCGCCTGGCTCGAGCAGACCCAGTCCGAGGTCCGCAGCGAGTTCCTGCACCAGCTGCAGAAGGGCCAGGTCCGCAAGGGTGTGGTCTCCTCGATCGTCAACTTCGGTGCCTTCGTGGACCTGGGCGGCGTCGACGGCCTGGTGCACGTCTCCGAGCTGTCCTGGAAGCACATCGACCACCCGTCCGAGGTCGTCGAGGTCGGCAACGAGGTCACCGTCGAGGTTCTCGACGTCGACCTGGACCGCGAGCGCGTCTCCCTGTCGCTCAAGGCGACCCAGGAAGACCCGTGGCGTCAGTTCGCCCGGACCCACGCCATCGGCCAGATCGTGCCCGGCAAGGTCACCAAGCTGGTTCCCTTCGGTGCGTTCGTGCGCGTCGAAGAGGGCATCGAGGGCCTGGTGCACATCTCCGAGCTGGCCGAGCGCCACGTGGAGGTCCCGGACCAGGTCGTGGCCGTCGGCGACGACGCGATGGTCAAGGTCATCGACATCGACCTGGAGCGTCGCCGGATCTCGCTGTCGCTGAAGCAGGCGAACGAGGACTACCACGCCGAGTTCGACCCGTCGAAGTACGGCATGGCCGACAGCTACGACGAAGCGGGCAACTACATCTTCCCCGAGGGCTTCGATCCCGAGACCAACGAATGGCTCGAGGGCTTCGACAAGCAGCGTGAAGAGTGGGAAGGCCGCTACGCCGAGGCCGAGCGTCGCCACAAGATGCACACCGCTCAGATGGAGAAGATGGCTGCCGACGCGGCTGCCGAAGCCGCCGCGGGCGGTCCGGCCGCTGGCAACTACTCCTCCGAGAGCGGCAACGCCACGCAGGCCACCTCCGGTCCGGCCGAGTCCACCGGCGGTTCGCTCGCCAGTGACGCGCAGCTGGCGGCTCTGCGGGAGAAGCTCAGCGGTAACGCCTGAGTGAGCGGCAACGCCTGATTCAGGTAGAGCAACCACAGTTCGAAGGCCCCGGTCCACACGGACCGGGGCCTTCGGCCTGTTTCCGGCCCGGTCGATCACACAGGGCGCCCACGGCAACGAGCCCACCCGTTCGCAACGGGTGGGCTCGGGTAGTCGGTGCTCAGTTCGCGGCGGCGGGCACCCAGTAGGTGGCCCCCATGCTGGTGCGCTTGCGCATCGCGGCGAAACTGTGTCTGGCGGGCGAGATCAGAGCGGTGAACCAGGACCGGCGATATTCGGCGAGAGTCGCTGCCACAGCAGGGAATTCAACGCAGTGCACACCGCCGGGCATGCCGAGGCGGTGGCGAGCCGTCCGGTGTTGTGTGGTGCCCATGATCATCCTTCGCTCGCTGGTGATTGGCCTTCTCGCCTGCGCGAAGGTTAGTCGACGCGACGCGCCCGGCCCCGGATTTGCCGCCGCCGCATATCGGCGTGTCGGGAACACCTGACCTGCTCCGGGCGCGGGGATGCGAGACTTGGCGCATGTTGCGGATCGGCCTCACCGGAGGCATGGGAGCGGGTAAGTCCACAGTGGCGCGGACCATGGTCGAGCTGGGGGCGGTGGTGATCGACTCCGATGCCATCGCTCGCGAGGTCGTCGCGCCGGGAACGCCGGGTCTGGCCGCGCTCGTCGCCGAGTTCGGCGACGAGATCCTGGCCGAGGACGGCAGCCTCGACCGGCCCGCGCTGGCGGCGGTGGCCTTCGCCGACGACACCTCACGCGGCAAGCTCAATGCCATCACCCATCCGCTGGTCGGCGCCCGTACGGCCGAACTCATCGGCGCCGCACCCGCCGATGCCATTGTGGTGCAAGACATTCCGCTGCTGGTGGAGAACGGGCTCGCGCCGCTCATGCAGCTGGTGGTCGTGGTCGGCGCCGATGTGGAGACCCGGTTGCGCAGGCTGGTCGAGCAGCGTGGTGTCGCCGAGGCCGACGCGCTGGCGAGGATCGCCGCGCAGGCCACCGACGAGCAGCGGCACGCGGTGGCCGACGTGTGGCTGGACAACAACGGCGCACCCGGCGCGGTCGAGGATCAGGTGCGGGCGCTGTGGGAGCATCGGCTCGTCCCGTTCGAACGCAATCAGCGCGAGGGGGTGCGGGCGCGGGCTGAGTACCGGTTGGTGCCGCACGACCCGGAGTGGGGCGCACAGGCCCGCCGGATCATCGCCCGGCTGCACCTGGTGTGCGGTGCGGCGGCGGTGCGTATCGACCATGTCGGTTCGACGGCGGTGAGCGGGCTGCCCGCCAAGGATCTCATCGACATCCAGGTGACTGTGGCCGACCTGGAAACCGCTGACGCACTGGCAGATTCGCTGGCAGCCGCGGGATTCCCGCGCGCGGTCGGCATCACGCACGACAACCCCAAGCCCACGCCCGCGGATCCGGCGGGCACCGACGTGGACCTGTGGGCAAAACGCTTGCACGGCAACGCGGATCCCGGCCGACCGGCGAATATCCATTTGCGCGTGCAGGATTCGCCCGGCCAGCGGCTCGCGCTCGACTTCCGCGACTGGCTGCGGGCGGAGGAGGACGTGCGGACGGAGTATCTGGAGATAAAGCGGACGGCCGAACGGGCGGCGGCGGGGAAGTCGGGCGAGGCGGCGGGCGAGGCCTATTACGCGGTCAAGGAACCGTGGTTCGACGTGGTCTACCCGAGGGTCGGTGAGTGGGCTCGCGCCCGCGCGTAACTCCGGTCGGCATCTGTTAAACGTCAATGTTTCAAAAACTGTCCGCAGCGGACGGCGCGCTGGTTACATTGTGGCGAGTCACTACCGGGTGACTCGATTCACAGGGAAGTTGTAGCGCGTATGACAACACATCACCGTCTCGGCCGTGCGGGCTTCGGCATCACCGCGTTCGGCGCTGTCGCCGCCATCATCGTGCTGGCCGCCCCGCAGGCCTCGGCCTGGGTGGGCAACCTCAGCGTCGCGGGCACCGATCACAAGGTCGGGTGCAGCTACAAGCTGACGGCCAGCGTCGAGGTCGACAGGCTGACCTCGGTGAAGTTCACCGACAACGGCCGCGACATCGGCACTGTCTCCCCCTCGCTGCTCTCCGGCACGGTGAGCATGACCTGGAAGCCGACTACGACGGGCCAGCACAAGCTCGAGGCGCGGCAGCTGCTGATCAGCGACTCGATCACCGTCACCGTCGGTGAGGCGGCCGCGACCGGCAGCGCAGGCTGCGGTGGTGGCCTCGGCGACCTGCTCGGCAGCGGTTCGGCAGGCTGATCGATGGCGAAACCGCCCGCGACCTGTCCGGTCGCGGGCGGTTTCGTCGTTTCAGCGCCAGGTCAGGGTCATGCCGAGGGTGGCGAGCCACGCCTCGAGCGAGTACCCGTGCGCGGCGATCCCGTCGACCGCCGCGACCGCGTGTTCGATTGCCGCCTGAGCCTGTTCGGCATCGAGCAGGCCGTCGGTCTGCGCGGCCAGCAGTTCGTCGATGTCGACCAGACGCACATCGCGGCCCGTGCGGACCAGCAGGTCGAGGTAGTGGTCCACCGAGCGCCACAGCGTCGGGGAGTCCCTGGTGAAGACGCCGACATCGACGTAGACGTCCTGCCACTGCTCGATGCCCGGGTTGTACCAGAGTTTGGACGCGCGCAGCGACAGACTCGGCAGCAGCCACGATTCCAGATAATGGAAGCTGGCGTGGTCGGAGTGCCGCCCCATGTAGAGGCCCCACGGCTCCTCCCGGTAGACCTCGACCGGTCGTACGAAACCCTTCGGGTCGGTATTGGTCTTGGCCGCCACGTCGAACAGCTCGATTTTGGGCGGGTGCACGTGCACGGTCGAGGCCTGGGTCATGTGCGCAGAATCTACCGGCACGCGGGGCCGGGCGCCGAGCGCTTTGCGCCGCCACGAATCTGTCGGTGGGTACGCCTAACCTGGTGTGCATGGCATTCGCAACCGAGATCCCGGCCGAAGGGTACGAAGAGCGGGGGCACCCGCTCGCGCATTCGGAGCACCGCCCGGTCGGTGAGATCGAGCGCAAGGGTGGCCGCTTCGAGGTGGTCAGCCCGCATCAGCCGGCAGGCGATCAGCCCGCCGCCATCGCCGAGCTCGAGCGCCGCATCAACGCGGGGGAGAAGGACGTGGTGCTGCTCGGTGCCACCGGCACCGGTAAGTCGGCGACCACCGCCTGGCTGATCGAGAAGCTGCAGCGGCCAACCCTGATGCTCGCGCCGAACAAGACCCTGGCGGCCCAGCTGGCCAACGAACTGCGGGAGATGTTGCCGCACAACGCGGTCGAGTACTTCGTCTCGTACTACGACTACTACCAGCCCGAGGCCTACATCGCCCAGACCGACACCTACATCGAGAAGGACAGCTCGATCAACGACGACGTCGAGCGGCTGCGGCACTCGGCTACCTCCAGCCTGCTGTCGCGGCGCGATGTGGTAGTGGTCGCGTCGGTGTCGTGCATCTACGGTCTCGGTACGCCGCAGTCCTATCTCGACCGTTCGGTGCAGCTCGAGGTCGGCGGCGAGATCGATCGCGACGCGCTGCTGCGGCTGCTGGTCGACGTGCAGTACACCCGCAACGACATGGCGTTCACGCGCGGGTCGTTCCGGGTGCGTGGCGACACCGTCGAGATCATTCCCTCCTACGAGGAGCTCGCGGTCCGCATCGAATTCTTCGGTGACGAGATCGAGGCGCTGTACTACCTGCACCCGCTCACCGGCGACGTCGTCCGGCAGGTCGACTCGCTGCGCATCTTCCCCGCCACCCACTACGTGGCGGGCCCGGAGCGCATGGAGAAGGCCGTCGCCGCCATCGAGGAGGAGCTGGCTGCCCGTCTGGCCGAGCTCGAGGGCCAGGGCAAACTGCTCGAGGCGCAGCGTTTGCGCATGCGCACCGAATACGACCTGGAGATGATCCGTCAGGTCGGGTTCTGCTCGGGCATCGAGAACTATTCGCGTCATATCGACGGTCGCCCCGCCGGGTCGGCGCCCGCCACCCTGCTCGACTACTTCCCGGACGACTTCCTACTGGTCATCGACGAATCCCACGTCACCGTGCCGCAGATCGGCGGCATGTACGAGGGCGATATGTCGCGTAAGCGCAACCTCGTCGAGTTCGGGTTCCGGTTGCCCTCGGCGGTCGACAATCGCCCGCTCACCTGGGAGGAGTTCGCCGACCGGATCGGGCAGGCGGTGTACCTGTCGGCTACGCCCGGCCCGTACGAGCTCGGTCAGGTGGGCGGTGAGGTCGTCGAACAGGTCATCCGTCCGACCGGTCTCGTCGACCCGCAGGTCGTGGTGAAACCGACCAAGGGCCAGATCGACGACCTCGTGCACGAGATCCGGCAGCGCACCGAACGCGACGAGCGCGTGCTCGTCACCACGCTCACCAAGAAGATGTCCGAGGACCTCACCGACTACCTGCTCGGGCTCGGGGTCCGGGTGCGGTACCTGCATTCGGAGATCGACACCCTGCGCCGCGTGGAACTGCTGCGTCAGCTGCGCCTCGGCGAATACGACGTGCTCGTCGGCATCAACCTGCTGCGCGAGGGCCTCGACCTGCCCGAGGTGTCGCTGGTGGCGATCCTCGACGCCGACAAGGAGGGCTTCCTCCGGTCGAGCACCAGCCTCATCCAGACCATCGGCCGCGCGGCCCGCAACGTGTCGGGTGAAGTGCACATGTACGCCGACAAGATCACCGACTCGATGCGCCACGCCATCGACGAGACCGACCGCCGCCGCGCCAAGCAGATCGCCTATAACGAGGCCAACGGCATCGACCCGCAGCCCCTGCGCAAGAAGATCGCCGACATCCTCGACCAGGTGTACCTGGAAGCGGGCGACGAGGTGGCCGTCGGCGGTTCCGGCCGCAACGTCAGCCGTGGCAGGCGCGCCCAGGGCGAACCCGGCCGTGCGGTGAGCGCGGGCATCTACGCCGAACGCGACGTGAAGTCGATGCCGCGCGCCGAACTGGCCGACCTCGTCGCCTCCCTCACCGACCAGATGATGAACGCCGCCCGCGAACTGCAGTTCGAGCTGGCAGGCCGCTTACGTGACGAGATCGCCGACCTGAAGAAGGAACTGCGCGGAATGGACGCTGCGGGGTTGAGCTGAGGATGGCGACGCACCGCTGGCCGCTAGGTGGACTGAGTCGCCATCCAGGCGGCTACGCGTCGGTCGGCCTCCTCGCGGGAGACGTCCTCGACGCGGGTCATCACGGCCCAGCGGTGGCCGAACGGATCGATGATCACGCCGTAGCGGTCGCCGGTGACGAAGGTCTGGGTTTCCTCGACGACGCGGGCACCGCGGGCGACGGCACGCGCGAGCGCCTCGTCGACATCGGGGCAGTAGTGCACGATCGAGGTGTGCACCCAACCCTCGGGGGCGCGAACGCTGTTGTCGGGCAGCGGGATGCCGAGCTGCAGGGTGGAATCGCCGATGAGCAGCTCCGCGTGGACGGGCCTGCCCTCGGTATCGTCGGCGCGGCTGAGGACCTTCGCGCCGAAGACCTCGGAGTAGAAGTCGATGGCCGCCTCGCCGTCGGCGACGGCCAGGAAACAGGTGATGGAGTGGTAGCCCTCAGGGATCGGTGCAACGTTCATGGCTTCGATCCTGCTCACCCGGCGCCCACCGGTCTTGTAAGAACGCGACATCGTCGATGACGACTGGCGACATCGACGACGCGAAGGGGATCCTGCTCCCGCGAGAGCAGGCCAGACACCGTTCGCTGCGGCGGCTCGAAGTCGGTCCCGCGCTGGCGGAATTCGCCGACCGGTATTGGGTGGTGCGCTGGGATCTGCGTGGCAGGCCCGCGTTTCGTGCCGAGGTGCTGTCGTTTCCGTGCGTGAACGTCACCTTCGAACGCAGCAGCACCCGCACCGGCGGATTCGTGAACGGCGTGTGCACCACCAAGTACGTGCGCGATCTCGACGGCGAGGGCGAGACATTCGGAATCCGTTTCCGCCCCGGCGGTTTCGGGGCCTTCATCGGGTGTGATGTCGGTGCCTTCCGCGACGGTTCGGCGCTGCTCACCGAGGTGCTGCCCGAAGCGGCGGGGCTGGCCGAGCGGGTACTGGCCGAACCGTCCGACGAGAACCGGGTCGGGATCGTCGAGGAATTCTTCGGCGGCCGCGGCGGTGCCGACGACCCGCAGTTCGCGCTGGTGTCGCGCATCGTGACGGCGATGGAGCGGGATCCCGAGCTCACGCGCGTGGACCAGGTCACCGAACGGTTCGCGGTGCCCATGCGCACCTTGCAGCGGTTGTTCCGCCGCTATGTGGGCGCCGGCCCGAAATGGGTGCTGTGCCGGTTCCGGTTGCAGGACGCCGCCGATCTGCTCGCCCACTCCGACCCGGATCTGGCCGAGTTGGCCACCGGTCTGGGCTATTTCGATCAGGCGCATTTCAGCCGGGAATTCACCGCGCAGATCGGGATGCCGCCGCGCGAATACGCGCGCCGCGCCCGCGCGATGGACGCGGCCGCCGCAACGCTGTGAACGGGCACGGTACCGGCGGTGTTGTGACGAAAATCCCAGGCCCGCAGCGGCGTTGATTGTGTTGTGATCTACCACAATTTCGTCGGCTCGCCGTTCGATCGGCGCAGGTGAATGCCGACGGCGGCGCCCATAATCCGGCACCACCGGACAAAGTGGCCCAACACTCCCGGTGTGATCTGTTGCGAATTGTCGATAAATCGGCGCGTTGTGGCGTTATGGTCGACGCAATTGCCGCGCCGATGCTCGATTCCCGGGTCGTTCGGCGCTGCACCGACCAAGTTGGAGGAGAGATGACCGCCTACCGGACCATTGTCGTCGGTACTGATGGCTCGGATTCGTCGTACGTCGCGGTGGAGAAGGCTGCGGCGCTCGCTGCCGACGCGGACGCGACTCTCGTGCTGGCCTGCGCCTACTTCCCGACCGATGATCGCGATGTCGCCGCCGCCGCCGATGTGCTCAAGGACGAGGCCTACCAGGTCCGTGGCTCGGCGCCGACAAACGAGATCCTGCACGTCGCCCGCGAGAAGGCGGTGGCCGCCGGTGCGAAGAACATCGTCGAGCGCGCCATCGTCGGCGAGCCGGTGGATTCCCTGCTCGAGCTGATCAAGGAGACCAAGGCCGACCTGCTCGTCGTCGGTAACCGTGGCCTCAACACCCTCACCGGCCGCCTACTCGGCTCCGTCCCCTCGGACGTGGCCCGCAAGTCCCGCTCGGACGTCCTGATCGTCCACACGGTGCGCTGAGGTTCGACCACCCGCCGAGGGCGCCGCGCCACCGCGCGGCGCCCTCGGCTGTTTCACCGCACGACGGGCTCCTGCCTTGTGCCGTCACGCAATCCGATCGACATGATGTCGCTCGGTTCGTCGAGTTCGATCCGGTGCCAGCGTCCACGTGGCACCACGAACGCGGTGCCCGCGGTCAGCGCCACGACATACTCTCCCTCGTCGGCCGTCTCGGGTCGCAGGTACAACCGCATCGCGCCCGTCAAGCAGCACACCGCCTCGTCGGCGGTGGGATGCATCTCCCAGTGGTCGGCGTGTACGTCGGCGTCGGTCTCGACGTGGAAGGTGGCCAGCTGCCAGCCATCTGTGCCTGCGGTCATCCGGCGTTCCGCGGTGCTCACCGCTCCCTCCGGCTCGAATCGGAGGGCGCGGTCGAACAGGTTGATCGGGTACATCGTTCTTCCTTTCACTGTGCTGATGCGGGAACCGGTTGGGCGGCAAGGGGTTCCGCGCTCTGCGTGCGCGGAAGAATGACAACGGCGATCGCTGCGGCCACGGCGAACAGCAGTGCGGCGACGGCGAGGGCGAGGCCATAGCCGCCGGTCAGCGCGGTTGGATCGCTGCTGGTGCCGGTCCTGCTCGCGGCGAGGGTAGCCAGCGTGGCGACACCGATGCTGCCGCCGAGCTGACGGGCACTGTTGAAAGCGCCGGAGGCCATGCCCGCCTCGCCGGGCGCGACGGCGGTGACGGCCGCCGATGCCACCGGCGCCAAGCACAGACCGAGTCCGAAACCGCCGATCAGCGACGGACCGAGGATGTCGGCCAGGACGCTGCCGTCGGGGCTGATCAGTGCGAACCAGCCGATGCCGACCGTGGTCAGCACCGCACCGCCGATCAGGATCGGTCGGGGCGAACGATTCGCGCCGATCCGTGTCGCGACCAGCGTGCCCGCGATGACGCAGAGCGAGAACGGCAGGAAGGCCGCCCCGGCGGCGCCCGCGCCGAGCCCCAGGACCTGCTGCAGATACAGCGAGACCAGGTAGAACGCTGAGAATTGGCCTGCCGCAGCGAACAGCACGAAGAGGTTTGCACCGAGCACCCACCGGTTGCCGAACAATCCGAGGCGCAGCAGCGGGTTACGCGCACGGCGTTCGACCACCACGAACGCCGTGAGCGCGACAAGGGCCGCGACGAGCGTCGTGCCGGTCGTCGCCGAGAACCAGCCGTGGCGATCGGTGCGGATGACGCCGGTCACCAGTAGTCCGATTCCGGCTGTCGCGGTGAGCGCACCGAGGATGTCGAGGCTCGCAGGCGAGTCGGACGGTCGGTCCGCGGGAACGCCTGCGGCCGTGGACAGTAACGCCACCGCGACGATCGGGACATTGACCAGCATCACCCAGCGCCAGTCCGCGTACTCGGTGAGCAAGCCCCCGACGAGCACGCCGAGCGCACCACCCGCCGCATTGACGCCACCCCACACGCCGAGAGCGCGGACCCGCGCAGGCCCTTCCGGAAACACTGTGGTGAGGGTCGCCAGCGCGGCGGGCGCGACGGCGGCCGCCGCGATGCCC
>NZ_BDBI01000045.1 GCF_001612905.1 Nocardia ignorata NBRC 108230 | reverse complement strand
TGCCGCTACATCGACTGGTGCTGTCCCAAGTCGACCTCCAGTTGTGGCTGACCGCATCGGCGGGCTAGGCCCGGGTGGGCTCCGCACCGCCGAGAGCGGTCGGCGCCGCGCGGATCCCATTGCGCTGGGGTGTTGATCACGCTGTAGAGCGGTGTGAACAGGCCACAACGACCTCAAGCCGGTGTGTCAGTTCAGCGCTCGGGTTGGTCGACTCGTGCACGCCCGATCCGGTGCCCGACGAGGCGCTCGGCTTCGGCGAGGGGATACCAGGCTGCAGCGCTCACCTCGGACTCTTGGATTTGCCCGATATCGGCTGTTGCCGTGGTGAACCAGTACCCGACGTCCAAGTGAAAGTGGGCCGGCTCATCCTTGACCGGCCGTTATCTTGGGTGATCTCAACCATTTTCGGAACGTGAGTTGGGTAGCCTTCTCCCTCACGTACCTCACACCTATCTGGGAGTCCTCAAGTGACATCAGGTCTGGTTGGTCGACCGCAAGCATTCCGCGCCGAACGTGCCGTCAGCCCGGCGGATGGGGTCGTTCAGTGGGTCGTCGTGGACTGTCTTCTACGTCCTACACATCGAGGCCACCGCCTATCTGGCGTCACTGCGGGCGCGGGACTGCTCGCCGAACACTGAGCGCGCCTATGCGGGCCGGATCGCGCTCTACCTGGCCTACTGCGCGGAAACGGGCCTGGACTGGGCCTCGCCGACCGTGTGGCAGCTGGGGGCCTTTCTGCGATGGCTCGTCGAGGACCCGCTGCCGCCACGCGGCCACCAGCCGACCGTCGAGCCGCGGTTCCGGTCGAAAGGCACCGCGAATCACATCGTGACCACGGTGTGCGAGTTCCTGAGGTTCGGCTGTACGCATCGCTGGGTGCGGCCGGAAGTTGTTGCGCCACTGAGTGCGAAGAAGTTTCTGGACTTCCTGCCATCCGGATTCGATCCGGGCGAGGACGGCCAATTCCGCACGGTGCGAACGAAGCTGGTGAAGTTCCGGGTCGCGATCCCCGGCTACGAATGGCTCACGCCCGATCAGATAGACGCCCTGATCCAGGCGGCGCCCCGGGCGCGTGACCGGTTCCTGGTATCGCTGCTGCGCTGTACGGGCATGCGGATCGGTGAGGCATTGGGGCTGCGCCGCGAGGACATGCACTTGCTGGCCAGCTCGAAGGAACTGGGTTGCCCGCTCGAGGGACCGCATGTTCACGTCCGTCGGCGCCGAAACGCCAACGGTGCTTGGGCGAAATCACGCAAACCTCGTTCGATTCCGGTGACCGCCGATGTGATCGACAGCTACATCGACTACCAGCTCGAACGGGATCTGGTGCCCGCGGCCGCCGACTGCGACCTGGTGCTGGTCAACATGTTCCACGCGCCACTGGGCGAGGGAATGAAGTACGGCACGGTCAAGGAGATGTTCGATCGGCTCGCCGTCCGCGCCGGCATCACAGCCCGACCCCACATGCTGCGGCATTCGGCAGCGACGGAGCTCCTGCGCGCCGGCACCGATCGAAGCGTGGTGCAGGAGATCCTCGGACACGTGTCCGCGCGGTCCATGGACGTCTATACCCACGTCGATGACAAGGACAAACGCGCTGCGTTCGACGCTGTCGCGGCGGCACAGAAGAAGGGAAACCAGTGACCAGCCCCGCTGCGGTGACAGCGCTGACGCCGACGGCCGCGCCCTTGAACGGGACGATCGACTTGGCCGCTTGGTCGGTATGGTTGGACGGCCAGGTGGACCCGGATTGGCGGCCCGGCGAATGGGACGCAGAACGGCTGCTGTTCAGCGGGAACCCTGACAATCCGCGGACAGCTATCTGGCGGTGCTTGCGCTGCGGAATGCTCACCGCGAAAGGGGGCGGCCTCTGCACGCTCTGCGGCCGAGCGAAGAAGCAGAGCGGGCTCAGCAGCGAGGAATTCCTGCGAACCTGCCCACCCGAAGACACCCGCAATCGCCGCTTCGGCAGCCACGAATTTTGCGTTGTCGCAGACGGAGACGTCCGCTGTCTCCGCAAAAGCTGGTCCCGTGGACTCTGCCGCAACCACTACCAGGCGTTTCGGAGAAACGAGCGCAAGGGCCGGACCTTCGAGCAGTGGGCAGCGGGGGCCAAACCACTTGCAGCCCTTGTTAAGTGCCGGGTCAGAGGATGCATCATCGAACCGTTCGGCCGACGACGGCTCTGCCCGACCCACTACAAGGAATTTCGGCTGGCCGTCGCGTCCGGGAGCCTCTGCGACAACACCGGCGATCTGGCGCACTGGGTCGATCAGGTGGCGACGCCCTTCATGCTGGCGCACCAGTTCTCGCTGAACAGGTGCACACCGTTGGTGAGGTCGGAAGTGCTCTTCGCCATGCAGGAACGCGATCGAAGCGGCGATTCGAAGATCGACCCCGAAGCCATGCGGGGAGCACTCAAACGCGCCGCCGGGGTCGGGCACCTGGTCGGCAACACCGCCTTCTGGGAAGCGAACACCCGCGGGGGCGTACGCGGAAGCAAGGTCGGCCTGGTTTTCCTGCGCGACATCAAGCTGAGGCTCGACGCGGCCGTGCCTCGATTCCGTGGCGTCGATCCCAGAGATGAGCCGACCTGGCACCTGAGCACGCTCGACATCCCGTCGACACACACGCTGTCCGGCAAGCGAGTACTGGCCGGAACGATCGACTTCACCGAGATCACACAATCCTGGCTGCGGGATCTGGTCCAGCAATGGGCGCGATCGACGAACCCGGACACCACCGCCTTGCGCCAATACTTCGGATCATGCTGCCGGGCCTCCGCAGTGCTGCGCTGCCGGCCCGGCGGCGGTGACGACGTGACGCAGCTGGGGTTCGCAGACATCAACGCGGTTGTCGATTCGTTCCGAGTCGCCCTCGGAGACAAGGGCCAGGAGCTCACCAACAAGTATCGGCGGACTCTGCTCTCCAGGTTCTTCGAGATACTCGACTTCGGCCGGGACACCGGTCGCCTAGACGCGGTGCCGGCCGGATTCGCTCGCCACAAGACCCACCACATCGCTGTCGTCGAGGTCAGCGAGGACGAACTCGGCAAAGCGATTCCCGAGCCGGTCATCCGGCAGCTCGATGATCACCTGCACATGCTCGGCGAGGAACCAGGGATCCGCTATGGCGATCTGTCCCGCGAAGACGCCCAGATGATGTTCCAGGCTGTCTACAGCGTCCACCGTGACACCGGTCGCCGCCCGCGCGAGACCTGCTCACTGAAACTCGACTGCCTGGAGTACCTCGACGGCGAATACAACCTGATCTGGGACAACCAGAAGGGCAAGCGGCTAAACCGACGACTGCCGATCGTCGAATCCACCGCGAAGACCATCGTCGAATGGCGTGAACGCCGCAGCCGGCTGGTCCTTCCGGCGCGCGCTCGGAACTACCTGTTTCCCGCCGCCACGAACGACGCCGTGGACGGCTACCTGAGACCTTCCCGGTTCGGCGAAGTCCTCAACGAGTGGGTCGACGGGATTCCCGAGCTCTACTCCGAGGACCTGGACTCTAGGGGGAACCGGCTGCCGTTCGACCGAACTCTCATCTATCCCTACGCATTTCGGCACTCATTCGCCCAGCGCTACGCCGATGCGGGAGTCCGCGTCGAAGTGCTCAAAGAGATCATGGACCACGTCCAGGTGTCCACCACGATGGGCTACTTCAAGGTCACCTTGGCCCGCAAACGTGAAGCGGTCGAGACCATACGCCATCACGTCCTCGACCGAGCCGGACGACCGGCGAAGGCCGGATCGCCCGTCTCTTACCAGGCCAAGTCGGTGGCCGTCCCGTTCGGCAACTGCCACGAGCCCAGCAACGTCAAGGCAGGCGGAAAGGCATGCTCGATCAGGTTCCAATGCGCCGGTTGCGGCTTCTACCGACCGGATCCGTCCTACCTGCCCGCGGTCGAGGACCACATCCGCTCGCTCAAGAGCGACCGCGAGACGGCTCAGGCCATGGATGCCGACGAATTCGTGATCCGCAACCTCACCGACCAGATCAGCGCCTTCCAGAAGGTCGTCAGGGCGCTCCGCGATCACATGAGCCACCTTCCGGATGAGGAGCGCCACGCGGTGAAGGAGGCAGCCTCGGTCCTACGGAAAGTTCGCGCCGCCGAAGGCCGGATCACCCTGCCTCTGCACGTGATCAAGAGCGAGCAAGCCAGATGAGCGCACCTCGAACACCGGCCCAGGTCCTCCAGGAAGCACGCAAGCGGTCCAGCCTGGAGAAGCGAGGCCGGGTCCTGGCCGTTGTCAACGACATGGTCGCCCGTGATGAGCCGATCACCTTCCTCGGCGTCGCTCGCGCAGCCGAGGTCTCCAACTGGCTCGTCTACGCCGGCGGGGTCCGCGAGCACATCGAAAAGGCCCGCGCCCATCAGCAAGCCCGGCCACGGCACGAACGCGCGGCCGGCCGCGGGGCTACTCCGGCTGGGGTCCGCACCGATCTCGCCCTGGCTCACGCTGAGATCACTCGGTTGCGCAGTGAACGCGACCAGCTCAAAGCGACGGTTCAACGGCAACTCGGCCAGCAACTCGACCAACTCGGCGCCGCAGATCTGATCACCAGGGTCGACGAACTCACCGCCCACAACAAGATGCTGATAGAGCAGCTGAAAGCCGCACAGGACAGCAACGTCAGCTTGCAGCAGCAGCTCACCGAAGCCGACGACGACCTGGCCGCGGCCCGGATCAGCCTACGCAAAATGATCCGTGAAGAGAATCAGCACCGTCACCTGCCTCCGTCCGAGAGCTGGCTTTGATCGCGAATTCAGACAGCGCTTGGTCGCGAATTTCGACAGCGTCTTGTTCGTGACCGGTCGCGAATTTCGACATCACTGCACCAGCCTGGTTGCGGTACGGCGGTACGGGCAGAGTGCGACAGCGCCGGGTCCTTTCCGCTCGGGCCGACGGGAACGGAGTATCCGTGACCGACTTCGTCGGAGATGAGACGTACGACACGATTGTCCATTCCCGCTTGCAACCATACCCTCCCGTAAAGGTAGAGTTTGGATCGCTGAGCGATAGCTGATGTGTCCAGCAGCGTGGCGGACACAGGTCAGCTCTTCACCAACTCGGGGTGTTCGCTCGTATCCCAATGACTTTCTGCCCGACGTGGCGTATGCGTGCTGCGCTGTGTCCGGCGCGCCTGCGTGCGCGCGATGTATGGAATGGAGTGCCGATGGTGTCGACGACACATCGACCGGTTGATGAGGGCTCGGTACTGGCTGCGTTGCGCAGTCCGAAACGGCTGAAGACCGAGGTACTGGCCGGCTTGGTGGTCGCGCTGGCATTGATCCCGGAAGCGATCTCTTTCTCGATCATCGCCGGGGTCGACCCGAGCGTCGGGCTGTTCGCCTCGTTCACCATGGCGGTGACGATCTCGATCGTCGGTGGTCGCCGGGCGATGATTTCCGCCGCGACCGGTGCGATCGCGCTGGTGATCGCACCGGTGGTCCGCGAGCACGGCCTGGACTATCTGATCGCCACGGTCATCCTCGCCGGTGTATTGCAGACCGTGCTCAGCGTGATCGGCGTGGCACGGCTGATGCGGTTCATTCCGCGCAGCGTGATGGTCGGGTTCGTCAACGCGCTGGCCATTCTGATTTTCACCGCGCAGATCCCGCATCTGCTCGGGGTGCCGTGGCTGGTGTATCCGATGGTCGCGATCGGCATCGCGATTATGGTGCTGCTGCCCAAGCTGTCGAACGTGGTTCCGGCTCCACTGGTGGCGATCGTGCTGCTCACCGCGGCCACCATTGTGTTTTCGCTGAACGTGCCCAACGTCGGTGACGAGGGCGAGTTGCCGTCGAGCCTGCCGACCTGGCTCATTCCGGACGTCCCCTTCACTCTCGACACGCTGAAGATCATCGCTCCCTACGCCCTGGCGATGGCGCTGGTCGGCCTCCTCGAGTCGCTGATGACGGCCAAGCTCGTTGACGACATCACCGACACGCACTCCGACAAGACCCGCGAGGGCTGGGGCCAGGGTGTCGCCAATGTGGTGACCGGCTTTTTCGGTGGCATGGGTGGTTGCGCGATGATCGGCCAGACCATGATCAACGTGAAGTCCTCCGGTGCGCGGACCCGGATCTCGACCTTCCTGGCCGGTGTGTTCTTGCTGATCCTGGTGGTCGGGCTCGGTGACGTGGTCGCGCTGATCCCGATGGCGGCGCTGGTCGCGGTGATGATCATGGTCTCGGTCGGCACCATGGACTGGCACTCGATCGCCCCGAAGACGTTGCGGCGCATGCCGATCGCCGAAACCACGGTCATGGTGGTCACTGTCGCGGTCACGGTGGCGACGCACAACCTCGCCTACGGCGTGATCGCCGGTGTGCTCACCGCGATGGTCGCCTTCGCCCACCGCGTCGCGCACTTCACCGAGGTGGACAAGGTCGCCGAGGCCGACACCGACCACGACGGCGCTATCGACACCCGCGTGTACAAGGTGCGCGGCGAGTTGTTCTTCGCCTCGAGCAACGATCTGGTCTACCAGTTCGACTACGTCGACGATCCGGCCAATATCGTGATCGACATGTCGGATGCACATATCTGGGACGCCTCGACCGTGGCGACCCTGGACGCGATCACCACCAAGTACGCCGCGAAGGGCAAGAACGTCGAGATCATCGGGCTCAACGCCGCCTCGGAGGCTCGCCACGACAGGCTGTCCGGGCACCTGGTCGGCGGGCACTGAGGTGGGCGCCGACACCAGCGGCTATCTCCAGATCGGGCAGGTCGCCGAGCGTACCGAGTTGTCGGTGAAGTCGATCCGCCACTGGGACGAGGTCGGGCTGGTGCAACCCTCAGCCCGCTCCGGTGGAGGGTTTCGCCTCTACACCGAGGCCGACGTCGATCGGATGCTGGTCATCCGACGCATGAAGCCGCTCGGCTTCACCCTCGCGGAGATGAAGCAGCTGCTCGATGCGATCGAGATCCTCGACGACACCTCGTCTGAGCCTGCCGCGCGCGCGACGGCGCAGGCGGATCTGCTCGCGTTCCGCGGGAAGGCCGCTGACAGCGCCGAACGTCTACGGCGGCATCTGGCTTATGCCGAGGAGTTCACCGACTTGCTCACCACACGCTCCTCGGAATCTTCGGCATGACCTGACTGCTCGCCGCCGTCAGAGGCGTGTTTCTCGGTGGGATCGTCGATCCGGATGAGGAAGAGCCCGGCGAGAATGGTGGCCGCGATCGCGGCGGCGAGTAGGTATCCGGTGGTGATGGAGGTGGCGGCCATCAGCGGCCCGAACACCAGCGGGGATCCGAACTGGCCGGTGAACATCGCCGTGCCTGACAACGAGGTCGCCTGGCCGCGCCGCGTCGCCGGTGGTGTTTCGCCGATGAGCACGGTGATCACCGGCAGCAGCAGCCCGTTGCCGATCCCCGAACAACGCCGACGCGGCGAACACCGGTGCCGGGTGCGTGACCAGGCCCAGCACGATGAAAGCGCCGATCCAGCAGCACGCGGTGGTGCGTAGCAGCACGGCGAACCCGAATCGCGCCCGGATGCGCGCGTATCCCAGACCCACGCCGATGGACGCGACGGCCTGCACGACCATGAACAGCGATACGAAGATCGGCGCCGCGATCCCCAACTGCGCCAAGCGCTGCGGAAGGAACACTGCCAGGCTGTACATCATCAGCCCGGTGGTGACCATCAACCCGTACCAAGCCAACAACCTCGGGTACCGGCGCACCAGATCCAGCGCCGAACCCGACCGCGCGGCCGCGCCCGCTTCTTGTGTCGCAGGGTGTTTCGGGATGACCAGCAGGGCCGCGATGCCGAGCGGGATCCCGACGAGGTAGATCGCGAAGGTCGCATGCCAGCTGATCCCGCCCAGGACTCCGGCCAGCAGCGGCCAGATCAGCCCTCCGGCGGTCGTCGCTGTCGTGCGCCAGCCCATGAGTCGGTCACGGCGGGTGCCGGTGGCCATCGCGAGCATCGCGACGGTGGTGCCGCTGAACACCGTCGCCGCACCGACTCCCAGCAACAGGCGGCTGGCGATCAGCAGCGGAAACGACGTGATCACCAGTCCCGCACCACCGGCCAGCCCGTACAGAACCAGGCCTGCGGCCAGCGGCACCCGCACACCCCACCGGTCGATCGCCCGCCCGACCACCGGGCTGATGACCGCGATAGCGAATCCGTGCGCGGTGATGATGAAGCCCGCCGCGGTACCGCTGACGCCGAGGTCGCCGCGCATGACTTCCAGGACCGGCATCACGATCGCACCGGCCATCACCCCCAGCGTGGAGGCCCCCAGCATGATTATCAGTTCCGCTCGCTGCCGCATCACACCACCCAGTCAGAAAATGTCACTGAGTGTAAAATTACACCTAGGGGTGTTTTATTGGAAAGAGTCGCCGAGCGATTGATTAGGGTGAGGCCGTGAGCGAACGAACTGGCGATGATGTCGTGCAGGTGATTTCGCTGCGCGAACGCAAGAAGCAACGCACCCATCAGCAGTTGGGCGAGATCGCGCTGCGCTTGTTCACCGACGACGGGTTCGACACGGTCACCCTCGACCGGATCGTGGCCGAGGCCGAGATCTCCAAGCGCACGTTCTTCCGCTACTACGCCTCCAAAGAAGATGTCGCGCTCGCCGCGGAAGCCGAGCTGTGGGACGCCTACCTCGACACCTTCGCCACACATACCAACCAGACCGACACCACGATCCTGGCCACGCTGCGGTCGACGATGATCTCCGCGATCGAGGGCCGCGACTCCGACTGGGAACGCCGGTTCCTGGCCACCCGCCGACTGATCGCCCACAACACCGCGCTACGCCACCACAGCAACGCACTGTCCCTGGCGGCCCACGAACGTCTGGTCGACGCCCTCGAAACACGCACCGGCGCCGACGGTCGCACCGACGTCACCATCCGGCTACTGCCGGAGCTTGCGTTGGCCGCGTGGCGCTGCGCGGCCAAGAACTGGGTCCGCGCCGAACGGCACTCGGCGCGGCGCGGCGCGGGCGCACGTACTTCGCTCATCGCCCGCGTCGAGGAAGCCTTCGCCGCGTTGCCCGGCGCGCTGACCCTGACCACCGCGCAGGTCACCGTCACCGATCCCACCCGATTGCCCGGACAGTCGTCGTCGTAGTCACCTGGCATTGTCGCGAGTCGCAGTCACCGCCGGTCGCGATGAGCAGGCAGTACCGCCGCGGTTGCCGCGACTGCGATCATGGCCGCGGCGATCAACAAGAAGGCGCGGCTATAGCCGGAACTCGATTCCGCCGTCGTCGTGATCAGTGCCGCCAGACCGAGCGCTGCCCCGACTTGCTTGGTCGTGTTCATCAGCCCCGAGGCCGCGCCCGCATCTGTGGTGGGCACTCCCGTGGTGACGGCCGCGGTGAGCGGGGTGTTCAGCAGTCCGGCGCCGACGCTGAAAACTATTGCGGGGCCGAGAATTCCGGTCATGAAGGCGCTCTCGGCGTCGAGCTGGGATTGCCAGGCGAATCCGGCCGCGGCCAGCAACGCACCACCGACGATCAGGACCCGTGCATCGACCCGGCCCATCAACCACGGCGTCACGAGGGTGCCGACAGCGATAGTGATCAGCGTGTGCGGCAGGAACGCCAGCCCGGTCTGCATCGGTGTGTAGTCCAGGACGTTCTGCATCGACAACGTCAGAAAGAACCACATCGGATTCAGGCACGCCCCAGCCAACAGCATCGCGATATTGCCGACCGCCACCGACCGAATCCGCAACAACGGCAACGGAATCAGCGGCACGACCGCCGACCGCGCCTCAACCGCCACGAACACAACCAGCAGCCCCGCCCCGCCCGCGAGTGCTGCCACTGTCACCGCTGCCGACCATCCCCGCACCGCGGCCTCCCCGAACCCGTAGGCGATCGCAGCGAGCCCGCACGTCACCAGCACGGCCCCCACCGCATCGACGCGGACCCGCGGGCGATTCGGCGAGTCCGGGGCGATGACATAGATCGCGGCAACCAGCGCGACTGCTCCGATGGGCACGTTGATCAGCAAAGTCGCGCGCCACGACCAGAATTCAGTGAGGACTCCGCCGAGAAGATTGCCCGCCGTCCCGTCGGCCAGACCGATCGCGGTCCATATCGCCAGGGCCTTCGTCCGCCGTGAACCCTCGGCGAAGCTCGTGGAGAGGATCGTCAGCGTGGCCGGGGCCAGCACCGCCGCGCCTACTCCCTGGGCGGCGCGAGCACCGATGAGCCAGCCCGGCGTCGAGGCCAGTCCGCCGACCAAGCTGGCGAGGGTGAACAACAGCAGACCGGCAAGGAAAACACGTTTGCGCCCATAGAGATCTTCCAGGCGACCGCCGACCAGAAGCAGGCCCGCGAACACCAGCGCATAGGCGTTGACCACCCAGCCGAGCCCGGTGTCGGTGAAGCCCAGCGACGTCCGCATCGACGGCAATGCCACGTTCACCACCGAGATGTCGAGCACAACCATGAACTGCGCTGCGCACACCATCATCAGCAGCGCGGCCGCGCGTGCCGGGACTAACGCCGATTCCTCGTGTGTGTCGGGTCGCTTCACCACCCACCTCCAGATTGATACAGTTGTATCCGATACATGTGTATCACCAAGAGGGTGGTGCCGTCGAGAAGGGACGACCATGCCCAGAACTGTCGATCACGCCCAACGGCGAGCCGAGATCGCCGACGCGGTCGTGCGGGTCGCCGCACGTAAGGGTCTGCACGCGGTCACGATTCGTGCTGTGGCCGCCGAAGCCGGATCCTCGCTACGGTTTGTGCAGTACTACTTCCCGACGAAAGCCGACCTGCTCACCGGCACCTTGAACCACCTCGAGCAACTCAGCCACGACCGATGGCAACAACGACTCATCGGCCTGCCCGACCCGCCGCCCACCCGCGCGCTCGTCGAGGCGTTCTGCGCTGAAGCCCTGCCCACCGACGAAGCCAGCCGCGCCTTCCACCTGATCGGCACCTCGTACGCGGTTCTGGCCATGACCGATCCCGAACTCGCACAACACCCTTTCGTCGCGAACATCGACCGCCTCGAAGAACGGATCGCACAGGCACTCGCACAGGCACAGCTTCTCGGCGAACTCGCAGACAGCACAGACACGGCGGTCGAGGCGACCCGACTGGTCATGCTCACCCACGGCCTCGGCACCAGCGTGTTGATCGGCCAGCACACCCCCGACTCCGCCGCCGCAGTGGTGCGCTACCACCTCGATCAGATTTTCCTCGCATCCCATCGACCGACTACCAAGCCGACCTGAGACTCGTCATCTAAATGTCAGGAGACGACCTCGCTGTTCGTTATTGATGTCAGTAGGCCTCGTCATGGGATGTCAGTAACGATGCGACCACCTGAGGGCATGCCCGGTGGCGCCTCGGTTGGAATACGCTCGAAATGTCAGCGGTGGCGCGTCTAGCCATCGCGTCAACTAGGACGTCGTCCACTGCTCCACCGCTTCGTCCGAGGTGAATGCGTCGACCAGGCGCCACCCACACATGACGCGCGAGCGGTGTCGTGGCCGGGCGGAGTCGTGTCGTCTCATTGCAGTAGGACTATGAGGCATGATCGTGTGATGAACGGGGTGCGAG
The DNA here is from genome assembly GCF_001612905.1 of Nocardia ignorata NBRC 108230. GTDB lineage: Bacteria > Actinomycetota > Actinomycetes > Mycobacteriales > Mycobacteriaceae > Nocardia > Nocardia ignorata. The sequence continues at coordinate 61,293 of NZ_BDBI01000045.1, read as the reverse complement.
CCGTCGCGCGATGGATGCTCATCGGTGAGGTGCTGGATGGCGAACCGGATCTGTACGGTAGGGCATTCAATGCGCGAGTTCGGCGAAATGGTGCAGATGTTGCGGCGCAACGAGATCACCTGCCTCGTAGATGTGCGTTCGTTCCGTCGTCCAGGAAGTACCCGCAATGGAACCAGCAGGCGATTGTGGATGCCCTTCCTGCTGATATCAGGTACCGGTGGATCCGGAAATTGGGCGGTCGACGGTATACCCCCAAGGACGTTTCGAGCGTGAACGGAGCCTGGCGGGTCAAGGCCTTCCGTGACTACGCCGACTACATGGCAGAAGATGGGTTCGCCGAAGGGTTGAACGAATTGCTCGAACTGACCGAACATTGCCGGCCTGCGATCATGTGCAGTGAGGCGGTGCCGTGGCGCTGTCATCGCCGGCTGATCACCGATGCGTTGATCGTTCACGGGGTGCAGGTCGTGCACATCATCTCGCGCTCGACAGCGAAACCGGCGGTCCTGAACATTAACGCGCGGGTCGGCCACGGGCAGTTGACCTATCCGGCGCATCCCTCGGGGCCGGCATGAGTCTCATCGAGGAAGTCCGTGCAGTGGTTTGTGCCATCCCCGCCGGGTCGGTCGCCACCTACGGTGATGTCGGTAACCGGATCGGTGCGACCGCACGGCAGGTAGGACGAGCGATGAGCTTGCTCGACGACGTGCCGTGGTGGCGTGTCGTGTACGCCGATGGCACACCGGCCTCCTGTCACGGCGGACTGGCACCGGAGCTGCTCAACCGTGAGCAGACACCGATGCGGGGTACGCGAGTGGACATCGACCGCGCCCGACAGCAGTGACCTCGGCGTCCCAGTCCGCAGCGCGCAGCAGCCGCTGCATTCCATCCGGAACCCTCTCACCAGCGCATTCGGCCAGAGTCCACCTGTGCTTACATTCCAGACCAGCGACCAGACCCGGCTCTACTGCCGGGCGGACTCGTTATCGGGGACTCGCCACTATCCATCAACGAATCCAGTTCGGCCACAGCCGATCCAACACCACCCGACAGGTCTATCAGCACCGAACTACGCGAGTGCAGTTGCAGTACTAAGGCATCGGCGGTGGCGAGGTGGCCTTCCTCATGTGCGGATCTCTGTTGCCGGTCAGGCGACGAACGCGAGCCAGTAGAAGACCCAGCAGGACACTGCGGTCAGCGTCATGTCGATCGCCGCGACCCTGGCCCACCGCCGGTGCCACGCGGCGTGCGCGCCGGGGTGCGGCGGATTGCCGAAATTGCGCACCGCCCGCACGATCACCACCGGCCACAGCAGTACCGAGGTGACCGCGAACACCAGGTGGATCGCCAGCGAAGTCGACACCGCGGTAGACGCCGTGCCACCCACGACTCCCGCGGAGCGCTCCTGCCAGCCATTGAAGCGCACATCCAGCTCGAACAGCACGACGGCAACCAGCAGCGCGACACCCAACCCGAGCTGGACCCCGCGGTGCAGCCGGAGCCGCCGGCCGACCTTGACCTGGTACACACTCCACCCGAGGGCGAGGACCACCAGCACCATCAACGTCACCATCATGTCCATCGCGAACGACGCCCTCGTGCCGAGGAAGCCGTCGATCCCACTAAAGTCGTTCATCGCAGTAACTCCATGTCGCCGGGTGCGCGGCGCAGATCTGACCAGGTTCCGGCCGCACACAAAGTCATCTTGGAGACAGGGTGTCTCCAAGAGCTCGACGCACGCTAGCACGTACCCAAACTTGAACCAGACACGGGAAAAGAAGGCAGCCGAGGCCCATGCCCAAGATCAATGCGGACAGCGTCCGCGCGCATCGCGCCCAAGTACTCGCGGCACTGATCGACAGCGCCGAGTACCTCTTGGCACAGGACAGCGGCACCACCCTGACCGCCGGGGCCGTGGCGGCCCGCGCGGGAATCGCCCGCAACAGCATCTACCGCTACGTCGACTCGATCGACGACCTGATCGAGATGGTGGCCACCCGAGGCTTCCCGCGCTGGACGAGCGCGGTCCGCGACACGATCGAGGCCGCGCCGACACCAGCCGCAGGCGTGGTGGCATACGTGCGCGCCAACATCGAACTGGCCGTCGACGGGGATCACGCCTGGCGCACCGCACTCTCGCGGATGAACCTCTCGGCGAGCGCGCGGGCGCGGGTGATCGCGCTGCACACCGAACTGGCCGACCTCCTGCGCGCGGAACTGTCCGCAGCGGCGGTGACGAATCCCGCCCTGGTGACGGCGTCGATACAGGCGCTGGTCGACGCGTGCGTGCGCCGAGTCGAGGCAGGCGACGAACCGGCCACCGTCATCGACTACGCGGGCCGCGTCGCAGCCGTCCTCGTCAGCGAGGCAACGGCCGCACCGTAGCCGGGCTGGCAGCCCCTCGGTCGGGAAATCACCACGCCTATCGATCTGTGCCGATCCGATGGCCCCAACCACTGATTCAATCAATGATTGAAAATTCGATTGAAACATGTTTCACTTCTGGGCATGGTCGATGAGGTGAAGTCGGGGACGCGGCAGCGACTGCTGGCCGCTGCTGAGTCGTTGCTGTTGACCGAGCCGTACGACGAGGTTTCAGTGCGTGGCATCTGTACCGTGGCGGGCGCGAACTCGGCCGCGGTGCACTACCACTTCGGATCGAAGGAAGCCCTGGTCGGTGCGCTGATCGAGGATCGACTGGGACCGCTGTGGGCCGATGGCCTGGCGCGTGCGACTCCGGGGCCGGACGCGATGCCCACCGTGGTCGATACGATCCTCGCGCCCTTCGTTCAGCTCGCGGGAGATCCTTTGGGCCGCTTGCATCTTCGGCTATTGGCACGGTTCGTCCTCGGACGCCATCGCACCGCATGGCGGGGACCCTGGTTTCGGATGGACACCTGGGCCGCGCTGCTGCCCGAACTGAGCGCCCAGGAGAGTCGCCGTCGGTGGATGCTCGCCTTCGATCTGATCATCATGCGTTTCGGCAGCCCCGAAATAGACGAACACGGAATGGCGAAGCCGGACCTGGACACACTGAGACATTTCGTGGTGGCCGGCCTGACCGCGCCGACGGGAGAACAGCTATGAACGACATCTTCGCACCGGCCAAGCTGGGTCCGATCACCTTGCGCAACAGGGTGATCAAGGCCGCGACCTTCGAAGGCCGCACGCCGGACGCCCTGGTCACCGAGGAACTGATCGACTTCCATCGGGAGGTCGCCGCTGGCGGCGTCGGCATGACCACTGTCGCGTACTGCGCGGTCGCGCCCGGCGGTCGAACCGATCGGCATCAGATCTGGATGCGATCGGAAGCCGTTGCGGGACTGCGGAAGCTGACCGATGCCGTGCACGCGGAGGGCGCCGCGGCCAGCGCGCAGATCGGTCATGCCGGACCGGTGGCCAACGCCGCCTCCAATCGAGTGCCCGCGCTCGCGCCGAGCCGGATGTTCAACCCGCTCGGCATGAGATTCACCAAGACTCCCACCATCGCCGAGATCGCCGAAACCGTGGCCGCTCACGCCAATGCCGCCCGCCTGGCCGAGCAGGCCGGATTCGACGCGGTGGAAATCCACTTCGGCCACAACTACCTGGCCAGCTCGTTCCTCAGCCCGCTGCTCAACCGGCGCAAGGACGGCTACGGTGGATCCCTGCTCAATCGGGCGCGGATGGCGCGTGAAATCGCCTGTGCGGTAAAAGATGCTGTGGGCGGTCGACTCGCGGTCACGGCCAAACTCAATATGGAGGACGGCCAGCACGGTGGCCTCGCCATTCCCCAATCGCTCCAGGTGGCCGCCTGGCTAGAGGCCGACGGCGCGCTCGACGCCCTGGAATTGACCGCCGGTAGTTCGCTGCTGAACCCGATGCTGTATTTCCACGGCACACCCCCGCGCCGCTCCTTCGCGAAAGTGCTGCCGGGTCCGGCCCGCCTGGGCTTCCGCCTGGTCGGGAGCTCCTTCCTGAAGGAGTACCCGTACCAGGAGGCGTACCTGCTGGAGCGGGCCCGCCACTTCCGGCGAGCGCTGTCGATGCCGCTGATCCTGTTGGGCGGCATCACAAATCTCGACACCATGTGCCTGGCCAGGACCGAGGGTTTCGAATTCGTCGCCATGGGCCGGGCCCTGCTGCGCGAACCGAATCTGTTGCGCCGCATCCAAGCCGATGACTCGACGCGCTCGGCGTGTGTGCACTGCAACGAATGCATGCCCACCATCTACACGGGCACGCGCTGCATGTACCGCCCCACCCTTTCGCGTGAGCCGATCCAACTCACGCTCGACTGAACACCCGACAGAGGAAACCACACATGCACATCGAGCGAAGCGTCTTCGTCGTCACCGGAGCCGGGAACGGCATCGGCCGATGCGTCGCATTGGAGCTGATCGCCCGCGGAGCGTTCGTGGTCGGGGCTGATCGTGATGAGCAGGCACTGACCGCTACCGCCGCACTGGTCACGGACCGCGAGCGCTTCACCTCCCACCCGATCGATATCTGCGACCGTGCCGCCGTGGCCGCGTTTCCAGCCAGCGTGATCGCCTCTCGCGGACAGATCGACGGTCTGTTCAATATCGCGGGAATCGCCCAGGAACTCCAGCCCGTCGCAGATCTGAGCGACGCCCGGATCGAGACGCTGATGCAGGTGAACTTCTTCGGCGCGGTGTGGATGTCGCGAGCCTTCCTCCCGCACCTGCTGCAACGCCCACGAGGGGTCATCCTGAACACCTCGAGCCTGTCAGCGATCGTTCCGGTGCCCGGCTCCGCGATGTACGGCGCGTCCAAGGCCGCGCTCGCCCTGTTCAGCTACGGTCTGGCGCAGGATCTGCGGGGCCGCTCGAATGTCACCGTGACCACGGTGCTCCCGGGTTCGGTGTGGACCGACCTGGTGCGCAAGGTCGCTCGGCAAATGGGTGCGCCCGAGAAGCTCGCCAAGGCATTCTCGGCCCAGCCCGAACACGTGGCGCACCGTATCGTCGACGCGACCGTAAAGGGTACGGGCCGTGTCGTGATCGGCAAGGACGCCCACTTCTACGACGCCGTCCGACGACTCAGCACTTGGCTGGCCGATCGGCTGTCCTACTTACAGGTCGGTCACGGCGTCTACCCCAAGCGCGCCGCACCCGCTCGAGGCAGCGACAATTGACCGACCCCATTTCGCCCATATGCCGCCGCTACGTGCGATTTCACACACGTTGACGCAGGAAAACCAGCTACTCGACTTGATCCTCGAACAACGAACCCCACGTGGGAATCCATGCACTACCTGCACATTGACGAGAACTCTCGACTCGCCGGGGTCGAATCCGGCTGCCCGGAAATTATCCGTGTGACAAACCCGGCGTTCCTCGACCATGCTCGACCGCATGCTGATTCGCACAGGTGGCTCCGCCGACGCCGCGGCCATCGCCGCTCTCCATACCGCCAGTTGGCGTATCGCCTACGCGGGCATCTTTCCCGACGAGTACCTCGACGGCCCGGTCGACGCGGATCACGCCATCCGCTGGCGCACGCTGCTGTCCGAGCCGGTCACGGCGGGAGTGTTCGTCGCCGAGAAAGACTCAACCGTCGTCGGTTTCGCCTATTTCCGTCCCACCGAAGACGGCAGGGTCCTGCTCGACAACCTCCACGCACACCCCGATGCGCACGGCGTCGGTATCGGTACCGGCCTCATCGACTCGGGTCTGACCTGGTCGGCCGCTACCTACCCCGAGCGCCCGGTCTACCTGGAGGTTCTTACTGCGAACACCCCCGCCATCAAGTTCTACGAGAGTAGAGGTTGGCACCGAACCGGTTCCGGCACCGTCACATTCGAGGCGGGATTCACTGTCCCCGAATACGAGTACACCTGGCAGCAGACGGGGTGAGCGGCGTGTGACGGCGGCGGACCCGAGGCGGCCGAGCGCGCGACTTGGGCTCCAACCACAGAGGCCGATGCCCATTATCGCTGCACGCTGATCAAGCGTGACGGCGGTAGTCACACCAGATTGCCTGACCTATGCGCACATCGGGCCGCGCGTAACACCTGTCACATAAATTAGTATCCCAGATACGAATTAAAGTACGGTCTGGTCATGCAGCTCACCCGGTTCACCGACCTCGGACTGCGGATCGTCATGCGGCTCGCTGTGGCCGCCGACGGTGAGCGCCCCGGAAGCCGGGGCATCGCCGACGAACTGTCGGTGTCCTACGCACACGCGACGAAAGTGATTACCCGACTCTCCGAGCTCGGCATCGTCGATGCACGCCGCGGACGCGGAGGAGGCCTGACTATCACCGAACTCGGGCACACCGCCTCGGTGGGATGGCTCGCGCGCCGCCTCGAAGGTGACGCGGAAGTGGTCGAATGCGACGGCGCCAATCCGTGCCCGCTGCGGTCGGGTTGCCTGCTGCGCTCGGCGTTGCGCCACGCACAAGAAGCCTTCTTCGAGTCACTGGACCCTCTCACCATCGAGGACCTCACCCGGGCACCCACCGGAACCATCCTGCTCGCCCTGCCCCAGCCGGTCGGCGCAGTCACCCGCATTTCTTCAACGATCGGAAATGACATGCTCTCGCCCACTGCGACCGAGATCATCCGCGCGACCCTGCCCGTAGTCGGCGCCGCCATCGAAGACATCACAACGCTGTTCTACCGCAAGATGTTCGCCGCCCACCCCGAACTCGAACGCAACCTGTTCAACCGCGGAAACCAGAAACAAGGCGGCCAGCAGAAAGCGCTCGCCGGAGCCGTCGCCGCCTTTGCGGCTCTTCAATTGGAGCCCGATCAGGCCCGTGTCGATCTGATCCTGTCCAGAATTGCCAACAAGCACGCGTCGCTGGGAATCGAGCCCGCACAGTACGCGATCGTGCACACGCACCTGTTCGAAGCCATCGTCGAGGTGCTCGGTGACGCCCTCACCCCCGAGGTCGCTGCTGCCTGGGACGAGGTGTACTGGCTGATGGCGCAGACACTGATCTCGATGGAAACCGGGCTCTACCAGGCTGCAGGTGTCGCGGTAGGCGATGTCTGGCGCCAGGTGCGTGTCCGCGACCGCCGCCACGAGTCGGCCGACACGGTCTCCTTCGTGCTTGCCTCGGCAGACGGCACACCCCTGCCTTCCTTCGCCCCAGGACAATATCTGTCGGTCGGTGTCCATCTCGAGGATGGCGCGCGGCAGATCCGTCAGTACAGTCTGTCCTCTGCACCCTCGCACGATGACTGGCGCATTACCGTCAAGCGCGTCGACGCCCGGATTCTGGCGAACGAGTCGCCTATCCCCGCTGGCGAAGTGTCGAACTTCCTGTTCCACAATGTTTTCGAAGGCGACACGCTGAACGTCACCACGCCGTTCGGTGACCTGGTACTTCACGACGATGACGCGCCGTTGCTGCTGATCTCGGCCGGCATCGGCTGCACGCCGATGATGGGAATGCTCAGCCACCTCGCCGAAACCAATGACTCGCGTCCGATCTCGGTGCTGCACGCCGACCGCTCACCCAGCAACCACGCTCACCGTGCCGAACTCACCGAACTGGTAGAACGCCTACCGTTCGCGGTCATGCACCGCTGGTACGAGAACCTCGGCGCCCGCCACCCCGAAGACGGCCTCCGGCAGGGCCGCGCCGACCTCGGTGAGATCACCATCGCACCCGGCACCCGAGCCTACCTGTGCGGTCCTCTGCCGTTCATGCTCGGCATGCGAGAGGTGCTACTCGCCAAGGACGTGGCACCCGAGAACATCCACTACGAGGTCTTCGGTCCCGACAGCTGGGCGACTGCCACCGTGTGAGCCGCCCATCCGCACGACCGCCAAGGGGCGGCAGAGCGGGTAGCCCGGCCTCGGACCTTCGGACAGAATCCGCCGGAACCCGTGTCCGGAGACGATGCTTTATTGGATCGCCCGACGTAGCCGACAGTCATCATCGGTGGGGCTCTCGGCCACGGTCAGCCAATCGGCCACATTGCCCAAAGTGCCGAAGCACACAACCCGGAACGGGTTGTAAAGCTCCCACCCGGTGGGCGGTTCGTCGGACCACCTGATCGCCATCGAACGGCGCTTGGCCCGCTCGGTCAACTCGGCGGGTACGCGGCGGGTTGTGTCGTTCATCGGCTGTGCGGTCTCCTCGAGGGCGGTGAAGTGAGCGCCCACGGCGCCGGTGACTGCTCGTCGGATCGGCGTCGTGCGGCGTGGCCATAACGCTAGGAGTGGGGGCGACCGCGACAGAATAATGTTGCGAAATGTTGCGCAACTGTGAGCCATTGACCCATCCGCATCCCGGAGAGACCAGGATGAACGGGCAGCAGATCGCGCAACACCTTTGGGGAGGGGGCTGTCATGAGTTTGTTGTTCGTCGTCTTGAACGTGTGTGGTGGAGGAATGTCCATGGCCGCGGTCGTCGGGTTGGTCACCTCGGACCGTGTCGGGCACGAGGGGGCGTAGCGTTCGTTTCCGCGATTCTCATCGGTTGCGCTTCAAGCTTGGGCGAAGCTGCGGCGTTCAAGTAACGCGCAATGAGCCGCACTTGTTCGAACGAATTCAGGGGCGGCTCCCTTCGGCTCGACTGTGCTGCAACACTTCCGGCACCCTGGTGACGAGGCTGGCGGCTGACACTGAAATGTTGGCCGCGGATGCGAGGTCGATGGGGCGCAAAGCAGGCTATGAGCTTCCTGGAAAATCGAAAGCGGTCCCGCCCGCCTCACCGACCGGTCCATCAGACACCGGCGTGAACCGGGCATTTATTCCGGTCGCGGCCCGGTACCGATTGAAGAGCGGCTGGCTTCTCCCGGGCCGCGAACAGGAGCGACCCGACATTCGCAGCGATGCCGAATCATCCGATATTCGAAACCCGCGAACCCGCGGACTGCTGGCAACCGACGATCAGAAACATGCGCACCGGGACCGTCAGCTGACCGTGCTCGGCACCTCGAATGTGGTCAGTGTGCCGTCGGTCATTCGGTAGACGGCGTCCATGCGGTGCAGGTGGGTGGAGTCGTGGGTGACCAGGATGGTCGCCGCGTGGTGGGTGCGGGCGATCGTGGTGATGAGGTCGATGATGGCGGCGCCGCGCTCGGAGTCCAGCGCACTGGTCGGTTCGTCGACGACGAGCAGGGCGGGGTCGTTCATCAGGGCTCGGGCGATATTGACGCGTTGCCGCTGGCCCCCGGAGAGTTGGGCCGGGCGTTTGTGGGCGTGTTCGGTCAGGCGAACGGCGTCAATGAGTTCTTTCGCGCGGGCGCTGGATTCGCTGCGTGATGCCCGCTTCGGGCCGCCGAGGTGGGCAATGACTTCCAGCTGCTCGATGGCGGTGAGCGAGGCGATGAGATTGGGCTGTTGGCAGACGATGCCCATCGAGGTCCGGCGAGCTGTCGCCGCCGCCCGTCGGCTCAGCGTGGCGAGATCGGTGGTCCCCGCATCGCTGTCGAGCTCGACCTTGCCGGAGTCGGGACGGATCAGGGTCGCCGCGACGGCGAGCAGGCTCGACTTGCCCGAGCCGGACGGCCCGGTGACGGCGGCGATCGTGCCACCGGGAACATGCAGGTTCACCCGGTCCAGGGCGGTGAGACGGCCCGCGCCGTCGGGATAGGTGAGGGTTACGTCGGTGAGGGTGAGCGCCATGGGAAGTCCTTCAGCGAGTCGCGCCGAGCGCGGTCAGTGGGTCGGTGGTGAACAGGAAACGCAGCGCCACAGCGGCGCCGGCCAAGCCGAGCACGATCAGGGCCAGCGCGGGCACCAGGGTGGTCGCGGCGCTGAGCACGAAAGGCATAGCGTCGCCGAGCAACAGTGAGGCGACGGCCGTGATGGACAGGCCGAGGGTGACACCCGCGATCAAGACGATCGCCGCTTGGGCGAGAGCGTCGCGGACCAGCGACCCGGTGGTCGCGCCGAGCGCTTTCAAGGTCGCGATATCGGGTTGGCGCTGCACGGTCCACACCGTGAAGAAGGCACCGATGACCAGCGCCGAGATGGCGAACAACAGCAATGTCATCAGGGTGAGCGAGCTGTTCTCGGCCTGGTAGGAGCCGATAGCCCCGACTGCATCCTTCGCGGGCAGCGAGTGTGTCCCCGCTTCGGCATCGAGACCGCCGGGGACGCCTCCGGTCACCGCGAGCACTGTCGCGCCACCGGCGCGCGGGCTGGCCGCCTGCCAGTCCGGCATGCTCGTCCAGATCACCGGCGTGTGGCTGTACCACTCGTCCCCGGCGACGTCCGCGACGGTGAACTCGTGCCCCGCCAGCAGCACCGTGTCACCGGCGCCCGCGGACAGTTTACGAGCCGCCGCCGAACTCAATACCACCGCTCCTGGCTCGGTAGCAGGACGATTGCTGAATGCCGACGGGCTGCCGCCGAACAACGCGACCTGCGTCGGGCTGGCGCCCGCGTGCTCGGCCCGCGTGCGCGAGATGCCGATCGGGGTGGCATCGAGCCCGTCCACCGACTGCCACCGCGCGATCTGCTGGTCGGTGAGCACCGACGAGTCGAAGGACGGATCGGTCCCGGTCTCGGCGAAAACCACCTGGTCGGCGTCGATGCCTTGGACAGCGGAGATGTTCTGATGCGCCAGCCCCGCGGTGAGCCCGCTGAGGAAACTGACCAGCACCGCCACCAGCAACACGACGGTGGCGATGAGCAGGAAACGGCCACGAGCGGCCCGCAGATCTCGGAGTGCAACGAACATGACTCCACTGTGTCCGCACCGGCCGTCGACGCCATCGCACCGGCGCACGAAACGCCGTCCATCCAAGGTCTGTCGGCGTTTACACCTTTCGATGGATGCCCGTCCGGTTGCCGCACATAAGCTGGTCGACGTGCACTCGTCCCCTTTGACCCCGGTGGTCACCACGCTGCGGCTGGGCCTGCATGTGCTGGTGACGACACTGGCAGCAGTGGTCGCGGTGCGTGCGTTGCTGCCCGACGGTGGCGGCCACGGTGTCACGGTGGTTGCGCTGACGGTGGTGTGGTTGCTCGTCTACTTCGCCGGGGCCGAGCTTCCTCGTCGCTCTGCTGAGCGTGCGGAACCCGTTGGTGCCGGCGCAGTCCGGGGGGATCGCGCGGTTGCCGGTGGTGTGCGGGCGAAGCCGGTTGGTGGCGTTTCGGCTGCGCGGGGTGATGGTGCGGTGGCTCGCGGTACCGGAGCGGCGTCGGTCGATCATGTCGAGCCCGGTGCCCATCGGTGGTCGGGTGCGGTGTGGATATGGATGGCTGCGCTCACCGTGCTGTGGCTGGCCTTGCTCGCCCTCACTCCCGATGCCGTCTATCTCGCGTTCGGGTTGTTCTTCGTCTACCTGCATCTGCTGCCTCGACCGTGGAATCTGATCGCGGTGGTACTCGCGACCGGGGTCGGGGTGCTGGGTTTCGCGGCGCATCGTGGATGGTCGGCCGGTGCGGTGGTCGGGCCGGTGCTCGGCGCGCTGGTGGCGATCGGGATCGGGCTCGGGTATCAGGCGCTGCGTCGCGAGGCGGTCGAACGGGAGCGTCTGATCGACGAATTGCTCGGTACCAGAGCGATTCTCGCGGAACGGGAACGCACCGCGGGCAAGCTCGCCGAGCGTGAGCGGCTGGCCAAGGAGATCCACGACACCGTTGCCCAGGGCCTGAGCAGTATCCAGCTGCTCCTGCACGCCGCCGAGCAGGCCGCGCCGGATCATCCTGCGCTGGATCGTATTCGGCTCGCGCGGGAGACAGCCGCGGAGGATCTGGCCGAAACCCGAAGGCTCATAGACGAGTTGTCGCCCGCCGCACTGGACGGGCAGTCACTCGCCGAGGCGCTGGAACGCATCTGCCTTCGCGCGCAGTCGCCGACCCTGACCACGCAACTGCTCGTCGAGGGCGAACCGGAGCGACTGCCGATGCCGGTCGAGGCGGCGCTGGTGCGGATCGCGCAGAGCGCGGTGGCCAATGTGGTGCAGCATGCGCGGGCCGAGCGCATGCGGGTCACCCTCACCTACGACGACACCGACGCGCACCTGGACATCGTCGACGATGGGATCGGCATCGAACCGGATATGCTGCGCCACCCCAGATCCGGCGCTTTCGGCCTCGCCGCCATGCGCAGCCGCGTCGAGCAACAGGGCGGTGCGATGACGGTCGAATCCGAACCCGGCCACACCGCCGTGACGGTGAGCTTCCCGCTCGGAGCGGCATCGTGATCCACCTGCTCCTCGCCGACGATCACGCTATCGTCCGCGCGGGCCTTCGCGCGCTCCTCGACGCCGCCGACGACATCGCCGTTATCGGTGATGTCGCGGATGCCGATGCGGCAGTGGCTTTTTGCGCCGCCACCCCCGTAGACCTGGTCCTGATGGACCTGCGCTTCGGTGACGGCCGCTCCGGTGCTTCCGCCACCGCGGGCCTGCGCGCCCTGCCCACCCCGCCGAACGTGCTCGTCGTCACCAATTACGACACCGATGCCGACATCCTCGGGGCCATCGAAGCAGGCGCCGTCGGCTATCTCCTCAAGGACACCCCACCCACCGAACTTCTCGCGGCAGTCCGCGCCGCGGCAGCAGGCGAAAGCGTCCTGTCCTCAACAGTCGCCTCCCGCCTGATGACTAGAGTCCGCCGAGCCGACACCACCCTCAGCCCCCGCGAAGTAGAGGTCCTGCGCCTGGTAGCCGCGGGCCTGTCCAACCGCGACATCGCCAAACAACTGTTCCTCAGCGAGACAACCGTGAAGTCCCACCTCGTCCACAGCTACGCCAAACTCGGCGTGAAATCCCGAACCTCCGCCGTCGCGACCGCACGGGAGAGCGGTGCAATTTGAACCCTGAAGTCAACGTCGCTGCCAGCGTAAGGAACCCGCGGTAATGATTTTTCCTTCGGTCGTAGCGAACGATCGCGAAGGGGTGGGGAGGTCAGGAATGCGAGGAGCAGCAGCGCCGAATCGCGCACGCCATCTACGACCCGACCAACTACCCGACCTACCATGAGGCACCGGGACCGTTCGAGCCGATCGGACTGGTCACCGCCTACTGCGGGGGCGGTAACACCTCACTGTCAGGAACATCGATCTGTGATTCCTGGGTTGATGCCGCCTTCATGAATCCAGTCAACTAACCAGCTCGAGTCGGTGGATGGGTCACCCAGTGGACTCCATCCACCGGCTCCAGGTCACCGGGCGTAATCGGTGCAACGACGTCATCGAAATACATGGTCATCGCCGAGCCGGAGTCGCCATCGACCGCGGCGGCTCGCAGCTTCGACAAGATCAACCGATGCCCGACTCGCGACTGCACGAACTCACTGTTTCCGTGGTGCTCGACCACGACCACGACCACGTCTTCGATCGAATTCAGCTCGACGCTGGCGACACGAAGGCCGCCCCGGTCCTGGCGAACGATCAGTCCTCCGACCAGCCGTTCTATTTCCCCGGCTGTGCTGCGCGCAGGATCGGCTCGCAGTCCTCGGTTTCCGACCTTCAACAGCGGACTCGTTCGCAGGGCAAACAGAATTAGCTGTCGGAACGACGGTCATCGGCGCACCTCACATTTTCGGGGACGGAGCATTCACGAGAGCAACCCCATCACAGTTACCGGTAGGCAAATAGGGCAGAAAGCCCTTCCAGAAGAAGGCTTTCCGCTGCGCACGCTTCACAGCGGCGGCCACCCACTCACGGCGCGAACCGCCTGATCAGTAGCGGTTTGCTGACACTTTGATGACGAGCCTCGATCACCGCAGCCACCGAGAGCGCGACGCCGCGATCGGTCGTTACTGGGTCGGCGAAACAACCGGCGGCGGGTACATGTGGTGGATCGTCAGTGACGCCGCCAGAATGCGTGATTCGTTCGGGTCTGTCGGACTCATGCCGGTGAGTTCACCGATGCGGCTCAGCCGGTAGGTGAAGGTGTTGGGGTGCACATGCAGGTACTTCGACGCCGATTTGCGGTCGACCCCGAAACGCAAGTGAGCCTCCAGCGCTTCGAGCAGGTGGGGGGCGCTGAGCAGAGGAGCGATGAGACCGGCGAGTTGATCGCGTGATGGGCCCGGTCGGGTGAGTTGGTATTCCAGGAGTAGATCTTGGATCCGGTACAGGCCGGTGGGTCGTCCGAGAAGCCGGGCCAGGGTCGCGAGCTCAGCGACTTCCTCCGCCGCGCCGGGCAGTTCTGCACGCGCGACGGTGACCCGGTTGGCGAGGAAGACCGGCTTGCCGAACTGCTCGGCGAGATCTGCCGCCATCGCAGCGTGCAGTGCCGCGGTGCTGTTCGGGTCGGAGTCCTCTGGCAGCAGCGCGATCCCGTTGGCGCCGTCGAAAGTAACCAGCCCGGTTCCGTTGGTGAGCGTTTCCAGCGCCCGATGCAGGATCCTCATCCGTCGCCGCGCCAGCAGATCCGCTGTCGGGCCGGGTTGGTCATCTGACACGGTCTGGATCGCGAGGACGGTGTACTGGTCGGTCACCGGTGTCGCGGCGCGAGCGGCCAGTTCATCGGTGGGCTGACCACGAAGCAGCGCCAGGCACAGCTCTCGGCGAGCGGCTCTTTCGGCGTTGTAGATCGAGTGCTCGACATCGTTGTAGGACTCTGTCACGACGACATTGATGTGCATCAGCAGGACAAGGGCGCGTGAGGAGATCGCGACCAGTTCGTTGATCTCTGTTGGTTGTGCGAGCGCGGCGGCCGCGGCCAACACCGCCTGGGCAGATCCGTGGATGGCTTCGATGAGGATCGACAGCGGGAAGCGGTCCTCCGCGTGACGCTCCGCGACCGGGGCTACGAAGGTTTCGACCTCGGCTCGGGTGAGGTCGCGGTCCTCACCGAGAGCGAACAACATCGCTCGCCCGCAGGCGTAGATGGCGGGCAGTACTTCGCCGGAAAAGTGGTCGTCCGGAAGGCCCGCTGCCGGTGTCGTGGCACCCAGACCCAAAGCCAGCATCCCCTCAGCGAGCTTCGGCCAATTGGTCAGTATGCGTGCTGCGAGGGGCGGATCTGCGGTGGTCGACGGTATAGCGGCTGACATGGGTTGATTGTGACCCCAGGGCAGCCAATCGGACAACAGAGCACCGCTGGCTACTCAGACTTTGGCGTCGACTACAAGGTCAAGTCTCTCGACTCTGGACCTCAGTGCAGTGACGGCCCATACCGATCGGTACAGACTTTTCCTTGCCGCCACCACGAAGCGATGTCCATCACAGTGTCGCTTGATTGTGGTCCGAGTCACTTGGATCGGTTGTGTGTGGTCGATCAGATAGGAATTGTTGGAAATGCTTGCAATGAAGCAGCACATGCGTCGGTCCGTTGTGGCCGCCGCGCTCATCGTGGGAGTCGCCGTTGGGCACGGACTCGCAGCCACACCCGCCGCCGCGGAGACCGCGCCTACCTCGGACTTGCAGTCTCTGGCCGACGCGATCAGCGAGGGGCTCAAGCCTTCGCCGGACGGCAGACAACCTCAGGCGATCGTCGACTCGGGCGGTAGTTCGGGCAGCGGTTCCGGCAGTTCGGGCAGTGGATCAGGCAGCGCGTCCGGGAGCGCCTCGGGCAGCAGTTCCGGGTATGGACACAGCACGGCCGCAGCGCCTACCGGCCAGGGCCCGGAACTGAGCGCCCCGCTGGCCGCCTTCGCTTACGGGCTGGTCAGCCCCGATGTCGCCCCCGCGGGCGCGAACAACTGGGATTGCAAGCCCAGCGATGCCCATCCCCGCCCGGTGGTGCTGTTGCACGGCACCTGGCTCAACGCCTTCGACACCTTCAGCTACCTCTCACCGCAACTCGCACGAGCCGGGTTCTGTGTCTTCGCCCTGAACTTCGGACGCTCCGGTCTCATCGAGGGCGGCGGCGTCGGCGCCATCCTGCCCGGCCGCTACGGCGTCGGACCCATCGAGGAGTCCTCTGGCCAGATCGCTGACTTCATCGACCGGGTACGCACGACAACCGGTGCGGACAAGGTCGACATCGTGGGCCACTCCCAAGGCGGCACCGCCGCGAACCATTACCTGAAGTTCGAAGGTGGCGCGGACAAGGTCGACAAGCTGGTCACCTACGGTGCCACCCACCACGGCACCACCCTGATGGGCATCGCGACGCTCGGTCGGGCGATCAATAACCTCGGCATCGATGTTCTCGGGTTCGGCGAACCGATCATCGGGATTGCGAATATTCAGCAGACGGTCGGGTCTCCGTTCTACGCCACGCTCAACGCGAAGGGCGACACCGTTCCCGGTGTCGACTACACCGCGGTGGCATCACGCTGGGACGAGGTCACCAACCCCTATGACCTTGCGTTCCTCAAAGCAGGTGAGGGCGCGACGGTCCGCAACATCACCCTGCAGGAAGGGTGCGAACAGGACCTGTCCGATCACCTGACCCTGATGTATTCACCGCGCTCGGCCTCTATCGCTCTCAACGCCCTCGACCCCGTCAACCACCCGGCCCTGAACTGCTCGTTCAACCCGTGGTTGATCGGTGGCAGCGGCAAGCTGTGAGTCCGCGATGACCGCCGCCCATATCGAGGTCTACTCGCCGGCGCAGCTCGCGCCGGCGACCGACCGGATCGCACACAAGATCCTCGAAACCATCCCCCGTCGTAGCCGACGAGGAAACGTGTTGCGCGAGGAGATCAGCGCCATCGTCGTCGACTGCCTGGCACTGGTCTCCGACACAGAGCGCACACGCCCCGGCGGCCGGATCCCGCGTATCCGTCCGGCCGCCGCACGCTGGGCCAGCATCGGTGTACCGATCGAAACAGTGCAGCAGCATGTGCACGCCGGGTTTCGACTACACCTCGACGATCTCGAGGCCCGCGGTGCGCCTTTCGGCGAAGTCCATCGACTGATGGACGCGTTGAGCTCGGTGACCGCGACGGTGTCGACGATCTATATGGAGGTCGCACCGCCGAGCGACGACCGCGGTGGGTACGTGGCTCACACGCTGCTCAGCGGCCGCTATACGACCAGAGCTACTCGTGAGCACGGTGCGCCACTCGATGATCGGTACACCGTGCTCGCGGTGGCCGCCGATCGGTCCGGGCGCGAGACGGTATCACCACGCGAGTTCCGGGAGATGCTCTCGGTCCGATTCGGCCAACCCGTGCCGGGACTGGAGTCCCCGTTCGGCGCGACGATTCTGGTGCCGGAATCCTTCGCCACCGACAAGATCCGCCAGATGGTCAAACGGACCTCACTCACCGTGGTGGGGGTGACCGTCGACCGAGACCGGATTCCCTGCACCGCAGAAGAGGCACACGAACTGCTGGATGTGGCGATACGCCTGCATCACCCACCGGGCATGTACGAGATCGAAGACCTCGCTATCGAGTACCAGCTGACCCGGCCAGGGCCGGGACGGGATCGCCTCGAAGTGTTCCTCGACCCGGTGGCTGAGTTCCCAGACTTGATCGCCACGCTGCGCGTCCATATCAACAACGGCCTCAACCGCCGACTCACCGCACGCGAAACCCATATCCACATGAACACCGTCGACTACCGGCTCCGACGGATCTACGAGCTCGTGGGACTCGATGCGCGCGATCCAAAGCTCATCTGGCTCCTACAGGCCGCACTGATCGTGCGCGACTACCAGTCGGTCGACCAGCCCACCAGCACCGCCGTCTAGTGCCCGGTCAAGCAACAGGGAGATATGTCCGGCGCCGGATCTTGGAACCGGTGGCGAGGTCACGGACCGGTCCGGCGGACCGCCAACGGATGTAACCCCCTGATCGCGTGCCCTGCTCGATCAGTCGGGCGCCGGGCCGAACGCCGGGCCTCCAGCGCGGTAGCGCTGCCCGTCCGGCGTTGACCGGACCCCACAAGCAGGGGCCCGGTCAACGCCGACGTCGGGCCCCTGCTCTGCGGGTACACACAGTAGCGATCGAATTGTACTGGGAGACAATTCTTTTCACCACCACTTCTCATTAGGTTTGGGATGTGCATGCGGCCGTTCGGTCGGCTACCCCCTCTGCCATATCGGCGCCCGGAGAACGTGGCGCGCGAAAGGACCACCAGGATGAGCTCGCCCCGCGTGTCGGATGCTGTGCCCCCGACTCTCACCGACAATCCCGCCGCCCGGGCGATCCGCCCGGAAAGCGACGAGTTCTACTGCCCGCCCGCGGATTTCGCGACCCGACCGCCGGGTACGATCCTGCGCACCCGCGTCACCGAGATCGCCTTGTTCGGTCTGATCCCTCAGCGGTTGTCGGCCTGGCAACTGCTCTACCGCACCAGCGATCTGCACCGCGCCCCCGAGGTCGCAGTCACCACGGTGCTGCTTCCGGCCGACGCCGAAGCCATCGCGCGCCCGCTGGTGTCGTTTCAATGCGCGATCGACGGTGTCAGCTCGAACTGCTTCCCCTCCTACGCCCTACGCCGGGGCGCGCGAGCACTGGGGGCGATTCCGCAACTGGAGTTACCGGTCATCGCCGAAGCCCTAGCCAGAGGCTGGGCAGTCTCGATCCCCGATCACGGAGGCATGGGCGGGCATTTCGGAGTCGCGCGCGAACCCGGCTATCGCGCCCTCGACGCCGCCCGCGCGGCACTGGCTTTCGAACCACTGAGCCTATCGCCCACCACCGAGGTCGGCCTGTGGGGCTATTCCGGCGGAGGGCTTGCGACCGCGTGGGCGGCAGAAGTCGCCGCGGACTACGCACCGGAACTCAATATCGTCGGCGCGGTCGCGGGCTCACCCGTCGGCGATCCCGGGGCCACCTTCGTCCGGCTCAACGGCTCCCTGATGTCAGGGTTCTCCACGGTCTGCGTCGCGGCATTGCAGCGCGCCTACCCAGTACTCGAGCAACTACTGGCCAACCACGCCAAACCCGAATTCCACACCCTGCTCGCCGACGCCGCCTCGCGCACCACCTTGGCATTGTTGTCGCGATTCGCGGGCAAGAACCTCGACCGCTACAGCGAGTCCAGCTTCGCCGAACTGCTGGACCTGCCCGAGATGCGCGCTGTCCTCGACGACATCCGCCCCGGGGCGCAGGCGCCCTCGATGCCGGTCCTGGTCATTCAAGGTGTCAACGACGAACTGATCGCCGTCCAAGATGTGGACCGCCACGTCGAGCGATACCGGCGCGCCGGCGCACATGTGCACTACGTCCGCGACCGCCTGAGTATGCACCTCGCCCTGCTCTACCTCGGCACCCCGTTGACCATGGCTTGGCTGGCCGATCGATTCGAGGGCCGCACTCTGCCACCCAGTACCACCACGACGGTGTGGTCACTCACCTGGCGCGGAACCGATGTCCTGGCCCACCTACGATTCGCCGCACTATTCGTCCGGATGCTGTGCAGCAGACCCATTTCCCAACGTCGAGCGATGCGGGGATAGCCCCGCCGACTGAGATTCAGCGGCGATCAGTCGACCTAGCCACCACGACAGGCATACCTAGTCCAACCCCCGGCGCGCTCGAACCTGCCTCGCCAGCTCCGATCAGGTCCGTCGCACCAACGCGGCAGTGACCACAGCTACCAGTGCAGTTCGGGGCGTTGGCTGAAGCCGAGGGCGAACAGAGAATCGGGATGTATATCGAGTGCGCCCAGTCTGTCTCGGGGGCTATCGGTGCCACTGTGCTCACTTCGGGACACCGCGATCCGACGATCGATCAACGATTGGACAGGGTCGCCGCCGGTCGCCGATGTCAGCTTCTCGCCGACTGATGCCGGATCAGGGAAGGGTGCCAAGAGATTCTTGCGCAACAGTTTGTGCAGGTTGACCGCTTCATGCGGGGTGAGCGGCTGACGTAAGAAGGCGCGGTCGGTAAACTTTTCGCGTATATGCGACGGCAGTGCGCCCGGTCGCAGGACAACACTCACCCGATGATCGGTGCACACCACCGCCAACGCGGTCGGCGACAGTTGAACGCCGAGCGCCGCCACAGCCTGCTCCAGGCGCTCGTGTGACCAACCGCAGTGGTGAAGCACGAGATCGATGTCGATCCCGTCGTGAGCCACGGCCAACGCCAACAACAGCACCGCGTCGTCACAACCACGGGGTCCCGGCTCGGCCTCGAGCTGCGGTGGCCCAGAGTCGAGTATCAGCAGTTCATTCGGTGTCAGGCCCAAGACCCGTGTCAGTCGTGCGAGCACGGCCAAACTCACACTGCGCTGGTCACGGTCGTTTTGAAGTACTTGCAGACCGATACCGATCGCGGTGTCCAGACGCGCACCGGTCAACCCCAGCTCGGTCGCGCGGTCACGGATCGCCGAATAATTCAGGCACGGCACAAAAGCCGGCTCCCGCCGCTTGTGCACTCGTTCGGTCACGACTGGACCAGCCATCGCCCGGCGGCATCGGTTGTGGCAGTCCAGTCACTGTCGCGGTGCAAATTCGGCCCGACCCACCAGCCCTGCGCCTTCACATGCCAGTTCGTTTCCACGCTTGCCGGTTGCCCCAGTCCGACCCCGCACTCGAGTGCCGATGCCGTAAGGATGTGGCCGCCCACCCCGACCCCGCCGGCGAGCAGCGGCCTGTCCGGCTGGGTCCCGCGCAACTGAAGGAACCTTCGGGCCGCGCGCAACGCCGACCGCGCGGGCTCAGGAACCCCGACCACGAAGTGCCGATTCATGGTTGCGATGGCCCCGCCACGCGGCTGGGTACGCAGGGCCAACACCGCCGCGTCGGCAGACAGAGCGCTGATCGGGATCCTGAGCAGATACTGGGCCGGAAATCCGGTGAACACGGCGGTGACCAGAGCGGCGGCGTGCACCGGGCTGGCCAGCCCGCACCGGATCGTCTCCGCGAGCGCTTCGGTGACCGGCAAGGCCGTCATGCCGGGCCCGGACGCGGTGAACAGGTTGATCCGGGGCAGCTCGATCAGCATGCCGTGACGAAGGCACCCCGCTTGTGCGCCCCGTACGAGGGTAATGGTGTGGGCGCGGGTGGGGCTGGCGATCACCAGCTCGGCCAGGAACCGTTGCACCGCCGCGGCATCGTGGAAGCGTGCGGGAAGGTTCGCGTCGTCGCGCGAGCGCCCCACACACAGCAACCCTGCGACCAGGTTTTGCAGCTGGTAGGACTCGTAGCGGCCATGCAACAGCGCCGAACCAGCCGCGACCTCATCGGCGCTCAACCCGATCGGGAACAATTCCCGCATCTGCTCGACCGTGGCGACGAACCCGGTCGAGGCGTCGGGATCGGGCAGATCGTGCATCCACCGGCACGCCGCGTCCATCCCTGCCCGATACACCGCGTCCAGCGTCGCGAACTGCTCCGGCGACAGAGTCCGGAAGGCCTCGGCCCGAAACGCCAACACATCGGCATCGGGCACCGGCGCCATCACCGGGTTGTGCTGCTCTGGTTCTCCCGCAATCGACGGCACTGGTGGGCGCGCGGCATCGGGAAGCTGAGCCAGATCCTCGATCACCGGGTAGTCCTCACCACCGGGCAGCTGCCATCCCAGTTGCACCCGTGCCCCACCGTGGTAGACCAGCACCAGCTCGATGCCGTCGTGGCGCAAACTCAACAGCGACGTCATCGCCGCTTGCGAAATCCGGTGTGCCCGCAGCACGATGACCCGCGAAATCCCCAACGTGGCTACCCACGCGGCGGCGGCCTGCCAGGCCGGAATGACACCGGAGATCTTCTGTTCCGACAATCGCCGCACCGAACACCCCAGCGCCGCGAGCACGTCATGGGCCAAACCCTGTGCACTCGAGCTTCCCGGGGTCGGATCGACAGTGATCACCCCACCCGACCCGAGCCCCGCGTCGAGCAGGGCGTGAGTGATGGCGGCATCGTCAGCGTGATCCCACACCAGCACCACCGGCGCCAACTGCCGTAGCGGGTCCGCCCTCACACAAGTTTCGTCCCAGTCGTCGATCACCGCATCGGTGACGTCCTTCGATGGAAGGTTCACCAGGTCCGTCCGCTCAACTTGGTGAACACCCAACCCAACACGTCACGATCGACAGTGTCGCGGTCCAAACGCTGTAGCGCCCGATCGGCGTGGGCGGTGATCTTGGCCCAGGACCGAAAATTGCCGTGACCGGCAGCCGAGTCGGCAAAGGAGATCACCTCAGGGTCGGCCTTGGCCCAGATCGGGTGATACGCGGGAATCACCCGCAACACCTGCTCGGCGTCCATCCGCCGGAACTCCTGCCACACATACACCCGCGAAGACAACATCGGCTCGCGCCGCAACACCTGATAGCAGTCCCCACCGCCGACGAACACGATCGCGATGTCGGTGCGCCGGTCGTCCCACAGATGCCGCCAATACTCGAAACACTCCCGCGAGAGCCACTGCGCCTCATCACACACCAACACCCGAAACCGTTCCGAGAGCGCATCTTTGAGGACATGATCGAACTCGATCGGCTTGCCCGGCGGGGCACCGCTGATCGCGAGCGCGTCGAAGAGCACGTGACGGATGTCGCGGGCGGTCGGGCGGGCACGGAACTGCACCCGGCACACCATTCCCGGCGCCAACCGCCGCAACGACGCGTTCACCGACAACGTCTTGCCCAGTCCGGCGTCGCCGTAGAGACACATCATCGCCTTGGCCGCGATCACATCGGCGAGGTTGTCCTGGGTGCGCAGCAACGACTCGGTCGCCACGATATGGGCCCCCGGCAAGCCCAAAAAATGATCGGCCTGCTCATCACCGACATCCAGACCAGGATTACGTGTGCTCACCGAACGTGAGTCCTTCCCTCATCGTCGGAATCGAGATCCACCGGCAACACCCAACCCGGCGCCGGCGGGGACAGCGGAAAAAGATCCGGCCGTGACCATCGCGCCAGATCCTGGATGCATTCGTCGCCGAGTTCACGCCGCGCCTCGGCGACGGTGAAAGTGCCGAGGCGTTGGGCCGCAGCAGGAGTAGTCGTCGCGGCATATCGGACGCGGCGAGCCTTCTCCGCCGCGGCCAGATCCGCCCGCAACTGCAGAGCCTTGCGATTACGGGCACGGCGCACCGCGCCGACAACCTCGGGTGAGGCTTGATCAGCCAAGGCCGCAGAACCCAGGTGCGCACCGGATTTGGCGTCGAATACCTCGACCTCGTGGGTGTGGTGGGGCATGTACCGCAACCGCACCACGGCGCCGACCATCCCGACCATCCAGTCCGCCACATAGTGGCGCCCACGGCCGAACCCGACCCCTTTGGTGGTGATCTTGCGATGCTTGCGGTCATCTTCGAGAGTGAACATCCACAGCGCGTCCGCGTCGACCTCGTGCAACGGTGTCGGGTCAGCCGACCACGACTCCACAGGCGAAAGGCCACCCAGACGGTCGATGTCGTGGTCGATGCTGGTGTTCCATCCGTCCACCCAGCCAGTAACTCGGCGACGAACGCCTCGAACGGCAGCGCCGGGGCGTCTGGATCGACTCGCGCACCGTTGATGCCGGTTTGGGCGTGGGTGTAGCGCGGCATCTCCGCAACCAGCATCCGCTCCATCGCACCGTTGATCGTCTCGATAGTGCCTTTCAAGTGCGGTGTGTAGCCGGGCAGATCCACCACCCGCACCGCGAACGCACCCATCGCATCGCTCACGGTGCGTGACAGGAAGTCTTTGCCCTGATCAATGCGTACCACCGTGGGCAGCCCTCCGGCCGGACCGTACGGCGGTGTCCGCAGAATCGAGGCACGTAACGCCGCCAAGATCGACTCCCGGTTCGGTGTCCTCGGGGTCACCGCCGCACCCATAATCACGCAATGGGCGGTGTCGACGAACCAGGTCACCCACGGTTTCATCAACCGCCCATCGACATCGACCTCTACCGCGGCTTCCACATGATCGGTTTCCCATACCGCATTGCGATACTGACCGGCGCTGGGCCGTTTGAGGAACACATCGAACTTGCGTCGCGACCGCTCACCTGCCCGCAGACCTGCGATGTCGCCACGGGTCATATCCACCCGGATCGCACGATGGATCGTCGACAGACTTGGTGCTGGTGGGCCGCCGTCACGTTCACGTTGCCGCAGCTCACGATGTAGTGCAGAGGCGTTGCCACGCCAATACGCCAATCGAACCCGTAACTGCGCGTCGATTCGGAACCGTGGGCTCGCCGCTGACGTCGAGGCGGTCCGCATGGCAGCGACCCATCGCCAGACCGTCCGTTCGGTCACGCCCAACGTTTCAGCGGTCAATCGGACGTGATCGCTGGACAGGTCACCGCATTGGTCCAGTACTGCCAACCGATCCATCGCGGCCTGCCGCAATACGCGCCCCGCAGCATCGGCCACCAGTACACGCCTTCCAGATCCGTTGGCCTGCAACTTATCCGAGCAAGCGCGCTACAGAGCATTCGATCACGACTCAGGTTGTCGGTGGGGTGGTTTTTACTGACATGAAGTGACGAATCGGCACTGACATTTCAATGACGAGTCTCACCGACCCGTCCATCTCGCCAAGTGAGTAAACAGCGGTAGGCCCCCGACCATGAGGATGATCTAGGTGTTGCTGGCCAGGAGGTGTTGACGCCGGAACTGCGTCGGCCGGGTAAATGACCGGATGATGCTGGAGCCTCGACGGAGCGGTCGGCACCCAAGTGCGCACCCCGACGAGTGTCTACGCAGCGCTTGTGAGTGCGGACCATCCGGCCATCGCGCCTGTCACAATGCCTTCCAGTTCGGCGCGCGACGCACCATCGCGAGCTTGAATCGAGAGGCCCTGCACGATGGTGGCGTAGTAGCGTGCGACGGCGTCGATGTCGGTTTCGCTCGCAGCGAGCTCGCCTTCATCGATCCCGCGTTGCAGCCGGTCCCTGATCGCCGTGAACTGCGAGCGCCGGATTTCGGCCAGGAACTCGCGGACAGGCTCGTTCTCGATCGCGCCTGTGGGTGCGGCGAGGATGAGCATGCAGTAGTGCGGAGCGTCGGATCGCGTGATCTGGTCGACGGTCGCCCGCAGCATGGCCTGGATCGCCTCTCGCACGGCCGAGTGCTCGTCGAGCGCGTTGCGTGGCGGTGCACCGGCGGTCGCGCCGTAGCGGTCCATGACCTGGCGGAAGAGGCTCTCTTTGCTGCCGAAGTAGGAGTAGATGCTCGCCGAGGCGATGCCCATCGCCCGGGTCAGGTCGCTGAGTGAGGTGCCCTCGTAGCCGCGTTCCCAGAACACCTCGAGCGCCTGCTGCAAGGCGGTGTCAGGGTCGAATGTGAGCGGCCTCCCGCGACTGGCCATGTCCGTGTGCCTCCATGCTTTGTTTGTCGTTCGATCAACATTAGCTTGACCAGCTCCGAACCTCCGTGACAAGGTTTGTTTGTCAATCAGTAAACAAACCCGATCGGATGGTCATGAGCATTCCTGCAACGATGCGCGCCCTACAGCAGTCGTCCCTGGACGGACCCAAGAGCCTTCACCTGATACCTGATGCGCCGGTGCCCGCTCCCGGCCCGGGCGAGGTTCTGATCCGGGTCGGCGCGGCGGGCGTCAACTTCGTCGACATCTCGCAGTCCCATGGCGTGTTCGCCGGTGGCCCACAGCCTCCATACGTGGCGGGCATCGAGGCGGCCGGCGAGGTTGTCGCACTCGGCGAAGGCGTCTCCGGCGTCGAACTCGGCGCCCACGTCATCGGCGTCACGATCATGGGAGGGGCCTTCGCGGAGTACGCCGTGTTGATGGAGGCTGGGACAGTGTCGTTGCCACCGGGTTGGACCGACGAGCAGGCGTTGGGTCTGGTCGTGTCCTGGCCGACCGCCTTGGCCGCGCTCAAACCGCTGGGTCAGCTCGAATTGGGGCAGACGGTTCTCATCCACGCGGCCGCAGGAGGAACCGGCCAGGTGGCCGTGAAGCTCGCCAAGCACTACGGCGCAACGGTGATCGCCGCGGCGTCCTCCGACAAGCACGAGGTGGTCAAGAACCTGGGCGCGGACTACCTCCTCGACTCACGCAGCAGCGAACTTGCTACCGAGGTCCTTCGCCTGACCGACGGCGCGGGCGTCGACCTCGTGCTGGAGTCGGTCGGCGGCGCCACCTTCGAGGCGAGCCTGGCCGCCGCCAAGCCGATCACTGGCCGCGTCGTCGTGTTCGGCCTCGCCGGAGGCGAGGCTTCGATCACCAACTGGGACCTCGTCTACAAGCACCAGGTCCACCTCATCGGGCTGAACATCGGGATTCTGATCCAGTCCGCACCGCACATCTTCGGCCAGGTAATGGGAGAGATGTTCGGCCTCATCGCGAGCGGGGTCCTCGGTCCAGGCACTCCTACAACCCGCGAACTGTCGGACGGCACGCAAGCACTCCAGGACCTCGAGGCACGCACCACGGTGGGAAAACTCGCGCTCGTGCCGTCAACATCACTCTCGGCGTAACCCTCAGCGGTAGGAGTGAAAGGACCGTTCCATATTCGCCGCTGACTCCGGAGGGCGATCGGGCTGCGCTCGCGCAGGTTGCCAACTGTTGAAGCTACTGCACCGCAGAGGCTTTCGACACTCTCGGGAGCCAGCGGAGCTGATCAGCCGATCCTGGCTCGCGCGTCGACCGCGCGCGCGATGCGCGTACCGACGAGGCTCTCTGCCTCGGCGAGCGGATACCAGTTGGCGCCGGTGATTTCGGACTCCTGGATGTCTCCGATGTCGGCCTGAGTCGAGAAGGAGTATCCGATGTCCAGGTGGAAATGGGCGGGTTCGTCCTTGGCGGTCCTTGGCGGGACCTCGCCGAACTCGACATAGGCCGGGACCTGGGAGGTCAGGACGACGTCGTCGGGGCGAATGCCGGTCTCCTCGACCAGTTCGCGCACCGCCGCGCCGATCAACGTCACGTCCTCCGGCTCGAGATGGCCGCCGGGTTGCAGCACGATCCCGTAAGCGAGGTGGTCAACGAGCAGGATCTCAGCGCCGTTCCGAACCAACAACGCACCGACAGTGACATGGAGAGGAAAGCTCCGGCGCGACGCGAAGTTCTCGCCTTGACGCATCAGCCGCATCGGCTCGGACAGTTGTTCGGACTCTTCCGGATGCATCTCCAGATAGACCGACAACGCACCAGCGATGTCGGAGTCACTGATCGCCATGCATCGCTACCTTACAAGTCGGCCAGGACTCATGACGAAACTCACGTGCCTCGACAGGCAACCCGGCGACAACCTGGCCTGGTACCTTGACAACCTCAGATAACGGCCGAGCTGGAACCGGGCCATACTCGATGTAGACAGGATTCGGTGACTCTAGGGCGACGACGCTTGGATCGAGCCCGGTTTCCTCGGCAAGCTCGCGCACCGCCGCATCGATCAGCGTGACGTCGTTTTCCTCAAGATGACCGCCTGGCTGCAAAAGCATCCCTCCATACGCTTTGTGGCGCACCAAGAGGACTTCGGAATGCTGGCGGACCAGCAGGGCGCCGACAGTCACGTGCATGGGGAAGGTTCGCCGTGAGGCGAAATCGTGTCCGCCGCGCAGCAACCGCATCGGCTCGGATAGGAGCGTGGCCTCGTCCGGGTGGTCCTCCAAGTAGGCAGCGAGCGTGTCCGAGATGTCAGAATCGCTGATCGCCATGGATTGTCCTCCGTCGAGAGCGTGTGGCAAGCGGGAGCGGCTGGCTAGCTGAGGATTTCGTCGGAAGGACCCAGGCTTCCCACCGCGACATAGCTGGCTGCCGCTGTTGACGCCGACAGCGGCGGGCGTTCGTCCATCAAATCTGATGGCTGTCCGTAGTCGTGGGTGGGGCGCCACAGATGTGCTGCGACCAGACCTGGGGCGAGAAGCCGGTACGGGGCCAGCATCGCGGTGATCTCGTCGCGGCTGCGCGGGTGAAGTCCGATCCCGTTCGCACCGAATATTGCGACTGCTGCGGCGATTTCGTCTGTGAAGACGTCGGCGGTGATGTGGCTCAACACAAGCCAGGACCCAGCGGGTAGCCCGTTGGTCAGTGCTGCGAGGACTGCGGGGGCATCGGCGAGATATTCCAAGGATCCGGACAGGCAGACCGCGACTGGTTGGGCAGGGCCCATCACCGTGGCGACGTGTTCGAGGATTGTGGGCGTATCGGTCAGGTCGATGTGGGCGACGTGGTTGCCAGGTTCTCTCAGCAGTGCACGGGCGTGGACGGTGACGAGCAGGTCGGAATCGATGTAGAGGGTTCTCACCGAGTCCCTGTGCTCCTGGGCGATGTCGTGCAGGCTCGGCGTCGTCGGGTAGCCGCATCCGAGTTCGACGATTTGAGCGATGCCGTGACGGGCGGCCAGGTGTGCGATAGCGCGTTCGACGAAGCGGCGGGATTCGGTGATGGCGATCCGTAGCGGGTCGATGGTGCCCAGCAGTTCCCCGATGCGGCGGTCGTGGAGTTCGGCGTCTTTGCGGCCGAGGATGGCGTTGAGGATGCGGGCCCGGTTGGGAGCCTCTTGATTGAGTACCACTGTTGTCGAGCTCTCGGTCTTGGGCAAGGATGCTCCTTTCGGCCGTCGGGTGGGGTGTTGGTGGTTGGTCATGGTGCCTCGCTGATCGCGGTGATTCTGGCTGCGCCGTCGGAGTGGTTCGCGCAAAGTCAGGGTGTAGTCAGCTCCCTACGACGCGGTTGAGCTCGACGGGGCACCAGGTGGGTCGGCGGGGGCGCGGGTGGTTCGATGCGGGCGAGCAGGGTCGCGATGTCGAGGTTGGTCGGATCGAGGAGGTTGAGGTGGTGTGTGCCTTCGGCGGCGGCGGCGATCGCTTCGACGAGGACCGAGCGTTGGGCCAGCCGCGCGCGTGGAGTGCCGGGTGCGAACCCGTGCTCGATCACCGCGTCCAACAAGGAGCTTCCGACGTCGACGGTGTCGCAGGCGAGGTCGATCATCGTCATGATCTCCGACCCGAACCCGGCCCGGAATTCCCAGAGCCCGGCCAGATCGCACAGCGCCTGCGATTTTCCGTAGGCGCGCAGCTCCGGCACCGGGGCGTAGGCGGCCAGGGCCCGAGCGTGGCGCCAGCATGCATCGATGCGGCGGGCCAGTAGCCGTCGTGCTTGCCACGGATCCCCGTGATGGTTGATCAGATCGCATGCCACCTCGACCGGTAGTGAATCTGATTGGCCCGTGAGGCTGTTGGGGTGCACGGTGAGGTAGACCAAGGAAAGGCACGTCGGGCCGAACGCGAGCCCGACGACGGTGTCGGGGCCGTGTCGGACCAACGCTGCGGTGGGGTCGGTGATGTTGGTGTAGTGCAGCATCGGAGCTGAGGGCTTCATTCTCGGTCGCTTGCGGGGATGCCGAGTTCGATCCGCTGCGGTCGCGCGAGGGGTGGCAGGCCGTCGGCGCGGCGGCGAGGTTGGCTGCGACCACGGGCCAAATCCAGCATCAGCCTGTCGAACTGGCGGCCGACACCCACGAATGCCGGGCCGATCGGGCACTGACCCAGGGTTGGTGGCCACTTGTCGAACAGCACCGTGAACATCGCGAGCCGGCCGACCAGTTCTCCCGCGGTGACGGGCCCGGGGACATGGTCGTCGACGAGCACCGCCACATCGGGTTGGTTCCCGAGGTGCCAGCTGATCTCGTCATCGATCACCCGGGCGATGGTGCGACTGCCTCCGGTTGCGGTGTCGGGAAGCTCGAAGTACTGCCAGTCACCGATCTGCGTGTGGTCGACGTCGAGGAGGCACATCGTCCAGAGCGCGACGTAGGCCCGGGTGGCGTGTTCGAGCGAGGTTGCCTCTGGTTGCGCACCGTTCCATACCGCGAGCAACCGGCTGGTGTCGGGCAACGGTGTCATTGGGCTGGGCATCGGTTTCCGATCGATAGGTGATGGCTGGCGGGCAGCGCGCTGCCAGACAGCGGATTCGAGGGCGTCGCGCCTTCGATGACGTGGGCAGCCCGCGGGCAAGGTTCAGTGGATGCCGGGCTGGTCAGGTGCCGGACCGAGGTTGGTAGCGGGTCAGGCTCAGCTGCCGATGACGGCGTTCATGATGGTTCCGCCGCTGGTGGCTACGACGCCGCCGATCATGGCCCCGGCGATCATCTTCGGTGATTCGAGTCCGCCACCGGTCCATTTCTCCCAGGCGAACTTCCCACCGGCGTAGGTGATGGCCACGATGCCCGAGAGCAGGATGAACCAGGTCAGGTAGCGGACCATTTGCAGGATCTTTTCCGACAGCGGTGGCGCTTGAGGAGAGGGGTTGTGCAGTTGTGTCAGCAGGTCGCTACCGGCAGCGAGCAGCGGATTCATCGGTCGCCTTTCATGGAGGTGGGTACGGGGATCAGCGGGTGGGATCTGTGATGCCGGGCTGGCGAGCAACGGTCGAAGGAGTGGTTGTGGTGTCGACGGTGATGCCGGGCTGGCGTGGCGGGGCAACGGTCACCGCAGGGGTTAAGGATGGTTGCGGCAGGGGCGGTGGAGGCGCGAGGTGTTGGGGGGCTCCCACCACCTCGATCGGCGAGGGGCTCGATCTTGGTGAGGTGGTGGGAGCGGGCGAGTCCACACCAACCGGCGCGGACATGGTCGTGGCGAACGCCGAGAGTGTCGGGGTGCTCCTGAAGGCCGAAGGCGAACGCTCGCTGGTGTGCTGCGATGGCAACGGCGCCGCGGCAGCGTCATGCGCTGCTGCGGCCAGCCACGCTCCCGCCCACGCAACGGGCGAGGGGCCACCGCCAGCGGGGTGGGAGTAGGCGTCGTGTCGCATGCCGGTTTCCCAGATCCGCACCCAGGTTGCTAGGTCGAGAAGGTCGCGGTTGTCGACGATTTCGCGTTGCACGATCTCGAAGGCGGCGCTGATCAACTCATCACCGGTCGTCGGCGGCACCAGTTCGCTGATCGCGGTGGTGAACTTTTCGCCGAGCAGAGCGACAGCGGCGCCTGGATTGGACAGGGCCACGGCCGCCAGCTGGGTGAGTGCGGCGGGGTTGAGTACCGATGCGACCACGGCGCGGACAGCGTTGAATCCGATGGTGCCCATGCGGGTTACAGCGGCCAGGGCCTGGTGGACATTCAACGCGGTTCTCCGGTCCGAGGCATCGGCGAGGCGTTGCGAGATCGACTTCTGCGGGGACACCTTCAGTGCGGCGACAGAGTCACCGGAAACATCGTCGTCGACGAGGGTGACGGCTGCGTTGAGGGAGGTGTAGGCGAGGGCTTGTCCGATCGAGATCAACGACGCGATCGGGTCCCCGGTCGAGAGCAGCGACTGCGACGCCACTCCCGCGGCGGCGCGCAGGATCACCGACCCAGCCGGGGTGTCGCAGGCCAGATCGCCTGCGACGCAGAGGCTGGCGACGCGGCCGGTCAGGGCCCCGAAGTCCTCGGGTGTGTCACGCTGGGGACCGATCCCGCCGCCCGATACCCCCGATCGCAGCGGCGCCGGTGGTAATGCTGCCAGGTGCTGGCCGTTGGTTCCGGGAGCAGGGGCCGGGGCCGTGGCGTCGGTGCCGGGGAACAAGCCCGCGCCGGGGGTGCGGGTGGGGTCGGCCATCAGAATGACGGCGGCGATCAGCTCGGGTGCGACAACACCGACCCCGGAGCCGATGTCTTGTGCGGTGATCGATGCGACATGGGCACCTTGGGAGTAGGCGAGGATCGCGATGCGAGTGGTCGGGCAGGCCGAATGCAGCTGGGTGATCATGGATTCCAGACGCAGCACCCCGGTCGCCACGGACTGTGCGTACGGGACGGGGGAGGCACCGACTGCACCACCGAAACCCGCCGGGTAGGGCACGTACGCACGATCGACCAGCCCGGGACCGGGCGCGGCGGCCAACATCGGCCGTATCACCAGCGACAACATCCCGGTATCGGTACTGGGTGCGGCATCCGGTGAGGACTCACCGGTGCCCTGCACCGCGAACACATACAGCGCTGGACAACTCGGCAACGACAGCGACGTCGACGGAACCGGCGCCGCCGTCGTTGACGGTGAAGCCCGGACCAGCCCCGCGTGGGGTGCGAACACGGTGAAGGCCACAACGCACGCCAGGGAGGCCACGGTACTGCGATTGCGTGTCATCAGTTCTCCTGCAACGGAAACGAGCCAACCCTGTTTTCCACCAGATACACACCGGGATCGTGGCCGTCGCCCCCGCGCAAGTAGATCGGTGGTGAGCGCGTCCAGCCCCGTACCAGTCCAACGAGCGGAGCCCACGCCACCGCCAACCGGTCCAGGTCGACGGGACGCCCCCGGTCGTGCTGCACATCGCGTGCAGCACGACCCACTTCGGCGGTAGCGGCACGCCTGCACGGATGATCGACAAGATCACCCTGCCGCCAACAGCGCGCAACCGGGATGGACACGATTCGTGCAGTGAATCGATCTGGGGCTCAGTCTAAGTCGAGTCCAGCCCACCGCCGAGCCGAGTGGTTCGGCAGCGGGCTGGGCACATTCAGTCGGTGTGTGTGGCCAGTACCTGGGTGAGCAGGACCCTGGCGTCGTCGCCGTAGACGGCTTGGTTCTGCAGGAGGGCGAAAGTCCGTTCGGCCACTGCGATATCGTCGGGTCGAGTGGCGATGACCTCGCCGGTGACTGTTTCGGTCTCGACCGCGGCGCTGTCGTGGATGACGAATGCCGGTGTGGGCGCACGGAATTCGGTGTGCAGCGGGACGATCCCGATCCGCATGTTGGGGCGGG
The DNA here is from genome assembly GCF_001612905.1 of Nocardia ignorata NBRC 108230. Lineage (GTDB taxonomy): Bacteria > Actinomycetota > Actinomycetes > Mycobacteriales > Mycobacteriaceae > Nocardia > Nocardia ignorata. The sequence goes on along the minus strand of NZ_BDBI01000045.1, from coordinate 28,923 downwards.
TATCGAGGTTGTCGATCAGCGCTGTGATCTGGGCGCGCATCACCGCGCTACTACCGACGATGCGGTGCAATGCCCATTCGCCGATGAGGAACTCGAAGCTGTGGGTTTCACGGTCGAGGATGTGTTGGCGTTGCATTCTGGCAGCGACGACGTCGTCGAGGTCGTTCGGAACGCCGAGCACCTCGATGCAGGCGGCCAGGACCGCGCGTGCGTAGTCCTCGGTCTGGACGAGCCCGATGATCAGCTCCGGATTCCATGCGCGGTGGTGGGTGACACCGCTTTCGATGTCGATCAGGCTGCGCTGCAGCTTGGCCAGCCCGGTCTCGGTTCGGGCATACCAACTCACGTACGTCATATCGTTTTCCGTCTCTTCAGCGGTGGTGAACGCCAGGCGGTGCCCGGCGGATCGGGATATCGGTTCAGCGGGAAGTGGTGATCGGGTTACGCGACGTGTAGGGCGGCGCGCGCGGCGTCGAGGGTCATGCTGATCAGCAATTCGAAGTCGGCGAGACTGTCGGGGCGGGGTTCGGCGAGCCATACTCGGCTGTTGTCGCCGGGGGTGGGCAGCGGGATCGGTGAGCCCGTCACGGTACGGATGGCCTGCACCCTCGAGGTAGGCGGAAACAACCTGACGGCCCGGGTATCGCTGGGCTTAGGCGGGGTGGTCAAGAACGTACGGGTACCGGTCGCGACGTTGTCCACGATCGGGGTGCTCACCCGGCTGTGGCCCAGCATGTCCAGCACCAGGTCCGCCAGTTTCGAACACACCTGGATGGCGTGGACGGTGTCGGCGGGCAGGATGATCTGGTCGTGTCCGTCGAGCACGACACGCCAACCGAGGCGGCGGTAGGCGGTGCACCGATCGGCGGGGGTTTCGGTCAAGGGTCTAGCCACAATTCCTCGCAGGGCATTCGGTTGATCGGGAGGAATCCGTCCCGGATCTCAGCAACGGTCATGGACGGATGAGGATGAGAAAGCCAGTCACGCACGAAGTTCCGCACCGCAGTGCGGCATCCGCAGAAGTCGACCACCAACCCGGCACTGATCACCCGCAGATGAGTATCGGGTTCCTCCGGACGAGGTGACGGCATCCGCCGCGGCATCGCGAAGCTCCGGTTCTACCGGCACGCCGAGATCGTGGTGACCACGACCTCGGCCGAGGGCCGATACGGATCCAGCGGCTCGTGCGGTAGCCAACGGCGAGCGGGATCGCGCGGCGAGGGCAGTAACACCTCGTCACCATCGGGCACCAGCACCGCGCCGGCAGCCGACAGCGTCGCGAAGGACCCACCACTGCGCAGATGGGTGGGCACGGGCCCGGTCAGGATCGTCACGACCGGTTCCGGGGTATCGGTATGCACGATGACCGGGCCCGGCCAGGTCAATGCCGCGATCACCCGGTGACCGAGCTCGGACGGCAATTCGACGGCGCCCACAGTCCCGGTCCGCAACACGATCTGGCCGGTGGACTCGCGAACGAATGCATCGAAACCACACACATTGCGATACGTGCTGGCCCGGTGAATAACCTTGTCCACCAGTAAGACTCGTGGTGAGTTCATCGTCTTCCACCACGTTCCAGACACGCCCGGATCGCGGTGAGGACCGCGAAGGTGGTGGGTCGTTGCGGGCTGGTCGGTGGCAACTCCCACTCACGGCACCGGTCGGTATTTGTCGCCGTCGGTGTCGGGAGCGGGATCGGGGCACCGGCGGACAACACAACGACATTTCCCAACCAGAGCCGGGTGTCATCGGGCGTCGGTTCCAGGTCGCGGTCGGAGTTGGTGAGGAACGTCCATGTCCCCGACCTGGGGTGGGACACGATCGGCCCACCACTGTTCTCGGATCGAGTTAGAGCAGCGCGCACGCGTTGCCCCAGCGTCCAGGGAACCATGACCGCCTGCACTCGCCCCGCGACGACGATAATCTGACCGGTGACCGAATCCAGAGAGGCTGGCAGCTGGCACACCTGCTGGTAGTAGGCACAGCGAGATGTCACCGACACACCGAACAGGTCCGGCGCGGCCAACTCGGCCTCTGTTGCGATGCACACATCTGGATCGGGAACCTCGAGGAGGACGGTTCCGGTCGAAGTGGTGTTCATGGGTAGCCTCCACAGGCATCGGGATCGAACCTCGTAGGGGTGGCAGCTTTTCGAGACGATCGGGAGTCGATGACAGCGGCCAGTGCCCTGTCGATTGCGGCCGATCGGCGGCGGCGAGCTCGCCCACCCAACCGGTCTGCTTCGGCTTTGAGCTGTGCGACAAAGGCTTCCAGCTCGCCGGGATCGTGCCGCGCAGCGGACCTCAGGATGGCCATCAGCTCGTGGTGTTTTCGGTTCCGCACCGCTTGTGCACCCCCAATCGTGTGCGCGACTCATAGCGATCAGATAACCAGCGGCCCGGTCCGGGCTGTATGGATTCGGTGTCCACACCATGTCCACAGCTGTGACAGGAAGGGCCACCACGGAACTGGCATCAGCCAACTTTCATGGCGCGTTGCCAGGCAGAGGAGCGGAGGTGACGGGGCTGCTGCAGGGGTAGGTGACAATCGAGATGGCTTGCCGGGAGGCTGGCCTGAGAGGATGTCACAGTGCCCAAGCCGTATCCGAAAGAGTTCCGTGACGACGTGGTCAGGGTCGCCCGCAACCGCGACGACGGGGTTACCCTCGACCAGATCGCGGCCGATTTCGGCGTCCATCCGATGACGTTGTCGAAATGGATGCGCCAAGCTGAGGTCGACGACGGCAACAAGCCCGGGACCACGCGCAGCGAGTCCGCCGAGTTGCGTGATGCTCGTCGCCGGATCCGCCTGCTGGAGCAGGAGAACGAGGTGCTCCGCCGCGCGGCCGCGTATCTGTCGCAGGCGCAGATACCGGGAAAAGGCTCTACCCGCTCGTGAAAGAGCTTGCCGCCGAACGGATTCCCGTGGCGGTGACGTGCCGGGTGCTGCAGCTCGCTCGCCAGCCCTACTACCGGTGGCTGGCCGACCCGGTGACCGCCGGCGAGATCGCCGAGGCGTATCGGGCCAACGCGTTGTTCGACGCCCACCGCGACGACCCCGAATTCGGGTACCGATTCCTCGCCGACGAGGCCCGCGAAGCGGGTGAATCGATGGCCGAGCGGACAGCGTGGCGGATCTGCTCGATCAATCGGTGGTGGAGCGCGTTCGGCAAGCGAGGGCGCGGGAAGAACGGCAAGCCCGGACCGCCGGTCCATGACGATCTGGTGCGACGGAACTTCACCGCTGATAAGCCGAATCGTTTGTGGCTCAGCGACATTACCGAGCATTCGACCGGTGAAGGGAAGTTGTATTTGTGTGCGGTCAAGGACGTGTTCTCCAACCGGATCATCGGTTACTCGATCGATTCGAGGATGAAGTCGCGGCTCGCGGTGGCCGCGGTGAACAATGCCGTCGCCCGGCGAGGTGATGTCGCTGGTTGCGTTCTGCACACCGACCGTGGAAGTCAGTTTCGCTCGAGACGATTCGTCGGCGCGCTCAATCGCCATCGGATGGTCGGATCCATGGGCCGCGTCGGCGCCGCCGGTGACAACGCGGCCATGGAAAGCTTCTTCAGCCTGCTGCAACGCAACGTGCTGGACCGGCAGCGCTGGGACACCCGCGAACAACTGCGGATCGCGATCGTCACCTGGATCGAGCGCACCTATCACCGTCGGCGTCGTCAGGCCCGGCTCGGCCGGTTGACCCCGATCGAATTCGAAACCATCATGTCCCCAGCAGTCCGACAGGCTGCTTAACCACTGTCACTCGATCCTGCAGCAGCCCCGACCGTCGCTTCTACGCGTTGCACTTGCACCGCCTGGGGTCCGCGTTTGCCCTGCGAGATTTCGAACTGGACGCGATCATCTTCGGCCAAGCTTCGAAATCCTTGGCCGATGATCCCGGAGTAGTGAACGAAGACATCAGGCCCGTCGGCACGGGCAATGAATCCGAATCCCTTCTCTGCGTTGAACCATTTCACGGTTCCGGTGATGGTCATGTGGCTGCCTTTCATCGATGCTGTTGGGTGTCTCGAGGCTTTCCATCGGTGGGGCGTTTGCCTGCGGTGCGTTGGCAATGACGCAACCCCGAGGAAATCAACCGCCGATGTTTGTGGCGGTGTCGTCAGAACCCTTGGTCCGGACGCGATTTCAGTGTGTACTGGGGTTCTGTAGCGCGGTAGCGCCACAAGGGGTGGCAAAGGGTGGCACTTCCTACACGACTGGAGGGGTAGTGACTGACAAGCCGAGATCGGCCCTGGACCACTGGAGGCTGCGCGCAGGCCTGAGCAACAAGGAGTTCGCGCGCGAGATCACCACCCGCGCCGCAGCTCGGGGGCACAATCACGTCGTGCCGGACGCCACCACCGTCCGACGATGGATCGAGGGCAGCAAACCTCGCCAACCCGTCCCGGATCTGATCGCCGACCTGATTTCCGACAAACTCGGCTACCGCGTCACCACGTACGATCTGGGACTCGGAGAGCCCCACAGCGACCGTGGGCTCATTTACCATCAGTCAGTGAGCGACAGCATCGAGTCTGTCGCAGACCTCGGGAGAGCCGACGTGGACCGACGCAAATTCCTGACCGCCGCACCGTTTGTGGCGCTGGCCGGACTCGGACCCTCCCGCGACTGGCTACTCAACACACTCGAGCAACTTCCCCGAGCAGGGCAACGCGTTCATCTCGACGATGTCACCGCGCTACGCGACATGTTTTCCAAGTTCCAGGAAATCGACATCTTCCAAGGTGGAGGATCCGGTCGACTGGTCCTAGCCGCCTACATGAACAACCACGTCTACCCCCTGCTGCGTCGCTCTCAATCCGCCGAGGTCCACCACCAGCTCTACGGAGCGGTCGCAGAACAGACCTACCTACTCGGGTGGATGGCATTCGACAACGGCGAGCACGGCGTCGCACAGCGCTACCTGATCCAGGCACTACGCCTCGCTGAAGAGTCACGCGATCCAGCAATCGGTGCGCACGTATTGGCTGGGCTGGCCGACCAAGCAACACTGCTCGGAAACCCAGCAGAGGGCCGTCGACTAGCACAAGCCGGCCGACACGGACTCCGCGCCACCGACTCCCATGCCTGTATGGCCGACCTATGGACTCTGGAAGCACGCGCACTGGCCGCGACAGGCGAGCGGAGCGCGACGATCACGGCTCTAACCCAGGCCGAGAAGGCCTTCGAGCAAGTCGACACCGACAGCGAACCGGAGTGGGCTCGCTTTATCGACCCGGCCTACATCCATGGCGAGATCGCCAACGCATTCAGAGACATCGGATGCCCAGATGAAGCTGAGCTGCACGCGAACCGATCTATCGAGCACGCCAAATCCCAGGGCCGAGCGCGGCGCGGGGCGATGTCGAACGCTGCGCTGGCCGCTGCTCACCTCCACCGTGGTGATCTCGAGGCCGCACACGCGGCCGGTATCCGCACCCTCACCCTTTCCAAAAGGGTCAAATCCACCCGATCCGTTCAGGCCGTTCGCGACGTCCACCTGCGAATGGCTCGACTCGGCGGCCCCGATCACCCGCTCGTACGGGAATTCGGCGAGCTCACACACTCGGCACTCAACGCCTGAGCCAAACTGTTCGTGTCGCGCCAACACCAGCGAACTACACCAACGATCCGCGCCGCTGCGCGGCACGAAGGCTCAGCTTTGGGCCCCCAATGGTGCGAAAGCAGTCGAAGCCGTCTACGCTGCAGGCCCTGCTTCGATGACAAAAATCGATACGTTCCACTGTCTATTGGCGTGGCGAGCTCCTGGTCGTCTGTGCCCTCGAAAATCGGTAGCTATGCGCCAGTGCGATATGACGAGCTTTGTTGAATAGCTATCGCCCGATCCACACCATGTGATGAGGGGCGACGCGGAGTCCATCGCGGTATCGGCCGCGGAGCACTCCGACGCGTGTCCTGCCTTCGACGACCTGAAGTCCGGTGGTCGGTGGATTGAGAAGGGCACGGTCGATGAGTAGCGGCGCGCGCAACCATGTTCCGGCCGTTTCCCATGCGTACGCGATCTCCGGTGGGCGCACCCGCACCCAATGGCGATGGTCAACTGCGTACTGCTCCAGCACTGCGGACTCGCTCGGGCCAGTCGGCAACGACACGAGCTCTACGTGCGAAAGTGACTCTTTACTCCACTGCACCGACTCCAGCTCCAAGTCGCCGTAGTCATCGAGGAACTCCTCGTGTCGGCCGTGCTCCCAAAGCCATTGGTCAACGACATCCCCGGGCCATCGCAATTGGGCAACCCGCGGGTCGGCCAGAAACTCCGCCAGCGTTCCAGCCTTTTCACATCCTGGGCGAGGAATGTCGAGCAGGTCGACGAGCTTCATAGCGATAGTCATACCTGAGCACCGGTCAGACTGGACAGGCGGTTAGGAAGCAGGGGAGAAGGAGGTCGACGTCGCCCGGGCCGACGACATTCACCGCCTGATCAGGCATGATTGTCGGCGAGGTTCCGGGTTGTTCCCCGACGGAGCCGACCAGCTTCAGTCTTCTGCCCACCGACGCGGACGATGATGCCGAATCTCCTGCTCCGATTGCATCGCCATGCGACCGAGCCCCCGCCAGCCGGGCGCGAGCGGAAACCGTTAATCCGGGGCAATCATTTGGTGAGTGAAGCTGGCGCTAGAAATTCGACGTAGTGCATGTACGGCGCTTGTAGCTAAGGGCGATACTGCTGCGCAGCTACCTTCTGGCACTGCGTGAATCTCGCGGGCGCTGGGAGAAATTCGCCGTCCACAACGTGTCCACAGGGTGGCATGATACGACAGCATGGACAGTCACAGCGCTATCGTCGGTGCGCAGCTGCGAGCTGCCCGCGAGGCTGCAGGCGTGTCGTTGGCTGCGTTGGCAGGCCAGATACACCGAGGGAAGTCGGCGTTGGCGTACTACGAGACCGGGGAACGCACACCGCCTCCGGATGTCATAGCGTGTTATGAGACGAGATTCGGTGGCCTTCGAGACCCAGTCGCCACTCTCGCCGACCTTGGAAAGGCTGACGTGGAAAGACGCGCTTTCTTGCGTGGCGGGTACTCCACAGCGCTGGGTGCTTCAGTGTTGTTGCCCCGATGGCTAGACGCGCCTGTGGCCAGAGTCCAGTGTGGGGTTCGGTGCGTCGGATCTTCCGATGTCGCCGACGTCCGAAATGTTATGGCGCTGTTCTCTCAGATCGAGCAGCGCATGGGCGGTGGCCACGGCCGGCGCGCTGTTGTTCAGTACCTCAGTAGCGAGGTCGTCGAGTATCTCCACGGCAGTTACCCAAGCGACACCGTACGTCGCGATATGTTCTCGGCAGCGGCTGAGATGGCGTACCTGGCAGGGTGGATGGCCTTCGACAATGACGAGCATTCCGCGGCTCAGCGCTATTTCATGACGGCCACGAAGCTCGCCGTCGAGGCGGAGAATGCGCCGTTGACCGGCCATATCTTGCGCGCGATGGCGCACCAGGCCGTTGATCTCGGACATCCTGCCGAGGGGCTGCAATTGGCCGAGGTGTCCGTCGCTGGGTCCCGTTACAGTACTGCGACACCCCGTGAACGAGCACTGCTTAAGATCGTGCACGCAAAAGCGCTCAGTGCCGCCGGTCGCCACCGAGAGGCGGCGAAGGCAGTAATCGTCGCCGAACAGGATTTCGCGTCGTCATCGATTTCTGTCAGTGAACCCTCGCGTATGTTCTTCTTCACTGAGGCAAGCCTGGCTCACGAAACCGCTTGTGTCCTTCGTGATTCCGGAGACCTGGAAGGTGCAGCTGAGCAGTTCGAGCGCAGCGTACGCAAACGCAAAGCGCAGGCGTTTGCGCGCACTCACGCAGTCACACTCGGCTATCTAGGCGCGATCCAGGCAAGACAAGGCGACCTTGAAAAGGCTTGTGCGACATGGGATTCTGCACTGTCGTCGATGGAACAGGTTCAATCGGGACGCACGCGCGCCGTGGCACGCGGCATCCGCGCCGCCGTCGCGCCGCATCGCGATTCGACGGTACCGGGAGTGGTTGAAGTCGAGAACCGCGCCTCAGAATATCTGCAAGCACAGCGGGAATAGGAATGCAGCGATGACTGATGAGAAGTTCGAAGTGGAGGCGATCGCGCACGTGGTCGGTGGGCGACATGAGCCGACCGATGATCACTGGGGCGGCACAGAGGCGATCATCCGGATTGATGATCCGCGGTTCGGCGAAGACTCTGTCAAAGGGCTCGACCAGTTTTCCCATGTTGAGGTCGTATTCCGCTTCCACCTGACTGACCAAGCGGACCTCCACTTCGGCGCCCGGAGCGCGCGCGACAACCCTGAATGGCCTGAGGTCGGGATCTTCGGGCACCGCAACATGCGTCGCCTCAACTGGTTAGGAGTTTCCCGCGCCCGACTTCTTCGAATCGACGGCCTAGACCTCCATGTCGCGGAACTAGACGCCGTGGATGGCACCCCTGTGTTCGATATCAAGCCATGGTTCACAGAGTTCGGGCCTCGGGGAGGTATTCAGCAGCCCTCTTGGTCAAAAGAGATGCTCAAAGACTATTTCTGATGGTGAGAATTGCCTCGAAGTGGCTGGGGTGGTGCGGGAACGTAGCAACCCGTAGCACGCGCGACGAAACCCGTGGTCTGGCCGGTACCGTGAAGCAATGGCTTCCCCCGCTTCGTCCGCGTTCCCGCCCATGACCGAAGTACTTGGTGAACGCATCGTCTACGCCGCACCGCCGTGGCTGCGCGTGGGCCTGCACGACATCGTCACCCCTGACGGCGTCGCCCGCACCCATCACGCGGTGCGGCTTAATCCGGTTGCCTGCGTGATCGTCCTCGACAACTGTGGACGGGCGTTGCTGCTGAATCGTCACCGCTGGATCGTCGATAGAGTCGGGCTCGAAGCGCCAGGCGGGATCATCGAGCCAGGCGAAGCCCCGGAGACCGGGGCGCGCCGGGAACTATTGGAGGAAACCGGCTTCGAGGTCGAGCAGCTGGAGCTGGTCGCGGTTCTGGAGCCGATGCCCGGTTTGGTAGAAACCCCTCACCATATTTACCTCGGTCGCAAGCCGCGCCAGGTCGCGCCCCCCAGCGACGCCGAGGAGGCCGCAGACTTGGTGTGGGTGCCGTTGGCCGAGACTCGTGAGCTTCTCGGGACCGGTCAGCTACTCGGGACTGCGACTGCGGTCGGGATGCTGGCCGCTTTGCCTCTATTCGTGGCTGGTGGACCGCTCCCGGACGCGGTGCGCGAGCAGGTCGTGCCGGTTACGTAGGCGCCGTGACCCGACTGTGGTGATCGCGGTCGCTGCTGAGGTCAGTAGCTCGGAGGCCTGATCCAGCTCGCTTTTGCGGGTCGCGTGTTCGGCCAGATCGAGTAGTTGTCCGGCGCGTGCCCGTACAAACTCGCCTGGCAGAGCAGCCAAGGCTTCGCTGGCGATCGCGCCCGCCGCCGGATCACCCACGCGCACTAGTAAGTGGCCCTTCCATCGTTGCCAATGGACCTCGTTGAGGGCCAGGAACGGCAACGCTACTTCATCGCCGGGTCGGGCTCTCTCTAATGCGTTCTCGGCCTCGGTAATCGCCGCAAGGACAGTCGCGGTCTCGCCGGCGCAGTAGGTCGCGACCTGCGCCCGAGTCGCGGCGAGCCAAGCGCGCAGCAACAGCGGTAGACAAGGAAGCGCCTCCGCGCGGCGGACCTGTGCCAGCGCTAGGTCTGGTTGACCGGTCTCAGACATCATGACCGCGTGTTCCCCGAGCGCGTGCGCCAAGAGCGCCGATTCACCCGACCTTGAGGCGGCGAAGTGCGCGAGCTCGTAGTGCTTTTCGGCCGCAGTGTGGTCGCCGACGTCGAGGTCTTGCCAGGCCGCAAGCGCGGCCGTATCGGCTTGGACACGGGCGACACTGCGCCGATCGGCGCCCGAACTGGTCGTCCACAAAGCCTCCAACGTCGTGACGTAGTTGGTGGTTTGCGCTCGCACCAGTGGAGCACCTAAGCGTCGATCCATCAGGCGCAGGCTGTTCGTGTGATGGGCCAAGATGCCGAAAAGGGTGTCGTCGGAGGGCTCCCTGACTGATTCCGACTCAGTCGTGCTGTCGGCGAGTGGGAGGTTTAGGACGTGGCACAACAGCCGTGTATGGACCGGATCGGGGACAATGTGCCCGTTCTCCCAGCGAGACAATGCGACTCGCAAAGAGTCTGGGCTCATCAACGTGATCCGCTCGATCGAGGCTTGCGCTCGCAGCGCGCTGAGCAGCCGCGCTTGCGACCAACCGCGGGCATGGCGAGCTGCACGGATGAGGGATCCGTCCATTCGCGATCGGTCCTTTCGACCGGACCATCCGTCAGCGCCGCCAGGCGGGCAACTCGAAATCTGCACTGTGAGGGCGATATTCCAGCCTCTCACATCACTCTTGGTCCCGCATCTCGAGGTGCGTGCTGTCGATGGTGCAGCGGTCGAGGGCTATGCGTGAATACCTTATGGGTGGTCGACGATCACGGGGATCATGCTCCGCTTGCAGGAGATGTTCGAGTGTCGTCAGCCCTTGAGTCCGGGATGCGCTACGAACCGGGACTGGTCGGCTTGCGCCCCGATGATCCCCACGAGTCGGTCATCCCGACTGTGGCAGAGGCCGACTAGTGACGGCATTCTTCACCGGCTACGGCCTCGGCCTTCCCGACCTGACCGACCCCTAAATGTCGACCAATGGGCTTGTCTGTACCGGCCCGACCACGGGTTTCAAGGGGTTGTGCTACGAGTTGCTACGTTCCTACACCATCCGCCTGCGGTGATCTTTGAAGTGTGAAACGTTCTTTCACTGGGCGGATACGATGACCAATACACGAACCGGAGCTCCCCCTCGCGAAAGGTTCACACGACCGTGGGCGAAGACCGACCGTATAGCGAATTCGAACTGCGTCGCCTGGCGAAACAGCAGGTGTCGCCGGAGTTCCGTGCGTGGCTGGACCGTGAGGTCGACGATCTCGCCCGCCTACTTCATGTGGTTCCCCGCCTCGCCGAACTCGACGACCCGTGGACGGTCGACGGATTGGCAGCGATCGAGGACGCTGCCTTGGTTCGGTTCCCGAATCCTGGCGAGACCGTCACAGACGACGAAATGGCGTACCTCGCGCTGTGCGCCCGCGGCATCGGCCACACTTACCTGCGCGCGATGGGCGTCGGGAAGTGGGTGTGGGTGCAAATCCTCGACGGCAACCCGATCGGCGCAGCACTCGAATTCCCCGGCATCGGTGTGTACGTCGACCCTGAGGAGTCGATCCGTCGCGTCATCTTCGGCCGGGAGCCAGCCACGCTCGCGCGGGAACTGCACACGCTTATCACCTGGGACACGCCCGTCTGCCCGTAACCCTGCCCGGGGTGGCCTATGACAGGTCCGACCCCCGAGGCGCCCGATCCGTCCCGCGACGTCGTGCCCCGCACGGACCGCGGACTCACCGAGGCCGGTGACCGCGGGCACCAGGCGTACGTGATGGCCAAGATCGCGGAGGCGGCCACTCAGGTATCGCTTACCGCGCAGCAACTCGAGCATATCCGCAGTCCTGAGTCGTGGGAGCATGCAGTCGAGTTGTGGGGCGACGCGAAGACCCTGCACGACATGCTGGCCTACGGCTACCAGCACATCCACGGTCGCACCCCAGAGCAGGGATGGCGGCAGGAGCACCGGCGACACGTCCCCGGACATACTGTCCGGCAGCACGACGCCGCGCAGGTCGTGAAGCAAGCCGGTCGCGAAATCGTCACCAGGACCACCGAATACAAGGCCGGTGGGGTCGCCATCGGTAAGGGGCTCGAGCAGCTGGCCAAGGAACGTCAGCTGCTCAAGTCCGGTAAGACCCGTGACCTGTCCGAGTACATCGTCCGCGCGGCGCGTCCACCAGCACCAGAGGTGATGCGGGAAGCCCGCAAGCTCGAGAAAGAGTTCCCGGGCAAGTTCAAGGTGATCGAGTTGTCGGAGGGGGATTTCCGGCGGTATATCGACGCAGGCCGCCCCATCGCGCACGCGAAAGCGGTAGAGCGGCTGGGACACCTGATTGAGAAGGTACGTCAGGCGCCGGAGCTGACGACCGCGCCGCGGGCGCTTGAGGGTTTTGTCAAGGAGATCGAGAAGGCAAAGGAGAAGGGCCGGCCGATTGACCTGGAAGTCCTCGCGGGCGCACAGATCGAGCTGGCACAGATGATCGAGGTCGATAAGCAGATCACTCGTGAGCGGGACAAGATCGCCCGCGAAGCCGCCCAATTGCGCCTGAAAGAGGCACAAATCGTCGAGCGGGTCCAAGCTCAGCAACGTGAGGCGCGTGAGCAGAAGCTGCTGAAAATCCTCGAAACAGTGGATCGGGAGGTCGTGATCGCTGCGGTCGGGGAGGCCCGCGCCTTAGCACCACCGGCGAAGGAGATGGCGATCGAGCCGGGGATGGACCCGGAGCTGGCGGCGATGATGCAGCAGATGCACCATGTGATCGCCGGTCAGGAGCCGGTGGCGAAGCAGGTCCAGATGCTGGAATATCTGCCGATGCCGACACCCCAGCACCGCGAGCTCGCGGCGCTGGTGCTGGCCCAGCACGCCCAGCAGCCCGGTAGGCCGATATCGGAGGCTATTGCGGCAGTAGAGGAGACAATCCGGGAGCGCGAGGCGAAAGAGCTCGAGAAGGCGAAGGCTATTGAGGCACAGCGGGTTCGCGAGCTTGAGAACCGTGACTTGATGGCCAGGATGGTCGAAGCACACAACCGGCAGTTGGAGCGGGTCGCGCTTGAGCAGGGGCAACGGGACACGGGCGACCGCATATCCGACGCGCAGCGAAACGAGCGGACACAGAAGGCTGCGCAGTCGCTGCGGTTGGATCCGCAGCACCTGCTCAAGACCGGTGTCGATCCACGGGTAGTAGAGGCACTCGCCAGTAAGGAGGTGCAGGTCGACAAGCAAGCACACGCGCTCATCGTCGAGGTGGACGGCGAGCAACGGTGGGTGGACCAACACAGCAAGGAAGCTGGGCTCGCGAAGCAGATCCGCGGTGTTTTCGGCGGAGTGGATCTGGCCCAGCTCGAAGTCACGCAAATTACCCACCAGTCCCATCGCGGCCTCAGTGCGCAGAAATCGAAGGAAGCGCTACAAATAGAGCGCGAGAAACAGCGGAAAGAGCATGACCTTGCCCTCGAAGCGGAGCTGCGCCCGAAGTCCCGATCCCGTGAAGGGCCGTCGAAGGGCATCGAATTGGGCATCGAGAGGGGCCGATGATCGCACGGCGCGCGCAACCCAGTCGCTTCCGGGCAGAGGTTTACACCCCACGGCCCCACAAGCCGCACCCGACATAGCCTCGATCGGAGACACCTCCGATCCGCACGGTCCCCTTCATTAGCTCGATCCCGAGTTGACACACCCCCGGCCGGGCTCATCCCAGCGACACCGGTATTGACCTGCACGCCACCGACGATGTACGTCTGGCGCCACACGGCCGCGCCCTGATCGGCACCGGCGTCGCCCTCGCGCTGCCGCACGGCACCGTCGGCCTGATCCACCCCCGCTCCGGGCTCGCCGCGAATCACGGTGTCACCGTCCTCAAGGCTCATGGCACAGTTGACGCTGGCTACCGCTGCGAGAACCGAACCCGTCACCCCAATTCAAACAGCCTCCGGCTCAGCTGGATTCGACTCGCATCGCCCCCAGATGTCGGAGGCTGTCTCTATGCTCTGAGCACTGGTGGATGCCTTGCCGAATCTGCCCACGCCTGCGGTGGAGGCGGTGACCGTGTTCGACCATGTGTTACTGACCATCCACGAGCACATCCCGCAGGAGCACTAGGCAGGATCGCGCGCCGGGGCGACGTTCTGTTTTCGAAGTTCCGGTCACTCGTTTTCGGTGACGGTGGTGTCGGGGTGGCGGCGGCTGGTGTCGGGTTTGACGAAGTGTCCGGTGACTGAGGATCGGTCACGGCGGTTGTCACCGTCGTGGGGCTCGTTTTCGCCCAGGGTGGTCCGGGGGTTCTCGGCCGCGGTTTGTTCGGTCACGTACTCGCCGGTCTCGGCGGAGCGGTAGCTCTTCTCGGCCACGTCATCCTCCTCGAATCTCGTGTGCGGCATTGATATGCAAACCACACCGTTTCTACACGGGTACCGCATCGCCGGTCAGTGAAACCGGTCCGGGTCCGGCGTCCTGGTTATGCCAGTGAATTCTGGCGTCGTTGATCGGTGAATCCTGGAGTCGCTGTTGGAGCGAGCAGCGTCGGTGTGACGGTGAATTTTGGCGTCACTGACCGTGTCGCCGCCGCCAGAAGTCTGTGCGGAGCTCGACGTTCCTGCTGGATCCGTGGACGGTGAACGCGTAGGTGGCAGCGGATCTGGGCTGTAGTGTGGCGCGGTGGATGAGAACGCGCCAGCGTGGGCTTATGAAGCGGTGCAGGTGTGCCCGTATGACGCCCGGTGGCCTGCCCGAGCCGAGGTGGAGTGCGAGGAACTGGCGGACCTGCTGGCGCCGTGGTTGGTCGAGGGTGTGGAGCATGTCGGGTCGACCGCGGTCCCTGGTCTTGCCGCGAAGCCGATCGTTGACGTGATGGCTTCAGTCTCTGACCTCGATATTGCCGTTGAGGAAGCGTCAGAGCGTCTCGCTGTCGCCCGCTGGTGTTATGTGCCCCCGGAACTGGACCGTCGGCCGTGGCGCCGCTTTTTCGTCAAACCGGACTCCGCGGGGCGCCGCAGGGAAGCCCCATTTGCACCTGATCCAGGCCGGAAACTCCCGCTGGGTCGAGCAACTCCGGTTTCGCGATGCTCTGCGGGCCGATAGCGGCCTGGCACAGAAATACGCGGACCTGAAGTATCGACTGGTGGAGCTGAGCGGTCACGATCGTGAAGCGTATGCAGAAGGCAAAGCCGATTTCGTGGCCTGTGTCTTGGGCCGACGCGGTCCGGTCTGAGTGATCACCGTTGGCCCGGTGCTTCCGGTGCGGGCCATCGGTGAATCGCGGTGTCGGTTTCAGGGATGTGTTCTGGATCTATCGGCGAATTTCGGTGCCACAGCCCATTGATGGTGGCAGTGTCGATATTGGGGTTGGCGTCGAAGTCGAACGCGCGCAGCGATTTGTCCCGGGGAACCCTGCGGCGCGGATCCGCCGTTCGGAGCGCCGACCACACCATACTCGTCGCCGCCTGAACCGTGCGCCACACCACCGGACCCGAGACCAAGCACACCGACCCTCGCACCGCAACCAAGATCACGACGTCAAAATTCGCCGTTACGAACATCTCCCGATCCCGACTGACGTCCACATCCACCGATGAGTGACGTCACAGATGGCCGATCGAACCAGGCGTCCCCACCGCAACTGGTCCTTGCTGTTGCTGCGCGGGCTTCATCTTCGATCTGGACACGCTCACCGTGGGGGACACGAGCGCGACGTTTGCGGCAGCGCTGGATCGGCTGGTCGCCGATTTCGGCGCCGATACCGATGTGGTGCTGCTGGATTCGGACCGGGGAGCGGACCAAGGTCCCGACGCCGCGGTTGAACCTCAAGGACGAGCTGATCCGGATCCGCGCCTTCTACCTCGACCTCGCGCACTGGGCCGTCGAAGAACCCGACCGCTGGAGCCACTGGGTGGCGCCGTGCCCAATCACCGACACCGAAATCCAGACCGCCAAGGGAGCCTGGCTGGGGCGGGTGGAGCGGCGCCGCGCGATGAACGCGCGGTGGGCTTCGATCGTCTCGGTGGGGTTCGACCTCGGTTACGCGACCCCAACTCGGCACTGAATCTCACGGACATCACGCTCAGGACCACCCAGTAAAGCTCATTACCTCTCCCAATCAGACGGAAGAGGTCTACCGGGCCACCGCGAGCGCCCGACACCAACACACCGGCGTTCGACCCGTTAATTCGGTCAATAGCTCGACTCCTACGTCTCAACGGAGTACCGGCCTACTGCGGCGTAGCCGCTGAGGTCCGATTGCGGGTGGTGGGATGGGTGATAGGTGGGGTCGCCGGTGTCGGGTCGCCAGCGGTGTGGTGCGACGATGCCGGGTGCCAGTAGCTGGTAGGGGGCCAGCATCGCGGTCACGGCGGTGTGATCGCGAGGACGGTAGGGGATTCCGTTGTGGGTGAGATGGGTGGCCCATGTGCGGATCTCGTCGCCGAAGATGTCCTCGGTGATGTGGCTGAGGATGAGCCAACTGTTCGGCGGGAGTCCCCCGGCCAGCTCCGCGAGCACGGCGTGTGGGTCGGGCAGGAGTTCGGCGGTGCCGGACAGGCACAGCGCGATCGGCAGGTCGAGATCGAAGAACTCGGTGATCTGGTCGAGGACGGCGGTGGTGTCGGTGATGTCGACCATGGAAAAGCGCCGGCCGGGACCGTTGGCCAAGAGGGCACGGGCATGAACGGCGACGAGCTGGTCGTGGTCGAGGTAGAGCACCCGGACGCGCTCGACGTCGCGACCGGCGACGTCACCGATGTTGGGCGGTAGCGGGATACCGCAGCCGAGGTCGACGTACTGATGCACAGCGTGTTCGTTGGTGAGGTGATCCACTGCCCGCAGCAGGAACCGGCGGGCCTCACCAGTGACCGTGACAATCCTCTCGCCCGCGTGCTCGGCGACCAGTCGGTCGATGTCGTAGTAGTCCTTGCCGCCGAGGAGCCAGTTGCCGACTCGCGCGCTGTTGGCAACGTTGTATCGCAGTTCAGTCAGGCAGGGGCTCATGTCACACCGCCCGCCGGCGTGCGGCTGTGAGCATCCCAAGGGCAGGGAGACCGGTTGTCGGCATGAGATTCAAGTCCTATCGGAGGTGGCGTCCAGGCCCCGGCCCGGTGCCTGTGGCCGCGACGAGGGATACGGCCCGGCGGGTGAGGGTCGGGGTCTGGAACACCGTCAGGTGGATTTAGATGCCGGGGCCGACGTGCTCGGCCAAAGCCCGATCGAGTAGGGCTCGGGCGTGCTCGCCGTAGCGGGCCTGGTCGGTGAGCAGGTCGAAGGTGCGTACCGCGAGGGCGATCTCGTCTGCTCCGCTTGTTTCGACCGAACCGGTGACGGTCTCGATATCGACGCCGGTCTCGTCGTGGATGACGAAATTGTCTGCTTGGCCGATGAATTCGGCATCGAGCGGGATGATGCCGATATCGACGTTGTCGCGGCTGGTGAGGATGTCACCGAGCTTGCGGATCTGGGCGGCCATGATCGCGTGACTACCGACGGTGCGCCGCAGGGCGGCTTCGCCGATGAGCAGGTGGAAGCGGTGTCCGGGCGCGTCGAGCACGGCCTGGCTCTGCATCCGCACCGCCGCAGTCGCCTCGCTGTCGTCAGGTACGCCGAGCACAGTCGTGCACTTGGACAGGATTGTGCGGGCGTAGGCGAGGGTCTGCACCAGACCGGGCAGGATCTCGGGGCTGTAGCTGCGCTGGTATTTGGTCTCGGACTCGATATCGATCAGACTGCGCTGCAACGGTTCCAAGCCGTCATCGGCCGCGGCGTACCAGCTGGAGTAAGACATTTCTAGCCTTTCATTCTGTTCTCGATAGTTGGATTGGTAGGTGGGAGCCCGCCGGGGTGTGGTTGCTGGGTGCGGGGGCGCGCTCCCGGAGGCGCGGGGTCGTCGGGACGGCCTCCGGGAGCGGTTCCCCACCCTCGGACCGACCGGCCAGCGAGCTGGCCGCGCGGTGTTGGCCCAAGGTATTCAGGTGGTCGGAGTTGGTCTCAGGTGCGGGCGATGGAGCTGATGAGCGTCGCATCGCCGAGGGTGCGGGTGGTGATGATCTGGCGCGGCGCGAACGGCTCACTGTCGGGGTGGTATTCGGTGACGGTGACCGCCCAAAGGTCCGCATCCCCCACACGGACCAGCGGCGAGATCGTGACGCAGTGCCGGGTGCCAGCTGGGATCGCATCGATCCCAGCCTGCAACCGGTCACTGGGGCGGACGAGGGCGTCGGCGGTGAGGAACCGGCGGGCCTCCTCGGCGGAGCGCTGCACGTAGTAGGCGTAGTTGAACCCCAAGATCGCCCCCGGGCCGCTGGACGTGCCACCCGGTCCGAAACCGCTCACTACCCCAGAGGGAGAGGTGATCTGTGCGCAGATGACGGTGGGCGAGCCCGCGTCGCTGTCGGGTGCGGTCACTATCGCGATGGTGGTCAGGGCGGCGAGCGTGCCGAGCACGCTCGCGGCGATCCATCGGCGGCGGTGTGAGCTAGGCGTTGTGGTGGTATCGAACTTGGCGTACATCGTGCTGGGTTCCTTGCTCGAGAGGATCGGGGGCCCCGAAGTCGCCGGAAACAACTCCGGGGCCGCCTCGGCACGGGGCCAGGACCGGAGGGGTCGTGGTTTCTCGCCGGTTCACGTGCGGAGGCCATTCAGGTAGCCGGGGCCGTGACGGGATGGTCAGGGCTGAAGGTAGAGGCGTTCGTTCGGCAGCCGGGGCAGGCCGGTGCACCGACCAGGGGCGACGGCGACGGTTCCGGGGCGGTGGGCGGCCACGTCGCAGACGAACACCAGTGCGGCGGTCACACAGGCGGCGAATTCCATTCGGACGCTCGAAATCAGGACCGAGAGCTGGACGTCGGGTTCGTCGGGGCACGGTGACGGTCTGCTCGCGTGTGTCATCGCCAGGCCGTCTGTCTGTGGGGCGACACGGTCGGCAACAAACCCTCTCGATGGGAGAACTCGCACCGACTGCGCGGGGACTCAGTGAACGGCTGCACTCGTATGTTGGTCGGTGTCATCGCAAGTCGCTGGACGCCTCGGTCACTCCGGTCAACCATCCCGCGCTTACCATCGCCTCGAGCTGCCGAACCATGGTCGGCAGCGTGCAGTCGAAAGTTTGAGGGTTCTCCGTCCCGGCGCGGGCGTCGGCCGACCCACACAGCTCAGTACGCCTCGCCGCGGGCTGGGATGAGTTCGGCTCCTTGCTGCTGTTCATACGAGGCCTCCCAAGTGGCTTTCCAGCGTTGAGGGAAGTCGGATCAGGCAATTGTTGCCTCGGCTTCCCTGGGATGGGGTCCTGGTGAAAGTCCGGGCCCGCCACTGGTATCGAAATTTGCCGCACAGTGATGGCGTAGCGTTCGCGTATCGAGGGGGTTTCCGTTCAACAGTGGGGATTAGCTTGACCGAGCTCGGGGCTGCAGCGGCCAAACCTGTGCGCCAACCGCTTCCGCAGATCGTCTCCGGGTTGGCCTGTTGTTCCTCCCATGGCAGCGGGGTCCTCGGGCCGGGCAAGGCGAGGCGGCTCATCGGCTCGTCTGCCGTGCTGGACGGCGCTTGCCCGCCGAAACTTGCCACTGCGCACAGCGGTTCCGGAACACATCGCCCCTGTGGCGCAGCGCATCCAAAGCTCGCGCGACGATCCACGGCGGCACCCTCAGGTCGTGCGCAATCGTCTCGATGGTCAGCGGTCTCCCGGGCTTGAGGAGGGTGAACACATCGTCTTCGAGGGTGGTTGCCATGGGTCACCTCGGTCGGCTTGCCAGTAGTCGCGGAGTCCGTGCAGGAGCGAATTCGGACGAACTGACAGTCGCTCCACCATGCGGTTACGGGCAACGCGCACAGGGCATAACCGATATACGCGGCACGTATACCAGCCGCGTGTGCCGATGATAGCGTCGAAATATTCGCGTTGTGGGGTCGGAACGACGGGAGCGAAGCGATGGCGGAAACAGTCGGATATGGTCGCACCTGCGCCACGTGCGGAAGTTCGTTGAGCCGATTCAACATCGGCCCGTGGTGTGGCAACTGCGCCCCCATCGCCTCGGCGGACGGGCCGCCCGAGATGCCGGCCGAGTTCTGGGCTCACGGCCCGCTGCGTGAGGCGCTGGCGAATTGGCACATGGGTGCGGTCATCGAGGAGTACCGCAACCACCCCGCTCACGGGCAGCCATTGAGTCAGATCCAGGTGGCGCAGTGGCTGGATCTGAGCCAGGCGCAGCTGAGCCGGATCGAGAACGGCCCGGCGCCCGAGATGCTCTCCAACCTGGTCAAGTGGGCAACTGTCCTGCGCATCCCACCGGATCTGCTGTGGTTCAAGCTGCCGAACGTGGCTACCGTGGAGCCCGTGGACCGACAAGGATTCCTGCGTGTGGCCGCAGCTACCGCTGCGACGGTCATCGTGTCACCGGACCGCCTCGCCCAGATGCTCAGCCAAGCCCGCACCACCGTCAACCCGACGCGAGTGGGCGCAGTGGAGATCAAACAGATTCACGAAGCAGCCCAGCTATTCGCACGCTGGGACGCCACCTATGGCGGCGGCCTGGTCCGCGACGTCGTCGTCGCGCAACTACGGGTCGCGGTCGCCTACCTGAAAGCCAACTGTTCCGCGCGCGACCGCGCAGCCCTGCAGATGGCTGTCGGGTCCCTCGCGCACACGGCGGCGTTCATGGCCTTCGACGCGTGCGCACACGACGACGCGGACTCGATGTTCGCTCTGGCCCTGGACTGTGCGGAAGAGTCCGGGGCGGTGAACCTGAGGGCGAAGATCCTTTCTTCGATGGCGCGGCACGCGATCTGGACCGGCCGCAACCACGACGGACTCGGATACGTCCGCAGAGCTTTCACAGAGGCGGACCAACTCACCGCAACCGAACGGGCGATGCTGCACACCACCGAAGCGCGTGTGCACGCCAAGCTGGGCGATATTCCCGCGACGCTGACCTCCGTCGCCAACGCCGACCGCGACTTCAGTCGGTGCGTGCCCGGCAACGATCCGGCGTGGATGCGCTACTACGACAGCGCGCAGCACGCGGGCGACACCGGCCACGCCCTGTTCGACATCGCCGTGCACGGCAGCTTCGTCGGTGAGGCCCGCGACCGGCTTGCCGCAGCAGTCGACGGCCACGCCGACACCGCCGCACGGTCGCGGACGATGTCGACCATCAAACTCGCATCGCTCGTCATGGCCACCGGTGACCCGGCCGAGGCAACCACCATCGCGAACCAAGCCCTCGGCCGCGCGCGTGACCTCAAGTCCCAGCGCGCGAACGAAGACATCGCCGAACTACGCCGCTACGCCCACCGCGCCAAGGTCCAGATACCGACTCCTGCTACCACCACATGAACACCCCTCTCGTTGAACGCATCGCTCGCACGGCATGCGCAGATGCTGGCATCGACGCAGACGGGATGGTCCCGATCAAACTTGCTGAGAATGCGATCTTCCGAGTACCTGATCAGCGGATGGTCATTCGCGTCGCGCGGGCGGGCCAGATCGAGGCGGCGCGCCGCGAGGTGGAAATCGCGGAATGGCTTCGAGAACACAATATCTCGGCTGTGGAGCCGATGGGCACTCGCGCGGACTTCGCTGTGATCGACTCGCGCCCAGTGACGCTGTGGAAAGAGTTGCCGCCCCACCATAACGGCAGCGAGCGCGAGATCGGGACGGCGCTGCGGGCCTTGCACCAGCTGGCCGTGCCGCCGTTTCTGTCCGAAATCGCGCCGTTCGTCCGGCTCGAGCAACGCATTGACAGCGCGTCGTCGCTGAGTCATGCGGATCGGCAGTGGCTGTACCAGCGGCTCGCCGATCTGCGCGCAGGCTGGGAAGAGTTGCCTACCGGCATGCCGTGGTCGCCGATCCACGGCGACGCCTGGGAAGGCAACGTGGTCACCACTGAAGCCGGAGTGACCACGTTTCTTGACCTGGAGCGTGCCTCGGTCGGCCCACCCGAATGGGACCTTGTCTCCACCGCGATCAAACACAGCTCATTCGGCTGGATCTCGGCCGAACGATACCGTTCCTTCTGCGACGCGTACGGCTACGACGTCACGACATGGGACGGCTTCTCCCTGTTGAGAGACATCCGCGAGCTTCGAATGACCTGCATGGCGGCTCAAGCAGCTGGATCGGACCCGAACCACGCTGCCCAAGCGCAACATCGAGTTGACTGCCTACGCGGCGTATCAGGTTCCCGGCCATGGTCGGGATGGCACCCGATCGCCTAGCAAGCCGTGCAACCAGGTGCGAAACGATGGCGCTTCTTGAAGCGGTCGCGCTGGGCCATCGGCCCACTGCGGTGAGACCCCAGGAATTTGGGGACTAACCGCGGCGGCCAGGTTGACGGTCGCGGGCGAACCTCGGCAGGCAATAGCGGTTACGTCGTAGAGGCCGTGTTCGGCCAGGATCCCGAAACATACGCCGTATTAGGCGATTTCGAAATTCGAATGGACCGGTTGTTCGTTGCCAGGGAGTCGAAGGCGTAGTGGAAGCAGTAGGTTTTAGTTGCAACCGCTTACAACGGACTTCGTGTGGAACTATCAATGATCGCGCCGTAGCGTTATGGCATGACGAACGATACAGATATGCACGAAGTTTGGGCTTGCGACGTATGTCAAATGGAGACCACCCCTGATTGGGATGAAGAGCTCGAGCAGGACATCGGCCTACCGGCCTTCGCAGCCCCGTTGGCCGGCCGGGTGATCAACATCTGCGACGAGTGTGCGGCCGATCGGGGGCCACACGAGCTGACTGACTTGGCCTACACCATCGCCGAAAGCGGGAGACATGGAGCGTGAGATCGTTGAACGCCGTCCTCGCGTGCTCGCATCTCTGGCTCTGACGCATCGCTGAGGCTACCCGGACGCGCAAGCAGACAGAACGATCTCGACCAGATGTGTCGCATCCGTCCGGTGAGGTGCTCTACCGGTTGTTGAGAGCTGTTCCATCTCGTTGTCCTAGCAGGCCCGCAGGTCAGACAGCCTCTCGAGCGTGTTCGGCTCGGGATGTTGAACTGTGCGTGAGCACCACTGGCGCCCGGGCCGCAGATCCCACCCGCACTCGGTGCGGAATGAGTCCGGTGTGGCCGGGATCGAGCCACTGCAGGCGAGGCTCTACGGTGAGGAAACTAGAGGTCATGGCGTTGCTTGTATGTATATAGCCGACATTCAGGGTCCACGTTGCTGGTCACCGGCCGAGGTCAGTTTCTGGACTCGGCTTGTTCCCGTCGGGGTAGGTGTATTCGTCTGGGATGAAATCTTCCGCTGTTGCGTTCACTTCGGTACGTGCGTGTTCCTCCCGTTGTCGCTGAGGGTGTGACAGTTGATGTCGTCTCAGTTGTTCTGCACGGTGGTCGGAGAGTTCGGCGCTCAGCCCGTTCTGAAGTGCCGCGGTCGTTCGTTCTCGGTCGTTGGCGGTGGTGCCAGCGGCGTGGGTATGGTCTGCGAGACGGCGACTTTCGTCTTCGGCGGCGGTGCGTTCGGCGCGGGCGAGTAGTTCGTTGGCGTGCCGGTTTGCTGCCCGCGCGGTGTCTCGGATCTGCTCGTGCGTTTCGCTGCGCTCGCGGTGTTCGCGGACCAAGGTGTTGATGCGTTCTTGCAGGGTCTTGCGCTGGCGGCGGCGCGTCACTGGCAGGGAGTCGAGTTCTTCACGCGCGGTCTCGAGTGTGTCCGCGGTGGCGTGGAGTGCTCGGATAGCGATGTCGAGTTCGTGGGCGTGCTGGCGGGCGGTCAGTTGTGCGTTCTCGGCGGTTTGCCGGTGTTCGGCCACGGTCGTATCGGGTGCGGAATAGAAGTCGTCATGTCGAATCGGGGTGAAGAATTCGGCTTCTGTTGCGATGTTGCTGAGCCGCTGGGTAAGTCCGTCGATCGCCTCGGCGAGCGCGCGGTCGGAGAGACGTTGCAGCGGGGTGAGGACGGGAAGTGGTTGTTCGGTGAGCGGGTTGTCGGTCAGCCACTGCTCGATGAGTGCGCGCCTGGGCTGGTCGAGTATGCGCCAGTCGCGGCGCAGCATCGCCAAGGCCGCAGGTGCGGGGTGGGTCTCGACGATATGGGCGCATCGTGCGGTGATGTGCTCTGCGGGGTTGTGTTCGGGGATGCCTGGCCGTTCGTTGTCGCGGCAGTCGTGGCACAGGCCGTCGTCGGAGACTCTTGGGGGCACGGGAGATCTGGCATTGTCGGGGCGTTCGATGCTGCAATCGACACATGGCAGGCCGATGATGGCGGGTATCGCGGCCAGGTCGTAGTCGATCGGATAGCCACCCGCTGCTGCTCGGGCGGCGCTGATCGACGCCGGATCGCGGCTGTCGAGTGTTTCGGGGTCGGCGAGGTAGGTGTCGACCACGTCGTTGCCTGCGGCCTGGATCGGGTCGAAAGCAGCCGGTGTGACCGTGGGGTCGAAGCGTTCGCGGTGGTCGTAGACGGGCCGGGTGCGGTCGTGGTCGGGTTCGGTGTCACGGCGGAAGACGTGCGGATCTGTTGAGGGTGTGCACGCCTGGATCAGAGCCTGGTGTTGTGGGAACTGTCTGGCGGCCCAGCGGAGTCGGGCTTGCGCGACGGGGAAGCTGTACTGGTAGAGGGTTTCCGAGATAGCGGTGAGGACCGCTTGTTCGTCGTCGGCTAGTCCGGTGTTGAAGGTTCGGAACGCAGCGACAGCGTCGGCGACTCGCCCGGTCGCGAACAATTCGGCAATACGGTCGATGCCGGTGGGGAGGTCGTCCTCGGCAGGTTCGCTGACAACGGTGGCGACAGGAGCATCCTCGATTTTGTGCTGGGTCTGCTCGGCTTTAGCGGCGGTGGCTGTGGTTTCGCTGCCGCCATCCGGGGCGCTCGGTTCAGGCGCTGCCTGTTCAGCGTGGTGGGCAGGTGGTGGTGTCGGGGTGTGGTGGTGCAGTGTGTCGATGCGCCAGGCCAGTGCGGCGGCGAGTTGGTCGGGACGCAATGGTGCGGCGTCGTCGGGTTGGGCGCCTTGGAGTAGTTCGTAGGCGGTGAAGAGCAGATCGCGGGGTGACCAGGATTTGGTGGCGCGTTCGACGGCGGCGACGACCCGGGGCCAGGCCGGTTCGTTGGTGAGCTGTTCGGCTGTGTCGGTGCCCAGGACGGTTTCGAGGTCGGGTAGCCAGTCGGGGTGGAGAGGGTCGGTGTCGGTGGTGTCGAGGGCGGATGGTTCCAGTTCCAGGCGTGCCCATAGTGCCGCGGCGGGCATTTCATCGGGCAATGGTCGTTGTGCGGCGGCGCCGGTGAGCAGAATGGTGATGCCGAGTCCGGCGCGGTCGGCGAGGTCGATTTTGTCGGCAATGACCGGCCACGAGCTGTCGGTGCTGATTCGAGCATCGATGTTGGCGACGACGTCGGCCCACCGATTGCGTGGCAGCGCGGGGTCACCGCAGGCGTCGATGACGCGTTGTTGCAGGCGTTTCTGGTGCAGGCGTTCGAGGTCGGTGTAGCGGTCTGGTCCGGTGGGTCGGGTGTCGGTGTCGGGGATACCGAGTCCTGCCCGCCACACCGCGAGTTCGCCGAGCAACGCGGGATCGGTCCCGAGAAGTGGCCGCGCCCACGCGGGTACGTTGCCCGGCGTCCACCTTCGCGCGGTGTCACGGATTTGTTCGGCGAGGGCGGACACGATCCGTTCGCGGGCCCGAACAAGTTCGGCGAGGGCCTGATCGGTGACGCCGTGGGGCAGTCCTGGGGTCCAGGGCAGTGGTCCGGTGCCGGCGGAATGGGCGCCGGTCGGGTCCAGTCGCCAGTCCAGCACCGCAGCGGGATCATCGGCGGTATCGAGTTCCCGCTTATCCGCGGCGGCGCGGAGCGCGGCGATGGGGTCGGCGCCGGTGAGTGCGATCAGGGCCAGGTGTTGACGCAGGACCGGGTAGGCGGGGCTGTCGGTCATGTCGGGGTGGATGGTGTCGGCGGCGTGGTCGAGTTCGGTGAGACGGTCGCTGCCGAGGGCGTGTTCGGCAGTCAGGCCGAGGGTGTCGAGGTAGATATCGACCGCCCGTCCGATGCGCAAGGCAGGGTCGAGGGCGTCGCGAAGTTCGGTGTGTGCGGATTTCTGTGCCCCGTCGCGCGCCAAGACGCGCTGTAGAACTTCCACCGCGGTGCGCGGGTAGACGGCGGGTTCGGTGTAGATCGAGCCTTCGGCGCCGTCGAGGGCGGTCGCGAGGTAGGCGTGGTTGGCGTGGATCCCGCGGGTCATCGCGACGTAGAACTGTTGGCGGGATTCGCGCCCGGACAACGCGACATGGCAGGCGTCGGCGGTGATTCCCTGCGCGGAATCGATCGTCGCGGCGTACCCCAGATGCACATGGGCGCGCACGTACTCGGCCGGAAGTCGGACGGTTGTGTCGCTGTTGGTGCCGCCGCGTCGGTGTGACACGGTCAGTGAACCGTCCTGGTTGACGGCGGTGATGGTCCAGGAGTAGCCGTTGCGGACCCAATCGGTGTCGCCGAAACGCAGCTTCGGGTTGTTGCGTCGGGTGCGCACGGTGTCACCGACAGAGCCGCAAAGACCGTCCGCGAGGACCACTTCGGTCTCCGGTTTCGTGCCGGTTCGGGTGAGTCTGTCGGCGCGGGCGCGTGCGTTGAGCGCGGTCACGACCTCGTGGGTGGGCGCCAACATGACCGCGTCCCGACCGGCGTTGTGGTCGGCGGCCCATGCTGTATAGGTGTCGTCGTAGACCGACCCGGTGTGCCCGGCGTGGATGCGGTCGTTGTCCAGATACCAGGCCAACGCGGCCGGGTCGCCCTCGCGCAGCCCGATCGACGCGGTTGCTTCGCCGGTGGAGGCGAACCGGACGACGTGTGACAGCGTCACGGTTTGTTCGGGGGAGGCGACGTTCATGTCGGCGTCGGCGCCACCGGCGTCGATCGCGGGCAGTTGCCGGTCGTCACCGATGCAGCGCACCGTGGCCCCGCGACGGGACAGGAACTGCAGCAGTTGCAGGCGTTTGGTGTTGCCGAGTTTGACGTGCTCGTCGACGATCACCAGCGTCGTGTTGTCGATGTCGAGAACCCACTGCGGCAACGACGGCGGATGATCCCGCACGACCGTGGGCGAATCCGCGCGCACGGAGTGGCGATGGATGACGTCGAGGAGCTTGTCGACGGTCTCAGCGCGGGTGCCGATCGACTCCCCGAGCACCGCGGCCGCCGCAGCGGTGGGCGCCATCCCAAGGACGGTGCCGCCGCTGGAATGCCATGCGCTGGTGAGAACTTGCATGGCAGTGGTCTTGCCGGTGCCAGCCGGAGCGTTAGCAGTATGCACGCGCAACCCGGACGTGGCGAAGGACGAGATCACACCGACCTGGCCGACATTGAGCGGCCGATCAGGATGCGCAGTGTTGTATTCCGCGACCGCGTTGGTCAGCAGGTCGGGGTCCAGGGTGCGGGCGCCAGGTTCGATGGACAGTTCGATGAGTGCGGCTTCGACGTCGAGAGTGGTTTCGGTGGTGTAGATCTGGGAGTTCGGACGAACGTGAACGAGGCTGCCGTCGCGGTGGCGCAACCAGGCGGGCACCGCTCGCAGCTCGGGTTCTTCGGTGAGGTCGGGATCACCGCGCGCGATCGTAGACCGCGGTGAGAGTGCTGCGGCGACGACTTTGTCGGGGACCCAGGCCCAGTCGGCGGGGCTGATCCGGCCGCGGAGCTGGCGTTCGACCTCGGCGCGCAAGTTGAACGGCCGCCACGTCGAGCGCCGCTCCGATACAGCGGCCAGCGCACGTTCGGCGGTCGCGGCGATGAACGCGGCGTCCGGCTCCGGGCGCGATATCGGTGGCACCGACACCGCGGCCACCATCACCGCTTCAACGGGCTCATGGCCGCCGAGCACGGCGGTGGCTTGTTCCCGCCAGGTTTGCCGTTGCTGGGTGTGCGATTGCGGAAGGTGTTTGGCCGGGCGGGTGTCCAACGTTGCCCGATCGGCCAGCCCGTAGACCTCTTCCGGGGTGGGTTCGCGGCCGAAGGTTGCCTGGAAATCGGCGGTGAGCCGGTCCAAGCGTGCGTTGATCGCGGTGCCACGTTGCGACCAGGCATGGATCAGTTCCAGCGGGACACCGACGACTTCACGGACCGGGACCTGGTGGATATCGCGGTCAGGGCGGGTTTCGAACTGCAGGGCCAGAGCGAGTTCGAGGTAGTGCTCGAGGCGGGAGTCATAAATCTCCGAGACCGTGACGGCCGCTTCATGGAACAAACGCGAGTCGATCGTGCGCCACTTGCCGTCCAGGGTGCGGACTTTGTTGGCGACCAGGACGTGGGTATGGAGGTCGGGATCGCCTGCGCGGCTGTCGCGATGGGTGAAGCAAGCCGCGACGATGCCTTCGACTTCGGCGTGACGGACGCCGTTGCGGCCGAGCCTGGTGAACACGGCGTTGCGTTCCAACCACGCCAACGCATCCCTGATCGCGCGCTGGTGGGCAACCTCTAACC
Organism: Nocardia ignorata NBRC 108230; assembly: GCF_001612905.1. Taxonomy (GTDB): domain Bacteria; phylum Actinomycetota; class Actinomycetes; order Mycobacteriales; family Mycobacteriaceae; genus Nocardia; species Nocardia ignorata. The sequence continues at coordinate 844 of NZ_BDBI01000045.1, read as the reverse complement.
GCCGCGCCATATCCGGTGGGGCCAACGCCCACAACACCGACACACTCTTCACCGGGGAGAAAGTGATCTCGAGACCGGCTAGCGCGGCCTGGTTGACACGCGAGTTCTTGGCGACCCACCCCGACAACTCTCTCGCGTTCAAGGCTGCACGACCGTACTCGTCAGTGAACATATCGGTCGCCACCTGTGTGCGAATACGTGCACGTTCGTCATCGGAAATGGCGGCAGTGGGCTCCATATTCCGTGCTGAATTGTGTGCGCGGTAGGCCTGAGAACAGCGCTTCCGATACTCCGACCGAACTTCATAGACGGCGAACTTGTTGCCCAGTTTCGTTGCCTTCTCGGCTGCGCGGGTGGCGTCACGGTCGCTTGCGCCGAGCGCGATCTGGCGTGTGTAGACCTCGGTCTTGATCTGCTCGGCGTTCGGGTGAAGACCTTCCCCGAACAGTGACTTCATCTGGGGCTCGGTCACTTCCGACCCGGCCGTGAGGTCGAGGGCGCCCAAGCCGGTGCCGTGCCAGCGTCCGGGTGCTTCACCATGATCGGAGTAGTACTGCGACAGCGATGACCGCCCGCGAGCGGTTCGGTCGTTGGCTGCGGTTTGACGCAAATAGTATTGGTAGCCGTTTCCTGCGGCGACTCGATGAATAGTCGCGACCATGCCTCCATGAGGCATCAATGAATTATGTTGCCGCAAGCGACAATTAATTCGGTTCGACAACTCTGAGCAACGATGGACAACTATCGACACGGGTGTTATCGGATCGTTATCCGAGATGCCAGATGTCTGCCTTTTTAAATGGGCGGAGAGAAGCGAAGGGGAGGTGTGGGGGGAGCGCGGAAA
>NZ_BDBI01000044.1 GCF_001612905.1 Nocardia ignorata NBRC 108230 | reverse complement strand
GAGGCCGGAGCGGTCGAGCAGGGCGGAGTCGTCGGCGGCGCGGGCGGCGGCGGCGAGCCGGGCCGAGACGGCGAGAATGTCGAGGTCGTCGCTGCCGCGGGCGGCGAGCAGGGCGAGGCTGCGTTCGCGCATCGCACGCCAGTCCTGGTAAGCGTGGAAGCCGTTCATGGCGAGCAGGATCGGTGCGCCCGCGCCGCGCAGGCGGTCGATGAGGGCGAGCAGGTCGGCACCGATCACGCTGCCCGCGTCGAACAGGATCAGGGCCGGGGCGGGTTCGGTGGTCGGGGTGGCCGGGTCGATCAGGTCGATGCGCGGTTCGAAGCGGGCCAGTTCGGTGCGCAGCACGGTGGTGTTGGCGTCGTCGGGGGCGTAGAACAGCACGCTCGCGGCGGCGCCGGAACCGGCCATCGCCCGCAGCAGCGCCTTACCCTGCGGATTCCATCGTTCGATGACGGCGTCGACGTCGGCGGGCAGTGCGGCCTCGTCAGAGTCCGGCACTGCTCATCCGCTCCCAGGCTCTGATGTACCCGTTGTGCACGCGCAGCGCGGCGCGGCGGGCGGCGGGCGGCATGTCGCTCGACACCACGGCCCGCCAGCGGGTGGCGCGCGAGAGCGCCTCGTCGGCGTCACCGGGCGCGGGCGAGGGATATCCGGCGGCCAGGTGGGCGACCTGCGGGCAGGCCAGACCGGCGCACAGACCGATCCACAAGGCCTCGTCACCGGCCAGGTACTGATCGATCAGCGCGCGGGCGCGGCCGCCGTCACCGGGAACGGCACGTGCCGCCAGCCGGACCAGTTCGTCGAGCAACTCGCCCCCGCGCACGGCTTCGACCTGCCCGTAGCGGCGGTGGACCAGCCGGTGCAGCGGGTCGATGCCGCCCGCTGAGTGCAGGATCTGGATCAGCGCGGCGGAGGTGAGATCCGGGTCGGCGCGCAGCGCGGTGAGCGCGCAGTCCACGCCGTAGAGGTCCCAGTTCTCGATGAGGCGCCTGCGGGCGTCCTGATCGGAACCGGCACCGATGAACAGGTCAGCGGCCAGCACCGACGGCACGTCCGGGCCCACCGCGAGCCTGCGCAGATCGCTCAGATCGGCCGCGTCGACGCTGCCCGCCCGGGTGCGCGCCGCCAGCGAGGCGACCACCGGTACCACCGGCAAGCGCAGCTCACGGGCGAACCGTTCGGCGGCGGCCACGGCGTCACCCCAGCGCGAACCCATCGCGTCGGCCTTGTTCAGCACCACGATGCTGCGGTCCCTGGGCAGCGTTTCCAGTACCCGCAGATCGGCCGCCTGCGGCGCGCCGGCCAGCACGTACACCACCAGATCACCGTCGAGCACGGGGTCGGGTAGTTCGGGCTGGTCGACCGGGTCGGTCTCCTGCGCGGACAGCAGTGCCAGCGCCGCGAGGACGGTGGTCCGCCCGCTGAGCGCACGCCCCGCAACCTGGATCCGCAACGGCCTGCGTCTGCGGTGTACTGCCTCCACGAGCCGCTCGGCGATCACCGGGTCGGTTCCCCCACCTGCGCCGAGGTCCGAGATCAGCTGATCGAGCTGGTCGGATGGCCGTGTCTGTGCGGTCATGGTCCCTGTCGGCATTTGCGCGCACCCCCTTTTCGGAGGGCATTCTGTCAGATCCGGCGTGAGGCGGCTGCGACGTAACTCGGCGCATGCTGGACAATGGACGACGTGAACGACGCCGCCAACCACCCTGTCGAGTCGGTTCCCGGGCCGCCGTCCACTGCCCCGGAGCACCTGAAGCTCTCGGAGATGCCGAACGAAGCGGGCCGCCGCTCGACCACCGGCTCCCGGCTCTACCCCCGCGTGACGAGCTTCCGCTCGCGCCGAGGGGCATTGACGCCCAACCAGCAGGCCTCCTGGGAACGCACCTGGCCGGTGATCGGCCGGGACGTGTCCAACGAGCCCATCGACGCCGACGCCTGGTTCGGGCGCAGCGCCCCGCTGGTCATCGAGATCGGTTGCGGAACCGGCACCGCCACGGCCGCCATGGCCAAGGCCGAGCCGCACCTGAACCTCATCGGCATCGAGGTCTACAAACCGGGCCTTGCCCAGCTGGTGCAGCAGGTGGAACGCGAGGAGATCGGCAATATCCGGTTGCTGCGCGGTGACGCCGTCGACGTGCTGGAGAACATGGTTGCCCCGGAGTCGCTGACCGGTGTGCGCGTGTTCTTCCCCGACCCGTGGCCCAAGGCCCGCCACCACAAGCGCCGGCTGCTGCAAGCCCCGACCTTCGCGCTGATCGCGAGCAGGCTGAAGCCCGGCGGGGTGCTGCACGTGGCGACCGACCACGCCGACTACGCCGAACACATTCTCGAAGTAGGCTCACAGGAACCGCTGCTCACCGGCCTGAACGACACCACAGGTGGCGACAGCGCGGCCAACCGCGACACCGCGCCGATCGGTTTCGACCGGCCGGTCACCAAGTTCGAGGGCAAAGGTCTGCGTGCCGGAAGCGTCATCAACGAGTTCATATGGGGGAAGATCGAGAGATGAGCGTGAGTGAGATCGCCCCCGAGATGCCGGAACTCGACCAGTCAGGTGCCGGCGCCGAGGCGTTGAGCGGTTCCGGGCCCGATGTCCGGCGCGTCCTGCTCGTCTGGGACGCGCCGAACCTCGACATGGGACTCGGCGCCATCCTCGGTGGACGTCCCACGGCCGCTTATCGTCCCCGCTTCGACGCGCTCGGCCGCTGGCTGCTCGCCAGGACCGCCGAACTGTCGGTGGGTTCCAAAACCCGCATCGAAGCCGAAGCAACCGTCTTCACCAATATCGCCCCCGGCACCGCCGACGTGGTCCGCCCCTGGGTCGAGGCATTACGCAATGTGGGTTTCGCGGTCTTCGCCAAGCCGAAGATCGACGAGGACTCCGACGTCGACGCCGACATGCTCGCCCACATCGCGATGCGGGCCCGGCACGGCGGACTGGCCGGAATCATGGTCGCCTCCGCCGACGGTCAAGCCTTCCGCGAACCGCTGGAAGCCATCGCCGCCAAGGGAACCCCAGCTCAGGTACTCGGATTCCGTGAGCACGCGAGTTGGGCTGTCACTTCCGATACTCTCGAGTTCGTCGACCTCGAGGACATCCCGGGAGTATTCCGGGAACCGCTACCGCGGGTGAGCCTCGATTCGCTGCCCGACGAGGGCGCATGGTTGCAGCCCTTCCGGCCGCTTTCTGCGCTACTCACATCTCGCCCTGGTCAAGGAGTCGCTTAAGTGTTCACCCGCTGGGGCGATCTGGTCTATCGGTTCCGATTCGCCGTCATCGGTGTGGTCGGGGCCGCGATGTTGGCGCTGGGTGGTTTCGGCTTCGGGCTGGAAGACCACCTGAGTTCGAGTGGGTTGGACGACCCTGGCTCGGAATCCGCGCAAGCCGCGAGAATCGCCGACAGCGCATGGGGGCGCGACCACAACTCCGACATCGTCGTGATGTACAACGCCCCCGAGGGCAAAACGATCGATGACCCCGAGTTCAGCGCGAAGATCATCGAGAACCTCTCGGGTCTGCAAAGCAAGTACCCGGATGCGATCGGCGCCCTGGTGGGCACGTACTGGAAGGTCGGTAACGCGCCCGCCGTGCCGTCGACTTTCGGCTCCAAGGACAAAAAGCATGCCTTCGCGCTCATCGCGCTGAAAGGCGCCAACGACACCGAAACTTTGCGAAGCTTCCGTGCGACCAAGGATGCCTTCGTCGTGCCCGGCGTCGATACCGAGGTCTCCGGCCTGCAGGGCATGGCGGGCACGCTCAACGACACCATGGCCAACGACGTCAAACGCATGGAGTTGCTGGCGATTCCCGCAGTCGGTGTGCTGTTGTTCTTCATCTTCGGTGGCATCGTCGCGGCAGCATTGCCGCTGATCATCGGTGGTCTGACCATCCTCGGCGCCAACGGTATCGTCATGGCTTTCACCCACTTCACCGAGGTGAACTCGACCGTCAGCGCGGTCGTTTCGATGATCGGGCTCGGGCTCGCGATCGACTACGGGCTATTTATAGTCAGCCGATTCCGTGAAGAATTGGCTGAAGGGTACGACACGCGCGCGGCCGTCCGACGATCGGTCATGACGGCCGGTCGTACCGTCGTGTTCTCGGCCACGATGATCATCGCCAGTCTCGGCGGCATCTTGCTGTTCCCGCAGGGTTTCCTGCGTTCGATCGCGTACGGCACTATCGCGACGGTGTCGCTGGCCGCGATCACCGCCATTACGATCTTGCCCGCGATGCTCGCTGTCCTCGGACCGCGCGTGGATATGCTGGGTCTCAAGCGATTCCGCAAGGACAAGTCCGCCGACGAGATCGAGAACAGTTTTTGGGGCAATCTGACCCGTTGGGTCATGAAGCACCCGCTCAAGATCGCGATCCCGATCACGATCGGCCTGCTCCTACTGATCATCCCGGTGAAGGACTTGGCTTTCGGCGGGATCAACGAAAAGTACCTGCCGCCGGACAACTCGACACGGCTCGCGATCGAACATTTCGACGAAGTCTTTCCGCTCAGGAAGACCGACCCCGTTCAGATCATTTTCGTGTCTCAGGACACCACCGCGATCGGCAAGGCATGGAAGGCTGCCAACCAGGCACCCGGACTCGTCGGCCCATTCGACGTGCCCTCCTCGGCGCCGAACGACCGAACGATCTTCAAGACCTCGGCGACGTTGGTCGACTCCGACAACGCAGAGCAGACCATCGAGTATCTCCGCGCAATCGAGCCGCCTGCCAACGTCGAAATGTATGTCGGCGGTCAAGGTGCGATCCAGATGGACAGCATCAACGCGCTGCTCGAGCGTATGCCGTTGATGATCGCGGTTGTCCTCTTGGTCACCACATTGCTGATGTTCCTGACCTTCGGCTCGCTTGTACTTCCGATCAAAGCCGCAGTGATGAGTGCGCTAGGACTCGGCTCGACGCTGGGCATCCTCACCTGGATCTTCATCGACGGCCATGGATCCGGGATCCTGAACTTCACACCACAGCCGATCAGCGCACCAGTTCTGATGCTGATCATCGCGATCATCTACGGCCTGTCGACCGACTACGAGGTCTTCCTGCTCTCCCGCATGGTGGAGGCCCGTGCCCAAGGCGCGTCGACCACCGAAGCCGTGCGTATCGGCACCGCCCAAACCGGACGCATCATCACCGCCGCCGCGCTGATCCTGCTCGTGGTGACCGGCGCATTCGCCTTCTCCGACATGGTGATGATGCAGTACATCGCCTACGGCATGATCGCGGCACTGTTCATCGACGCGACTGTGCTGCGCATGCTGCTCGTCCCCGCGATCATGAAACTGCTCGGCGACGACTGCTGGTGGGCGCCGAAGTGGATGAAGCGGATTCAGGAGAAGATCGGCCTGGGCGAACCCATCCTCGATGACGAGCGTCCGCAGAAGGGCGCGGTCGTCGACCTGGTGAAGACCACCCCGATCACCGACCCGCCGACCATGCAGATGGTCTCCGTCCCCGACGCCAAACTGGCCAAGACACCGCGTCGTCCGCGCACGGTGGCCGAGATCGAGGCCGAGGCGCCGACTCAGCGCATCGACAAGATCACCGAGTCCGCCGAACCGGCCCGGCCGCGCAAGCCGATGTCGCCGGATCCCACGCGGCCGCGCGCGTCGATGCTGTCGGGTGAGCCGACGCGGGTGCTGCCGGTTGTGCAGCCCGGTTCGGCGAAGCCTCTCGGCGCCGATGACGAGCCGACGCAGATGCTGCCTGCTGTGCAGCCGGATTCCCCCGCCCCTGAGCCGGGCAATGAAAATCGCTCTGGCCGTGGGGATTCGGGCATGCCTATGGGATCGCCCAAAGACGGGTCGAACCATGGGGATACGGCCGCCCCCGGGGAGCCGACCGCGTTCCGATCGGGACGTGAGGAAACAGGCGCTACTGGGGACCCGGCCGCGTTCCGATCGGAACATGGGGAAACAGGCGCTACTGGTGACCCGACCGCGTTCCGATCGGGACGTGGGGATACAGGCGCTTCCGGGAAGTCGACTGCGATCCGGCCGGATCATGGTGCGGTCGCGCCCGGGGATCCGGCAGCTGGAAACCGTTCCGACCACCAGGTTTTCGGCGCAGGTTCCGGAACCCCTGCCCCCGGCTCGAATGCCGGAGATGATCAGAGCTACCCGAGCTCGACACCCGTCGATTCGGCCAGGGAGAACCATTCGGGCCGTGCGGAATTCGGTGTCGACGGTGTAATCGGCGGTTCCGGACCGGCCGATGTGGCAGGCCCCGTCGATGGTGTGATCGGCGGTCTCGACCTGCCCGATTCCCGGGGCAACGAGTCCGCGCCGCGCGGTTCGGAGCGGGTCAAGCCACCTGCGGGATACAGCCCGACGACGCCCCGTATCTCGACGCCCGGCACGCCTGTCGGTGGTGAATTCCCCGGGGACACACCGGAATCCCGACCGAGCATCGTCACGCCCGCTCGGCCGAACACCGACACGCCTCGCCCGGTGACGCCGTCGCCGAGCATCGTGAACACGCCGCCTCCCGTGACACCGCCATCGGGCATCGTGAACACGCCGCCTCCGGTGACGCCACCGCCCAGCATCGTGCACCCACCGACGCCGCGTCCGGTGTCGCGTCCTTCCGACTTCCCGGCGGGTGGAACCTTCAACGGGTTCACTCCGCTCCCGCGAACCGGCGAGGACGAGTCGGGTCGCGCATCGCAGGATGCACCGGAACCGCAGGCACCCGCCGCTGACCGGATCAGCCCAACCGCTACGGAAGATGCTGCGCGCGAACCGGACTCACGTCCGCAGAGTTTCATTCCGCCCCAACCCGACCTGACCGCGACTCCCGGCGCCCACCGCGCGGATGCGCAGCAGGCCGCCGAGCCGGCGTCCGATCTCCCGGAATTCCCGGATCTTCCGATGCGCCGCCCCGCACCAGAGGAGCGCGACGCGCAACCGCAGACCCCGGCTGCCCAGAACGTCTTCGGCACTCCGGTCCCCGTCGACCCACAGCAACTCCCGTGGACCGACGGTGTCCCGGGTGATGCGCCGACCGCCGAGGGAGCGGAACCGCCGATGTCGGCCGGTGCGTCGTCGATGTGGGCGTCGATCGACAATGCGCGGCGGTCCGCGCAAATAGGTTCCCCGGACAACGCGCAATCGGCCGAGAGCCGCACGCCGCAGGACCCTGCCGCGCGGGAACAGACTGCCGCACAATCGGATACGAGCCGCACGCCGGACGTTCTGCGTCCTCAGGTCGCACCGCCCGGATTCACTCCGGTGTCTGCCCCGGAGACCACGTCGCCGGAATCCCGTCCGGCCGACCCGGTGTCCCCCGCCGACGACGACCCCGAAACCGCACCCTTCACCGCAGCCGACGAGGCAGGCGATCAGGGTGCCACCGGTGGTCACGCGACCGGCGAAAGCCCGCGGACGGCAGGCGGATGGCAAGCGCCGCCCGGATTCACACCGATCCCGAATTCCGATGCGGCAGAGCCGTCTTCACCGCCCGCCCCGGATACGAACGGCGCCGCCTCCTCGGAAAACGGCTCGACGGCAACTCCCGAGGACGACCCCCAGGCGGACACCCGCACGGAGATCGAGAACTGGATGGCGCAACTGCGTTCCTCCCGCCGCGGCAGCACTCCGGTCGACGAGGGCCGCCACCACGGCGACGACGGCCGCACGGTGAGCGTCAACGAACTCCTCCGCCGCCGCAACGACGAGACTCCGTAAGCCCCTCCGACAAGAACTCCGGCCACGGCCCCTCCGGGATCACCGTGGCCGGAGTCGTCTCCTCAGCACATCCTCATGGTCCGACGCCGGCTGGTTCGTGAGAACCACGCTCGCCCCATGAGCGTGGTGATCGACGACGAACCAGCGGGTATCCGCCGGGGCCGAGTGGCCCGATAGCTCCGCGAGATCCGGACAACTGATCACCACGCTCTGGTGGCGGCATCGGCCGAGCGGCTCCCGCCACCAGAGCGTGGTGATCGCCTGACCAGGAGGGCGCGGGGTGATCTCGCGTGGTTGGGAGCGCGGTAGGGGTGGGTTCGACGGGGTCAGGGCTTCGAATCGGTGTGGTCGGGGGTGGCGAAGGCTTGGGCGTAGCGGGTGCCGGTAAGGAGTAGGAGGGTGCCGACTGCGAGGAAGGCCGCGACGCGGATGAGGCCGGAGAGGGTGGCCAGGTCGAAGAGGAAGAGTTTGGCGAGGGCCGCCGCGACCACCAGGAGGCCGGAGGCCAGGCACACTTTGGCGACGGCGGGGGCGGTGCGGAGGTTGCGCAGGCCGACGAAGAGGGCAGCCGTCGCGGCTGCCATCCAGATGATGGTCGCGATGCTGTGGCCGATGAGGAAACCCTGTGTGCCGCTGAGGGTTACACCCGTCGAAACCGTCGCCACCAGGACGAAGTACAGGCCGGCGAGGCTGACGGCGACCCACGTTCCGGTGATGAGCGCGTCGTTTCCGCCGGGCAGTCGCCGCACGACCCAGGCGACCATCGCGGCGGCGCCTAGGCCGAGCAGTGCGGCGAGCACCGTTGCACCGTCGAGATGCCGGATCGCAAGGCTTTGTGCCGCAAGGGTTTCCGGGTCGGCGATCGCGAAGAGCACCAGTCCGCCGAGCAGGGCGAAGGCAACACCGAGAACTGCGCAAACCCGGTTTCGGCCGGCTGCGGCGACACCGAGGAACGCGAGCGCGACCGTGAACAGCGCGGTCGGCAGGAAATGCGGATTGCCGCCGGTCGCCGTGATGCAGGTCTGCAGCAGCGCGACCGCACCGGTGAGCGCCGACACCAGAGCCGTGTGACGTGGGATATTCAGCCGCACGGCTATTTCCGGTCGCAACGCGGTCGCGGCCACTACGAGCAACACGCAGGCCAGCACGCCGGTGATGGATGCGGAAACCGCTCGGTCGAACAGCGCCGCCGCGGCGAGCACCGGCAGTGCGGTGAGGGCGATGGTCACACTGGCGGTGATGTCCCCGGCGCGACGCCGCACCGTCAGCAGAGCGCCGACGATTCCGACCACCGCGCACGCGACCGCCGCCATCAGCAGCCCTTGCCGCTGCGCTGCCTCCTCCCCGGCAATTCCCGCCTCGAAGCCGCTGACGGCGATCTGCCCGAGCGCGGCCAGTACCACCGGCAGGGTTCGTGCCACATGCAGCACCGGCCAGTCCCGCCGCATCTGCACCGGCACCCCGGCCGCCTGCAACACCACGAGAAACGCGAGCAGCATCAACTCGCTCGCCACGGCGGGCGACAACACCGCAGCCCCGACCACAACCCCTACCGCCAACGGCTGCGACTGCCACCGCATCGCCAACCCGAGCCCAACCAGCGCCACCATCAACGCCACCGCGAGCCCGACCCCACCCGGCACCCACCGGTAAAAGCCGGTCACCGCAACAACATCCAGATACAGCCCCGCGATCCCGGTGGAAACCAATGCCAATCCACCGACCCGCCCACCGGCCCGCCCCATCACCCGGCAGCCCACCCCGACCAATGCCACCGAAAACACCCCACCCGCAACAACTCTCGCCACCGGCCCGAAGAACCCCGCCTGAGCCGCCAACACCAACAACATCAACACCCCGATCAAGGTGACCCCAGCACCCGCCACCGCCAGCACCCGCGCGATCACCCCCTCCCGTTGCCACCACGCAACCCGAGGCTCCCCACCCGGCCTCACCGGCCCGACACCCGGCCCCCGACCGCCAGGTCCACCGATCGGAGCACCGTACGGCGCCTGCATATACATCCCCGCTCCCGATGCGTAATCCGGCACGGAGCCTCGCACGGCAGTCCCCGGCGCAGGAGACCCGCCCGGCACCGGCGGCACCGCGAACCCGGGCTCGCCCGGAACGGGCACTGCGGATCCGGATGTCGCCGGACCGGCCGAAGTAGATCCGGGCACCGATTCAGGCGGCCGGGGTCCGGCCATAGACCCACCCGAGCTCGCCTGACCGTGCGTCGGGAAACCTTCGGCCGCGTACTCCGGCACACTTTGCCCTTGTCCGATCGGGTAGCCACTCGTCGCGCCCCGCACAGCCCGATCAGCATCATCGCCGGAACCTGTAGCCGACCGAACGTCGCCGCGAACCGCGCCACCACGAGCCGCAGCCAGACGAGCCTGCGCGAGCAACCACCCGGCGGACTCCTGTCCAGTCGGCACTCGCCCACCGGTTTGGGTACCGACCGACTGCCCAGGCCGACTCAACTGTTCACGCAGAACACCCAGATCCGCACCGACACGACCCAACCGCGTCCCGAGGGTCGTCAATTCATCCGACAGGCGTGCGACCAGCGCAGGATCGATGGCGTTCATGAACCCATCGTCCGCGTACCCTGGTCGCCGGGCATGAGTAGAACCACCCGGGTGGGGTGGTTTTTCCTACCTGATCATTGGCCGAGGAAGCGGCGCCATTGCACCATCAAGGGGTACTTGGCGGTGACGGAGCCGAAGCGGACGCGACCGTGGACCACCAGGTGCAGTGGGCCGATGGGTGGGCCGGTGCGGACGCGGTTGTTGGCGCTGGAGCCGATGAGGGTGAGGCCGTTGAGGTCGACGGTAGCGGCGGCGGGGACGAGCAGGGTGAGGCTCGTGCAGTAGTCGTCGACCTGGATTTCGACGACCTGGGTCTGCATCACGGCCGAGGTGAAGTCGAGGGTCACCCCGGACATCAGGCCGTTGAGGTGCAGCCTCGGCGGCACCTGCCACGGCCCGCGCCGCTGCACGCTGGACAGCCTGCTGCGGATGACGGCCGGGTTGGTGCCGCCCGGAACCGGGGTGTGGCGGGGTTTGGGCATGGCGGCCGGTTGGGGCGCGCCCGCGACCCGCATGCCGGGCAGGTCGACGAGGACGGCATTCAGTTCGCCGCGCGTCTTGGCCGCGAGCGCGGTGTCCATCCGCTCGGTGAACTCGCCAAGCGACAGCATGCCGAGGCCGACGGCGCGCTGTAGCAACTGGCCGACGTGTTCGCGTTCGGAATCGGAGACGCGCAGGTCGCGGTCGCCGACCGGGCCCGCCGAAGGCGTGCCGGGGACGAAGGCGCTGGGAGCGAAGAGGGAATCGGGACCACCCATGTTTCGAGGCTAGCCAGGAACACCGAGCAGCGCATCAGGGCAAACCCCCAATTCCGTGTCCTACTCGAGGCCCTGTTCGATGGCGTACCGGGTGAGCTCCACCCGGTTGGCGAGCTGAAGTTTGCGCAGCGTGGCCTGCACATGGTTCTCGACGGTGCGGTGCGAGAGGTTGAGCCGCGCGGCGATCTGCTTGGCGGAGAGCCCTTTGGCGACCATCCGCAACACCTCGGTCTCGCGTTCGGTCAGCGACGGCCGGTGTGGCTGATCGGGTTCGGTGGGTGCGGTGGCCATGCGCCGGTATTCGCCGAGCACCACCCCGGCCAGCCCGGGCGTGAACACCGGCTGACCGGCGGCGGTGGCGCGCACCGCGTCGATGAGTTCGGCGGCCGACGCGCTTTTCACCAGATATCCGCTGGCCCCGGCTTTGATCGCCTCGAGCACATCGTCGCGTTCGTCCGATGCGGAGAGCACCAGCACCCGGCTGTGTGGCGATACGCGCAGCACTTCGGCGGTGGCGGTCGCCCCGTTGCCGTCGGTGAGTTGCATGTCCATCAGCACCACGTCGGGTTGCACGGCGGCGGCGCGGCGGGTGGCGGTGCCGACCCCGTCGGCGGTGGCGGCCACGGTGAACCCGGCCTCGGTGAGGTCGCGTGACACGCCCTCGCGCCACATCGGATGGTCGTCGACCACCATCACGCTGATGTCGCCCATCGCTGCTCCTAGCTCGCTCGGTGCGCCGCGTGGCGCGGTATCCGGAATTCCCATTCGGTGCCGAAGTCCTCGCTCAGCAGTTCGGCGGTGCCACCGAGCGCCGAGATGCGCCCGACGATCGAGCGCGAAACGCCCATCCGCCCTTCGGCAGCGGCTTCGGCCAGCCTGCCCGGTGCGATGCCGACGCCGTCGTCACGCACGCTCACCACCAGCATGTCACCGGTGTCCTCCAGCAGCACATAGGCTTTCGCCGCCGCGCCGGCATGCAATTCGACATTGGACAGCGCCGTCGCCACCGCAGCCGAGATCTCCTGGGCGACAAACCTTCCGACGAGTACCGGGTCGCCGGGCGTGGCCACCGAGACCTTCGGCGTGGCGCGTGCCGTGAGCAACGGCCGCAGGTCGACTTCGGCCGCACCGGAATCGGCCCGGTCACCCTGTTCGGAGAGCAACACCCGGAGCGCCACCTCCTGCTCGCCCGCCCGCTGCGCGAGTTCGCTTGCCGCCCCGCCTATCTCGCCGCCCCGCCGTTTGATGTAGGCGAGCACCTGCAGCACTCCGTCGTGCACTTCACGCGCCAAACGCTCGCGTTCCTGCGCGGCGGCGGTGATCCGCAGCGCCCGTTCGAGCTGCCCCTGCGCCCGCCGCGCCGTATTGGCCGCCAATCCGAGGGCCAACCCCACCGACACCAGCACGGGCGCGGTCGCATCACCCCACACGTCCTGACCCCACTGGTCACGCACGGTCACCACAACGGCCGACATAACAAGCCCGGCAACGACTCCCGCGACGGGGCCACGCAGAATCGCCATCGAGATCACCGAGTTGGCGATCCACAGCGTGGTCGGCAGCGTCTGATGCCCGTGATACCAGTCGTAGTCGGCGACGAGCCGGGTGGAGGCGATCAGCAGCACCGTCACCACCTGGTCGCCGACGACGACCCACCCGCGAATCCGGCTGGTCGCCTCGGGGAAGTACCACTGCGACAACAACAAGGCCGAGGTACCCGACCAGATCGCCATCAGCGCGATCAGCACCCAGCTCAGCCGTGGATGCTGGTAGTAGGGCACCGACGCGATCTGCTGGCCGATCGCGTACAGCAGCGTGACCAGCCGGAATGCCTGGGCGGCCCGCCACAGGGGCGCGGTCGCCGCGTCGGCCGAGCTCAGCTCAGCTGTGTGGGTCCGCATCGCCGGACTCGTCTGTCGCCTTGCGCAACCGCGCGGTCACGTCGAATCGGCCCGGCTCGGGTTTGTCGGGTTCGGCGTCGAACAGGCCGCCGTCCCTGGCACCGGCGAGCTCGCCGTACGCCTCGTCGGGAGTGTCCGCCAGCAGATAGCGAATCGCGGTGTTGCCCACCGCGATCAGCGGCACGGCCAGCAGCGCGCCCGCGATCCCGCCGACGACCAGGCCCGCGGTGATCGCCAGCACCACCGCCAGCGGGTGGATGCTCACCGCGCGCCCGAGCAACAACGGTTGCAGCACATGCCCTTCCAGCTGCATCACCGCGATGATGATGCCGAGCACGATCAACGCGGTGACGAAACCCTTGGTGACCAGCGCGATGAACACCGCGACGAACCCGGCCACGACCGCGCCGATGATCGGGATAAACGCGCTGATGAACACCAGCGACGCCAACGGCAGCGCCAGCGGAACGTGCAGAATCGCCAGCCCCGCCCCGATGCCGATCGCGTCGACACCGGCCACGACCACGGTGGCCCGCACGAAACCGACAAGTGTGCCGAAACCGAGTTCGCCTGCGGTGCGGACCTTTTCGCGATGCGCGGTGGGCACCACCCGGGTGATGAAGTTCCAGATCTGATCGCCGCCGTAGAGGAAGAAGATCAGGATGAACAGGATCAGGAACGCGCCGGTGAGGATGTGACCGATGGTCGTGGCGGTGGTGAGCGCGCCGCTGGTGAGGCTTTCGCGGTTGTCCTGGATGGTGCGCACGATGGTGTCGCCCGCGCTGCGGATCTGCTGGTCGCTCAGGTGCGCCGGCCCGTTGATGAGCCAGTCCTGCACCTTGTGCACGCTGTTGGTGACCTCGTTGGACAACGCGGGCACACCGTCGACGAACTGTTCGACGACGAAGGTCATGATCCCGGCGAGCAACCCGATCGACCCGATCAGCGCCACCGACACGCCGATCGCGCGCGGAATCCCCACCCGCTGCATCCAGTCGACCAGCGGCGCGAGCAGCGCGGCCGCCAGCAGCGCGATGGCCAGCGGGATAACGACCGTCGCGAACTTCTGCACGATCATCCCCAGCGCGATCAGCGCCGCGAAGATGATCAGCAACCGCCAGCACCACGCGGCCGTTTTACGGACCAGCGGATGTACTGCCTCTGCGTCGGAACGCCACGGCGTGGACGCGGGCGGAGAATCCGGCTTCTGGACGGTCACCCGAGAGAGCCTATCGGTCGCAACGCTAGATTGGTTGTCGTGTCGGCGCCTCTGGAAGCGGTCAAACAGACCATGCGAACGCGCTGGCCGCTGTATCTGACCTCGGTACTGCTGGCCAATGCCTTCGGCGCGGTGCTGGTCTGGGCGTTCATCCAGTACGGCCTGCCGGTTCCCGAGGGTCATCAGGGTGGCGTGCGCGAAGCGGGTCTGCTCGCTCCGCTCGTCGTGTTCGGTGCCGCCGCGATGCTCAGCATCATCGCCGCCGCCATCATGTTGCGCCCGGTGATGCGCTGGCAGATGCGCGGTGGTCCGCCGAGCAGGCGCGAACAGATGGCGGCGCTGCACGTGCCGTTGCGGCAGTCGATCGTGCACCTGGTCCTGTGGATCATCGGCGGCGCCATCCTCGCCGCGTTGATCATCGCCGAATCGCCGGAGCTGGCCGGCGCGGTGATCGTCACCGAATGTATGGCCGCCACCATCGTGTTCGGCTTCACCTACATGCTCGGCGAACGCATTCTGCGCCCGGTCGCGGCCGAGGCGCTCACCGAGGGCACCTTCGACCACACCCTCACCCCCGGCGTCGGTACGCGCATGGCGATGACCTGGGGAATGGGCACATTCGCGCCGACCATCGCGATCGTGCTGCTGTGCGTCACCCAGATCTCCTCGGATGTGAAGTTCTCGGCGAAGTCGCTTGCCATCTCCATCCTGCTGCTGTGCGGCGTGGTGATCCTGCAGGCGCTCGCGCTGTCGATGCTCACCGGATCGTCCATCTCCGACCCTGTTCGTCAGCTGTCCCAAGCCATCAACAGGGTGCAGGCGGGCGCGCGTGACGTGCAGGTTGAGGTGTACGACGGCAGCGAGATCGGGCTGCTGCAGGTCGGTTTCAACCGGATGATGGAAGAGGCAGCCAAACGCCGCAAGCTGCAGGAACTGTTCGGTCAGCACGTCGGTGAGGAAGTCGCGCAGCGCGCGCTGGACTACGGGACCGAACTCGGCGGTGAGACCCGCTTCGTCGCGGTGCTTTTCGTCGACATGGTCGGTTCGACCGCCGCCGCGGCGGAACGTCCGCCCACCGAGGTGGTGAGCCTGCTCAACGAGTTCTTCCGGGTGGTCGTCGACGTGATCGACCGCCACCACGGCTTCGTCAACAAGTTCGTCGGCGACGCCGCCCTCGCCATCTTCGGCGCACCGCTCGACCGCCCCGACGCGCCGACCGCCGCCTTGGCCGCCGCGCGCGAACTGCGGGAGGCGCTGCGCGAGGTGACCACCCTCGATGTCGGCATCGGCGTGTCGGCGGGGCTGGCGGTGGCGGGCAATATCGGCGCGGCTAATCGTTTCGAATACACCGTGATCGGCGACCCCGTCAACGAGGCGTCGCGACTCACCGAACTGGCCAAAGAGCACCCCGGCCGCGTTCTCGCTTCGGGTAGCGCGCTGTACTTCGCCTCGGAAAGCGAGCAAGACCATTGGGAGACCGGCGACGAGGTCCAGCTGCGTGGCAGACGCAGAAAAACCCGCCTGGCCTGGCCGAAACCGGTGGCGGCCACGCCCGGCGTGGACCAGGGAGAACAGTCGCGTTCGCTAGGCTGACATGGTGACGGCCGACGGCGACCTAGCAGGCGATCCCGCCGCGCATCCCGTCGCGCGCCGAGAGAACCGTTTTCGCTGGGTGAAATGGGTACTCGGCGCGATCCTGCTCGCGCTGCTGGTCGGCGAGGGCGTGTACCTGTGGCCCCGGCTGCACGAATCGTGGCGCACGCTCACCGAGATCCACTGGGGCTGGGTGCTGCTGTGCGTGTTCGCCCAGGCCGTGTCCATGAGCGGGTTCGGGCGGGTGCAAAAGCAGCTGTTGCACGCGGGCGGGGTCGACGTGAGCCAGGGCAAGTCGGTGTCGGTGGTGTACGGCGCCACGGCCATGTCGCTGACCCTGCCCGCGGGCCAGGTGTTCTCCACCGCCTTCACCTACCGCCAGACCAGGCGCTGGGGTGCGAGCCCGATCGTGGCGTCGTGGCAGCTGGTGTTCTCCGGCGTGGTCGCCGCCGCCGGGCTCGCGCTGCTCGGTATCGCCGGCGCTGCCCTCGTCGGCCAGGGCATCGGCGTGAAACTCATCGCCACCCTGATGCTGCTGGGTGCGGTGCTGGTGGCGGGCTCCTATCTGGCCAGGCATCCGGGCACGCTCGAGGCGATGCTGCGCAAGGTGCTCGCGCTGGTGAACCGATTACGGAAGAAGCCCGCCGGCCACGGCATCCCCAAGCTGGCCGAGATCCGGGCACAACTGGAATCGGTCGACCTGGGCAAACGTGACGGCGCGCTGGTCGGGGTGTGGGCGCTGGTGCACCGGTTCGCCGACGTGGCCTGTCTCGGCGCGGCGTGTTACGCGGTTGGTGCCGATCCCAAGCTGTCGGGTCTGCTGATCGCGTTCGCCGCGGGCAAGGCGGTGGGTTCGATTCCGTTCGCGCCAGGCGGCATCGTCTACGTGGACGCCACCTTGATCTACGGTCTCACCGCCGGTGCGGGCCTGCCCGCCGCGCAGGCGGTCGCCGCCGCGTTCGTGTACCGGTTCGTGAGTTTCATCCTGGTCGCCATCGTCGGCTGGATCGTCTTCGCGTTCCTGTTCCGCACCAAGCAGGCCGACGACGAGGAATACGAGGCCGAGTTCAAGCAGCGCCGGATCTAGCGCAGCGCGCGCACAACCGCCCGCCACCCGAGCAGGAACAGCGCGAGCACCGAGGCCGCCACGATCATGAAGCTCACCGCGGTCCCCTGCCCACTCACGGCCCGCAACACCATCCCACCGACGAGCGTCGACCCCCAGATCACCACCCCACTCGGCCACAGCGCCGCCGGATCGAACCGCCTCCCCCGTGCGACGGCCCAGGCGATCCCCCACCCGACGAGAAGCCCGACCGCGAACGGCCACACCGTCTTCACCAGCCCGGCAAGCACATCCTCGTCATGACTACGCCGCCCGATCGCACAAAAAACGATCACCAGTAGTAAGTCGACAGCAGCAGGCGCGAATCTCTTCACACTCAGCAGACTAGTTGTGCGCTTCTCAAGCGTCTGGGGTGGCCAGGGACTTCAGGAGGACGGCGGCCAGGCGGGAGGTGGCGTCACCGCTGTCGACATCGGCGATGTGGACCGCGAACGCCAGGTCGCCCATCGTGGCGAGCAGCCAGCCGTCGGATCCGCCGGTCGCGGCGAACGCGGTGACGTCGCGGAAGCCACGCAGCGCGGCGGTTTCCGGCTTGTTGATGCCCTCGTGCATCATCGCGCGCAACCGGTCGACGGCGGGTTGGGGCAGGGCCGGGATCGGGTTGTCGACCTTGCCCGGCTTGCCCGCCTCGATCATCGGCGCGGCCACCTCGCCGCGTGCGATGGCGGCGGCGGCGAGCGCCATGCCGAACGGGCTGGCCAGCACCGCATCGGATCCGGCGCCCTGACGCACCTGTTCGGTACTGCGCCCGGGTGCGGCGATCCGTCCCGTGACCTCGTCGAGCCCGGCCACCTTGAAGTCGACACCCACGCCGAGCGCGGCGGCGGCCTCCGCGGCTTCCTGCACCGAAACATCCTGCGGGGCTTTGTTCTTCGTCGCGGCGGCTACCGCGCGGAACAGTTCCATCGTGCCGCCCGCCGGGAACAGCCCGGTGAACGCGATGGGCCCCTTCTCGGTGGCGTAGCTGTTCTGCGCCACCGCGACGACCGCACCGGTCGACGGCTGGATCGCCACCACCGAGGCAGGCGTGCCGACGCTGACCACCGCGTCCTCGGCGGCCCGCTGCAGGCGCTGGTCCATGGTCGCGGCGATGTCGGGACCGGCGGGCCCCTGGTACCCGGCCACCTGGTTGACGAACCGTCCGTCGGCCTCGAAGATCTGCACGCCCCAGCCGGCCGTGGCCTCCAGGCCGGCCTTCCACACCTCGCGCAGCGAGTCGAGCATCGGCGACCAGGTGCGGCGGTCGGCGGAGATCAGCTTGGGCTGCTTTTCCATCACCACGCCGGGCACCTTGGCCATCCTCGGCTCGAGAATGGCGAAATCGCCCTCGCGCAGATTCACCGCGACCACCGGCTTGCCCTGTGAGGCAGCGAGCTGCTCCATCAGGTAGGGCCCGGTGATGAGCGGGGCGACGGGTTCGATGGCCTCGGCCAGTGCGTTGGTGGAGGCGACGAGGTCGCCGGTGCGGGCGGGGTCGATCTTGATGACATTGATGATCTGTTCGGTCATCAGCGGCTCGCCCGCCAGGTCGATCACGCGCGGCGGCGGCTTGGCCGTGGTTCGCACGAGCTTCACGGTGCGGTTGTTCGCCAGCTGCGGCATCACCACGGCGGGGTCCCAGGTGATCCGCCAGCCGATGGCGAGCTTGCGGACGGTGCCTTGCAGCGTGTAGCTCCAGTCCTTGTTCTCGCCGAAGTTCCAGGCCACGTCCATGCTGAAAATGGCCGACTGCGCGTCGAGGTCGATGACCTGGGTCTTCTCGTAGTCGACGGTGCCCGACTGCAGCCCCTCGAACATTTGCTTGATGGTTGCCGAAGCGGCGGCCGGGTAGGAGGTCAGGTCGGCGGCTTTGGTGTAGTCCTGTTTGTCGAGCAGCTCGGTGAACCGCTGGACCACGGTCTCGGACTCACTCGTCTTCCCACCCACGCCGCACGAGCACAGTGCCATGGCGAGGGTCGCAACCCCCGCGATCGCCATTGCGCCCCGGACGCGAAAGCGGCGGGATCCCCACACATCCATATCGCCCACTCTTCACTCTTGCCACTCCGGTAACAAAACAACCGTACCGGAAGTTGACCCGTCTCCGATGCCCCGGTAAACGGGACGCTATCCGACCTCAGCACATCGATTGTGCCCGAACTCCGACCCCGTGAGGGGGTGATTTCGAACCTCGCCCTGCCAGTGGCAACAACTGGCGCGCTTACCGTACCGGCAGGCCCGCACACTTGTGAGTATCTCGCATCGTCTGGCGATTCACAGCGAGGGTACCCATCGGCACCGACACCCAATCGCGCGCCACCGACCGTCCGATTTCGCGTTCACCCACGGCACAATCGCACACCTGAATTTCGGCGTAATCTTGTAATCACTGCAACACATGCACTCTCCGACAGCAGGTGATCAACATGCGCAACGCCCATCGCGAACGCGGATTCGGCCGTCCCGGCGGCTGGCAACAGGCCGACCTCCCCGACGCGGCCGATGCCGCCGACTGGTTCGCCGGGCGATTGCCCGCCGACTGGTTCACCGGCCCGCCCGAACTCGAGATCGACCGCGACGAGATCGTCGTCGTCGGCGAACTCCCCGATCCCGGCGACGCGGACGCACCCGCCTCGGCGGCGACCCGCGAGGGCGCGCTCGCCCGCTTCCGCGAGTCGACCCGCCCGGCGCGCATGCGCATCGCCGACGAGGCTCAGCGCCGCTACGGGCGAAGTGTCGCCTGGGGCGTTCGGGTGAACGGTGAACGAATCCTGTTCACCCACTTGGCCGTTCCCGTGATGACGCGCCTGCGCCAGCCCGAACGCCAGGTGCTCGACACCCTGATCGACGCGGGCGTCGCCCGTTCCCGCGCCGACGCGCTGGCCTGGACGGTGAAGCTGGCGGGCAAGCACGCCGAGAGCTGGTTGGCCGAATTGCGCGAAGCCATGCGCAAAGTGGACGACCTACGCGCGGAAGGCCCTACCGGCCTCTGAGTTCGGCGGCCCCGGCACACGGAATGTTCGACCCGACGACGGTGCGACGATCCGGGGCCGGGGCCGCGGGTTAGGCTCGACGCATGGAGACGTCCGTGCAGGCCACCGGTCCGATTCTCGTGCTGAACGGGCCGAACCTGAACATGCTCGGCACCCGTCAACCACAGATCTACGGTTCGGACACCCTCGACGACGTGGTCGCCCTCTGCGAGCGCACGGCGGCCCGCTTCGGGCGCGAGGTGGTGGCCTTCCAGTCCAATCACGAAGGCGCCCTGATCGATCGGATCCATCAGGCGCGCGGTGTCGAGTCGGCCATCGTCGTGAATCCCGGTGGCCTCACCCATACTTCGGTCGCCCTGCGCGATGCCCTGGTGATCCCGGAGGTCCCGATCGTCGAGGTGCACATCAGCAATGTGCATGCCCGCGAGGAGTTCCGGCACCACTCCTTCGTCTCCCCCATCGCCACCGCCGTCATCGCCGGGCTCGGCATCCAGGGTTACGCGGCGGCGATCGAGTTCCTGAGTACGCGGGTCTAGGCCAGGCGGAAGACGGGGAATCCCGGCGCGATCGCGGCGAGTTCCTCGTCGGTCGAATCCTTGCCGACGCCCTCGAAGAAGGCGCCGACCTCCCAGCCGAATTTCTTCAGATAGAGGCGCAGTACCGGCACCCTGTCCGCATCGGGAACCTCGGTAGCCGAGAAGGTTTCGGCCTTGCGACCCAGTCGCAGTTCGCCCCCACCCGCGACGCGCAGATTGCGCACCCACTGGGTGTGGCCGCGCGGCGCGACCAGATAACGCGTGCCGTCGGCGTCGGTGAGCACGTTCACCATGGTGGTGCGCCATTCGCCGCTGGTGCGGCCGCGCACGGCGAGCAGCCGCGAACCCATGATGCTGATGCCGAGTCTCGGCAGCCAATTGACGACTCCGAGCAGTGTCGCCTCGATACCCGAGGGAGCCAGGTAGCGACTCGCGTTCTCCATGCCCCAAGCATGTCAGCCATCGATCGGGAGCGAGCGTCGAGATCCGATTTGCCCGTTTTCGCAAAAGCATTGCCGCGATGATATGTAGTACATATGCTATATATCATCGAAGGTCGATGACTGGGAGGAATCATGGCTTCGAGTAACGGCGTCGTTCTCGACGTCCAGCGGTTGCGGATGCGCTACGACGAGGCGGATGTGCTGCACGATGTGACATTTCAGGCCACACGCGGGGAGGTGCTCGTCATGCTCGGGCCGAACGGCGCGGGCAAAACCACCACGATCGAGATCCTCGAGGGGTTCCGCAGGAGGTCGGCCGGTCGGGTCGATGTGCTGGGGGCCGATCCCGAACACGGTGACGAACACTGGCGCGCCAGGGTGGGGGTGGTGTTGCAGTCCTGGCGCGACCACGCGAAATGGCGTGTGCGCGAACTACTTCAGCACCTCGGCACCTACTACCGCCCCTACGCCACGGCGAATATCCAACGGCCCTGGGACACAGACGAACTCATCGAACTCGTCGGCCTCACCGAGCAGGCGGGCGCGAAGATCGCCACCCTCTCGGGCGGGCAGCGGCGCAGGCTGGATGTGGCCATCGGCATCGTCGGCAGGCCCGAACTGCTGTTCATGGACGAGCCGACCGCCGGTTTCGACCCGGCCGCGCGCCGCGATTTCCACGATCTGGTGCACCGGCTGGCCGATCTGGAGAACACCACCGTCCTGCTCACCACCCACGATCTCGACGAGGCGGAGAAGCTGGCCGACCGCATCCTGATCCTGGCCGGTGGGCGGGTGATCGCCGACGGGTCACCCGACGCGCTCGCCCGCTCGATCGCGGGGGAAGCGCAGGTGAGCTGGACCGTCGACGATCAGCGGTTCGTGCACACCACCACCGAGTCCACCAAGTTCGTGCACGAGCTGTTCACCCAGCACGGTGCCGACATCGCCGACCTCGAGGTACGCCGGGCCTCGCTGGAAGACACCTATATGGCCCTGGTCCGGCGCGCCGAGTCCGGCGAGACCGTCCACGCCCTCACGGAGGTGACCCGATGAACACCGCTCTGCGCGCCGGTTTCGCCCGCGGCCTGATCGAACTGCGACAGGTCTACACCAACGCACCCGATCTGATCGGTCAATTCCTCACCCCGGCAATTACTCTCGGAGTGCTGTTCCTGCTGCGCGACCGCGACTACGGCGACAGCGGGCTCGGTATCGCCGAGCTGGCGGTACCCGGCCTGCTCGGCAGCATCATCGCCTTCAACGGGATGTACGCCATCCTCAATGTGCTGGTGCTCGACCGCGAGGACGGCACGCTGCTGCGGGCCAAGGCGGTGCCCAAGGGCATGGCCGGCTACTTCGTCGGCAAGATCGTGAGCACCACGGGGGCGGTGGTGGCGCAGGTGGTTATCGTGCTCGGTGTGGGAATGGCGATCATCGGCGGCTCCTCGCTGAGCGGACCCGGCGCGGTGGCGACCTTCGCGTGGGTGCTCGTGCTCGGCCTGCTGGCCGTGCTGCCGATCGGCGCCATCCTCGGCAGCGTGCTCGATACCAGGACGGCCTTCCTGCTGACCATCCCGCTGATGGGCCTGATCGCGATCTCCGGCGTCTTCTACCCGATCACCGCACTGCCCGGGTGGTTGCAGGTGCTCGGCCAGCTGTTCCCGATGTACTGGCTCGCCCTCGGCATGCGCTCGGCGCTGTTGCCGGGCGAGGCCGTCGGCATCGAACTCGACCAGTCCTGGCGGCATCTGGAAACAGTTGGGGTACTTGGTATCTGGGCTGTCGTCGGCCTGGCCCTCGCACCTCTCGTGCTGCGGCGGATGGCCCGGCACGAATCGGGTGCCACCATGGCGACGCGACGGGAAAAGGCGATGCAGCGTGCCTTCTGAGGTCATCTACAACCGCATCGCGATGTTGCGCGCCGAGCGTGGCATCTCCCGGCGGGACCTCGCCGAAGCACTCGGCGTGCACTACCAGACCATCGGCTACCTCGAACGCGGCGAATACAGCCCCAGCCTGCACCTGGCGCTGCGAATCGCGGCCTACTTCGAGGTAGCCGTGGAGGTGGTGTTCTCCACCGAGCCGTTCCCCCGGCTCGGCGCCGGAACGGCCTAGAGCGAGCGAACCGTCCGACCCCACGTCGGACGGTTTCGCTACTGCCTCAGGAGTTCTCGCCGCGCATCAGCTCATAGGTCGACACGGGCTTGCCCGCGGCCTCGCTGGCCGCGATGGCCTTGCGCCAGAACGACTGCGCCAGGTGCGAGAACGCCGCGTCGACACCGACTTCCTCGCTGGCGTCGATGATGTGCTGCGCGCCCGCGTCCATCATCTTCAGGCCGGCCAGGTCGGCCCAGCCGCCGTTCTGGTTCGCCACCGAGAACTGCTCCATGAAGTACGGGAACGCCTCGCTGGCGCGGACCGCGAACGGAACGAACTGGGCGATGTCGTGACCGGACTTCGAGATCACGGCGGTGGCCTGGTCGAAGGCGAGCAGCCAGGGGTGGAAGATCACCAGCAACGCCTGGTAGAAGACTTGCGCCAGGCCGTCGTCGGCGCCGAGGTACTCCTGCGGGCTCAGCGGGCGCAGCAGGTCGGCGTGCGCGTCGAACACCGCCTTGGGGCCGCTGTAGAAGATGTAGGACGCGGGATGGGCGATATTGTCGCCCGCCGACATCACCCCACCCGAGAAGAACTCGGCGCCGCGCTCACGCACCCACTTCGCACCCGCCCGCGCCTTCTCCGGCGAATCGGAGGACAGGTTGGCGATCACCTTGCCGGGCAGGTGGTCGACCGCCTGGCCGAGCACGTCGTACATGGCGTCGTAGTGGGTGAGGCTGAGCACCGACACCTCGTTGGCGTCGAGCGCCTCGGCGACGGTCTCGGCCCGCTTGGCGCCGAGGGCGACCATGGCGTCGACCTTGGCGGTGCTGCGGTTCCACACGGTCACCTCGACGCCCGCCTCGAGGAAGGCCTTGACCATGGACTGACCCATCGGGCCCAGGCCGAGAACGGAAACTGATCGGGTACTCATGGTGTAGCCCTTCGCTTTTTCGATACGGATTGGTTCGGCGCCGGTTTCCATGGTGTCGGCGTCGGCAGCGCGCGGGAAGACCGCACGTCGCAGTGCGGTTGCTTACCTATAGGTTCGGAATACGGTCAGAAGGGTGCGCAGACGATGAGCAGTGACGCAGATCACCAGGTGTGTGGCATGAGCCTGGCTATCGACGTAGTCGGTGGCAAATGGAAACTGCACCTGATGTGGGTGCTCGGCGAAGGGCCGCAGCGATTCGGGAACATCCGGCGGCTGCTCGACGGGGTGAGCGAGAAGGTGCTCACCGAGAACTTGCGCCATCTCGAGGCGGCCGGGGTGGTGCGTCGCGAGATCTTCCCGGAGATCCCGCCGCGCGTCGAATACTCGCTGACCCCGCTCGGCGAAACGCTGCGCGACGCGCTCGCCCCGCTCGAGGCGTGGGGCGACCGGCATCGCGCCGTGCTGGTGTGACCGGCGGGCTACAGGTGTTCGCGGGCGATGCGCTCGCCGATGCGCTCGAGTAGTTTCCCGGCGGTCAGCATCGACCGGGCCGCGTCGGGTTCCAGTTCGCTGAGCGGATAGCAGGCGGCGAACCCGGCGGCGCGAATCTCGCCCGGCGACAGCATCGTTCGACCCACCGCTGCCACCACCGGCACCCGCGCCGCGTTGGCCGCCGCGGCGACACCCACCGGCGCCTTGCCGTGCATGCTCTGGTGATCGAGCGACCCTTCACCCGTCACCACCAGCGTCGCCCCTTTGACCAGCGCGGTGAACTCGAGCAGCTCGAGCAACACGTCGATGCCGCTGCGCACCTCGGCGCCGAGGACGGCCAGCGCCCCGAAACCGGTGCCGCCCGCCGCGCCCGCGCCCCCGATCTCGGCATAGCCGGTGCCGAGGATGGCAGCCCAATGGGTGAGTGCCGCTTCGAGTTTCACCATCATGTGCCGGTCGGCGCCCTTCTGCGGCGAGTACACCGCCACCGCACCGGCCGGGCCGAGCAGCGGGTTGTCGACATCGCAGGCGAGGGTGAACCGTGCCCGCGCGACAGCGGGATGCAGGCCGGCCCGGTCCACGGCCGCCACCCGGCTCAGCAGGGTGACGACGTCCATCGCGGTGCCGTCCAGTTCGTCGTTGTTCTCGTCGAGCAGGCGCAGGCCGAGTGCCCGCAGCAGACCCGATCCCCCATCGGTCGAGGCGCTTCCACCGAGCCCGAGCACGATCTCGCGCGCCCCCGCGTCCAGCGCGTGCGCCACCACGACGCCGAGACCGAAGGTGTCGGCCCGCAACGGTGCGAGCCTGCCACCGGGAAGTTTCACCAACCCGACCGCCGCGGCCAGCTCAACCACCGCGGTCTCGTCGCGCATGGCGTACACCGCCCGCGAAGGCTCGCCCGTCGGCCCCGGCGCGTCGATCTCGACCCGCTGCCACCCGGCCGCCGCGAAGGCCTCGACCATCCCGTCCCCACCGTCGGCCACCGGCACCGCCCGCACATCGGCCCCTGGCGCCCGGCGCCTGATCCCCACCCCCAACGCGGCCGCCACCTCGGGCGCGGTCAGCGAACCCTTGAACTTGTCAGGGGCAAGCACCACTCGAGGACCACTCATCCCGACATTCTCCGGGCAAACCCCAGAACCCGCCACCGTCTTCGACAACACCACTGCGCGAGAACGCACCGCCCCGCCTTCCCGGCCCCGCACTCCCCGACCTCGAGGAGGGGACGCCGCGAAGCGGCGGTTCGCGGCCGTCCCGACGATCAGGTGCCGTGGCGTAGGCGACGAGGGAGCAAGCCACGGTGCCGGATCGTCGGGACCGGCGGGGCCGCGAACTCGAGCGCGCCAGCGCTCCAACAAACACTGTAGCTTCTACCCATGGCGACCGAGGTCCGCGAAAATACCGCGCTGGAGCGGTTCGAACTCATCTCCGACGGTACCCCCGCCGGCTACATCGAATACCAGGACACCGGTGCCGAACGCGCCCTCGTCCACACCGAGATCTACCCGGAATTCCAGGGTCGCGGGCTGGGTAACACGCTGGTCGAGTCCGCGCTGACCACCAGCCGCAAGGAAGGGTTCGAGGTGCTGCCGATGTGTTCGATGGTGCTGCACTTCATCACCGAAAACCCTCGCTACATCTCCCTGGTCCCACAGGGAGCCAGGGAGATGTTCGGGCTGCCTCAGTAGTTGGCGACGGCGCCGTCGACGGCGGCTTGCAGTTCGTCCTTGACAAGGCGGGCGATATCGCCAGGTCGCGCGGGTAGCTCCAGCACGGGCGTACGGAAGTAGAAGCTCGACGACACCACCTCGTCGGCGCCGGGCTCGATCGCGTCGGCGGGGCGTGGCCCGTAACTCAGGCCGATGGCGACGAGGGCGGGCGGGGCCGCGAGTTTGGCAGCGCGGAAGGCGATGTGCCCGATACCGCTGCCGACCGGCTGCACCGTTTTGTGGTCGACGAGGTTGCACGTGCCCTCGGGGAAGACCGCGAGGTGATCGCCGTCGGCGAGGCGCTGGGCGCACACGTCCATCATGCGCTGCCCTGCCGCGTTCACCGCGCGGATGCCGTGGTCCTTGCCCCGGAACACCGGGATCCCGCCCATCATGTCGACCTTGCGGCGCTGTTCGGGATCGGCGAACAGTTCGTCCTTGGCCAGCACACGTACCCGGCCGATCTTGGCGCGCAGCGGAGACCGCCAGGCCGCGGCGGCGACGGTGTACGGGTCGCTCGTGGACAGGTGGTTGATGGCGTAGATGATCGGCCGCTTGCCGCGCACCAGCGCGGCGACCTGCGCCTTGGCGCCCTCGGCGTAGCTGATCCTCGGCCGGAACCGCCGGGCGAGCACCGCGTAGGAAGCCAGCGCCTTCCACCGGTTCTGCCGATGTCGCAGGTAGTAGTCGTACACGGCGTCGCTGTCGTCGAGCAGGACTTCGGGCGTGTGCATGCCGCGACCCTACCGGGCATCGCCCGGCCGGTCGGGGCGAGATATTTCCGGCTCTCCCCGGGTCGAGGGAAGCGCGGGACCCCGATCCAATGCGATGATGGGCCGGTGGCACGCGGAGACGACCCGGACGAACGCCGGACTCGCGACGGGCACGGCGACGACCGACGGCGCGGACAGCTCGGTGCCCGCATCCGTGCCGGTAACCTGCTGGTGTCCGCGATCGACCTGGTAGAACCTACTTTTCGGCGGACAGTCGTGTACGTCATCGAGCACAACGACGCGGGCAGTCTCGGCGTGGTGCTCAACCGCCCGAGCGAGACGCCGGTGCGCGATGTGCTGCCGCTGTGGGCCGACCTGGTGGCCGAGCCGGCCGAGCTCTACATCGGTGGACCGGTGAAACGCGACGCCGCGCTGTGCCTCGGCGTGCTGCGGGTCGGCGCCGAGATCGGCGAGGTGCGGGGGCTGCGCCGGGTGGACGGGCGCGTGGTGCTCGTGGACCTGGACGCCGATCCCGACGAGATCGCCCCGCTGGTGGAGGGCATTCGCGTGTTCGCCGGGTACGCGGGCTGGTCGATGGGTCAGCTCGAGGGCGAACTCGACAACGACGACTGGGTGGTGGTGTCGGCGTTGCCGTCGGACCCGGTCGCGACCGATCGCCACGACCTGTGGGCAGGAGTGTTGCGGCGTCAGCCGTTGCCGCTGTCGCTGCTGGCCACCCACCCGATTGAACTAGAACGTAATTGATCCCGTTACCCCTGCGACGAGCAGGAGTAACACCATGAACCCCGACGAGCAGTGACCCGGACCGCCGATGGACGACGGTCGCGACGAACTGATGCGCGCGCTCTACGCCGAGCACGCCCCCGCGCTGTGGCGCTTCACCCTCGGCTTGGTCCGCGACCCCGGCCGGGCCGAGGACATCGTGCAGGAGACCTTGCTGCGCGCCTGGCAGCGACCCGCGGTGCTCGCGCAGACCGGCACCTCCCCGCGAGCGTGGTTGTTCACCGTGGCCCGTAATCTCGCCGTCGACGAGCATCGCAGCGCCCGCAACCGCCGCGAGTTCGGCACCGACGCACCACCGGAGCAGGTGAGCCCCGACCAATCTGATCGGGCGCTGGACGGTTGGCTGGTCGCCGACGCGCTGAGCACGTTGAGCCCGGATCACCGGGAGGTGATCGTGCGGGCCTACTATCGCGGGCTCGGTGCCGCGCAGATCGCCGAGGAGCTGGGTATCCCGCCGGGGACGGTGAAATCGCGGCTGCACTACGGCATGCGGGCGATGCGGCTGGCACTACAGGAGATGGGGGTGACGACCCGATGACCGACCTCGCCGACGAATACAGCACCTGGGACGCCGCCTACGTCCTCGGTTCGCTCGACGCGGCCGAGCGCCGCGAGTACGAGGCCCATCTGCTCGACTGCCCACACTGCCGCGAGGCGGTCGCCGAGTTGGCGGGGATGCCGGGGATGCTCGGTCTCGTGGATCGCGAAACTGCGTTGTCGATGGTCGAACCATCCTCCCCCACACCCGATCTGGTGTCGCTGGCCGGTGCCGCCGAGCGGCGGCGCAAACGCCGTCGGCTCACCACGATCGCCGGTGCGGTAGCGGCCGCCGCGGCCGCTGTGGTGATCGCCGTTCCGGTCACGATGCAGGTCACCCGTCCGCCCACCGAGCAGGTCGTAGCCGAGCAGCAGATGCGTGCGCAGGCACAGTCCCCGGTGAGCGCTCAGGTGCGCCTGATTCGCGACGGCGACCGCACCCGCCTGGTGATGACCTGCAGCTATGGGCAAAGCGACTACGGCTACACCGCGAATCTCGCCCTGGTGGTGACCGCCGCCGACGGTCAGCGCACAGAGCTGGACCGCTGGCCCGCCGGCCCCGGCACCGAACTCACCATCGATCGCACCATCGACGCGGCACCGGAGTCGATCGACCGGGTCGAGATCACCTGGGCCGATTCGGGACGGACGGTTCTGGTCGCGGACATGTGAAAAGTCCGGCCGCCCACTCCGGGCGGCCGGACCTGTTGTGTCTCAGCGGGTTTGCCTGCGGAAGATGGATTTGGACCAGAGGAACCCGCCGCCTGCGATCGCGGCGCACCAGGCCAGCGACACCCAGCCGTTCACCCCGATCTCGGTGCCCATCAGCAGTCCGCGCAGGGTTTCGGTGATGGGGGTGAAGGGCTGGTACTCGGCGAACTGACGCAGGCCGACCGGCATGGTGTCGGTGGCGACCAGGCCGCTGCCGAGGAACGGCATCATCACGATGGGAAACGGTGCGTTGCTGGCGCTTTCGGCGTTCGGTGACAGCAGGCCGAGTGCGATGGCGAGCCAGACGAAGGCGAAGGTCACCAGGGCGAGCAACCCGAAGGCGGCCACCCATTCCACAGCGTTGGCGTTGGGCCGGAATCCGATGAGCAGCGCCACAGCGGTCATCACCGTGATACCCGCCATCGCTTGGATGAGCGCGCCGAGCACATGGCCGGTGAGCATCGAGGATTGCGAAATCGCCATCACCCGAAAGCGATTCACGATGCCCTTGCTGGCGTCGGTGGCTATCGAGACCGCCACAGACACCGTCATGTACGCGGGCAGCAGCAACAGCATGCCGGGGGCGAGGTAGTCGATGTACTCACCGCCGGAGGACTTTTCGAGCGCACCGCCGAACACGTAGTTGAACACGAGCAGCAGCACGATCGGCATGATGATGATGCTGAACGTCATGCTCGGATAGCGCTTGGCGTGGGTGATGTTGCGGCGCAACATCGTCATGGTGTCGGCGAACGTGTGATCGCGCCGGACGGTCTGAGTGGTCATCGCACGGTCTCCTGAGTGGTCGGCTTGCCGGTGAGGGTGAGGAACACGTCGTCGAGGTTCGGGGTGTGCACCGAGATGCCGCCCGCCTCGATCCGATTGGCGTCGAGCACATCGAGCACCGCGCGCAGCGAACGTACGCCGCCGTCACCTGGCACGGCGAGGGTGAGGCCGTCGCTGCCTTCGAGCACCTGCGCCGAGGAACCGAGGGCGGAACGCGCCGCGTCGAGGCGGGCAGGATCGGCGAAGTCGATGCGGATGTGTCCGCCGGGAATGAGCCGTTTGAGTTCGGCCGCGGTGCCTTCGGCGACGATGCGGCCCTGATCGAGCACCGCGATGCGGTCGGCCAGCTGATCGGCTTCCTCCAGGTACTGGGTGGTGAGGAAGACGGTGACGCCGAGGTCGTCGACGAGCGTGCGGATGATGTCCCAGATGGACCGGCGGCTGCGCGGGTCGAGTCCGGTGGTCGGTTCGTCGAGGAAGATGATGCGCGGATCGCCGACGAGGGTCATCGCCAGGTCGAGCCTGCGGGTCATCCCGCCGGAGTAGGTGCTCGCCGGCTTGTCGGCGGCCTCGACAAGATCGAACCGCTTTAGCAGTTCGGTGGCGAGACTGCGGATCTCCCGCTTCGGGAGGTGGTTCAGGGCACCCATGAGCTCGAGGTTCTCGCGGCCGGTGAGCAACTCGTCGACGGCGGCGAACTGGCCCGTCACGCCGATGAGTTCCCGCACGTCGTCGACCGAGGCGCGCACATCGTGGCCACCGACCCGGATCTCGCCGTCGTCGGCGCCGATCAGGGTGGTGAGGATCTGCACGGTGGTGGTCTTGCCCGCGCCGTTGGGGCCGAGCAGGGAGAAGATCGTGCCCTCGGCGACGGTGAGGTCGATGCCGTCGAGAACCGTGTGCTCGCCGTACGCCTTGCGCAGGCCGCGGGCGGTGATGGCCGGGTGAACCATGGTCGTCCCTTTCCAGAAGATTGCATTCATTGGTGCGAATAAGTGCATGTTTTAGCCACACCGCCCCCTCGGGGCCGCGGTGTCGGTGAGAGTTGTTGTGGTGCGCTAGATGTCGAGGTCTTCGATGCGCGGGTGCGCGGTGACCTCTTCGACCTTGCGGTACAGGTTGTCGGGGATGCGGTCCTTCAGGTCCCTCAGATCGTCGAGGATCTCGTACTCGTAGTCGCCCCAGTCGGTGGCCTGCTCGCCGATGCCGAGCAGGCGCCGCCAGTTCTTCCAGTCCTTCAGGTCACCGAGGTCGTCGGACGGGTAGTCCTTCCACTTCGCGGTGTGGGTGGCGAGCACGAACTTGCCCTTGCGGCTGCGATACACCTGCTGGTGCAGCGTCCGCTTGTCGGTCATATCGCGCCATTCGCCCAGCAGCACGCCCTGAAAGCGCACTTGCCGCACGCCGTCGCGACCGACCCGGAGGACGACCTCGTCGAACCCGGCCACACGACCCTCCTCCGACTCGATGAGCTTGCGCAGTGCGCTGACCACCGTGCTGGAGAGGTTGCCGCCGACGAGCTCCTGCGCCCGCTGGAAAACCGGCAGATCGTCGTCGGATACGTAGATCGTCTTGTTGGGCATGAACTCAATATACATAGATGTATACGTACACACAAGGGTTGGTATTCACCCACCCTCTGAACTCGGTGTCGGCGTGCCACGTAATCCCAGGTGACGGCGGTGGATACCGCTGTGGATTGTGTGGCGGAGAAGGAGTGCCGATGCCGGACCGAGTGGTGGACTACCTGGTGCGGGCGGTGGCCGACCGGGGCATCGGCCAGATCTTCGGCGTCGACGGCGCCAATATCGAAGACCTCTACGACGCGATCTTCGACGCGGGCGGTCACCCGGCCGGGATCATCGCCAAACACGAGTTCTCGGCGGCGACCATGGCCGACGGGTACGCGCGCACCACCGGTGGACTCGGGGTCGTCGCCGCGACCTCGGGTGGTGGGGCGGCGAATCTTGTTGCCGGGCTGGCCGAGTCATTTGCATCGCGGGTGCCGGTACTCGCGCTGGTCGGTCAGCCGCCGACGAGCCTGGAAGGTCGCGGCGCGTTCCAGGATTCCAGTGGACTTGCCGAATCCCTCGACGCCGCAGCATTGTTCGCGACCGTGAGCCGATACTGCGCGCGGGTCGCCGAACCGGCGCAGGTGCCTGGGCAGCTCGCCGAGGCAATCGCGGCAGCCGAGTCCGGTGGCCCTGCGGTGTTGTTGCTACCCAAGGATATTCAGCAGCAGATGATGCCGGATCTGATCGCGGCACACAGCAATGGTCAACGGCCCGCGACGGTCGGCCGGGCAGTCACTGTACCGACCACCTCTGCCATCCACCAGCACAGCGCCCTTGCCGAGGTCGCCACTCAGCTCGCCGCCGCCCGCAGGTTGGGAAAGGTCGTGGTCATCGCGGGCGATCAGGTCGCCCGTGATGATGCCCGCACCGAACTCGCGGAACTGGTCGAGGCACTCGATGCCTCGATCGGTGTGGCGCCGGACGCGAAGGACGTGTACTCCAACACCGGCCCCGGCTTCTGCGGTGTCGCGGGCAGCATGGGTCACGCCGACCTGCTCGAGGCGCTCGAATCGGCGAGTGCCTGCCTGCTGGTCGGCACCCGCCTACCGGTCACCGCCCGCGCGGGCCTCGACGACGCCCTCGCCGGGCTACCCCTGCTCAGCGTCGGAGCGCTGACCCCCTACCTGCCCGCCACGCACGCGACCAGCACCGACCTCGTGACCGCGCTGACCGTCCTGCATCCCGAGCGACACCACCCCGTGGTCGACCACGACTCAGTGGTAGCCACACGCACCGAACCGCACAACACCGACCTCACCCTCATGTCCGTTCCGGCCGCCGACGGCCCCGGCCTGCGCTACCGCACAGTCGTGGAGGCGATTCAGCGCGAATTACCGGAGGGCGCCGACATTTTCGTCGATGCGGGTAACACCGGCGCCTCGGTGGTGCATTACCTACGGGTGCCCGAGGGTGGACGATTCGTCGTCGCGCTCGGCATGGGTGGCATGGGTTACGCGTTCGGCGCCGGAATCGGTTCGGCGTTCGCCCGCGGTGCCGCCCACCGCACCGTCGTGATCGCCGGCGACGGGTCGTTCTTCATGCACGGCATGGAGATCCACACCGCCGTCGAATACGACCTGCCGATCACCTTCGTGGTGTTCAACAACAACGCGCACGCCATGTGCGTCACCCGTGAGCAGATCTATTACCGAGATCGATACAGCTTCAACCGTTTCCGCACCACACGTCTCGGGGCGGGCATCGCCGCCATGTTCCCCGGACTACCCGCCCACACCGTCGACGAACCCACCGAACTCGACGCGACCCTGCGCCGTTGCCTGACCACCGACGGTCCGTCCTTCGTCGAAATCCTTTGCGACCCCGACGAAATCCCGCCGTTCCTGCCCTTCCTTTCCTGACCGACGAGGAGAACACCGTGACAACAAGTGCCCTGCCCGCACTCAGCGACATTCCCGGCCAGACGGTGCCCGGCGTGCTGCGCATCGAGAACTCGGATCGGGAGGCGACGACCCCGATCATCATGGACATGCTGCGTTCGGTGTACCCGCACGACCAGATCTTCGGTGACTACTGCCCGGTCCAGACCTATATCGACGCACCGCCACGCGAGGTCTTCGAATATCTCGCCGACACCCGTTCGCTCGAGGAATGGACCTACAGCCTGCGCGGATTCACCGAAACCGACGAACCGGGGCTGTGGCTTTCCTACGACCGGCTCGGTGACGAGACCAAGTGTTTCACCCGCACCGTCGCCCATTCCGACGCGATGACCGTCGATTATCACTGTGCCTGGGACCAGTCCGAACACCTGTGGATGATCTACCTGATGCGAGTGGTCGACGCGCAAGTGGTGTTCCACAAGCCCGGTTCGGTGGTGCTGTGGGTGAACTGCAAGCACCCCTTCTACGACGAGAACGGTTATCCCGAGACCGCGCCGCCGAAGCGGCCGGTGTGGGTCGGCGATTTCTGGGAGATGTTCTCCGCCGGTCACCAGCTGGAGCTGGACAACCTCAAGGCCATTTGTGAATACCGCGCGGCCAACGGGCTGCCGATCAAGCCGGAGTGGATGCAGTGAGTATGCCGTCAGTGAGTCTGGTCGATGTCGCGAGTTACCTGCCCGGTGACCCGGTGCCGACCGAATACTTCACCCAGTTCTCCCGCTCGGAGCGGATGGCCAAGAACGTGATGTTCCGTTCGCCCACCGGCCGCCACCATGTGGCGCGCGACGAAACCGCCGTCGACATGGCCGAACGCGCCTTCGACGTGCTGCGCGAACGCCACGGCGCCGACCTCGCCGCCGAGATCGACATCATCATCACCCATACCCAGCTGCCCGACAATCCGGTGCTCGGCGCCGCACCCGAGCTCGCCCGCAGGCTCGGTGCGCGCCCCTCGCAGGTGCTCGACGTGCACAACAGCGGCTGCGCGGCCTTCGTGCACATGATGGCGATGGCGCGGATGATGATGGCGACGAGCGATGCGAAGACGGCGCTGATCGTCGCGGTCCAGAATTGCGCGGGCCCGGTGTTCACCCAGCCCGATATCCGCAAACTCGCCCAGGCCCCGGTGCCCGGCGACGGTTGCGGAATCGGTCTGCTGCGCAGGGACGATTCGGCGCCGATTCTGGATATCGAATGCCGCACCTACCCCGAATTCGCGGGCGATATGGACTTCACCACCAACGGCACCCGCAAATACTGGGAACCGGGCGAGGGCCAGGGGTGCGTGAGTTTCTCCGAATCGAAGATCACCAAGGTGTTCGCGCGTGGCAACCGGCTCGTTCCGGAAGTGGCGCTCGCGGTGTGTGATCGGATCGGGGTGAAGAGCCGCGATATCGATACCTTCGT
Organism: Nocardia ignorata NBRC 108230; assembly: GCF_001612905.1. Taxonomy (GTDB): domain Bacteria; phylum Actinomycetota; class Actinomycetes; order Mycobacteriales; family Mycobacteriaceae; genus Nocardia; species Nocardia ignorata. The sequence continues at coordinate 42,245 of NZ_BDBI01000044.1, read as the reverse complement.
CACCAATCAGCCCAATCGGCTGTTCCTGCGCAATTGGCACGACGCGCTGGAATTGCCCGCCGACCGTCATCCGGACACCTTCGACCGGTGCGGAAACCTTTTCGCCGCAGGCATTCCCGTGACGCTCGATGTGGAGAACCAGGCCGGACGATTGCGCAACGGTTCGGTTGTGCTGCTGTCGGCGTTCGCGCACGCGGGTGACTTCGCCGGTGCCGCGGCGGTGCGCTGGGGAGCGGCGCGATGAGTGTGCGGTTGATCGAGCCGACCATCCCGTCGCAGCGGTTCGGCAGCGCACCGGTACCGACCGCGTTCGACCTCGGCCTCAGCGAGAATCCCTTTCCGCCTTTACCCTCTGTTCTCGCCGCGGTGAAAGAGACACTCGCCCACGCCAATCGGTACCCGGAGTTCTTGCCGCAGGAACTGCCCCGAATCATCGCCACGCACCTCGGTGTCTCCTCCGCAGACGTGGTGGTCGGTGCCGGGGCCACCGGGGTCGCGATGCAGGTGATGCGCGCCCTGGGTGGCGGTGAACTCGTCACGAGCACACCGACATTCGACGGGTATCCGATCATGGCGGAGATGGCCGGGATGACGGTCGTCCCGGTGCCGCTCGATCTCTCCGGCAACCAGGACCTCACCGCCATGCGACGCGCGGTGAACCGGCGGACGGTGCTCGTCGTGCTGTGCAGGCCGCACAATCCGACCGGGACGGTGCTCGAGGCGAGCGCCGTTCGCAAGTTCGTCGCGGCGGTGCCGCAACGGGTGCCGGTGCTGCTCGACGAGGCCTACGTCGAATTCCTCGCGGCGGGCGATCGGCTCGATCTGCATGCTCTGCTGGCCCGGCATCCGAACGTGCTCGTCCTTCGGACGTTCTCCAAGGCGTACGGGCTGGCGGGGCTGCGTATCGGCTACTGCGTCGGGCGCGGTGCGCTCATCGAGCGTGTCCGCGCGCAACAGTTGCCGTTCGGGGTCGCCACCGCCTCGGTCGCCGCCGTGCGGGCCGCCTACGCGGCAGGCGAGGAACTGCGCGAGCGGGTGGAGCGCATCAATCGGGAACGCGATGTGTTGCGCTTGTCGTTGCGGGCATGCGGTTTCGACATTCCGGAAAGTCACGCGAACTTCCTGTACCTGCCGGGGCCCGGCGTGGCGACGGCGCTGCGCCGGGCCGGGATCGAAGCCAAGGCCTATCCCGACGGCAGCGCCCGCATCGCGGTAGGCGATCCGGCGGCGGGACGCGCCGTGCACGCTGCCCTCGCCTGGCTGCGCGGAGGTGGTTTCATGACGACATGATCCGCAGGTGCACCCGAGTGTTCGTCGCCAACCCGGCCCCGGCGGTCGGCACCGCCAGCCGTACGCTGCTGCGCCTGCGGCTGGCGGGCCGCGACATCGTCGTCCGCCGCACCCGTATCGTTCCCGGCGGCACCAGCGGCTGGCATTTCCACGACGGAACGTTGTTCGTGCTGGTCACCCGCGGTGTGCTCGACCATCCCTACCTTGCTCGCGGACCCGCCGAATATCGCCGGTTCCGGCTGTTCCGCGAGCCGAGCGGTCCGCACAACGCCCACGTCGCCCGCAACAACGGGACCACCGAGGTCCGCATCCTCGTGCTCTACGTGAACCCGGCGGGTGCGCCGCTGTCACGTCAGGTGCCAGCCCCGTCGGGCGGCTGATTTCAGCAGCTGCCGCCTCCACCGCAACTACTACTGCTGCCCCCACCGCAGCTGCTCGACGAGCTCGAACCGGAGTCACAGCTGCTCGACGAACCGCCGCCGTCCGACCAGTTGCTGGACGAGCCGCCCGCATAACCGCCGTTGTAGGTCCAGTCGCTACCACTGGACCAGCGGTCGTTCCGGTTCCGGCGCTGACGCGGGCCCGGCCGGTACTGCGGAGACTGCCGAGATCCCGAATCGAGTGCCGCCTGCAAAATCGCGGCGAGAATGGCCAGCGGAACGAACACCACCATCGCCACAACCAGTACAGCGACGCCAACACTGAGAACCGTGCCGACGAGATCGACGAAACTCATGGCTCCTCCTGATTCGGGATCTGCCTCTCGATCCCGAATCTAGGTGCGCCACCTTGCGATTCACTTACCGCGAACTAGCAGCGCCACCCGGTCAGCTGCCGCCGCCGCAGCCACCACCCCCGCCGCCGCCATCTCCGGAGTGACCACCACCGCCACCGCCCCAGTCGAAGAACCCCGCCGCCGACCAACCGCCACCACTGGCACCCGCCGCGCCGGCGCGACGAGCCTGCGGCTTCGTCAACAGGACCCGCTCACGCCTGCTCTGCACGATGCCGACGACGAACAGCACCCCCGCGAGCACGAACAAGGCGATGCCGAGCCAAGGAACGAAGCTGACGGCGACCACGCCACCGAACGCTACGAGAACCACCACTCCGAAAATCATCATGAACCCCCCGGTAAGTACCTACTTCCGTTGTACCGGAAGGGCGGCGGCGGGACCAGGAATCAGTTGGCGGGGGCGCAGGTGTCGCGGAGGGAGCAGCTGCCGCAGGAGGAGCCGCAGCCGCCGGCCGGGGCGGGGGGCAGGAGGGGTTCTACCGTGCGGGCGGCGGCGTTCGCGCCTGCGCCGAGGGTGAAGATGGCGATCACGGCGACGGCGGCGGCGACGCCGAGGGCAGCGAAACCGCCCGCGACCAGAACCACGAGGCCGCCGGCGAACAGCAGGGCGCCCGCGCCGACGGAGGTGGGGGCGGCGATGCGGTTGGCGATGCGGAAGTTGTCGTCGCTGTGCAGGGCCGCCTCGGTGGTGACACCGAGGAAGCGATTGCGGGGCAACTTGCCGAGCAGCCCGAGCACACCGGTCGTGATGGCGACCGCGGCCAGCGCGAAGAGCAGAAGAGCGACGACGACCATTCATGCAGGCTAGCGCACCCTTGTCGAGTGCCGATCCGGTGCTCCCCGCCGAGGTGACCCGCCGCACAGCGCGCCTCGCTGCGCAGCCCTTCGGAAATGAATTCGCCACGACGTTCTACCCTGTTAGACGATGTTTACCCCTGATCGGCGAGAACAAGAAGGCGGGACCGTGCAGGACACTCGTGCGACCGAGAGTGACGTACCTCAGCACCGGTACAACGCCGAGCTGGCGGGGCGGATCGAACAGCGCTGGCAGCGCAACTGGGCCGAACGCGGCACCTTCAACGCGCCCAACCCGGTCGGGCCGCTCGCGGGCGACACCCCCGACGACAAGCTGTTCATCCAGGACATGTTCCCGTTCCCGTCGGGCGCGGGCCTGCACGTGGGCCACCCGCTCGGCTACATCGCCACCGACGTGTTCGGCCGCTACCACCGCATGCGCGGGCGCAATGTGCTGCACGCGCTCGGCTACGACGCCTTCGGCCTGCCCGCCGAGCAGTACGCCGTGCAGACCGGTGCGCACCCGCGCGTCACCACCGAGTCGAACATCGCGACGATGCAGCGTCAGCTGGACCGGCTCGGCCTCGGCCACGACCCGCGTCGCTCCTTCGCCACCACCGATCCCGAGTACTACCGGTGGACGCAGTGGATCTTCCTGCGCATCTACAACGCCTGGTACGACCAGGAGGCCGGTCGCGCCCGGCCGATCGCCGAGCTCGAAGAGCAGTTCGCCGGCGGTGCGCGTCCGGTACCCGAGGGCGACTGGGCATCGCTGAGCGCCACCGAGCGGGCGGCCCTGCTCGATTCGTATCGCCTGGTCTACCAGTCGGATTCGATCGTCAACTGGTGCCCCGGCCTCGGCACGGTGCTGTCCAACGAAGAGGTCACCGCCGACGGGCGAAGCGAACGCGGCAACTTCCCCGTGTTCCGTAAGCGCATGTGGCAGTGGATGATGCGGATCACCGCCTACGCCGACCGCCTCGTCGACGACCTGGACGAGCTGGACTGGCCCGACAACGTGAAGTCCATGCAGCGCAACTGGATCGGGCGTTCGCGCGGTGCGCAGGTGCGTTTCGACGCGCCCGATGGCGAGACGATCGAGGTGTTCACCACCCGGCCCGACACCCTGTTCGGCGCCACCTACGTGGTGCTCGCGCCGGAACACGAGCTGGTCGACAAGCTGACCGCCGCCGCCTGGCCCGCCGACACCGACGCCCGTTGGACAAACGACAGCGCCACCCCGACGGAAGCCGTTGCGGCGTACCGCAAGTCGATCGCGGCCAAGTCGGATCTGGAGCGGCAGGAGAACAAGGAGAAGACCGGCGTCTTCCTCGGCTCCTACGCCACCAACCCCGCCGACGGCAGCCAGGTGCCGATCTTCATCGCCGACTACGTGCTGAGCGGCTACGGCACCGGCGCCATCATGGCGGTGCCCGGCCACGACCAGCGCGACTGGGACTTCGCCTCCACCTTCGGCCTGCCGATCATCGAGGTCATCTCCGGCGGCGACATCACCGAGGCGGCCTGGTCGGGTGAGGGCGAGCTGGTGAATTCCGGCTTCCTGAACGGACTTTCGGTCGACGAGGCGAAGGCGGCCATGATCGGTCGCCTGGAGGCCGAGGGCCACGGCACCGGGAAGATCCAGTACAAGCTGCGCGACTGGCTGTTCGCGCGGCAGCGGTACTGGGGTGAGCCGTTCCCCATCGTCTACGACGCCGACGGTGTCGCACACGCCCTGCCGGAATCCATGCTGCCCGTGGAACTTCCGGAGATGGAGGACTTCGCGCCGGTCACCTTCGATCCCGACGACGCGAACTCCGAGCCGTCCCCGCCGCTGGCCAAGGCCACCGATTGGGTGAACGTGGAACTCGACCTGGGCGACGGGCCCAAGCAGTACCGCCGCGACACCAATGTCATGCCCAACTGGGCGGGTAGCTCCTGGTACCAGCTGCGCTACGCCGATCCGACCAATACCGAGACGTTCTGCGCCGAGGAGAACGAGAAGTACTGGCTCGGCCCGCGCACCGACAAGCACGGCCCGAACGACCCGGGTGGTGTCGACCTGTACGTCGGCGGTGTCGAGCACGCGGTGCTGCACCTGCTCTACGCGCGCTTCTGGCAGAAGGTGCTGTTCGACCTGGGCGATGTGTCGGGCAGCGAGCCCTACCGCCGCCTCTACAACCAGGGTTACGTGCAGGGCTACGCCTACACTGACGAGCGTGGTGCGTACGTGCCCGCCGCCGAGGTGGTGGAGCGTGACTCGAAGTTCTTCTGGACCGGTCCTGACGGTGTCGAGATCGAGGTCACCCAGGAATACGGCAAGATCGGCAAGTCGCTGAAGAACGCCATCTCGCCCGACGAGATGTGCGACCTGTACGGCGCCGACACCTTCCGGTTCTACGAGATGTCGATGGGACCGCTGGACACCTCACGTCCGTGGGCGACCAAGGACGTCGTCGGCGCGCACCGCTTCCTGCAGCGGGTGTGGCGACTGGTTGTCGACGAGGAAACCGGCGCGGTGAAGGCCACCGATGCCGCACCGTCCGACGAGACGCTGCGCCTGGTGCACCGCACCATCGCCGGTGTCGACGAGGATCTGGCCGCCCTGCGCGACAACACGGCGGGCGCGAAGCTGATCGAGCTGACCAACCACCTGACCAAGAACTACCCCGACGGCGCACCGCGCGCGGCCGTGGAACCCCTGGTCCTGATGCTCGCTCCGCTGGCGCCTCACATCGCCGAGGAACTGTGGGAACGGCTGGGCCACAACACTTCCCTGGCCCACGGCCCCTTCCCGACCGCCGATCCGGCGCTGCTCGTCGCTGATTCGGTGGAGTACCCGATTCAGGTGAAGGGCAAGGTGCGCAGCCGGATCCAGGTGCCCGCCGACGCCGACCCGGCCGCGATCGAGGCGGCCGCGCTGGCCGACGAGAAGGTCGTGGCACTGCTCGAGGGGGCGGCCCCTCGCAAGGTGATCGTAGTGCCCGGCAAGATGGTCAACATCGTACTGTGACCGCCTCCCCGGGTCTTTGGCCAGACTCAGGCCCGGGGAGAGTCGGGGACGCGGCAAGCTTTTGTGCAGTGGCGGGTCAGCCCGTGCCCGGCGTGTTACCCATGTTCGTGCGAAACCAGGCCCATCAACTGCGGACTTCCAGGACGTCGTTCAGTGTGACCAGCGACAGGTTGCGCTCGCGGATGATGTCGACGAGTTGCTCGTAGCAGTGGGTGACCGGCGGGAAGTTGGCGTGGCCGATGATGATGGTCTGCGCGGCGAAATACTTTCGGGCGCACTCCATCAGGTACTCCTCGGTGATGAGACCGGAGTCGGACAGGGAGCCGTACCACATGGTCGGCACGGTGTAGCCGAGGTCGGCGGCGATCTTGTCGACCGTGGCGTTGTGGTAGCCGAAGGGCGGCCGATAGAACGGGGTGCCGTCGACACCGAAGTTGTTGTGCAGGAAGGTTTTCGTACGACTCAGCTGGTCGACGACCCCGTCGGCACCGATCTTGGTGAGTGCCTCGTGGCTCCAGGTGTGGTTGCCGAGCTGGATCTGACCCGAGTCGACCAGCGGGCGTAGGGCATCGCGGTGGATGGTCCAGGCCTCGAACGAACCGGTGACGAAGAAGGTGAAGCGGGCGCCGGTGTCCTGGGCCCACTTGATATAGGCGCCGACCACCTCCGGGCTCGCGCCGTCGTCGACGGTCAGGGCCATGCTGGTGCCCTGACCGGGCAGGGCGGTGATGGTCTCGGGGCCGATGATCGACTTCGGACCGCTCGGCGGCGGAGGCAGCACCGGTTGCTTCGGCGTCGGTGCGGGCGGCGGTGGGACCGGCACGACCGCCTCGCCGACGGGCGCGGTCTCGCCACCCGCGCTGGCACAACCGGCCAGTGCCCCGACCGTCCCCGCAGCGAGCAAGGTCAGCATTCGACGTCTGTCCACTCCACTCCTCCTCATGACCGGATGCGATCGGCACAGCTCAGCGGGACGGTAGCCCGAGATTCCCTCGAAGAGAACAACCAGGGATCACTGTGGGACGAACAATGTCACCGTCAGCGCGGGCGAAGAACGATCTCCGTCGGATGCGCGTCGCGCGGAGTGTCGACGGCGTTTCGCACCGCTCGCGCCACCGTTTCGGCGGTGAGAAATTCCTCGGGACGGTACTCCCGCCCCTCCTCGGCCACGATCGCCTGCTGCATATCCGTATCGATGCGACCGGGGAATACCGAGGTGACGCGCAACTGCGGCTCCTCCAGCCGCAATGCGTCCGCGAAGGCCCGCAACCCGAACTTGCTCGCCGCGTACGAACCCCACCCCGCGTTGGCCCGCAGCCCCGCGCCCGAATTGATCAGCACCACATGCCCGTTCGCGGCGCGCAGCGCGGGCAGCAGCAGCCTGGTGAGCTCGGCGACGGCGATCAGGTTCACCTCGAGGGTGTTGCGCCACTGGTCGAGCGAGGATTCGGCGACGGTGCCGAGGTCGGCGATGCCCGCGTTGTGCACGAGCACGTCGAGTCGCTCGATGCGTGCGGCGGCCTCTGCGACAGCCGGATAGTCGGTGAGCGGCACCGGCCAACCGGTCGCACCCGGCAACTCGTCCAGGATCGGCGTGAGCGAGTCGGCGGAGCGGGCGCCGAGCAGCAGATCGTAGGTCGGGGCGAGGTCGCGGGCGATGGCGGCGCCGAGGCCGCGGCTCGCGCCGGTGATGAGGGCAATCGGGGCGGGAGTACTTGTCACCGTCATAGGTCCCACGCTAATCCGGCGCACGGATACCGACACCTGTGCGTTCCTCAGGCGGATGTCGGCGTGCACTAGTACCGTCGCACTATGACCGATCCCCGGTACAACTACGGACCCTCGGACCCGCAGTATCCGCAGCAGCAGGGCCAGCCGCACTACGGCCAGGGCCAGTACGCCCCGCAGCCGGGCGAACCCCAGGAGCCCAAGGTGAATGTGGGCAAGCTGTGGGCGGGCGGCATCGGGACGGCCGTCGTCGCCGCGCTGCTCGCGGTCGTCGCGATCATGCTCGTGCGCGGTGTGCTCGGCATCGCGATCCTCTCCCCGGAAGGGGCGGGCGCCTACGGCACCGTCTCCACCACGTCGTATGCCGTCGCCGCCGCGGGTGCCGCCCTGCTGGCCACCGCGCTGCTGATGGTGCTGCTGCTGGCGATGCCGAGTCCGATGACATTCTTCACCTGGATCTGCCTGTTGCTCACGGCCGTGGCGGTGATCCTGCCGTTCACCTTCGTCGCCGATATCGAGGCCAAGATCGCGACGGCGGTCATCAACCTGGTGCTCGGGTTGTGCATCACCACCATGCTCAGCTCGGTCGGCACGGCGTCGCAGAATGTCACCCGCGAGACCGGGTACTGATCGTCACAGTCATGTCGGGATGCCATCGGTGCTGCTCCGCCGCAGAATAGGGAGATGACCGACCCGGGTTTCACCCCCACGCAGCTCGCGGCACGCGCCGCCTACCTTCTGCGCGGCAACGACCTGGGCACCATGACCAGTGCCGCGCCGCGCCTGTATCCGCACATGTGGAGCTGGGACGCGGCGTTCGTCGCGGTCGGGCTCGCGCCGTTGAGCGTGGAGCGGGCGGTCGTAGAACTCGACACGCTGCTGTCGGCGCAGTGGAAGAACGGGATGATCCCGCACATCGTGTTCGCCAACGGTGTCGACGGGTATTTCCCCGGACCCGCGCGTTGGGAGTGCCGCAGGCTGGCCGCCAACGCCCCCGAGGGACCCGACACCTCCGGCATCACCCAACCGCCGGTGCATGCCATCGCCGTGCAGCGCATTCTCGACCATTCGCGCAGGCACGGGCGTTCCACGCGGGCGGTGGCGCAGGAGTTCCTGAATCGGCGGTGGCCGGATCTGGTGCGCTGGCACCGGTGGCTCGCCCATGCGCGCGACCCCAAGGAGAACGGCCGGATCACGCTGTACCACGGGTGGGAATCCGGCATGGACAACTCGCCGCGCTGGGACCGCGCCTACGCCAATGTCGTTCCCGGCGTGGATCTTCCGCCGTACCGCCGGGCCGACACCGTCGTCATCTCCGATCCGACCCAACGGCCGAGCGACCGTGAATACGACCGATACCTGTGGCTGGTCGAACAGATGCGGCGCGCCAACTACGACGACTTCCAGCTCACCTCGGTGATGAGTTTCGCCGTGGAGGACGTGTTCGTCTCCGCGATCTTCGCGCTGGCCTGCGAAGTGCTCGCCGATATCGGCGAGGAGTACAAGCAACCGCATTCCGATGTGCGTGAACTGCACGGCTGGGCGGCGCGCTTCCGCAAGGGCGTGGCGGCCACGGCCGACGAACGGACCGGTGCCGCAAAGGATTACGACGTGCGGTTGGGCCGGTGGATCAACACCGAGACGCTGGCCATGTTCGCGCCGCTGATCTCGGGCGGCCTGTCCCGGCCCGCCGAACGCGCCCTGCTCAACACCTTCGAGGGCCCACGCTTCTGCGGCCACCCCGACCTGCGCTACGCCCTGCCACCGTCGACTTCCCCCGTTGCCAAGGACTTCCGCCCCCGCGAATACTGGCGCGGCCCCGTCTGGCCGGTCATGAGCTGGCTGTTCTCCTGGGCGTTCGCCCGCCGAGGCTGGGCCGAACGCGCCTACCTCCTGCGCGCCGAAGGCCTCCGCCAAGCCGCCGACGGCAGCTTCGCCGAGTACTACGAACCCTTCACGGGCGCCCCGCTCGGCAGCATGCAACAGTCCTGGACGGCCGCCTCGGTCCTCGACTGGCTGGGCTAGCTTCCGAGCTCCACCGTGATGCCCAGTTCACGGGCCAGTGTGGCGGCCAGGGTTTCGAGGTCACCGCCCTGGATCGTCGCCCCGCGCAATGCCGTGACCCCGTAGATGCCGGTGAGATCGCAGTCTTCGAAACGAAGGTTCTGCTGGATGCGGGCTCCGGTGAACCGCGCACCCGCGAGATTGCAGCGTTCGAAGCGCACATTGCGGAAGTCGGTGCGCTGGAAGTCGGCCTGGCGCAGATCGCAATCCCGGAAAACAACCTTGCTCAAACGGGATTCGGCGAACGACGCCATGTCGGCTCGCGTCGACTCCACGAGCACGTCACGCAGAACCCCTGCGGTCCATGACAACCCGGTGATCCGGCCGTTGCCGACCACACTTTCGAACATCGAGGAATCATCGGCCTGCACATTCGCCAGATCGCACACCTGCAATTCCGATTCCGCGATAGTGGCCTGCCGCAACAAAGTCGGGAACCGCACACTCACGAACCGGCACCCCTCGGCACCGAACCCGTACACCTGCGCATCGGCGAAATCGACACCTCGATACTCGACCCCGGAAACCTCGCGTTCCCCGACCGGATCGTCACCGGGGGAAACCGCGGCCCGCAACTCCCCCAGCACCGCCACGCCCGGCTCGAACCGCACCCGCCTACCCACCTTCACACCACTCCCATCGCCGCCGTGCGCCCAACATACGTCCACCCACCGACGAATCCTGACGCGGCGGTGACATGACAAAGCCGCTACCCGCCCAGTCGGGTAGCGGCTTCGTCAGCAGATCGGGTGTCGGCGGGGTCAGACGCCGATGCGACCGCCGTTCTTCTTCCAGACCACCGCGACCGACGGGCGGGGTTGGGTGGTGCCGCCGTCGGGCCAGTTCGACAGGGGCTTGTCGACCGTGGCGTCGTCGGACTCGCCGGGGTGCTGGACGGAGACGATGACCTGCTTCTCGGTGATGATCGGGCCGCAGGTCTCGCCGCCGCGGGGGACGGTGAGGAACTGTTTGGTCTCACCGCGGTTGGGGCCGTCGAGGACCACGGCGAACAGGCCGTCGTTGGACTTCAGGGCGTTGCCGTCGGTGGAGATCCACAGGTTGCCGTACGGGTCGAAGGCCAGGTTGTCAGGGCAGGAGATGGGGCTGACCTTGGACTTGTCGAAGCCGCTGAAGTAGGTGTCGGCGGCGGCGGGGTCACCGCAGACCAGCAGCAGGGTCCAGGTGAACTCGGTGCCGGTGTGGTTGTCGGTGAGCTCGAGCACCTGGCCGTTCTTGTTCAGCTTGCGCGGGTTGGCCTCGTCGGGGCCCGGCTTGCCTTCCTCACCGCGCTTGGTGTTGTTGGTCAGCGCCACGTACACCTTGCCGGTCTTCGGGTTGGTCTCGAAGTCCTCGGGGCGGTCCATCTTGGTCGCGCCGACCTTGTCACCGGCCAGGCGGGTGAACACGGCGACCTCTTCGGCCGACATGCCGTCGACGAACGACTTGCCCTTGCCGTCGGCGCCGGTCTCGAGCAGGCGGATCCACTCGCCCTTACCGGTGAAGCCGCCGGTGGGGACCTTGCCGGAACCGTCGATCTCGGCGGCGTGGTCGCCGGTGAGCTTGGCGACGTAGAGGGTGCCCTCGTCGAGGATGGTCATGTTGTGGCGCATGCTCGACGCACCGACGCCCGGCTGCACCTTCTTGGCGGAGACGAACTTGTACATGTAGTCGAATCGCTCGTCGTCACCGCTGTAGGCGACGACGCTGCCGTCGGCGGTGACGTGGATGGTGGCGGCCTCGTGCTTGAAGCGGCCGAGCGCGGTGTGCTTCACCGGCGCCGAGGAGGCATCCCACGGGTTCACCTCGACGACGTAACCGAAGCGGTTGACCTCGTTGACTTCCTGGGTGAGGTCGAAGCGCGGGTCGAAGTTCTCCCAGCGACGCTCCGACGCGCCGCCCTCGATGCCGTAGCGCTTGAGCTTCTTGGCGACGTCGGCGTCGGTCACCTTCTCGGCGTTTCCGAAGTACTGGTTGAAGTTCTCTTCACCGGAAAGCACCGTGCCCCAAGGGGTTACACCACCCGAGCAGTTGTTCAGGGTGCCGAGAACCTTGGTACCGGTCGGGTCGGCCTTGGTCTTCAGCAGCGCGCTCCCGGCGGCCGGACCACGCACCTCGAACTCGGTGGTCGCGGTGATGCGGCGATTGTACTTGCCGAACACCGGCTTCAGCTGACCCGATCCGGCCTGCCCGTGCACCTCGACGACACTCAGGCCGTGCGAGGCGAGGGCGATCTCGAACTGCTCGCGGGTCGGCGCGTCCTTGTTGTAGCCGCGGAACATCATCGGCTCGGTGCTGTATTCGTGGCTCACGACCAGCACGTACTTGTCGGCCTCACCCTCGATGGGCAGCAGACCGGCGAAGTCGCAGTTGTAGCCGAACTGCTGAGCGGCGGCGGCCGGGGTCTGCTTCTCGAAGTCGAAGGCGGGCGCGCCCTCGATCACCGCGTCACCCCAGCGGATAAGCACCGACTGCTCGTAGCCCTCGGGGACGACGACGGCGTCTTCCTTGTTCGGCGCGACGGGCGTGAAGCCGGTGCCGGTGCCGGGCGAACCGGTCGAACCGGTGTCGGAGCTGTCGTCGCCACAGGCGGCGAGCATGCTCGCGGCGCCGACGGCGAGCACCGCCGCGGCACCGCCCTTGATGAGTCCGCGACGGTTCAGCCGGGCGACGATGTCACCGAAGTACTCGCCGTCGGAGGTGTTGGGGACCTCGTGGAAGCAGGCGTTGCCACACTTGTATTCGCAGGTGATGGCCGAGCGTGACGACTGACCGTCGTGGGTGACGAAAAGGGCGAGCGGTTTCAGACTCACGATTACTCCTGATTAGTGCGGTTTCCGGCACGGTAGGCAGCGCAGGCGAGGCGTCGGGAACGTGAAGGTGAACGCACGACCAAAACTCGGCGCGTGGGCAGCACGCGCCGAGTGGGGGTGGGTCAGGCATTGATGGGCAGTGAGATCACCACCTCCTGTTCGTCGCCGGGCAGGTAGTGGACGCCGATGATGCGTCCCACCTGTACCGATCCGATCGCGGTCGGTGGCAGGTACTTCGCGGCGCCGGTCAGGAAGGTGCTGCCGTCGGGGCGGGTGACGACCAGCCCGAGCACCACCTCGGTGTAACCGCCGCGGATGCGTCCGGGCACATCGAGGCTGCGGACCACCGCCTGGGCGGCGATGCCGCGTTCGGCGATGTCGAGCTTGTCGCGGGTGGTGATGCCCTTGCGGATGAGCGATTCGTTCATGGCGCGCTGGGCGGCGCCTGCGTCGCCGGAGCGGTCGACCTCCACCTTGTCGGTGCGGCCGGGCAGGTACCGCACCGGCAGGACCACGCCGGGGCGCAGCAGGGCCAGTTCGGTGAGCGGCACGATCATCTTCGCGTGGGAGTCGAAGGTCTTGCCGTCGGCGCCTTCGACCCGGAATTCGATCCGCACCTGCGGCTGGTCGTTGACCGACACCCCGGTCTGGCGGAACGAGGTGATGGTGCCGATACCGATCTCACCGCCGCGGAACTCCGAGCTGTTGTGACCGGTGAAGGCCTCGAAGATGCCGTCGCCGGTGAAGGCGAAGACCATCGGCACGATCGTCAGCGCGATGATGGGCAACGCCATCTGCGGGCCGACCCAGCCGAGCATGGTGCCGGTGAATTCGTCGGGCGTGTAGGTGAGGCCGTAGTAGAGGTAGTAGCCGATGGCCAGGATTCCGAAGGCGACCGCGGCCGCACGCAGCTTGGATTTCATGATTCTCCTCGGGATGGATGCGACCGGATCGCGATCAGGGGGTCAGGTCAGCCGACGATGGTGGAGCAGGCGAAGGTGATGTCGAACTTCACCGTCGACGGGCCGGCCAGCGGGTTGGTCATGTCGGGGGCGCCGACGCCCTCGCCGGTGACGCGGAAGGTGTTGCCGTCCTTGGCGAGGGTCGCCGAGCCGCCGGGCTGGCCGTTGCCGTAGCCCACGGCGTACGGCATGCCGCTCGACCCGCCCTGGCTGCCCGCGATGGCGACGGCCTGCACCGTTTCGCCTTCCAGCGTCGCGCTCACCGAGAGGCTGCCGTAGGTGGCGTTGGCCGTATCGGTGAGGGCGAGTGCCAGGGTTCCGCCCTGCTTGGCGCAGGTGGTGTCGAACTTCGCGGTCAGTTCCTTGCCGTCGACGGTGGCGGTGGACTTGCCCGCGGCCGGCGCGGGGGCGGCGGTGCTGGACGGGGTGCTGGTGGAGCTGCCGGTGTCGCTGCAGCCGGTCACGAACAGGGCGGTCGCGGCGGAGGCGGCGGCGAGGGTGGCGATCAGCTTGGTGTTCATGGTGTTTCCGTTCTCTCTCGGTGTGAGCGGGTCGGTGAACCCGTTGAGAGAAAGGTAGAAATCCCGCGCCGACTACCGATCCCAAGTTTTCCCTCGGACAGTCGGCTGACCTGCGGTTACCCTGGTCGAATGCGAAGACCCCGCGCCATGGTGCTCGACGAGGTGTGGCGCGGGCTCGACGGTGTCGACGCCTTGAGCGGACCACAGGGTGCGCCGTTGCGGCGCACCGTGAAACTGATCCTCGATCCGCTGGTCATCCGGCCGATGCAGCATCCGCTGTGCGCGGGCAGCGTTCTCGACGCCGACGGCGTCACCTTGCTGACCTCCCTGGTACTCGCGCGTTCCGATGCGCTGCGGGCGTGCGCGAGCTGGTTCACCGTCCTCAAACAAGCGCGGCGCGCCTTACGGATCACCGAGGGCAACGCGCAGGATCTCTACTTCCAGCGATGCTTCGAGCTGGCGACTCTGCACGGCGAGCCGGGAGCGGATGCCCGCGAGCGTGCCGCCGCGGTGCTGCGCGAGGTACACGAGGGAACGGGCGGGCGCACCACGACGGCGCTGAAAAACCTGGTGACCGAACCGAACCGGCTCGCCGAGCTGACAACACTCATCGAGTCCGCCTGGCGCGCACGACCATTGGTGAACTCCGGTGCGCGCGACCTCGCCTCCGCGCTGACCGAACTACTCGACGCGAGCACTCTGGCCCGCGAGGGTGATCCCGCCGACGCCGGCCCGCTGCTCGACGAGCTGATCGAGGACAAGGTGGGCACCCACCGGGGCATCGCGCTGTGGCGCCCGCATCCCAGGTACGGAGCCGACGACCTGGGCCTGACCGTGCACGAGTGCCCACCACGCCCCGCCGTCGGCGCCACCGCCTCGACCGCCACCCTCGCGCTCCCGTTCGACCGGAGCATCTACGAACGTGTCTTCACCGTTCTGCAAGGCAGCATCGACCGGACCGATCTGCCGGATCTGCCGACGTTGGTGAGCACCGAGGTGAGCCGGAGCTGTTCGCCGTGGGGGTTGCTCGACGAGTCTCTTCGCGTGACAGCGGCGGCTGGTTGCGAACTGGCCCTCGGGCTTTCACCGTTGGGCGCGGTACCTCTGATGCGGGCCCTGGTCGAGGCAGAGTTGTCCGACGCTCGTGGCGAACGATCTGCGGAATCGGAGCAGGATGAGCCGGAAGCGGGACTACATACCGGCACTACACCTTCGGCGGCGAAGAGCCTGGGGGTGCAGGCTCCTAGCGGCACGGATGGCGGGGCTGCACAGTGCGGCTCGAAGGGGCAGTGGGCGGACGCCGGCGAGCCCGGCCCCGGGTCACGGGCGCACGCGGTGGTGAACGCGCGATGGCGGCGGGAAGCGTACGTCCTGCAAGCGCGGCGCTACTCGGTGCACCTCGGTGAGGCGGTGAGCGGACCGCTGGCGGTGGTCGCCGCTGAACTGCGGACACCGTGGCGACCCTACCTGCGCAGACTGTGGGTTCGGTTGCACGGACGTGACGTTCGGGAGCTGGCGGTGTTCGATCCGGTCGAGCTGTGGGATCTGCTCGACGGGATCGCGCGGTCGGTGATGCTCGACCATCGGACGCGAGTGAAGCAGGCGCTCACCGTGGCCATGGACGAGGTCGAGGAAGCGAGGGCCAGTTGATGATTCGGCTCAGTCGCTCCGATGGTCTGCTGACGATCGCTCCTGGTGAAACTCCGCTGGTCACCGACATCCTGGCTCCCTTGGATGCGATGGTTCTCGAAGTCGTTGGTGGGCACCTCAGCTGGAGCGTGCTCGATGATCGGCAGCTGCCTGCCGCGGTGCTCGACGACCCCGAAGCCGCGCAGGAGTGGCTGTGGGCGGTCTATGGGGAGAATGTCGCGATCGCAGTGGCAGACGGAGTGGACGGCGAAATCGCCGCTGAATCGGTTCGGCCTGAGCTGGTTGCCGCCTTGCGGCGACTTGCCTACGCACACTGGGCTTCTCGATGGTGGCCTGCGTCGACTGTCGATGACATTCCGGCTCTCGACCCGCTCCTGCTTGACGAGGAAATCGGGCAGCTCAGCGAGATGTGTGAAATGGTGCTCGCGGATTCGGAGCTTCTCTCACTTACTCCGAGTGATGGCGACGGGCCGATCGACAATTCTGCGGAGCTGAGTCCTCGACGTATCGCAGGCCCAGAGGCGAGCTCCCAACAACCTCGCCCGGTCTTCGAATCCTCCACTCGTGCCGATGATTACGCGCTTGCCGCGGGCGGGAAGCAGCCCGGCGACGGGCTGATCGTCGCACATGGGAGCGGCGACTGGGACTGGCGGCGATGTCCGCCTGGCATTCTCGACGCGGGCGCCGAGGCGCTGTCCTGGACGGTCACCCGGACCTCGGGCATTTCGACAGCGCGGGTCACGGTGGTCGCCGCGCCGGACTGTCCACGGCACATTCCCGAGCACCTTCGTCCACATGTCCGGCTCGACACGGACAACCGAACCGCTGCCGCCGACACAGCCGAGCTGCATCTGCGGACGGACAGCTGGTCGGCGGAGATACAACTGCCCGAGAGCGCAGAAACCTTCACAACTCTCACGGTTTTCGTTCCTGGTCTCGGCCCCGCGACCACATATCCCGACGAGTCGGCCATGCGTGCGCGCATCCGCGATTTCGCCCGCGGCCGACTCACCGGACAGGCGGGTGACCACCTGTTGGCCGCCGAATCCGCAGCCGCGGAATCCGATGACGACTTCTGATGCGCGCACGGATCGCCGAGCGCGCCCGGACGGCAAGGAGCCGATGCGATGGCAGCGACCGGTAGAACATCGGACGGCGACGACGACCAGCTCGCCGCGGGCTACGCGGCCTACCAGCATGGTGACGTGCTCGGGGCACTGGAGATCTTCGAGCGAGCCGCGCAGGACGCGCCGCCCCGACTGCGCAGCGCGGCGCTGATCAATGCGGCGAGCATGGCCGACGAACTGGGTGAACATCGGCGGTCGGTGAGCCTGATGCGGACCGCGCTTGCCGTGCTCCCCGCCGACGCGGCTCATCAACGACCGGCCGCCCTGGTCGATCTTTCGCAGGCCTACCAGCATCTGGGTGAGCTCGATTCCGCCCAGGAAACGCTGGAAGAGGCCCGGTCGCTGCTCGCCGACGGCACCGACCAGGGCCTGTTGCCGGTGGCGTGCCTGCTCTCGCTGACGGCCGTCGCGCTGCACCGCCAGCAGTGGGCGCGAGCCAATGAGCTCGCCGCCGAGTCGCTCGACGTGACCCGCCGGTTGGCCCCCGAGCTGATCGGTCATCCGTTGATGAATCTGGCGGCCGCGTCGTTCGAGATCGGCCGACGTGAACTGGCCGTCGACTTCGCGAGGCAGGCGCTGGCCGCGCTCGAGGCGGCGGGCGATGCCGCGGCCGTGGCCGAAACCCAACAGAACCTGGCCATCATGTTCGTGCGGTCGGGCCGCTACGACGATGCCGAGGAACCGTTGGGGGCCAGCCAGGGATTCTTCGAGGGAGCCGAGCTGGAGCATCGCGCGGGTATCGGTGCGAAAACCTACGGCTACCTGGCCGAAGGCAGGGGTGACTTCGACACCGCGCGGGCCCGATATCGGCATGCGCTCGACTGTTTCGACAAGGCCGGTGCGGTCCTCGACGCGGCGGATGTGCGGTTGCGGCTGGCCACCGTCGCCGCCGCCGAGGACGACCTCGCCCTCGCAGAGGAACTGCTCGCGATGTCGTTCGAGGTCTACGCCGAACACGGTCTCGGAATGCACTGCGCCCAGCTCGACTACTGGCACGCCGAATTGCTGCACCGGACGATCGCGGCCGACGCTCCTCCTGATCCGGCCACACTGTCGCGCGCGCTCACCCTCGCGGTCCCCGCCGCGCTGGCCATCGATGCGGTTCGCCACACTCTGCCCAACGGGAATCAGCGCGAACACTGGCACCGCACGGTCGCCGAACCAGCCATGCGCCTGGCCTTTCAGTGCGCGGCCCGCACCGGAGACGGACAATTGGTTGCGGACCTGGTCGAAAGCCGTTGCGCAGGAGCAGCCCTCGATGTCGAGTCGGTGATCGAACCGCGCTCGGCCACCCTTGAATTCGAGCTGCTCGACCCACCGGTCTCCGACGACCCGGCCCCCGCGCTACACCTGGGCACCGCCCTCGCCGACGTAGCCGCCGCAGCGGGAATCCGCGTCGCCCCACCACCGCGGCTCTCCGATCGCGGTCGAATCCTGCTGTCGGACTACATCTCCCACGCCGAGCAGCGATACGGGCGCCTGATCCGCGACCACCGAGTGATCGCGCTGTGATCGAACAACCGACCGCGCTGATCCGGATGGCCGACGCAGGCGACGTGTATGCGTCCTGGCGGTGGGTCGACGACACCTCGGCGCGTGGGGTGGCGATGCTGCCGCGCGATGATGTGCGTGCGGTGTTGCGGCAGTTGGCCGCCGCGGTGCCCGATCCCGGCCGCCCGGACGAGTTGAGCCGGGTGATGACCGAGGGCGCACTGGTCGATCCCGAGGCGGAAAACGCACTGGCACAGTCGTTGTCACGCGCGCTGCTGCCGTACGGGCTCGCCGTGCAGCTATACGAACTGTCGCAGCGGGGCATCCGGCCGCATCTGCGGATTCAGCCGTCGCCCCGGCTCGCCCAGGTTCCATGGGAGATCATCGCGCCCGATCCGGCGATCCGGCTGCTCGATATCGCCGATGTGAGCCTGTTGGCGCCGGTGTCGGTGGTTCGGGCGCCGGATCGAATGGTGCGGCGCTGGACCGAGACTCGGGACCTGCCGGTGGTCGCGGTGCTGGATCCGCGAGTTCCCGGTTTCCGCGCGGACTCCGAGCTCGGGTCCGTGCTCGGCCGCCCGAGTGCGGATTCCATTGTGGCGCAACATTTCAGTACCTACGGTGACCGCATCGTGCCCACGGTCGCCGATCCGGTGGAACTGTTCCGGCGTACCGATCTGGACCGCGACTGGCTGTCCGACGCACTCCGCGCGGGTGCGAGCCGCCTGATCTACGTCGGCCATGTCACCGCGCCCGCACCGGAGTCCGGGGAAAGCGAGCACGCGCAACTGCACCTGGCGTGCACCACCGACACCCGCGGTTTCGCGGCGCCGACCCGCTCACACCGCCCGCTGTCGGCCAAGGACCTGCTGCTCGGCACCTACACCCTCGACCCCGCACCGGTCCCCGGCCGCGACCTGTGGCCGATGCCGAGCCGGGTAGCGCTCATCGCCTGCGAAAGCGGTGGCGACCTGCGCTTCACCGAGGCCCTCGGCCTGACAACCGCGGCACTGTCGGCAGGCGCCGAGCTCGTCACCGCCACCCGCTGGCCACTCCCCACCGACCACGCCTTCCACACCCTCACAGCGACAATCGGCCACCCCCTCCAATCCGCCATCCGAGCCGTCGACACCGCCCACAACTCCCCCACCCCGGTATCGACCCTCCTGAACTGGCAACGAACCCAGCTCGCAGCATGGCAAACCACCCCGATCCCCGAGAACTCCCCGCTCCTCTGGTCAGCCTTCGCCACTGTCATTGATTGACGGCTCAGCAACCCCAACGGCACCGATAGGGATCCGCGGCGCGAGCGGTCACTGAACACCGACGGCAGCCCCGACGGTCAGTGGTCGTCGTAGTGCCCGTCGTGGGGTGCGTGGCGGTGACCGTCGTGGATGTAGTCGACGTGGTCGTTGTGCGGGACGGCGACGTGCCCGCAGCCGGGGCCGTGGACGTGGTCGTGGTTGGAGCAGGCGACGTGGGACGAGGGTTCGCACTCATCGAAGTGGCCCTCGTGCTCGCGGTGTAAGTGCCCGTCGTGGACGTAGTCGACGTGGTCCTGGTGGGGGACGGCGACGTGCCCGCAGGTGGGGCCGTGAACGTGGGTGTGCTGCGGATGTTCGGCGTGCGCGGTGGTCATCTGCTCTCCTCCGGATCGAATCGAGCTTGCAACTCTTCCGACATTAGCAGTTGCGCATGCGTTGCTGCGAGCCCTTCGTGCTGGTCAGAGGACCTGATCGAGGAAGCGGCGCAGACGCGGCGTCTTGGCGTCGTCGAACAGTTCGGCGGGCGCGCCGGTCTCCACGACCTGGCCATGGTCCATGAACACCACGCTGTCGGAGACGCTGCGCGCGAACCCCATCTCGTGGGTCACCACGATCATCGACATGCCGCCGGCGGCGAGGTCGGCCATGAGCGCGAGCACACCCTTCACCAGCTCGGGGTCGAGCGCGGAGGTTGCCTCGTCGAAGAACATCAGTTCCGGTTTCATGGCGAGGGCGCGGGCGATGGCGACGCGCTGCTGCTGCCCACCCGAGAGCGATCCGGGTCGCGCGTCGGCCTTGTCGGCCAGGCCGACGATCTCGAGCTGCTCCACCGCGAGCGCCCGCGCCTGCTCGGCCGAGAGCCCGCGCAGTTTGCGCGGCCCCAGGGCGATATTGTCGGCGACCGTTTTGTGCGGGAACAGGTTGAACTGCTGGAACACCATGCCGATGCGCTGACGCAACCGGTCGGGGTTCTCGCGCAGCACCGATTCGCCGTCGAGCAGGATGTCGCCGGAATCGGGTTCGTGCAGGCGGTTGAGCACCCGCAGCAGGGTCGACTTGCCGGAACCGGACGGCCCGATGACGGTGGTGGTCCGGCCCGCGTCGACGTGGATGTCGACGCCGCGCAGGATGTGGTTGTTGCCAAGCGTCAGATGCAGGCCGGTACCGGTCAGGGATGCACTCATCGAGCTGTAACTCCTTCGCAAGCGCGGGCGGACGTGGCGGTCATGCGCCCCGGCCTTCCGTGATGACGGCCTGTTCGAGCGGATCGACCGGGGGAACCGGTTTTCCGGTGCGCATCCGGCGGTCGATGTAGTTCACCAGGTGGGTGAGCGGGATGGTCAGCACCAGGTACATCAGACCCGCCGCGACCAGCGGGGACAGGTTGCCGGTCTGGGCGTTGAGGTCGCGGCCGACCGCGAACAGCTCGCGCTGGGAGGCGAGCAACCCGAGGAAGTAGATGAGCGAGGAGTCCTTGATGAGGGCGATGAACTGGTTCATCAGCGCGGGCAGCACCCGGCGCACGCCCTGCGGGATCACGACAAGGGTCATCGCCTGGCGGTACCCGAACCCGATCGCACGGGCCGCCTCGAGCTGACCGGGCTCCACCGACTGGATACCCGAGCGGAAGATCTCACCGATGTACGCCGCCGCCAACAGCGCCAACGCCACCGCGCCGAGCCAGTACGGGTTGCCGCCGGTGACATTGCGAACCACCGGGCCGATTCCGAGCCCGATCAGCAGGATGATGACCACGGCGGGCAGACCGCGGAAGATGTCGGTGTACACGCGGGCGGGCCAGCGCAACCAACGGGTGCGCGAGATACCCATCACCGCGAGCAGCATGCCCAGCACGGTGCCGAGGACACCCGAAACCACGGCCAGGATCAGCGTATTCGGCAGACCCGTCTTGATGAGGTCGGGGAAGGCCTTGGTGTAGAGCGACCAGTCGAAGAAGGTGTCCTTCAACTGCTGGATGGTCGATTTCTGCTGTGCCACTTCGGCTTCGCCGGGCTGCTTGCTCGCGGCGATGGCGGCGAAGTCCGGAAGATCCGGCGCCGGCGCGGCTTTGGAGCCCGGCTTCCAGCCCGGCGGCAGCTCGCGCGGTACCCAGTCGGCGTACAGGCGCGCGTAGGTGCCGTCGGCGATCACCGCGTCCAAGCCCGCGTTGAGGGCGTCGATGAGCGGCTGGTTGTTCTTGGCCACCGCGTAGCCGACGAAGTTGTCGAGGCTGAAGGTGTTCTCCGACACCACGATCCCGTCGCCCGGTTTGATCGCGCCCTCGGCTTGCGCCGACGGGGCGACCCAGGCGTCGACCTGGCCGGATTTGAGATTCGCGTACGCGGTGTTGTAGTCCGGGAACTTCACCGGGTCCAGGCGCAGCTGGTTCACCACGAACTCGTCCTGCACGGTGCCCTGCACCACGGCGATCCGCGAACCGGCGTTCAGATCACCGAACCCCTTGATCGCCGAACCCTGCGGCACGACCAGCGAGAAATAGCCGAAATCGTAGCCGTTGGTGAAGCCGACGAGTTCGCGCCTGGCATCGGTGGTGGTGATGTTGGACGAGCCGACATCGAAGCGTTTGCCCGCCACCTGGGCGAGCAGCCCGGCGAACTCGGTGCCCGAGAACTCCACCTGCAGACCGAGTTTCGCGCCGATCTCGCGCAGCAGTTCGTTATCGAATCCGGTGAAGGCGCCCTCGCCGTTCACGCAGATGCTCGGCGGCGCGTCCGAGAGGGTGCCGACGCTGAGCTTGCCCGGACTCAGCAGGCCGAGTTTGCTGGTATCGATCGACTCGAGCGGCACCGTGGTCGGGGTCGTGTAGCGGTCGGTGCCCGCCGTCTCGGAGGAGGCGAGGTTGGTCGGCGCCGCGGCCGCCGCGCTCTGGCCGGGAGGCGAGCACAGGTCGCCCCCCGTCGACGTCTCGCCACCGGAGCCACCGCATCCGGTCGCGGCCACGCCGACGAGGAGCAACAGCGCGGCAATCCGCGCCCGGGTTCGCACAGCACGCACACCTGCCATGCCGATAGACCCTAGTGCCCGCCCGTGTCCCCACTCGCCACCCGCGCCTGGTGTGGTGCATCCGGGCAGGTCAAAGATTTTATGCCAGGCCTTCGAGTAATTCCGGGTTCACTTCGTCGCGCCACTCGATCGCGCGGCGCACCTCGGCGAGGTCGTAGTCGGGACCGGAGACGCCGATGGTGAACAGGCTCACACCCGCCGCGCGCAACTGTTCGGCCTGCGCCCGGCCCTGCCACTGCACCGACCGTTCGATCCGGCTCTCGTCGGTGCCGACGGCGGCCGCGTGCTCGGCCAGGATCTTGTTCTTGTGCGCCAGCGTCTCCACATCGACGAAGGAATGCCAGATGTCGGCGTACTCGGCGACCAGGCGCAGCGTTTTGCGCTCGCCGCCGCCACCGATGAGGATCGGGATATCACGCACCGGCGGTGGGCTGAGCACGCGCAGGCGGGCGGTGAGCCGGGACATGTTGTCCTTCAACAGGTTCAGCCTGCTACCGGCCGTACCGAATTCGTACCCGTACTCGGTGTAGTCGCGCTGGAACCAGCCCGCACCGATGCCGAGGATCAACCGGCCGCCGCTGATCCGGTCGACCGTGCGCGCCATATCGGCGAGCAGATCGGGATTGCGGTAGCCACCGCCGGTGACCAGCGCACCGAACTCGACCCGCTCCGTCTGCTCGGCCCACGCGCCGAGCATCGTCCAGCATTCGAAATGCGCGCCCGCCGGATCGCCCGTGAGCGGATAGAAATGGTCCCAGTTGAAGACGATGTCCACCCCGGCGTCCTCGGCCCGCAACACCGCATCACGAATCAGCCCGTAATCCGGTGCGTGCTGGGGCTGAAGCTGGACTCCGATACGAACTGGACGACTCATACCGTTAGCTCCTCGAGGGCTCGCCGATCTGCTCCGCGATCGAGGCTACTCGGCGTCCGAGATGGTCGCATCGTCGCGCGACACGAGCAGTTGCGAGTCGCGGGCGGCCGCGACAACGAAGAAAGTGGCGCAGAGGCCGGCGATCACGACGGCCGCGTAGGGCACCGAGGTCGCGACCGCTTCGGGGATCGACAGCTTCGGGATCAGGCGGGGGTCGTCATCGAGACCGCTCAGCGCATCCTCGAAAATGCCGAGACACATCATGGCTGCCGCGCCCATCAGCAGCAGCAGCCCGACGACGGTGACGACCGTTCCGCTGCGGCGCGGCAACAATGCCAGGCCGACGAGGTTCACGCAGAGGCCGGGAACGAACATGGCCATGCCGAGCATCAGCGTGAACACCAGGTACCAGGCGACGTCGGCGCCCGGCCCGGCGAGCATGGCGACGACGGCCGCCGCGGCGATCGCGACCAGCGGGAACACGATCGGAGACGCCGCCACCACGGCCGCCCATATTCTGGCTTTTCGCATGATCGAGGATCCCACGAGCCCGCGCCACGCCCAGCGGTTAATGTGATGGCGCTCGTACCGAAGCACCCGTACTCGGATCGTCCGGCACGTTCCTGCCGGGATGGGAAGAATGATCTACGCATGGCTACCGTGACCTTCGAAGGCGCCACCCGGCTCTACCCCGGCGCGGGCAAACCCGCTGTCGACGCCCTCGACCTCGAAATCGCCGACGGCGAATTCCTCGTTCTCGTCGGACCCTCCGGCTGTGGCAAGTCGACCTCGCTGCGCATGCTCGCCGGCCTCGAGGAGGTCAACGGCGGGCGCATCCTGATCGGCGACAACGATGTGACCCACGCCGAACCCAAGGATCGCGACATCGCGATGGTGTTCCAGAACTACGCGCTGTACCCGCACATGTCGGTCGCGGAGAACATGGGTTTCGCGCTGAAGCTGGCCAAGGTGTCCAAGGCCGAACGCGACGAAAGGGTGCGTGCGGCAGCCGAATTGCTCGACCTCACCGAGTACCTGGACCGCAAGCCCAAGGCGCTCTCGGGCGGTCAGCGCCAGCGCGTGGCGATGGGGCGCGCGATCGTGCGGCAGCCGCAGGTGTTCCTGATGGACGAGCCGCTGTCGAACCTCGACGCCAAGCTGCGCGTGCAGACCCGCACCCAGATCGCCCAGCTGCAGCGGCGGCTCGGGACGACGACGGTGTACGTCACCCACGACCAGGTCGAGGCCATGACCATGGGTGACCGTGTCGCCGTGCTCAAGGACGGCCTGTTGCAGCAGTGCGCGTCGCCGCGTGACCTGTACCGCGACCCGGCGAATGTGTTCGTCGCCGGGTTCATGGGCTCGCCGGCGATGAATCTGTTCACGCTGCCGGTCACCGACGGCACCGTCACCATCGGCGGCTACCCGGTGCAGGTGCCGCGCGCGGTGGTCGACGCGGGTGCGGGTTCGGTGGTGCTCGGCATCCGTCCCGAGCATCTCGAAGTCGGCGGTCAGGGGATGCAGATGGAAGTGGACGTGGTGGAGGAACTGGGTTCCGACGCCTACGTCTACGGCCGGGCACTGTCCACCGGGGCCGACAGCACGTCCGGGGAAACCCTTGTGGCGCGGGTGGATTGGCGCAACCCGCCGGCCAAGGGCGAGCGGCTTTCGCTCACCACCGATTCGGCGAACCTCTACTTCTTCAGCACCGAGAACGGTCGGCGGCTGCGCTGATCCGCCGCTCGACGACCTGACATGCCGACCGCATCATCGGTGCGGTCGGCTGTCGTCAGGCACCGGTGCCGTTCGGCGGGCGGCCTGCCTTCTTGCGGGCACGCAGGTACTCCGGGTTGACGCGAACGCCGAGCTGTTCGAGTTCGACCGGAGTGCCGGTGGGTGTGGTGAGCCGAGCCCGCACCGGCTCGCCGGTTTCGGTGTCGACGCGCAGCAGTGGCGCCGGGCCCGGCTGGAGGTAGGTGTCGCCCCACTGCCACAGCGCCACGACCACCGGAAGTAGGTCCCTGCCCATCTGGGTGAGGACGTACTCGTGCCGGGTGCGCTTGCCTTCCTCCTGGTAGGGGCGCTTTTCCAGGATTCCCGCCGCGGTGAGTTTGCGGAGTTGGCTCGCGGCCGCCGCGTCGGTGATGCCGACGCGGCGGGCGAAGCCGTCGAAGCGGGTGGTGCCGTAGTAGGCCTCGCGCAAAATGAGGACGGCCGAGCGGGTGCCGATGAGCTCCATGGCTCTGGCGATCGAACAGCCTTCGGTCTCCCACCTGCTCAGATCGGCCAAGGGTCCTTCCATCACCGCTGCCATAGCCGACATCATACGCCTCCCTGACTTGAGCAAATGATAGTTAGCGTCTAGTCTGACTATTGTCTGATATAGCCAGAGGGAAGAGGACTCCCATGCGAGACGCGGTCATCGTCGAAGCGGTACGCACCCCCATCGGGCGGGGCAAACCCGACGGCGCACTCCACGACGTCCATCCCGTCGACCTGCTCGCGCACAGCCTGCGCGCGGTGATCGAGCGCAGCGGCATCGACCCGGCACTGGTCGACGATGTGATCGGCGGCATCGTCACCCAGGTCGGCGAGCAGGGCGTGAACATGACCCGGCGGGCCGCACTGGCCGCCGGATACCCCGAGTCGGTGCCGGCGACCACCGTCGACCGGCAGTGCGGAAGCAGCCAGCAGGCCATCCATTTCGCCGCGCAGGGCGTGATCGCGGGCGCGTACGACATCGTCGTCGCGGCGGGCGTCGAATCCATGGGGCGAGTTCCGATGGGTTCCAGTGCGCTCGGGGCCGCCGACCTGTCCGGGGTGGCCTTCGCGCAACGGTATCCGGAGGACCTTGTCCCGCAGGGCATCAGCGCCGAGCTGATCGCCGCCAAGTGGGGACTGAGCCGCACCCAGCTCGACGAGTTCGCGCTGAGCAGCCACGAAAAGGCGGCCCGCGCAACGAAAGACGGGCTCTTCGCCGGCGAACTCGTCCCACTGAACGGGCTGACCGGTGACGAGGGCATCCGCGTCGGCTCCACACTCGAAACGCTGGCGAAGCTGAAGCCCGCCTACTACGACCCTGCCATGGCGGCGCGCTTCCCGCAGATCGGCTGGGAGATCACCGCCGCCTCCGCCAGTCAGGTCAGTGACGGCAGCTCGGCCGTGCTCATCATGTCGGGCGAGCGGGCCGAGCAGCTCGGCCTGCGCCCGCTCGCCCGGCTGCACAGCTTCGCCGTCGCGGGCGACGACCCGTTGCTCATGCTCACCGCGGTGATCCCCGCGACCGAGAAGGTGCTGCGCCGGGCGGGCCTCGACCTGTCCGACATCGACCTGATCGAGATCAACGAGGCGTTCTCGCCCGTCGTCCTGGCCTGGGCGAAGGAAACCGGCGCCGACCTGAGCAAGGTGAATGTCAACGGCGGTGCCATCGCCATCGGCCACCCGCTCGGCGCCTCCGGGGCACGGCTGATGACCACGCTGGTCCATGCCCTGCACCAGCGCGGTGCCCGTTACGGGTTGCAGACGATGTGCGAGGCGGGTGGGCTCGCCAACGCGACCATCATCGAAAGATTGTGAGTGCGGTCGGCGGCGGCGTCCACGCGAATGCCGCCGCCGACGGCCGTCCTCGGCTACGGCCGAGACCCGTCACCGGTGCGACGTATCCGACCGCGCTCGTTTCTGTGGTCTGGCCTGCGCCCTGACTTCTACGGTCCGGCGGACAAGTAGGCAGCGCAGGTCACCCTGTCCGATTCTGCGCAACGCTTAGGGTGATGGCGTGGACTTCGAGACCTTCGTTTATGCGATTCCGCTGCGTACGCGGTTTCGGGGGATCACCGTGCGCGAGGGGATGTTGATTCGGGGGGAGAACGGGTGGGGGGAGTTCTGCGCGTTTCCCGAGTACGACGATCGGGAGGCGGCGGGGTGGTTGGCTACCGCTGTCGAGCAGGCGACTATCGGGTGGCCTGCGCCCGTGCGGGAGCGGGTACCGGTGAATTGCATCGTGCCTGCCGTAGATCCCGAACGTGCGGCGCGAATCGCCCGTCAATCCGGTTGTGCGACAGCGAAGGTGAAGGTCGCCGATCATTCTGATTCGCTTGCTGAGGACTTGGCGCGGGTGGCGGCGGTGCGGGCGGCGCTCGGGGATTCCGGGGCCGTCCGGGTCGATGCCAATGCGGTGTGGGATGTCGAGACCGCCGTGCGGCGAATTCGGGAAATAGATTCGGCGGCAAGAGGATTGCAGTACGTGGAGCAGCCGTGCCGGAGTATCGAGGAACTCGCGGAGGTGCGGGCGCGGGTCTCGGTGCCGATCGCGGCCGACGAGTCGATTCGGCGTGCGGAGGATCCGTTGCGCGTCGCGGTGGCGGGGGCGGCGGATGTGGCGGTGCTCAAATGCACGCCGCTCGGTGGGGTGCGGCGGGCGCTCGCGGTTGCCGAGGCCGCCGAACTGCCGACGGTGGTGTCGTCGGCACTGGAGACGAGTGTCGGGCTGGCAGCCCAGATCGCTCTGGCCGGGACGCTGCCGGACCTCGAATTCGCCTGTGGGCTGGGTACTCTCGCGCTGTTCGAAGGTGATCTGGTCGCCGACTCGCTGCGCCCGGTCGACGGGTGGTTGACGGTGCCGACCAGTGCGCCGGAACCCGATCCGGTGGCGATGGATCGATACCGCCATCCGGATGCCGAGCGGGTGCGGTGGTGGCTGCGACGGTACGAGCGGGTGCGCGCATTGCTCGAGGACACGCCGGCGTCCGACTCCGTTTCGTAGACGCCGACCACACCGGTACGACCACCGACCGGCGAGCACTCGACCTAATTAGTTGTGCACAATTTAATTGTGCGCTACAGTTCCTCGCATGACCGACGGACTCACCCTCGACGAGCAGCTGTGCTTCCCGCTCTACGCGGCCTCGCGAGCGATGACGGCGGTCTACCGTCCGAAACTGGAACAACTAGGACTCACCTACCCGCAATACCTGGTGATGCTGGCGCTGTGGGAACGCGACGGCCGCAGCGTCGGCGAACTCGGCAGGGCGCTCGAGCTCGACTCCGGCACCCTGTCACCACTGCTCAAGCGACTGGAAGCAACCGGTTTCGTGCAGCGCAGGCGTGCGGCCGACGACGAGCGCCGCGTCGACATCGTGCTCACCGAGCACGGGCGGGCCGTCCGCGCCCGAGCTTGCGCCATCCCCACGGAAATGGCTCGAGCAGCGGGTCTGACCGGCGACGAAGCCGCCGCCCTCCGCACTCTGCTCCGCAAACTGACCGATTCCCTCATCGAGAAATGAGACTCCCCATGCAGGTTCTCTACACCGCCGAAGCCCTTGCCACCGGCGAAGGCCGCACCGGCTCCGCCCGCACCACCGACGGCAAGCTCGATGTGGTGCTCGCCCCGCCGAAGGAAATGGGCGGCGACGGCGCGGGCACCAATCCCGAGCAGCTGTTCGCGGCCGGTTACGCCGCGTGCTTCCACTCCGCGCTGCGCCTGGTCGGTAAGAAGGCAGGCGCGAATATCGCCGATTCGGCGGTGGGCGCGCAGGTTTCGATCGGCCCGAACGACAAGGGCGGCTTCCAGCTCGCCGTCACCCTCGAGGTCACCCTCCCCCACCTCACCCGCGAGGAAGCACAGCAACTGGCCGACCAGGCACACCAGGTGTGCCCGTACTCCAACGCGACCCGCGGCAATATCGACGTCGACGTCCAGGTGACCGACGACTGATCGGCAACACCCCGTCGAATCGAGGTCCCGGTGCTCATCGGCCGGGGCCTCGAGCCTTATCTACAAGCGGCTGTTGAGAATTCATTAGTCCCCGCCCCGCACGATCAACTCGTAGCCGCGAACAAAGGGGAAACAATGAAAACAGCAATTGCCGCGATGGTCGCCGCGTTCAGCGTGATGGGGGTCGGTGTGGCCGCTGCGGTGACACCCGAGCAGACGAGTTTCGCCGCGGCTCACGGCTCGCAGGGTGGTGGTGGGCGTGGTGGTTCCACGAGCGGTTCCCCCTGCACGGACAGCAAATCCTGCACCTCTCCCGCCCCGGGCGGACAGGGGTCAGGCGGACGCGGCAGCGCCCCTGGTAGCACCGGAAATCGCTAGGGCGACTCACCCGAAGCGGACTCCGCAACCGGCGAATGTCGCCCGGATCAGCAGAGCCGCTTCGGGACCGATCACACCGTCGGCCAATTCCGCATAGCGAGTGCAGAATTCGGGTCCGTGCGACACTTCGTCGGGGGTCGGCGCCAAATGATGGGCGAGTTCGTGCAGAACAACCAGTTCGCGCAGCGCCCACGCGGTGGCGCCGGTATGGAGTGGGACGGCCAGCACGGCAGCGGCGCGTTCGTAGTGTGCCGCAGCCGTGCCCGCCCGCGCACGGACCCGCACGGAAATCACCGCCCGATCCCATTGGGCTCGAACCCAATTCAGCGCGATCACCTTGTCGACATAACTCTGCACCGATTCCACCGACGCGAATCGTCGCTCGACCGGCAAGGTCACCTGCGAACCGTAGATATCGACAGTGCGATGCCCGAATTCCTCGGCGCGATCGAAGACACCGCGCACCAACTGCTCGGCGTCGTACACCCGCGCCCGCTGGGTGTCGCGTCGTGGAGCCGGACCGCAGACATCGTCGGGCTCGCGGTTCATCTCGTGAGTTTGCCGCGTGCGGCGGGTAGTTCGGTGGAGGGGCCGAGGCGGGCGTTGCGGCCCGCCCGGTCGCCCGCCTGCCGGGCCGCGGCCGAATGGCCGGTGGAGGTCTGCGGTCCGCGCCAGGTGCCGCGCGCTTCCGAGGTGGCGGTGTAGAAGTCGGTGAGGGCGAGTTCCTTGTCGCGCAGCGCGAGTGCGGTTCCAGTCGACTCGACCGCCGATTCCTCGGCGACCACCTCGGCCTTCACCTCGGCCAGTCGCGCGCCGATCCGCGCCGCGAACGCCATCTGGAAATTCAGTCGCGCCGTCACACCGGCGACCGGGGCCTGCACCTTGCGGCGTACCGTCCGGCCGAACCGCTTCTCGGTGACCACCTTCACCACCGTGGCCTCGCGATACGCACCCGACTTGATGTAGTGATCCGAGGCCCGCACCATCTGCACCAGCAGACTCGCGTACAGCGCCTCGCAGGCGTCGATATCGGCGTCGAAACCGTAGGCGTAGACCTGCGTGGAGGTGCGCGCGACATCGCAGCGCACGTCGTTGGCGGTAGCGATGGCGACGAACAACTGCACGTAGGTGCGCAACCCCTTCCGCCCCGGCTCCCCGATCGGGATGATCCGCTGCACCGGCGTGGACCGGCGTTCGCGCCGCGCCACATGCGAGCGCGCCACCGCCAGATCGATCGACGACTTCGTCGCCAGCCGTTGCGCGGCCGCGAGAAACGCCTCCGCCTCGTGCTCGTTGTCGGTGGCCTCGGCCTTGCGCAGCAAACCACCGATCCGGGACAGCATCCGGTCGGGTGCGGACGGCGTGGGGCTGGTCACGGATCGAGCCTAGGACACCGCGCCGACATCGCCCGCGCACCGAACTGACCGCAAAGTAGCCGAAGTGACGGGACGATCGGACGCGGCGGGCCACACCATGTATGTTTGCCCCTGCACCGACGCACTGTGCTGCTGCTCACTGTCTCGACCCTGGAGTGTCTGCGATGGCCTTGAAGTTTGTCCCCAGAGCGACGATGGCTGCTGCCTCGATTGCGTTGCTTACCGCATCGTTCGCCAGCGCCTGCTCGAGTGACAACGGCGGCAACGCCCTCGACCAGAACCTGACCGGGCGTGGACCGATCACCTACGTCGAGGGTAAGGACGTCTCCGAGACCGGGATGGTCAAGCAGCTCATCGACCGCTGGAACGCCGCGCACCCGAACGAGCAGGTGACGTTCAAGGAGCAGTCGGCCGACGCCGACCAGCAGCGCGACGACATGGCCGAGCACTTCCGCTCGAAGCAGGACGGCTACGACGTGGTCGCCCTCGACGTGCCCTACACCGCGGAGTTCGCCGCCAAGGGCTGGATCCAGCCGCTCGAAGGCAGCTTCGCCATCGACACCGCGCCGCTGCTCGCGCCGACCGTTGCCAGCGCCACCTACAACGGCAAGCTGTACGCGGCACCGCGCAATACCAACGGCGGTCTGCTGTACTACCGCAAGGACCTGGTTCCCAACCCGCCGCGCACCTGGTCGGAGATGCTCGGCCAGTGCCAGATCGCGCGCGACAACAACATCGGCTGCTACGCCGGTCAACTGTTCCCCTACGAGGGCCTGACCGTGAACACGTCCGAGGTCATCAACGCCTACGGCGGCAGCTTCGTCGGCGCCGACGGCAAGACCCCCACCGTGAACAGCCCCGAATCCAAAGAGGGCCTGAAGGTTCTGGTCGACGCCTACCAGCGCGGCGACATCCCCAAAGAGGCCATCAGCTTCAAGGAAGGCGAGAGCGCGAACGCGTTCGAGTCGGGCAAGCTGCTGTTCCTGCGCACCTGGCCGTACCTGTACGGTCAGGCCAACGGCGAGGGTTCGATGGTGAAGGACCGCTTCGGCGTGGCACCGCTGCCCGGCAAGACCGATGTCGGCGCCTCGACCCTCGGCGGCTACAACGTCGCGATCAGCGCGTTCTCCAAGAACAAGGCCACCGCCGCCGACTTCGTTCGCTTCATGGTCAGCGAAGAGGCACAGCAGATCGTCGCCCAGGGCGCCTTCCCGCCGGTGCGTACCTCGCTCTACGACGACCCGGCCCTGATCGCGAAGATGCCGTACCTGCCCGCGCTGAAGGAGTCGATCGCCAACGCGGTGCCGCGACCGGTCTCGCCGTTCTACGAGGCGGTGTCAAAGGCCATCCAGGACAACGCATATGCTGCCCTGAACGGCACGAAGTCCGTCGACGACGCAGTCGCAGGCATGCAAAAGGGCATCGAGACCGCTGGTTCGTAGCGGTACGCGCAGCGGACCCGACCAGACCGTAGGAGAGTAGAAACGGTGTCGGATCCTTCGGGAGTCAAGCAGCGCGGGCTAGCGCTGCAACTGAGGCAATCACGGCGGGCGTGGCTGTTCGTGACCCCGGTGATGGTGGCGCTGGCCGTGGTCATCGGTTATCCGGTGTTCCAGGCGCTGTGGATGTCGTTCCGCAAGGACGCCGGCATCGACCCGGCCACCGGCATGTTCGTCGAGGGCGGCAGCGCGGGTTTCGACAACTACACCCATTGGCTACTGCAGCAATGCAATTCGCTGATGGGTACGGTGTCGTGCCCGACCGGCACACTCGGGTCGCAGTTCTGGGCGGCGGTCGGGGTCACCCTGTTCTTCACGGTGGTGACCGTGACGATCGAGGCGACCCTCGGCCTCGGCATGGCCATCGTGATGGGCAAGACCTTCCGTGGCCGGGCGCTGTTGCGGGCCGCGGTGCTGATCCCGTGGGCCATCCCCACCGCTGTGACCGCGCGGCTGTGGGAGTTCATGTTCCAGTACGACGGCGTGGTGAACCGGGTGCTCGGCACCGAGATCCTGTGGACCTCGGATGTGTGGGCCTCGCGGTTCGCGGTGATCGTGGCCGACGTGTGGAAGACCACCCCGTTCATGGCGCTGCTGATCCTTGCCGGGCTGCAGGTGATCCCGAACGACGTGTACGAGGCCGCCAAGGTCGACGGCGCCTCGGCCTGGCAGCGGTTCGTGCACATCACGCTGCCGCTGCTCAAGCCCGCACTGCTGGTCGCGGTGCTGTTCCGCACCATGGACGCGCTGCGCATGTACGACCTGCCCGCGATCATGACCGGCGCGAACCCGGCCACCAGCACCCTGTCGATCCTGGTGGTCGACCAGGTGCGCCAAGGTCCCAACAGCGCGGCCGCCCTGTCGACGATCACCTTCGTGCTGGTGTTCGCGATCGCGTTCCTGCTGGTGAAGGTGTTGGGCGCCAACGCCGTTCGCACGCAGGAAGAGCAGCGGAAGGCGAACTGATGAGCATTTCGATGACCAAAGAGCCCACCGCCGAACGCGAACCTGTTGCGACACAGTCGGTTTCGTGGCGCAAACGGCTCGGAACCGTTCGCCTGTACCTCGGTGTGGCGATCGTGCTCGTGTGGGGGCTCGGACCGTTCTACTGGATGGCCGTTGTCGCGTTCCGCGACCCGGCCCACACCTTCGACAGCACTCCGTGGCCGACCCACGTGACGCTGGAGAACTTCCGCAACGCCTTCGACACCAGCCGCGGCAACGACTTCGGCAAGGCGCTGCTCAACAGCGTGATCATCGGCTCGGTGACGACGGTGGTCGCGTTGTTGCTCGGCGTGCTCGCCGCGTACGCGCTCGCCCGGATGACCTTCGCGGGCAAGTACCTGGTTTCGGGGCTGATCCTTTCGGCGTCGATGTTCCCTGCCGTCGTGCTGGTGACGCCGCTGTTCCAGCTGTTCACCGACCTCGGCTGGATCGGCCAGTACCAGGCGATGATCATCCCGAACATCTCGTTCGTACTGCCGATGACGGTGTACATCCTTGCGTCGTTCTTCGCCGAATTGCCCTGGGAGCTCGAAGAAGCCGCGCGTATCGACGGTGCGAGCAAGCTGCAGGCGTTCCGGTTGGTCATGCTGCCGCTGGCGGCGCCCGCGGTGTTCACCACCGCGATCCTGGCGTTCATCGCCTCGGTCAACGAATATCTGCTCGCCCGGTTGCTCTCCGGTGAGCAGACCAAGCCGGTGACGGTCGCCATCGCGAGCTTCTCCGGCAACGACCCGCTGGTCCAGCCGTACGCGGCGATCATGGCGGCCGGTGTGATCGTCACCGTGCCGCTGGTGATCATGGTGCTGATCTTCCAGCGCCGCATCATCTCCGGCCTCACCGCGGGCGGCGTGAAGAGCTGACGGGCGTGCTCCTCCCGGGTTATGCCGGTGCAGGCGGGTAAAGTCGCCTGCACCGACGGGAGGAGATGGTCGTGGCCGGCAGGCGCGGGCGTTCCGACGAGGACGTGCCGTATACGTCGATCGCAGGCTTCCGGGATCCTCTGCGCGAGCAGCAGCCGCGCAAGGGTGCGGCCCGGCGAGCCCAGGCTGCCCGGCTGGCGGGCGACGACGACCCGGAACCCCGCCCGCCACGCACCAGGGCGCAGCGGATCCGGCGGCTGGTCTTCGCGCTGTTCGTGATCTTCGTGTGTGTGCCCGCGCTGCTGTTCTTCGCGGTGTATTGGAGCTCGGAGATTCCCGAACCGGGCGAGGTGGCCGTCGAGCAACCGGCGACGGTGCTGGCCGCCGACGGCACAACGGTGCTGGCGAAAATCATTCCGCCGCAAGGCAACCGCATCCCGATCCCGCTGACCGAGGTGCCCATGCACGTGCGGGAGGCGGTGCTCGCGGCCGAGGACCGCACCTTCTACACCAACGCCGGATACTCCACGAGCGGGTTCCTGCGCGCGGCACGGGACAACCTGGCCGGGCACGACAACGCCGGTGGCGGGTCGACGATCACCCAGCAGTACGTGAAGAACGCCTTCCTGAGTTCCGAACGCACCGTCACCCGCAAGATGCGCGAGCTCATCATCGCGGCGAAGATGTCGCGGCAGTGGAGCAAGGACGAGATCCTCGCCGCCTACCTGAACACCATCTACTACGGTCGCGGCGCCTACGGCATCGCGGCGGCGGCCAAGGCGTACTTCGGTAAGCCGGTGCCGGAACTGACACTGGCCGAAGGCGCGGTGCTGGCCGCGGTGATCCGTTCACCCTCGGTGCTCGACCCGGAAACCCACTTCGACCAGTTGCGCGCCCGCTGGCAGTACGTGCTCGACGGGATGGTCGAGATGCGCGTACTCGCTCCGGGCGACCGTGACGCGACGGTGTTCCCGCCGATCCTCGCCCTCGACGACGTGGCGACCGAACCCGAGGCATCGGGGCCCGAGGGCCACATCCGTACCATGGTGCTGCGAGAACTGCGCGCCGCCGGACTCACCGACGCCGACATCAACACCGGCGCCCTGCAGATCACCACGACCATCGATCCGGTCGCGCAGGCGGGCGCCGTCGACAGCGTGCGGGCCCGCTCCTCCTGGCAGCCACCGGAATTGCGGGCGGCCGTAGTGTCGATCGACCCGCGAAGCGGTGCGGTGCGGGCCTACTACGGCGGCGAAGACGGCACCGGTTTCGACTTCGCCCAGGCGCCGCTGCAAACCGGTTCGGCCTTCAAGGTTTTCGCGCTCGTCGCGGCCCAGATGCAGGGCATCCCGGTGACGCGGGCGATCGACAGTTCGCCCATCACCGATCGTGGTACGACCATCAAGAATGTGGACGGCGACTCGTGTGGACGGTGTTCGCTGGCCGAGGCGCTGAAACGCTCCCTCAACACCAGTTTCTACCGGCTCACCATGACGATGGCCGACGGTCCACGCTCGGTGGCCCAGGCCGCGCATCTCGCGGGCATCCCCGAGCACATTCCAGGGGTCGAGGGCGAGACGCTCACCGAGAACGGCGAGCCACCGCTCAACGGAATCGTGTTGGGGCAGTATCTGGTTCGACCGATCGATATGGCGTCGGCGTATGCCACGCTCGCCGCGTCGGGGGTGTACCGGCAGCCGTACTTCGTGCAGCGGGTGACCACCGGCAACGGTCAGGTGCTGCTCGATCGTGGTCCGCCGGAAACCCGCAGGGGCAAACAACTTCCGGAGCCGGAGCAGCGCATCAGCCCGGCCATCGCCGACGCGACCACGCGGGCGATGGAGCCGATCGCCAACTACTCCAACGGGCACGGGCTGGCCGGGGGCAGGCCGTCGGCGAGCAAGACGGGGACGACCCAGTTGGGTGAGACCGGGGCCAACAAGGACGCCTGGATGGTCGGATACACGCCGTCGCTGTCGACGGCGGTGTGGGTGGGAACAGAGCATCCGCAGCCGCTGCGCGATGGACGCGGCAACCCGATCTGGGGATCGGGACTGCCCGCCGACATCTGGAAGCAGACGATGGACACCGCGCTCGCCGGCTCACCCGTCGAGGAATTCCCGACTCCGCCGCTGGGCGGCAGTGGATCACTGGTACCTGCTCCGCCGCCCTCGTCCGGTGGCGAAGGTGGCGGTGGCGGTGGTGGCTTCGACATCCTCAACCCACCGAGCGACACACCACGCAATCCGGCGCCGATCATCATCATCCCGCCCGCTCCGAGCCCGAGTACACCCGGCGAATGGTTCCCCGGACTGGGTGGTGAGGCGCCGCGGTAGATCACGGATTGGACAGGCGTGACCACACATCTGCACGAACATGGCAACATCGTTGGCCAGTGCGCATCCGGAGATCGGGCGCCGGCGGAATCCCGGCGCGGAACCTGTCGTATCCATGCGGGAAGATGTGCGCTCGAGCGACGACGAGACTAGACATAGGGGCTACGCAGGTGGATTTCAATGTCGTTGACCGTCCCGAGATGCTGATCGCGGGCACAGTGCTGCGCAGTCCGGCGCTCGCTGTGGAGGGGCCACGACGCGCCAAAGTGGTGGAAGCGTGGCAGCGGCTACGGGCACGACAGGACTTA
This sequence comes from Nocardia ignorata NBRC 108230, assembly GCF_001612905.1. Taxonomy (GTDB): domain Bacteria; phylum Actinomycetota; class Actinomycetes; order Mycobacteriales; family Mycobacteriaceae; genus Nocardia; species Nocardia ignorata. Next base: position 5,360 of record NZ_BDBI01000044.1, on the reverse strand, counting down.
CCCGGACCGTTCGCGACGGGCTATGTCGACTTCGCGCCCGAGATCAACTCCTACCTCACCCATATCGTCGGCTACGAATGCAAAACCCTCGCCGACCTGCGGGTAGGCGATGTGCTCGCGCGGATTCCGGCGGGCCGCTACGCGCGGTTCGTGGCGCACGGTGACGAGATCGGCGACACCATCGTCGCCCTGTGGCGGCAGGTCTGGGACGCCGAGGCGGCGGGCGAGTTCGTACGCGCCTACACCGGCGACTGCGAGCAGTACCCCGACGAACGCACCGTCGAGATCTTCGTTTCCTTGACCGACGACGCGCAGAGCGGGGAATAGCCGATGACCGCCGATTTCGAGATCGTCACCCTGGACGACAGCCTGATCGCCGGACTCACCGTGCCGCTGGCCGGCCGTGAGGTCACCGCCCGCGATCTCGACCTGGTGAACTTCACCTGGGACCGCTACCTGTCCCGCGAGAAGCCGGTCACCCGGGCCGCCGCCTACATCGGCCAGAACGACCACGCCGTGGCCGTCCTCGGCTACGAGGTCGCCGGCCTCGACGACGTGGACGAAGGCGATGTCCTGACCCGCATCCCCGCGGGCCGCTACGCCAAATTCGTCGTCTCCGACAAGCCCTACGACCTGCTGCGCACCGCCTGGGCCCAGGTGATCAAGGCCGAGAACGCCGGAACCATCACCCGCTCCCACACCGCGGAACTGGAGCGCTACACCGGGCCCACCTCGGTCGAGGTGTACGTCTCCCTGGATTGAGTCCCACGAAAAAGGCCGGGCACACCATTGTGTGCCCGGCCTTTTCGTTCAGTGACTAGTCCGCACCGATGATGAACGCTTCGAGCTGAGTGCGCGCGACGTCGTCGGCGATCTGCTCCGGCGGGGACTTCATCAGGTAGGCCGAGGCCGGGATGACGGGTCCACCGATGCCGCGGTCCTTGGCGATCTTGGCCGCGCGGACGGCGTCGATGATGATGCCCGCCGAGTTCGGCGAGTCCCACACCTCGAGCTTGTACTCCAGGTTCAGCGGGGCGTCACCGAAGGCACGGCCCTCGAGGCGAACGTAGGCCCACTTGCGATCGTCGAGCCACTCCACGTAGTCGGAGGGACCGATGTGGACGTTGCGGTCGTGCACCTTGCCCGCCAGCGAACCGGTGAGGTTCGAGGTGACGGCCTGGGTCTTGGAGACCTTCTTCGACTCCAGGCGATCGCGCTCGAGCATGTTCTTGAAGTCCATGTTGCCGCCGACGTTGAGCTGGTAGGTGCGGTCGAGCACCACGCCGCGATCCTCGAACAGCTTGGCCATCACGCGGTGGGTGATGGTCGCGCCGACCTGCGACTTGATGTCGTCACCGACGATCGGCACACCGGCGTCGGTGAACTTCTTGGCCCACACCGGGTCGGAGGCGATGAACACCGGCAGCGCGTTGACGAACGCGACACCCGCGTCGATGGCGCACTGGGCGTAGAACTTGTCGGCCTCTTCGGAGCCGACCGGCAGGTAGGAGACCAGGACGTCGACCTTGGCATCCTTCAGGGCCTTGACCACGTCGACCGCCGGAGCCTCGGACTGCTCGATGGTCTCGGCGTAGTACTTGCCGATGCCGTCGAGGGTCGGGCCACGCAGGACCGTCACGTCGGTGGGCGGCACGTCGGAGATCTTGATGGTGTTGTTCTCGCTGGCGAAGATGGCCTCGGCCAGGTCGAAGCCGACCTTCTTGGCGTCGACGTCGAACGCGGCGACGAACTTCACGTCCTTGACGTGATAGGGACCGAACCGGACGTGCATCAGACCCGGAACGACCGCGTTCTCATCGGCGTCCTTGTAGTACTGCACGCCCTGCACCAGCGACGATGCGCAGTTGCCGACACCGACGATCGCGACGCGTACTTCGCCGGATCCAACCTTGTTGACATCACTCATGGCCGCTCTTTCCCTCTTTCTGTGGTGCCGCCTTCGTCGATTGCTCCGCCGCAATCAACTCGTTGAGCCAGCGCACTTCGCGCTCGCTTGATTCCAATCCGAGCTGGTGGAGCTGGCGGGTGTAGCGATCCAGCGAGCCACTGGCCTTCTTGATCGCTTCCCGCAGACCCTCTCGGCGCTCCTCGACCTGGCGTCGCCTGCCCTCCAGGATCCGCATCCTCGCCTCGGCGGGGGTGCGGCTGAAAAAGGCCAGATGAACACCGAAGCCGTCATCGGTGTAGTTCTGCGGACCGGTATCGGCGAGGAGTTCTTTGAACCGTTCCCGCCCGACCGGCGTGAGCCGGTAGACGCGGCGCGCACGGCGCGCGGTCGCGCCCTCCGGTATCTCCTCGGCGATCAACCCGTCGGCCTGCATCCGGCGCAGCGTCGGGTAGAGCGAACCGTAGGAGAAGGCCCGGAACGCCCCGAGCAGGCCCGTCAACCGCTTGCGCAGCTCGTAACCGTGCATGGGCGCGTCGAGGAGCAGGCCGAGAATCGCCAACTCGAGCATGCCGACCTCACTCCCTGACTATGACGGCCTGACAGGCCGAACGGACCTAACCGATGGATGCGACTTCCCACTATATCGGAGCGATACATCAGGGCGTAGTCGTATCCCTCACATGAGCGGGGACCGACCGTCGGGGCCGGGCGAATCAGCAGGTCAGGAGTCTGCCGGGTACACCGCGATAGGTTCGCCGCTGAGCCGGATCTTCAGATAACCGCTCTGCTCGGCCTCGTTCTTGACGTAGATGCTGATTTCCGGCTCGGCATCTTTGGCGCCACCCGGTGGAAACCGGACGAGCACGTGCGACACCCAACCACCGGGCACGCGGGTGGTCTGCGGGGCGCCTGACATCAGGCGCGCGTACTTCGCCAGGTCGACCGTGGCCAGGTCGAACGAGCGGGTGCCCGGCGGTCGCGAACCGGGTGAACCCCACCGGTCGAAATCGCCGCGATATTGCAGCTCGTCCTGCTTGCCCGGCTTCCCGGAATCGCGCTCGACCAGCGCGTACTCCGGATAGAGCGTCAACTCGTCGGCGAGCGCGCTTCCGTATTCGGCGCGGTAGTCGGCGAGGAAATGGGCGAAGCCGTTGCCGGTGGTGAGATCGGGCAACGGCGGCGCGAGGACGGTGCTGCGGCCGAGCAGACCGGCACCCGCGCCGACCAGGCCCGCGAGGACCACCGCGCCCACCGGGATCCACCAGCGGCGCGTGGCGCGGGGGACACCCCGTGCGACCGGGGTGGCGGCCAGCCCGTCGGGGATCTGCAGGTCGTCGACCAGGCGGTCGAGGTCGCCGAAGGTCTCGGCGCGCATGGCGGTGGCGGTGCGCTTGCCGTGCTCGGCCTCGGTGAGCTGGCCGTCTGCCAGGGCGGCGTCGAGCAGGGCGCACACGTCCGCGCGGTCGGCGTCGCGGGCCCGCAGGTCCTTCGCCGGGGAGGTGGTCTTCATGGCGTCATCTTTCGTACGGGTAGGTCTTCAGCACTTCGCCCGAGAGCGCGAGGACGAGATGCGCGGACTGGGAGACCTCGTTGCGCACGTAGACGGTGATCGAGGGACGGCCGACCCAGGTGTCGTTGGCGATCCGGTAGTGGGAGACCACGCCGCCGGGTACACCGAGGGTGGTGGCGGCGGTGTTCAGCACCGCGGCGAGGGCGTCGGTGTTCACCTGGGTCAGGTCGATGTCGACCGCCTTGCGGTCACGGGTGGTGACCTGCGAATTCGAGCGTTCGAATCCGCCGCGATAGGTGTAGCTCACGGTCCAGTCGCCGTTGTCGGGTGCGCGGCGGACCGCTGAGGCGTGCTCGTCGTGCAGCACTGCCTCGTCGACGACGGCGTCGCCGAACTTGGTGCGGTAGTCGTCGCGGAACTGTACGAATCCGGCGATGGTGTTGAGGTTCGGAGTAGGGATCACCAGGGGTGGGGCCGCGTCGTAGTTGATCGATGCGGCGGTTTCCTTCGCCGCCGGCTCGTCGGCCCGGATCGTCCAGGCGAAGCCGCCGACCGCCGCGAGCACGACGGCCGCGATCGTCACTATGCGGAAGGTGTTGCGCGCCTTGGGTTTCACCGGTGCCGCCGGGCGCTGCTGCAGCTCGGCGACGAGGGTGGCCAGCTCGCCGAGCGTGCGCGCTTCGGCGGCCAGCTCGGTCATCGCCGTGTGCTCCTCGGCATCGAGCTGACCGTCGGCGCGGGCGGTGTCGAGGGCGGCGATCGTGCGTGCCCGGTCGTCGTCGCGCGCCTTGGTCCTGGCCGGGTACTCGCCGGAGTGCTTGCGGCCGAAGCGCTTCCGTTCGGTGGTCGGGCCGAACACCGCGGGCGACTGCAGATCGCCGGTCAGTCCACGCAATTCACCGAGCGTGCGGGCCGAACCGGCCCGTTTCACCCGGTCGTGGTATTCCTGCGCACCGAGCTGGCCCTCCGCGTAGGCCGCGTCAAGCATGGTCGACACCTCGGCGCGATCGATATCACGCGCCCTTGTCCGGGGATCGGCGACGGAGCGCGCCTGTGGAGAATCTGCCATCTACTTGCCATGCCTCACCTGCGAAAAGACCCGGAAAGTACCCGGTATCGGGAGTCTAAGGCCGCCGGGGGCAACAAGCGGTGGCACCGGCGGTGGAAATCAATCCCGGCTACTCTGGTGATCGTGCGAATTCAGCGGCAGGTGGTGGACTATGCGCTCCGGCGCAGGTCGCTGCTCGCCGATGTCTACGCGGGGCGGGTCGGCGTCGCCGAGGTGTGCGATGCCAATCCCTACCTGCTGCGGGCCGCGAAGTTCCACGGTCGCGGCAGCGAGGTGACCTGCCCGATCTGCCGGAAAGAGCAGCTGACGTTGGTGTCGTGGGTGTTCGGCGACGGGCTCGGCCAGGCGGCCGGGTCGGCGCGCACACCCGACGAGTTGACGCGGATGGCAGAGTCGAACGAGGAATTCTCGGTGCATGTCGTCGAGGTGTGCCGCTCGTGCAGCTGGAACCACCTGGTGCAGTCGTACGTGCTCGGGTCGGCGCCCGCGCCCGCCCGTCGCCGGGCGGGACCGAGAGCGGGACGTCGCTCTGCGGCCGAATGACAGCGGCCGCGTGACGCGCCGCAGTTCGGGGTGCAAAATATCCGCGCCGGTCCTCCGGCGCGGATGTTGTGTGCCGGTCGAACCTTACGAGTTATGGAGATCTGGTCAGTGAGTTCGCCCTACGAGCCCTCCCCCTACGGTGACGATCCGCGCGGCGGCCGCCCGTCGCGGGGTGCACAACCAGGTCCGCAGTCCGGTGATCGTCCTATCGGGCCGCCGCGTCGGCCTACGCCGCCCGCCGGACCGCCGCGGCCACAGGGTGGACCGGGTGGGCGTCCGCCCGCACCGACCGGGCGTGGGCCCGCGCCGGGTGCACGTGGTCCGCAGCC
>NZ_BDBI01000043.1 GCF_001612905.1 Nocardia ignorata NBRC 108230 | reverse complement strand
GGCGATCGCCAAGGCATGAACGCCCGGGACCAGGACTCTCGGCTCCCCGGCGAGTCCGAACACGGACAACGTGATCGAAACCGGCATGCTGTGACCGTGGAGATTCCGATGTTCCCCCTGGGTACCGTGCTGCTGCCCGGTGAGCCGTTGTCCCTGCAGATCTTCGAGCCACGGTATGTGGCGCTGGTTCGCGACTGCCTCGACGGCAGTCGCGAACCGGAGTTCGGCGTAGTGCTGATCGAACGTGGCAGTGAGGTCGGCGGTGGCGACGTGCGCACCGACGTGGGTGTGCTCGCCCAGATCACCGATGTGACCGAACTGCCCGGCGACCGGTTCCGGCTGCGCTGCCTGGGCACCGAACGCCTGCGAGTTCAGCAATGGCTCCCCGACGACCCGTACCCCCGCGCCGAGACGTCGGTCTGGCCGGACGAACCCGGCGCCGACGACACCGCCCTGCTGGAGGACCTGCGCGAGCGCGCCACCCGCCTCCACGACCTCACCACCCGCCTCGCCCTGCGCAGCGGCATCCGCCACCCACCACCGTCGGCCACCCTCGACCAGCTCCCCACCGACCCCACTACCCGCTCCTACACCCTCGCCGCCGCCCTCCCCATCTCCCTCACCGACCGCCAAACCGCCCTGACCGCCCCCGACCCCCACACCCGCCTCACCCACCTGTCGACAGCCCTCGACGACGCCATCGCCATGGTCGAGTTCCGCCTCCAATAGCGTTGCGCGGCACTCAGGTGCGCGGCACCGGGCGATGCGGCGAACGGGTCGGCCCCTCGGGATTCGCCAGGCACCGTTCGATCGCACCGAAGACCTCGAACACCTCGGGTGCCTCGAAGGCGCGATTGCGGCGCCCGACCGTGAGCTGACCGAGGACGCCCGCCTCGACCAAGCCTGGCCCGAGTGTCGTTCGAACTGGGAGGGCATTCGTGCCGTTGTCTGAGGGAAGAGCGGAATCGGCCGCTCGAGGTTCGAGGAGGCGGCGATGAGCGGTGATGTTGTGGTGGGGCGACGGAGTGTGGTGGTGGGCGCCGGGGTGCTGGCCGCGGTGGCGGTGGTGCCTGCTTGTGGGGGTGGGGGTGGGTCGGGGGCGCCGGGGGCGCCTGCCGCGCCGGGGACGGCGTTGGCCAAGACCGGGGACGTGCCGGTTGGGGGTGGGGTGATCGTCGGCGACACCGTGATCACGCAGCCGACGGCGGGGGCATTCGTCGGGCTCTCGGCGATCTGCACGCATGCGGGGTGCAAGGTGACGTCGGTGAAGGACGGGGTGATCGTGTGCCCGTGTCACGGCAGCCGGTTCGAGCTGGACGGGGCCGTGCGTGGCGGGCCCGCGCGCAACCCATTGCCTACGAAACCGGTTCGGGTCGAGGGGGATTCGATCGTCCCCGCATAGCGGTCGCGCCGGACTCCGGTCCGGAGCCCGGCGGTGCGCTCAGCTCGCGTTCATCATCTCGGCCATGCGCCGGTCCATTTCCTCCGGCGACACGTCCTCGATGTGGGTGGCCACGGTCCAGCGGTGGCCCCACGGGTCCTCGAAGGAGCCGGTGCGGTCACCGTAGAACTGGTCGGCCATCGGGGTGATCTCCGAGGCGCCTGCTTCGAGGGCGGCGGCGAAGACGGCATCGGCGTCGGGAACGTAGACCATCAGGTTCACCGGCGAGCCGCCGATGGCTTTCGGGTCGACGAAGCCGATGTCGGGAACAGGGTCGCCGACCATCAGTACGGAGTCGCCGATCAGCAGTTCGCTGTGGACGATCGTGCCGTCGGGGCCTGGCATGCGCATGCGTTCGGTGGCGCCGAGGACGGAAATGTAGAAATCGAGCGCGTCCGCGGCTCCCGCACAGGCAATGCCGGGACAGATGGCCGGATAACCAGCGGGAATGGGTGACACATCGGACATCGGATACCTCCGGGTCGACGGTATTGCTCGGATGCCGTCGAGCCTATTCCGCTGTCGCCCGCACCGGAACCCTGGTAGAACTTGTTTCAGTTTTGACTATTCAGGAGGGCCGGGGCGTGCGGTACGGGATCGTGTTGTTCACCAGTGACCGGGGCATTACGCCCGCCGACGCGGCCTCGGCCGCCGAGCAGGCGGGATTCGACGCCTTCTACGTGCCCGAGCACACCCATATCCCGGTGGTCCGGGCCGCGGCGCATCCGCAGACCGGCGACTCCTCGCTGCCCGACGACCGCTATCTGCGCACACTCGACCCGTGGGTCGCCCTGGCCACCGCCGCCGCGGTCACCAGCCGGATCACGCTGTCGACGGCGGTGGCGCTGCCCGCCGAGCACCACCCGATCACCCTGGCCAAATCCATCGCCTCGCTCGACCACCTCAGCGGCGGCCGGGTGGAGCTCGGTGTCGGCTTCGGCTGGAACACCGACGAGCTCGCCCACCACGGCGTGCCCGCCAACAAGCGCCGCACGGTGCTGCGCGAACACCTCGACGCCATGCGGACGCTGTGGTCGAACGAGGAGGCCGAGTTCGACGGCGACTTCGTGAAGTTCGGGCCGAGCTGGTCGTGGCCGAAGCCGGTGCGCGCGGGAGTTCCGGTGCTGCTCGGCGCGGGCGGCACCGAGAAGACCTTCACCTGGCTCGCCGCGCACGCCGACGGCTGGATCACCACTCCCACCGAAGACGACCTCGGCGCGAAAATCGAACTGCTGCGGCGTGTCTGGAAGGAAGCCGAGCGCGAGGGCAGCCCGCGCGTGATCGCCCTCGCGGGCAAACACAATGCCGAACAGCTCGCCCGGTGGGCCGATCTCGGTGTCACGGAGGTTGTCTTCGGACTGCCGGACCGGGACGCTGCCGAGGTGACCGGCTACATCGCGCATCTCGGCGGAAAGCTCGGCCTGCTCGGCTGACGAGCGGGCCCACTCCGGCCGCACCTGTCACACCTGCTGCCGCCGCTCCGGCCGCACCAGTAGCTCGTGCGGCCCGCTCCGGCCGCCGGTTATACCTGTGCGGCTGACCAACTGCTCCGGTCCTTCGGACGCGCCGGGGTGGAGCCCGACCGGCGGTCGCCGCTCAGCCGCGCAGCTTGCGCACCTGAGCCGCCGTGAGGTCGGCCAATACGCCGGGATCGACTTCTTCCGGAGCGGTCACGACCACCTGGACCAGAGTGTTGCCCACCTGAACGAGTGAGGTGGCCGAAGTCAGGGTCAGGCCCTCGCTCGTGGCGGTCAGGGTGAACGCCGAACCCGCGTCGCCGACCGGTGGCTGGTCCAGCGGGGCGGTCCGGTAGTCGATGCGCACGCCCGCGTCGTCACCGGTGTAGCTGGTGCAGCGGCGTGGTCTGGATTGCAGCGAGTCGAACGCGGCGGCGAGGGCGGTGTCGGGATAGCTCGCGGCATCGATGTCGATGGTGGCGAAGCTCGGTCCGGCGAATTGGACCGAGGCGGCGGCGGCCGAGCCGGGCCACTGCTGGGCGATCGGTGTGAGCAGCCTGCCGCAGTCGGCGGGGTCGGTCGGCGCGTCGGCGGGCACCGCGGTGTCGTCGCCCGCGCGGCGCGGCGGGACCGCCGTGAATTCGCCGGGCAGGTCGGTGGCCGCGAGCAGGCCCGCGGTCAGCTGCGCCTGATCGCGCACGACGGGTCCGGATCCGGGAGCCACCGCGGCGGGCGAGGGCCAGGTCGTCGCACAGGACGCGCCGCAATCGTCGGACGTCGACGAGCACGCTGCCAGCGCGGCACAGGCGGAAGCGACCGCGCCCGCGCGGGCCAGGGCCGATCGCATCATTCGGTCCAGGAAATGCGGGTCGATTGGGTCTGCACGAGCGTGCTGACGCTGCGCGGATCGTGATAGGTCTGCTGACCGCCCACCTCGATGGCACCCGAAACGGGCAGCGGCAGACCGAGATCGACGGTGATCGTGCCCGCGCCCTGCATCACGTAGTTCTGGATGTCCAGGGCGCCCGCGTTGTTGGGCAGCGTCCAGACGTTTCCGGTGGGGGTCTGGTTCACCTGCAGGTCGATGGTGAGCCGGTCGCCGTCGCGGCTCACCAGGGTCGCGGTGGTGACCTGATCGAGGGTTACGCCGCCGGTGATCTGCTGATGCACGGTCCACACCGCGCCGACTCCGACGGGCTCGTCGGGGAACGCAACGGACTGGTACACCGCCTGGTAGAACGCCTGCTCGAGCGCGGCCCGCGCCGAATTGGGCGTCTCGGGTGAGGGCGCCATCCGCAGTTCGGTGATGGCACCGAGGTCGCTCATCGCGAGCCCGGCCTGGGAACCGTCGGCATTGGTGAACGCCTTGTTCAGCGCCGGGTCGGGGGTGGTGACGGTGCCGACCGTCAGATCCACGCCGTCGACATCGGCGCGCGCGGTCATCGGGATGGTGAGCGCGGCGGGCGAGAAGTCGCGCACCGGTTGGTCGTTGACCTGCTGCTGGATGCGGTAGTCGGTGCGCAGCGTCACCTCCTGGGTCGCGCCGATGCTGTAGAGGGGGCGCAGCCGGCTGCGCGGCTCGTCGCCCGGGGAGACGACGGTGGCGACCGCGGCGGTGATCGGCACGGTCACTTCCTTGCCGATGCCGAGCGGCTCGAGGCCCTCGGAATCGGCGGTCGACGGCGACCGATCGGCGCACCCGGCACCGAAGGTCGCGAACCCGAGCACGAGCGCCACCAGAAACACCCCGGGGCGCGCGATGCGGGGTAAGCGAGAACTAGACAACACCGTCACAGCGATCAGGGTACGACCGCTTCCTGAGGAACTGCTGGGACTCCGGCCGGTCCGCGACGCGGCTCCGCGAACGACTAAGGAATGATGGACACGTGAGTGAAGACCGGTCAACCGACAACGCTGCTGTCCCCGAGGCAGACGACGACCACGTCGCACCGGCAACCGATGCCGCCACCGCCGCCGAACCCGCAGGTCGCAAGCGGTTGACGATGCTGCTGATCATCGCCGCAGTGCTGTTCTCCCTCGACCTGCTGACCAAATGCCTGGCGGTGGCCTATGTCGCGCCGGGTGAGTGGGTACCGATCATCGGCGACTTCGCGGGCCTGAAGCTGGTGCGCAACCCGGGTGCGGCGTTCTCCATGGCGACCGGCATGACCTGGCTGCTGACCCTGATCGCGGCCGCGGTGGTGATCGGCGTGATCCGCATCGGGCGCACGTTGCGTTCGCTGTGGTGGGCCATCGGGCTCGGCATGGTGCTCGGCGGGGCGATGGGCAACCTGGTCGACCGGCTCTTCCGCTCCCCTGGTCCGCTGCAGGGACACGTGGTCGATTTCGTCGCGATCGGCTGGTGGCCAGTGTTCAACGTGGCCGACTCGGCCATCGTGTGCGGGGCGATCCTGTTGGTCGCGCTCACCGTCTTCGGCTTCGAACCCGACGGCACCCGCAGCGGCCGCAAACATACCGAGAAGACCGCATGACCGAGTCGAAGCCAGGAGGCGGCCTGCGCATCGACGGAGCGCCCCTCGGGCAGGCGCAGGAGGACGCAGTATGAGGGAAACCAGGACTATGCCCGTACCCGACGGGTTGGACGGGATGCGGGTGGACGCGGGCTTGTCCCGGTTGCTCGGCCTCTCGCGCACGGCGGTTGCCGCGCTCGCCGAGGAAGGATCGGTGCAGCTCGACGGTGTCGCCGCGGGCAAGTCCGACCGGCTCACCGCGGGCGCCTGGCTGGAAGTGATCTTCCCCGAACCCAAACGTGAACTGACCGTGGAAGCGGCCCCGGTGGAGGGGATGAAAATCCTCTACGCCGACGACGACATCGTCGCGGTGGACAAGCCGATCGGCGTCGCCGCGCACTCGGGTGTCGGCTGGACGGGCCCGACCGTGGTCGGCGGACTGGCCGCGATGGGGTACCGCATCTCGACCTCCGGCGCGCACGAACGGCAGGGCATCGTGCACCGCCTCGATGTGGGCACCTCCGGCGTGATGGTCGTCGCTCAATCCGAACACGCCTACACGATGCTCAAGCGCGCCTTCAAGGAACGCACGGTCGACAAGCAATACCATGCTCTCGTGCAGGGACACCCCGATCCGAGCAGCGGCACCATCGACGCGCCGATCGGGCGTGCGCGCGGCAACGACTGGAAGTTCGCCGTCACCGGCGACGGCAGGCCGAGCATCACCCACTACGACACCATCGAGGCGTTCCAGGCGGCGAGCCTGCTCGACGTGCACCTCGAGACCGGGCGCACCCATCAGATCCGCGTGCATTTCTCCGCGATCCGTCACCCCTGCGCGGGTGATCTCACCTACGGCGCCGATCCGACGCTGGCCAAGCGGCTCGGGCTGGAACGGCAGTGGCTGCACGCGCGTCAGCTGGGTTTCCACCACCCGGCCGACGGGCGCTGGCTCGAGATCACCAGCGAGTATCCCGCCGACCTGGCGGGCGCCCTGGACGTATTACGCAATGCCTGACGACCCGCGGTCGTCCGAACCGGCGTCGACGACGGCGCCGGACGACCGCGGGGATCTCGTCGCGCCGACTGTCCCGCCCGAAGAAGTAGCGGGCGTGGACGATCCGACCGGTCTGTCGGGACGGTCGAAGGTGGTGCTCGGTGCGGCGGCGGTGCTGGCCGTGGTGCTGCTGATCGTGGCGTTCACCCGTCCGCACGCGGCGGGTCACGTGGCGACCGATCGCCTGGGGCCCGCGCAGGGCGAGCAGGTCGACGACTACCTCGCCGACGCTCGGGCCTCCCTCGACGGCACCGATGTCGATCCGCGCTGGGCGCTGGTGTCGTTCACGGAATACCAGACGCCACAACAGCTTCCGGGTATTGCCGACGGGTTGCGGATTTCCGGGGTGATCCAGCACGTGCCGATCGATCGGGTGCAGACGCCGGTCGTCACCGTCGCCACGCCCGCCGGTGACGAACCCGCCGTGCGCTCGGGCGAAGCGGCGGCTGGACTGCTCGAATCGCAGCAAGTGCGGGACGGCCGTAGCGCCGAGGTGGTGCGCGTGAGCGCTTCCCGGCTGCGCGGCGGCTGCGCGTGCACGGCCGGGGTCGTCGTCCGTGGGACTCTGCCCCAACTCCGCGATCTCGCCGCCGCACCGGGAGTGCGTGCGGTGCAAGCACTTCCGGCCGACGCCGTCGCCGGGCGCTTCGCGGTGAGCCCGCTGCTGCCGGAGAACACCGGGACGATCACCCCTACCCCCGACGACGGTCCCGTTCCCGCCGAGTAGGGCACACACAGTGTGCCCGCTCAGCACGTCACCGATCGGACCGGCACAGAGTCGCCCCTCCCGACAGGCGCCCGCGTTCGCCGACGGAGGACGAGCGCCGCCGCACCCCGCACCGGAGTGCCGATGGTGACCGGCTCCGTCGCCGACAGCGGGCCGGAACCCGTTGCCCAGATGGTGTATTCGGTCGGGCCGTACAGGTTGACCATCGTCCGCCCGTCGGTGCCACCGCACCACCGCGCGACCAGGTCGGGACCGACCGCTTCGCCTGCCACCGCGAGGACCCGCACACTCGACACTCCGGCGGGATCGATGGTGGACAGTGCCGAGGGGGTGATCACCATGTGGGTCACACCCTCGGCCGCGATGAGTTCGGCCAGGGCTGATGGCTTGTGCTCGGCTTCAGTCCGGCAGGGTGACGACTCCGTCGAGATACCGTCTGCATCGCCCAAGGAGCAGGACCCGGTTGTCGGCCAGTTCGCCGCGCAAGGTGCCGCCACGGCGGGACAGCTGGCGGGCGGTGAGGGTGGAGCGTCCGAGTTCGCGGGCCCAGAGGGGAACCAACTGTGCGTGGGCCGAGCCGGTGACCGGGTCTTCCGGAACACCGACGCCGGGGCCGAAGAAGCGGGACACGAAGTCGCTCGAGCGACCGGGAGCGGTGAGGACCGCGCCGCGCGGCAGCTGCGGGAAGGCACCGAAATCGGGTGCGGCCGAACGCACTTGGTCTTCGTCGGCGACCACGATGATCTCGTCCTGGCCGGTGTAGGCGCGCACCGGGGTGACGCCGAGCGCCGCGACCAGGACGGGATCGGGGTCGACCTGGACCGAGGCGAGGGCGGGCAGGTTCAGGACGTATTCGTCGTCGTCGGTGCGGTCGACGTGCAACCAGCCGGAACGGGTGTAGAAGCTGACGCGGTCGTGTTCGGGGTGGATGTCGGAGATGATCTGAGCGGCCGAGGCAAGGGTGGCGTGCCCGCACATGTCCACCTCGACCGCCGGGGTGAACCAGCGCAGGTGGAACGCGGGCCACTCACCGGGCGGGCCGCCTGCCTCCGGGGGTAATTGGGAGGTGTAGAACGCCGTCTCGGCGAGGTTGTTCTCCTCGGCGAGCTGTTGCAGCAATGTGTCCGGCAGCCAGGTGGGCAACGGCATGACCGCGGCCGGGTTGCCCGAGAACGGCGCGTCGGCGAAAGCGTCGATCTGGTGCAGCAATACCTCCATAACCGGCAAAGGTACTCCAACACCGAAACTTCGCCCGGCACAAGGGTTCTCGAGGCGCGCCCGGCCCCGGTTACGCCCCCTGCGCCCCGACCGGCGGGACGAGCTTGCCCGCGTTGCCGGCCAGTCGCGCCTGCACCCACCAGGCCAGCTCCACCAGCACGATGCCGACCACACCGCACACCACCGCGGCCAGGGTGAGCCTCGGATTCGACGGGTCGAGCTTGAAGAACTCGCGGGTGAACGGAATCGTGAACAGCGCGACATAGGCCAGCACCGACACCGCGATCAGCACCACCTTCCACCACACGTACGGGCGCGCGACCAGAGCGAGCACCCACACCGCGATCATGATGAGCGTGATCAGCGCGGTGGTCCCGGCCTGCACCCGCTGCGTCTCCGATGCCTCGGGGCCCGCGTACGCGATCAGGTAGGCCACGAACGTCGCGACACCGATCACCACACCCGAGGGCACCGCCAGCCGCATCACCCGGCCGACGAACCCGGTGCGGGCCCGCTCGTTGTTGGGCGCGAGCGACAGCACGAACGCCGGAATGCCGATGGTGAACCAGGCCGCGATGGTCACGTGGCGCGGCAGGAACGGATAACCGATGGGGTCGTAGCCGAAGATCTGCGAACCCACACCCGCCAGGCCCACCAGGAACGCCAGCAGCACCGAGTACACGGTCTTGGTGAGGAACAGATTCGACACCCGCTCGATATTGCCGATGACGCGTCGCCCCTCCCCCACCACGTACGGCAGGGTCGCGAACTTGTTGTCCAGCAACACGATCTGGGCCACCGCGCGGGTGGCCGGGCTGCCCGCGCCCATGGCGACGCCGATGTCGGCGTCCTTGAGGGCGAGCACGTCGTTGACGCCGTCACCGGTCATGGCGACGGTGTGGCCGCGCGACTGCAGGGCGCCGACCATGGCGCGTTTCTGGTCGGGGCGCACCCGGCCGAAGGTGGATTTCCCGTCGAGCACGTCGGCGAGTTCGTCGCGGTCCTCGGGCAGGCGGCGTGCATCGACGGGATCGGATCCACCGGGCAGGTCGAGCGAGGCGGCGACCGCGCCGACCGAGACGGCGTTGTCGCCGGAGATCACCTTGATGGAGACATGCTGGCTCGCGAAGTATTCGAGGGTGTCCTTGGCGTCGGCACGCACCTTCTGTTCGAGCACGACGAGGGCGGCGGGCTCCACCCGGCCCGGCGCGTCGGGGGCGTCGACCGGGCGGTCACCGCGCGCGAGCAACAGCACCCGCAGACCTTGGGCACCCACCTGCTCGGCGTGCGCGGCGGTCTCGGAGGTGGGATCGAGCAGCACGTCGGGTGCGCCGAGGAGCCAATCACCCTGGGCGCCATAGGAAATGCCGCTCCACTTCTTGGCCGAGGAGAACGGGGCGACGGCCGTCCCGGTCCAGTCCGGGCGGTCGGGCAGCGCCTCGCCGATGGCCTGCACACTGGCATTGGGACGTGGATCGTCCGCCGCCAGCGCGGCGAGTACCTGACGCACGCTCGCCTCGTCGAAGGAACCGAGTGGTTCGACGCGGGCCAGGCGCATGCCGTTCTCGGTGAGGGTGCCGGTCTTGTCCGCGCACACCACGTCGACACGGGCCAGGCCCTCGATGGCTGGCAGCTCCTGCACCAGGCAGTTGCGTTTGCCGAGGCGGACCACACCGACCGCGAAGGCGATGGAGGTCATCAGCACCAGGCCCTCTGGAACCATCGGCACCAGGGCCGCGACCATGCCGGTCACCGCCGGGCGCCACGACTCGCCGCTGGAGACGAGCTGGTTGTAGATGCTGAGCAGGCCGGCCGGAATCAGCAGGTAGGTGATGAATTTCAGGATCTTGTCGATACCCGAGCGCAGTTCCGAGTGCACCAGGGTGAACTTGCTGGCCTCTTCGGCCAGCTTGGCGGCGTAGGCGTCCTTGCCGACCTTCGTCGCGCGGTAGGCGCCCGAGCCCGACACCACGAAACTGCCCGACATCACGTGGGCGCCGACACCCTTGTCGATCGGATCGGCCTCGCCGGTGAGCAGCGACTCGTCCACCTCGAGAGCGGCGGCCTCGGTCACCTCGCCGTCGACCACGATCTGGTCGCCGGGGCCGAGCTCGATCAGGTCGTCGAGCACCACCTCCCCCGGGGCGATCTCCTTCGCGACGCCGTCGCGACGCACGGTCGGCATCGCCTGGCCGACGATGGCCAGCTGGTCGAGGGTGCGCTTGGCGCGTACCTCCTGGATGATGCCGATCGCACTGTTGGCCACGATGAGCAGCCCGAACATGCCGTCGATGATCGAACCGGTCGACAGCACGAGCAGGAAGAGCACACCGAGGATGGCGTTGATGCGGGTGAACACGTTCGCGCGAACGATCTCGCCGACCGACCGGCTCGCCCGCGCGGGCACGTCGTTGGTCTGACCGTCACGGCGCCGCTGTTCGACCTCTGTTGCGCTGAGCCCGGTGGCGGGCTCCCGCACGGATATGGACATGCCCGACAGGCTACGTCAGTCGTAACATGGGATGAATGCAGCCAAGAACGTCCCCGCCCGGTGTCGTCTTCGGGACGGGGGCTTATCTGATCTGGGGTCTGTTTCCGGCGTTCTTCGGGCTGCTGGCGTTCGCGTCGGCCGTGGAGGTGGTGGCGCAGCGGATCATCTGGACCTTGGTCGTCGTGGTGCTGGTGTTGCTGCTCAGCGGGCGACTGCGGGAGATGCGGGCAATCGACGCGCGGACCTGGCGGCTGGCGGCGGTCGCGTCGGCGGCGATCTCGATCAACTGGGGCGTCTACGTGTTCGGGGTGATCTCCGGGAATGTGGTGGAGTGCGCGCTCGGGTACTTCATCAATCCGCTGGTGACGGTGGCGTTCGGGGTGGTGTTCTTCCGGGAACGGCTCTCCCGGGCGCAGTGGGCCGCGCTCTCGCTCGGTGCGCTGGCGGTGGTCGTGCTCACCGTCGACTACGGTCGACCACCGGTGATCGCCCTGGTGCTGGCATGTTCGTTCGCCACCTACGGCCTGGTGAAGAAGGTGATCCGGCTCGACGCGCTGCGCGGGATCGCCGCCGAGGGTATGGTCGCCGCCCCGTTCGCACTGGCGTTCGTGATCGTCTTGCTGGCCACCGGGCGCAGTGAGTTCACCTCCAGCCCCGCCCATTTCGGGCTGATGATGGCCACCGGGCCGGTCACCCTGATCCCGCTGCTGCTGTTCGCCGTCGCCGCCCAGCGGGTGCCCCTGTCGACCATGGGCATCCTCCAGTACCTCACCCCCGCCCTCCAGATGGCCTGGGGCGTCGCGGTGATGCACGAACCGATGCCGCCCTCCCGCTGGATCGGTTTCGCCCTCATCTGGACCGCGCTGGCCGTCTTCACCACCGACGCCCTCCGCCGAGCCCACCGCAACCGCCACCCCGCTCCCCAGCCCGCCGAAAGCCTGGACGCCTGACCACCACACTTCTGTGGCGCGATTTCAGCCCAACGTCGGCTGCGGCGGCAGCGGTGGTGGTGGATTATCAGAGCCGACCGAGCGGAGTGTGGCGGTACGGTCGGGTCGACTGGTTGTGATGAAAGGGGTGGATGCTGTGCGGGATTCGGGCTTTGCGGATCGGGTGGCCGGGGTGCTGGTTGGGACGGCTGCCGGGGACGCGCTGGGGGCGGGGTACGAGTTCACCAAGCCCGGGGCCGATGTGGTGATCGACATGATCGGCGGTGGGCCGTTCAACTGGGCGCCGGGTGAGTGGACCGACGACACGTCGATGGCGTTGGTGGTCGCCCAGGCCGCGTCGCAGGGGCCGGGGATCGACCTGGACGCGGTGGCCGAGGGGTTCGTTCGCTGGTACGACACCGATCCGCCGGATATCGGCAATCAGACCAGGGCGGTGCTGTCGATGAAGCCGAGCTCGGCGCTGGACATGCAGGCGGCGGCTATGTCGCTGACCGGGCGGACCGGCGGGAACGGGTCGCTGATGCGCACGGCGCCCGTGGCGCTCGCCTACCTCGACGACGCGGCCGAATGCGTGGCGGCGGCCGGGCGCGTCGGCATGCTCACCCACTACGACGAACAGGCGGTCGAAGCCTGCAAGATCTGGACGTATGCCATCCGGCACGCCGTCCTGCACGCGAACTTCGACGGCGTGCGCGAATACGTCCGCGGCTCAGCGTATTCCGAATACTGGACCGCCCGCCTCGACGAGGCCGAACACGGCACCCCCGCCGACTTCCCCAACAACGGCTGGGTCGTCCACGCCCTGCAGACCGCCTGGTGGGCCATCACCACCACCGACAGCTCGTCGCCGACCCATCTCGCTCTCGCCCTCGAGGCATGCGTCCGCGCGGGCAACGACACCGACACCACCGCCGCCATCGCAGGCGGCCTCCTCGGTTCCCGCTGGGGCGCCTCCGCCGTCCCCACCCGCTGGCGCGACGTCCTCCACGGCTACCCCGGCCTCACCGGCACCGACCTCCCCACCCTCGCCCACCGCATCATCCCCACCTGACACCCGCGCAGACGCAACCCCGCCCAGTCACGCAGGTTCCGCCCAGATGCCCTGGGCGTCGGCGGCGACCGCGCACATCGGGGCCACCGCTGCCACTGGACAACCGATCACCACGCCGTGATGGCGGATTTCGGGGTGAGATCCAGCCACCTGAGCGTGGTGATCAAGTGTCCAGGGTTACCAGGCGGTGATGACCGGGCCGGGAGTCCACGTGCCCCACTCGGTGCGGGGGTTCACCGAGACCTCGGCGGGGGTGGCTGTGGTGTCTCGGGGGAGGTATTGCTCGAGGGAGCCCCAGTCCTTGTCCCAGTCGTTGTTCAGGTACGTGGGGAGGGTGCGGGCGGTGAAGAGGAGTTGGGTCCAGCCGAGTGGGCCGCCGCCGTCGTGGCCCTGCCAGAGGTTGGTGATGGTGGCGCCGTTGCGGTCGGGGAGGATGCGGTATTCGGGGTGGGCGGCGACGCCGTTGTGGGTGGGGAGGTGGTTCTGGCACGGGAAGTGCAGGCCCACAGCCCAATCCAGCAGCACGGGGGTGTCGCGGCCGAGCAAGGCGTTCAGTGTGGTGGTCTGGGGCATGCGCGGCGGGGTCACGGCAAGCCACTGGTCGGGGCCCAGATCCTTGTCGGCGGCGACCAGGCGGACCGCCGTGGCGTCGGCGGGGAGCTGGTCGAGCGGGACGCGCAGGTTGCGCCAGACGGGCGCGGGGCCGATGTCGATCGGCATGACCTGACCGGTGACCCGCACCGTGCCGTCGGGGGCGGCGGTGCCGTATTCGACCGTCAGGTCCTGGCCGGGGTGCACGATGCCGTCGGCGTCGACCGAACGGATCCGGCCGGCCACCGACACCGCCAGCAGCGGGCCGCGCGGGCCCTCCGGCAGGCGGAACCAGCCGGTGGTCAGGGCGGCGGGTTCCTGCGTGCCCGCCCGGTAGCTGCCGAGTACCGGGGTGGTGGCAGGGTCGAGACCGAACGGGAGCTGCAGCGAACCCTGGCGTGATTCCGAACCGGCCGACGTGGTCGCGTCGCGCAGCTCGTCGGGGTCGTCGGAGACCGAATTCGCTTGGCCGGTGGTGGATTCCACCTCGTCGGAGGTGAGCACGGGGGCCACGCCGTCGGGGCGGAAACCGGTC
This sequence comes from Nocardia ignorata NBRC 108230, assembly GCF_001612905.1. GTDB lineage: Bacteria > Actinomycetota > Actinomycetes > Mycobacteriales > Mycobacteriaceae > Nocardia > Nocardia ignorata. The sequence continues at coordinate 66,010 of NZ_BDBI01000043.1, read as the reverse complement.
GATTCGCCCGTCATGGTCGTGGTCATGTCACCGGTGAGCGGGGCGAGCATCGAGGCGTTGGCGTCGGTTTCGACGAGCACCTCGTCGGCCATCCCGCAGCCACCGCCGAACGCCGCGTTCAGATTCGAGCTCGCCACCGAGTACGCCGGGTACTGAGCGACGGCGGCCTTGGCGAAGGACGCCACCTCGAACAGCACCATCATCGCGGCGGCCACCGCGAGCACGGGCACACCGCTCAGCCGCGTCGGCTTGGCCGACGGACTCGGATGGATGTGGAACCAGGCGGCGATCAGCAGCGCGAGCCCAGTGAGCCCGGCGAACACCGTCGACACGCCGAATCCGGCGACCGACGGCGGCTTGTCCCACCACGGCACACCCCACGCCGACACGTACCAGTAGCCGTTGGCGCCGACGAAGGTCACCGCGAGCGCGAAGAACACCGCGGCGGCGAACAGCGCCCGGTTACGCAAGGGCCGCAGCACGTTCGGGCTCACGGCGACCGCGGTGACGGCGGCGACGCAGGTGGCGAGGCCGGCGAACACACCGAACTGGTGTGTCCACTTGGTCGGCGAGAACATCATCAGCACCATGGCGGCGAGGGTGATGCCGAGCAGGCGCCGGGTGGGGCCGACGGCGGTGCCGGGGATGTGACCACCGCGCCGCAACATGGTCGCCGCGCACACGACGAGGCCGAGCAGCATGACGAACACCCCGAACCGGCGGGTGAGCCAGCCGTCGGCGTTGATCTGCAACAGGAACTGGTAGCGCAGGAACTCGAAGAACCAGGACTCCCCCGGCCCGATCTTCTCGTGTACCGCGAACATCTCGCGCACACCGGCCAGGGTGCGGTCGGCGAAGACGACGGTGAGCACGACAACGCCCGCCGCGAGGATCGGCAGCAGCTGTGACAGGTAACCGACCGTCTTGGCCCGGCGCACGATCACCGCCGTCATGGTGCGCGCACCGGCCACCAGCGCGCCGAGGCAGATCAGCCCCGACGGCGCACCGGTGAGGGTGAACGCGGCCACGATCACCGCCACCGCGTAGGGCAGCAACCGCCGCGTGGCGATGGCCCGCTCCACGGATACCCAGGTGACCAGAACACCGAGGGCGACAACGAATTCCGCGCGCAAGCCGTTGTTGTAGGGCAACCAGAAGGCGAGGAACACCAGCGCCGCGGTCCAGGTGACGAGCTTGCTGTGCCGCAACGCGATACCCAGGCGCGGCAGCACTTCACGGCTGATCAACCACCAGGTGAGCACACCGGCGAGCAGCGCGGGCAGGCGCACGAGCGGGCTGACAGTGGAGATGTGGGTGAGCCAGCCGATGATGTCGGTGTAGGGGGTGTAGAACGGGCCCTCGTCGACGCTGAACCAGCGGTAGTAGTTCGACATGTTGCCCGAACTGCGTGCACCCCTTGCCATCCCGAGGATGTAGCCGTCGTCGGAGGTGTTGGCGCCGATGAAGTGCCAGACGCCGAGCACCGCGAACACCAGCCAGTCGACGGGGCGCAACCGCCACCAGCGCTGCGGCAGGAACCGGCGCGCCGACCGGCCGTCGGCGGCGTCGAGCCGGTGCAGCGCGAACAGGGCGACGAGCGTCGCGAGCACGCACAGCGCGATCACCGCGAGCTTGGGCCAGGTGGGTGAGGTGATGTAGCGCGAATCGACGTCGACGCGCACCGCGAGGTCGGCGGGTGCGGCGCCGGTGAGCTCGCTGAAGACTCCGACCACCTGCGGGCGGAGATCGCCGGCGAGGGTGGCGCCCTCCCCGAGTCCTGTTGTGGTGACCGTCGATCCGGTCGGCGACAGGGTGACGATGAGCGCGCACGGCCGGTCGAGCACCTCGGCCAGCGGCGCCGTCCACACCAGCATCGAGCGCGACACCACGTCGACCCGGCCGGGGCGCTCGGGGGTATCGGCGACGACCTTGACGACGAAGCCGTATTTCTCCATGTCGGCCGATTGCCGCGGCACGGTGGACACGACCACCCCGCCGTTCGCCGCGACCGAACTCAATGCCGCGCACGGCACCGTCGCCGTCAGCGCGGCCGGGGCGTAGGCCACGAGCGGTGCCTCGACCGACGCGGGCGAGCCCTGCTGCGGCCAGGACACGCTCGCGGCGTCGACGCGGACCGGAAGGAAGGGGATGGCCGCGGCGCTGAGGACCGCGATCAGCCCGGCGACGATCGCCACGACCCGCGCCCAGCCGGGCGAACCCGGTCGCACCGGCTCCGAAGCACCCTTGGGCGGATGCCCCTGCCGCACGATCGTCTCAACCACGGGGCTTGATCCTAACCGCGCCCCCGCCCGCGCCCCAGCCGCCCCGGTGTGGAGCCGTCGGCGCAGCGGAATGTCAGACGCACGCAGCCGACTGCTGGCCCAGATTCGTCAACATGGTGCAGGCCCACGCCTTCTGCACCTTCCACTTACCGGCGTCGGCCACGAACGGCACGTCCACCACATTCGTCTGCCCGTTCACCGTGAAGTTCGCCTTGGCGTTCACACTGTCACCGAACGACGTCACCTCGGTGACCTGCACCTGAGCACCGGCGTCGCGCGCGGCGACGGCCAGGCGGTTCGGCAGCTCGGGGTCGGCCTCGCCGCCCTGCACGAAGTCCAGCTTCTGCTCGTTGGGCACCGACGGGTCGAGCGCGGTGTTGAGCTGGGCGTTGAGCTCCTCCACCGACGGCACCGGTGGCAGCGCGTCGTCGGTGGGGGTCGTCGTGGTCGCCTTGGCAGTGGTGGTTGTCTTGGCGGCGGGCTTGTCTTCGGTGCACGCGCTGAGCCCGAGTGCGGTGATCACGGCCAAACCTGCGATCGCGACACGGCCGATCCTGCGGTGGGTCAACTGCTCGTCCTTCGGTTAGAGGGGCGGGTTGCCGGGCGTGGCCGCTCAGTCGAGGCTGGCGAGCGGGTCGGCGGGCGACAGTCCCGATTCATCGGCAGGAAAGGTACGCGCCGGGCCGGGGCCTGTCGAACTGGTCTCGAAACGCACTGTCACCACGCCGTAGCCCGCCCCCTGCACCCACCCGTGCCCGAACTCCGGATGCCGCACGTCCATACCCTGAAACCATTGCCCCACCGGCATTTCCGCTTGTTCGGCCACCGGCTCGGGCGCCTCGACGGAGTCGGTGTCGATATCGGCGGGCAGCGCCTGGTCGAGTTCGGGGAACAGCGATTCCTGGCGAACCATGGTGAGCCCGCCGTAGCCGACCCCGACCAGCCGGATCGGCCCGAGTTCGGCGGGGTCGATGGCCGAGCGTTGCGCAGCCGCGGCCAGCGTGCCCAGTTCGGTGGTGGCATACGGCAGCGTGAACGAGCGGGTCACGATGCTCATGTCGGATTTCTTGAGTTTGAGGACGACGGTGCGGGCGGCGCGACCGTCGCGTTCGAGTCTGCGGTGCGCCGAGGCGGCCATGGCGGTGATCGCGGTGCGCAGGTCGGCGAGGGTGACGATGTCGCGTTCGTAGGTGTTCTCGGCGCTGATCTGCTTGGCCTCCGCCCGCTCACTGACCGGCCGGTCGTCGATCCCGCGCGCCAGCCGGTGCAGCGCGGCCCCGACACTGCCGCCGAGGATGGAGGCGGCCTCGGACTCCGGCAGCGCGGCGAACGCACCGACGGTCTCGATACCGAGGCTGCGTAAGCGCGATTCGGCGACCGGACCGATGCCCCCCAGTTTGCGCACCGGCAACCCGGCCAGCAACGCGCCCTGCTCGGCCGGCGAGATCACCCGCATCCCATCGGGTTTCGCCAGTCCGGAGCCGATCTTGGCCAGCTGTTTCCCGGTGCCCGCCCCGATGGAGGCGGTCAGACCCGTCCGCGCACGGACCAGTGCGCGCAGCATCGCGCAGTACTCCTCGACCTCGGTGACGCTCGCCCCGGCGAGCTCGGCCGGTTCGGCGAACGCCTCGTCGAACGACAACGTCTCGAGCACCGGCACCCGGCTGCGCAGCGCGTCGAACACCCGTCCGCTCAGCACCGAATACACGGCACCGCGCGGCGGCACGACCACCGCCGAGACACCGACCAGCCGGCGCGCCTGATGCATGGGCATGGCCGACCGCGCACCGAACACCCGCGCCTCATAGCTCGCGCCTGCCACCACCCCGCGCTGACCCACCCCACCCACGAGCACCGGCCTACCGCGCAGGGTCGGCCGGGTGAGCTGTTCGGCCGAGGCGAAGAAGGCGTCCATATCGATGTGCAGCACCCACCGACGTGCGGTGACCGCAGCATCGGGCCTGGCCTCGACCGGGACATGGGTACTCACGAGCGCAATGTACGCGGCCCCACCGACAGATCCTCGACACCCGGCCGCCACCGAGGCGCCGCACAGACACCTCGAAATGTGTGATGATCGGGTGATGAAGATCCGTAAGGCTGTTATCCCGGCCGCGGGAATCGGCTCCCGGCTGCTGCCCCTGACCAAGGCGACGCCGAAGGAGATGCTGCCGGTCGGCGACAAACCGGTCATCGAGCACACGGTGCGCGAGCTGGTCGCCTCCGGTATCACCGACATCACCATCGTGGTGACCAGTGGCAAGTCGCTGATCCAGGACCATTTCCGGCCGAACCCGGCGCTGGTCGCCCAATTGCGCGCGGACGGCAAGTCCGCCTACGCCGACGCCGTGGAGGAGGTGGGTGAGCTATCGCGCGAGGGCCACATCACCTACCTCGACCAGCACGGCCCGTACGGCAACGGCACCCCGGTGCTCAACGCCGCCCGCCACCTGGGCGACGAACCGATGCTGGTGCTCTGGCCCGACGACGTGTTCGTCGCCGAGGTACCGCGCGCCCAGCAGCTCATCAAGGCCTACGAGTCCACCGGCTGTCCGGTGCTCGCCCTGATGCCGATGGAACCGGGCGAGTCGCAGCGCTACGGCGTGCCGGTGGTTCGCGAGGACCTCGACGACGGGTTGCTGCGCATCTCCGGGCTGATGGAGAAGCCGAAGCCGGAGGACGCGCCGTCGGCGTACGCGGCCATCGGCGGGTACGTGGTGACGCCGGGCATCATCGACGAACTGCAGCTGCAGACCGACAACTGGTACACCCACCGCACCGGCGAGGTGTACCTGACCGACGCGATCAACAAGTACGCCGCCGAACACGCGGTGTACGGGCAGGTGATCCAGGGCCGCTGGTACGACACCGGTAACCCGGCCGACTACCTGGTCGCCCAATTCGCCTCGGCGCTGGCCCATCCCGAGTACGGGCCGCTGCTGCGTCAGCTGGTGGACTAGCGGTTCGCCTGCGCCGCTCCCGCGCGGCGCAGGCAAGCGGTCAACACCGTTTGTCCGCGAGAACGAGGTTCGTCGCGATCGTCGCCACGAATCCGAACAGCAGGCGCCGCAGAACTTTTCGCCGCACAGGTGGACTCCCCTCGTCCCGGCGACGGGTCGCCGACTGGTCGGTTACCGGGCGGCATCTCACCGATCGCGGCACGCCGCCCGTCGATCCGGCGCCGCGACGGAGGTGCGCTCACTTCCGCCGCGGCCCCGTTTCCACAGGACACTCATCACGAACCGTCGCTGGCACCTCAGCGTGTTCCATGCGCATGTGCAGCAACTCGACCCATTGTGCCCGAAGTAGCCCGAGAAAGTCGCCAATTCAGCAACCTTCCCGCGAACTGTCCCGTCAGCCTGCGATTTTCGGTCGGAAATAGTGTCCGGGGCCGGGCGAGGCCGACCCCGGACAGGCGATTCAGGCCTTGCTGAGGGCCACCTTCACACCACCGGTGATTTCCGGGGCGTCCGCGTCGACCGCACCGAATGTGAGTGTGGTCGCGAGGATTTCGCCTGCTATCAGGTCGCGGTGGGTTTCGGCCCACTCGGCTCGCTCGGCGGGAACCTCGAGCACCACGCTGATGCGGTCCGACACGTCGAGACCCTGCGACTTACGGGTTTCCTGCAGGTCGCGGATGAGGTCGCGGGCCCAGCCCTCGGCTTCCAGTTCCTCGGTGACCACCGAATTCAGCACAACCAGACCGGCATTGCCGGGCAGGGCGGCGGTGGATTCGGGTTCGGCGGCGACCAGGCGCTGGGTGTATTCCTCGGGCAGCAGCGTGATCCCGGCGGCGGTGACGACACCGTCGGCCGATTCCGACCACTCCCCCGCCTTCACGGCCTTGATCACCGTCTGCACCTGCTTGCCCAGGCGGGGACCGGCCGCGCGGGCGTTGACCGCCAGCTCGAAACGGCCGTGCGCGGCGACATCGGTGGTCAGGTCGACCTTCTTGACGTTGACCTCGTCGGCGATCAGCGCGGTGAACGGTGCGAGTCGTTCGGCGTCGGCCGCCGCGATGGTCACCTCGGCCAGCGGCAAGCGCACCCGCAGGTTCTTGGCCTTGCGCAGGCTCAGCACCGTGGAACACACGGTGCGCACCTCGTCCATGGCCGCGACCAGCTCCGAATCGTGCGGCAATTCGGACTCGGCGGGCCAGTCGGCCAGGTGCACCGAGCGTTCGCCGGTGAGCCCACGCCAGATCACCTCGCTGATCAGCGGCAGCAGCGGCGCGGCCAGCCGGGTGGCCACCTCGAGCACGGTGTGCAGGGTGTCCACGGCGTCGCGGTCCTCGGACCAGAAGCGCGAACGTGACCGGCGCACATACCAATTGGTGAGCGCGTCGGCGAACGAGCGCAGTTCGTCGCAGGCACCGGCGATGTCGTAGGTCTCGAGCGCCTCCGTCATCACGTCGCGGGTCACCGCGAGCTTGGCCAGGATGTAGCGGTCGAGCACGTTCGGCGAATCCGTGCGCCACACACCGGGCTTGGAGGCGTAGAGCTGCAGGAAGGTCCACGCGTTCCACAGCGGACGCAGCGCGTGGCTGACGCCTTCGCGGATGCCGCGCTCGGTGACGATGAGGTTGCCGCCGCGCAGGATCGGCGAGCTCATCAGGAACCAGCGCATCGCGTCGGAACCGTCGCGGTCGAAGACCTCGTTGACGTCGGGGTAGTTGCCCTTGGACTTCGACATCTTCAGGCCGTCGTCACCGAGCACGATGCCGTGCGCGGCAACGGTTTTGAACGACGGCGAGTCGAACAGCGCGGTCGAGAGCACGTGCAGGGTGTAGAACCAGCCGCGGGTCTGCCCGTTGTACTCGACGATGAAGTCGCCGGGGAAGTGGCTGTCGAACCACTCCTTGTTCTCGAACGGGTAGTGCACCTGGGCGAAGGGCATCGAACCCGACTCGAACCAGCAGTCGAGCACCTCGGGGACCCGACGCATGGTCGACTTCCCGGTCGGGTCGTCGGGGTTGGGCCGGGTGAGATCGTCGATGCCGGGACGGTGCAGGTCGTCCAGGCGCACGCCGAAGTCGCGCTCGAGTTCGTCGAGCGAACCGTAGACGTCCACGCGCGGGTGGGCCGGGTCGTCGGACACCCACACCGGGATCGGGCTGCCCCAGTAGCGATTACGGCTGATGTTCCAGTCGCGCGCGCCCTCGAGCCACTTGCCGAACTGTCCGTCGCGGATGTGTTCGGGCACCCAGGTGATGTGCTTGTTCAGCTCGACCATCCGGTCGCGGAACTTGGTGACCGCGACGAACCAGGACGGCACCGCCATGTAGATCAGCGGCTGCCCCGACCGCCAGCTGTGCGGGTAGGAGTGCTCGATCGTCTCGTGGCGCAGCAGTTTTCCGGCAGCCTTGAGGTCCTTGATGATGACTGGGTTGGCGTCGAAGACCATCAGGCCCTCGTACGGCGGCACCATCGAGGTGAACTTGCCGGCCGGGTCGAGCGGCTGCACGATCTCGATGCCGTTGGCCGAGGCAACGTCCATGTCCTCCTCACCGAAAGCCGGTGCGAGGTGGACGATTCCGGTGCCGGAGTCGGTGGTGACGTAGTCGGCGGTGAGTACCCGGTGTGCGTTCGGATGTCCGAGGAAGAAGTCGAACGGCGGCTGGTAGGACAGCCCCGCCAGGGCGGCGCCGTCGTACTCGCCGAGCACGGCCGGTTCCTCGCCGAATTCACGGGCGTAGTGCGAAACCCGTTCGGCGGCAAGCAGATAGCGCTTGCCGTCGGCGGCCTGGAGGTGGACGTAGCGCACGTCGGGGTGCACCGCGATCGCGAGGTTGGACGGCAGGGTCCAGGGGGTGGTCGTCCAGATCAGCGCGTTGGCGCCGTCGAGCGCGGCCAAGGGGTGCTCGGTGGGGACCGACAGCACCATGTCGACGGTGACCGCCGGGTCCTGGCGCATCTTGTACGCGTCGTCGAGGCGGGTCTCCTGGTTCGACAGCGGCGTCTGCTCGTACCAGCTGTAGGGCAGCACCCGGAAGCCCTGGTAGATGAGCCCCTTGTCGTAGAGGGACTTGAACGCCCACATCACCGACTCCATGAAGTCGAGATCGAGGGTCTTGTAGTCGTTGTCGAAGTCGACCCAGCGCGCCTGGCGGGTGACGTACTCGCGCCACTCGTTGGTGTAGCGCAGCACCGAGGACTTGCAGGCGGCGTTGAACTCGGCCAGCCCCATCGCGTCGATCTGCGACTTGTCGGTGATGCCGAGCTGCTTCTCGGCCTCGATCTCGGCGGGCAGGCCGTGGGTGTCCCAGCCGAAGCGCCGGTCGACCTTCTTGCCGCGCATCGTCTGGAAGCGCGGGATCAAGTCCTTGACGTAACCGGTGAGCAGGTGGCCGTAGTGCGGCAGGCCGTTGGCGAAGGGCGGTCCGTCGTAGAAGACGAACTCACTGTTGCCGTCGCGGTTGTCGATGCTGGCGCGGAAGGTGTCGTCGCGGGCCCAGTAGTCGAGCACCGTGGTTTCCAGTTCCGGGAACGTCGCGCCGGAACCGGCACCGAAATCGACCCGGGGGTATGCGCCACCGGTGGTTGTCTCGTCCGCCATTGCGGAATGCTCCTCGTGCCGCCGCGCCGCCGGCGCGGATCCGTGGCACGGGGACGATGCCGACGCAGGTGCGCCGAAACCGCGGTACCACCCCGTTTGCCCGCGCCGGGAAAGCACGCGAGCCTCTCGTTGCGAGCTGTGACGGGCTCACCCGTTCGGTTCTACTGAGCGCAAATGCGCCGTTCTTCCGAAGACTCCCCGGTGATGGCCGGATCAACGCCGTGTGTCAGACGATTCTAACCGGGCTCGTCCAGCCCATATTCCGCGCGGTCAGTCCTTGCGGGCATGTCGCCCCGGCGGGACCGGGTCGTTCTCGGGTCGCCCACCGGCGAGCGCGCTCACCAGGAGGGTGCCCGCGCCGATGACGCAGATCAGGATGCAGCCCCACGCCCACGCCACCGAGCCGGTGGCGAGTGCCGCCACGAGCAGTGCGAATCCGATCGCGGCCAGAACGAGCGTCAAGACGAGCATGCTGACTCCCAAGCAACCGAGCAGCCCGACGAACTGGGCGTTCCCGAATCACGCGACGCGCTGCGCCGCGCGACCCGGGTTCCAGTTTACTTGGCGCCCTTGGCGAAGGAGGAGGCCGGAGCCAAACTGTTGGACGATCCGTTGGTGTCGCCCGCGAACTCGCCGCCGTCGACCGGAACGGCCGAGCCACGGTTCTCCAGTTCCTCGAGCTGCGACTCCAGGTAGGACTTCAGGCGCACGCGGTACTCGCGCTCGAAGGTCTTGAGCTGCTCGATCCGGCTTTCCAGCACCGTGCGCTGCTGAGTGATGGTCGCCATGATCTCGGCGTGCTGACGCTCGGCGTCGGCGGTGAGGGCCTCGGCCTTGTCCTTGGCCTGGCGGATCTGGGTCTCGGAGCGGTTCTGCGCGTCGGCGAGCATCGCGTCGGACTTCTGCCGCGCGTCGGCGATCATCGCCTCGGAGCGGGTGCGGGCGTCGCCCACCAGACGCTCGGAGTTTGCCCGCGCGTTCGACAGCAGGCTCTCGGCCTCGGTCTTGGCGTCGGTGGTGAGGCGATCGGCCATCTCCTGCGCCAGGGTGAGGACCTTCGCGGCCTGCATGTTTGCGTCGGGGCCCGAGTTGTCGCGGACGGGCGCGGCCACCGGCATCGGCGCGGGCGGCGCCGCCGGGACCGGCGCCGGAATAGGTTCCGGCGCGGGCGGCGGTGCCTGTTGGACCGGGGCCTTCACGGCGGCGACCGGGGCCGCCCCGCGATTCTTCTTCGCGTCGGCTAGCTCGGTGTCGAGCTCGGCGACCCGCTGACGCAGGTCGGCGTTCTCCTCGATCAGGCGCGAAAGCTCCTGCTCGACGAGATCCAGGAAGGCATCGACCTCGTCCTCGTTGTAGCCGCGCTTACCGATCGGCGGTTTGCTGAACGCGACGTTGTGCACATCGGCGGGAGTCAGCGGCATCGAAGGATCCCTTCACGCGGTCTTTGGAGAACTAGCAAGCGGTCTTCTCGACTCATTGTGTCACACGGAGGTCACGGGCTGCCCGAGCCTACCCACGATGGACATCAGGATGAACACGACGAAGAGCAGAACCATAATCGACAGATCGAGCCGAATACCGCCCAGATTCACGGGAGGTATCAAGCGTCTCAACAGTTTCACCGGCGGATCGGTGACGGTGAAGATGAACTCCAACACGATCACCACCACGCCGGTCGGGCGCCAGTCACGCGCGAAACTGCGGATGAACTCCACGATCACCCGGCTGATCAACAACAGCCAGAAGATGAAAAGCACGAGGTACAGAACCGCGAACAGGGCCACGGGTTCACTCTGCCGCAAAATCGGCGACGTGCAAAATGGCCGCGCCGCGCAATGCGCGGGCGGCCATCATGACAGTTCACCGGTCGTCGCTATTTCTGGTTGTAGAAGCCGTTTTCGGCGATCCGGCGGCGCTCCTCGGCCGATACATCGACATCGGCGGGTGAGAGCAGGAACACCTTCGTCGCCACCTTGTCGAACGAGCCACGCAGCGCGAACGCCAGCCCGGCCGCGAAATCGACCAGCCGCTTGGCATCGGCGTTGCTCAGGTCGACCAGGTCCATGATGACCGGGTTTCCCTCGCGGAAACGCTCACCGATGATCCTGGCCTCGCTGTAATCGCGCGGACGCAGCGTGGTGATCTTGGACAAGGGACCTCCGTCCTCGAAGATCCCGGGCCGCCGCACGGGCGCGGGCTCGGGGCGCAAGCGCTCCTCCAACCTGCGCTCCTCGGCGTCGGGATCGACCGCGAGCGCGCCACGGGTCGAGCCGCGCATCCCCGGCGCGACCCCGCCCGCCCGGAACGCACGGCCCGACGAGGGCGCCGTCTCGATCCTGGTCGGGCGCCGCGGCGGCTCGTAGCGATCCTCGGCGTAGGCGTCGTCGACGTAGTCGTCGCGACGCGCCTGATAAGCCGGCTTGTAGGCGGGCTGGGGGAAGTCGTCGGCTTCGTCGCCGAAACGTTCGGAGCCGTAACGATCTTCGGCGTAGCGGTCGTAGCTGCGCGGGCGAGTACGGCCGGCGCGCTCCTCGGGGCCGCGCGAGGCGTGATCGTCGACGTAGTCGTCTTCGTACTCATCGAGCGGAACCATGCCGAAGTACGCCTTGAACTTGTGCAGCGTGCTCATCCTGGACGACCTTCCTTCGGCCCCGGTGGCGGCCGGGTGTTGAAGTTCTTGCTCAGCGCCTCGTCGGCCAATCGTATGTGTCGAATGTGACTGATGAGGTTTCTTTGCTACGCCGAGGTTATCGGTCGGGCGCCCATCAAGGCGGTACCGACACGCACACACGTCGAACCGTGTTCGACCGCGATCTCCAAATCACCCGACATACCTGCAGAAAGTTCGGTGGCATCGGCGTGTTGCGCGAGCAGCGAAGTGTGCAAAGTCGCAAGCTTCGCAAAGGACGCATGAATGTCGGCGTCAAGGGGTGGAATCGCCATCAGACCGGCCAGATGCAGTCCGGGGGCCTTCGCTACCAGGTCGGCGAGGGCGGGCAGATCAGCCGGTTCGACACCCCCGCGTCCGGGGTCGGCGTCCAGGCTCACCTGCAGCAGCACACGCAGGGGCGCGGTACGCTCGCCGGCTGCCTGTGCGTCGGTCACCGCCCGGTCCAGCGCGTTTGCCAGCCGTTCGCTGTCGACCGAGTGCACGGTGTGTGCCCATCGGGCCACGGCGCGGGCCTTGTTGCGCTGCAGGCGGCCGATCATGTGCCATTCGACGTCGTCGTAGGCCAGCTCGGCGACCTTGGCCGAGGCCTCCTGCTCACGCGACTCGCCGAACTCGCGCCTGCCGAGGCGGTAGAGGATGTCGACATCGGCGGCCGGGAAGAATTTGGTCACCGGCAGCAGTCGGACGGAGCCCGCGGGGCGACCCGCGGCGGCCACGGCGGCGTCGAGCCGCGTGAGCAGCCCGTCCAGGCGGGTCGAGAGTTCGCTCGCGCGATCGGTGCCGGTCGAGGTCTCCTGGGTCATGCGGCCTCCCCTCGCCGGGTGGTGTGCTTTCGGCTCATGCGGTCGCGTCCATCCAGATCACGCCCGCGATGCGGCCGGTCGGGGCGCCGCGGCGGTGACTGAACAGGGTTTTGTCCTCGATGGTGCAGCGCGGGTCGAGGGCGATGCCGCCGACGCCCGCCTCGGTGAGCTGCCTGCTGATGCCCGCCCGCAGATCCAGGCCCGGCGTCTTGCGGACCGTGGTGGTTGCGCTACCGGGCAGGTGGGCCTCCACGTCGGCGCGCATGGCGGCGGGCACCTCGTACTGACGACCCGATGCGGCGGGTCCGAGGAAGGCGCCGATGCGCTCCATCCGGGCGCCGACCGAGACCATCGCCTCGAGTACCCGCGGCACGATGCCGATTCTGGCGCCGATGCGGCCCGCGTGCACCGCCGCGATCACGCCTGCCTCGTCGTCGGACAGCAGGATCGGCACGCAGTCGGCGGTGAGGACGACCAGGGCGAGGCCGGGCACGGTGGTGACGAGTGCGTCGGTCACCGGGACCGGTTCGGCGCGCGGCCCGTCGACGATCTCGACATTGCGGCCGTGTACCTGCTCCATCCACACCAGCCGGTCCGGGGTGAGCCCGATGCCCTCGGCCAGGCGGATCCTGTTGCGGCGCACGGCCTCCGGATCGTCACCGACGTGATCGCCCAGGTTGAACGAGTCGTACGGGGCGACGGAGAAGCCACCGGCGCGGGTGGTGGTCACCCGGCGAACGGTCACGGTGGGGGGTGCGGAAGTCATGGTTCGAGGGTAGTGCGGTCGGCGGGTCGATCGGTGCGCGCGCGGGGTGACATCGGTCAACCCGCCGCTGGCCGCGGCGGCCCCGGGGCTGAGCCGGAGACGCGAAAGCGCCCGAACTCACCGGGGAGTTCGGGCGCTGTTGTCCGTGCCTAGCGGCGCATGAAGATCGGCACCTCGATGTCGTCGTCATCGTCGCCGTCGTCGCGCGGTTCGGGATTGTTGACGCGGTTGAGCGCCTGTTCGGTGACCCGCTGACGCTCCGACTCCCGGTACCGCTCGGTGTCGCGGTAGTTGGGCGCCGCCGCCCGTCCGCTCGACATCCCCGCGGTGGCGGGCTCGGTGGGCCGGGCCGGGGCCTCCGTGCTTCGGCTCTGCCCGACCTCGCCCGCACGACCGGAGCCGATCGGGTTGGACGAGGACCGGCCGGTCTGCATGGTGTTCTCGACCGCGCGCCGCGAGGGGCCGCCGCCGTCGAAACCGGCGGCGATCACGGTGACGCGCACTTCGTCGCCGAGCGAATCGTCGATGACCGTACCGAAGATGATGTTGGCCTCGATGTGGGCGGCCTCCTGCACCAGCGAGGCGGCCTCGTTGATCTCGAACAGACCGAGATCGGAACCACCCGCGATCGAGAGCAGCACGCCGTGCGCACCGTCCATCGACGCCTCGAGCAGCGGCGAGTTGATCGCCGTCTCGGCAGCTTTCACCGACCGGCCCTCACCGCGCGCCGAACCGATGCCCATGAGGGCCGACCCGGCACCCGACATCACGCTCTTGACGTCGGCGAAGTCGACGTTGATCAGGCCGGGGGTGGTGATCAGGTCGGTAATACCCTGAACACCGTTGAGCAGCACTTCGTCTGCCGACCGGAAGGCATCCATCAGACTCACCGCCGCGTCGCCCAGCTGCAGCAGCCGGTCGTTCGGAATGACGATGAGGGTGTCGCACGACTCGCGAAGCAGGTTGATGCCCACTTCGGCCTGGTTCCCACGCCGTTTTCCCTCGAAGGAGAACGGCCGGGTCACGACACCTATAGTCAGCGCGCCCAGCTTGCGAGCGATGCTGGCGACGACAGGGGCGCCACCGGTTCCGGTACCACCGCCTTCGCCTGCGGTGACGAAGACCATGTCGGCGCCCTTGAGCACCTCTTCGATCTCGTCCTTGTGGTCTTCGGCCGCTTTGCGACCGACTTCCGGATCGGCTCCGGCGCCCAGTCCTCGGGTGAGTTCACGGCCGACATCGAGCTTCACATCGGCGTCGCTCATCAGCAGGGCCTGTGCGTCGGTATTGACCGCGATGAACTCGACTCCCTTGAGTCCCTGTTCGATCATCCGGTTGACGGCGTTCACGCCGCCGCCGCCGATACCGACGACCTTGATCACGGCAAGGTAGTTGTGCGGGGGCGTCATGGGCTCTCGCCTTCCTTCGATCTAAAACCCTCAACCTCAACCATAGGGTTGGCGTTATGTCAAGTATCCGACTGCTGCGGAACGCTATTCGCAGCCACCGCGATCCCGGCGCAGGCGCGCCGAAGTTTCGCTCACTTTACCGTGACCAGATTCGGACTCGAAACGTCGAACACGGTGCCTTCCCGGGTGAGCAGCGGCATTACGACGGCAGCTTTGCGCTCCCCGTCGCCCGTGCCGCCCCACACTACCTTTCTTCCGTCGCGCAGGTTGAGCGAGACATCCGAATCCGACCGTGCGACAACCTCACCCACCTGCACCGACAACGCGGGCGGCAACGTGACCAGCACGGCGACGGCGGCGCGGGCCGCATCCGGTCCCGGCATCGAGTTCTCGGTGACCAATTTCGGCACACCGATCGGCGGTGCCGGCTCGATCGCGAATTCCACACTCTCGGCGTCGATCAGGTGGGCGCCGTCGGGAGCGTCGATGTACACCACCGGAGTTCGCTCCACGACCGTCACCAGCACCGTCGACGGGAACTTTCGCTGCACCCGGACCGAGCGCACCGTGGGAATCGCGGCCACGCGGCGGGCGATCTCGGTGGTGTCGATGCGCAACATCGAACGCCCGTCCGGGATTTCGAGCCGCTCGCGCACCTGTTCCTCGGGCACGGCGGTCAGGCCGTCGATCCGCACGGTCCGTACCGACAGTGCCGGGGTGAACCATGCGAGCACCGCGAGCACGGTGACGACGACCAGCCCGACCGCCGTCCAGAGCCGGTAGCCGTGCCACCCGCGCGCCGCGGGCATCGGCAATCTCACCGGCTGCCCTGCTGCGGGCGGGCCCGCAAGCCGTCGAGGATCTGGTTGCCGAGCATGGTGACATCGCCCGCGCCCATGGTGATCACGACATCACCGGGCTGCGCGAGCGCCGCGACCTGACGGCCGACCTTCGACATATCCGGCTGATAGTGCACGGGTTTGGTCACCGACTGGGCCACCAGCGCACCGTTCACGCCGGGCAGCGGTTCCTCGCGCGCGCCGTAGACGTCGAGCACGACCACCTCGTCGGCCAGGCTCAGCGCGGTGCCGAACTCGGCCGCGAAAGTGGCGGTGCGGCTGTAGAGATGCGGCTGGAAGACCACGATCACCCGGCCGCGTTCGATGCGCGCTCCGTCGCGCGCCTCCTGCGCGACGAGCTGCGCGGCGGCCTCGAGCACGGCCCGCACCTCGGTGGGATGGTGGGCGTAGTCGTCGAAGACGCGCACGCCGTTCTCGCGACCGGTGAACTGGAACCGGCGGTGCACGCCACCGAAACCCTCCAGGCCCTGCACGATCTCGTCGATGTCGGCACCGGTCGCCCGGGCCGCGAGCAGCGCGGCGAGGGCATTGAGGGCCATGTGCCTGCCGGGCACCGACAGACGGACCGTGCGCGGCGTCGTCTCGCCGCCGAGCTGGAATTCGACGATGCCGCCGACATCGCGCGGCTGCCAGTCGAGCAGCCGGGCACCGACGGGCACGGGCGCGTTCGTCAGGTCGCCGGAGCCGTAGCCGAGCACCTGCACACCGCGTTCGGTGAGCCGGGGCGCGACCCGTTCGGCCAGGGCGAGCGAGCCGGGATCGTCGAGGCAGACCACCAGCAGCCCGCCGGGGGCGAGCCGGTCGGCGAAGTCGTCGAAGACCTGGATGTAGGCCTCGTCGGTGCCGAAGTAGTCGAGGTGGTCGGATTCGATATTGGTGACCACGGCGACGTCGGGGTCGTATTGCAGCAGCGAACCGTCGGATTCGTCCGCCTCGGCGACGAAGATGTCACCGCTGCCGTGGTGGGCGTTGGTGCCCGCCTCGTTGAGTTCGCCACCGACCGCGAACGAGGGGTCGGCGCCGCAGTGCTGCAGTGACACGATCAGCATCGAGGTGGTCGAGGTCTTGCCGTGGGTACCCGAGACGAGCAGGGTCTTGTGCCCGCGCATCAGGGCGGCGAGCACGGTGGGACGCATCAGCACGGGAATGCTGCGCCGATTGGCTTCGACCAGTTCGGGGTTGGTCTTCGGAATGGCGGCGTAGGTGGTGACGACGACGGTCGGGCCGCCGGGCAGCAGGTCGAGCGCGTCGGCGTCGTGCCCGATGCGCACCTGCGCGCCGCGGGCCCGCAGCGACAGCACGCCACGGCTCTCCCTGGCATCGGATCCCGACACCGCACCGCCGCGCGCCAACAGGATTCGCGCGATACCGGACATGCCCGCACCGCCGATTCCGACCATGTGCACCCGCGCGAGTTCGGCGGGCAACGCCGAACCCACGGGCTCGCCCGCGGCGTTCACCGCGGTGCCCGTGCTCGGGCGGCCCGGCTGGTCACGCTCGGCTTCCGCCTCCGGCCGCTGACCGCTCATCGGGCGAGCCCGGCAACGATGCGTGCCACGGTGTCGGCGGCGTCGCGGTGACCGGCGCCTGCGGCGGCGCGGCTCATCTCGGCGAGTCGGGCGGGGTCGAGCAGCAGCGGAATCACCTCGTCCATCACGAATTTCGGGGTCAGCTCGGCGTCGGGGACAATTCTGCCACCCCCCTTGGTCACCACGGGGCGCGCGTTGAACTCCTGCTCGCCGTTGCCGTGCGGCAGAGGCACGTAGAACGCGGGTAGCCCGACCGCCGACACCTCGGCGACGGTCATGGCGCCGGAGCGGCAGACCACCGCGTCGGCGGCGGCGTAGGCCAGATCCATCCGCGACAGGTACGGCACCGCCACATACGGTGCGGGCGCGTCGGCGGTACTCACCTCGACGCTGTTCTTGGGGCCGTGCGCGTGTAGTACCGAGATCCCGGCGGCGGCCAATTGCGGTGCGGCGCCGGAGATCGCCTCGTTGAGGCTGCGCGCGCCCTGTGAACCGCCGAACACCAGCAGAACCGGGCCATCGGCGGGCAGACCGAAGTGCGCACGGGCCTGCGCGCGCAGCGCGGGACGGTCGAGTTCGGTGATGGCGGCGCGCACCGGGATGCCGACGACCTCGGCGCCGGCCAGGCCGGAGTCGGGAACGGCGGCAAGTACTTTGGTTGCCAGCTTGGCGCCGACCTTGTTGGCGATGCCCGCCTTGGCATTGGCCTCGTGCACGACGACCGGCACCCGGCGCTGCCTGCCGATGCCGCGGGCGGCGAGGTAGGCGGGCAGGGCGACGTAACCGCCGAAGCCGACGACGACATCGGCCTGCACCCGGTCGATCACCGCGCGGGTGGCGCGCACCGAGGAGAACACCCGTCCGGGCAGGCGAAGCAGGTCGGCCGACGGCTTGCGGGGCAACGGGACCGGCGGGATCAGCTCGAGCGGGTACCCACGGTCGGGCACCAGTTTCGTCTCGAGTCCGCGCTCGGTGCCGAGTGCTGTCACCCGGATCGAATCGTCGAGTCTGCGCAAGGCGTCGGCCACCGCCAGCGCGGGTTCGATGTGGCCTGCGGTTCCCCCGCCTGCGACGATCACCGACAACCCGGATCGCGGGCTACTCACTTGGATCTACCTCGTTCTCTAGCGTGTGGCATCGGATAGGTCGGTTCCCATGCTCTGGTCGACCGTAGCGAACTGGTGCCGCGGCTTTCCGGCGCGCGTCGCCTGCGCGGGGCATCGGGTTGGCGGCGTGGGGCCTGACGTGGGCGTTCGGTGTTGGCGCGCGGCGCGGGCTTGCGCGGTGCCGGGGTGTACACCTCGGGCACGGGCAGCCGCAACAGCCTGCTGAGCCTGCCGTCCTGGCCCGCTTTGAGCGCCGCGACCGCCTCGGGCTCGTGCCTGGCCGCACTGGCGATGATGCCGAACATGAACAGCGTGATCGCCAGCGACGAACCACCGGCCGACACCAGCGGCAGCTGCAGACCGGTCACCGGCAGCAGGCCGACGACGTAGCCGATATTGATCAGGGCCTGCGCGGTGATCCAGGTGGTCGCGGTGGCGGTGAGCAGGCGAAGGAACGGGTCGACCGAGCGCAACGCGATGCGGATGCCGGTGTAGACGAACATCGCCAGCAGGGCGAGCACCGCCATGCAGCCGAGGAAGCCGAGTTCCTCGCCGATGATGGCGAAGATGAAGTCGTTGTGCGAGTTGGGCAGGTAGCTCCACTTGGCGCGGCTCTGCCCGAGCCCGCGACCCAGGATGCCGCCGTCGGCCAGCGAGTACTTGGCCTGGCGGGCCTGATAATTGGCGCCCTGGGGATCGTCACCGGGATTGAAGAACGCGCGCACCCGGTCGGACCGGTACCCGGCCGACAGCGCCAGCACCGACGCGACGACCAAGCCGCTGACCATGATCCCGACGAACAACCGCACCGGCAGCCCACCGAACCACAGCAGCGCCATCAGCACGATGCCGAGCGCGATCGTGGTCGACAGGTTCGGCTCGAGCACCACGAGCAGACACACCAGCAGACCGGCGGGCACCAGCGGTACCAGGATGTCTTTGAGGTGTGCCCCGCGCCGCGACGCGAGCAGGTGCGCGCCCCACACCACCAGGGTCACCTTGACGACCTCGGACGGCTGGATCGAAATGGGCCCGATGTCGAACCAGCGCCGCGCGCCACCGTGCACCGCGCCGATGCCCGGAATGAGCACGAGCACCAGCGCGATCACCGAGATGCTGAACGCCGGGAACGACCACTGCCGCAGAACCCGCAGCGGCAACCGCAACGCGATGTAGAACGCGACGGCGCCCAGCCCGGCGAACATGGCCTGCTGGATGAACAGCGAATACGCCGATCCACCACCGGCATAGGCCTCGACGCTCGACGCCGAGAGCACCATCACCAGGCCGAGCACCGTCAGCAGGGTCGCGATGGTGACGACGAGGTGGAACGAGGCGAGCGGACGGGCCAGCCATGCGCCGAAACGCTCCCCCGCCCATCCCGGCTGCGGGGCGATCCGTTTCCGGCGCCCCCCGGTCGGGGTGGTCTGGCCCGTCGATGTCATAGCGCCCGCCCGATGTCACCGTCTTCCAGTGCCGTGACCGCGTCGGCGAAGCAGCGTCCGCGGTGGGTGTAGTCGTCGTACATGTCAAGGGACGCGGCCGCGGGTGCCAGCAGCACGGTGTCTCCCGCCCGGGCCATGCCCGCCGCGGCGCGCACGGCGCGGCCCATCACCGCTTCGGCACGCTGCGATCTCGACGACTCCATGTCTGCATCGTCTCCCGCGTCCAGTGCGATGACCGGGACTTCGGGCGCGTGTCGCGCCAATGCGGCGGCGATCACCGGCGCGTCGGCCCCGAACAGGACCGCGCCCACGAGCCGGTCGGCGACCTCCTCGATGAGGTCGTCGATGGTCGCGCCCTTGAGCAGGCCGCCCGCGACCCACACCACGTGCGGGTGCGCGAGGATCGATGCGCGCGCGGCGTGCGGGTTGGTCGCCTTGGAGTCGTCGATGAAGTCGACGCCGCCCAGTTCCCGCACGAACGCGGTGCGGTGCGGGCCGACCTTGTGTTCGGCCAGGCCCTCTTTCACGAACTGCGGTGCCACGTCGATGGCCCTGGTCAGCGCCGAGGCGGCGAGCGCGTCGGCGATGCCCGCGGGCCCCTGCGGGCTGATGTCGGAGGTCTCGGCGAGGATCGCGGCCTTGGTGAAGGCGCGGTCGAGGAGTTTGCCGTCGACCACGCCGAGTTCGCCGTCGGCTGGCACGCCCACGCGGAACCCGACCGTGCGCCGCGCCTTGGACTTGCGCGCCAGCGCACCGGCGACCGGATCGTCGAGGCCGACCACGCCGATGCGGCCGGTGAGGGCACGCGCCTTGGCGGCGGCGTAGGCGTCGAGCCCACCGTGCCAGTCGAGGTGGTCCTCGGCGACATTGAGCACCACACCGGCCTCGGGCCGCACCGACGGCGCCCAGTGCAGCTGGAACGACGACAACTCGACCGCGAGCACCTGCGGTCCGGGATTGCGGCGCAGGGCGTCGAGGATGGGCAGGCCGATATTGCCGCAGGCCACACTGGCGATGCCCGCGGCGCGCAGGATCGAGTGCGTCATCTGGGTGGTCGTGGTCTTGCCGTTGGTTCCGGTGACCACCAGCCACTTGCGAACCGGGCCGTAGATGCGAGCCTGATCGACCCACCAGGCGAATTCGACGTCACCCCAGACCGGGATGCCCTCGGTGACCGCCGAGACGAGCACCGGCGAATCGGGCCGCCAGCCGGGGCTGGTGATGACGAGGGCGAACCGGGTGAGGTCGGCGTGCTCGAGTTCCACGGTGGTGGCGATCTCGAGTCCGAGTTCGGCGGCCTCGGCCAGGGCTTTGGCGCCGCCGTCGGTGACGACGGGGTGCGCGCCGATATCGCGTAGCGGTTCGATCAGGGAGCGTCCGGAGACGCCCCAGCCGGCGACGAGAACGTCACGGCCACGCAGGAATTCGAGCATGGGGCCCGGGGAACGCAGGGCACGGGGCGAGTGTTCTACCATTTCCGCTCTCACCCGACCTGGGACAGGTATTCGCTGTAGAACAGTCCGAGACCCACGGCGGCCGCGATGCCTGCCAGGATCCAGAACCGGATGATCACCGTAGTCTCCGCCCACTTGCTCAATTCGAAGTGGTGGTGGAACGGCGCCATCTTGAACAATCGGTTGCGGGTGGTGCGGTACACCGCCACCTGCAGCACCACCGACGCCGCCTCGGCGACGAACAGCGCGCCGATGACGACCATCAGCAGCTCGGTGCGGGTGGTGATGGACAGACCGGCCAGCATGCCGCCGAGGGCCAGCGATCCGGTGTCGCCCATGAAGATCTTGGCGGGCGCGGCGTTCCACCACAGGAAGCCGATGCAGGCGGCGGCGGCCGCCGCGCAGACCAGCGCGAGGTCGAGGGGGTCGCGCACGTTGTAGCACCCGGGTCCGGGGCTGGTGGCGCAGGCGTTGCGGTACTGCCAGAAGGTGATGATGACGTAGGCGCCGAGCACCAGGCTCATCGATCCGGCGGCGAGACCGTCGAGACCGTCGGTCAGGTTGACCGCGTTGGACCAGGCCACGACCAGCAGACACACCATGATCACGAACACCAGCGCGCCCATCGACACCGTCGACCAGTCACGCACGTACGAGATGTGCTTGCTGCCGGGGGTGAGCCCGTTGTCGGCCCGGAATTGCAGCACCAGCACCGCGAAGATCACCGCGGCACTGATCTGGCCGATGTACTTACCGGCCGCCGACAACCCCAGATTGCGCTGTTTGCGCAGCTTGATGAAGTCGTCGAGGAAGCCGACCACACCGAGTGCGGTGGTGAGCCCGAGTACGAGCAGGCCCGAGGCCGTCGGCCCCTCGGCGTCGTAGCCGAGGCCGATCAGGTGCGAACCGAGGTATCCGGCCCACATACCGATCAGGATGGCGACGCCACCCATTGTCGGGGTGCCGCGTTTGGCCTGATGGCTGGCCGGACCGTCGACCCGGATCTCCTGGCCGAAGCCCTGTTTGGCGAAGACCCGGATCAGGAACGGCGTCAACAGGATCGACACCGCGAGCGCGATCCCCGCCGCGAACAAAATCTGCCTCATCGAGCTGCCTCCGAGCTACCTTCCCCTGCCCTGGTCAGGTGTTCGGCGACGGCCCACAGACCGACCGCTTTCGACGCCTTGACCAGTACCACATCGCCGGCGGCGATTTCGTCGTCGAGCAGCGCGATGGCCGCCGAGATATCGGGTACGAGGATCGACTCCTCGCCCCATGAGCCTTCCATCACCGCTCCCTGGTGCATTCCCCGGGAGGGTCGTCCGGTGCCGACCACGATCAATCGGTCGACGTCGAGTCGCACGGCGAGCCGTCCGATCGCGTCGTGTTCGATGACCGAGGTGTCGCCGAGTTCGCCCATCTCCCCGAGCACGGCCCAGCTGCGGCGCGGTTCGGGGCCCGACTTGGCGAGGGTGACCAGCGCCTTGAGCGCGGCCCGCACCGAGTCCGGGTTGGCGTTGTAGGAGTCGTTGATGACGGTGATGCCGTCGGGCGTGGTCCGCACGTCCATCCGGCGCACCGACGCGGCCGTCGCCCCGGACAGTGCCTGAGCGACGGTCGCCAAGTCGGCGCCGCACTCCAGGGCGACGGCGGCGGCCGAGAGTGCGTTGCCCACCTGGTGCTCACCGTGCACGGCCAGCTGCACCGGCACCGAGTCGCCACCCGCGTGCAGGGTGAAGCGGGCGCGGGCCTGGTCGTCGGTGGTCACGTCGGTGGCACGGATGTCGGCGTCGCCGGACAGGCCGACCATCACCACGCGCGCTTTCGTGCGCGAGGCCATGGCGGCGACATTCGGGTCGTCGGCGTTGAGCACGGCCAGGCCCTCGGCCGGGAGTGCTTCGACCAGTTCACCCTTGGCCTGCGCGATGGCCTCGCGGCTGCCGAACTCACCGAGGTGGGCGGTGCCGACATTGAGCACCACACCGATGCGCGGCGGCGCGATGCGGGCCAGAGCGGCGATGTGGCCGACGCCGCGCGCCGACATCTCGAGGGCGAGGAACTTGGTGTCGGCGTCGGCGCGCAGGGCCGTCCACGGGTGGCCGAGTTCGTTGTTGAACGAACCGGGCGGAGCGACCACGGGACCCAGCGGTGCGAGCACGGCGGCCAGCAGGTCCTTGGTCGAGGTCTTGCCCGACGACCCGGTGACACCGACGACGGTGAGACCGGTGCGCTCGGCCAGCCGCTCGGTGCTCACGCGTGCCAGTTCGGCCAGGGCCGCGAGTACGGCGGCACCGGAGCCGTCGCCGTCGTGGCTCAGTGCCACCGAGGTGGCGGGCACGGTGCCCGCGTCCGGCGCGACGACGATGGCGGGCACGCCGATCGGGCGGGCCGCCAGCACGGCGACAGCTCCGGCCTCGACCGCGTTCGCCGCGTAGTCGTGTCCGTCGGAGTTGGCGCCGGGTAGTGCGAGGAACAGATCACCGGGACCGATTCGGCGCGAATCGAATTCGACCGACCCGGTCACCAGTGCCTGGGGGTCGGGTACGTCGTGCAGCTCGCCGCCGACGACGTCCGCGATCTCCCGCAGTGTCATCTCGATCATGAAACCGTCAAGTCCTCCGAGTCCGTGTGCGGACTGTGTTGTGCCAGTAGAGAATCCAGCTCCGCGGCGAGGACCTCACGGTCGTCGAAGGGATGCTTGACGCCCTGGATCTCCTGACCCGCCTCGTGGCCCTTGCCCGCGATGAGCACCACGTCGCCGGAACGCGCCCAGGCGAGTGCGGCGGCGATGGCCGCCGCGCGGTCACCGATCTCGCGGATCTCGCCGCGGTCGGTGGCCGGGAGTTCGTGCGCACCGGCGACCACGGCGGCGCGGATGGCCGCCGGGTCTTCGGTGCGTGGATTGTCGTCGGTGACGATCACCAGGTCGGCACCGCGTGCCGCCGCCGCGCCCATGAGCGGGCGCTTGGCCGCGTCCCGGTCGCCGCCCGCGCCGACGACCACCGCGAGCCTGCCGCGGCCCGCGTCGGTGAGGTGCGCGCGCAGGGTGGCGACCACCGATTCGATCGCGGCGGGCTTGTGCGCGTAGTCGACGACGGCGAGGAAGTCCTGTCCGCGTTCGACGCGCTGCATGCGGCCGGGCACGTCGACGGTGGCCAGCGCGGGCGCGGCGATCGCCGGATCGACCCCGGCGGCCGCGCAGGTGGCGACGGCGAGCAGGGCGTTGGCGACGTTGTAGCGGCCCGGCAGGCGCAAGCGGACGGTCAGCTCACCGCTCGGGCCGACCGCGGTGAACTCCTGTTCGCCGCCGGTGGTTTTCACCTCACCGACAACCTGCCAGTCCGCGCCGGTCGACGCGGCGTGGGCGGGTGCCCCCGCACCTGACTCCCCGGATGCGCCGGTGCGCCCGGGCTGCTCGGAGTCGGTGCCCGCCGCGCGATCAGAGCTGCCGACCGTGCGGCTCCGGGAGGTGTTCGCGGGGTCGCCGGTCGAGACCGTGATCGGGGCCGCGAGGTCCGCGGCAAGGCGCTTGCCCCACTCGTCGTCCACGCAGATCACCGAGGTGCGCGCGGCGATGGGCGAGTCCGGTTCGAAAAGGCGGCGTTTCGCGGCGAAGTAGTCCTCGAAGTCCTTGTGGAAGTCGAGGTGGTCCTGGGAGAGGTTGGTGAACGCGCCGACGGCGAAGCGCACACCGTCGACCCGGCCGAGGGCCAGCGCGTGGCTCGACACCTCCATCACCACCGCCTGCACACCCTGCTCGACCATGGCCGCGAACATCGCGTGCAGCTGCGGCGCCTCGGGGGTCGTGAGCGCGCTCGGCACCCGCTGTCCGCCGATGCGGGTTTCGATGGTGCCGATCAGGCCGGTCGACAGACCCGCCGCGACCAGACCCGCCTCCACCAGGTACGACGTGGTGGTCTTGCCGGAGGTGCCGGTGATGCCGACGATGCGCAGGCGATCGCTGGGGTGACCGTAGATCTCGGCGGACAGCTCGCCGAGCACGGCACGCGGGTCCTCACGCACCAGCACGGGCACCGCGACCTCGCCGATCAGTGCGGCACCGGCCGCGTCGGTGAACACCGCGACCGCGCCGCGCGCGACGGCGTCGGCGGCGAAACGGGCGCCGTGCGAGGTGGCGCCGGGCAGGCCGGCGAACAGGTCACCGGGGCGGACGGCGTTGGATCGTTGCTCGATGCCGGTGACATTCACCTCGGCCGGTACCGGAGTGAGTGTGGTGGCGCCGGTGAGCTCCAGCAGGGCCTGCAGCGGCGTCGACGGCGGGGTGTTCGGCCGGAGCGCGTGCGGGCTGGACTGCGCGGGCACAAGGCTCCTCTCTGAGAGTGATCGAGCGCGTGGGCAAGACGACGAGTCAGGTTACCGTCAGAGCCCGGCCTCCAGCACCAGCGGCCTAGGCTCCGGCGACGGCGGCACCCGGTCGCGCTGCAACGCCCAGGAAGCGATGGTGTGGAACAGCGGCGCGGCCGACCCGCCACCGGAGCCGTCGGAGCTGCGTACCGGCGCGTCGAGCATCATGCCGATCACGTAGCGCGGATTGTCGGCGGGCGCCATTCCGGCGAAGGTGATGTAGAACGACGAGGTAGAATAGCAGCGGCACGCCGGGTCGACCTTCTGCGCGGTGCCGGTCTTGCCCGCCACCTGGTAGCCCTCCACGGCGGCCTGCGGCCCGGTCCCCATCTGCACACCCATCGGGTCCTTCTGCACGGTCGCCTGGAAAACCGTGCGCAAGGTGGCGGCGGTCTGCGGGCTGACCACCCGCACGGGCTCGGGCTGCAGTTCCTCGGTGCGGGTGCCGTCGGGTGCGATCCTGGCCTTCACGATGCGCGGCGGGATGCGCAGCCCGTCGTTGGCGATGGCCTGGTACATGCCGGTCATCTGCAGCGTGGTCATCGAAAGGCCCTGGCCGATGGGCAGATTGGCGAAGGTACCGCCGGACCACTGGTCGCGGGCGGGCACCTGCCCCGGGCTCTCGCCTGGCAGGCCGATGCCGGTGCGCTTACCGAGACCGAAGCGGTCGATCATATCGGCGAAGCGGTCCTCCCCCACCCGTTGCGCGAGCATGAGGGTGCCGACATTGGACGACTTCCCGAAGATGCCCGTGGTGGTGTAGGGCGCCACGTCGTGTTGCCAGGCGTCGTTGACGGTGACGCCCGACATCCTGATCGAACCGGGCACCTGCAGTACTTCGTCGGGGTTGGTCAGCCCGTATTCGAGCGCGGCGGCGGCGGTGACGATCTTGTTCACCGAGCCGGGTTCGAAGGGCTCCGACACCGACGGGTTGCTCATGTTCGCCGAGGCCCAGTGCTGGGGTCCCAGTGCGGGATTGAAGGTGTTGTCGTTGGCCATGGCCAGGACCTGGCCGGTCTTGGCGTCGAGCACGACCGCCGAGGCCGAGGCCGCGCCGGAGAGCTGTTTGGCCTGCTGCACCTGCTGCTGCACGAAGTACTGCATGTCCTCGTCGAGGGTGAGCTCCACGCCGTGCCCGTTCACCGCGGGCTGCTGGTCGCGGTAGCTGCCGGGGATCACCGCACCGTCGGAGCCACGATCGTAGGTGCGTGAACCGTCGGTGCCGGCGAGTACCGAGTCGAGTGCCGATTCGAGGCCGATCTGGCCGTGCCCGTCCCAGCCGGTCGCACCGACCACGTTGGCCGCCAGCGCCCCGCCGGGATATTCGCGCAGGTCCTGACGTTCGGAACCGACCTCAGGGAACTTGGTGGTGATCTCGGAGGCGATCCGGGGATCGACATTGCGGGCCAGGTAGTGGAAGGGCTTGTCGCTGCGCAGCTTGTCGAGCAGCTCTTCCTCTTTCGGGCCGCTCGCGCCGAGCTTGTCGTGCACGAACCTCGCGATGTCCTTCAGGCGCTGCTCGGGGTCGGGCGCGTTCTCCTTGGTCTTCTTCGCGTCGGCGAGCTGCTGGCGCACCCGGACCGGTTGGAACGTCAGCGCTTTCGCGGTGATGGTGAAGGCCAGCGGGTTGCCGTAGCGGTCGGTGATCGGGCCGCGCACGGCGGCCTCGGTCTCCTTGGTCGTGCGCTGCGAGGCGGCCTGCGCGGAGAGTCCCGGTGCGGCGATGCTCTGGATGTAGAGCAGTTGCAGCGCGACCACGGCGAGGGTGGCCAGCATGGTGACCCGGCCGACGCCGAGGCGCAGCCGGATCGGCCGGTCCGGCGAGAGCGACCCGCTGCGCCGGGCCCTCGACGAGACCGGCCCGCGTCGCTGTCGCGACGCGGGCCCGCTCTGCCTCATCGGCCTGCCTCGGGAGCGACGATCTGCGGCGTCTCGCTCGGCGGGCCCGCGTCCGGTAACGGCGCGACATCCGGTGCCGGGGGCGGCGTGTCGGCCGGGGCCGCGGCCACCTCCACTCGATCGGGGACCAGTTGGGGTG
This sequence comes from Nocardia ignorata NBRC 108230, assembly GCF_001612905.1. Taxonomy (GTDB): domain Bacteria; phylum Actinomycetota; class Actinomycetes; order Mycobacteriales; family Mycobacteriaceae; genus Nocardia; species Nocardia ignorata. The sequence goes on along the minus strand of NZ_BDBI01000043.1, from coordinate 38,727 downwards.
CCGGTGCCTGAACCGGCGACTCCGACGGTGCCACGGGAGCGCCCTCGCCCGCGGGCGGGACCTGTGCCTGCGGCGAACCCGGTACATCCTGCGGCGATTCGGGCTGCGCCTGCGACGGATCCACCACGGGCGCGTTCGCCGCTCCGGCCTGGCCGCCCGGTGCCGCGAGCACGGCGGGCGGAGTGTTGTTCGGAGCGGCGGGGTCGGTGGCCGGGGTGCCCGGCTGCACCGGAACCACCCGTTCGCCCTGCGCCTGGTGACCCGGCGCCGGGTTCTGTGTGGTCGTCGGCGGCCCGTTCAACGGCGGCGCGGGTGCCCCCTGGGCGGGCGTCGGCGTGCCGATCACGGTCACTTCCCCGCCGGGACCGATCACCAGACGCGCCGGATCCTTGGCCGGGATCATGCCGAGTTCCCGTGCGCGCGCGGCCAGTTCGGGAGCGGAGTCGGCGGCCGCGACCTCGCGCTGCAGTGCGGCCCGCTCGTCGGCGAGTGTTCGGTTGTCCGCGCGCATGTCGCCGAGCAGGTAGCTGTCCTCGGCGGCACGGGTGGTGAGCAGCAGGGTGAGCGCGAGACCGCAACCGAGCAGGCCGATGATCGCGGTGACGAACGGGATGCGCCCGGCCATGGTCGAGGAACGATCGGGCAGCGATATCCCGTCGAGCAGCTGCTGGCGGGTGCGTTTGCGCGCGTAGGCCCGCTGCGCGGCACCGGACTTCACTCGTTCGGCCGCCTGCACGCGCCGGGCAGTACGCCCCGGCACGGCAACGGTGCTCGTCCGCACGCTCATCGTGTCCCCTCCTGTGTCCTCCCTGACCTCTCCGTGATCCGTTCGGCCGCACGCATCCGCACCGGGGCGGACCTCGGGTTGGCCTCGATCTCGGACTCGGTCGCCTTTTCCGCGCCGCGGGTGAGCATCCTGAACTCCGGTCCCATGCCGGGCAGTTCGACCGGCAGGTCCATCGGGGACCGGGACACGATCCGTGGCGCGAATTCCTGCTTCACCAGCCGGTCTTCGAGCGACTGGTACGACATCACGCAGATCCGCCCGCCCACGCGCAGCGCGTCGAGCGCCGGGGGCAGCGCGGCCCGCAGCGAGTCGAGTTCCCCGTTGACCTCCACCCGCAGCGCCTGGAACGTGCGCTTGGCGGGATGCCCGCCGGTGCGCCGCGCGGCGGCCGGGATGGTGGCGTACAGCACCTCGACCAGTTCGGCGCTGGTGCTGAACGGCTTGACGGCGCGGCGGCGCAACACCTCCGAGGCGATCTTGCCCGCGAACCGTTCGTCGCCATAGGTTTTCAGCACCCGGGCCAGGTCGCCGTGGCTGTAGGTGTTGAGTACGTCGGCGGCGGTGATGCCGGTGGTGGGGTCCATCCGCATGTCCAGCGGCGCGTCGACGGAGTAGGCGAAGCCGCGGTCGGCCTCGTCCAGCTGCATCGATGACACGCCGAGATCCATGAGAATGGCTGACACCGAACCGGTTTCGGCCAGTCCCGCCTCGGCGAGCGCCTCGGGGATACCGTCGTAGCGGGTGTGCACCAGCGTGATCCGGTCGGCGTAGGGCGCCAGGCGCTCGCCGGCCAGTTTCAGCGCGTTGGTGTCGCGATCGAGCCCGACCAGCCGCGCGTTCGGATAGGTGCGCAGGAAGTGTTCGGCGTGCCCGCCGAGGCCGAGGGTCGCGTCGAGGTAGACCGCACCCGGCTCGTCGAGTGCCGGACCGAGCAGGTCGTCGGCACGCTCGAGCAGCACCGGCACATGACGGGGGTTCTCGGTGTCATGGTTCACCTCGACCTCCCGGGATACTGCCTCGCGTCGCAGACGGGTCGCCTTGCCACACAGTGCTTTTGGAATGAGTTGCTTACTCGGATGAGTGCGAATGCGTCGAGGTCTCTGACCGGGGCGCGGCACCTGGCGTCGGGGAAGTACGTCAGGGTCCACGCCCGGGCAGAGGCCTCGCAGCACTCGCGTGCTGCGGGGTCAGAAGATCCCGCCCAGCGACTCGTCTCTGGCTTGCGCGTAGTCCTCCTCGTGCTCGGCGAGGTAGGACTCCCACGCCTGCTTGTCCCATATCTCGAGGAAGTCGACCGAACCGATCACCACGCAATCCCGGGTGAGTCCGGCATAGCGTTTGTGGTCCGGCGACAACGTGATCCGGCCCTGTGCGTCCGGACGCTGCTCGTCGGTTCCGGCCGCCAGTGCCCGGACGAAAGCCCTTGCCTGCGGGTTGCTTCGAGACGCCGCCGCGGCCCGCCGGGCGAGCGCGGTGAACTCTTCTTTCGGATACACGGCAAGGCTGTGGTCTTGACCCTTCGTGACCATCAACCCTCCCGCCAGATCGTCTCGGAACTTCGCAGGCAACGTCAGTCGCCCTTTGTCGTCCAATCGGGGGGTGTAGGTACCGAGAAACATTCCCGGCCACCTCCCTACTGGATCACCTGGCCGTACGGCCTCTCCTGTAGTGCGCGACCCACATTACCCCACTTTCCCCCACTTTCAATCGAAACCCTGGGTGATCCTGCTCCCCGCCAACACAATTCCGCAGGTCATGTCAGCTATCAATGAGATTCGGGATTATCGCGTGTTAGGACGACCCGCGCGGGTCGGCAATCCCCGCTTCCGACAACGTTCAGCAAACTTCCCAGGTGCCATCGGCGGGCCTGTCGTTCGACGGCGTACGAGACCGCCCTGGTGGGGGATGGTGGGGAAGGTGGGGGAACCGCCCTGCGAGTGCGATCCGGGCCGACCCGGACGCGGGCATGCGAAAGCGGTGCCGCACCCGCGACCGGGTGCGACACCGCTTGCTATGCCGTTGTGCTCGACCTCACGGTCGGAGCAGGGCTACTCCTGCTCGAATCTGCGGCGGAATCGGTCTTCCATCCGCTCCGAGAAGCCGCCCGACTTGCGCGGCCGCTGGCCACCGCGCCCGCCCGACGGGCCCGCGCCCGCCGGCGGTTCACCGGGGGCGTCCGCCGCACCCGGCCGACGCGAGCTGCCGATCATCAGGAGGACACCGGCGCCGAACATGGCGATGAAGCCCACGAGACTGATGATCGGGAACCCGCCCGGCTTGAACGGGGCGGCGATGCCGGCGACGAGCAGGAACAGGCCGACGGCGAACAACGCCGCAGCTTGGAGCCTGCGTCGACTCGACGTGGAGCGAAGTCGTCCGCCGCGGACGGACGAGGCGAACTTCGGGTCCTCAGCATAGAGAGCGCTCTCGATCTGTTCGAGCATGCGCTGCTCGTGCTCGGAGAGTGGCACGGTACCTCCCCCGGCACTAGGCGTGGCTGGTCGCCTCCGGGTAGGCGACAGGTAGCCGACCTTGGCGGCTATCTGCTCCCCATGATACGAGTTCGATCGAGGCCGTACCACCTACTCGGTGATAACTAAGCGGTCATGTCCCGGTCGCGACTCGGCTGCGGGCGTGTCTTGGCGGCGGCGACCAGCGCATCGTCGACGTCGTAGAGGAACGCGCCCACCCGCGAACAGAACTCGTCGGCTTGTGTGTCGGTGATCGTGCGGTCCAATCCGGCCTCGAGGGCGGCCCGCAGCGGCGAGTGCGCCTCGAAGTAGTCGGCCCACATCGCGAACTCCGGCGTGGCGCGTCTCAGTAATACCCAGGCGCTGCGCGAACGAGCCCGCGGCGCGCGATCGGCGCCGGTGAGCGCGATCATCGCACCGGCGCCACGCAGCGCGGCCAGATAGGCGGTGCGGAACCGCTCCCCCGGCTCGTGCTCCCAGGCCGAGTCGGTGAGCAGCGCGTCGGCCTGTCGTAGCAGCCCGCCGGCGCGGCCGTCGTGGCCCGCGTGCGCTCGACCATCGTTGTGACCAGGCATCTGCTGCCCCTTTCGCCCCTCGCACAGATCGAACAACCATTCGAACGTTTGAATTGAGATTGAATATAGGGACACCCACCGACAAGTTCCGACGAGAGCGATGACAGCCGTCAAGCCCAATCACCACACTCCAGCACCTGTGGTCGTCGACCTGAGCGTCGCCGCCCTGCGGGCCCGCCTGCACGACGCCCTCTCGGTGTATGTGGCCGCGATGGACTATCCGCGCGGCACCGAACATCACCGGGCCCCGATGTGGAACGAGCACACCACCCGGGCGGGCTGGCGGGCGGTGGCCGCCGTGCTGCCCGACGACGCGGGCACGGTCGACCTGCGCACCGCCCCGCTGCTCGCCATCGCCTACGGATACAGCGGCGCGCCGCGGCAGTGGTGGCATCAACAGGTACACACCGGGATGCGCCGGTGCGGCTGGCCGGAGGCCGCCGCGCGCGAGCTGCTCGCCGACTACTTCGAGCTCACCGAGCTGCACGTGCACCCGGCCGCACAGGGTCGCGGGATCGGGGCGACGCTGCTCGAGCGGTTGCTCGCCGACCGTCCCGAGGCGGCGGTGCTGCTGTCGACGCCGGAGGTTCCCGAGGAGGACAACCGGGCCTGGCGGTTGTACCGGCGGGCGGGATTCACCGATGTGATCCGCAATTTCGTCTTCGCGGGTGATACCCGGCCGTTCGCGATCCTCGGCCGCAGGCTGCCGATGCCACCGGCGGGCGAACGGGCATGAGCCGGAGCGAGACAACGGTCGTCGTCGGATCGGGGCACAACGCGCTGGTCGCCGCCTGCTATCTGGCGCGGGCCGGGCAGCGGGTCCAGGTGCTCGAGCGGGACACGGTGCCCGGTGGGGCGGTGTCGACGGTCGAACGGTTCCCCGGCCATCTTGTGGATCGCGGTTCCTCGGCGCACATCATGGTCCGGCACACCGGGATCATCGAGGAACTCGAGCTCGAGCGGTTCGGGTTGCGCTATCTCGACTGTGATCCGTGGGGATTCACGCCGTCCGACGGTGTACGCCCACCGATCGTCTTCCACCGCGATCTCGACGCCACCTGCGCGTCGATCGCGGCGGCGTGTGGGACGAAGGATGCCGGGGCCTATCGCCGTTTCGTCGAGGTGTGGGGTGAGCGAAGCGCTGGGGTGATGCGGGCGTTCGGTGGTCCGCCGACGCCGGGGAGGCTGGTTCGCGCGTTCTGGGGGCTGGACGCGCGCGACGGCGGGTCGGCGCTGTCGCGGGAGTTTCTGCAGACCGGCGACGCGCTGCTGGACTACTGGTTCGACGACGAACGGCTCAAGGCGTCGCTGGCATGGTTCGGTGCGCAGTCGGGTCCACCGATGTCGGAACCGGGGACCGCGCCGATGGCCGGTTTCGCCGCGCTCATGCACACCTTGCCGCCCGGGCGGGCCGTGGGGGGAAGTGGGGCGCTCAGTGCGGCGCTGATCGCACGGCTGCGCGCCGACGGCGGTGAGGTCCACACCGGTGATGCCGTCACGGAGCTGCGGCGGTCGGGGCGCGGGTGGCAGGTGCGCACGGAATCGGGGCGTGAGCTGCGCGCCGACACCGTGATCGCGGGCTCGCACATCCTCGCCACCCTCGACCTGTTGCGCGCGGGCGGTTTCGAGGAGACGGTGCTCGACGACTGGCAGCGCCGCATCCGGGTCGGCCCCGGCATCGGCATGGTGGTCCGCCTGGCCACCGACCGACTGCCGTCCTACCCCGGCGCATCGGCCGCGGAGTCCGCACACGGCCTGCAGTTCCTCGTATCGGATCGCAGGCAGTTGCGGGCGGCGCACGGCGCGGCCTCGGCCGGTGAACTGCCGCCACGGCCGGTGGTGCTGGCGATGAGTTTCAGCGCGCTCGACCCGACCATCGCCCCACCCGGTGAACACCAGCTGTCGCTGTGGGCGCAGTGGCACCCCTACGAACTCGCCGACGGCAGCGATTGGTCGGCGCACGCCGAGCAGGAGGCCGATCGGATCATCGCCGAAGTCGACCGGTACGCACCGGGCTTCGCCGATTCGGTGGTGCAGCGGTTCGTCCAGACTCCGGTGGACCTGGAACGGGAGATGGGCCTGCGCGGCGGCAATGTCATGCACGTGGAGATGTCTCTTGACCAGATGATGCTGTGGCGACCGCTGCCGGAGCTGTCGGGTCAGCGGGTACCCGGCGCGCCCGGCCTGTACCTCACGGGCGCGTCGACCCACCCCGGCGGCGGGGTGTCCGGCGCCAGCGGACGCAGTGCGGCTCACCTCGTGCTCGGCGACCGGCGCACCCGCCGATTCCCCTTCCCGCGCAAGCGATGACCGCGCTCGATTCGGCACCGGGTGCGCCGGCCGGGTGCTCGCACATGTCGTGTGGTGCGGCGACCGGTCGGCTGACGTCGTGAATACCGGCCGCGCGGTCAGCCGCATCGCCGCCACCGCCCGCAGCTGGGTCGGTGCCCATCGTCCGCGGACGATCCCGGCGGTCGCCGCGATGGCGCTCGTGCTCGTGCAGATCACCTATCCGCTGAGCGCGGGGACGTGGCGTGATCGGATCACGGTGGCCGTGGTGGTGCTGTCGGTGTCGACCGCCCTGCTGCATGCCGTCACGACTCGCGGATGGCGTTGGGCGGCAGGGTTTTTCGTCATCGTCTCCGGGATCGGGCTCGCCTCCGAGATCGTGGGTACGGCGACCGGGGTGCCCTACGGCGCCTATGCCTATGCGACGGATCGGCTGGGGCCCGCACTTGCCGATGTGCCGCTGGTGGTGCCGCTGGCGTGGACCGGTGGGCTGTATCCGATCTGGGTCGTCGCGGGTCTGCTCGCGGGGATCGATGCGGCAAGAACCGGTGGCCACGGCACGGGAAGCGCCGCCCGGGTGCCCAGGGTCGGCGGGCGGGCCGGCGTCATACGCGCCGCACTGCTCGTTGTCGGGGCGGTGGGATGGGATCTGTTTCTCGATCCGCAGATGGTCGCCGACGGGCAGTGGACGTGGTCGGTCACCGACGCCGGTCTGCCGGGGCTGGCGCAGATCCCCTACACCAACTATCTGGGCTGGATGCTCGTCGCGTCGCTGATGGCGGTGCTGCTCACCGCACTCGATCGGCTGCTCCCCCGCGCCCACGATCCGTCGGTGGCGGTGCCGGTCGCGGTGTTCGCGTGGACCTGGCTCGGCTCGGCCCTCGCGCACGCGGTGTTCCTCGGCCTTCCCGCATCGGCGGCCTGGGGTTTCGCCGGGATGGGACTGCTCGGAATCCCGTTGGCTCGCCGGGCTGCCGCACGGTGGCGAAATCCCTGATCGCGGCGGGTGGCGGGAGGTGGTTGGGCCCGTCGTGTGGGTTCTGCGGCCCGAGCCTGGCACGATGTCAACCGTGCAGCCGAGTCTCGTCGCCGACATGCCTTCCCCCTCGCGCCGTTCCGGGCCCGCCCGGCGCGTCGCGGCGGTCGCCGTTCTGCTGGCCCTGCTGGTGCCCGCGCTGACCGGATGCCTGCGGGTGCAGGTGTCGATGGGGGTGTCGTCCAACGACCGGGTATCGGGACGGATCGTCGCCGCCGTGGCCCCGCAGGGCCCCGACGACAAGGGCCCGCAGCTCAAGGCGCCCGAATCGCTGGCCGCCAAGGTGCGCGTCGACCCGTACAACCAGGACGGTTACGTCGGCACGCAGGTGTTCTTCGACGACCTGACCTTCGGTGAGGTCAGCCAGCTCGGCAGCCTGTCGGATCAGACCCAGGGCATGTTCACCCTCGAGTTCAAACGCAACGGCGACCTGGTGAGCCTCACCGGTCGCGTCGACCTCGAGTCGGTGCCGCCGCACGGGTCGGACGTGCAGTTCTCCATCGCGTTCCCGTCGCGTGTCGCCAAGACCAACGGCACCCGCGAGGGCGACAACACCGTGTCGTGGAAGCTGCCCGCCGGTGAGTCCTCGACCCTGCGTGCCGAGGTCAAATACGCCGACCCCAACACCCGCTCGTTCGCGGGCTGGGCGGGCATCATGGGCGGCATCACCCTGGCCGTGGCCGCGATGATCGCCGGTCTCGCCTACCGCGATCGCAACCCGCGCCCGCCGAACGCGCCGCGCCCCAACTTCTCGCCGTCGGAGATGTGGCGCGAGATCACCCAGCGCAGGCTGGGCCGCTGACATGGGCGCGGCGGGACGCTACCTGACCTGGGCGGGCACCGGTCTCGCCGCGATCGGCGCCGGCACCGCCGCCTACAACCTCGCCACCCTGCGCACCCTGCCCCGGCAGGTGTCGGGAGTGATCGAACCGGTCACCGTGTGCGTGCCCGCCCGTGACGAAGCCCAGCGGCTGCCCGACCTCATCGCCGACCTGCGCGCCCAGACCGGGATACCGCGGCTGCGGGTGCTGATCCTCGACGACGCCTCCACCGACGGCACCTACGAGGCCGCGATCGCCGCGATCGGCGGCGACGAACGATTCACCGTGCTCCGCTCGTCCGCCCACCCGGCGCCCGGATGGACCGGGAAAGCCGCCGCCTGTGCGCGACTGGCCGCCAGGACCGATGCGGCGGCACTGGTCTTCGTCGATGCCGATGTGCGCCTCCAACCGCAGGCGATCGCCGCCGCGGTGACCGAATTGCGCAAGCGGGGCGCGGGTTTGGTGTCGGCGTGGCCGACGCAGGATTCGGGTTCGGTCGCCGAGCAGCTGGTTCAGCCGCTGCTGGCCTGGTCGTGGGCGTCGACGCTCCCGGTGGGTCCGGCCAATCACAGCTTGCGCCCTTCGACGGCGGTGGCGTGCGGGCAGTTCCTCGCCGTCGACGCCGCGGCGTACCGGGCGGGTGGGGGTCACGCCGGTGTGGCGGCCAGTGCCACCGAGGATCTCGATCTCGCGCGGGCGCTGCGCCGGGCGGGTCATCGGACCGCGCTCGTCACCGCCGGGCCCGCCGCCCGCACCCGCATGTACACCGGCGCCGACGACCTCGCCGGCGGCTACACCCGCTGGTTGTGGTCGGCCTACGGCGGCCGGGTCGACACCGGGGCGGCCATCGGTGTCGTTGCCGCCCTTGCCTATTGGATTCCGCCGCTGGCGGTTCTCGTCGGTCGTGGCCGGGTGCGCCGGGCGGGCCTGCTCGGCTACCTGGCTGCCGTCACCGGTCGGCTCACGGCCCGAACCGTCGAAACCCGGCGCCCACCCACGGGCGCCGACCTCGGCTCGGCACTGGCCCATCCGGTGTCCGTCGGCTACTACCTCACCCTGTGGGTTCGCTCGCACCGCCTGCATCGCACCGGGCGGCTGCGCTGGAAGCAGCGTCCCCTCGTCACACCGGAAACGTCGCTCGCTCGTCACGGCTGACCCACGCGGTCAGGTATTCCACGCCGCTCGGTGGGTCCACGGGAAGACGTGCGGTGTCGACGGTCCGCCCTCGCGGAAACGGGATCAGGCGACCTCGGTGATGCCGACGGTCGGAAAGAAGAAACACGAGCGACCCGCGTTGTCGGTGGTACCGAAGACGGCGGCGAGGACGGTGCCCTTCCCGGTGTAGACCGGGACCGCGCGCACACCGCCGACCGGGATCGCGGTGCCCAGGAAATCGCGGATGACGTTCTCGGCGAGCGGCCGGAGTTCGGCGGGAACCTCGGGCGGCACCATCGCCCGGACGATGTCGGCGATCGTCCCCATCGAGGCCATCCCGCCTTGACCGGTGCTGAGGTTGAGCCAGGCCACCTGCATACCGGAAGTCTTGGTGGCGGCCGTGTCCGGTTCCAGGCCGTACGGGAGGAAGGTGAACAGCGTCTGGCCTGATTTCACGGCCGTGAGGTCGAGGCCGGGGATCGGGAGGGTGTTCGTCGGCCAGGGGCCGGGAACCGCACCCGCGACGGCCGGGACCAGACCGAGACCGGCACCGGAACAGTTCGCGGCGACCGTCGGGTACAGGAAGGGCTGGATACCGAGGGCCTCGAGGGTTTCGACGACCGTCTGATATGCGGCGAGGAGATCGCCGGGGCCTGCGGCTGGTGTGGCCGGGGCGTCGCGGGTGACGGCGGGCCGCACCGGTGGATCGGCGGCGACGGGGGCGGCAAGCAGCACGGCGGCGGCGCAGGCCGTCAGCGAGGTCAGTGTGGTCAGGCGACGCGCAACAGTCACGGCGAACTCCTCATCGACGCTGAGAAGGCCGAGATTACTCCGGCGATCCGGTGAATCCGCGCAGGTGAAGTGACCGAGTATTCGGCGCGTCGCGTACCGCCACAGCGGGGGGCCGGGGTGGGTCGACCGGGCCCGACGTCGGCGATTGTGCCCGCACCCGCACCCGATTCCAACCGCTGCGCTCACGCTGATTTCTACCGTTGTACGCCATCACAGCTGTGCCACATGCTGATCCGGCTCGACGCTTCGGCAGCGGGCGCACCATCCAGAGCGACTGAGAGACCTGGCTCTACGACGTCGCAGCAACTCGCCCGGTCTGTCCGGGTGTGGGTGCTTCTGCCGGGTTCGATGGAGGAGATCGATGAAATTGCTGCTCATGACGCTGATCACCCGGGTTCCCGATCCGGTGACCGGTGTCGTGCCGAGCACCCGTGACCGTTTCCGCGAGGTTGTCGAACAGGCCAGGCGCGCCGAGAAATTCGGCTTCGACGGGTTCGCGGTCGGCGAACGGCACGAAGACGCACACGGTGGAGTCGATCGGACGAGCACGGCCGGTCACATCCGGAACGCGCTCGGCCGGGAGACGTTCGCCGGGACGGATCGCTCGGCCCGGGATGCCGCGGGACGCGGTGGGCTGCGGCACGTGGGCACCGCCTCTTCGGCACACCGACGTGACCCCACTTTTCGCGACCGCCTCGGTCTCCCCCGACCCGTCAGCCGATACGCCGCGGGAGCAGCGCTGTGACCTCGAAACCGCGCAAGCAGATCCATCTCGCCGCGCACTTTTCCGGCGTGAACAACACCACCGTCTGGGCCGACCCGGCCTCGAAATCGCAGGTCGAGTTCGCCTCGTTCGAGCACCTGGCCCGCACCGCCGAGCGTGGCCTGTTCGACTTCTTCTTCCTGGCCGAGGGGCTGCAGCTGCGTGAGCATCGCGGCCGGATCCACGACCTGGACGTGGTCGGCCGCCCCGACACGTTCACCGTGCTCAACGCGGTGGCCGCGGTCACCGAACGGCTCGGGCTGGCAGGCACCGTCAACAGCACCTACAACGAACCGTTCGAGCCGGCCGAGCAGTTCGCCGCCCTGGATCACCTGTCCGGTGGCCGGGCGGCCTGGAATGTGGTCACCTCCTCCGACGCGTTCACCGGCGAGAACTTCCGGCGCGATGGCTATCTCGAGCACGGCGCCCGGTATCAGCGCGCCGCCGAAGTGGTCGAGGCGGCCCGGACGCTGTGGGACAGCTGGCCCGCCGACACCCTGGTGGTCGACCGTGAGCACGGTGTGTTCGCTCGCGAGATCCCCGAAACCTCGTACCGGAGCTCGCAATGCGACATCCGCGCGCCGTTCGTCGTCCCACCCGCACCGCAGGGTCACCCGGTGTTTAGCTTTCCGCGTACGACCCCGACGGACCGCTGACCGTCACCGAAGGAGCCCGCGCGTCATGACCGTCACCATCGACAACCTCGACACCACAACCACTTTCGCCGACGACTGGGCCCGCTGGCACCACGCCCGCGAGGACGGGCTGCGCGACCCGCTCGGCTGGCTCAGCCTCGCCGGACTGCACTGGCTCACCGATCGTCCCGAACGCCTCGACGGCGTGCCCGGCACCTGGTGGGTCACCGACGAGAAGGTGTTCGTCACCGCCCAGCCCGCCGACCGGCTCGATGTGGAGGGCGACCGGATCGCCGGAGTCCGCATCCTCGAACCCGGCGAGGGCGCGCCCGGGGTGAGCGTGTTCAACGAGGAGCGCGTCCTCGAAGTGATCCGGCGCTCCGGGCAATTCGCGGTCCGCGTGCACGATCCGGCCGCACCGACCCTGGTCGCGTTCACCGGCGTGCCCGCCTACCCGGCCGACCCGCGCTGGGTGGTGACCGGCCGCTTCACCCCGTTCGAGCAGCCACGCACCGTCACCACCGGCGCGGTGGTCGAAGGGCTCGAACACCACCACCCGGCGGCGGGCATCGTCGAGTTCCGCCTCGGCGACAGCCAGGAGGCGTTGCTGGCCTTCGGCACTCCGGACGATCTGAAGGTGCTGTTCACCGACGCCACCAGCGGGATCACCACCTACCCGGCGGCGCGCTCGCTCGCCATCGGCGCGGTGGCCGCCGACGGAACCGTCACCCTCGACTTCAACCGGGCGGTGAACCTGCCGTGCGCGTTCACCGACTACGCCACCTGCCCGGTGGCCCCGCGGGAGAACCGGCTGCGGGCGGCGGTGGAAGCGGGAGAACAGGATCCGAGATCATGAGTGCGCCGCTCTCGATCCTGGATCTGGCACCGATCTGCGAGGGGTCGAGCGGCCAGTTCCGCCTCGCTCACACTGCTCGGTCTGGTCGCGGCGGCCACCGAGCGGATTCGGGTCGGCACGGGCGCGGTGCAGGTGGGTCAGCACACCTCGGCCTCGATCGTCGCGGCGCTCGGCACCGTCGACGCGCTGCATCCGGGTCGGCTCGATCTCGGCCTCGGCCGATCCGGACATCGGCGCACCCAGTACGGCGCCGCGACCACCACCGCGAAGGGCGGGCGGCCGGTGCTCGACGCGGTCGTCGGACGCACCCAGGTGCGGGACGGAGTGGTCGTGCCACCACCGTTCGACCCGCGACGGGTCCTCGATCGGTCGGAATTCCTCGCCTCACTCGAGGCGCTGCAGCAGCCCGGCGCGCGATCCCTGGACTTCGCGGACCAGGTCGCCGAGATCACCGCCCTGCTCGACGGCACCTACACCACGTCCGACGGTGTCGCGCTGCACGCGGTTCCGGGTGAGGGCATCGATGCCGAGCTGTGGATCTTCGGCAGTTCCGCCGGGGAGAGCGCGGAACTGGCAGGCCGGCTGGGGTTGCCGTTCGCGGCGGCCTACCACGTGGCACCGGGGACCGCGCTGGACGCGGTGGCGGCGTACCGGGCGGCGTTCCGGCCGTCGCGGGTGCTCGCCGCGCCCTACGTCATCGTGTCGGCCGACGTGGTCGTGGCCGCCGACGACGACACCGCCCGCAGGCACGCGAGCACCTACGGGCACTGGGTGCACAGTGTGCGCAGCGGCGCGGGCGCGGGCGAGTACCTCGATCCGGCCACCGCCGCACCGCTCACCGACGACCACTTCCGCCTGGTCGAGGACCGGTTGACCGCCCAGATCGTCGGCTCACCCGCCACCGTGGTCGAACGGCTCGACGCACTGCGCCGGGTGAGCGACGCCGACGAACTGCTGGTCACCACCATCACCCACGCGCACGCCGATCGGCTCGAATCGCATCGGTTGCCGGCCGGCGCGTGGGGTCTGCGGGCGTCACTGGCCGCGTAACCGGAGTGTGCGACGGCACGGCGAGCAGAGCTGTACGGAGGCGTATAACAGCGGTAGCCTCAGTTGTTATACGCCCCCGTACAGATCGAGGTCATGTCATGCGACTTCCCGCCTCCGCACACTCCGCCCAGCCGTGGCGCATCCACGAGATCGCGCGCGACTTCGACATCGAAGATGTCTGGCAGTTCCGCACTCCCGGCGCGGGCCCCGACGATTTCCCCGCCTTCCTCGCGGCACTCCAGGCGGAGAAGGCGTCCGAAAGCTCGGGCATCAGCGGCGTGCTGTTCAAGATCCGCTGGAAACTGGGCGAGATCTTCGGCTGGGACGACGAATCGGCGGGCACCGGCACCCGCGTCGGCTCCCTACGCGACCGCCTCCCCGCCGACCTGCGCGACACCCCGACTCCCGACGACAGCGACAGCCCGCTGACCAGCCTCTACGTCCTCGACGACGAGTACGCGGCCGAAATCGCCAACGGCACCATGCACGGCGTCATGCATCTCGGCTGGGTGCCCGACGACACCGGCTATCACCTGCAGATGGCCGTTTTGGTCGAACCAAACGGCCGCCTCGGGCGCCTCTACATGGCCCTCATCAAGCCGTTCCGCTACCTCATCGTCTACCCGGCCATGACCCGCAACTGGGAACGAACCTGGCAGACCCTCGCCGCTGCGAGGCGGTGACAACGCGCCGAAAGCCGCTCCGTCCAGCTGCCGGTCAGGCGCTGAGGGGGGCGGCGGTGACGCCGTAGCCGAGGTTGGCGAGGACCTCGCTGGTGGCCTTGGCGAAGTTGAGGGTGATGAAGTGCAGGCAGGGGGCGTCTTCGTCGATGAGGCGCTGGGCCATCTCGGTGGCGATCTGGATGCCTTCGGCGCGCACGGCGGCGCGGTCCTCCTCGGGGCCCGTGCCCGCGGCGCGGGTGAGGCGGGCGACGATGTCGGCGGGCACCGGGCGGCCGGACAGCTCCTCGGCGCGCGCGACGGTGCGCAGCGAGGTGATGGGCATCAGTTCGGGGACGATCGGCTTGGCGCCCTCGACGGGGTCCATGGCGATCACGCGGTCGCGCAGGCGCAGGTAGTGCTCGACGTCGAAGAACATCTGCGTGATCGAATACTCCGCGCCCGCACGCAGTTTCGCGCACAGGTGGCGGGTGTCGTGGTCCAGGTCGGGTGAGCGGTGGTGGCCCTGCGGGAACGACGCGACACCCACGTGGAAGTCGCCGAGATCGCGGACGATGCGCACGAGTTCCTCGGCGTACTCGACCCCCTCGGGGTGCTTGCGCCACTCACCCAGCGGGTCGCCGGGCGGGTCGCCGCGCAGCACGAGGACGTTGCAGATGCCGGAGTCGGCGTAGGAACCCACCAGCGAACGCAGTTCGGCGATGCTGTGGCCGACGGCGGTCAGGTGGGCGACCGGCAGCAGGGTGGTCTCCTGCGCCAGGGCGCCGGTGATGCGGACCGTGCGGTCGCGGGTGGAGCCGCCCGCGCCGTAGGTCATCGACACGAAGGCGGGGTGCATGCGTTCGAACTCGCGTACCGCGCGCCACAGTCTGGCCTCACCGGCCGCGTCGCGGGGCGGGTTGAACTCGACCGAGAACGGCACGCCCGTGCCCGAATGCGTGCGCAAACTCTGCACCACCGAGGGCGTGTTCGAGACGATCGACTGCTGCTTGGCGGGCCGATCGGGGGTCGAACGTCCCCGTCCACTGTCGAAAGTCACCGGCTCAGTCTAGTGGGACGTTCCGGGCCTACGGCGCCGACCGGGGAACTCCGATACCGGTCACGGCACGTCCCCGCCGGGCACAACCCCGCAGGCCGCAGCACCCGCCGAGGGGAAATCCCCTGTTCGGAGCGGAGAATGTCAAGCCGGGTGGACACATGGACCGAGGAGCCCCGGACCCGAGGAAACGCCGGGTGTGGGATCGGTCGCAGCGGCCCTGTGCGCCCGCTGACGCTCCGCGCGGCCCGCGTATCGTCGAGACGACGCTGTGCACGCACCGCAAGGGTGCGTCATCGGATCCTGACGCTCGCCATTTGGAGGCCGCCCTGTCCGCCGGAATCGGTACCCCGCTCTCCCGGTCCGCCGCCGACGTGCTCACCTCGGTCGACCTAGTCGCGCTCACCCCCGGCACTCCGGCCTTCGTCGCGGCGGTCGAGCAGGTGCTCACGGAGTTCTTCGCGAGCCGCCGCGAGATCGTCGAACCCCTCGGTCCGGTGTTCGTCGACGCGGCCGAGGCGCTGGAACAGTTCGTGGTGCGCGGCGGTAAACGCACGAGGCCGGGCTTCGCCTGGACCGGCTGGCTGGGCGCCGGTGGCGACCCGTCCACCCCCGAGGCGGCCTCGGTACTCACCGCGTGTGCCGCACTGGAACTGGTGCAGGCCTGCGCGCTGGTGCACGACGACATCATCGACTCCTCCCGTACCCGGCGTGGCTTCCCGACGGTGCACATCGACTTCACCGATCGGCACCGCACGGCCGGTTGGTCCGGTGACGGTGAGGCATACGGGTCGGCGGTCGCCATTCTGATCGGCGATCTGGCGCTGGCCTGGGCCGACGACCTGGTGAACGCGGCCGGACTCGACACCGCGTCCTTCGCCCGGTTCGCCCCGGTATGGGCGCGCATGCGCACCGAAGTGCTCGGCGGGCAACTACTCGACATCAACGGCGAGGCCGGCGGCGACGAGTCGGTCGAGGCCGCGCTGCGCATCAACCGCTACAAGACCGCCGCCTACACCATCGAACGGCCGCTGCATCTGGGTGCCGCACTGGCCGGCGCCGACGACGCGCTGGTCGCGGCCCTGCGCACCTATGGAACCGATGTGGGTATCGCGTTCCAGCTGCGCGACGACCTGCTCGGGGTGTTCGGCGATCCGGCCGTCACCGGCAAACCGTCGGGCGACGATCTGCGCGAGGGCAAGCGCACCGTGCTCATCGCCGAGGCGCTGCGCCGGGCCGACCCGGAGTCGGCCGCGCTGATCCGCACCGGGCTCGGCACCGACCTCGACGACGAGGCCGTCGACCGGTTACGCGCGGTACTGATCGACCTGGGCGCCGTCGACGACGTGGAGCGCCGCATCACCGAACTCACCGAGACGGGTCTGGCCGCGATCGCGCACAGCGCCGCCACCCCCGCCGCCAAGCATCTGTTGCACGATATGGCGTTGGCCGCCACTCGCCGTACCGCCTGAGGACGTTGTGAAAACTGTTGTGGGACAAACGAATCATGTCGTCGTCGTGGGAGCCGGGCTGGCCGGGCTCGGCGCCGCGCTGCACCTGCGGGGTGCCGGGCTCGAGGTGACCGTGCTCGAGCGCGCCGATCACCCCGGCGGCCGGGTGGGCCGTTACCGCTTCGCCGACTACGAGATCGACAGCGGCGCAACGGTGCTCACGCTGCCCGAGACGATCGATAACGCCCTCGCCGCGGTCGGGCAGACCCGGGAGGACGTCGGGCTGCGCATCCATCGCCTGGCTCCGGCCTATCACGCGCGTTTCGCCGACGGCAGCGACATCCGGGTCTTCGACGACGCCGAACAGATGGCGGCCGAGGTGACCCGCGCGTGCGGTCCCCGCGAGGCACGTGGCTATCGGCGGCTGCGCGATTGGCTCGGCCGGATGTACGAGGCCGAGTTCGACGAATTCATGAACGCCGATTTCGATTCGCCTCTCGACATGGTCCGCACACCGGCCGCCCGGTCGGCGCTGGCCCGGGTGGTGCGCCTCGGCGGGCTCGGCAAACTCGGGCCGCGGGTGCGCTCGTACCTCCGCGACGAGCGGCTGACCAGGCTTTTCACCTTCCAGGCGCTCTATGCCGGAACGGCGCCGGACCAGGCCCTCGCCGTTTACGGCGCCATCCCGAACATGGACACCTGCCTCGGGGTGTACTTCCCCGAAGGCGGAATGCGGGCCGTCACCACTGCGCTGGCCGAGGCCTTCACGGCCGCGGGCGGGCGCCTCGAGCTCGGCACCGAGGTCACCGGCATCGAGTACGCGACCCGCAAGGGCACCGCGTCACCCGGTGCCCGCCACGCCGAGGCCGTCCGCACGGTCGACGGGCGAAACGTCGCCTGCGACGCGGTGGTCATCACCGCCGACCTGGGCTCGATCCGCCGCTTCGGGCTGCGCAACCGGCGTGGACTGCGGGCCTCGCCGTCGGCCGTCGTCGCGCACGGCACCGTGCCCGCCGAGGTTGCCGCGCGGTGGCCGGTGCAGGCCCATCACACGATCGAGTTCGGGGCCGCCTGGGAGCAGACCTTCCGCGAGATCGCCGCGGGCAAGGGCCGGGGCAAACTGATGAGCGACCCGTCGCTGCTGCTCACCCGCCCCGCGCTCACCGACGCGGGCCAGTTCGTCGACCGCGCCGACGGCCGCTGGGAGCCGCTCTCGCTGCTCGCGCCGTGCCCCAACCTGACCTCCGCGCCGCTGGACTGGGACCGCATCGGCCCGGCCTACCTGCGTGAACTGCTCGCGACGCTCGAGCAGCGCGGCTACACCGGCATCGGTGAGTACTTCCGCGTCGATCACCTCGACACACCGGCGACCTGGGCGGCCCAGGGCATGATCGCGGGCACACCGTTCTCGGTGGCGCACCTTTTCCGGCAGACCGGACCGCTGCGTCCACGCAACCTGCCAAGGGGCGTAGACAATGTCGTTCTCGCAGGTTGCGGTACTACTCCGGGGGTCGGTGTGCCCACCACGCTGTTGTCGGGCGAACTGGCGGCGGCGCGAATCACCGGCAGCCGGGCGCACACCGGCAGCGACCACCGGGTTAGTGTTCGGAACTGAAGCCGTAAACTGACGGCCGACTTATCAGCTCGCGGTTGCGACCGCCGACCATCCGGGGGGACCGACCGAAGATGCCGCCCCCCGAGACGACCGTAGGCCCCATGGACACCACGCGCACCCTCGAACCGCAGCGCCATCTGCCCGCCGGGACCGATCCCGGCGTCCGGTCGCGGCTGCGCACTGTCGGCGATTTCGCCCGGAGCCCCGAAGGTCACGCGGCCTTCATGGGATTCTTCGGCGCCATCATGATCACCTTCGGCGGTTTCGGTGCGGGCGCCGTCCGCAAACGCGATCCGCTGCTCGAGGCGCTGCACCTGTCGTGGCTGCGATTCGGCCACGGCTACGCCCTGTCGATGATCGTCATCTGGGCCGGTGTGCTGCTGATGATCACCGCGTGGGTGCGCCTGGGCCGCACCCTCATCGGCAACGGTGAACCGAAGGTCACGCTCAACGAGCTGCGGGTGATCGTCGGAATCTGGATCACCCCACTGCTTTTCGCGGCCCCGATGTTCAGCCGCGACGCCTACTCCTATCTCGCCCAGGGTGCGCTCCTGCGCGACGGTTTCGACCCCTACCAGGTGGGTCCCGTCGCCAATCCCGGTGTGCTGCTGGACAATGTGAGCCCCGTGTGGACCACCACCACCGCGCCGTACGGGCCGGTGTTCCTGCTGATGGGCCGCGCGATCACCACGCTCACCGGTGACAATGTGATCGCCGGGACCATCGCGTTGCGCTTCGTCATGCTGCCCGGCCTGGCGCTGATGGTGTGGGCGGTGCCCTATCTGACCAAGCATCTCGGCGGCAAACCGACCGTGGCGCTGTGGCTGGCGGTACTCAATCCGCTGGTGCTCGTGCACCTCATCGGCGGCGTGCACAACGAGATGCTGATGGTCGGGCTGATGTGCGCGGGTATCGCGCTCGTGCTCGAGCGTCATCATGTGGCGGGCATCGTCGTGGTCGCTATCGGCGTCGCGATCAAGGCGACCGCAGGCGTGGCGTTGCCGTTCCTGGTGTGGATCTGGATCCTGCACGAGAAGGAACGGCGGGCGGCCGAACGCCGGGCTCGCGCCGACTCCGATGCCGGTCTCGCCGAGGAACTGAAGCATCCCGACGCGGCCCGGCCCTCGGCCGACATGCCGCACCCGCTGCTCGTGTTCACCAAGATCGCCGGCATCGGCATCGGCGTCTTCGCACTGGTCTTCGGTGCGGCATCGGTGATCGCCGGGGTCGGCTTCGGCTGGGTGACCGCGTTGCAGGGGTCGAACAAGATCATCAACTGGCTGTCGCTGCCGACGATCCTCGCGCACATGGTCACCTGGGTGACGCCGTGGTCGCTGGATTCGGTCCTGTCCGTCACCCGCGAACTGTGCAAGGTCGCCCTGGTGGTCCTGCTCGTGGCGACCTGGTGGCGCTTCCGCCACAGCGAGCGTGAGGCTGTGATGGGCATCATCGTCGCGTTCGTGGCGATCGTGCTGCTCTCCCCCGCCGCCCTGCCCTGGTACTACTCGTGGCCGCTTGCGCTGGCCGCCGGTTTCGCGCTGTCGACGGTGACCCTGCAGTGGCTGGTCGGTATCTGCACCTGGCTGATGCTGGTGTTCCAGCCGGACGGCTCGATCGGCCTCTACAACTTCTGGCACGTGGCGCTGGCGACCTTCGCCGCCGTGGTGGCCGCCGTGTCGCTGCGCCACGTCGACCCGCTGCACCTGCGTTCGGCGAGTTCCCGCGCGATAGCCAAGGAACACGCACCGCCCGTCGCGGCATGAGTGTGCCCACCGCGCTGGACGACGCCTACGCGACCTGTCGCCGCATCGCCGCCGAGCACGGACGCACCTATTTCCTCGCCACGGCCTTGCTGAGCCCGGAGCGGCGCCGGGCCGTGCACGCGCTGTACGCGTTCGCGCGGATGGTGGACGACATCGTCGATCACGCCGACGACCCCGCGTGGATCCTTGACCCGGCCGACCGGCCGCGAGCCCTCCCGTCGAGCGTCGCCCCGGGCGCACACGATCCTGATCGCCGCCTCGCCCACGACAGCGACGGCATCTCCCCCGCTCAGCACCTCGATCTGGTCGAGAAGCAGCTCCGGCTGGCCATCGAGCAGGGCGACCTCGACACCGCCGACGTGCGGCGCCGCCAGATCATCACCGCGACGGCCGACACCATCGCCCGCTACGACATCGCGCACGACCACATCTGGACGTTCCTCGATGCCATGCGCATGGACGTCCCCGGCACGACCGTGCACCGCAGGCGCTACGCGAGCATGGCCGAGTTGGCCGAGTACATGCGTGGGTCGGCCGCCGCCATCGGCCTGCAGTTGCTGCCGGTGCTGGGCACCGTGGTCCCGGTGGCCGACGCCGAACCCGCTGCCGCCGCGTTGGGCGAGGCGTTCCAGGTCACGAACTTCCTGCGTGATGTGGCCGAAGACCTCGATCGCGACCGCATCTACCTGCCCGCCGACGAACTGGCCGCGTTCGGTGTCGACGAGACGCGACTGCGCGCGTGCCGGACGGCCGGGCGAACCGATCAACCGACGCGACGCGCCCTGGCCCATCTGATCGCCGTCAACCGCGACATCTACCGCCGCGCGGTCCCCGGCATCGACCTGCTGGCTCCCCGGGTCCGTCCGGCGATCCGAACCGCCGCCGTGCTCTACGCCGATATCCTCGACCAGATCGAAGCAGCCGACTACCAGGTCTTCGCCACCCGCGCGACGGTCCCGAACCACCGCCGAATTTTGGTCGCCGCCAAGGGTTTCGCCACTCAGCGCCGCGACCGGCCGGGGCTCGACTCCCGCGAGAGGTAACCCACCCCCACGCCGGGCAAGGGCGCACTGGCCATCCGGTCCGCCGGGCGCGTCCGCTCAGCCTGTTCGGCAGGTCCTCAGAAAGGTTCGGCGGCGGCGCGGCGGACGACCTCGCGGGCCAGCGGGCCGTGCAGGGCGTCGACCGGGCGGCCGGGCAGAGAGTCGTCCTCGGTGTAGATCCAGCGGAGGATGTCCTCGTCGCTGTACTTGCCGTCGCGCATCACCGTGATCAGGCCGGGCAGCATGCGGACGATCTCGTCGTTGTCGTCGAAGAAGCGGGACGGAATGCCGACGACACCGCCCCGGCGCACCGCGATGAGCTGGTGATCGCGCAGCATCTGGTGCACCGCGGTCACCGGGACGCCGAGTATGTCGGCGGCCTCGGGCAGGGAGACGAGGGTTTCGGTGTCGGGCAGCACGTCGTCGCTGCAGGGAAAGGCACTCACCCGCACAACGGTAGTACGTGACGCGGCGCATCCATCGGCGGGCATGCCGTCGCACCCGGTTACGATCGTGGGGGCCGCACCACCGTGGCCAGTTTGTCGTACGCCGGAGGAACCTGTGATCGGCCAGATGCTGGAAGGGCGCTATCGTATCGACGCGCCGATCGCGCGCGGCGGAATGTCGATGGTGTTCCGCGGAACCGACACCCGGCTCGACCGTCCCGTCGCCATCAAGGTGATGGACCCCAAGTTCGCGAGCGACCCACAGTTCCTGAGCCGCTTCGAGTTCGAGGCGCGCGCGGTGGCCAAACTCAAGCACCCGTCGCTCGTCGCGGTGTACGACCAGGGTGTCGACGGCGAATACCCCTTCCTCATCATGGAATTGGTCGAGGGCGGCACCCTGCGTGAGCTGCTGCGCGAACGCGGCCCGATGCCGCCGCACGCCGTGCGGGCCGTCGCCGAACCGGTGCTGCGCGCCATCGGCACCGCGCACGACGCCGGCTTGGTGCACCGCGACATCAAGCCGGAGAACGTGCTGATCTCCGACGCGGGCGAGGTGAAGATCGCCGACTTCGGCCTGGTCCGCGCCGTGGCCGCCGCCAACACCACCTCCGCCAGCGTGATCCTCGGCACCGCCGCTTATCTGTCGCCGGAGCAGGTCACCACCGGCACCGCCGACGCGCGCTCGGACGTGTACTCCTTCGGCATCCTGATCTTCGAACTGCTCACCGGCCGCGTGCCGTTCACCGGCGACAATTCGCTGTCGGTGGCGTACCAGCGCGTGGAGAACGACGTACCGGCGCCGAGTCAGTTCATCGACGGTGTGCCCGCCGAATTCGACGCCCTCGTCGCCGAGGCCACCTCCCGCGACCCCGCGAAGCGCTTCGCCGACGCCAACCAGATGGCGGCCAACCTGCAGGCCGTCGCGATGACCTTGAACCTGCCGCCGTATCGCGTTCCGGCACCCCGTGATTCGGCCGAGCATCTCAGCGAGGCCTTTCGCGCACCCGTGGCCGCGGCGAATCCCGTTGGTGTCCCACATGAACCCGCACCGCCGCGTCCGATCGCCCAACCGCAGCACACCCGGGTGGTCACCGCGCAACGGCCCCGACTCGACGAGCACGCCGATCCGCCCGCGCCCCTGCACAATCCGTTCGTCCCGGCCGAGACCCATACCCGCCGCACCGGCCTGGTGTGGGTGGGTATCGTCACCGCGCTGACGCTGCTGGTCGGCATCGGCGGCTGGTGGCTCGGCGTCGGTCGCTACACGGCGGTGCCGCCGATCGCGGGCATGGACAGCGAGCGGGCCGTTGCCGTGCTGGAACAGGCCGGATTCGAGACGGTACTGCGGCAGAAGGCGTCCGACACGATCCCGGTGGGCGGCGTGGTCGGCACCGATCCGTCGGCGGGCTCACGAGTCACCAAGAGTTCCACCATCGCCGTGCTGATCTCCAACGGCAAGCCGCGCGTCCCCGAGGACATCAAGCCCGGCGACCAGATCAGTGCCGTGAACGCCGCCATCCGCGACATGGGCCTGCAACCCATCGACAGCGGCGAAGCGGCCAGCACCGCCCCGAAGGGCTCACTGGCCAGGGTCGAGCCCGCCCCCGGCACCGTGCTGCCGATGGGCGCGCAGGTGAAGGTGTACCGCAGCAAGGGCTCCCAGCCGGTGAACGTGCCCGACGTGCGCGGCAAGACCACCGAGGAAGCCACCCAGGCGCTCACCAAGGCCGGACTCACCGTCCGTGAGGTGAAGGTGCAGTTCGACAAGAGCATCGAGGCCGACAAGGCCATCGGCACCGACCCCGCCGTCGGCACCACCCTGCAGTCCGGCGACAGCGTCACCCTGCTCGTCTCCAACGCGATCAAGGTCCCCAACGTGATGGGTCAGAACGTCGGCAACGCCCGCGCCAAACTCCAGCAACTAGGCCTGCGGGTAGAGGTCAAATCCCTCACCGACTCCGACAGCTCCCTGGTGATCGGCCAGGTCCCCGGCATCAACACGAACGTGGAGGCGGGCAGCGTCGTATCGCTGACCGCCCTACCTTGAAGAGATCGCGCCCCGGAAAAGGACGACAAGCCCGACAAGGACGACAAGGAAAAGCCCGGCCGCGGCGGTAACCGCTGACCGGGCTCTACCGAACCGGCTCAGCGCAGCATCTCCGCCACCAGAAACGACAGTTCCAGCGACTGCTGAGTGTTGAGCCGGGGATCGCAGGCAGTCTCGTACCGCCCACCGAGATCCAGATCGGAGATGTCCTGCGCACCACCCAGGCATTCGGTGACGTTCTCACCGGTCAGCTCGATATGCATGCCGCCAGGATGAGTGCCGAGCGCGTGGTGGACCTCGAAGAACCCCTGCACCTCGTCGACGATCCGATCGAAGTGACGGGTCTTGAACCCGGTGGACGACTCGTGGGTGTTGCCGTGCATCGGGTCGCACTGCCAGATCACCTGGTGGCCGGTGGCCTGCACCTTCTCGATGATCGGCGGCAGCACATCGCGCACCTTGCCGTTGCCCATGCGCGCCACCAGGGTGAGCCGGCCGGGTTCGTTGTTCGGGTCGAGCCGCTCGACGTATTCCACCGCCTGGTCGGGGGTGGTGGTCGGGCCGATCTTGAGGCCGATGGGGTTGGCCAGCAACTCGGCGAAGGCGATGTGGGCACCGTCGAGCTGACGGGTGCGCTCACCGATCCACAGGAAGTGCGCCGAGAGGTCGTAGAGCAGCGGTTCACCCGTCTCGCTCTCGCTGAGGCGGAGCATCGCGCGCTCGTAGTCGAGGACGAGCGCCTCGTGCGAGGCGTAGATGCGGGCGGTCTTGAGGCTCGGGTCGTTGACCTGACAGGCAGCCATGAACCGCAGACCCTTGTCGATCTCCTCGGCCAGGGTCTCGTAGCGCGCACCCGCGGGCGACTGGGCGACGAAGTCACGGTTCCAGTCGTGCAGGCGGTGCAGGTCGGCGGTGCCCGCGCTGGTGAGGGCACGGACCAGGTTCATCGCGGCGCTCGCGTTGGCGTAGGCCCGGACCAGGCGTGACGGGTCGTGGCGGCGCAGCTGCTCGTCGGCGACCAGGGAGTTGACCATGTCGCCCCGGTAGGACTTCAGGCCGAGCGCGTCGATGTCGGCAGAGCGCGGCTTGGCGTATTGACCGGCGATGCGGGCCACCTTCACCACCGGCATGCTCGCGCCGTAGGTGAGCACGACAGCCATCTGCAGCAGGGTGCGGATATTGCCCCTGATGTGGGGTTCGGTGTTGTCGGCGAAGGTTTCCGCGCAGTCACCGCCCTGCATCAGGAAGGCCTCGCCGCGCGCCACCTGCGCCAGCTGCGCCTTGAGGTCCTCGACCTCGGCGGGCAGGCAGATCGGCGGCACGCTCTCGAGCACGGTGCGCATCGTGGTGGCCTCGTCGGCGTCCCAGGACGGCTGCTGCAGGGCGGGGCGAGCCAGAGCGGCGTCCAGTCGCCTGCGCAGATCGTCAGGCAGCGGCGGCAGTTCCGGCAGGCGGTCAATCGGTACGTCGACGGTCCAGGTCACCAGATCAGAATACGGACTCACCGAAGCCGGCGAATATCCGGCGTACCTGCGACGGGCCGACGGGACCCCCGGCAGCGACCCCTGCGCACCACGCGCGAAGTGCCCGCATAGGGTTTCACTCAATTCATCGTGGGTCCGCCTGCCTCGTCGCGCCGGACGGGACGGGCGCCCACCGGCACGAAGAGGCGATCTCCCTGCGATATTTCTACGATTCGGAATTCGTCGAGGACGGCGTGACGATCGATCTGATCTCGATCGGTGTCGTCTGCGAGGACGGGCGCGAGTACTACGCCGTCTCCACCGAATTCGACGCCGGACGGGCCGGGCCGTGGGTGCGCCGCAATGTGCTGCCGAAGCTGCCGTCGGCCGGTTCGCCGCTGTATCGCACCCGGGCCCAGATCCGCGACGACCTGTTCAAGTTCTTCCTGCCCCGGCCCGGTGTGTATCCGGAGCTGTGGGCCTGGGTCGGCGCCTACGACCACGTGGCGCTGTGCCAGCTGTGGGGCGACATGACCGCCCTGCCCAAGAACATGCCCCGCTACACCAACGAACTGCGCCAGCACTGGGTGGCCCACGGCAGCCCCGAACTGCCGCCCATCCCCGACGACGCGCACGACGCGCTGGCCGACGCCCGCCACAACCTGGCCAAGTTCGAGGCCATCGAATCCCACCGCCGCACGCCGCGCCTCTGAATACGACGAAGGCCCCGAGTCGAAACCGACTCGGGGCCTTCGTTGTTCGCGGAATCAGTGACCGCTGTGGTCACCGTTGCCGGTGCGAGCCTGGTGCTCGGCGAGGGCGCCGAGCATCTTGTGCTCCTCGGCCTCCTCGATCTCGGCCCAGGCCTGACCCTCGGCGCGCGGGTCGGGGCGAAGGAAGCTGCCCGTACCCGGCTTGCCCGCCGAACCGAGGCGGTTCATCTTCTTGGGCACCGGGGCACCCTGGTACTCCAGCGGGATGGCGTGGCCGTGTGCGTCGACCCCACCCAGCGGCTGATGCACCTCGATGTACTCACCGTGCGGCAGACGCTTGATCACACCGGTCTCGATGCCGTGCTCGAGCACCGCACGGTCGCTGCGCTGCAGGCCGATGCAGAACCGGTAGGTGATGAAGTATGCCAGCGGCGGCAGCAGCAGCAGGCCGATACGACCGATCCAGGTGGTCGCGTTCAGCGAGATGTCGAACTTCAGCGCGATGATGTCGTTGACGCACGACAGCGTGAGCACCACATAGAACGCGATGGCCATCGCACCGATCGCCGTGCGCACCGGTACGTCGCGCGGACGCTGCAGCAGGTTGTGATGCGCGCTGGTGTCACCCGTGAGGCGCTTCTCGATCCACGGGTAGGCGATCAGCAGCGTGAACACCAGGCCCATGACCAGCGCGACCCAGAACGCCGCCGGGATCGTGTACCGACCGAGGTAGAGCTCCCAGGCAGGCATCAGACGCGCCATACCGTCGGTCCACATCATGTAGAAGTCGGGCTGCGACCCCGCCGACACCTGCGACGGGTTGTACGGACCGAGATTCCACACCGGGTTGATCTGCAGGACACCGCCCATGATGCCGACGATGCCGAGGGTGAAGGCGAAGAACGCGCCCTGGTCGGCGGCGAACACCGGGACGATGCGTGCACCGACCACGTTCGTCTCCGTGCGGGCCGGGCCGGGGAACTGGGTGTGCTTCTGGTACCAGACCAGCGCCACGTGGGCACCGATCAGCGCCAGGATGATGCCGGGCAGCAGCAGCACGTGCGCGATGTAGAGACGCGGGATGATGATGTCGCCGGGGAAGTCGCCGCCGAACATCAGCCAGTGCAGCCAGGTACCGACCACCGGGACACCGATGGTGATGCCGGAGAACGCGGCACGAAGACCGGTGCCCGAGAGCAGGTCGTCGGGCAGCGAGTAACCGAAGAAGCCTTCGAACATCGCCAGGATCAGCAGCAGCGAGCCGATCACCCAGTTCGCCTCACGCGGCTTGCGGAACGCGCCGGTGAAGAAGATGCGGAACAGGTGGATGATGATCGACGCCGCGAACAGCAGTGCCGCCCAGTGGTGGATCTGGCGGACGAACAGACCACCGCGCACCTCGAAGGAGATGTTCAGCGTCGTCTCGTAGGCCCGCGACATGCCGACGCCGCGCAGCGGCTGGTAGGCGCCGTCGTACACGACGTGCGCCATCGACGGGTCGAAGTACAGCGTCAGGTAGATACCCGACAGCAGCAGGATGATGAACGCGTACAGCGCGATCTCACCGAGCAGGAACGACCAATGGGTCGGGAAGACCTTGTTGATCGACCGCTTCACGAACGCCGCGGCGCGATACCGCTCGTCCATCTCGTTGACCTGGTTGGCGGCCATAGTTCCAGCACTCATGAACGACGCTCCCAGAAGGCCGGGCCGAGCGGCTCGATGAAGTCGCCCGCGGCGACCAGGAAGCCCTCGGAGTTGACGGTGATCGGCAGCTGAGGCAGCGCGCGAGCGGCCGGACCGAAGACCGGCTTACCCCACTCGGTCGCCGAGAACTGCGACTGGTGGCACGGGCACAGGATCCGGTTGGTCTGCTGCTCGAACAGCGAGGTCGGGCAGCCGAGGTGGGTGCAGATCTTCGAGTAGGCGAAGTAGTCGCCGTAGTTGAAGCTCTCCTGGCCCTTGCGCTTGATCGCCTTCTCGGCGTCCTCGGTGCGCAGACGGATCAGCATGACGGAGTTACGGATGCCGCGCAGCGACTGCAGGGTGGCGTGCGAATCGCCGCGCCACTTCTCTTTCCAGGGGAAGACGGTTTCCATCGCGCCCGCGTCGAGATCCTCCGGGCGCACCAGGACGATGTCGTCGGGGCGGCCGGTGTCGCGGCGGATGTAGACGGTCTCGCCGGGGTAGTCCGGGGTCCAGCCCGATACCCACAGCGGCGACTTGTCCTTCTTCGCCCACGGGTTCTTGATCATGCCGCCGATGAACACCATCGCGGCACCCAGGCCGAGCACACCGACGCCGGCACCGGCGGTGCCGAGCATCATCTTGCGGCGACCGAGGGTGGAGGTCTCGAGCGCGTCCTGCAGCTCGGCGGCCAGGGTACGACGCTCGACCTCGTCGGACGGGCCGTCGTGGCGCTGCTGGATGGAGATCTCGGCGGGGATGAACCGCTTACGGATCAGCACCACGGCGATACCGATGACCAGCACCGAGATGCCGAAGGTCAGACCGATGAGCGGGGTGAACAGCGAGTAGGCCTCGTGGCCCTCGTCGCCCTTGCCCTTCCACTCCCACGGCCAGAACAGGAAGACACCGATCAGCGCGGCGGCCGCGAGACCGGAGATGGCGAACCAGAACGTGACGGCACGCTCGGCGCGCTTCTCGGCCCGGGTGCCTGGCACCGGCCAGCGCTCGCTGCGGTACACGACCTCGACGTCGTCTCGCGCGGTACCGAGTTCGACGAGCTCGTCACGCGACATCGCGTCCAGTTCGTCTTCGGTGGGTTCGCGACCCATGTCGCTTCGCTCCTGTCCACTCATGACTGTGTCCTATCCGACGCGCCGAGCGCGGCCTGCCCGATCACGTGCGGGAACCGATCCACATGGCCGCACCGACGGTGGCGGTGATGCCGATGACCCAGATGGCGAGACCTTCGGTCGCCGGACCGAAACCGCCGAGATCCCAGCCGCCGGGCGACTTCTCCTCGGCGGAGTTCTTGACGTAGGCGACGATGTCGCGCTTCTCTTCCGGCGTCAGCTGCCGGTCGGAGAACTTGGGCATGTTCTGCGGACCGGTGAGCATCGCGTCGTAGATCTGCTGCTCGTTGGCCGGCTCGAGCGGCGGAGCGAACTTACCGCCCGAAAGCGCGCCTCCACGACCGGTGAAGTTGTGGCAGGACGCGCAGTTCATGCGGAAGAGCTCCGAACCGCGGCCGATGTCGTCGCCGCGCAGCGATTCCTGGGCGATCTCGCCGTTGGCGTCGCGGATCACCGAGGGGCCACCGCCGTTGGCGGCGACGTAGGCGCCGAGCGCGTCGGTCTGATGCGCGTCGAACTTCTCCGGCTTGCGCATGGCCTGGGCCTCGTTGCGCACCATCGGCATACGGCCGGAGGAGACCTGGAAGTAGACCGCGGCCTCACCGACACCGATCAGGCTCGGCCCGCGATCGGGCACACCCTGCAGGTTCGCACCGTGGCAGGTGATGCACGAGGTCTCGTAGAGCTGCTTGCCCTCACGGATCAGCGCGGACTGGTCCTCGTTCGCGGTGGCGATCTGCGGCTCGGGGGTGAGCGCGCTCGCCAGGAAGCCGGCTCCGACGAGGCCGACCATCAGCGCGAGCGCACCCGCGATACGACGGCGGGCGCGACGCTGCTTGCGCGTCTTGGCAGCCTGACCGGCGCCTGCGGGCTCGGGGGCCGACGGGGGAGATGAACTCATCTGTAGTCCCTTTGGAGTAGACGGAACCGACTTGTGCAAAAGCTTGTGTGCCCGCGGGCTAGCTGACGAAGTAGATCGTGGCGAACAGCCCGATCCAGACGATGTCGACGAAATGCCAGTAGTAGGACACCACGATGGCGGCGGTGGCCTGAGCGGGGGTGAACTTGCTCAGCGTGGTGCGGATGAGCAGGAACACGAACGCGATCAGACCGCCGATCACGTGCAGACCGTGGAAGCCGGTGGTGATGTAGAAGACCGAGCCGTAGGAGCTGCCCGCGATGGTCGTGCCCTCGTGCGCCAGGTGGTAGTACTCGTACGCCTGACCGGCGACGAAGAAGGCACCCATCAGCAGGGTGATCGTGTACCAGCGGCGCAGGCCGAACACATCGCCCTTCTCCGCGGCGAACACGCCCATCTGGCAGGTGAACGACGATGCGATCAGCACGGCCGTCACCGGAACAGCCAACGCGAGGTTCAGCTCGGTGGGCTCCGGGGGCCAGTTGCCGTGCGCTTGCGCGCGCGCAACGAAGTACATGGCGAAGAGGCCGGCGAAGAACATCAGCTCGCTCGACAGCCAGATGATGGTTCCGACGCTGACCATGTTGGGCCGGTTCAGCGAATGCACACGCTGAGTAATGGCCGATCCTGGGGTGCCTACTGCGGTCGTCACGGGGTAAGTATGACTCTTCGTAGTACGACAGCTGTACCCGGGTACGAAAGTTTGTCGCGCGGACCGGAAAACCCACGTACAGAGGGGGTCCGAAGCAACCGTCGGCGTGTTGGCGACTCTTCGCGTGACAACTCATTGTGACAGCGTTGGATGTGGATAGGCTGAGACGAGGAGGCGACGATGGTCGTAGTGCGGATGTGGCGGCGGCTCTTCGGTGGGCAACCCGGTGGGCTCGATCCCACGCGCGAGGATCTGGTCGTCGTCGCGTCGAGCTTCGACGACGCCGAGGCGTCCTCGGTGGCGCTCGACCGGGCTGTCGATCTCGATCGCGGCGCCCAGGCGGTGTTGCGGCACCATCTGCGGCTGCCCGCCGACCGCATCGACGAGGCCTGTGCGATCGCCGGATACGACGGCTACGAGCGCGCGGAGGCGGTGCGCGGGGTCTCCGACGATCTGGTGCCCGTGCTGCTGCAGCGGGTACAGCTGCTCGACCCGCTGACGATCTCGCAGGAACGTTCACGGATGGCGGGCCTGGCGCAACGCCACGACGGGGTCGCCGACGGGTGGGACGCGCTGCAGCCGCCACGTCCGGCCGCCTAAACTTGCCGATCGAGCGCACAGTGGTTGCGCAAGCGCGCAACCTCGTTGCGCCCGTCGTCGAAACGGAGATGCAGAGCAGATGAGCGTGCGCAGTTGGGCCCAGGTGCTCGGGACCCTCGCCGACGGCGGCGATCTGACCGCCGAGGACACCACCTGGGTGATCGATGAGATCTTCACCGACAACGCGACCGCCGCCCAGATCGCGGCCTTCGGCGTCGCCATGAAGATCAAGGGCCCGACCCCCACCGAGCTGGCGGGCATGGTGTCGGGGATGCTCGGACACGCGCGGCTGGTGCACGTGGACGGGGACGCGGTCGACATCGTCGGCACCGGTGGCGATCGATCGGGATCGGTGAACATCTCGACGATGTCGTCGGTGGTCGTCGCGTCGGCGGGGGTGCCGGTGGTCAAGCACGGCAACCGGGCCGCCTCCTCGAAGGCCGGTGGCGCCGACGTGCTCGAGGCGCTCGGGGTGAAGCTGGCGCTCGGCCCGCAGTCGGTGGCGCGGTCGGTGCGGGAGGCGGGCATCGGGTTCTGCTTCGCGCCGCTGTTCCATTCGGGGTTGCGTTTCGCTGGTGCGGCGCGCAAGGAGATCGGCATCCCGACCGTGTTCAATGTGCTCGGCCCGCTGACCAATCCGGCGCAGCCGCGCGCGGGGCTGATCGGGTGCGCGTTCGCGGATCTGGTGCCGGTGATCGCGGGCGTGTTCGCCCAGCGTGGGGCCAGTGCGCTGGTGGTGCGCGGGCGCGACGGGCTCGACGAGATCACCACCTCGGATCTGACCGATGTGTGGGTCGTCAGCGGTGGGCGCGTCGAGCAGACGGTGCTCGACCCGACCGCGCTCGGCATCCCCCGCGTCGATCTCGACGAGTTGCGTGGCGGCGACGCGGCCGAGAACGCGCGGATCGCGCGGGAGGTCTTCGCCGGGACACCGGGGCCGGTGCGGGACGCGGTGCTGCTGAATTCGGCCGCGGCGATCGTCGCCTACGACCTCTCACGTGGTGTGGGCGATGTCGATCTCGACCTGGACGCCGCGCTCTCGGCAGCGATGGAACGCGCCGCCGCCGCGGTGGACAGCGGCGCGTCCGCGAAGTTGCTGCAGACCTGGGCCGAACTCACCCAGGTCCTCGACGACAACTGAAAGCCCTACTCCCCCAGGGAGAATCCGGCTTCCACGTCGGCACTGGAATAGGACTTGAAGGCGATGTGGGTGGTGGTGCGGACCACCCCGTCGACCTTGTCGATGCCCTCGGTGACGACCTCGGCGATGCGCTCGTGATCGCGTACCCGCACGATCGCGATCAGGTCCACATCGCCGGCGCAGGAGTACACCTCGGCGACTCCTGCGGTATCGGCGAGCGCCTGTGCGGTCTCGGGGATGCGAGAGTTCTCGGCCTGGATCAGCACGATCGCGGTAATCATGGGATCAGCCTAGAACTTCGGGCCGCTCGGTGGCCGCTTTGAACCGTCGCATGAGGTCGTAGCTCTTCACACCCGGTGCCGTTTCCAGCGAACTCGACACGTCGACGCCGTAGGGACGGTGGCGGGCGATGACGTCGGCGACATTGTCCGGGTCGAGGCCACCGGCCAGCACCACCCGTCCCGGCTGGGCGCGCACCCAGTCGGGGAACTCCTCGAAGACGCCGCTGCCCGCGCTGGCGTCGTAGAAGAAGTATTCGCTGGTCTGCTCGGGTGCGGGCGAGGTCGAGGAGCAGAAGGCCAGGTTCGGCAGGTCGGCCCACCGGTAGAGCTGGACGACGTCGAAGGCGTCGGCCACCTCGGCGACTTCGGCGTGTTCCAGGGCGACCGCGAAGGTGGTGATGCGACCGCGCGCGTAGTCGGCGAGGGCACGGGCCTGCTCGGGCGTGCGGTACCGCTTGCTCTTGGGCGTGACCATGACGCCGATCGCCGAATAGCCCAGCTCGACCGCCCAGTCGATCTGTTCCTCGGTGGTCAACCCACACACCTTCACGAACACCGCCACCAGTCCTTTCCACCGTGAACGCCACCATCCATGATCCAGGACGGGCCAGGGGTGTGTCGGTCAGGGCGGTGGAACATCGCCGGTCGTGTTCACCGCTCCGCCAGATACTGCTCCTGCTCGGACCGCACTTCCGCCGCCTCCCGGGCCAGCTGCGCCCAGGCGACCCAGCGGGCGGCACCGTGCAGCGGTTCGCAGTACCCGTCGCTGGTCCGGACGATCCTGGCGCCGGGTTTGGCGAGCCAGCGCGCGATCACCCCGACCTCCTCCGGCGGCGCACCGAGGAGTGGAGGTACGTCATCGGAGAACATGAGCGGCCGATCCGCGCTGTGCACGGTTGTCATCGCGGCGTCGGGAACCCCGGGGATCGGCATCGCTTGTCGTCGCAGTGCGCGACCGTTGCTCGTGGCCGCGTCGCCGAGATCGGGCACGACCGTTTCCGCGGCCGCCACGATTTGATCGACGACAGCCATGGGTGGGGTGCCGCGGCGGGCGACGCCCGCGGCGGCGAGGCGGCCGTGGCGGATGACGGAGAATTCCCAGCCGCCCGCGCCGTCGGGAAGGGCGATGATCAGTTCGGCAAGGCGGGCCAGAGCAGCGAGTCGTTGGGTGCGAGCCAGTTTGGTGACCACGGCGGCGGTGCGATCACGCAGGCGGGCAGCCGCCTCGAAATGCTCTGCCGTGGAATAGGTTTCGATGCGGTCGAGCATGGCGCGCAGGAGAGTGTCGGAGCGACCCGTGAGCAGATCGCGAACCGAATGGGCGGCGGGTGCGTAGGCGTCGGCGTCCGAGCCGTCGTCGCTGGCGGCCGGGCATCCGCCGACGATCGCTGGTTGGCATGTGTGTTTCGCGGCGCGGGTGAGCCGGGTGGCACAGGTGCGCAGACCCGCGAATTCGGCGATGGTCAGGCCGACATCTACGGCGTCGGCGCGAGAGTTGAACGGGCCCAGAGCAGTTCGGGCCGGCGTGCGAACGGCGACCAGGCGCGGGAAGGGTTCGTCGGTGAGAGTGAGCCACCAGCCACGCTTGGGGAACTTCGAACGGCGGTTGTAAGGCGGGGCGTGGGCGGCGAGCAGTCGCAGTTCGCGAACACCGGCCTCGAGTCCGTGCGCGCAGACCACGTGGTCGACCCGTTGTGCCAGCGCCACCATCTCTTTCATGCGGCCGCGCGTCTCCGAACCGGTGAAGTAGTTGCGCACGCGGCGGCGCAGATTCACCGCCGTCCCTATATAGAGGACTTCGTCGGACGGGCCGCGGAACAGATACACACCCGGCGCGGCAGGGAGATCGTTGGCGAATGTCCTTTTGGCGCGCTGTGTTCCGGTGACACCGGGCAAATAGTCGAGCAGCTCCGTCAGGCTCTGCACACCCTGGTTACCGACGCGGGCGATCAGCGCGTGCAACACGTCGACCGTGGCGCGGGCATCGTCGAGAGCGCGGTGCGTCGGCGTGGTCGACGCACCGAGGATCTGTGCCAGCACCCCCAGCCGCGCCGACGGCGCCTCGTCGCGAGTGAGCACCCGCCGCGCCAGCTTCACCGTGCACAACACCTGCGGATTCGGCCACGGAATGTCCTGGCGCGCGGCAGCGGCTTTCAGAAAAGCCGTGTCGAACCGGGCATTGTGCGCCACCAGCACCGCCCCCGCCGCGAACTCGAGAAACCCCGGCAACACTGCCTCGATTCGCGGCGCGGCATACACCATGGCCGTGGTGATCCCGGTGATCTGCACGATCGCGGGCGGAATCTCGTACCCCGGATTCACCAGGGTCGCGAACTCCCCCAACACCTCTCCCCCACGCACCTTCACGGCCCCGATCTCGGTGATCGCATCACCGTCGGGGCTGGTCCCGGTGGTCTCCAGGTCGACGACGACGAAAGTGGTGGCATACAACGGCGTATCGAGCTCGTCGAAGGCCAGCTGCCGCGCGGCCGGGAGTACAGGGTCGGGCACGGACAGCAGAGTAAGGAAGGGGTCCGACAGTGTTGGTTGGAGCGCTGGCGCGCTCGAGTCGGCGGCCCCTGCGGTCCCGATGCTGCGCGGCGATCCCTCCGCCTTGCCAGGAGGTTGCCTCGGTGAAGGGTGGGGGGTTCAGCGGGGCACGTGCTGTGGCCAGGCGGGGAGGGGTGGGGTGGGACGAGCCGTCAAGTACCGGCTCCACTCGGGGAAGGTGGGCAGCGGCTGCGGCTTGTAGTAGGTGAGCGGTGGGCGCAGGGTCGTGGTGGGGCGGGTCGAGGCGTCGTCGGTGTCGACTCCCGACACAGCGCGGGCCAGTCCGACGACGAACAAGAAGACGAGTACGGCGATCACGCCTGTGCTCGATCGTCTGACACCGCCGACGCTCGGACCGCCGAGGTACTCGCGGCGCACCGCCGGGTCTCGCAACGACCCGGAAGGATCGGGTACCTGCCGCAGCAGTTCCCGCGCCGTGGGCCCGTGGGCCGGTTCGAGTTCGGCGGCCCGCAACAGCCACCGCTCGGCATCTGCCCGCCTACCCGACCGCGCGGCGTCCGCGCCGAGCAGATACATGGCCTCGGCGTTGTCGGGTTCCAGCCGCAACGCCTGCTCGAGTGCCGCACGGAACGCCGCGGCGCGCTGGGCGTCGGCCTCGGCGCCGTGCCAGAGCACGCGGGCACGCGTGATGTAGAGGAGGGGTTCCTGCGGGTCGAGTTCGATGCCGACGTCGACGGCGGCCAGCGCCGCCTCGCGGTCCCGGGGCGCCAGCACGACCGCGAGTACCCGGTGACACTCGGCCGACCAGGGGTTCAGGTCTACGCAGGTGTACGCCGCGCGCACCGCCTCGTCCTGATGGGCGAGCGCCGCGATCCGATCGGTGTCGGTCAGCCGGTCGAACAATCCGTGTTCACTGAGCGCCAGCAGGACCCACGCGAACAGGTGCTCGGGGTCGTGGCGCAGCGCCGTGCGTGCCGCCGCGCTCGCGGTGGCGAAATCCGCGGACCTCAGCCACGTGTGCGCGACGTGTGCGTGGGCATCGGCGTTGTCGGGCTCGACGGCCAGCAGGGCGGCCAGCTCGGCGCGCGCCGCCTCGAGTCGGTCCAACTCGACCAGTACGACGGCCCGGTCGAGTCGCGGTTCGCTCATCGGTGCCGGTTCAGCGCTTGATGCGCTTCAGGTACCGGGCGAGGTCGTCATAGCTCCCGTCGCCGTTGGCGAATTCGACCACATTGCGGGCGGATTCGAACCAGGCACCGGTACTCGGCCGCACCTGGGCGAGCGCGGCCCGCACATCGGGCATGCCGACGGGACGCACCTCACCCGTGCGCATCGAGTCCGCCATCGCCAGCTGGGTGGCCGAGGTGCAGATGTGGGCGAGGTCGGCGCCGGACAGGCCCTCGGTGTGCGCGGCGAGGGCAGTGAGGTCGATGCCCGCGATCGGACGGTCGCGCAAGTGGTAGTGCAGGATCGACCGGCGCGCGGCCGCGTCCGGCAGGGCGACGAAGATCATCCGGTCGAAGCGGCCCGGCCTGCGCAGCGCCACATCCACGTCCCACGGGTGGTTCGTCGCGCCAAGCACGAACACGCCCTCATTGCTGTGGGTCGCCGAATCCATCTCGGTGAGCAACTGGTTCACCACCGTGCGCATCGCCGAGGAACCGTGCATCTGGCTGCGCTTGTGTCCGAGCGCGTCCACCTCGTCGAGGAACAGCACGCAGGGGGCGTTACGGCGGGCCATCTCGAAGATGCTGTGCACATTGCGCTCACTCGACCCGGTGTAGATGTCGAGGATGTCGGCGATCTCGATCGGGTAGAAGTTGGCGCCGAGTTCCCCCGCCACCGCCGAGGCGATGAAGGTCTTGCCGCAGCCGGGCGGGCCGTAGAGCAGCAGGCCGCCGCGGGCGGAGGTGCCGAACGCCTTGGCGAGCTCGGGATTGCGCAGCGGACCGAGCAGGGTGAGGTCGAGTTGTCGCTTCACCTCGTCCATGCCACCCACATCGGCCAAGCCGAAGCGAGGGCGTTCGAGAGTGGCCGCGTCGTCGTCGGTGACGAACTCGGTGGGGGCATCGACGAAGGCCGGGGCGATGATGTCGCCGACCTGACTCTCGGCGGCCGCCCAGTCGTAGCCGGTCGGCACGGCAGCGGGCGGGGCGGCGGGCGCCGGTCGCGGCGAGCCACCACTCAGTGCGGTACTGCACCGCGTCATCAAGGCGAGGACCTGTGCGTTCCCCGGCTCGTCTCCGAGTGCGACACCACAATGAGCCAGCGCGTCGGCATACCGTTGCCGCTCGATCAGCAGCTCGATGACGCACACACGCAGCGCGAGCACCCCCGGACTGCGGTCGAGCATCGTCAGCATGTCGGTGAGTACCTGGTCGTCGGCCACCTCTCCCCCTTCGAACCGCGAACATTCGACCGTACCGTAACCGCCCCAACGGGTTTCGCTGAATCGGCCGAAGATCGGTCCCACCCACCGGGACCAGGTCCGCGAGCCGGGTGCCCGACCCGATGCCGATCATTCGCCGCGAAGATTTCGCACCGATGCGAACAAAATGACCGCGAGCAAACCCAATTGAGACCGGCATCACAGATATCGCGGTTATGCATTACTGCCGCCGAAACGATCGGATAAGTGACGTTTCCAGATTCCGACCGCGACAGAGGGCGGCGCGCCCGGTGTGTTGACTGGACGTCAACGGGCGGGTCGGCTTGGCGCCACGCTCGCATAACCTGCGACTTCACTGAGAATTCACGGCGTGTCGCACAGACACACCGACCCGACGCCGCACTGGGCAGCAGCCGGCCCGCTCGAGAAATTCGACCTGGCGTTATCTTTTCGTGATTCGGTGTGACTCACGTCGCACGTTCGTTCCGGTCGAATCGACGAATTCCCTTCCAGGACGCATGTCCGACTTTACAAACCACCGTGATTGGTTCGTAACCTTTTCGAGACCTCACGGAGTCCGCCAGGCCGCAACGGCTCGGCGCGAGGAGTCCGCCCCGTCATACGGACGGGACGTCGTGGGGCAGATTGGAAGTACCGCATCATGGCGACCAACACCGTCAAGCGTCAGGCGCAGCGTGCCGTTGCCGCCGGAGCCGTCGGCGCTGCCACCATCGGCGCGTTCCTCCTGCCGGCCGCTCCCGCGTCGGCGACGCCCGTCACCGTGCCCGGCATCGGCACCTTCGAGGTGCCCAACGAGATCCCGATCCCGGCGGGCATCCCCGGCATCGAGGCCCCGGCCGCGCCGCACGTGTTCACCGCACCCACCGCCACCGCCGCCGACATCGCCCTCGATGCCGCGCTGAGCAAGGTCGGCTCCCCCTACGTCTACGGTGCCGCGGGCCCGGACGCCTTCGACTGCTCGGGCCTGGTCCAGTGGGCCTACCGCCAGGCGGGCGTCGAGCTCCCCCGCACCAGCGGTGCCCAGCTCGGCGCGGGCACCCCGGTCGCGCTCGGCGACCTGCGCCCCGGCGACCTGGTGTCGTTCTACGGCGGCGGCCACTCGGGCCTCTACGCCGGTGACGGCAATGTCGTCCACGCCGCCACCTCGGGTTCGCCGGTGCACGTCGCGTCGCTCGACTCGATGCCGTTCGCGGGCGCTCGCCGCTTCTGATCCAGTCGGCACGGTGCGTCGTTCTCGGGGAAGGGCGCACCGTGACCCTTTCGTGCCCCACTGGACACGAACCCTCGCCGTTCCGTAATCTGATCGAGACCTTCGTGGCGGACGAGGAAGTCCGGGTTCAGGTAAGGCGCTTGCATCGTCGGATATCGAGAGAACGGGGCACGGGGCACTGTGAGATCACAACACCGGAGATTTCACGCAGCGCGTGGATTGGCCGGAGCCCTGTCCGCGACCGTCCTGGTCTGCACCGCCGCCGTGGCCGGCCCCTCCGCGGCCGACCCGGTCGCCCTCCCCACCACCGCCGGTGACGCGATCGCCCGCATGGTCGACCTGTCCCGGCAGGCCGAAGCGGTCAACCAGGAATCCCTCACCGCGCAAACCGAACTCGATGCGAAGCTGGCCATCCAGCGTGATGTCGACGCCGAGCTCGCCGCCGCGACGGCCGTCGCCGACGCCGCCCGCGCCGAGGTGCGCAAATTCCAGCCGATGATCGACCGCGCCGCCGTGGCCGCCTACACCGGCGCGCGCACCGACCGCATGTTCGCCGTGCTGTCGAGCAACTCCCCCCAGCAACTGCTGGACAAGATGTCGACGCTCGACGTGCTGTCCCAGCAGACCGCCGACTCGGTCCGCGAATTCAAAAAGGCCGCCGACGCGGCGACCGCCGCCGAGACCACCGCACGCACCG
>NZ_BDBI01000042.1 GCF_001612905.1 Nocardia ignorata NBRC 108230 | reverse complement strand
CTCACCAACGTCACCAACCAGTTGCGCGCCAACTCCGGTGCGATGGTCGAGATCGTCGACGTCGTCCCGCTGCTGATGCAGAACATCGACGGTGCGATGAACAAGGAGAAGGGCTTCGTCCGGCTGCACGCACTGATCGGTACGGCTCTGTCCGGCGAGATGATCAGCCTGTTCTGCGAGCGCATCCAGATGAAGTCCGATGGGTGCCGCACCGGCAAGATGGAGGATTTCGGTCCGGACTACGGGTTCACCGCCGCACTGCTGGGACTGACGAAATGACCGGACCTATGACCAGGAAGTTGCGCCGCAGCCTGCTCGCGGCCACCGCGCTCGCCACCGTGACCATCACCACCGGTTGCGGTTTCACCGTGGAAGATCTGCCGCTGCCCAAGCCGGGCGCCGAAGGCGACACCTACACCATCCACGCGGAGTTCGACAACGCGCTCAACCTGCCCGACCAGGCCAAGGTGAAGATCGGTGGGTCCGACGTCGGGGTGGTCTCCTCGATCAAGACCAAGAACTTCACGGCCGTCGTCGACCTGCAGATCCGCTCCGACATCGACCTGCCCAAGGGCAGCACCGCCGAGTTGCGTCAGGCGACGCCCCTCGGTGACGTGTTCATCGCCCTGAACAGGCCGAAGAACAACACCGGCACCGGCGGAAACCTGGCCGAGGGTGACACCCTCACCCAGGAGTTCACCTCCGCGGGCGCCACCGTCGAGGAACTGCTGATCTCGGTGTCGATGCTGTTCAACGGTGGCGGTGTGGCCAGCCTCAGCCGGCTGGGCACCGAACTCGGTTCCATCCTCAACGGCCAGGGCGGCAACCTGGCGCACCTCATCACCCAGATGACCGGTGTGGTCGGCGAATTGAACAACAACAGCGCCCGCGTCGACGCGGTGCTCTCGGAGTTCAACACCCTGGCCAACACCATCGAGGCCAACAAAGCCCAGCTCGGTCAGGTCGCCGACACCCTGCCGCAGGCCATCGGCGCGATCGCCGAGAACAACCGGGCCATCGGCGATCTGCTCGCCAAGGTGTCGACGGCCAGCGCCGCGCTCGGTGACTACGCCAACACCACCGGTGACCAGCTCTCCGAACTGCTCACCAACCTCGACAACCTGATGAACGCGCTCGCGGCCTCCGGCGACAGCTTCGGTTACGTCATGGACCAGCTGATCGACATCAAGCCGAAGGTCACCGAGACCTTCCAGGGCAAGTCGCTCGCGCCGTACGCGACGCTGACGAACCTCGACGTGGGCCTGCTGACCGATCCGGCCAACAGCAAGTTCCCCGATATGAAGGACGTGAACGACTTCGTCGGCAGCTTCATCCAGGTGCTGCAGATCGTTCAGGGCCGAGTGGGAGGCCACCGATGAACAGGGTCAAGAAGTTCTTCAGCAGCAAGATCGTGCTCGCCAACTCGGCGCTGGTCGTGGTGCTGATCATCGGTGCCAGCTACCTGCTGGTCAATGTGATGCGGGTGAACCCGCTGCGGTCGGAGTACGACGTCACTGTGACGCTCGACCGCTCCGGTGGCCTGCAGCCGGGCAACGATGTGACGCTGCGCGGACACCGGATCGGCAAGATCGACACGGTTGACCTGATCGACGAGGGCCAGGCCATCGCGGTCAAGGCCGTGATCGACAAGAGCTACAAGATCCCTGTCGACACCATGATCCAGGTGGCGGCGCTGTCGGCGGCCGGTGAGCAGTACATCGACTTCCGCCCCAACAGTGACGCGGGCCCGTTCCTGCGTGACGGCGCGGTGATCGAGTTCAACCCCGAGCAGATCAAGACACCCGTCCCGGTGTGGGCGGTGCTCGACGACACCAGCGCCCTGATCGGGCAGGTGAACCCGCAGCAGTTCAAGACCATCCTCGCCGAGCTCGACATCGCGCTCGGTGCCGGTCCGGATCAGCTGCGCGGCCTGGTCAACGGCGTGAGTCTCGCGGTGGCCGGCCTGCACAGCCTGCTGCCACAGACGGTGAATCTCATCGCCAACCTGCGGGTGATCGCCGATACCACGTCGAACGCGCAGCCGGATCTGCAGACGCTCACCAGCAATTCGGGTTCGTTGCTCCAGCAGTTCAACAATGCCAACGCCGAGCTGCAGAGCGTGCTCGACAACTCGCCTGCCCAGTTCGAGGCGCTCGGTGCGGTGCTGGACAAGACCGCCGATCCGATCAGCGGGCTCGCGGCGAACTTCGTCGCGATCACCCGGGCGGCGCAGCTGCGTCAGCCGGCGCTGCGGTTGCTTTTCCCCTCGCTGGCCCAAGGCCTCGGGGCGATCGCGGTCCCCGCGCACGACGGTGAGTTCCACACCATCCTCGATATCTGGCCGCGGCCGACCTGCAACTACAACACCGAGTACCGGCGCAACGAGGAAGTCCAGGACGGGTCGATCCCGAAGTGGAACTACTGCGTGAATCCGCCGGCCGACCTGCAGATCCGTGGTTCGGCCAACGCGCCGCGCCCGAATGTGCCCAACAACGGCGCGCAGATGCCCCCGGGTGTGGATCCGAACGAACGGACCCCGATTCCGGCCAAGTGAGACCATGCCCGGTCCTACGCTCCGGCGTCGGACCGGGCATACTCGGCGGGGGACACTGTGGCCCGCCTCACGGGCCCACGAACGAAGTCGGTGCGAGTGTGTGCCGGGAAAGAGCAGGATTGATCTAGATGACCAGCGACGACGCCGAGAGCAAGAAGGACGCTACCCCGGCGGAAAAGCCCGAATCGGCCGCTACCGAGACCACCGCCGACGAGACGGTGAAGCTCGACAAGGCCGAGTCCGAGACGCCGAAGGCGGCCGAGCCCGCCGCCACGGCGGCAGCGGCCCCCGCGGAGCCCGCCGCGTCGTCCGGGGCCGAACGCCCGGTCGGCTGGTTGGTCGCGGCGGGTACGGGTGTTGTCGCTGTCGGCGCGATCACCGCCGCGGTGGTGTTCTTCCTGCAGAGCAGCGACCGGGGCGACAA
This sequence comes from Nocardia ignorata NBRC 108230, assembly GCF_001612905.1. Lineage (GTDB taxonomy): Bacteria > Actinomycetota > Actinomycetes > Mycobacteriales > Mycobacteriaceae > Nocardia > Nocardia ignorata. The sequence goes on along the minus strand of NZ_BDBI01000042.1, from coordinate 22,619 downwards.
GCTCGATGCCATCGAGGAGTCGACCAAGGCGGCCTGCGCCTACGGCCGGGTGGCCACCAACTACGACTACTCGAACAACATCGACAAGTACTTCGAGGACATGCGCTCGGGCTCGACCGGCGACATCAACCAGCAGTTCACCGAGGCGGGCGACCTGCTCAAGGACATGATGGTCGAGCGCAAGGTGAAGTCGCGTGGTGAGGACATCCAGTGCGCGTACCTCAGCGGCGGTGAGAACCAGGCCAAGGCCATGGTGACGCTGGCGCAGTACAGCTCCAACATCACCGGTGTCGAAGAGCCGCCGATGAACATCGCGATCGAGATGACCCTCGACCGCGAGGGTGACAAGTGGCTGGTGAGCAAGATGGAGTCGCCGGTGCTCAAGAACGGCGGCGGCCTGATGGGTGGCGTACCGGGTGGGGCTCCGCAGCAGCCCGCACCGGAGACGCCTGCTCCGGCGCCCGCGCCCGGCAACTGACCCGGTAGTACGACAGTGCCTCCGGCGGAATCGCTTCCGTCGGAGGCACTGTCGGTTGCGGACACACTCCGGTCGCGCCGCGTCAGAACAGGGTGAGTGTTCCCGACGCTGTCGGCGCGACCGGCTTCCCCGTGGTCCGCGGCTGGGTGGTTCGGGTGGCAACGGGTGTGGTGGCGTGTTCGTGGCCGTGTGCCGCGGCGTCGCGTGCGGCGATGCCCGCCAGTTTGTCGGCTTGCTCGTTGAAGTAGTTACCCACGTGCCCGCGGACCCAGCGGAATCGCACGGGCCCTTCGCGGGTGGTGATGGCGCGGTCGATCTGCTTGATGATCTCGACGTTCTTCACCGCGCCGCCGGTGGAGGTGCGCCAGCCGTTGCGCCGCCAGCTGCCGATCCATTCCGAGGCGCATTTGATGGCGTATTGGGAGTCGCTCTCGATGAGCATCGGTTCGGTGCCGGGGTGGGCGAGGATGGCTTCGAGGACCGCGCGTAGTTCCGCGATCTGGTTGGTTCCGCTGGCCGCTCCCCCGCTGGCCACCGGTCCTTGATGATTCACCCAGGCCCAGCCGATGGCACCACCGGGATTGCGCAGGCAGGACCCGTCGGTGCTCACGATGATCATGACCGCCACCCTAGGCGATGCGGCCGACAAGATCGGTACCGTGGAATGCCTCTATCTCCCTTCGCAACCGCGATTCTGTGCGGCGCAGTGCCGATCTCGCGGCCGCGTCGACGAGGCCCTGGCACATGCGGCCGAACGCACCGCGTGGTGGTGGATAGCCGGCTTCGGCGGTCAGTACCGACCGTTCGTAGCCGAGTGGGTCGAACCGTAGTGTCACGGTTCCGTATACCCGCCCCCGCAGGGTATACCCGATCACCGCGCCGCGCCGGTATTCGGTGATCTCGCAGGTGAGTGTCATCGGGATCACTCCGCCCAGGCGAACTTTCAGCGAACAGCTCGCGCCGAGTCCCTGTGCCGGTGCCGCGCCCTGTGCGGTGACGGAGGTGACGCCTGCCATCCAGGCTGCGAGGTGCTGGAAATTCTCCGTATAGGCGAAGGCCGCGTCGGTGGGCGCGCCGACGTCGCTCGCGTACCTGATGTGGCCCACAGGCCAAAAATACTACAAGAATCCTATTTATTTGCTGGAAGCTGGATCTGATCCACCAGGTATCGGGCGATCGGCATGGCCGAGGTGGCCGCGGGCGAGGGCGCGTTGAGCACGTGGATGGACCGTGGTGTGCGCTCGATCAGGAAATCGTGCACGAGGGTGCCGTCGCGCAGGACGGCCTGGGCCCGGATGCCCGCGCGATGAGGCAGCAGGTCGGCGGTGCCGAGTTCCGGGCAGTACCGGCGGCATTCGGCCAGGTAACCGCGTTTGAACAGGGAGTTGCGCAACTCGCGCACGCCGGTGCGCAGGTGGGTGCGGGCCACCCGGTGCACGCCGGGGAAGCGCAGCACGTCGAGGGCGTCGCGCCCGTTCACGCTGCCCTTGCGGTAGCCCTCCCTGGCCAGCCCGAGTACCGCGTTGGGGCCGACGGTCAGGTCGCCGTCGATGGTCGGGCTCAGGTGCACGCCGAGGAACGGCAGGGCCGGATCGGGCACCGGATAGATCAGCGTCCGCACCAGTCCGGCACGTTCGGCGGGCAGGCGGTAGTACTCGCCCCGGAACGGCACGATGCGGAAGTCGTTGCGGATCCCCGCCATTCGGGCCAGGCGATCGGCCTGCAGACCCGCGCAGACCACGAGAGTCTTCGTGACGACCGCACCACCAGGGCCGGAAACCGTGACAGCCGAGTCCGTTTCGACGACCGACTCGACGGTCGCGCCGAGCATGATCCGGCCACCCATGTCCTGTACCTGCGCGGCCAGCGCGGCGGTGACCTTCGCGTAGTCGATGATGCCGGTGGCGGGCACGAAAAGCGCTCCGACACCACGAATTCCGGGTTCACGACGGGACAGTTCCGCGGCATCGATGGCCTCCACCTCCACACCGTTGGCGATGGAGCGCTCGTAGAGATCGAGCATCCGGGCGTGTTCGGTGGAATCGGTTGCCACCAGCAGCTTTCCGCACACCTCGAACGGAATGTCGTTGGCGGCGGCGAACTCTTTGGTCCACTGCGCGCCCGCGCGGCACAACTGGGCCTTGAGGCTGTCGGGCGGGTAGTAGATGCCGGAGTGGATCACGCCGCTGTTGTGCCCGGTCTGATGGGCGCCGAGCGAGTGTTCCTTCTCGATCAGCACCAGGCTCGCGCCGGGGTAGGCGCTCAGCAGGCGATGCGCGGTGGCGACACCGACGATGCCGCCACCGATCACGCAGAAGTCGTACACCCCGTCATGGGTACCGCCGGAAATCACACGCCGACGGTAGTCGGCTCTTCGACGGTCTCGGATCCGGGCTGGTCGCCGGGCGCTTCGATGCGCACGGTGTGCTGTCCGAGCGTGGGGTCCGTGAGCACGAACTCCACCGCGCCCTTGCGGGTGTCGACCTCGGTGTGCAGCGAGGTGACCCCCACCGGCTCGGCGGTGATGCCGAGATACTTGCCCGCCTTGTTCAGCGCGTTCGTATCGACGGTAAGGCTGACGATGTCGGTGCGCGGCGTCGCGGCCTGGGCGCCGACATAGGTGGTGCCGATGCGGAGTCTGCCCTCGAGTGCCCTGCCGTCCAGTGCCTGGTTGCTCTGCGGTGTCGCGGCAGTGGCGGTCTGGTGCTTGACGGCCGGTGTCCGGCCCGCGTCGGGGACCAAGCGTTCGGTGGTCCAGGCCAGTTCGACCACGTCGTCGGCGACGGCGCGGACGGAGTCGTCGGCCCGGTGGTGTTGCCCCGGGTCGGCGATATCGGCGGGGGTCGGGTCGTCGTGCGGCGGCACGAGCTGGGGCATGTTGTTGACGATGTAGGCACCCGCGGCCACGGTGAGGCAGAGGCTGGCGGCCCCGGCGGCCACCGTCGCGGACAGCCGCGCGATCTGTGCAGGTCGATGTGCGGTCACGATGCAGTCCTCCCGGTGGGTGTGGATCTACCCGAGCGCTGTGCTCGCATCGTTGAAAGCCACGCGCTGATCCCCACGTTACGCCGGTGCTAGCTGGAGTTAGCACCCCTGATGCTGAGATCAGGGTCACATCTGAAACGTGCGTGTATCGCACCTGGTCGGCGCGCGTGGCGACGGCGTGGTTGTTTTCCTCACGTCACACGGGGTACTCCGGGAGTGCAGGCGAGCGTCATTCACGACTGCCACGGGCCTACCCCGGCCAACGTCGTCCGGGGCAGTCAGGAATGGCGCTCAGGGAAGACGCTCGCCTGTACCCGCTCAGCTGAACTGTTTGGGTTCCCGGCCCGGGCCAGGGGGACCCGCGAAGGCCTGGGCGATGGTGAGCCAGTGGTCGGCGTCGGGCCCCTCGGTGGTGAGGGCGGTGTCTTCGCGGTGGCGGCGCTGGGTGGCTACCAGGCAGAAGTCGAGGGCTGGGCCCGATACTTTTTGTTTCGCGTCTTCGGGGCCCCAGGTCCAGAGGGTGCCGTCGGGGGCGGTGAGTTCTACGCGGAATTCTTCGGCCGGGCCGGATTCGCCGTGGACGGTGTAGGCGTAGTTCCTGGCTCGCACGCTGATGTGGGCGACGGTGCGCAGGCGGTCGGTGGGGGTTCGGGTGACGCCGAGTGCGTCGGCCACATCCTGACCGTGCGCCCAGGTTTCCATGATGCGGGCCGAGATCATCGAGGCGGCGCTCATGGGCGGGCCGAACCAGGGCAGTTTGGTGCCGGGCGGGACGGCGGCCAGGGCGGCGATGAGCTGTTCGCGGCCCGCTCGCCAGCGGGGCAGGAGGTCGGCGGGCGGAGTCTTCGCCAGTTCCTCGGCGGCCTCGTCGACGAAGGTGAACATCTTCGCGGCGGCCTCGGTGAGCAGCTCGGTGAACGCCGCGTTGTCGGTGGCGGCCAGGACGGAAACCTCGTCGGTCCAGGTCAGGTGGGCGATCTGGGTGGCGATGTCCCAGCCGGGAGCCGGTGTGGGGGTCTGCCACTGTTCGGGGGCGAGCGGGGCGACGAGTTTCTCCAGGTCCGCGCATTCGGCGGCGAAATCGTCGAGCAGCGCTGCGAGGTCAGCCATGTGGTTCCTTGGGGCGAAGCGTCGCGCCACCGGTCGGGTGCGCCGTCGTCACCCAGAATCGCAGCGCCACCCGGAAAATGCAAGCACGCGTGCTTGTTATTGCCTACCAGCCGAAGATGAGCAGGTGAATCGCCCCGACGGCGATCCCGAGCGCCCCACCGTGCAGGTACAGCAACCAGGCGTCCTGCTCCACCGACGCGTAGAACATCTCCATGAACTCGCCTGGCGTGAGCGTGCGCAACTTGCGGGCCGCGAAATCGTCGATCTTCTTGGCCTGCTCGCGCACGAACTGCTCGTCCTCGACCATGCCCGGCGCCATGCTCAGCCCGGCCCCCGCACCCGAGACGGCGAGGTTCTCGAACTGCTTCTTGCCCATCGCCGCGCGCACCATGAACGCGGTCGGCCCCAGCTGACGGTGGATCTCCTCCGACACCACCCGCTCGATGAGCTGGCGCGTCTTGTCCCCGTTGGGTCCATCGAGCAACTCGTTGGACAGGTTTTCCACCGTGAGCACCTGATAGGCCAGGATGTGGGCCAGATCGGTCGCGGCCTGCGGCTGGCGCTTGGCCAGCAACGCCTGGCGCCACAGGTACTTGTAGCGCGGCTGCGGGTCGCCCGGCTCGAACACCATCTTGATGGCGATGACGTTCACCGTCACGCCGATCATCGCCGAGGCGAACAGCACGATCACCCAGGCCGGAATGGCGCCCCAGTACGGGATCTGCGAGTGCACGTGCAGGTACAGCGCGAGAATCAGGCCGAAGGGCGCACCGAGCAGACCGATGCGCGCCATGAACTTCAGCTCGGGCGCGGCGATGGTCGTGGTGAGGTCCTTGAGGATCTGCGGGTTCTTCTCCAGGTACCGGATCACGAAGTTCTTCACGTCCAGCAACTGATCGATATTGTCGCCGAGGCTCTCGAACGCGCGCCGCGACAAGGTCGGCAGCTGCCGGTCCACCCGCTGGTAGACCGCCTGCTTCATCTGCCGGGGCAGCGAGCGCCACAGGTCGGGATTCTCCCGGTACATGATCTCGTCGACGATCGACTGCACCTGTGGACGGGCGTGTTCGGCCAGGTAGTCGCCGATGCCGTCGAGGTCGAGCTCTTGGATGAAGTCGCGCGGGCTGCCGATGCGCATCAGCGCCTTGTCCACGCAGATGCTCGCCATCTTCTCGGCGCGCGCGGGAATGAAGCCCTGGAAACCGAGCATCCGCCCGTCGCCGGAGAATGTCGGAAGCACCTGCACCCGGCGGGGCAGGTAGGGGTAGAGGATGTGCAGCATCGGCACCCGGAACCCCTTGAAATGCAGGGGCCAGAACAACATGAGCACGCCGGTCCAGTTGGTGAGCCAGCCGGCCAGGGCGCTGAAGATCGGGAAGCTCACGAGCTCGACGACGAATTTCGACTGGCCGGTGAGCTCTTCCCAATCGATGAAGAGTCCGGAGGCCAGTGTGGTCATCGAAGAGCCCCCTAGAGCTGACGCGCGAATTTCGTGAAGAACGTGAGGATAAGGCAACCACATTCTGACCGGTCATGACGGGGTGTCAACGAACTGAACACCCCCCGTCAGCGGCGCAGCAACCATTCGGCAGCCGGGTTGGCGATAGGCTTGATCCGCGCTTGACGACGAGTTCTTCCCACCACCACCTGTGTAGAGGGAGTCACCGTGAGTGTTCCGCAGGATCATCTGAACCGTCCGGTCGCCGTGATCGGCGCGGGCACGCTCGGCAGGCGGATCGCGCTGATGTTCGCCACCCGGGGCGGCAAGGTCCACATCGTCGACCCGACCGCGCAGGCCGGTGCCGAGGCGGTGGATTACGTGCGTGAACAATTGCCCACCGTCGCCGCGTCGGTCCCGAGCGGGTCGCCGGGTTCGGTGGAGTACATCCACGACCAGGCGAGTGCGGTGCGCGGCGCCTGGCTGGTCGTCGAGGCCGTGCCCGAGATCCTCGACCTGAAGAAGAAGGTGTTCGCCCAGCTCGACACGCAGGCCGCCGCCGACGCGATCGTCGCCTCGAACTCGTCGTCGTACGCCAGCCGCTTGTTCACCGAGGACTGCGAGACCCGCGACCGCATGCTGAACACGCACTTCTACATGCCGCCCGCGTCCACGGCGCTCGATGTGATGTCGAACGGGCACACCACGCAAGAGGTGCTCGATTTCGTGCTGCGCACTTTCCCCGAATACGGTCTGCACCCGTTCCTGTGCCGCAAGGAGAGCACCGGTTTCATCTTCAATCGGATCTGGGCCGCGATCAAACGCGAAGCACTCGAGGTGGTCGCCGAGGGCGTCTCGGTGCCCGAGGACATCGATCAGATGTTCGTCCTGAATTTCGGGACCAAGGCGGGACCGTTCCGGATGATGGATCAGGTCGGACTCGATGTGGTGCTCGATATCGAGGAGCACTATCAGAAAGAGAACCCGAATCTGCCCGAAGGCCCGATCACGGTGCTGCGCGAGTATGTCGACGCGGGCAAGCTCGGCGTGAAATCCGGGGCGGGTTTCTACGACGACTACCCGAAGCAGGGCTGAGCGGTGACCGAGTTGCTGGCCCTCGATCTCGCCGCCGGTGCGATCCTCGCCGTCTCACTCGACGGCAGCGAAGTCCGCACGCTGGTGAGCGGGCTCGATCAGACACCGGACGGCATCGTCGTCGACCAGCTGCGCGGCCACATATACTGGACCAACATGGGCCGCCCCGATCCCGGCGGTCGGCCGGGGATCGAACCGGAGTTCTTCTCCCGCAACGGTTCTCTCGAACGGGTCGACCTCGACGGCGGCAATCGCACGACCGTCCTCGCGCCCGGGTCGTTCACCACGGGTAAACAGCTCACCGCCGATTTCGAAGCGGGCCGATTGTATTGGTGTGACCGCGAAGGCATGTCGGTCCTCACCTGCGACCTGAACGGTGACGACCTGCGACCACTCGTCGTCGCGGGCGATGACGCACAGCTGCAGACGAATTGGTGCGTAGGTATTTGCCTCGACACCGATCGCCGCCTCGTCTACTGGTCGCAGAAAGGCTCTCCCGACGCGGGCGAGGGCCGGATCTTTCGCGCCCCGATCGACCTGCCCGCCGGCATGGACCCGGCCGCCCGCACCGATATCGAGATGCTGTGGGCGGGATTGCCGGAGCCGATCGATCTGGAACTGCGCGGCACCCACACCCTGATGTGGACCGATCGCGGCGCCGAACCCGACGGCAACTCGCTCAACGAGGCTGCCGTCCAACCCGACGTGGGCCGGCCGAAGATCCTGTCGCGCGGGTATCGGGAGGCCATCGGGTTGGCCGGGTTCGACGCCCATTTCTATGTGAGCGACCTCGGCGGCTCGATCCGCCTGGTCGACCTGGGCGCGGGCGCCGACACCGAACTGGTCCGTATCGGTAACCCGCTCACGGGTCTGGCCCTAGCCGACCTGTAGCGCGGGGCGCAACACCACCCGGACGGTGATGTCGATCCACCGGCCGATCAGCAGCGACGGTGCGCGCAGACCGAGCTGGGTGCGGTCGAGGACCGTGGTGGCAGTGACGGTGACGGTCGTGTCGGTGACGTCGAAGGCGTCGACGGTGAAGATCAGCGGCACGGTCCGTCCGCGCGCCGAGGCTACCCCGGCGACGCGCCACCGGCCGTCCTCGGCGGTGATGTCCTCGGCGGTGAATGTCATCCGTGGGTGACGATCCAGGTCGAGCAGGCGTGGTTTGCGCAGGTCGCGGTCGCGCCGGGCATGGCCGGTGTCGATCGCGGCGAGGTCGATCACGCCGGTGGCGGTAACCGGTCGGCCGTCGGGCGCCAGCGTGAGCAGGCCTGCCATCACCGGCGCCTCGCCATGTACGTGGCGGGCGAAATGGCCCACCCGGAAGGCGGCGGTGCTGTGTTCGGTATCGGCCACCCAATCGGTGGCCGTCATGATCGGGTTCACGACCGTGCTCCTTCGGCGTAGATGGTCGCCCGGTCGCGGTGCACGTGGACCGGGTAGATCTCGACCCGGTCGGGGCCGGGCAGCAGGGCCGGGTCCTCACCCGGCAGCAGTTCGGTGGCGAGGACGGCCGCGCGCACGGCGTGGATGGCGGCCTCGGTTTCGGCGATGCCGATCACCAGCCCCGATCCGTCGTCGCGGCGCAATTCGTAGAAGTCGAGCAGGCCGGGCACGGTGGCGACGGCGGGCTGGATGCGGTGGGTGGCGGCGAAGTCGGCGGCCGCCAGTTCGGCGGCGCCGCGCGGGCGGTCGAACCAGACGAGGTGTGCGTACATGGTGTGCTCCTGACCTGCGATGACGTGGTGTTCTCAGGATCGCCGCGGGCGGGCTCGCGCGGATCAGTGCCGGTACGTATTCGCGGTACTGAACTTCGCCCGATGCGCGGATACTGGGACGATGCAGACTCCGGTCGTCGGGCGGCACGAGGAGCTCGCCCGGTTGCGGGCCGCGGTGCTGGCCGCGCAGTCGGGTTCGGGTCGTTTCGTGCTGGTGAGCGGGCCCGCCGGGATCGGCAAATCGTGGCTGGCCGACCGGGCGGCCGAACTCGCCGCCGAAGCGGATATGCCGGTGGCGCGCGGCAATGCCGTCGACGACGCGGGTATGCCGCCGTTGTGGTTGTGGCGGCGCGCGGCCCGTTCCGTGCCCGGTCTGGCCGCCGCGCTGGACACGGTCGCCGAGCCAGGCGCCGCGGCCGAACGCCGGTTCCGGATGTTCGCCGAGGTCGCCGACGTCCTCACCGCCGCGTCCTCGGGCCCCGGTCTGCTGCTGATCCTCGAGGACCTGCACTGGGCCGACCCCACCTCGCTCGCCCTGCTCGGCCACGTCGCCGCCCAGACCGAGCGCACCGGACTGCTGATCGTCGCCACCGCCCGCGAACCCGCGGGCGACAATCTCCTCGCCGTCCAGCCCGACTGGCTACGCCTTCCGCACGCCCACTTCCTCTCCGTCCCAGCGTTTTCCGAGCCCGAGGTCCGCTACTGGCTCGAATGCCACCACCTCCCTGCGGAATACGCACCCCGCGTCCACGCCCGCACCGACGGAAATCCCCTTCTGGTCCGCCTGGTCATCGACTCCGACCCCGCCCGCTCCGGCGATCCCCTGATCGAGGTCCCCGGCTTCCGCCGCCTCATCCTCACCCGCCTCGACCACCTCTCCCCCGAACAGATCGACATCATCGGCACCGCGAGCGTCCTCGGCGAACGCATAGACGTGGATCACCTTGTCCGCGTGTACGAGTCGGTTCGCACGGAGTCTGTGCGGGAGCGGGTGCTGCGGGCGCTCGACGCGGCGACGGCGGCGGGAATCGTGCGCCGTTTCGCCGAGGGTGCGAACGGGTTCGCGCACGCGTTGATCCGGGATGCGGTGTATGCCGATCTGGCGCCGTCGCGCCGGGCGGTGCTGCATCGGGCGGCGGCGGTCACCTTGGCCGAGACCTGCGGGGACGGGCTTGCGGGACTGATCGCGACGCATTGGCGGCAGGCGAGTGGGTGCGGGGAGTCTTCGTCGTGCCTGTACTGGTCACGGGTGGCGGCGCGGTCCGCTCGCGCGGCGGCAGCGTATGCGGAGGCGATTCGGTTCGGGCAGTGGGCCATCGACGCGGCGGGGTCGGCTGCCGAGGAGCGGGCCGAGCTGCTGATCGACCTCGCGCGCGATGAGTTCGCGGACGGACGGATCGCCGACAGTCTCGCGCACTGCGTGCGGGCGAGCGACCTCGCCGAGCAGGTGGGCCGCCCCGATCTGCTCGCCGAAGCGGGTCTCGTCGTCCACGGCGTCACGACGCCGACCGTCATGACACAGCTGGATCACCTGTGTAGCAGAGCTTTACAGCAGTTGGATCCCGCCGAGCACGCCGACCTGATCGCCCGGATTCTTGCCCAACGGGCCCTGTCGGCGGCCGATCGCGGCGCGGGTGCCGAGGCCAGACGCCTGTCGGAGCAGGCCATGCGCGCTGCCGAGGGTTCCACCGATCCCGATGTCGCGCTCGATGTCATCCATGCCCGCCACCTCTCGCTGGCCACCACCGAATACCTCGACGAGAGAACGGCACTGGCCGCGCGCGCGATCGAGATCGCGGTCGATGCCGAACAACCACTGGCGCAGCTCTGGGGATATGTGTGGACAGCCGACGCCGCCCTGCAACGCGGCGACCTCCCCGCCTTCGACAATGCCCTCGACCACATCCAACTCCTGGCCGACCGCCGCAAACTGCCTGTGGCCCGCTGGCACCTGCTGCGCTTGCGCGCCACCCGCGCGGCCATGGTCGGCGAACTCGACGCCGCGCTCGAATTCGATGCCGCCGCCGATGAATTGGCCCTCGGCATCGGTGACTATTCACTCGCCGGACTGCACCACGCCTTCCGGGGAATGCACGCGGTGATCGTCGGCCACGTCGAGCGCACCGCCATGAACGAAGCCGTCGCCGCGCTGGCCTTCGCCCCGAGAATACCCATCGCACAACTTTTCTCCCCGCTGATGCACGCCTTGGCAGGCGACCTCGACGAGGCACGCGCCCTGTTCGAACCGTTCCGCTCGCTCCCCGACACCCTCGAGATCGGTCCACGCTGGAGTGGAACGGTGTACTCGGTCGGCCTGGTAGCCGAACTGCTCGACGACGCCGACACCGCCGACCGGGTCTACCGTGTCCTGGCCGGCCGCGAGCACAACTACGCCGCCGACGGCACGGGCGCCCTGATCTGCGTCGGCTCCCTGGCCCGCGTCCGCGCCGACAACGCCAGGGTGGCAGGCCACCTGAACGCCGCCATCGACCTCTACCGCCTCGGCCTCACCATGGATACCGAAATCGGCGCCCGCCCCTTCATCGCCCTCGGCCACCTCGGCCTTGCCCGCACCCACCTGGCCCGCGCCACCCGCGTTCTCAGCGACCCCGCCCGCAGCGTGGACGATGCCGCCGACCCTCATGCCGGGCGCGCCACCGGCCCGCGTGCCGATCCCACCGCCGATCTCGCCGCGGCTCACGCAGCCGCCGAACAGGCCGCCACCGCATTCCGCCGTCTCCACATGCCCCACCGCCTGCGGCAAGCCGACGACCTGCTCACCGCGATCACCACCGCTACCCGCACCGCCGACCCCCTGACCGCCCGCGAACGGGAGGTACACGACCTCGTCGCGGCCGGCGCGACCAACCGCGAGATCGCCCATCGCCTGGTGCTTTCGGAGCGGACCGTCGAAACGCACGTCCGACATATCCTCGCCAAACTCGGCATCACCACCCGCACCGAGATCCCTCGCCGCCCCGCCGAGCGCCCGCATTCCGGATAACCTCGCGAGGTAGTTCGTTCGAAGGGGACCTCACGCGATGCAGCCGTTGAACGCCGACGACCCGCGCCGGATCGGGGACTACCGGCTACTCGGTGTCCTCGGCGCGGGCGGCATGGGCAAGGTGTATCTGGGCCGTAATTCCGGTGGTCGCACGGTGGCGGTGAAGGTGATCCGGCCGGATCTGCTCGGCGATCCGGAACTGCGCGCGAGGTTCCGCCGGGAGGTCGCGGCCGCCCGCCGCGTGGCGGGCGCTTTCACCGCACCCGTCCTGGACGCCGAAGTCGACGCTCATCCACCCTGGCTGGCAACAGGTTACGTGGCCGGTATCTCCCTGTCGGACGCCGTCACCGAGTACGGCCCTTTCCCCGAGCGATCCCTGCTCGCCCTCGCGCACGGCTTGGCCGAGGCACTGGTCGCGGTGCATTCGGTCGGCATCGTGCATCGCGACCTGAAGCCGTCGAACGTGCTGCTCGCCGTCGACGGCCCCAAGGTGATCGACTTCGGCATCGCCCGCGCCACGGAGGACACGGCGCTCACCACCACCGGAAGAGTCATCGGCTCACCGGGTTTCATGTGTCCCGAACAGATCACCGGCGAACCGCTCGGTCCCGCCTGCGACGTCTTCGCCCTCGGCGGCGTCCTGACCTTCGCCGCCTGCGGGCACGGCCCGTTCGGCACGGCCGACATGGTGCAACTGCTCTACCGCATCGTCTACGAGCAGCCGAGCCTCGACGCCGTGCCACCGAACTTCCGGCCGCTGATCGAGGCGTGCCTGGCCAAGAACCCCGCCGACCGCCCGACTCCACAACAGGCGCTTGCCGAGCTGAGGAAGATCGGCACCCCCGACGGCGCAGGCTGGCTCCCACCACTCGTCATGCAGGACGTGAGCATGCGCGCGGTGCGACTGCTCGACCTCGACACCGACCCGGGAGCCCGCCCGACGGCCGTCCCCCCGAGCCACCGCACGGACCCGACTGCCCTCGCGGGCATCTCCGCGCACAGCAGACCATCAGGCGGGCACTCCTCCTCACATGGGCCTGCCCCGTCACCGAGGAACGCCCCTCATCGCGCCCGAACCCGCACCCTTCTGATCGCGGCCGTCGCCGTGACAGCGGTCGTCGCGGCCGTCATGGCCTCGCTCATCGGCATCCGGCTCGGCGACCGATCGGGCACCGCCACGCTGACGATCCCGCCGGGCACGCCCCCGACCGGCACCGAGACCAGCACCCAATCGGTATCGACCGTCCCGGATTTCTTCATCGGTACCTGGACCGGCCAGGCCGCCGACGGCCTCGTCACCTTCGACATCGTGCTGACCATCCGTCCGGGCGAGGTCGGCCAGGAGCTGGCCACGGCGTCCAATACGGGACAGATCTCGCAGACGCGCTGCGAACGGGCCGAGACGCTCACTCAGGCGACCGCCGACCGCCTCGTCTTCCGCGCCCGCCTCACGGGCGATACCCACGGCGACTGCGTCGACGACGGCAACACCTCCACCGTCACCCGCCAGCCGGACGGCACCCTCCGATACAGCACGCCGGGAGTGTTCGGCGGTTCCATCGCGGGCACCCTGCACAAGAAGTAGGTAGAACAGGTTGCTGTTCAATTGCCGGAAGTCCGCCGAACGCGCCCCTAATCGGGCGACTGACCAGTAACCTGAGGCCCTGTCGGACGTCCTCGAATGGCCGATATCGCGATAGTGACAATCTACAAACGCACAGGTGATACCCGTCTCAGAAATTCTGCCGTTGCGACCTGAGTCACTCCTGTGCCAGACTCTCGTCCCACACTGTGAAGCCGTTCGGTCTCACAATGTCCGGAAAGGGAGTTGATTGAGTAGGCGGCAGGCGCACGTATTTGCCACCCTCTCGTCGGCTGCGCGCGAATCAATCGAAATCGACAAGTGCCAAGGCGGCACCGGTCAGCAGATCCACCAGTTCGCTGACCGGCGGCCGGGACTCACGCAACAGCCACTCGTGCGCGACTCCCGTCACCGCACCGGTGAGCAGGGCGGTGGTGAGTTCGGCGTCGCCACGCAGGCGCACGCCGATGTCCACCAGTGCCGAACCGATCAGCACCGACCACGCGTGCCTGCGCGAGCGGCGGTGGTTCTCCATCCGGTCGCTCACCCCGACCACCTCGATGAGCGCGACCTGGGCCCGGTACGGGTCCGAGCCGAGCGATTCGAGGTACGCGCGGAACCCCGCGTGCAGCGCGAGCTCGGGGTCGTTGGGCGTGGTGAGTTCGGCGAGCGCGGCGGCGACGGCCGCGGCGGCGTCGTCCTGGATGCGGTCGTAGGCCGCGACCAGCACGTCTTCGCGGGTCTCGAACTCCTCGTAGAACTGCCGCTTGGACAGCCCGGCGGCCGCGCACACCTCGGCAAGCGAGCACGTGGCGTACCCGCGTTCGGCGAAGATTCGCGTCGCTGCTTCCAGGAACCGCTGTCGGCGCTCGGCTTTACGCGCGACGACCGTACGACCCCCATACCGTCTGTCCGCTGTAGTCACCTCTCCAAAGTATCTGAAACTCCGGATAACACAGACATTCCTGTGAATTCCGGGTCGCTCCATTTATCCACCGAACGAAGGACGGCCGACCAGTGCTGAGCACCCGAGGATCGCGGACCGCAGTGTCTGCTTTCGTACTAGCGGCGAGTGCTGTACTCGTGGCGCCCACGCCAACCCTGGCCGCACCGCAGCACGCGGCGCAGCAGAGCGTTCCCGCCATCGCGGAGAACGTGCCCTCCGAGACGCTGGCAGCGCTGGCACCGACGATCGTAGGCGCCATCTCCGGCCCCGGCCTCATCGCCGACGGCGGACAGGCCGCGATCCTGGCCCAGGCGCGCCTGCTGCTGGCGACCCCCGGCATCCCCGCGCAGGTCAAGTCGACCCTCGAGCGGATCATCAAGTTCCTCGACGGCAGCGGCGGTGGCGGCCCCGAGCTGCCGCCCGCGGACGGCCCGCGCATCGCGCAGTTCCTGTACCCGACCATCGGCAAGGGCTGCATCGGCCCCACCTCCGACTCGGTCGGTACCGCGCTCGCGGTCCCAGGCCCGGCCGAACTGCCCCCGCCCGGACCGGGTGCGGGTCAGACCGGCTTCGTGTTCACCGCGCTCGGCACCAAAACCCCCACGGTCGAGCAGAACCCGCCGATGACCGTGCAGTGGGTCAACCTGGACAACCGCCGCACCGGCACCCAGGTGCTCACCAACGCGGCGGGCATCAACCCCGACGGCCCCGCCACCCTCTCGGCCATCGCCGACACCGGTGCGGGACGGGTCGTCGCGGTCGTCACCGGCTCGCTCACCACCGAAACCGCCGACGGTAACCGGACCTGCTCGTTCGCCCCGACCATCGGGTTCTTCTCCGTCGCCTGAACCGGCACAACGCAATTGGAGTTCGATCTATGAAGTTTGCCGTCCCCGGCCTGATCAGCGGGCTGGCCGGCGCGATCCTCGGGGTGATTGCCGTGTTGGGCATCACCGCTGGCGCGCAACAGAATTCGATTCCCGAGCCGGAGACGACCGGTGACCCGGGCTCGTCGCTGCTCGGCAACGTCACGTACGGCAGCCGATGAGCAACGTGCGCAGGATCATCGCCTGCATCCTCGTCGGTCTCGGTGCGCTGCTGCTCGCGTGCGCCGTCATGATTCCCACCTACACCGTCGGCAAGGTGGCCAAGACGCCACTGGACCTGCGGATCACCACCATCGCCAAGAGCGTCCCCGGCGAGGAAGCCCTCGTGCTCGACGCCAAGTCGCTCACCTCGCCCGAGGGCTCGGCCAAGATCGACACCAACGTGCCGATCGTGTCGCAGCGCTTCCTCACGGTCGAAGAGCCGTCGGACGCCGACGAGATGACTGTGCAGGCGGGTCAGACGCTGCGTCGCGACGACCGCGACGGTGACACCGGGCTGCTCACCGCCTCGGTCGACCGGGTCACCATCGACCGCAAGACCGGCGAGCCGATTCCGGTCTCGCCCAACGGTTCCATCGCTGTCAACGTCGACAAGTCGGGCGCCTCGGTGGCCGACCCGTCGCAGCGGCGTGGTCTGCAGTACAGGTTCCCGATCGGCACCGAGAAGAAGTCCTACCCGTACTTCGATCTCAACGCCCGCGCCACCTACGACATCGACTTCGTCGAGGAGTCCGAGGTCAACGGCGTGCCGGTGTACCACTTCCGCCAGACCATCCCGGTGACGAACATGTGGGACGTCGTCCCGGCCGCCACCAACAAGCTCACCCTGCCCGCCGCCAAGTGGGGCCTCGAGGGTGAGGAGCCGGTCACCATGACCCGCTACTACACCAACACCCGCGACGTGTGGGTGGAGCCGAGGACCGGCGCGGTCCTCAAGGGTGGCGAGTCCATCCACCTGTTCTACGGCCGCAGCGCCGACAAGGTCGACGTCACCGCGCTCAAGGCGCACCTGGTCTTCGACGAGGAGACTATCGACGCCCAGCTCGCCGTGACCCAGGAGAGCCTCGACAAGCTCGATCTCTTCGGTAAGACCCTGCCGGTGGTCTTCGGCATCCTCGGCGCGATCCTCGTCATCGCGGGCATCGTCCTCGGTGTGCTGAGCAGTCGTGGCCGCACTATCGATCCTCCGACCGAAAGGCTCCAGCGCAACCTCTAGAACCCTCGAAACACCATCAACGCACGAACGCCCTCGGCTCCCACCTACCCCTCGGGAGCCGGGGGCGTTCGGCGTTTCGTTCGCCGTGAGTGAACGGTTGCCGGGGTCGGAACAAAGTGCGATCTTCTGTAGTTGAGTCAGCAAAGCTCAACTTTTGGAAGGGTCGATATGACTACAGCTCAGAACCTGCCGGTGCTGTTCCTGACCGATCCGATCGTGCTGCCGGGCATGGTCGTGCCCATCGAACTGGACGAGTCCGCGCAGGCCGCCATCGACGCCGCGCAGGCAGGCAAGACCGGCGCCGTGCTCGTGGCGCCGCGCCTGGACGAGGGCTACGCCTCCTACGGCGTGGTCGCCACCATCGAACAGATCGGCCGGATGCGCGGTGGCGCGCCCGCGGCCGTGCTCAAGGCCGAGCGCCGGGCGCGGATCGGGCACGGAGTCACCGGGCCGGGTGCTGCGCTGTGGGTCGAGGCCGAACCCGTCGAGGCGCCCGCGCCCGACGAGCGGACCACCGAGCTCGCCGCCGAGTACCGCAAGCTGGTGATCGCCGTCCTGCAGCGCCGTGAGGCCTGGCAGATCATCGACATCGTCAACCAGCTCGACAACCCCGAAACCATCTCCGACACAGCCGGTTACGCGCCCTACCTGTCCAACGAGCAGAAGCGCGAACTGCTCGAGACCCCCGATGTCGCGCAGCGGCTGACCAAGCAGATCGAGTGGATCAAGGCGCACATCGCCGAGGTCGAGGTCACCGAGAAGATCAGCGAAGAAGTGCGCGACGGCATGGAGAAGAGCCAGCGCGAATTCCTGCTTCGCCAGCAGCTCAACGCCATTCGCAAGGAACTCGGCGAGGACGAGCCCGACGGCGCCGACGACTACCGCACCCGCGTGGAGAACGCCGACCTGCCCGAGAACGTGCGCGCCGAGGCGCTGCGCGAGGTGGGCAGGCTCGAACGCGCCAGCGATCAGAGCCCCGAGTCGGGCTGGATCCGAACCTGGCTCGACACCGTCCTCGACCTGCCGTGGACGGTGAAAACTGAAGACAACACCGATGTTTCGGGTGCCCGTGCGATCCTCGACGCCGATCACCACGGGCTCGACGAGGTGAAGGACCGCATGGTCGAGTACCTCGCGGTGCGGTCGCGTCGCGCGTCGCGTGGGCTCGAGGTCGTCGGCGGCCGCGGCTCGGGTGCGGTGATGGTGCTCGTCGGCCCGCCCGGTGTCGGTAAGACCTCGCTCGGTGAGTCGGTCGCGAAGGCTCTGGGCCGCAAGTTCGTTCGCGTCGCCCTCGGTGGCGTGCGCGACGAGGCCGAGATCCGTGGACACCGGCGCACCTACGTCGGCGCCATGCCGGGCCGCATCGTGCGCGCGGTGAAGGAGGCGGGATCGATGAATCCCGTTGTCCTGCTGGACGAGATCGACAAGGTCGGTTCCGACTTCCGCGGTGATCCGGCCGCGGCGCTGCTCGAGGTGCTCGACCCCGCGCAGAACCACACCTTCCGCGATCACTACCTCGACCTGGACCTCGATCTGTCCAACGTGCTGTTCATCGCGACCGCCAACGTCATGGACACCATCCCCGGCCCGCTGCTCGACCGCATGGAACTCATCACGGTCGACGGCTACACCGAGGCCGACAAGGTGGCCATCGCGCGCGACTTCCTCGTCCCGAGGCAGTTGGAGCGCAATGCGCTGACGGCGCAGGAGGTCTCGATCACCGAAGAGGCGCTGCGGGAGGTCGCGGCGAACTACACCCGGGAGGCCGGAGTTCGCCAGATGGAGCGTTTGGTCGCGAAAGCCTTGCGCAAGGCGGCAACCCGCCTGGTGACCGGTGATGCGGAGCCGAGCAGTGCGGCGTCCACGGGCAAGGCGCAGGTCAGCGCTGCGACGGACGGCGAGGCGACGCTCGGGTACGACCCCGAACTCGGTTACGACAATGTCATCGACATCAGCACCGGTCCGCAGCCGGCGGGCCAGGTGCAGAGCCTGGTGATCGATGTGGACAACTTGACCGACTACCTCGGCCGCCCCCGCTTCACCCCGGACTCGGTGGAACGCACCGCCGTCCCCGGTGTGGCGACGGGCCTCGCGGTGACCGGCGCCGGTGGCGATGTCCTCTACATCGAGGCCAATGCCGCCGAGGGCGAGCGTTCGCTCACCCTCACCGGCCAGTTGGGTGACGTGATGAAGGAGTCGGCGCAGATCGCCCTCACCTACGTGCGTTCGCACCTGGAGGAGATCGGGATCGAGCCGAAGGTGCTCGATCGCAACATCCACATCCACTTCCCGGCGGGCGCGGTCCCCAAGGACGGTCCGTCGGCGGGTGTCACCATGGTCACCGCCCTGGTGTCGCTGGCGCTGGATCGTCAGGTGCGTGCCGATGTGGGTATGACCGGCGAGGTCACCCTCAACGGCCGGGTGCTGCCGATCGGCGGGGTGAAGCAGAAGCTGCTCGCCGCGCAGCGAGCCGGCCTGAAGACGGTCTTCATCCCGGCCCGCAACGAACCGGACCTGGACGAAGTGCCCGCCGAGGTGCTCGAGGCCCTGGACGTGCGCCCCGTCGCCGACGTGGCCGACATCCTGGCCTACGCCATCGAGCCCATCGCCGAGCCGGCCGCCGACGGTACGTTCGCCGTCAGCGCCTGATCGAAAAAGGGGGCCGTGCATTCGTGCACGGCCCCCTTTTCGTGCGCCGGGCTACCGGCTGACGGTCGGCGGTAGCCCGGCCATGTCGGCGGTGACGACGGTGAGCTGGTCGGTCTCGTACTCGTCCTCGTCGTCCTCGAATTCGGTGTCCTCGTCCGTTTCGGCCGTGGGGGTCAGGTCCTTCTCGACGCGGCGGGTCGTGCCCTGGGCCACGGCGCAGTGGATCGGTTCCTCACCCTCGGTCTCGGCGTAGACGTCGCAGTGGGTGACGGCCTGGCGGCGGGTGGCGCCGAGCACGGTGGCGTGCACGCGCAGCCGCTCCCCCTTGGCCGGACGCAGGTAGGTGATGGTGAAGCCGCCGGTGAGGACATTGGGGCCGAGTACGGTTCCGGCGGCGAAGGTGAGTGCGTTGTCGGCGGCGTAGGCGAGCACCCCACCGTGCACGAAGCCGAACTGCTGGCCGTGCTCGGGCTGGATCTCGATCACCAATGTGGCTGCGCCGTCGCCGAATTCGGTCAGCTCGGTACCGACGAGACGAGCGAAGGGTTGCGCGGCGAGTACCTGCCGGGCCAGGTCGAGGTCGAGGGAGGTGGCTTCGGTCGGCATCGGGTGTTCCGTTCTTCGAGTGGCGGTGCTCGGTGACTATTCGGCGCCCTCGACCCGCAGGGTCGCCCAAGCGGCTGCGGCGAGTTCGGGAGCGACATCGGTTGGCGCGGTACGGATATTGCCACCAAGCCATTGGCGGCTGTATTCCTGTGCCGCCCCGAGCCACAGGGCGTAGACGAGGTCGAGTTCGAGGTCGCGCACCGTGCCGTAGGCGACATGGGTCCGCCACCAGCGGCGGACCGAGGTGAAGAACTCCAGATTGCGCTCGCTCTCGCGCACACCCGGGGGGCGTGCGGCGGTGAGAACGGTTGCGCGGTACTGGTTTTGCTGCACCCAGCGCAGATGCGCGTGCACGCCCGCGACGACGCCGGTCTCGGCGTCGGCACAGTCGGCGACGGCGTCGTAGAAGCGCTGTTGATAGTCGGTGAGCGCGTTGGCCCAGACCTGCCGGTACAGATCGGCCTTGTCGGGGAAGTGGTGGTAGAGCGCGCCGACACTGGCTTCGGCGGCGGCGCGGATGTCGTTGAGCGTGGCATCGAGGACACCGTGTTCGGCGAACTGCCGCTCCGCGGCGAGCAGCAACCGATCTCGGATCTTCATGACCAGAATTTAGTTCTGTCTTGCGCCGTGCGCAAGAGCTGGGCTCCCTCGCGGCGGTGATGCGATAGAACGGAACAGTGCCCCAGTGGCTCCTGCATGTCGATCTCGACCAGTTCCAGGCGGCGGTGGAATTCCGGCGCCGTCCCGAGCTGCGCGGGCAGCCCGTCATCGTGGGCGGTGAGGGCGACCCTTCCCAGCCCCGCAAGGTCGTGACCTGCGCTTCCTACCCGGCCAGGGCTTTCGGCGTGCGCGCGGGGATGCCGCTGAAAGCCGCACAGCGCAAATGTCCCGAAGGCGTGTTCCTGCCGCTGGACATGGCGACCTACGAGGCCGCCTCCGCGGAGATCATGGCCACGCTCGCCCGGGTGGCCGGTGCCGTCGAGGTGTGGGGCATGGACGAGGCCTTCGTCGCCACCGACGGTGACCCTTGGCAGCTCGCCACCGAAATCCGTAGTGCTGTCACCGAACTAGACCTCACCTGCTCCGTCGGCATCGGGGACAACAAGCTCACCGCCAAATTGGCCACCGGCTTCGCCAAGTCCACCGGCAAGACGTCCGCCGAACCCGAACACGACCCAGGTGCCGCCGGGGGTATCTTCCAGCTCACCGCCGCGAACTGGACCGAACTCATGGGCCACCGCCCCACCGATGCGCTCTGGGGTGTCGGGGCACGCATCGCCAAACGCCTGGCCGAACTCGACATCGCCACCGTCGCCGACCTCATGACCGCCGACCGCCAACGCCTCGCCGCCGAATTCGGCCCCAACACCGGCCCGTACCTGTGGGTCCTCGGCCACGGCAAGGGCGACACCGAACTGACCACCACTCCGCGAATCCCGGTCGGCCGCAGTAAGTCCGAGACCTTCCCGCACGACCTCACCGACCCCGACGAAATCCGGCGCGAAGTCGCCCGCATCGCCACCGAGGTCGCCGAGGAGATGCTCGCCCATCACCGCGTGAGCACCCGCGTCTCGGTCACCGTGCGAACCAAAACCTTCTACACCCGCAGCAAGCAGCGCAAACTCCCCCAGCCGACCACCGACATCGCCACCATCGTCGACACGGCCCTCGCCGTCATCGACCGCTTCGAGCTCGACCGCCCCGTCCGCCTCCTCGGCGTCCGCCTCGAACTCCTGCCCCTGGACGAGTGATCACCACGCTCTGGTGGCGGCATCGCCCGGGAGGCTCACGCCACCAGAGCGTGGTGATCGAATGTCCAGGATTTGATTCGTCGCTGCACGGGTGGATGACTCGTATGCTCGGCTCATGAACTTCTCCGCGATGGTGGCCCGTGAGTCGGATGGTGGGATCGTGCTCGGTCGGGAGGAGGTAGGGGACGACTTCCTCGGCACCGGCGATGTGACGATCAAGATCCACTACTCGAGTGCGAACTACAAAGACCTGCTGGCGATCACGCCGCGCGGTGGGGTCGTCCGCAACTACCCGATCGTCCCCGGCATCGACCTCACCGGCGAGGTGACCGCCTCGGAGTCCGAGGACTTCGCCGTCGGTGACCAGGTGATCGCGCACGGCTACGACCTCGGCGTCTCCCGCAACGGCGGCTTCGCCGAATACACCAGGGTGCCCGCCGAATGGGTGGTGAAACTCGACGGCCTCGACACCCGCGACGCCGCGACCATCGGCACCGCGGGCTTCACCGCCGCGATGAGCGTGCAGGCCCTGCTCGACCACGGCCTCACCCCCGACGACGGCGCGGTGCTCGTCACCGGCGCCACCGGTGGGGTCGGCACCGTCGCCATCGACATCCTGTCCGGCCTGGGCTTCGAGGTGATCGCCTCGACCGGCAAGACCGACGCGGGCGATCTGCTCGCCGAACTCGGCGCCAACGAGGTGATCGGTCGTCTCCCCCTCGATCCCGAGGCCAAGCCGCGCCCGCTGAACAAGGCGAACTGGGCTGCCGCGGTCGACAGCGTCGGTGGCAAGTCCCTCGCGTTCGTCCTGAGCTCCATCGGCTACGGCGGCGCGGTCGCGGCCAGTGGTCTCACCGGTGGCTCCGACCTGCCCGCCACGGTGCTGCCGTTCATCCTGCGTGGGGTGAGTCTGCTGGGTATCGACTCGGTGTTCCTGCCTATCGAGAAGCGTCGTGCTCTTTGGGGTGCGCTCGGTAAAGAGCTTCGGCCTCAGCATCTTTCATCGCTGGAGTCGTTCGCTCCGATCAGCGAAGTGGGTAACGTCCTGCAGTCGATCAAGGACGGCACCCACTCCGGGCGCACTGTCATCGGGGTCGCAGGCGAGTTCTGAGATCGGGGGGCGGCGGTCTAGTTGGGGCGGGGCACTGTCT
>NZ_BDBI01000041.1 GCF_001612905.1 Nocardia ignorata NBRC 108230 | reverse complement strand
ACTTAAGTGGTGCCGTGTGGCTGGGTGTGCGGTAGGTGGCGGACTCGAGCGGTGCCACGTGGGCTTGGGGTAGGCGGCCAGCTTGCGCGGTGCACGTGGGCTGGGAGCGCGGCAGGCGGCCAGCGGGTGTGGTGCCAAATGGACGGGCTGTGCGGTAGGCGGCGGGACTTGGCAGTGCCGCGTCGGCTGGGGGTGCGGTAGGCGGCCAGGTGGGCGCGGAGGGCGGTCGGTGGTGGACTCGGGTGTTTCCGGCCGAGTGGTGCCCGGGTCAGGCGATGGCGGGGGTCATCGGGTCGTCGGCGAACTGGGTGCGGTACAGCTCGGCGTAGCGGCCGTCGGCGTTGAGGAGGTCGGCGTGGGTGCCGCGTTCGATGATGCGGCCGTCTTCCAGGACGAGGATCTGGTCGGCGGCGCGGATGGTCGAGAGGCGGTGGGCGATCACCAGGGCGGTGCGGCCGGTGAGGGCCTCGGTGAGGGCTTCCTGGACGGCGGCTTCGGAGGTGGAGTCCAGGGAGGCGGTCGCCTCGTCGAGGATCACCACGCGCGGCTGCTTGAGCAGCAGGCGGGCGATGGTGAGGCGTTGGCGTTCGCCGCCGGAGAGGCGGTAGCCGCGTTCGCCGACGACGGTGTCGAGGCCGTCGGTGAGCGAGTCGACCAGGTCGCCGAGGCGGGCGCGGTGCAGGGCGTCCCAGAGTTCGTCTTCGGTGGCCTCGGGGCGGGCGAGCAGCAGGTTGGCGCGGATGGTGTCGTGGAACAGGTGCCCGTCCTGGGTGACCAGGCCGACGGCGCGCTGGATCGACTCGGTGGTGAGCTCACGCACGTCGGTGCCGTTGAGCCGGACCGCTCCGGAGTCGACGTCGTAGAGTCGCGAAACCAGTTGGGCGATGGTCGATTTGCCCGCACCCGAGGAACCGACGAGCGCGACCAGCTGGCCGGGTTCGGCACGCAGCGACACATCGTGGAGCACCTCCACCCCGCCGCGGGTGTCGAGCGTGGCGACGTCCTCTAGCGAGGCGAGCGACACCTTGTCGGCCGACGGGTACCCGAAGTGCACGCCGTCCAGTTCCACCGAGACCGGGCCGTCGGGCACCGCGACGGCGCCGGGCGCGTCCTCGATCAGCGGCTTCAGATCCAGCACCTCGAACACGCGCTCGAAGCTCACCAGCGCCGACATGATCTCGAGCCGGGCACTCGCCAGCGCGGTGAGCGGGGTGTAAAGCCTGGTCAGCAGCAGCGACAGCGCGACGACCGACCCCGCGTCGAGGCTGCCTGCCAGCGCGTACCAACCGCCGAGACCGTAGACCAGGGCCAGCGCCAGCGCCGACACGAGCGTGAGCGAGGTGACGAACGTGGTCTGCAGCATCGCCGTGCGCACCCCGATATCGCGCACCCGGGTGGCCCGGACCGTGAATTCCGCCGATTCCTGCTGCGGCCTGCCGAACAGCTTCACCAGGGTGGCGCCGGGCGCGGAGAACCGCTCGGTCATCTGGGTGCTCATGGCCGCGTTGAGCTGGGCGGCCTCGCGCTGCATCTCCGCGAGCCGATTACCCGCGCGCCGGGCCGGGATGACGAACACCGGAAGCAGCACGAGCGCCAGCAGCGTGATCTGCCAGGAGATGCTGAGCATCACCGCGAGGGTGAGCAGCAGCGTCACCAGGTTGGTGATCACGCCGGACAAGGTGTCGCTGAACGCGCGCTGCGCCCCGATCACATCGGAGTTCAGCCTGCTCACCAGCGCACCGGTCCTGGTCCGGGTGAAGAACGCCACCGGCATCTTCTGCACATGGTCGAACACGGCGGTCCGCAGATCGAGGATCAGCCCCTCACCGATCCGCGCCGACAACCACCGGATCACCAACCCGAGCCCCGCGTCGACGATCGCCAACCCCGCGATGGCGAGCGCCAGAATCACCACCGTGCGCGGCGCCGACCCATTGACGATGTCGTTGACCACCTTGCCCGCCAGCACCGGCGTAGCGACACCGAGCACGGCGGCGACCACGCTGAGCAGCAGGAACGCCGAAATCCGGCGCCGATGCGCCTGCGCGAACCGCAGGATCCGGCGCGCGGTGGCCATGCTGAACGGCCGCTCCTCCTCCGGCGCGTTCATCCGCCGATACATCTGGCTGTAGGCCACGGACTCGATACTCATGTGTGCTCTCCCTCGGCTCCCCGCCCAGTCAACTCGTGCCCACCGACAGTAGAACCTCAAGTTAGGTTGAGAGCAAGCCGAAATTCGGGCCTGCCCACCTGGCCGGGTGGTGGCTTGTGGGCGGGTGGTCACCCGGGCCGAGGTGGGCACCGGGAATAGGCTGGACGGGTGACGAGGCGCGTGGATGCGGAGCGGGCGGCCGATGCCTTGCGAGCGCGGGTCGGCTGTGTGGTCGATGTGTCTTCGCGCAGACTGGCCGAGTACTCCTCCGACGCCTCCAACTATCGCGTCCGGCCCACCATGGTCGTTTTCCCGCGCGGCGACGACGATGTAGCGGCCACGCTCGAATTCGCGCGTGAGAACGGCCTGTCCGTGACCCCACGTGGGGCGGGCACCTCCGTCGCCGGAAACGCGATCGGCCCCGGGATCGTCGTCGATTTCAGCCGCCATATGAATGCTGTCCGTGCGGTCGACGTGGAGTCCGCAACCGCTCGGGTTCAACCGGGTCTCGTACTCTCCGACCTCCAAGCCCACCTGCGCCCGCACGGCCTGCGCTTCGGTCCCGATCCCTCCACCCAGGACCGCTGCACCCTCGGCGGCATGATCGGCAACAACGCCTGCGGCCCCCACGCCCTGGCCTGGGGCCGAACCTCCGACACGGTCCGTGGACTGCGCATTCTCGACGGAACGGCCACCGAGCGGCGCTTCGGCACCGTCCCTGCGCGGTCGCGCGCGGACGGCCGATTGCTCGACAGCGGCCTCCGAACAACTTCTCCGCCAGGTCTTTCCGCGATACCGGGCCTGGCGGAATTCACCCGCGACAACCTCGCAGTGCTGCGAACAGAACTCGGTCGGTTCGACAGGCAAGCCTCGGGATACAGCCTGGAACACCTCTTGCCGGAACGAGGTTCGTCGATAGCGAAGGCTTTCGTAGGCTCAGAAGGAACGTGCGGCGTGCTGCTCGAGGCCGAAGTCGCGCTTGCTCCCCTGCCGGATGCGACCGTCCTCACCGTGCTCGGCTACCCCGATATCGCCTCGGCAGCAGACGATATCGCGGCCGTCATGCAGTGCGCACCGATCGCGGTGGAGGGTATCGATGCCGGTCTGGTCGACGTCGTGCGCACCCACCGCGGCACGGTCCCCGACCTCCCACGCGGCCGCGGCTGGCTGTTCGTCGAAACAGCAGGCGCCACACCCGCCGAAGCCTTGGCGGTCGCCCGGCAGCTCGTCAGGGAAGCTCACGCCGACGACCACCGCATAATCACGGATGCCGCTGAGACGAAAGCACTCTGGCGAATTCGGGCCGACGGTGCGGGCCTCGCCGGCCGCTCCCCCGACGGCAAGCCGGCCTGGCCTGGTTGGGAGGACGCCGCAGTCCCGCCGGAAAATCTCGGCACCTACCTGCGCGAATTCGCGTCGCTCACCGCAGAATACGACGTATCCGGGCTCCTCTACGGCCACCTCGGCGACGGCTGCATCCACGTCCGCCTCGACTTCCCCATCGCCGACGCCCCACAGCGCTTCCGCTCGTTCCTCTTCGACGCGACGCATCTGGTTGTGCGCCACGGTGGTTCACTGTCCGGCGAACACGGTGACGGCCGCGCCCGCTCCGAACTGCTCGAGGTCATGTACACACCGGCCGCACGCAGAGCCTTCGCCGGCTTCAAATCCCTGTTCGACCCGGACGGCATCCTGAACCCGGGCGTGCTGGTCGCCCCACGCCCCGTCGACACCGACCTGCGCGTAGCCGGTCTGGTCCCGGTCCGGGCCCATGGCTTCGCCCTCCGCAACGACAACGGCGATTTATCCACAGCTGTGCACAGATGTGTAGGAATCGGCAAGTGCCGAGCCGACACCGGTGCATCGGGTGGCTTCATGTGCCCGTCGTACTTGGCGACCGGCGACGAAAAGGACACCACACGTGGCCGCGCTCGGGTCCTCCAAGAAGTGGTCCGTGGGGAACTGGACTGGCGCGCAAAGGAAGTCGAGGAATCCCTCGACCTGTGCCTGTCGTGCAAGGCCTGTTCCTCGGATTGCCCGGCAGGCGTCGACATGGCCACCTACAAATCCGAAACCCTCTACCGCCGCTACCGCCGCCGCCCGCGCCCTGTGGATCATTATGTGCTCGGCCAACTCCCTCGCTGGCTCACCCTGGCCCAACGTGCCCCGCGCATGGTCAACACCCTCGCAGGCGCAACCTTCCTGCGTCGAATCGGAATGCGTCTGTCCCGCATAGACACTCGCCGCGAGATGCCCACGCTGGCGCCGAAGTCGTTCCGTCGAATGTGGACGGCGCTCGGCGGAAACCAGCGCACCGAGCCACTATCGAGTGCGCACCTTCCCTTCGCACAGCTCGCGATCGACCGTGAACATGCCACTCAGCCGGGTGAACGCGGCACCGTCATGCTCTGGATCGACACCTTCACCGACACCTTCGACCCCGAAAACGCGCTGGCCGCAACAGAACTCCTCGAACGACTCGGCTACCGGGTCGTCATCCCCACCACCCGCGTCTGCTGTGGCCTCACCTGGATCAGCACCGGCCAGCTCGACGGCGCCCGCACCCGCCTGCGCGCCACCGTCGACGCCCTTGCCGCCCACGTGGCCGAGGGCGGCAAGGTGGTCGGGCTGGAACCGTCCTGCACCGCCACCCTGCGCGCCGACCTCCCCGAGTTGCTCCCCGAGGACCCACGCGCCGCCCGGGTGGCCGCATCGGTCCGCACGCTCGCCGAATTCCTCCTCGAGCACCCCGACTGGCGACCACCGGCCCGCGCGGACACGGTCGTCGTCCAGCCGCACTGCCACCAGCACGCCGTCGGCGGCTTCACCGCCGAACGGACCATCCTCGCGGCGATGGGCGTGACGGTCCGGGAACTGGCCGGTTGCTGCGGGCTCGCCGGAAACTTCGGCATGCAGCAAGGCCACTACGACGTCTCCGTAGCGGTCGCGAACAACGCTCTGCTCCCGGCGCTGGAAACCCTGGCACCGGACGCGGTCTTCCTGGCCGACGGCTTCTCCTGCCGCACCCAGGCCGCCCAGCTGGCCCGCAGACCCGGCCTGCATCTGGCCAGGTACCTGCTGGAACGGTGACCGGGCTCAGCTGCCGAAGGGCAGGGTCCCCGGCGGGATCTGATACCCGGAGCTGCCTGCGAAGATATTGCCCCATGCGGCGAGCAGCCAGTTGAGCGCGTCCGTGATCATCCGTTGCCTCCTGTGACGAGGGGATGCCGACTGTTTGCCGACGAGGGTTTCATCGTCGCGAATGTGGTCGGTATTACGAAATGGCGTCGCCGGGGGAGAAGGGCGCACAATGGGTCGGTGCGTGACCAGACCCTGAACCCGGACCTGGCCGGGCTGTCGCGGACGGTCCGGTCGAGCAGGCCCTTCGACGTGGGGCTCACGGTGGCGCCCCTGCGCCGGGGAATGGGCGATCCCTGCCATCGCACCGACCCGGACGGCTCGCACTGGCATGCCTCGCGCCTGCCCAGCGGCCCGGTCACCTACCGGCTCACCCAGGACGGCCGTGACGGCGTGCACGCACGCGCCTGGGGCCCCGGTGCCGAGGAGTTCCTCAGCGGCCTGGACCGCATGCTGTGCCTCGAGGAGAACGTCGAGGATTTCGCCCCCGAGCATCCCAAGCTGGTCGAGGCGCACCGCCGCGTCCCCGGCCTGCGGATGCTGCGCACCGGCCAGGTGCTCGAATCGCTGATCCCGGCGATTCTCGAACAGAAGGTGCACACCAAGTCCTCCTTCGCGGCGTACCGCACGCTGGTACGCGAGTTCGGCACCAAGGCCCCCGGTCCCGGTGACCTGATGATCGCGCCGGATGCCGACACCTGGCGGCGGATCCCTTCGTGGAAATTCCATCGCGCCAATGTGGGCCCACAGCGCGCGCAGACGATCGTGCGCGCCGCCCGCGTGGCCGACGCCATCGAACGCACCGCCTGCCTCGACCCGCGGGAAGCGGCGACCCGGCTGCGCAGCATCCCCGGCATCGGCGTGTGGACCGTCGCCGAGACCGCACAGCGCGCGTTCGGTGACGCCGACGCCCTCTCCGTCGGCGACTACCACCTGGCCGCCACCGTCGGCTGGAGCCTGCTCGGGCGCCCCATCGACGACGACGCCATGGTCGCCTACCTGGAACCTCTTCGCCCACACCGGTATCGGGCCGTGCGTCTGCTCATGCTCAGCGGCCAGGCCCACAAACCGAAATTCGGCCCGCGCACTCCGATCACCGATCACCGCGCCCGCTGATCGATCGGGCCCAATTCACTGCACGGAACCCACGGGAGAGTGCAGGATTCCCCACAGCGCGAATCGAAGGAGCACGGCTGTGGCCACTGCATCTAACCGAACTCCGGCGGCGTCTACGCTGCCGCGCCGTCAACTCGGCCGCCATCTGCGTGAATGGCGGACCAAGGCGGGCCTGACCATCGCCGAGGCGGCCAAACGCATGGAATGGGGCGCGAGCACCCTGCAACGCCTGGAAAAGGGCCACGCCGACCGCATCCGCACCATCGATATCAACGAACTCTGCCGCATCTACGGCGTTCCGCGCGAGGTCACCGACGGATTGGCCGGCCTGGCTCAGCAGGCCGCCGTCAAGAGTTGGTGGCACGCATACGGCGATCTCATTCCCGAGAACTTCGACATCTACATCGGATTGGAGGCCTCCGCCCGCACCCTGCGCACCTATCAATCCGAGCTCGTCCCCGGTCTGCTGCAGACCGCGAGCTATGTGCGCACACTGAATCAGCTTGCCTGCCCGAAAGATTCACCCGCCGAACTCGAACGGCGCGTGTCGCTGCGCATGCAACGCCAGACCTTGATCGGGCGCGAACACGAACCGGCCGAACTCGATGTCGTTGTGCACGAGTCGGTCTTGCATCGCGTCGTCGGTAATGCCAAGGTGATGGCTGCGCAGTTGCGCCATCTTGCCGATTTCGGTACCCGGGGCAATGTCGCACTGCGTATTCTGCCGTTTGCCGCCGGTGTTCCACTCGGAGTCTCCACCGGACCTTTCACGGTTCTCGAGTTCGGCACCGATGGCAGCGGTAAACCGGTCGAACCACCGGTGGTGTACGCCGAAGGCTTTACCGGCGACCTCTACCTGGAACGACGCACGGATGTCACACGGTACGACCGGGCTCACGAGTGCCTCCGGCGCCATGCGCTGGATTGTCAACCGAGTAGAGACCTGCTCCGGCGGGTCGCGAAGGAGTATGTGGCATGAGTTTCGATCTCGTCGACGCACACTGGTTCAAGAGCACCCGCAGCAGCGCGAACAAAGATTGCGTGGAAGTTGCCTTTCTGTTCGGCGGGCACGTCGGCGTGCGTGACAGCAAGAATCCGGCCGGGCCCGCGCTGGTCTTCGACGGACCGAGCTGGGACGCCTTCACCCGCAGCATCGACACCGGGGTACTGGCGTGAACACCAAACGCGATATCGATCTCACCGGGGCCACCTGGCAGCGCGCAGGCGACGGTGACGACGCGAGCGTCGAGGTGGCGATGCTCGACGAGGGCAACGTAGCCCTGCGTGACGGCAAGAACCCGGACGGCCCGGTGCTCATTTTCACCCCGAGCGAATGGGCGGCGTTCACGGCGGGCGTACACGACGGTGAGTTCGACCGCCCGTAACGTTTGCCGAATGCCCCCGGTGGGTAATCCTTCTCCATGGACCGAGGGTTGAAGAAAACTGCACCCCGGTACCGGAGGCTGGCGCCTGAGGACGGGGTGGAACGCCTGATCGTGATCCTGCTTTTCGCGGTATCGGCGATCGGAATCTACACACTCACCGGATCGTTGCTCGCGGCGCTGTTCATCGGATTACTGGTCGGATCGGTAGCGGTAGGGACCGTGGCTGTCTTGTAGCGGACAGCCACGGTCTCACCGCCGGAACAATTTATTGCCGAGCCAGACAATCGGATCGTATTTACGGTCGACCACCCGTTCCTTGAGCGGAATCAACGCATTGTCGGTGATCTTGATGTGTTCCGGGCACACCTCGGTGCAGCATTTGGTGATATTGCAATAGCCGAGACCCGCGTTCTCCTGGGCGAGTTCGCGCCGGTCGGCGGTGTCGAGCGGGTGCATCTCCAGTTCCGCGATGCGCATCAGGTAGCGCGGCCCGGCGAATTCCTGCTTGTTCTCCTCGTGGTCGCGCACCACGTGACAGGTGTTCTGGCACAGGAAACATTCAATGCACTTGCGGAACTCCTGCGAGCGCTCCACGTCGACCTGTTTCATCCGGTACTCGCCCGGCGCCAGCTCCGGCGGCGCGAAAGACGGTATCTCCCTGGCTTTCTCGTAGTTGAACGACACGTCGGTGACGAGATCCTTGACCACCGGGAAGGTGCGCATCGGGGTCACCGTGATGACCTCGTCGGGAGCGAACGTCGACATGCGGGTCATGCACAGCAGCCGTGGCCGCCCGTTCACCTCCGCCGAACACGAACCGCACTTGCCCGCCTTGCAATTCCAGCGCACCGCCAGGTCGGGGGTCTGAGTGGCCTGCAGGCGGTGGATGATGTCGAGCACCACCTCGCCCTCGTTCACCGCGACGGTGTAGTCCTGCAGGTCGCCGCCGTCGATGTCACCGCGCCAGACCCGGAAACGAGCGTCGTATCCCATGGTCACGCCTTTCCTTCGGCCGCCGGGTGGGCCGCCAATTCTTGCTCGGTGTAGTACTTTTCGAGCTCGGAGAATTCGAACAGGGCCAGCAGGTCCTCGCGCATGGGAGTCTGTTCCTTGCGGGTGACGGTGACGCCGGGAACCAGTCCGTCCGAGCGCGCCGGGTCGAGGGCGCAGACCAGCAGCGAATTGCGCCAGGTCGGATCCATGCCCGGGTGGTCGTCGCGGGTGTGTCCACCTCGGCTCTCGGTGCGCAACAGCGCCGCCTGGGCAACGCATTCGCTGACCAGCAGCATGTTGGCCAAGTCGAGCGCCAGGTGCCAGCCGGGGTTGAAGTGCCGGTTGCCCACCACGGTGACCCGCGCGTACCGGGCGCGCAGGTCGGCCAGTTTGTCGATGGCCTCGCGCACCTCGTGCTCCTTGCGGATGATGCCGACGAGGTCGTTCATCGTCTCCTGCAGCTCGGCGTGCAGGGTGTAGGGGTTTTCGCCTGCCCCGTCCGTCGGCGGATCGAACGGTGCGAGAGCGGTTTTCGCCGCCGACTCGACGTCGGCGTCGGTGGGTGTGGGGCGCTCGGTCAGCCCGCCGACGTAGGCCGCGGCGCCGAGACCGGCCCTTCTGCCGAACACCAGCAGGTCCGACAAGGAATTCCCGCCCAGTCGATTGGAACCGTGCATGCCGCCGGAACACTCACCGGCCGCGAACAATCCGGGCACCACGGCCGCACCGGTGTCTGGATCGACCTCGATGCCGCCCATCACGTAGTGGCAGGTCGGGCCGACCTCCATCGGTTCGGCGGTGATGTCCACATCGGCCAGTTCCTTGAACTGGTGATGCATCGACGGCAACCGCCGCACGATCTCCTCGGCGGGCATCCGGGACGCGATATCCAGGTACACCCCACCGTGCTCGGTGCCGCGCCCCGCCTTCACCTCTTCGTTGATCGCGCGTGCCACTTCGTCGCGGGGGAGCAGGTCGGGGGTGCGGCGCGCGGAGTCGTTGTCGCGCAACCACTGATCGGCCTCGTCCTCGGTCTCGGCGTATTGGCCCTTGAACACCGGCGGGATGTAGTCGAACATGAACCGCTTGCCCTCGGAGTTCTTCAGCACGCCACCGTCACCGCGCACACCCTCCGTGACGAGGATCCCCTTCACGCTCGGCGGCCACACCATGCCCGTCGGATGGAATTGCAGGAACTCCATATTGATCAGCGTGACACCTGCGCGCAGCGCGAGGGCGTGCCCGTCACCGGTGTACTCCCACGAGTTCGAGGTGACCTTGTAGGACTTGCCGATACCGCCGGTCGCGAGCACCACCGCGGGCGCCCGGAACAGCACGAATTGCCCCGACTCACGGTAGTAGCCGAACGCGCCGGCGATCTTTCCGTCCTCGGTGAGCAGCTCGGTGATCGTGCACTCGGCGAAGACCTTGATCCGCGCCTCGTAATCGCCGGTCGCCGCGTAGTCCTCCTGCTGCAGCGACACGATCTTCTGCTGCATGGTCCGGATCAGTTCCAGCCCCGTCCGGTCACCCACATGCGCCAGACGCGGGTAGGTGTGGCCGCCGAAGTTGCGCTGGGAGATGCGTCCGTCGGGTGTCCGATCGAACAGCGCCCCATAGGTTTCCAGCTCCCACACCCGGTCGGCTGCCTCGCGGGCGTGCAGCTCGGCCATCCGCCAGTTGTTGAGGAACTTGCCGCCGCGCATCGTGTCCTTGAAGTGGGTCTGCCAGTTGTCCTTCTCGTTGGCATTGCCCATCGAGGCCGCGCACCCGCCCTCGGCCATCACGGTGTGTGCCTTGCCGAACAGCGACTTACACACCACCGCCACCGAAAAGCCTTGCTCGCGTGCCTCGATCACGGCTCGCAGACCCGCGCCGCCCGCTCCGATCACCACGACGTCGTAGTCGTGCCGTTCCACCTCTGGCATCGAAATGAAGCTCCTCGCGTTGTCGCGGTTCAGTTCACGAACCGCAGATCCGAAATGGTCTGGCTTGCCACCAACATCACGTAGAAGTCGGTGAGGACGAGGGTGCCGAGCGTGGTCCAGGCCAGCGCCATGTGGCGGGTGTTGAGTTTGGACACCTGAGTCCAGAACCAGTACCGCACCGGGTGAGCCGAGAAATGCTTGAGCCTGCCGCCCGCGATATGCCTGCACGAATGGCACGACAGCGTGTACGCCCACAGCAGGACGACGTTTACCAGCAACACCACATTGCCCAGGCCGAAGCCGAAACCGCCGCCGCTGCCGTGGAACGCCGACAGTGCGTCGTAGGTGTTGATCAGTGAAACGACCAGCGCCACATAGAAGAAGTAGCGGTGCGCGTTCTGGATGATGAGCGGCAACCGCGTCTCGCCGCTGTAGCGCGCGTGCGGTTCGGCCACCGCGCACGCGGGCGGCGACATCCACATCGACCGGTAGTAGGCCTTGCGGTAGTAGTAGCAGGTGAGCCGGAACCCGAGCAGGAACGGCAGCACCACGAACCCGAGCGGAATCCACATCGGCAGCTCGGGAAACGGCGTACCGAAATGGCTCGAACCCGGTACACACGAATCGCTGAGGCAGGGGGAGTAGAACGGTGTCAGATAGTGGTACTCCGGCACCCAATAGGCCGTGCGCACAAATGATCTGACCGTCGCGTAGGCGACGAAGGCGGTCAGGCCGAGGGTGGTGAGCAGCGGCGGCAGCCACCAGCGGTCGGTGCGCAATGTGCGCGCGGCGATACGGGCCCTTGTTCGGCTGAAGACGCCGGTCCCCGCGGCGGGGGTGGTGGTCGGTGCGGCACTCACGGTCGATGCCTCGCTGCTCTGCAGGTGTGCGGCGGCATTCATTTCCCACCGCTGTGGACTGTGATGTGGAGCACCATACGCCTGTGTTCCGGCCGCTCGAGTCGGGTCGCACGCACTCACCTGCCTCGCATGGCGGTGATCTCCATCACAGCGTTGCGCCTGTGAAGGCGCGTCATGCCGGTGCAACAAACGTGTGGTGCCCTATGGCCATGAGAAGAGCCGCGATCGTGGCGCCGGTCCGCACCCCGAGCGGGGTGGAGGGCGGAGCGCTGTCGGGAATGCCCGCCGAGTGGCTGGCGACCACGGTCCTTTCGGCGGTGATCGAACGCTCCGGCATCGACCCGCTGCGCATCGAGGACGTCGCCATGGCCTGCGTCGACGGCG
The DNA here is from genome assembly GCF_001612905.1 of Nocardia ignorata NBRC 108230. GTDB lineage: Bacteria > Actinomycetota > Actinomycetes > Mycobacteriales > Mycobacteriaceae > Nocardia > Nocardia ignorata. The sequence goes on along the minus strand of NZ_BDBI01000041.1, from coordinate 45,993 downwards.
GCCTGGCGAACGTGCCTGCCGTCGGTGCGCTGGCCGCCCGGGGCGCCGGGCTGCCGTTCGCGGTGCCCGGCTTTCTCACCGACCGGCACGGCGGCAGCGGACTGCAGGCCGTGATCACCGCGGCCATGATGGTGCAGACCGGTGCCGCCGACGTAGTGGTCGCCGGGGGAGTGGAATGCGTGACCACCCCACCCGGACTACCCGGCGGCGTCGAGGGCCTGCACAATGCCGAAGGACTGGCGGGCTACTACGGGATCGACCGCGCCGCGGCCGACGAATTCGCCGTGGCCAGTCATCGCAAAGCCGCGCGGGCCTGGCGCCAGGGCGCGTTCGGCGCGGAAGTGGTTCCGGTGGATGTCGGCCCGGGACACGGTGGTCACCAGATCGGCCGTGACGAAGGCGTGCGTGACGACCTGTCCACGCACACCCTGGCCGGCCTGCGGCCCCTGCTGCCCGACGGCGTGGTGACGGTGGGGAACATGAGCAGCCACCGGCTCGGTGCGTCGGCCTGCCTGGTCGTCGCCGAGGACCGGCTGACCTCGCTCGGCCTGACCCCGATGGCCTTCCTCGCGGGCTGGGCCGCCGCGGGCTGTGACACCTCGGGGCCCGCGCTCGGCGCCGCACCGGCGGTCGCCAAACTGCTCGGCCGCACCGGTCACACGCTCGACGATGTCGACCTGCTCGAGATCAACGAGGGCTACGCGGTGGAGGTGCTGGCCCTGGCCACCGCCTGGGAACTCGACCCGCTCGACCGCCTCAATGTGAACGGTTCCGACATCGCGCTCGGTCACCCGGTCGGTGCCACCGGCCTGCGGATCATGACCACGATGCTGCACGAATTGGGCCGCACCGGCGGGCGATTCGGATTGGAAGCCATCGCGCTCGGCCACGACCACGGCATTGCTGCGCTGTTCGAATCCGCCGAATCCGACGAGCCGGTCGAGACCCCACGCGGCGCCCGATTCCACGGGGTACGCAGCAGTCGGCGATTGGGTAGACACCGCGCCTGACCGGTCGGCGGCACCGTGGGCCTGCGGCAGTGTGTCAGGCCCGTGCGCCGCTGACAGGGGTCGGCGCGGCAACCCGGAGGCCGCCGCGCCGAGGTCGTGCCTCTACTTTGTCCTCGGCCGCGAGTGGAAGCCGAGGCCCTCGTCCTGCGCACCCATCCAGGCCGCCTCGTCGGACTTGCTGTCGGGAACATAGATCGGTTCCGCCCGGCGCGGCACGGCCAGTTCCGGCGGGGGCGCCTGCTCGAAGTCCTCGGCGTCGATGACGAGCCGCTCGAGGTCGTTCTCCAGCCGGCGCACGGTGGCCGCGTCGCCGTAGTTGGAGCGCAGTGCGCCGATCGATTGCCGGAGTTGGCCGACCGCGTAGCGCAGTTCCGCGATATCGCTGCGTGTCATCGTTACCTCCTGGGTATATGGCGGGCATACCGACTCGCCGGATCACGGGCACGCCCGAAAAGCTCCCGGGCCGCGCTGCACCGAGCTGTGTGACTCACCACACAACGTGATCTCCACCACAGTAACTGATCTTTTCGGTTTACGCCCGAAGTTGCTGGGGATTCGGCGGTTGCCGTCGGATAACTGTTGGATGTCAGCCCGCGATGGCGTAGCGGTTGTGAACGCTCACACCGGCCCGCTCCACCAGCGCCGCGATGGCGTGGGCCACTTCCTCGGCGTGTTCGAGAATCACGCTGTGACCGGCGCCTTCGATCCGCACCAGCTCGGCACCGGCCAGTTCCGAGGCCAGCGCGATCGAATGGGTGAACGGCACCATCAGGTCGGCCGACCCGGCGAGTACCAGCGCGGGCAGGTCGCCGAAGCGGCGCAGGGTGTGCGCCTCGTCGAAAGTCAGCAGCGAGTTCAGGAAGCCTGCCATGGTGAGCAGCGCGGTCTCGTTGAGGATCGCCGTGGCGATCGCCGTCGTCCGGGTACGCTCACGTCCCTCGCGGATGAGCGGTCCGAACACCCAGCGTGACAGGCGCTTCGAGGCCTGCATCACGCGTGGCGCGAGGACCACCGCGCGCTGGAGGGAAGCGACGGCGTGCCGGTTGAGCAGTCTGCCGAGACCCAGCTCGGTGAGCCCGCCCGCCGCGCCCGCGATGAGGCCGACGCCGGTGACCCGCGTGCCGATGGTCTCGGGGTAGAGCCGGGCGTAGGCGAGCAGCACCATGGCGCCCATCGAGTGCCCGACCAGCACCACCGGACCGGCCGGCGCGATCGTGCGCAGCACCGCGTCGAGGTCGGCGGCGAGCTGGTCGATGGTGTAGGTGTCGTGGTGGGCGTGGCCGGATTCGCCGTGGCCGCGGTGGTCGTAGAAGACCATCTTGGTGTCCGAACTCCACCGGGTACGCAGCTGTTCGCGCAGGTGGGCCCACGATTCGGTGTGCAGGCAGTGGCCGTGCACGAAGACGACGGTCATCGGGGCATCGGGGGAGCCGTAAGTGCGGGTGGCGATCGGCGTGCCGTCGTCGGCGACGACGGTGCAGCGGCGGGCCTCGGCCGTTGTGATGTCCATGGGCTGGGCCTCCTGGTCGACTGCGTGCGCGGGCTGTGGTGGTGTTTCGACCTGGGTAGCCCTGGCGTTAACCGGGCATGCCTCGCGTTATTCAGCCGATGCGCAAAAGACTCCGGCGCGGCGGTTCCTGTGATCGCGGGACTCTCTAAAGGAATCTAAGGTTTCGTCTAGATACCTGAAGAGAAGTGTCGAGAGGGTGTTCGTCAGCCCTTTATGCCGATGTCTAGTAAAAGCGCTATGGAGCTGGATAGTTCTATACGCTGCGCAGATAGCGCCCGAAATGTGGAACCGTGAATCCGATGGTCCCGCGCTCGGCGGAGTAGATCAGGCCCTTCTTGATGAGCCCGTCGCGGGCAGGAGAGACCGAGGCGGGCTTACGGCCCAGCTCGGCGGCGACCGCGGCCGTGGCGACCGGGCCGTCGTCCCCGGCCAGATCGGCCATCGCCCGCATGTACTCGCGCTCCGCGGGTGTCGCGCGTTCGTAGCGCGAACCGAAGAAGCCGACAGCGAGTTCCTCCTCGGCGGCGGGGGAGGCCACGGCCACGTCCTCGGCCGTGATCGGGCTCTCGGGCGCCTGATCCCAGGCCGCCTTCCCGTACGCCTGCACGAAATACGGGTAACCGTCGGCCCTTTGATACAGCGAATCGAGCGCCTCGGAGGTGAACTTCACCTCCTCACGCTCGGCGGGCGCGATCAGCGCCTGATCCGCCGACTCCCGATCGAGCCGGTCGATGCGGTGATAGCTGAACAGACGCTCGGAATAGCTCTTCGATGCCGACAGCACCGCGGGCAGGTGCGGCAGGCCCGCGCCGACCACGATCAGCGGCGCGGCATCCTGGCTCAATTCGTGGCAGGCGCCGCAGATCGCCGACACATCGGCGGGCCCGAGATCTTGCATCTCGTCGATGAATATGCCGATGCCCACCCCGATCGCGGCGGCCAGCGCCGCGGCCTCCTTGAACAACTCGATCAGGTCGATCTCGATATCGCCGGAATCGGCCCGGCCGGTCACCGCGGGCACATCGATACCCGGCTGCCAGCGTTCGCGCATGCCCTTGTCGGCGGTGGCGCGCAACGCGAAAGCCTTGAGGATGCCGAGGAAGTCGTCGACCTGTTCCGGATTGCGATGCGCCATCGCGACCGCGCGCACCGCCATGTGCAGCGCCGAGGACAGCGGTCTGCGCAGATCCTGATCGGGCCGGGCCTCGATCTTGCCGGTACCCCAGCCGCGCGACACCGCGGCCGACCGAAGCTGATTGAGCAGCACGGTCTTTCCCACTCCGCGCAACCCGGTGAGCATCACGCTGCGCTCCGGCCGCCCGCGCGCCACCCGTTCCAGGACGATGTCGAAGGCGGCGAGTTGCTTGTCGCGCCCGGCCAATTCGGGCGGACGCTGACCGGCGCCGGGAGCATAGGGATTGCGCACGGGGTCCATGCCTGGCAACCGTAGCGCGTGTGCACGGCAGAATCTCGGTAACTCTGTGCCGTGTCCTAGATACTGCTAGCGAACCCGAGAAAGAACGGAGCCCGATGTTCGAGGAGCCAAGCTCGGAGCAACCATCGCGAGACGAGGACGCCACGTCGCCGATCTACCTGACGCCCGCTCAGGTCGTCGCCGGCTGGCGGGTGCCGCCCGGCGCGCACCGGGCCGACACCATCAAGCGTGGCGTGCTGGCCGCCCTCGCGGCGGGAACCGGCGACATGAACCCCGTGGAGGCCGTCGCCCACATCGCCATCGGTCCGGTCGTCGCGGCGCTGGGCCGGCTCGAGGTCGATCTCGCCGATGCCCGCAGCCGCATCGCCGAACTCGAACAAGCGCTGCGCGACCGCGACGGGCAGTGACATCGGGAGACCGGACCGTTATCCCTCTCGACACGCCGTGGCAGCGCGCTGAACAGGGCTTTGGCGGCAGCAAGAAAACAACTTGCGGGCACCGCTGGACACCGTGGATCACAGGCCGTAATCTTCTCGTGACTTAGTGGAGTCTGTCGCTTCGTCAGAGAAGCGGCGCCACGGGTCACCGCCGAATAGTCGTGTTTCCCAAGCGAACACGACAGCGCGGCGGGTGAGCAGCAAGATCGGAGACTCGTCTCGGTGGGTAAACACAGCTTGCAGCGGGATTCTCGTCTGCCGAATTCCGTCAAGGGTGCACTCGTCATGGGTGCGGTGGCCGCCACAACCGGTGCGATGCCAGCGATTTCGCAGGCCGCCACGATCAACATTCCGGGCCTCGGCAATTTCGATCTGCCGCCCGAACTCGAGCAGCCCGCCCAGCAGGTGGAAAAGCAGCTGCAGTCCATGGTCGCCCCGCAGGGCCAGGCCGCGCCGCAGCTGCCGAGCGTGCAGTTCGACAACCCCTTCGAGCAGCAGCAGCAGTCGGCGGGCAACATCGCCCTCGATGCCGCGCGCAGCAAGCTCGGTGCCTCCTACAACTGGGGCGCCGCGGGCCCGTCGAGCTTCGACTGCTCCGGTCTCGTGCAGTGGGCCTACCGCCAGGCCGGTGTCGAGCTGCCCCGCACCAGCTTCGAGCAGTCCCACGTGGGTGCGCCCGTGTCCTTCGACAACCTGCAGGCCGGTGACATCGTCATCACCAACGGTGGCGGCCACGTCGGCATCTACGCCGGCAACGGTCAGCTGCTGAACGCCGTGCAGTCGGGCACCCCGGTGTCCTACACCCAGCTCTCCGCCGACGACGTCGTAACGGCACGCCGTATCGTCTAGGGGGTGTCCCCAGCGGAACAACGATCACCCGACCAGGCCCGCGTCGACGCGTGGACCTGGTCGGTTCGTCTGTTCAAGACCCGGTCCGCGGCGGCCGATGCCTGCCGCGCCGGGCATGTGCGCGTCAACGGGGTGACGGTGAAACCCGCCCAGCCGGTGCGTCGCGGTGACGAGATCAGGATCCGGCACGCCGGGACTGAACGCATCGTCGTGGTCGAGCAGATCATCCACAAGCGCGTCGGCCCGCCCGTGGCCGCCCAGTGCCTGATCGACCGCAGTCCACCGCCCCCACCGAAGGAAGTCCTCGCCACCTTGCCACGCCGCGATCGTGGTGCGGGCAGGCCGACGAAACGCGAACGCCGCGAGACGGACCGGCTGATGGGACGCACCGACTGATAGCCCGGTATTCGCTGGATGTGGATGCGGAATCATTGCGGTGGTCGGTCGTCGCCGCCATCGCCTACGGTGGCACTCATGGGTGAGCACAGAGCTATGTTGACGACGCTTCTCACCTGTGGTGTCGCCGCGATCTCCTCGGGCCCACGGCTGCTGTGGCCGCGCGGCGCCGACACCCGCTTCCTCGCCGCCCTCGAGCAGGCGCCACTGCCACCGGCGCGCCACACCGTCTCGCTCGCCGCGCTCACCCAGGCCGAGTTGTCGGCACCGACCGCGGCGGTCGTCGAGGGCACACGGACGTTGCGCTGCACGCCGCTCACCATGTCGGCCTTCCTGATCCGTCACCCCGAGGCCACCTTCCTGGTCGACCCCGCCCTCTGTGCGGGCGTGCACCAGCGGGTGCTGCCCGAACTCCCCTTCCCCATCGCGCGCGTAGTCACCCTCGACGACCCCGTGCGCGGGCTGAGCGAGGCACTCGCCGACCACGCACTCACCGGCGCCGACATCGACTTCGTGCTGCCCACCCACCTGCACTGGGATCACGTCTCCGGGCTCTACGAGTTGCCCGGCTGGGTTCCTATCCGCGTGCCAGGAGCCGAATACCGTTGGGCCATGGGCGATTCCGGTGCGCCGTTCGCCGTGGCGCGTGGCCCGCTGCGTGGACGGGTGTTCGACCTGTACGACCTCGACGGCCCACCGGTACTCACCTTCCGTCGCAGCCACGACCTGTTCGGCGACGGCTCGGTTCTCATCGTCGACCTGGTCGGCCACACGCCGGGCAGCGTCGGCGTGCTCCTTGCCGTGGACGACGGCAGCCGCGTGCTGCTGGCGGGCGACGCGGTGTGGAGCAAGCGGCAGATCGAACTGATCCGCGAAAAGGCCCCGATCCCCGGCGATTTCGTCGACCACGACCGCACCGCCGCGTTCGAGACCATCCACCGCCTGCACGCCCTGCCACCGGAGATCGAAGTGATCCCCGCCCACGACCGCGCCGCCGTCAGCGCCCGCGTCGGCGCGTCCTGACCCGGCGAGCAGCTCAACCGGCCGCCAGTCCTTCGGCGACGCTGGAATATCTGGGCTGCCAACCCAATTCCGCGTGCGCGAGTTCGCTGGAGATCCGCATCGACGTATCACCCATCAACGCGGCGATATAGGGCACACCGAGCCGAACCAGCCACAGCGGCAACCGGATCGGCCGCGGCGCCTGCTTGCTGTGCCGCACCAGCCGGAAGAACTCACCCCAGGTGATCGGGGTGTCGTCGGCGAGGTTGTAGGCGCGACCGACGACCCCGCGTTCCAGCGCAGCCACCGTAGCGGCGGCGGCGTCTTCCACGTGCAGCCAGCTGTTCACCCCGCCCTCGCCGAGGGGCCCCACCGGCTGACGCTTGCGCATCATGTCGCCGAAAAGATCGCTGAACGCGCCCGGACCGTAGAACAGCCCATAGCGCAACGCGATCGCCTCGAGTCCCGGCGCCGCGAACGCCCGCTCCTCCGCCGACACGCACGCCCGCACGACTTCGTCGGCCACGCCGCAGTCGTACACGCCGAACGTGTCGCGCTCGGTGAGCGGAACCGTGCCGTGGTCGCGGTAGCCGTAGCCGAGGATCAGCGACTGGGTGAGAAAGCGCCGGGCGCCGACCAGCTCTGCCGCCTCGAGCAGATGTGCGGAGCCGACCGTGCGCAACAGGCCGGTCGGATCGTCGGCGGGGATGCGGCGCTGAGGCTTGGCATCGCGCAGCGCGGTGGCCTGATGGATTACCGCGTCGGCGCGCACGCCGTCCAGTGCGCTCAGCAGTCCCTCGCGGTCGAGGACATCGGCGGTGACGGGTTCGGCACCGAGTTCGCGAACCAGCCCGTGGTTGGCCGGGTTGCGCACAATGGCGGTGACGGCGTGCCCGTGGGCGGTGAGTGCGCGGATCAGAGGGCGCCCGATGGCACCGGTCGCCCCGGCGAGCAGAACCTGCATGATCGTTCCTTCCGGTGAGGTGGTTCCTTGCTTCCTGGACGGGACGCGGCGTCGTGATGTGATGGTCTGTGACCCGGTTCACGCTGGTCAAAGGCGACTACGAGATTGGGTGATGTCATGGCGGTTCCACGGCGTGTCGGTGTGTATCGTGCGGCTCATGCGAGTCGACGGGCGGGAGATCCCGGTCACGGGGAGTCTCCTGCAGCCGAGGATCAGGCGGACGAGTGACATCGTCCGGGTGGTCGCGGCGTCGTTGGGCGTCGGCGTCGTGGTGGCGGGTTCGCTCATCACCCGGCCCGAATGGCTGGCGCTGGAACGGTCCGTCGCCAAGATCGTCGACTTCCTCAGTCCCGAGCAGTCGACGCTGGTCTACCTGATCTACGGGATGCTCATCCTGGCGTTGCCGTTCGCCATCTTCATCGAACTCGTTGTGCGCCGACAGTGGAAACTGCTCTTCGGTTACGGCGCGGCGGGATTGCTCGCGGTGCTGGCCCTGTCGATCACCGGGGCGGGCATCTCCACGCCCAAATGGCATCTGCCCGTGCCCGACCGGTTCGACACGTTCCTTTCCCAGTTCCTCGACGATCCGCGCTGGATCGCCATGCTCGCCGCCATGCTCACCGTGTCGAGCCCGTGGTTGCCGGTGCGGCCGAGGCGCTGGATGTGGTTTCTGCTGCTGATGTTCGCGCCGATCCACCTGGTGGTGAGTTCGGTGGTGCCCGCGCGGGCGATGCTCGGTCTGGTCGTCGGCTGGCTGGTGGGCGCCGTGATCGTCTGGCTGGTCGGCACACCGGCACTCGAGGTGCCTCTCGACGCTGCCGTGCGCGTGCTGGCCGAACGTGGGTACACGGTGAACTCGTTCCGGGTGGTCCGCCCCGCCGGTCGCGGGCCGCTGCTGCTGGCCACCGCCGTCGACGGGCCCGAATCCGAACTCATCGTCGAGCTGTACGGCAAGAACCAGCGCAGTTTCGGCGCTATCCGCCAGCTGTGGCGCTGGCTCACCTTCCGCTCCAGCGAGACCGCGCCACTGCACGGCTCGCTGCACCGGGCGGTGGAACATCGCGCGCTGCTCGGTATCGCCATCGGTGATCTCGGTATGGCCTCGGCGCATCAGGTCGCGGTGGCGAGCCTGAACCGTGGCTGGATGCTGTACGCGCACACCGTCCCTCGCGGCACACCCTTGCGCAAGCTCTCCGCGCAGGTGCTGCCCGGGGTGTGGCGCTCGCTGGTCCGCCTGCACGACAACCAGATCAGCCACGGCGACCTGCGCCCCGATCATGTGCGAATGTGCCAGGGCGACACCCTGTTCAACGGTTTCGCCGCGGCCGAATTCGGTGCGTCGGACTCCCAGCGCCAAACCGACATCGCGCAGCTGCTCGTGTCGACCACCGCGCTGTTCGGCAAGCACGAGGCCGTGTCGGCGGCTGTCGGCGTACTCGGCGAGAGCGCCGTCGTCACCGCCGCGGGCAGGCTCACCAAATCGGCCATGCCGGCGGGCATCCGCAAGACGGTGCCGCAGTGGGCCAAGGTGATGGCCACCGCGCGGGAAGAGGTGCGGGAGCAGACCGGTCACGACCGCATCGGCTCCGAACAGCTCACCCGGTTCACCCGCAATCAGGTGATCCAGCTGGTGCTGCTCGTCGCGCTCGTCTACGTGGCCTACCCGTTCTTCAGCCAGGTGCCCACGTTCTTCAGCCAGCTGCGCACCCTCAACTGGTGGTGGGCGCTGCTCGGCCTGGTCATCACCGCATTCACCTATGTCGGTGCGGCGGCCGCGCTCGGTGCCTGTGCCGACGGGCTGGTCCGGGTCCGCGACCTGTTCCTCGAACAGTTCGCCAACACCTTCGTCGCCACCACCACCCCGGCCGGTGTCGGCGGACTGGCCCTGAGCGTGCGGTTCCTCGTGCAGGCAGGCATGTCGACCGCGCGCGCCACCGGAGCCGTCGCCTTGCAGCAGTCCATGCAGGTGCTCACCCACCTGGTGCTGCTCGTGGTGTTCAGTGTCGTCGCGGGCACCTCGACCAATCTCGCCCACATCGTGCCCGACGCCACCGTGCTGTACCTGGCAGCCGGGGTGGGCGTCGGGTTGATCGGCGCGTTCATGTTCGTGCCGAAACTGCGCCGCTGGGTGAACCATTCGGTGTGGCCGCAGATCCGGGAGGTGGTGGGCGAGGTCGTCGCGCTCGCCCGCAACCCGATGCGGTTCTCCGTGATCGTCGGTGGGTCGGCGGTGATCACGCTCGGCAAGGCGTTCGTGCTGTGGGTGAGCGTCGAGGCCTTCGGCGGCGGAACCGATTTCGTCGCCGTCACGATCGTCACCATGATCGGCGGCACCCTCGCCTCGGCCGCGCCGACTCCCGGCGGTGTCGGTGCGGTGGAAGCGGCCCTGATCGGTGGTCTTGCCGCCTTCGGGGTGCCCGCCGAGATCGCGGTGCCCGCCGTGCTGCTCTATCGCGTGCTCACCTGCTGGATCCCGGTGGCGCTCGGCTGGCCGATCATGCGCTGGATGGGCGAGAAGAACATGATCTAGTTCGCCCGCAGCGCGATGGTGAGCCCGTCCTTCTCGCAGATCGACGGGACGGCCGGGTCGGGCTGGGCGTGGCAGTCCCAGCCGTCGACGTCGAGTTCGTCGGACGGCTGGATCGTCGTCACGTAGGTGGAGGCGACATTGATCGCCTCGGTGCAGCCGGGTCGACCCTCCGGCGAGCCGACGGCGATCACCGTGCGGGTGCCGCCGACGGCGTCGGTGACCGGCCCGCAGTCCACGTCCTCGACGGGCTCGTCGGGGGCAGCGCTGGTGGTCCTCGACGCGGTGGAAGTCGCCCTTGTCGTACTCGATGCCGCTGCGCGGGTCGACTCGACGATCTCACTCGGCGGGGCGACCACCTGGGCCGATGTGGTCGACGCGACCGTGCTGCTCGGATGTGCGGACTGGTTGCCGGAGTCCTCACCACAGCCGGAGGCTCCGGCGATCACGGTGAGCGCGGCGACCGCACATACGACGAAATGAACCTGCTTCAACGCATCCTCCAGAGTCTGGGGTCCCGCCGATACGTGCGCATTCAATCACGATGCGGCGCAACGCTGTCTGATCCGCGCGCAGCAGAATCGGGAATTCTCGCTGCCCGAATCGCCGGTTGCCTGCCGGTCGCTGAACATGCCGGTCGGTCGGATCGGTTTGCTGATCGGCCGGGGTGGGGAATCACCGCGAGGATTGCCGACCGTGCCAAGCGTCGTGTCCAGCGCCTAAGCTGTCTGGGACGTAGCCGGATCATGACCGAGAGGTGTTTCTTCGATGGGATCCCGGACGGTGGTCGCCGACGTCGCCGACGAGCTGGCCCGCCGTGTCGCCACCGGCGAGTACCGGCCGGGCGAGCTGATGCCCTCGGTGCGCCAGGTCGCGGACGAATTCGGGATGAACCGGGCCACCGCCCAGCTCACCCTCGGCAGGCTCGAGTCCTACGGTTTCGTCGAGGCGCGCCGTGGCAAGGGCTTCACCATTCGCGATGTGCGCTCCGAAGGCGGGATGGACGCCTACCGGCACCTGTTCCGCTTCTCCCTGTCGGCGCCCGAGATCGCGGCGGAGATGTTCGCCGACATCGTCGAGGTGGAACGCGGCATCGTCCTCGAGGCGCTGCTCACCTACACCGGCGCGGCGAAAACGCTGGACCACCGCGAACTCGCCGCAACCGTCGACGAGCTCGAGGCGCTCGCCCGCCACACCGTGCCCGACTATCCGCGCATCATCGCCACCGAGATCGCCCTGATCCGGCGGGTGCTCGGTGCGCTCGGGATGAGCATGCAACGCGCGGTGCTCAATACGATCGGTGACATGGTCGCCGAGGTGCCCGAGGCGGTCACCGCCTACTTCGCCGTCGCCGCCGACCTGCACGTGCTCGTCTGGCGTGCGCTGCTCGCGGTGTGGGAGTCGGGCTCCGAGCCCACAGAGGCGCAATCGGCCCTGTTCGTCGACCTTTTCGCGCTCTACCACGAGAAGGTGATCGCCCGGTTCGACGATCTGCTCGGCATCACCGGCCCCGCGGCCGAGGCCGAATCAGCCTGAGCTGTCTGGGTCGCCGTGGCGGCGGGCCTCGGCGGCGTGCCGCGCGTCGGCCGTGTGATGCCACGGCAGGTGCGCTCTTGGCACGATCGAATCGAGGATCGGTCCGACGTGCGGCGGGTAGGAGGCCCGCAGGCCGGAACCGACCATCACGCCCAGCGCGATCGACATCACCGACAGCAATGCCGAGGCAATCACTTCCAGCCCGCCGCTCGCGGCTCCACCGTGGGTGCGCATCACCAGCTCCGAGATGCCCGTGAGGCTGATGCCGCCGGGCACGAGCATCCAGAACGCGGGCAGGAACGCCACCTGCGTCGGCGGTGCGTTCTTACGGTTCCGGATCAGATAGGCCGCGGGCACGGCGACGAGCCCGCCGAGAAACGTGCCGGTCAGCGGTCCCGACAGCGCCTTACCGGCGAACTGCGCGAGATAGGTGATGTAGAGGACGAGCAGCAGCCAGCCCACCGAATTCTGCGGCGCGCTCGACCGCCACGAATGCCCGTACCCGATCAGCAGCACCCCGAGCAGTGGTGCCCACCAACCCAATTGGGCCGAACTCACCGGAACCGTCTGCAACTGTCCGAGCAGACTGATGCCGACGAACAGCCCGAAGGCCAGCAGGAACAGCATGTTGATGCCGTAGACCAGCCGGCTGGCCCCCGCCACCATCGACCCGGTCGACAGCTCGATCGTGCCGTTGGTGAGCATCGCCCCGGGCAGCAGCGTCGCCACGGCGGGAATCAGCAACTGTTGCGGCTGACCACCGGCCAGCGCCCCGGGGAACCCGAACGACAGCATCGCGACCACGGCCGCCGCGACCACCGGCAGCGACGACTTCAGCAGCCGGAACCGGTCGGCCAGCTGGGTGAGCGACCCGACGATCAGCCCGAGCACCACGTACCCGACCAGTGCCCGCGCCCCGGGATTGAGCATCATGCCGATCCCGACCGTCAGCACCACATGACCGAGCAGGATCACCAACGGCGGACTGCCCGGTTTCGCCGACAGGATCTTGTCGAGGTCGGCCGATGCCTCGGCGGGTGGCGGCGCGTCCTGCTCGATCTTGTCGATGAGCTTGTAGAGCCCGGCGATCTGGTCGAGCGGCAGGGTGCCCACCCGCGCGTCGAGCATGTCGACCGCGGAGCCCTCGTGCGTGCGAACGCGCACGAACACCGCCGTGGGCAGCACTATGAAATGGATGTTGTCGGTGGCGTATCGCTTGGACAGCCGGTCGAGGATCTGCTGCACGCCCTGGGAGGTCTCGCCCGAGCCGACCAGCGCCACGCCGAGGCGGCACAGCAGGTTCAGCAGATCGGCCGGTACCGGTGGGTCGTCCACCGGCGCCGGCCGGCCGGGGTACTGCGCGCGGGTGGTCGCCACGGCCTCGGCGACCCGCTTGCGCGCCGCCGCCCACGTGCTGATCCTGTGTTCGGAAGCCATGTCACCGCCGTCCGCAACCGTTGGGCACTGTGCACCTGGGTGAGATACCGCGAGTCTAGGCGAGCAGTGCCGTCACGACGGTGTGGCGCCGGCAACCTACCGGCATCCGGACGGTCAGGAGTTGAGGGTGCTGAGCCGATCGCACGCGGTGACGTATTCGTTCACCAGTCGCTCGATCACGTCGGCGCTGCGCTCCACCTTGTTCATCATGCCGACCACCTGGCCCACCGGATTGAAGTTCACGTCCTTGGCGGCCTCGGGGTAGCGGTGTCCGCGCTTGACGCCGTCGAGGGCCACCATCATCTGCAGCGGCATCGGCAGCGGGTCGGGAGTGTCGGTCGACTCCCAGGCGTCGGTCCAGTCGTTGCGCAGCATGCGGCACGGCTTGCCCGTCCACGACCGCGAGCGGATGGTGGAGTGGCTGTCGGCCTCGAGGTAGGTCTCCATCTGCGCGGGCGGCACATTGGCCTCCTCGACGGTGAGCCACAGCGAGCCTGTCCACGCGCCCGCCGCGCCCATCGCCAGCGCCGCCGCGACCTGCGCGCCGTTGCCGATACCACCGGCGGCGAGCACCGGCGTGTCGCCGATCGCCTCGATCACCTGCGGCCACAGCACCAGCGAGGACACCTCGCCGCAGTGCCCGCCACCCTCGGTGCCCTGGCACACCACGAAGTCCAGGCCCGCGGCCTTGTGGTTCATCGCGTGCTTCACCGAACCGCACAGCGCGCCGATCACCCGGCCGGAGTCCTGGATGCGCTTGATGACATCGTCGGGCGGGGTGCCGAGTGCGTTGGCGACGAGCTTGGCCTTGGGATGGTTCAGGATGACGTCGACCTGCGGGCCCGCGGTGGTCGCGGTCCAGCCGAGCAGCTCGTTGTGGTGTTCGCCGTCGGGCAGCGGCGGCACGTTGTGGTCGGAGAGGATCTGCTGGGCGAAGTCGCGATGGCCCTGCGGAACCATCTGCGCCAGTTGCTTCTCCAGCTGTTCGGGAGTCAGGCCGTCGACACCCTTGCCCTCGTACTTCGAGGGGATCACCAGGTCGACGCCGTAGATGCCGTTGACGTGTTCATCGAGCCAAGCCAGCTCCACCTCGAGCTGTTCGGCGGTGAAGCCGACCGCGCCGAGCACCCCGAGTCCGCCCGCATTGCTCACCGCCGCCACGACGTCGCGGCAGTGGGTGAAGGCGAAGATCGGGAATTCGATGCCGAGCTGTTCGCAGAATTCGGTACGCATACCGAACTGTAACACGTTCTAGTTTGGTGGAGAATGCCCAATTTCTAGAGTGCCGCGTCCTCCAGCGCCGACAGCGAATCCTCCAGGTGGTCGAGCAATCGATGCAGGTCGGGCAGGGTGCGACGGCACCCGACCAGGCCGAAATCGAGGTTGTCGGCATTGGAGGTGAGGGTGATGTTCACGGCCTGGCTGTCCAGTGGGATGGAGAGCGGGAAGACCGCGTCCAGGCGCGCGCCGTTCCAGTACATCGATTCGCGCGGACCGGGCACATTGGAGATGACGATGTTGAACGGCGGCGCCGTCATCGACGCGAACCCCGGGAGCAGCATCGCCGCCATCGGGCTCACCACCGCACCCGACACGGCGAGCGTCTGCAGCGGGCCGAGCCCGTGATACACCTGCTTGTTGCGCCGCATCGAATCACTCACCACCCGAAGGCGTTCTGCCGGGTCCTCGATATCGGTACCGAGATTGCACAGCAGCGCAGCCACTTTCACGCCCTGTGTGTCGAGGTCGTCCTCGTCACGCAACGACACCGGAACCATCGCGATCAGCGGCTTGTCCGGTAAGGCGTTGTGCTCCAGCAGGTATGCGCGCAGCGCGCCCGCCGACATCGCGAGCACCACATCGTTGAGGGTGGTGCCGGTCGCCTTCTTCACCTGCTTGAGCCGGTCCATCGACCAGCTGCGCACCGCGCACTTGCGCGCGCCACCGATCGGCACGTTGAGCAGGGTGCGCGGCGCCTCGAACGGGAGAGTGAGCTGCTGCTCGAGCAGCCCGGTCCTGGTGGCTTTCAGCAGCGCGGCGGCCGATGAACTCGCCGACGACAGCGCGCCGAGCAGTCCCGTCTTCGGCTGCACGGTCCGCGGTGTGCGCTCCTTACGTGGCAGGTTCCATGGAACCGTCACATCGGTGGCGAACGGGTCGGTGGTGAGGGTGCGCTGCATGATCCGCTGTGCGGAGACGCCGTCGATCAGTGCGTGGTGCATCTTCGCGTACAGCGCGAAGCGGCCGTCGGCCAGACCCTCGATGAAATGCATCTCCCACATCGGGCGGTGCCGGTCGAGCAGCGCGCTGTGCAAGCTCGAGACGTGGTCGAGCAACTGGTCCATCCCGCCGGGCGCGGGCAGTGCGCTGTGCTGCACGTGGTAATCCAGGTCGACCTGGTCGTCCTGGGTCCACGCCAGCTGCGGAGCACCCAGCCAGGTGGCGGGCCGCCTGCTGAAGGTGGGCCGAACGGTGTTGTCGGCCAGTAAGGTTTCGCGCAGTTCGCGAAGATAGTCGGGCCCGGCATCCTCGGGCGGTTCGAACAGTTGCAGTGACCCGACGTGCATCGGGTGCTCCCGAGATTCCGCGAGCAAGAACAGCGCATCCAACGGCGCTATGAGATCCATGCGAGATCGCCCCCTGAGGACAGGTGATGGCAAAGACTTCAGAATCGACCACGCTGTCGGGTACGGCACCCCTGCGTGCCGTATATCCACGCTACCCGGTGGTCCGGGGTGCCGTCAGCCGAACGTCGCGACCATGCCGAACTCCACAGCGCACCACTGCTTCGCTTCGTCGTGGGAAACAGCGGTCCGGATGGGCAGGCCTGGGTTCCACCGAGCTGCGAAATCAGCGCGCCCGTCGGTCTCGCATGCGATCGAGGATCAGGCCCTGACCGTTTCGGCTTCGCGTGGGTCGATCGCGTCGCGCGGATCGTTGTCCGGGTTTTCGGCCGGGTGCTGTGATTCCGCGATCGCCTGAGTCTCGGGGGAGGGTTCAGGTTGGGACTGGGTGCCATCGGATTGCTGTGGCACGGACTGCAGTTGCTCCGTCACCTGCTCCGACTCGGGCTCCTCGGAATCTTCTGTCGGCGACGGGGTTTCGGCAACCACCCGAATCGGGGCCGGAGCCGGTTCCGCGCCTACGGTTTTCGAGGCGATCTCGATCCCGAGTTCGATCCGGGTGGTCTCCACCAGCGCCCGCTCCTGCTCGGCCGCATGACGCATCGCCTTCTGCCACAGCGACGCCATCTCCTCGAGCTCCTCCACCGTCGCCTCCACATCGATATGGAGCTTCAGGCGCTGCATGGTGATGTGCTGGGCGGCGGTGAGCGTGCGCAGCAGGTCTTCGCACTTGTTCGGGATGCGGCGATGGGCCACCACCCGCAACCGGGTGAGCATGGCGCTCGGGCGATCCCAGATCACCTTGTGGATCTGCGCGCCCACATTGTCGATCTCGTCGACGGTGAGCAGTTCCCAGTCTCCACAGCTGGCCAGATCGGCCCGCACCGACGCCGAGGTCTCCAGGATCGAAGCGACCGCGGCGAGCACGGCCTCGCGCCGCCACGCCTCGTGATCACGTTGGTCACCGACCATGTTCGACAGCTCGACGTGGCGTTGCGCGGCGTCGAGCGCCTGCCTGCCACGCTCGTCGGCCGCCGCGAGTGCATCGCGGTGGGTTCGGTTGTTGGCGATCACGCCGACCAGAACTGCGCCGGCGACGGGGAGCGAGCCGAGGAGTGGGAGCCACTGAGTCACCCGCCGATCATTGCACCGAGGCCCGTCACAGTCACCATGATCGGCGCGTCGGACCGCGATGTCGGTGCGTTCCCGGTGGGCGCGGACACGAAAAACCCGGTGCGACACGAGGTCACACCGGGTTCTTCGGCGTCGATCAGTTCGTCGCGGTGGTGGACGGCTCGACAGTGGTGGTCGGTGCGACCGTGGTGGTCGGCGCGACCGTTGTGCTCGGCGCGGGCGCCTGGGTGGTGGTTTCCGGGGCGGCGGCCTGGTTGGTCGCCGGCTCTTCGGTGGTGGTCGGCGGAACCGTCGTGGTGGACGGTGCGACGGTCGACGATTCGACGGTGGTCGTCGGCTTCGACGTGCTGGTCGCCGCCTTCGACGTGCTCGACGTGGGCTCGGGCGCCTTCGACGTGCTCGGCGCCGCCGAGGTGGTCGTGGTCGCGGGCTTGGTCGGCGCGGCGAGCGCGGCCGTCACATCGGAGTCCTCCGGAGCCGACTTCGCGTCCACCGTCTCGCCCGCCTGCGCCTGCTTGGCCAGGTGTGTCAGCCAGGCGGCGGCGTACTCCGCCGAGGTCAGCGGCTTACCGTTGGCCGCGTCGGAATCGCGCCAGTAGTCGAAGTGATGACCGGTGCCGTTGGGGCCGAGGGTGAGCTGGTACGGATCGCTCAGCGCGACCGGGATGGTGTTCTGGTTCGTGACGATCAGCCCGACGATCTCGTTGAACACCTTCTGCGGCAGGTACGCCAGCGGCGAGATCTTCTCGGCCGCAATAGTGTCCGCCTTCGCGGGCGCCTTCGTCTCACCCGGCTTGTAGTCCGGGTCCGACACCTTCAGCAGCACGTCGAGGAAGGTTTCGTCGCTGGCCATCCAATTGGGGTTGGCAGCGATATCGGAGAAGGCGGCCATCGCGATCCGGCCGAGGGTGAACGCCATGTCCTGGCCCGTCGCCGGGGTGAGACCGTCGCGCTGCAGATCGTCGACATTGATCTGCCTGCCCACGTTGGCGGCCAGTTGCAGCAGCGAAATGTTCTCCGGCGCGGCACAAGTCAGGTCGCCCTCGGAGCAGAACGAGGCGATCTTGCCGTTGAGGGCGCCGAAGTCGCCGCCCGTGGTCACGCCCTTGCCCGAGATCGGCTTCGTGCCGTCCTGGTACTTCTGGTCGAAACCGTCCGGGTTGGCGAACGGGTCCTCGGCGCCGATGAACGGGCCCTCACCCGCACCGCGGCCGGCATCGGCGAACATCACCACACCGAGCACGTCGTCGGGGTCGACCACTCCGTAGCCGTCCGCCGGGTCGTCGTTGCCGATGCCCTCGGCGACGCGGCGAACCACGTCGGCGCCCTCGCTGTAGCCGACGATGGAGAACTTGGTGTCCGGGCATGCCGCGGAGATCTCCCGCATCACGCGCTCGGTGTTGGCGACACCCGCGTTCACCGCGTCCTCGTAGGTCGACATGTCCGCCGGATAGGCGATGTACACCGCCGCGTACTGGCCTTCGGCCAGATCGTCACGTGGCGCGTTCACCACCGGGTCGACCCACACACTGCTGTGGTCGCCCGACAGCGCGGCGGGCAGCGGGTTGCCGTTGGCGTCGAGCAGCATGGCGGTGGTGCCCTCGACGGGGGTGTCGTTACGTCCGGCCACCGAGATGGTCACCATCTCGCGGCACTCGGTCACCGATGTGGTGAGGGTGTATTCGGGGGAGGCGGGCTTCGATGTCACCGCGAACGACGCGGCGACGATGGCCGCGACCCCCAACGCCGCAGGCGCGGCAACAGCAGAAGCGATGCGATGTTTCGCGAGAAACGCACGCAGATTCATATGTTGATCCCGTTCGAACGACCTACAGGTGGGCAGGCCCCCCGACGGGCCGCATGTCACGAACCATGTCGCCCCGACCTGCAAGATCGTTACTGTGGCGTACGGGACCGTATGCCCCCATTTCCGTGGTCATGTGGGCTCGCTATCGCGGTGAGGGTGATGGCGCGGGCCGGGTGATAGCGTCCGAATGGAACAATGACGACGTGAACCGACCCGTCATCCCCAGGTAGGACTATGACCTCGCACCTCCCGGCCGACACCGTGCACCTCGCGCTGCTGCCCGGCTTCCTCGACCCGGTGAACCTGCTCAACTCCTTCGGCACCTGGATGCTCGCCGGGCTGCTGCTGGTGGTGTTCATCGAGTCCGGATTGCTGTTCCCCCTGCTGCCCGGCGATTCCCTGCTGTTCACCGCCGGACTGATCGCGGCGTCGAAGTCGACCGAGATCGAACCGTTCGCGCCGATCGGGGTGCTGCTCGTGCTGATCCCCGTCGCCGCGATCCTCGGCGATCAGGTCGGGTATGTGATCGGTGCGCGCGGTGGGACCGCGTTGTTCAAGAGCAACGACGCCCGGTTCTTCAAGAAGCGCTACATCGACGAATCCCACGAATTCTTCGAAAAGCACGGCCCCATCACCATCGTGCTCGCCCGCTTCGTTCCGATCGTGCGCACCTTCGCGCCTGTCGTGGCAGGCGCGTCGGCCATGCGATACCGGACTTTCGCGCTCTACAACGTGATCGGCGGTGTGGCGTGGGGTTCGGGTGTCACCCTCCTCGGCTACCTGCTCGGCCAGATCGCCATCGTCCGCGACAATGTCGACCTGATCTTCCTGCTCATCGTCGCCGTCTCCGTGCTGCCGATCGTCGTCGAGGTCGTCAAGCGGATGCGTCGCAAGGGTTCTCCCGACGAAGACCCCACCGAGCGCGTCAACTCCTGACCGGCCCGGCCGGGAAGTTCGTCGCTTCCCGGCCCCGTCGGCGTCATCCGGCGATTTCGCGCACCGAATCCGCGATCGCCCGAAAATCCTTCCGCAGGATCGCACCGTGATTGCTCGGCACCTTCGCCCCGAGCTTGATGTTCTCGTTGCGGGCGACAGCCGAATCCAACCCCTTGCGGATCTTCTCCTGCTCGTCCTTCTTGCTGCCGAACGACGTCCCCGAAGCGATCACATACCGCACCGGAACTGTGATCGCGTCCAGCACCGGACCCAGCGCACTCTCCCGCGAGAGCTTCCCGAGCTCGATATTGCTTTCGGCCTGCTCGGCCGCTGACAACCGCGGCGTCAACCCCGTCGGCCGCAGCAACGGCATCACCCAGTTCAGCCGCTTGAACAGTTTCCGGATCCGCTGCTCCATCGCGTCGTCGAGCCAGTCGTACGGAAACGCGCCGTCCACGAGCACCGCCCCGATGGTCCGCTCCGGATTCCGTTGCGCCCAATGCGCTCCCACGACCGCGCCATAGGACCACGCCACGACAATGGCCCGCTCCACACCCCTGGCCGCGAGCACGGCATCCACATCCCGCACCGCCGCCTCGAACGAGTAATCCTTGGAAGTCTTGGACTTCCGCCCACGCCCCCGCTCGTCGAAGGTGATGTGCCGGAAGCCGTCACCCAGTTCGGCAATGGTCTTCTTCCAGTAGCCCTGGGTAGCGAACTGCCCGTTCAGGTAGATCACCGGAATACCGTCGCCACCGGTGTCGGTCACGGCCAACGCGGTGTCGTCCACCTCGACCATGCCGCTCCACGCATCAGCCCGATTAATTCCCTGAGCAGTCATCACTCACGCCTTCCAGTCGTTCTCGCCGTTACGAGAACCACTGTCACGCCGTCCCCTGATAGCGCCCTGACATCCCACCTACACGCCCGCTGACACGCACGGCGCATGACTAGGTCACCACAGCTGTCCAAGTCGGCTCCTAGTGCCTTCCAAACCTCGGGGAGCATCCTCGGAACACACGAGAAGTCCCAGGAAGGAAGCCGAAAATGCTTGTTACCACCGGCCAGATCATCGCCACCGTCGCCGTACTCGCCAATGCCGTCGTCTACGGCACCGATGTCTGCGGGGCGGTGATCATGCGCTCGGTCTACCGGAAGCTCGACGACGCGACGGTGACCGTGAGTGCGGGGTGGGGTCACTACTACGGCGACAAGCGCATGCCGGTCATCGGCGCCGGAGGCATAGTGACCGCGGTGCTCACCCTGCTGATCGCGCTGCTGGCCGGCCAGCCGGGCGCCGCCGTCGCCGCGGCAATCACGGTGGCTGCTCTATTCACCTGGCTCGCCCTCTACGTGCGCATCGCCAAGCCGATCAATTCCCAGCAGACCGCCGCCGCTCTATCGGGCATCATTCCGCCGGATGCCCGGGCGCTGCAAAACAAGTGGGACAGCATCCTGAAGTATCGAGTCACCCTGCAGTTCACCGCCATCGCAGGCTTGTGCGCCGCACTGATCCTGTTCTGATCCGTCAGCGAGGCGAAGGCCGCGAATGTATCGCTCCGAAACCGATCAGCCGCGGGCCATATCCACGAACCGGCTCAGATGCAGCTGGTGCGCAACGGTGATCGTGGCTGTCGGACCGTTACGGTGCTTGCCGACGATGAGGTCGGCCTCGCCGCCGCGTGGGTCGTCACGTTCGAACGCGTCCGGGCGGTGCAGTAGGATGACCATGTCGGCGTCCTGCTCGAGCGAGCCGGACTCGCGGAGGTCGGACACCATGGGGCGCTTGTCGGTTCGCTGTTCCGGACCACGGTTCAGCTGGGAGATCGCGATCACGGGAACTTCGAGTTCCTTCGCGAGCAGCTTGAGGTGACGCGAGAATTCCGAGACTTCCTGCTGTCGGGACTCGACCTTCTTGCCCGAGCTCATCAGCTGCAGATAGTCCACCACAACGAGTTTCAGGTCATGACGCTGCTTGAGCCGCCGCGCCTTCGCCCGAATCTCCATCATGGTCAAGTTCGGCGAATCATCCACGAACAGCGGCGCCTCACTGATCTCACTCATCCGCCGCGCGAGCTTCGTCCAGTCGTCATCACTCATCCGGCCCGACCGCATATCGCCCAGCTTGATCTTCGCCTCGGCCGAGAGCAGACGCATCACAATCTCGGTCCGGCTCATTTCGAGCGAGAAAATAACGCTGGCCATGCCGTGCTTGATCGAGCAACTACGCATGAAATCCATGCCGAGCGTCGAGTTGTGCGTCGGAACCATGGAGCGACCGGCCAGGTAGAGATGGTCGGCATTGTCGACTTCAACGCATCGGACCGGAACAGAATCGATGCGCCGCACATCGACGATATAGCGGGAATTCGAGCGGGCAGTGTTGCGAGCCGCACGACGTTCCTTGTGGAGCAATGCTTTCCGATGCAGTCCGAAGACCTCGTCGTCGGTCGCGAAAGTGAGGATGAAGCACGTCGACGACTCTTCCGACCGTCCGCGAACCCGCCTGGTCGCCACACCACAGCGGTAGCCCAGGCCGACGACGAGTTCCTGCACATCGCGAAACAGTCGTTCACTGGTGACCGCGAACTGCACCGAACCACCATGCGTGACGGTGCCGTCGGTATCGAGCAGACCGGCCAGCAGAGCTCGGCGCTGGCTTTCCGACGCACGCAGATAGGACATCGGAATGTGCTTGTCGCCCAGGACGCCGAGTGTTCGCAGGCGCGCTTGCACACTACCGACGGTATTGCGGCACGACTGGCACAAACGCAGACCGATGGAGGGGCCACCGCAGTTCGCACAGGCGGGCGCCGGAACGGGCGCGGAGATGAAGCGCGCCTTGCCACCGCAGGAGCGTCCGCAGGTGCGAACTTCACTGGTGAACGGGACGAATTCGGTGCCACACACCACGCACTCGCGCGGCGCGACGGGCTCGTCCGCGGGCAACGTCAACTGGAAGCGCCAGCGCGCCGACTGGGACGGCACCGCGACGATGCCCTCGGCTTCGATGCGCGCGACGATTTCGGGGTCGACGGTGGTGATCTGCGCGGCAGCCGCGGTTCCGTCGCCCAACCATGCCCCGAGGGTGTACGGCGGGACGAGCAGGTCTCTCGTGGGGAGCTGCAGGGGTGCGGCGTTGGTGACTGAGTGGTTGATCCACCGGTCCGCGGTGTCACAGCGCAGCGTTCGCGCGATGTCGGCTGTGGTGCGGACCGCGGCGAAGGTCCGCTTGGTGCTGCCCCGGGCTGCCTCCTGCGCGGAACGCCGTGACGCACGGGTCTCGGTCAGCCACTGGTGCTGTTCGTCCGCGACGAGGACGGTGCCGTCGGAGAATTCGACCTCGTAGCAGGGCCGGTCGGTCATGACTTCGGTCGCCGCGACGACGCGTGTCGGATGCCCCTGCGCGTCGAGCAATTCGTCGCCCACGCGGACCTCACCCATCGTGGTCCACCCGCTGGGCGTCGGCAGCGGGGTGTCGAGCGCCAGCGCCTTACCCACGCCTGGTCGCGCGGCGACGATGATCATCTGACCCGGGTGCAGACCGTTGGTGAGTTCGTCCAGTTCGGTGAAGCCCGTGGGGACGCCGAGGGAGATTCCGCCTCGGGAGGCGATGGAGTCGATTTCGTCCATCGTCGGCTGGAGGAGTTCTTCGAGGGGGGTGAAGTCCTCGGTGGTGCGGCGTTCGGTGACCTCGTAGATCTCGGCCTGGGCGCGGTCGACGACCTCGGCGACGTCCTGGCCGTCGGCGCCCGCGTAGCCGAACTGGACGATGCGGGTGCCCGCTTCGACGAGGCGGCGCAGGATGGCCTTCTCGGCGACGATCTCGGCGTAGAAGCCGGCGTTGGCGGCGGTGGGGACGGTCTGGGTGAGCGTCACCAGATAGGCGGGGCCGCCGATGCGTTTGAGCTCGCCACGACGGTCGAGGCCGGCGGCGACGGTGACGGGGTCGGCGGGTTCGCCGCGACCGTACAGGTCGAGAATGGTGTCGTAGACGGCCTGGTGGGCGGGGCGGTAGAAGTCGCCGGGACGCAGCACCTCCACCACATCGGCGATGGCGTCCTTGCTGAGCAGCATGCCGCCGAGGACGGATTGTTCGGCAGCCATGTCGTGCGGGGGTTGACGGCCGAAGTCCTCGCCCGGGGGCTCGGGTGGAAACTCGGTATGCGCGCGGTCACCGGTGGTAGTCACCAGAATCGACCGTCCTCTCTGCCCGCAGAACCGGGGGTTTCACATCGATGTACTCGTTGTACTCCCGGGCACCGACACGAGTGCCAGCAATCGGTTCCCTGCACGATTCCCGGGGTCACGTGCGAGGCGATGCGATGAACCTAGGCGACGTTTTCGAGCCACGCCAAACCGACATGTGCACACAACTGTGGATAACTTGGGGGTAGTTCACCTGTTGTTGTGCAGCCCCTGTGGAAAACGTGGGGAAAACCCAGGTCAGTGCGGTAGAACGCCCTGATAGATCGCCCTTTACCAGACTTCGGCCCTGTGGATTAAAGAAGTTGCGGCGTGTCGGCGTACGTGAACAACCGGGCGTGTTGGGTAAACAGCGGGCGTTCACGTTATGACCGGAGTCACAATTCTGCCGGTCGGTTTCCTCGGTAATCCACAGGCTGAATAACAGGAGGTCAGGCAGTTGCCGACTGTGGGCCGGGTTACCCGACCACAACGAACCCGAATCTCGGCTACTCGCCAGCTATCGGAGAAGATCCCTCGACAAGGGCAGCAGAAACCACCCCCGTGACAACACGGGGGTGGTTTCCGGCGAAACTAGTTCGCAGTGACCTCGAGGTCGAACTTGGCAACCACATCGGGGTGCAGGTGCACCACGATGCCGTGCTTGCCGGTCGCCTTGATGTGCGACTTCGGCAGCTCGATGCTGCGCTTGTCGACCACGGGGCCACCGGCGGCCTTGATGGCCGAGGCCACGTCGGCGGTGGTGACCGAACCGAACAGCTTGCCGCTGTCGGCGGTCTTCACGGCCAGCGAGACACCCGTCAGGCCCTCGATGGCCTGCTTCAGCTCGTTGGCGTGATCCAGGTCGCGCACCTTGCGGGCGTCCTGGGCGCGGCGGATGCCGTCGACCTGCTTCTGGGCGCCACGGGTGGCCTGGATGGCCAGACCGCGGGGCAGCAGGAAGTTGCGGCCGTAGCCGTCCTTGACCTCGACAAGGTCGCCGGGGGCGCCGAGATTGTCGACATCAGCAGTGAGGATGAGCTTCATCTGTCCGACTCCCTTTCTCAGCGAGCAGTCGACACGTAAGGCAGCAGAGCCACCTCACGCGAGTTCTTGACGGCAACGGCGATGTCACGCTGGTGCTGCACGCAGTTGCCGGTGACGCGGCGGGCGCGGATCTTGCCGCGATCGCTGACGTACTTACGCAGCAGCGTGGTGTCCTTGTAATCGATATTGACGATTCCGGACTTGCTTTCCTTGCAGAAAGCGCAGGCCTTCTTCTTCAGTACCTTTTCGCGCGCGGGCGCTTTAGGCATGGTTTTCTCTCCGTACTATGAGTGCCGTTCGATCAGAACGGCGGTTCGTCATCCATGCGGCCGCCGCCCCCGAAGGAGCCGGCCGCGGGCGCGCTACCCCACGGGTCGTCGTCGCCGGCATTACCTGCCGGGCGTCCGCCACCACTGTTGGCGTTGTAGCCGCCTGCGCTTGCACCACCACCGGCATTACCGGAACCACCACCGAAGCCACCGCCTCCGCCACCACGACCGGCCTTGGAGACCTTCGCGGTCGCGTACCGCAGCGACGGGCCGACCTCGTCGACCTCGAGCTCGACGACCGTGCGCTTCTCACCCTCGCGGGTTTCGTAGGAGCGCTGCTTGAGCCGTCCGCTCACGATCACGCGAGCGCCTCGGGTCAGGCTTTCGGCGACGTTCTCCGCTGCTTCGCGCCAGATGTTGCAGCGCAGAAACAGTGCCTCGCCGTCTTTCCATTCGTTCGAATTGCGATCGAACACACGGGGAGTCGAAGCGACGGTGAAATTCGCCACCGCTGCGCCCGCGGGCGTGAAACGAAGCTCGGGGTCTGCCGTCAAGTTTCCGATGACGGTGATGACCGTGTCGCCTGCCATGGGGTTCCTCCTGCTCGGGGGTGCAGTCCACATCCTGGATTTGCGCTGAGCCTAAAGCCAGGCTCCGACACAAAGGAGGTGAACTACTTGTCGTTGCGCAGAACCTTGGTGCGCAGCACCGTCTCGTTCAGGCCCAGCTGGCGGTCGAGCTCGCTCACGGTGGCCGGGGTCGCGGTCAGGTTGACGATCGCGTAGATGCCTTCGGCCTGCTTGGCGATTTCGTAGGCGAGCCGACGGCGGCCCCAGATGTCGACCTTGTCGAGCTTGCCGCCCTCGGTCTTCACGACCGAGAACAGATTATCCAGGGACTGCCCGACGATGCGCTCGTCCAGGCTGGGGTCGAGGATGACCATCACTTCATATTGACGCACGGACCAATCACCTCCTGTGGACTGGTAAACGGCCACGGACTTTCCGTGGCAGGAGGGTTCGTTGCGTCAGCAACCCGCCAAGGCTACATGAGCAGGTAGTTGCCGACGAAATCGATCTTCGCGGCGGGTATGCGCCGGGCGCCGGGGCGACAGCCGCTTAATGTGGTCGACATGACCACGGCCGTACCGCAGCAGCATTCGGCACGCCGTGCGGCGACAGCCACGGCGTTGACCTTCCTGATCGTGCTGTTGTGCGGGCTCACCCTCGCCCTGGCGTATGCGAACAAGGCGCGGTGCGCGGGCGGCGCGATCGACGAATCGGGCCGCAGCCTGGTCTTCGAGGAGCGCAAGGACACCGCCGTCTGTTATTCGGATATCCAGTTCCTCTGGCTTGGCCGCGATATCGACAATCACGTTTTCCCGTACGTCGACGGCGCCATCACCGACGACGGCGCGCTCACCGGCGGTGCCGTCGAATACCCCGTGCTGAGCGGCCTGCTGATGTGGGCGGGCGCGATCGGCGCGACCAACGACGCCGACTTCCTGTGGCATTCGGCGCTGCTGCTCACCCCGTTCGCCCTGCTCACCGCTTGGATGCTGGCACGAATGGCCGGTCCGGCCGCACTGCTGTGGGCGATCGGCCCGCCGCTGGTGCTCTACGCCTTCCACAACTGGGAGCTGCCGGTGGTGTGCACGGCGGTGGCGGCGGTCTATGTGATGACGATGCTGACCGGTCTGTCCGTGCGGACCCGGGGAATCATCGCGGGGGTACTGCTCGCGCTCGGTTTCTGCCTCAAGATCTATCCCGGAATCTTCGTGCTGCCCTTGGCCTTCTACGTCCTCACCGAGGGTGCGCCGCGCGACGGGCGGCGGTTGCGTGAACTCGATGTGGCAGGCGCGTCGCAGACACTGCTCGCGGCGATGGCGACGGTGGTCGCGGTGAATCTGCCGTTCGTCCTGGCGGGGGTCGAGGGCTGGCGGGCCTCGATCACCTTCCAGCAGATGCGGCAGGCCGACATCACGACCAATTCGATCTGGTACTGGGGTCATCAGGCGATGTTCGGCCGGACCGCCGATACTTCGCAGAGCTGGCACACCATGGTCTCGGTGGTCTCGCCGATGCTGATCTTCGCGTCGTTCGCGCTGGCTCTGTGGCTCGGTTACCGCCGCTGGACGCCTGCGTCGGCCTTTCCCTGGGTGGGTGTGAGCGGCGCGATGCTCGCCGGTTTCCTGCTTTTCCACAAGGTGCACTCACCCCAATACACCCTGTGGATAATTCCGTTCCTCGTGCTGCTCGAGGTGCCGTGGACACTCGTCGCGGGCTATCTGCTCGCGGATATCGCGGTCGGCGTCGGCGTTTTCCGCTACTTCGCGGCACTGGGCGCCGGGGAGAACGTGCATCTCATGGAGGGCATCGTGCAGTTCGGCGTGTGGCTGCGCAGCGCCCTGTTGCTGGTGCTGTTCTTCCTGTTCGTGTGGACGCGGTCACGCACGCTCGGGCGCGCACAGCACGAGATTCGCGCACTGCAACCGGCCTAGCGAACGACAACGGCGGCGAGTCCCACAGGGGAAACGCCGCCGTCGAGGCAGAACCGATCAGCCGACCGGGGCCGCATCCTTGGTGAGATCCACGTTGTCGGGATCGCCGCCCTTGCGGTTGCGGATGATCGAGCTGATCAGCGCCGCGCCGATGAACGCCACACCGATCAGGCCGGTGATGAGCTCGTCGACGTGCACACCGATCGAGACCAGCAGGATCGTGGCCAGCGCGCCGATCGCCCAGTGGGCGCCGTGCTCGAGGTACACGTAGTCCGCCAGCGTGCCCTGGCGGACCAGGTACACCGTGATGGACCGGACGAACATCGCGCCGATCAGGCCGAGGCCAAGCGCGATGATGATCGGGTCGGAGGTGATGGCGAACGCGCCGATCACACCGTCGAACGAGAACGAGGCATCGAGTACCTCGAGGTAGAGGAACAGGAAGAACGCGGCCTTACCGGTGGCCTTGACCAGCGTGGACGGGCCGCCCTGCGGACCTTCCTCGAGCTCCTCGGTGTGGAACATCGAGCCGAGGCCGTCGACGAGGATATAGGTGATCATGCCGAGCAGGCCGGCGATGAGCACGGTCGAACGCTTGTCGTCGGCGGCGAGGAACTCCGCGACCAGCACCAGGCCGGTGCCCGCGACGACGACGGAGAGCATATCGAGCTTGCCCGCCTTCGCCAGCGGCTTCTCCAGCCAGCTCAGCCAGGTGATCTCGCGCTCTTCGAAGATGAAGTTCAGGAACAGCAGTGCGAGGAACATGCCGCCGAAGG
Organism: Nocardia ignorata NBRC 108230; assembly: GCF_001612905.1. Lineage (GTDB taxonomy): Bacteria > Actinomycetota > Actinomycetes > Mycobacteriales > Mycobacteriaceae > Nocardia > Nocardia ignorata. The sequence continues at coordinate 17,612 of NZ_BDBI01000041.1, read as the reverse complement.
CCGCGATCTGCGGATGCGCGTCGGTGAGCAGCTTCTCGTAGCTGGGGCTGCCGTCGGGGAAGGTGAGGGCATCGTTGGCCGGCGGGTTCAGTGCCAGGTCGAAGGCTTCGACCGGGTTCAGTCCGGCGGTCGCCCACACGATGGCGAGCGGGAACACCAGACGCATACCGAACACGGCGATCAGGATGCCGACGGTCAGGAAGATCCGCTGCCAGAATTCGCTCATCCGTTCCAGCACGGTGGCGTTGATGACGGCGTTGTCGAACGACAGCGACACCTCGAGGATGCCGAGGATCGCACACAGTGCGAGGGCGGTCAGACCACCGTAGAGGTAGGCCACGACCAGCGAGAGCACCGTGATGACGATGGACAGGCCGAAGATGCGCGTTATCACGCGGAGGGACCTTTCTGTGTCACACGAGCAGGGGGCCCGAAACCTGGAGCCCCCTGCTCATGATGATGACTAGACGTTGACGCCGTAGTCGCGGGCGATACCGGCCAGACCGGAGGCGTAGCCCTGACCGATGGCGCGGAACTTCCATTCGGCACCGTTACGGTACAGCTCACCGAAGACCATAGCCGTCTCGGTGGAAGCGTCCTCGGACAGGTCGTAGCGGGCCAGCTCGGTGCCGTTGGCGCGGTCGACAACGCGGATGTAGGCGTTGCGCACCTGGCCGAACGACTGCTGACGGGTCTCCGCGTCGTAGATCGAGACCGGGAAGAAGATGCTCTCGATGGTCGGCGGGGTGTTGGCCAGGTCGACGTTGATGACCTCGTCGTCGCCCTCGCCCTCACCGGTGGTGTTGTCGCCGGCGTGCTCGATGGCACCCTCGGGGGACTTCAGGTTGTTGAAGAACACGAAGTGCTTGTCGGACACGACCTTCTTGTCGGCGCCGGTCGCGATGGCGCTGGCGTCGAGGTCGAAGTCGGTGCCGGTGGTGGTGCGCACGTCCCAGCCGAGGCCGACCGCGACCGCGGTCAAGTTCGGGGCCTCTTTGGTCAGCGAGACATTGCCGCCCTTGGACAGACTGACACCCATGCGGGAATCCCTTCGGTTAGTCCGGTGTGTCGTTTCCCAGCATGTCCGAATCGCCGGGTACCGCTACGACAGTAATAGGTTTCGGCGAACTTGCGTAGGAACAACCGAGAGCCCTGGTAGCGAGGGGGAATCTCCTACGATCGGGTGAGCGGGCGGGTGACCGCTGCGTGGTTCGGAAAGGGGATACGCCGGTGACACCTCGCAGACGCGGATGGTTCAGGTCGGGGCCGGACAATGCCTGGATCAGTGGGGCGCGGGCCGCGACGGCCGCCGCCTTTCTCGATATGGATCGCAGGCAGACGGCAGCGGAGGCGGGTGTGGCGGCGAGCGAGCAGGTGTTCCCCGAGCGCCACATCGGCGCCGTCTGGGAACCGGTGCGCGCGCGGTGCTATGCCGCGTCGGGCGCCTACCTGAGTTTCACCGACGAACTCGACAGCGCCGAGGCCGCGGGGACGGCGATCGCCGACGGTCCGGCCAGGGCCGACGCGCTGGTGCGCGAGCTCGCCGCCGCCGCGCGCGGGGTCGACGAGTTCTATCACGCGCATCGGGCCGGCCTCGAGCACGCGGTGAGCGTGCGGGCGTCGGTGCCGCAGTTGCTCGCGCAGGTGCGGGCCGAGGCCGAGCGGGAACTCGCCGCGGCCGAATCATCGGAGTACGTCTCCTACCCTTCGGTGGCCGCGGGCGTGCGGAAATTGAGTGAGGCACTGGTCACAGCCTCTGGGGTCGATCCGGGTACCGCCGTCGCGGCCGCGCGGGAGGTCGCGACCGAGGTTCGCCAGGCGTGTGTGGAATTGCGGGAAGTGTTGGCGCAGGCACCATCTCGTGCCAACGCCGCGTCCAACGCGATCGCCTCGGTGACCACCCGGCTGGCGGCCGTGCGCAATCGGGCCGACGCGCTCGGCCCCGCGTACTCGGCGTTGTTGCGCGAGTTCAACGCTGCGAGTTCGGCGGATCTGACGAACAATGAACGCGAAAGCCGGCGCGGTATCGAGGCCGCGGACGCGGCGCTGGTACGCGCGCGTGTCGCGGCTGCCGATCGCGACCCGGAGACCGCCCTTGACCTGACAGCGACCGCGCGCGAACACCTCGCCGAGTCCGAACAGCTCGTCGACGCCGTCACCCGGCGGCTCGAACTGTTGCGCGAGGTACGTGCGGACCCCGAAGCGCAGCTACGCACCGTACGATTCCGGCTGCGGGACGCGCAGATGCTCGCCGTCGATCGAGGGCTGGTCGGCGAGTGGGGTTCGGTGCTCGACGCGCAAGCCGAACGCCTCGATCGCATGACGGCCGGACTGACCGGTCGTCATCCAGACTATTGGGCGTATGTTTCTGAACTGCGAACCGTCGCGGAGTTCATCGCCGGAGTGGTCGATCGCATGCGAAAAACCGTAGGAACCGACAGCACTTAGGACCGCACACGACATGACACGGGTCGACGAATGAGGTGGGGGGAATGACCGCAGGCTACGCCATCGCACCGGAGGTGAACCTGCGAAAGCAGGTGCCGCTGCGCCACTTCCACAATTTGCAGGGCCCGCGCAGCCGTGAGTTGTTCCTGGTGGAGCCGGAACCGATTCCGGGAACCGCCGACCGCGAACTGCTCGCCACCGCCCTCGGCGCCACCCTGTACGTGCCCGCGACCCGACCCGATCTGGCCGCGACGATCCTGCGTCGCGCCGCGCGCGGAGTGTGCTCGATGGTGATCGACCTCGAGGACGCCGTGGCCGACCATCAGGTCGACGCCGCGAAGGAACACGCGGTCGCCACCCTCGACCTGCTCGCCGGAGTCGCCGACCCGGTGCCGATGCTGTTCGTCCGGGTGCGCGACGTGCAGACCGTCACCGAATTGGCCGACCGGCTCGGGCCGGGTGCCGACATGCTCACCGGTTTCGTCTTCCCCAAGTTCGACGCCGTCACCGGGCCCGCCTACCTGGCCGCGCTCGACGCGGCCGGTGACCGCCTCGGCCGCCCCGTCTACGGCATGCCGGTGCTCGAATCGGCGAACCTCGTGCATCGCCAGACTCGCGACGAACAGCTCTCGCGCATCGCCGAGCTGCTCGCCGAGCATCGGGACCGGTTGCTCGCGGTGCGCATCGGCGCCACCGACATGTGCTCGACCTTCGGCATCCGCCGCGACCGCGACCTCACCATCTACGACGTGCGGGTGATCGCCGACGTGATCGCCGACATCGTCAACTACCTCGGCCGCGCCGACGGCACCGGTTTCATCATCACCGGCCCGGTGTGGGAGTACTTCGCCGACCACGAACGTATGTTCCGCCCGCTGCTGCGCACCGCCCCGTTCGAGGAATCCGACGCGGTGCCGTTCCGGCAGTACCTGGTGAGCCGCGACCTGGACGGGTTGCTGCGCGAGATCACCCTCGACCGCGCCAACGGCATCCAGGGCAAAACGGTGATCCACCCGTCGCACGTCGCCGCCGTGCACGCGCTGTCGGTGGTGACGCACGAGGAATACGCCGACGCGCTGCACATCATGGAGGCCGATGTCGGCGGAGTGGCGGCCTCCGAATACCGCAACAAGATGAACGAGATGCGCCCCCACCGCAGTTGGGCCCGCCAGACGCTGGTCCGGGCTCGCGCGTTCGGGGTGGCGAACAAGGGAGTGTCCTTCGTGGATCTGCTGACAGCGATGATCGCGGAATGAACGCCGTGAGCACGACCGACATGCCGTGGGCCACCGCGCATCTGGGAATTCGCCTGCACCACGGGCAGGCTTTCACCGCCTGCGGCGCCTCGGACGGTTCGTCGGCGGTGACCGCGATCGACCCCGCGCCGCAGAGGCGAGCAGTCTCGGCCGAGTTCTGGGGCGCGGGGCTCGCGCCTGTCGAGCCGGGCGCCGCATTGCCCGATGCGCTGTCGATCGGTGAACTGGTGCGTCCGGGCTTGCGCCGTAATCCGCGCCGCGCTCATCTGCTGGTTTCCACGGTGCTCGGCAAGCATCTGCCCACGGACCCGCGTGTGGTGATCGGCGCCGGTAACCGCCTGGCCGACCTGGTGCGCGACAAGCTCGGCGACCGAGAGGCGGTTGTTCTCGGATTCGCCGAGACCGCGACCGGTTTGGGGCACTGTGTGGCGGCGCGGCTCGAGGCCGGCTGCTACCTGCATTCCACCCGGAGGAGCGAGCCGAGGGCCACCACACTCACCGGTTTCGAGGAGGGGCACTCGCACGCCACCTCCCACCAGTTGCAGCCCGCGCCCGCCGGAATCTTCGCCAACGACCTGCCGCTGGTGCTTGTCGACGACGAGATCTCCACCGGCGATACGGCCATCGACGCTGTGCGCGCCTTGCACGAATTCGCGCCGCGTTCGCAGTACGTGCTGGCCTCGCTGGTCGACTTGCGGACCGCCGCCGACCGGGACAAGTTCGAGAAGTTCGCGGCCGAACTCGGGGCACGCATCGACACCGTTTGCCTGGCAACAGGTCTGGTCGACCTACCCGCCGGGCTCGTCGACGCGGTGGCGGCTTTGCCCGAGCCGCGACTCAATCCCCGATCGGTTCGGCCGGGTTCGTACAGCCACATCGAATTGCCTTGGCCGGTCGCTGTTCCCGAGGGTGGTCGGCACGGTGTTCTACGCACCGACGCCGCGGCTTTCGACGACGCCCTGGACGTTGTCGTCGACGAAGTGCGCGCACGTTTGGACGCCGAGTTCGCCGGTCGGCCGGTCATCGTGCTCGGCCACGAGGAGCTCATGTACCTGCCGGTGCGCCTGGCCGCCGGGCTGGCGGACGCGGGGATCCCTGCCCGCTTCCAAACCACTACCCGCTCACCGGCTTACGTCCTCGACGAGCCGGGCTATCCGCTGCGCCGAGGTTTCCGCTTCACCGCCCCCGAACCCGACCCGACCGCCCAGCGCTACCTCTACAACGCTCAGTGGGAGGGCGCGAACCCGGTCCTGCTGGTCGTCATCGACCCGCCCGCCGACACGCCCGAACTCGTCGCCCCCGGCGGTCTGGTCGATGTGCTCACCGCGTCGGGTGCCGATGTTCTGGTCGCCGTCGTCCCGGGCGCCGATCCCCGCGAGCTGCACGCCTCTCGCCTTGCGCAAGCGTCGGACGAGGGGGCGCCGCGCGATGCCCGGGGTCGGGAAGAGCTGGTGACTATTGATCAGCGGGTCGGAGAGTCGCGCGGTACCGGTGAGCTCGCTGTCGGGCCGAACGACTTCCCTGCTCCGCTGCACGGCCCGGACTTCGGCTCGTACGCGCGCGAGGATGTCTCATGGCTGCTCAAGGACCTGTCCGACGTCGACCTGGAAGCCGATGTGGCCGAACGCGAACGACGCATCCAGGCAGGTAAAGCCCATTACGCCGAGTCGCTGCCGGTGGAGTACCAGCCCGATGCCGCCTACCGCGAACTGTTCGACCGCGTGCTCGCCGAGAGTGCCGAGCGGCTCGCCCTGGCCGTGGCGACGGTTGCCGAACTGGTCGTCGCCGAACGCGGCGAGAACATCGTGCTCGTGTCGTTGGCCCGCGCCGGTACACCGATCGGTGTGCTGATGCGACGCTGGTTGGCCAGCGGTATCGGGCGCCCGGCTTTGGACGCGCCGCACTACGCCGTATCCATCGTCCGTGATCGTGGTATCGACTCGGTCGCCCTGGATTACCTTGCCCACCATCATGATCCGTCCACAATCGTGTTCGTCGACGGCTGGACCGGCAAGGGCGCCATCACCCACGAACTCACCGCCGCCCTGGACGCCTATCACGCGGCGGGCGGCGCCAGGTTCGACGACGAACTCGTCGTGCTGGCCGACCCGGCCAATTGTGTGCGAACCTTCGGCACCCGTGACGACTTCCTCATCGCTTCGGCCTGCCTGAATTCGACTGTTTCCGGCCTTGTTTCACGCACGGTCCTGAACGAGAACCTGATCGGTCCGCGTGACTTCCACGGAGCCAAGTTCTATCGCGATCTGGCCGCCGACGACGTGTCGAACAAACTGATCGACACCGTCACCGCCGCCTTCGAAGGCATTCGCGACAAGGTGCCCGCCGCCGTCGCCGCGATCCGGGATTCCGACCGAACACCCGACTGGTCGGGCTGGGCGTCGGTGGAGAAGGTGCGCGCCGAATACGGCATCAGCACAGTGAATTACGTGAAACCCGGCGTCGGCGAGACCACCCGGGTGCTGCTGCGTCGCGTTCCGTGGCGGGTGCTGGTGCGGGAAGCCGACGCACCCGAGCACGCCCACATCCGCCTGCTCGCCGCCGCACGCAATGTCCCGGTGGAGGTGGTGCCGGATCTGGCCTACTCCTGCATGGGCTTGATCAAGGAGCTATCGCAGTGACCGCCCTGTTCGCCACCGACCTGGATCGCACGATGATCTTCTCGCGCAACGCCTTCCACGGCGCGGAAAACGTCGAGAAGGAATGCGTCGAGTTCTACGAGGGCGAACCCCTGTCCTACATGACCACCACCGCGATCGCCCGTTTGCGTGAGCTGGCCGCGAACGCGCCGGTGATCCCGACCACCACCCGCACCATCGAACAGTTCCAGCGCATCGAATTACCCGGCGCGCCATGGCGTTTCGCTATCACGAGCAACGGCGGCAATATCCTCGTCGACGGCATTCCCGACCCGGCGTGGCGGTTGTCCATCGACGATCAGGTCAACGCGACCGGCGCGACCTTGGCTTCCGTCGGCGCCGAGTTACGTTCGCGGATCAGCGATTCCTGGGTCACGAAGTATCGCGAGGCCGACGCATTGTTCTGCTACCTGGTAGTCCGCCCCGACGCGGTCCCGGCGGGCTTCCTCGCCGAATGGGGCACCTGGTGTCGCGCCAACGGCTGGTCGGCCTCCCAGCAGGGCCGCAAGATCTACACCATGCCCGACGCGGTCTGCAAAAGCCTCGCCGTCGCCGAAGTCCGCCGCCGCCTCACCGAATCCGGTGAACTACCCGACGGCGCGCGACTGTTCGCCGCGGGCGACGGCGCCCTCGACGCGAGAATGCTCGAATCCGCCGACGCCGCCATCCGCCCCCGCCACGGCGAACTCGAAGAACTCGCCTACACCGCCCCCAACCTCACCGTCACCACCACCGCCGGCATCCTGGCCGGCGCGGAAATCCTCGACTGGTTCCACGCCGCCCTCCCCGTCGCGGATCCGGTCTGACCTTCCTACGCGCTCACCGCGGCAACGCCCGGAAGGTCACCGAATTTGGCCTTCACATCGAGGGATACGACAGTCCGGCCGGATTCCGCCGCATGCGCTGCGATGATCAGATCGTGTGCGCCCCTCGGCCTTCCGGTCCGGCGTACATGCGCGAGCAGTTGCGCGTGCCGGGTGGCTGTTTGTTCTGTGTATTCGAGGATGTCGAGATCGGCAAGGAGAACAGAGAGCCGACGGGATCGCTGGGCTGCTCGTTCGGCTGTGTCTGCCAACTCGATACCGACCCGGAATTCGGCGACTGTCACCGCTGCGATCGCCAGTTCGTCGTCGTCGAAGACTCGACGATCGATCGTCCCGCGCTCGTAGGCGATGAGGAGGCCGGTGTCGAGGATCAGTTGCCGCCCCATGGGTCCTCCTGATCGTCGGTGATCAGGGCGAGTGCGGCGTTGATGTCATCGGCGAAGTCGTCATCGAAAGGGGTGGTGTCGGAGGTCTCCAGCGCGCGCCGCAACGCGGAGCCGGTGCTTGTCGTCGGCGGCGAGACGGTCGCGACCGTCCGCCCGTGTCGGACGATACGGATGGTCTCGCCGTGCTCGGCGCGGCGTAGTACAGCCGAGAAGTTCCGAGATGCCTCGGCCGCAGACATCGTGGTCATGAATTCAGATTATCTGAATACTGGTGATTCGACCAGGACAGACCGTGGTTTGTCCAGCTCAGTACTGCTGCTGACCGGCGAGTTTCTGGGTGACGACGGCCTGGATGCGTTGCAGGCCGCCCACGCTCACGCCGCTCTGCAACTGACCTTCGATGGTGCGGACCAGGGCGTTGTCGCTCATCACCTTCTCGGAAGACTGGATGAGGACGGTGCCCGCGCCGGTGAAGTCGAACTGGCGTTCCTCGCCGGAGGTAGCGCCCATCGCGGCCGCGCCCGCCGACAGGAAACCGGTGATCCAGCCCTGGTCGTAATGGTGGCTCGGGGACGGGCAGTCGGCCCAGCCGACCAGCGCTTCGGGATCCACCCGCAGCGGTGGTTCGGCGAACATCACCGGTCCGTTGGACGAGGCGAGGAACTTGCCGGTGCCGATGAGGGTGAGGAAGCCGGGCACGATCGACTGTTTCAGCGCGAGGCCCGGCTCGAACGCGAGCAGGTTGGCGCCGCGGATCGTGAGGTTGCCGTCCTCGAGATCGTAGGAATTGATGTCGTAGCCGCGGTCGCCGATGATGAGCTTGCCGTGGCCCTCGGCCACCACGTACTCACCGGCGAACAGCGGCGCCGAGAACTGGCTGCTCACCATGTGGGTGAGATGGCCCTGCAGACCGTGCGTGAGCAGCTGGAAATTGATCTGCCCGTAGTAGGCGATCATGGCGCCCTTGCGCATGAACCACGGCCCGGTCAGGTCGATGCAATAGGCGTAGCTGTTTCCCGGAATATTGTCGCTGGCACCGAGATTCATGGGGGACAGGATTTCGCTCATGACTCACAACTTCTCTTCGGAGGCCTGCACATACACGACACCCTGACCGTGGCAATGCAATTGCATCGCCTCGCCCGATCCGCGACCCACCGCGTCGCGCCAGCTCATCGCCGCCTTCAATTCGGTCTGCACGTTTCCGTACGCCGCGACGAATGCCTGCGGGTCGACGACCACCGGATTCGACCCGCCCACTTGCAATTCCAGGAATCCGCCGTGCGCCAGCAGCACCGCCGAACCCTGACCGCTCAGTTGCGTGGTGAACATGCCCTGCCCGGTCGCCACACCCGCGGCGGCCCCGCGCAGCGCACCCATCAGGCCGCCACCGCCACCACCACCGGAACTGGCCACCGAGACCACCGAGGCCTGCAACCCGGCGGTGTTCGCCAGCAGCCGCGAGGCCTCCACCCGCAGCACCGCACCGGGCTGCATCTGCACCACGTGCACCTCGAGCCCGGCGAATCCGTAATGAACGGAGCCGTGTCCGCGCGCGAGCATCGTTCGCTCGTGTTCGCCCGCCATCATGGCGCCCGCCATGCGCATCAGCCCACCACCGCCGCCCATGCCGCCACCCGCACCGGGAATCTGGTGTGGGGAAAACTGCACCTGGCCGGTGTAGAACAGCATCGCGCCGGTGCGCCCGACCACCCCGCCCGCCTGGGCGACGTCGACCTTGACGACCTTGCTGTTGACCTTCTCGAACATCGTCGCTTCCCTTACCGTTCCGCGGGCTGGATCAGCACAACGCCCTGGCCGTCCCACCGCAGCGAGAACGCCTCGCCCGCGTCCTGGCCGACCATCGTGCGCCAGGAGACGTCGGTGACGAACGACTGGTTGAGATTGCCGCGCGCCGCGACGAACGCGTCGGGGTCCACGATCAGCGGGTACTGCGGCGACACCTCGAGGTGGATCAGCGGCCCTCCGGCCGACAGCAGCGCCACCTGACCCTGACCGCTCACCGTTGTAGTGAAAAGACCACTGCCCGAAGACATTCCACCCACACCGGCGAACCGCACGTCGGTGCGCAGATTGCCCGCGAAGGCCAGCAACTGCTGCGACTCGACCTGCAACGTGTCGTTGTTCAGGTTCACCACGGTGACGTTCTGGCCGTTGACCGCGAAGAACACCCGGCCGTTGCCGGTGCACTCCATCAGCGACAGCTTCTCGCCGGTGGCGCGGCGCTTGAGACCGTTGAGCACGCCCTCGCCGCCGCCGAAGCCGGCCGATTTGAACTGCACATTGCCCTCGTAGGCAACCATCGAGCCCGCGATCGCGCGGATACTGGTCCCCGCGAGATGTGCCTCGATCACTTTCTTCGATTGTTCGAACAACTGCGCCATTCCTGGCCCCTTTGTAAGGCGGGTGCGACGCCCCGTTCCGACAGCGACGTCACCCTAACCGATCGGGAGGCTGAACGCCCGGGCCCGGTTTCTCGTACAGTGACAACAAGACCGCACCGACAAGCGAAGGGTCGAACTTGTCTGCAACACTCGCCAAAGGCCAGAACGGTCCACTGGCCGTCAGTGACGTGGTGATCTCACTCCAGCTCACGGCACCGGCCGATCTGTCCGCGCTGCTCGTCACCGAGCAGGGCAAGGTCCGCACCGACGCCGATTTCGTGTTCTACAACCAGCCGAGCGGTCCGGGTGTGGACCTGCGACCCGGTCCGGCCGGTCAGCCCGCCTCGCTCGCGGTGTCGCTGCCCGCCGTGCCCGCCGAGATCGACCAGATCCGCGCGGTCATCACCCTCGACGACGCGACCAGCAATTTCGGTCGTTTCGCCCCGCCGACCGCGATCATCTCCGACGCCGCGGGCAACCAGCTGTACTCGTACCTCATCGAGGGTCTCAACGCCGAGTCGATCGTGATCGCGTTGGAGCTGTACCGCCGTCAAGGTGGCTGGAAGGTGCGCGCCGTCGGCCAGGGGTACGCCGGTGGCTTCGCCGCGCTGGTCACCGATCACGGTGTGCAGGTGGATGATTCGCCCGCGCAGCCCGCCGCCGCACCGCAGCAGGCCGCACCGCCGCCGCCCCCGGCGCCGAGTTACCAGCAGCCCGCGCCCGCCTACGCGCCGCCCGGTGGGGGTTACCCGCCTCCCGCGCCGCCGCAGCAGCCCCCCGTGGGCGGTGGCTATCCGCCGCCGCAGCAGGGTGGTTACCCGCCGCCGCCCGGTGGGGGTTACCCGCCCGCCGCCTCGCCTGCCGCGCCGCCGCAGCCGACCGGGGAGATCAGCCTGAGCAAGGACCGGCCGGTCAGCCTGCAGAAGGGTCAGCGGGTCACCCTGCGCAAGGAAGGCGCCGCGCTCACCTTCGTGAAGATGGGTCTGGGCTGGGACCCGGTGCGCACCCGTGGCATGTTCGGCAACCGCACCGTCGACATCGACCTCGACGCCTCGGTGTGCCTGTTCGCCGACCAGAACCTGGTCGACGTGGCCTACTACGGTCAGCTCTCGTCCAAGGACGGCTCGGTCCGCCATCAGGGCGACAACCTCACCGGTGAGGGCGAAGGCGACGACGAGATGATCCTCGTCGACCTCACCCGCATCCCCGCCCACATCTCCACGTTGCTGTTCATCGTCACCTCCTACAAGGGGCACACCTTCGAACAGGTGCAGAACGCGTTCTGCCGCCTGATCGACGGCACGACCAACGGCGAACTCGCCCGCTACACCCTCGCGGGCGGCATGCCGTTCACCGCGATGGCGATGGCGAAGGTGTACCGCTCCGGTGGTGACTGGAAGATGCAGGCGCTCGGCGAGGGTTTCCAGGCCAAGCACCCCGGCGAGGCCGTCCCGCAGCTCGGCCGTTTCCTCGGCCGCGACTGACCTTCCGCACCACACAGCAAGGCAAACACCGTGATTCACCTGAAGGCAGGGCAGAACACCGCACTGACCGCCGACTCCGTGCGTTTCACCGCGCAGACCACGGGCACCGTCGAACTCGGCGCGCTCGTGGTCGGCGAGGACCTGCGGGTGCGCGACGAACACGATCATGTGTGCGCGTCGCGTCCCTCGGCTCCCGGTGTGCGATTCGGTGGCAGTTCGGTGGAACTGACCCTGTCCCAGGTGCGTTCGGACGCGCACGCCGTGCTGCTGTTCGTCGCCGCCGGGCACGTACTCGGGCCGGTGACCGCGTCCTTCGCCGAGAACGGCGTTCCCGCAGCGGAATTCGTCATCTCGCCGACGGCGGGAGAGAGTTCGCTGATCTGTCTCGAAGTGTATCGGCGGGGGTCGGGCTGGAAGTTGCGTGCGCTCGGCCAGGGTTACGCCGGTGGTGTGGCTCAGTTGTTGAGCACGCATGGTGTTTCCGGCCAAAGTGCTTCGGGTACCGCATCTTTCGGACACAACGTGGTAGATGGCGTGCCGTCGGCGCCCGGTGGTTTCGGGTCGGGCGCGCAGGGCGATTCGTTCAGCGGTAGTGCCCACGGTGGCGTACCTGGCGGTGCTGCCTTCGGCGGTGTGCCTGGCGGTGCTGCGCAGGGCGGTCACGTTCCGGATGGGACGGTGCCCGTGGCGCCGGTTCATGGAGCAGGCGCGTCGGCGGGACCAGCTTCGGGCCATGCAGCTGCCTCGACCGAATCGCTCGCCCAACCGACGCCCGCCCCCGGCATCCCCCTCGAAGTCGACCACGGCCTACAGCGCATGTGGATGATCTTCGAGGACGCCGCACGCTCCGCCGCAGCCCTCGTCTCGGCGCGCGACTACGCCGCCAAGCGCCTGGATCAGGAACTGTCGGAAGCGGTTTCGAATCCGGCAACGCGAAACACCCCCGCCGCCGACGCCGCCCGCCACGCCGCGCAACGCCGTCACGACGAGCTGGTCGGTCGCGCCGATGCCGACCACCGCCGCGACAGCGACATGCTCGCCCGCGAGATCGCCGAAGCCGACTCCGTGATGCCCGCGGCCCTGGCCTCCTGGCTGGCCCCCGCGTGGACCACCCGCGCCGCCGCCAGCGATGGCATCCGTCTCGGCGAGCTCTACGCACCCGATCGCGGCGACCTGCGTATCCCGTATTGCGTTCCGGTGCCGCTGAATCGGCCGCTGTGGGTCGACACGGAGTCCAGCGCGGCCGCCTCCCGCGTGGTCGGCGCCCTGCTGGCCCGCCTCGTCGCCGCCATCCCCGACCGGCCCACCCGCATCGACCTGATCGACCTCACCGGTGGCCTACGCGGCCTCGCCACACCCCTGTCCCCGTTGCTCGCGGGTCCGGTGATCGCCGACCACCTCGACATCTCCCCGCGCCTGGCCGAACTGGCCAACGCCGCCGAACTGGCCGAAATCGCCTACCACGCAGGCGAAGCGGCGCCCCCGAAGGACCACCGCATTCTGGTAGCGGCCGACTTCCCCCACGGCTACCAAGCCGCCGACGTAGTCCGCCTCGGCCAGCTCATGGTCCGCGGCGACCTCATCGGCCTCTCCCTTCTCATCGTCGGCACCGCCACCCCCGACGCCGCCGACGCCCCCGCCACCCTCCTCTCCCAATCCTGCCGCCACCTCCCCACCCTCCCCGGCACCCCCCTCTTCGACCCCTGGACCGGCAACGCCTGGGAACTAGACCTCGACATGCTCCCCCTCGAACCCGAACTCCAGGCCCGCTACCTGCGGATGTAGGACCGCTCAGTAGACGCGGGACGGTCCCGCGTCTACTCGGACGGCGTCCGGATGCGCGGGGTCGGTCCAACTCCTCCGTGGTTGAAGGAAGTGGGGGAGCCAGGGGAGGAGTGGGTCCGGGGAGCGGTCGAGGATGCCGCCTGCGGGGTCGTCTACGTGGTCGCGGCGGACCAGGTCGGCTTCGGGGCGCAGGATTTGGTAGATGATCATGGCGCACAGGCCGACGACAGCCAGGTCGCGCAGCACCACCGTGGCGGTGAACCATTGTTCGGGGAGGCCCTTGTTGTCCTCGCCGAGGTAATAGAACATGCGCGGCACCCAGACCAGGGCGTCGATTGTCATCCAGGCCAACAGGATTCGGCGGTGGGGGAGCGCGAGGACGGCGAGGGGGACCAACCACAGGGAGTACTGCGGGCTCCACACCTTGTTGGTGAGCAGGAACGCGGCGACCACCAGGAAGCACAGTTGGGCGAGGCGGGGACGGCGGTTCGCGGTGAGTGCCAGGTAGGCGATGCCCGCGCAGGCCAGGACGAACAGCAGGAGCGAGACCGTGTTCAGGATGGTCGGGGGCTCACCGTGCGACAGCGGACCGTCGAAACCCTCCCAGCCGGTGAACGAGGCGATCACGTTGTAGATGGAGTCGGGGTCGGCGTGACGGGTGGTGTTGAGGCGGAAGAACTCTCGCCACCCGTTCGGGAACAGCACCGCGATCGGCAGGTTCACCGCACCCCACGTACCGAGGGCCGCCGCCACGGCGAGCGTGGCCGAACCGAGCGGACGCTGCGCGAAAACCTGTGTCCGCGTGGGGGTTGCTCGCAGCCAGGCGCGCGCCGCGGCGAGGCTGTCGATATCGCGTAATCGCACGCCGACCTGGGCGGCGGGCAGACGTTGCATCGGATCGGTGCGCAGACACAGCACGATGATCGGTCCGAGCAACAGCAGCGGATACAACTTCGCCGCACCGCCCAGACCGAGCAGCACCCCGGCGAGCACCGGCCGCCGCCGCGCCCACGCCAGCAGACCAGTCGCCGCGAAAGCCGTTGCGAAAGCGTCGAAATTGGTGAAGATGTGCACGATCACCAGTGGCGACACCGCGATCAACGCGGCATCCCAGACCCGTCGCCCGGCTAGTCGCGACGACGCCCACACCGTGATCAGCCACCCAACGGCCAACCCGAGCGCGACCACATTGAAGTACACGACAACCGACAGCGCACCGGGCAGCGGCAGGTGATCCCACACATTGCCGATCTGCATGGCCGCGTACTGGTAGAGCCCCGAAAGCACCGGGTACTCCATGTATCTGACCTCGGTGCCGCCGTCGGGTGTCGACTCGATCCAGTACTTCTTGTACGGGAACGCGCCCTCGTTGAGCCGCTCGGCACCGTAGAGCGGCACCGTGTCGGAGTAGCACATGGCCGTGTACTGGCGGCCGTTGTTCCAGTCGAGCATCAGCCCGCCCGCGCCGTCGTCGGTCTGCTGGATACAGCCCGCCTTCGTCGCCCAGCCCAGCGCGAGGAAGACGACGGTGAAGGCGAACAGCACCCGCAGCGGCGTCCAGAACCGGACCCGCCCGATCAGCGCGTGCGCGCCGACCGGGCCGCCGATCACCGTCGACAGTTGCGAGGTGAGGGAATCGTTGCGGCTCGGGCGGTCTCGCGCGTCGATCGAACGCAGGTCCGGTGCCAGTGGCGCGGGCGACACGTACCGCGGCTCGCGGCCGGGCCAGGTGTCGTTCGGCGCCGGCTGGTCCGCGAGTTGCTGATCGGTCACGACATCCGAGGCTACCGGTGGCTATCGGGAACGCGTCGGTGTGGCTCCCGCGCCGCCGCTCTCCTCGTCGTCGTTGCCGCCACCACCAGGCCTGCCGTTGCCGTTGCCGTTGCCGGGCGACTCACCCGGCGTCGCGGTCGGCTGACCGGGCAGCGGGCCGGTGGTCGGCTCGGCCTGCTGCGGCGCCTGCACGGCGGGCTGCTGCACACCGGGCACGGGGATGCGGATGCCGGGCAGGATCTCCACCTGCGACGGCACGATCACCGGCGGCGCGACGGTCGGCGCGGTGGTCTCCGGCGCCGTGTAGGGCGCCGACCATTCCGGCACACCGGCTTGGCCCTTGATCGCGGCGGGCTTGGGGAACGTCTCGGTGGGGGTGCCCGCCAGGGCGCCGTCCATCGTGGCCTTCCAGATGTCGGACGGCAGGCCGGAACCGTAGATGTGCGAACCGCCGTAGTTCTTCAGCGGGTCACCCTGTTCGGTACCGACCCACACCGCGGTCGACAGCGACGGCGTGTAGCCGACCATCCAGGCGTCGCGGTTGTTGCCGGTGTCGCCGAGCTGGTGGGTACCGGTCTTGGCGGCCGATTCCCGGCCACCGGCCAGGTTGTGGTTGTTAGAGTAGGCCGCGATCGGCTTCATCGCCGCGGTGACATTGTCGGCGACGGCCGCGCTCACCCGCTGCTCACCGGCCGGTTCGCCGCGATCGAGCAGCACCTGCCCGTCGGCGGTGACGACGCGCTGCACGAAATGCGGCGCGTGGTACATGCCGGAGGCGGCCAGCGTGGCGTAGGCCGAGGCCATGTCGAGCGGACGTGACTGGTACTGGCCGAGGATGATGCCGTTGTTGGGGCCCGCGCCGTCGGGTTCGGTGAGCGTGGGGCCCACGCCCGGCAGTTCCTTGGCGATGCCGAGCTTGTGACCCATGTCGGCGATCTTCTGCGGACCGTTCTGCATGTCGAGCTGCATCCGGTAGAAGCTGGTGTTCAGCGAACGCTTCAGCGACTCGGCGATCGTGCACATACCGCACGACTGGCCTTCGACATTGTTGATCTCGATGCCGTTGACCTTCAGCGGCGAGCTGTCGTACATCTGCGACAGCGGAATGCCCTGCTCGAGGTTGGCGGCGAGACCGATCACCTTGAACGACGAACCGGTCGGCAGACCCGCGTTGGCGAAGTCGTAGCCCTGACCGTCCTCACCGCCGTAGTAGGCGCGGACAGCACCGGTGCGCGGGTCGATGGACACCACCGCGGTGCGCAGATTCTCGGGTTCGCCGTCGAGCTTGTTGCGCGCGGCGTTCACCGCGGCTTCCTGCGCCTTCGGGTCGATGGTCGTGGTGATCTGCAGGCCCTCGGTGTTGAGCTGCTGCTCGCTGATCCCCGCGGCCGAAAGCTCCTCGAGCACCCGGTTCTTCACGTGCCCCTCGGGCCCGGAGTCCAGGCTGTTCTCGCCGAGCGATGCGATGGGCACCACGGCCGGATACTGCATCGACTGACGTTCGGCCGCCGACAGGTTGCCGCCGGAGACCATGCCGTCGAGCACGTAGTTCCAGCGCGACTTCGCGCCGGTGGGGTTCTTCTCCGGGTCCAGCAGCGAGGGCAGCTGGATGGTCGCGGCGAGGACGGCGCCCTCGGACACGGACAGCTCCTGCACCGGCTTGCCGAAGTAGGCCTTGGCGGCGGCGTCGATGCCGTACGC
Organism: Nocardia ignorata NBRC 108230; assembly: GCF_001612905.1. Classification (GTDB taxonomy): domain Bacteria; phylum Actinomycetota; class Actinomycetes; order Mycobacteriales; family Mycobacteriaceae; genus Nocardia; species Nocardia ignorata. The sequence goes on along the minus strand of NZ_BDBI01000041.1, from coordinate 893 downwards.
GCCACGACCGAAGTAGATGGTGTTCAGGTAGGCGGCAAGGATCTCCTCCTTGCTCCACTGGCGGGCCATCTTGGCCGAGATCACCAGCTCGTGCATCTTTCGGGTCATCGAGCGCTCGTCACCGACCAGCGCGTTCTTCACGTACTGCTGGGTGATGGTCGAACCACCACCGGCGCTTTCCTTGCCGAGGATGTTGTCGCGGGCGGCACGGGCGAAGCCCGACACCGAGAAGCCCGGGTTGGTGTAGAAGTCGCGGTCCTCGGCGGCGATCACGGCATTGCGCACATGCGGCGGGATCTGGTCGATGGAGACCTCGGTGCGGTTGCCCTGCGGCGGAACCACCTTGCTGATCACGCTCGTGCCGTCGGAGGCGTAGATCATGGCGACCTGATTGGTCTCCAGATCCTCCGGCTTGGGCACAGAGACGGTGGTGTAGGCGACGAGGAAAACGGCACTAGGCACGACGATGGCCAAGGCCATCAGGACATACATTGTCCGGCGCACGGCACGCCACGGCGATTTCTTGGTCACCGAACCATCCCTACCCGAGCCGTCGTCGCCCCCGCCACCATCGCGGCGATTGCGTGGCCCGACCGGCGGCGGTGTGCCGCCGGTTCCGGTGGCGCGGCGTTCACCGGTGGTCGGTCCGCCCGGGCGACGACCCGCGCCGGGCCGCGCGGCGACGGGCGTGCCACCGGTACGCGGACGACCCGCCTCCTCGCGCACGGTCCGTGACGGATGACTCGCCCGCACCGTCGACTCGTCGACACCGGGACGGGGAAGTTTCTGAGTGGCGCCGGCAGCTCCTGCGGCGGGCGCGGCCGGGCGACCCGGGGCGGGCCTGCCCTGCGGCGCACCGGGACGCTCCTGCGGCGCGCCGGGACGCTGCGGCG
>NZ_BDBI01000040.1 GCF_001612905.1 Nocardia ignorata NBRC 108230 | reverse complement strand
GCCGCCCTCGCCGCGGCCACCGCGCAGACCCCGGTCGACGGCGCCCGACGCCGTGCGGCCGTGCTCGCCCGCGTGCTCGCCGACACCAGGGCCCGCATCGCCGAACAGATCACGGCACTGCGCGCGGGCACCGAGACCGCGCGTATCCGGGAGGAGCGGGTCGCTCTGCTCGCCGAGCGCGACGGCGGCAGGCAAACCGGTCTCGCGGCGGTGCGCAGCCAGGTGCAGCTGGCCCGCGTCGACCTGTCGACCGAGGTGGGGGCCATGGTCCGGGCCCTGCACATGCGCTCACGCGCCGAACTCGACCGCTGCGACCGCACCGAACTGCGCGCCTACCCCGAGCGCTTGCAGCAGGCCGCCGGTGAGTTGTCGGCCGCGGTCGACGCCGTCATCGACGAGCGCGTGCTCGAGACCGCGCGGCGTGTCGGCACCGCCGCACCCGCCCAGCGCCGCTACGACGCGGCGCCCCGAGTGGGTCCGGAACCCACGCCGAGGCACCGTGGTGTCGAAGATCACCTGGTGATCGCGCTCGGCGCGTCGGCCGGTGTCGGTCTAGGCCGGTTGATCGTCGCGCCGCTGTCGCTGGTGCCGACGCTCGATGTGGCGAGCGTGCCGGTGGCATTGCTGCTCGGCGCCGGTGCGGCGGCATGGGTGGTGCGTGCGCGCGGGCAACTGGCCGAACGCAGTCACATGTCACAGTGGGTGTCGGAGGCGCTGGTGAATGTGAAAGCCCAGCTCGAGCAGCGTGTCGCGGCCGTCCTGGTGGACGTGGAGGCGGAGCTCGCCGAACATGTCGTCCGTGAATCCACGGCCCGCGCGGTGGCGGTGGACCGGCGCATCGCCGAGCTCGACACGCTCGTCCGGCGCCTCGCCGCCGAGCGGCCCGCGCAACTTTCCGCCTGCGAACGCGATATCGAGACACTCGACAGGGTGTGACGAGAACGATTGGTCCACCCGCCGATGGGTACTAGGTTGGGCGAACCCGATTCCTTATCGATCGTCATATCGCGTTAACCTTTAAGCAGGAACCTGGGCGTCCTGCTCCGTGCCAGTCGATGCGCGGCTCCGTCCGTGTGCGGCCCTGTACGCCGTCCATTGGGGTTGTGCGGTGGCTGGTTCGCTGCCGGACGTCTTCCCGCCACGGTGGCGCCCCCGCCCATCTCAGGAGAGTTTTCATGACCTCAGCGACCATTCCTGGTCTTCGTGGATCCGACGGCACCGCGCCGACCGAGCACAGTGAACTGCTCGCCTGGGTACAGGAAGTCGCAGAGCTCACTCAGCCTGACCGCGTTGTCTGGGCCGACGGCTCCGACGCGGAATGGGATCGCCTGACCACGCAGCTGGTCGAAGCGGGCACCTTCAAGAAGCTCGACGAGAAGAAGAAACCGAACTCCTTCCTCGCCCTGTCCGACCCCTCCGATGTGGCCCGCGTGGAATCGCGCACCTACATCTGCTCCAAGACCGAGGCCGACGCGGGCCCGACCAACAACTGGGTCGACCCCGCCGAGATGCGCGCCACCATGACCGAGCTGTACCGCGGCTCGATGAAGGGCCGCACCATGTACGTGGTGCCGTTCTGCATGGGCCCGCTCGGCGCCGAGGACCCCAAGCTGGGCGTGGAGATCACCGACTCCGAGTACGTGGTCGTGTCGATGCGCGTGATGACCCGCATGGGCCAGGCGGCGCTGGACAAGCTCGGCACCGATCGTCCGTTCGTGAAGGCGCTGCACTCCGTCGGCGCTCCGCTGGCCGAGGGTCAGGCCGACGTGCCGTGGCCGTGCAGCGACACCAAGTACATCACCCACTTCCCCGAGGACCGCGAGATCTGGTCCTACGGCTCGGGCTACGGCGGCAACGCGCTGCTCGGCAAGAAGTGCTACTCGCTGCGCATCGCCTCGGCGATGGCCCACGACGAGGGCTGGCTGGCCGAGCACATGCTGATCCTCAAGCTGATCTCGCCCGAGAACAAGGCGTACTACATCGCCGCCGCCTTCCCCAGCGCCTGCGGTAAGACCAACCTGGCGATGATCCAGCCGACCATCCCCGGCTGGCGCGCCGAGACCCTGGGCGACGACATCGCCTGGATGCGTTTCGGCAAGGACGGCCGCCTCTACGCCGTGAACCCGGAGTTCGGTTTCTTCGGCGTCGCGCCGGGCACCAACCACAGCTCCAACCCCAACGCGATGGCCACCATCGACGCGGGCAACACCGTCTACACCAACGTCGCCCAGACCGACGACAACGATGTGTGGTGGGAGGGCCTGGAAGGCGACCCGCAGCACCTCATCGACTGGAAGGGCAACGACTGGACCCCCGAGTCCGGTACGCACGCCGCGCACCCGAACTCGCGCTACTGCACCCCGATGTCGCAGTGCCCGATCCTGGCCCCCGAGTGGGACGACCCGCAGGGCGTGCCGATCTCGGCCATCCTGTTCGGCGGTCGCCGCAAGACCACCGTCCCGCTGGTGACCGAGTCGTTCGGCTGGGAGCACGGCGTGTTCATGGGCGCGACCATGGGCTCGGAGCAGACCGCCGCCGCCGAGGGCCAGGTGGGCACCGTCCGCCGCGACCCGATGGCGATGCTGCCGTTCCTCGGCTACCACGTGGGCGACTACCTCGACCACTGGATCGAGCTGGGCAAGAACGCCGACTCGACCAAGCTGCCGAAGATCTTCTACGTCAACTGGTTCCGTCGTGGCGCCGACGGCCGCTTCCTGTGGCCCGGATTCGGTGAGAACTCCCGCGTGCTTGAGTGGATCGTCGGCCGCATCGAGGGTTCGACCGGCGCGTCGTCCACCCCGGTCGGCCACGTCCCCACGGCCGCCGACCTCGACCTGGACGGCCTCGACGTCGACCCGGCCGACGTCGACGAGGCCCTCGCGGTGAACGCCGACGAGTGGCGCCAGGAGATCCCGTCGATCGAGGAGTGGTTCGAGTTCATCGGCGACCGCCTGCCCTCGGGTGTTCGCGACGAGTTCGAGGCTCTCAAGCAGCGCCTCGGCTGATCCCCCCCGAACAACGAACCGCCCGCGCCGATTTCCGGTGCGGGCGGTTTCGTTCTATTCGGGGAAGGGTGCGAACTTGACGAGCTGGGTGAATCCGGTCGACGTCAGCCAGGCCACCCGCCCTTCGGGGACCGCGGCGGCCTCGGCGGCGAACACCGCGGCGAGGTGCTTCTTCAGCTGGTGACGAGGGTGCCGGGCGAGCAGTTCGCCGACCCATCGGGGATCGAGGTCGGCCAGCCGGTCGCCGAGCACGTCCACCGACGCGCCCGCGGATACGAAACCACCCGGGTCGCCGAGGTCCGCCGCGACGCCGGGGGTGAGATGGGCGGCGATGGCCGCACCGATGATCGCTGCCCGTTCGGCGGAGGCGCCGTGCCGCCGGGCGAGGCCGACCGCGCTCTCCCCGCCGACCACCGCGAAACACCTACCAGGCGTGGGCTTTTCTAGGGCGATGTCGTGCAACAGGCAGGAGACGTAGGCGATTTCGTCGTCGTACTCGGCACCGTCGAGGTCGGCGAGGGCGCGACCGAAGAAGTAGGTGCGGAAGGAATGCGCCAGCAGTGCGTCCGAAAGTTCCTCGCGCGCATGTAGTTCCGCCTCTCTGGCCAGCCGGGTGTCCGGGAGACGCACGTCCTCGACGCGTCCGGTGCCGCGCCGGCCGAGTGCCAAGCGCAGCCGTCCCGGCGCGAATCTCGGTACGGTGCGGCCGAGTACCGCCAACAGCCGACGGCGCTGCAACGCGGTGAGGTTCCCGCCGGTGCGCTGTGCCCAGGTCCAGTCGAGGCCTGCCGGATTCGTCATCAGATCTCCCTTGTCGTGCCTGCGTCAAGCAAAGCCGGACCGGGGCGGGGAGAACGAGTGGCAGGTATGCCAGCAGTGCCCGGATTCGTGCCAAACTCGAGGAGTGATCTCGGTGGCCGCACTCGCCCTCGACGGCGTGATGACCTACGACCTCGCGTGCGTGGTCCAGATCTTCCGCCACGGACCGGGCCGGACCGGCGAGCCCGCCGGCTTCGACATGCGAACCTGCGCTGTACGTCCCGGTCCGGTGTGGACGCCGAACGGCTTCGAGCTGCGGGTGGAGCACGGCCTCGAGCTGCTCGCCGACGCCGATCTGATCGTGGTCCCCGGCATCGGCCTCCCGACTCTGCCCACCCCGCCCCCGGCGCTCGACGCGCTGCGTGCGGCCGCCGCCCGGGGCGCAACCATCGCCAGTATCTGCATCGGCGCCTTCGTCCTCGCCGAGGCCGGGCTGCTCGACGGCCGCCCGGCCACCACCCACTGGGGTTACTGCGACGAATTCGCCCAGCTCTACCCGGCCGTGAAACTCGATCCCACCGCCCTCTACGTCGACGACGGCGACATCCTGACCTCGGCGGGCCTGTCCGCCGGACTGGACCTGTGCCTGCACATCGTCCGCCGCGAACTCGGTGCCGCCGCCGCCGCCGACCTCGCCCGCTGGAATGTGGTGCCGCCGCACCGTGAAGGTGGTCAGGCGCAGTACATTCCGCGGCCGATGACTCGCGTCGCTGCGCATGGTGGCCTGGCGGCCACGCTCGCTTGGGCAGCGGCCAATCCCGTGGCCGCCGTGGATGTCTCAGCGCTTGCCGCGCACGCGTTGATGAGCGAGCGGACTTTCATCCGCCGTTTCAAGGCCGAGGTCGGCACCACGCCGCGCGCCTGGCTCGACGCGCAACGGCTCGGACGGGCAAGGGAACTGCTCGAGCGAACGACGTTCACCGTGGAGACGGTTGCCCAGCGCTCGGGCTTCGGCAGTGTGACGGCCCTGCGCGAGCACTTACGTGCGGCGACCGGGCTTACGCCGTCCGCATATCGACGCTCATTGCGTCATTGACCCACTTTCCCGACGCGAAGTTTCCTTTCGGGCACAAAAGAAGACGATTCCCCCGTGCGAATTTCGGGTACCTATTTCGATGACAGAGAGTCGCTGGGGCAAGGGAATCGCCGTCACCTATATTCCCAGTCAGGTTTCTGTGAACGTCGCACCATCCCCGAGCAAACTCCGTTGAGATCGACGCTGAGAGGTGGTTGACGCATGACCGATCTGGTGACCCGCCCGGAGGACGACACCTGCTCGAGCACGCCACTGCACCGGGTGGCAGGCCGCCTGCAGCGAGTCCTGCCACCCGGATGGCGCGTCGACGTGGTCGACCTGCCCGCCAACGGTGAGGTAGGTGCCCAGCCGGTGCTGCGGGTAGTGATGCCGGAGGACTAGCCGGTCCAGCCCATCGGCATCAGCACCGACTTCTGCTCGCAGAAGGCGTCCAGGCCCTCGGGGCCGTTCTCGCGGCCGATGCCGGAACTCTTGTACCCACCGAACGGCGCGGTGGGGTCGAAGGCGTACCAGTTGATCGCGTAGGTGCCCGTGCGCACCCGCGCGGCGATCTTCGTGCCGCGTTCGACGTCGGTGGTCCAGACCGAGCCCGCCAGGCCGTACACGGAGTCGTTGGCGATGGCGACGGCCTCGTCCTCGGTGTCGTAGGGGATCACCGACAGCACCGGCCCGAAAATCTCCTCCTGGGCGATGGTGCTGGAGTTGTCCACGTCGGCGAAGATCGTCGGCTCGACGAACCAGCCGCGCGCCACCCCGTCGGGCCTGCCGCCGCCGAGGACCAGCCGCGCTCCCTCGGCCTTGCCCTTGGCGATATAGCCCTCCACGCGCTCGCGCTGCCGCTCGCTGATGAGCGGGCCGAACTGCACCGACGGGTCGGTAGGGTCGCCGGTCTTCAGTGTGCTCACGTGGGCGACGAGCGCGTCGAGGATCTCTTCGTAGCGGCTGCGCGGTGCGAGGATGCGGGTCTGCGCGACACAGCCCTGCCCGCTGTTCATCAGACCGGAGAACGCGAGAACGGGAATGCTCGCCGCCAGGTCGACGTCGTCGAGAATGATCGCGGCCGACTTACCGCCCAATTCGAGGGAGACGGTCTTGAGTTGTTCGCCGGCGATAGCGGCGAGTTTCCGGCCGACGGCGGTACTTCCGGTGAAGGTCACCTTGTCGACGCCGGGATGACCGGCCAGGTATTCGCTTGCCTCGGCCTCGGCGGGCAGCACGGAGATCACCCCGTCCGGCACACCTGCCTCGGTGAAGATATCGGCGAGGATATTCGCGCTGAGCGGGGTGAGTGGCGACGGTTTGAGCACGATCGTGCACCCGGCGAGCAATGCGGGCGCGAGTTTGTTCACCGCGAGGAACATCGGAACATTCCATGCGGTAATAGCGGCGACGACACCGCGCGGTTCCCGTGACACACGGGTTGTTCCGAACGGGCCGACCCGAGTCTCGTTCCAGGGGAAGGTCTCAGCGAGCGAGACTAACGCGTCGAGCGCCGCGACGGCGGGAATTTGGTTGAATGTCAAGGCGCCTACCGTTGTTGCGCCCATCTCGGCCGTGAGTGCGGCGAGCAATTCCGGGGAACGCTGCTCGATGAGGCGCGCGGCCTTGCCGAGCACCTCGGCTCGTTCCAGTGGATCCTTCTTCGGCCACGGTCCGCTGTCGAAGGCGTCGCGCGCCGCGGCGACCGCGGCGTCGACATCGTCCTTCGTTACCGCGGGCACGCTGCCCACGGTCTCCTCGGTGGCCGGTGAGGCCACGGAAATGCGGTCACTACCGGCCGGGGTGGTCCACTTGCCGCCGATGAACAGACTGTCGTAGTGCATGAGAACACGTTACAGTTTCGCGGCCGGATTGTCTGCAACACGTTCTACTTTGCCTGGTCGCAGGCACTCTGAAGTGCACGAATTCCAACCCGTCGGTTCGCTTTTCGGGAAAACGCACTATTGCGTTCTCGTGGTGAAAAGGGGATGCTTTAGCTACTGATCAGCTCGCTCGATTCATCGGACCTTTACAGCGAATTGGGGAGACCGACTCATGGCTGTGCAAGTGATCGGCCGATCGTTGATGACCAGCGACCAGACCGACCATCAAGCGAAGAGTGTGGGCAGTGGAGGATGGGTTGTGTCATTCCTTCCGGGCCGCACACTGACGATCGAGCAGGCAACTGCCGCCATTCAGGCCGCTGAGGCGGTCGCGATGGTCGGAGCGCTCGCCGATCAGGTCGGCCTGACCACGTTGGAGACTGTCGGCCTCGCGATTCAGGAATCCCCCTGGGCCAGTGCGTTACCCGAGCCGGTGCGCCGGACGCGGCGATTGAGCTGGCTGGCCTGAATCACCGTTTCGTCGCCACCACAACGAGATTGCTCACGAGTAGCTCGCGAATCACCGGAATCCGAACCAGCCACCACGCCCAGCGCGGGTGATAACGAGGAAAAACGGTTCGCACGTCCGCCGGTGTCGTTGCCGCCCAGCGCAAACCGTCGGCGGCGGTGACAGCGAACAGTGACCTGCCGAATCTGTTCTTGGGTTCACGACCGTGCTTACGGAAGTACCTTCGGGCCGCGTACTCGCCGCCGAGGTAATGCCACAGCCCGGTCTCGTGCCCGCCGAACGGCCCGTGCCACACCGTGTACGAGTAGACGATGAGCCCGCCGGGCTTGGTCACGCGGACCATCTCGTCGGCCATCGCCCACGGCTCGGGGACGTGTTCGGCGACGTTGGAGGAGAAGCACACGTCGAAGGCGTTGTCGCGGAACGGGAGCGCCATGCCCGAGCCGCGCACCGAACCGGCCACCCGTAGGCCTGCGGCGTGCATCTCCGACGGGTCGGGTTCCACCGAGATATAGCGCGCGCCGCGTGCGGTGAACTCGTCGGCGAAGTAGCCGGGCCCGCCACCCACGTCGAGCACCACGGTTCCGGCGAGATCGCGGCCGGTGATGTCGGCGTAGAAGTCGTCGATCAGCTCGGCGCTGTCGGTGGCGACGCCGCCGTAGAACCTGGCCGGGTCGGACTGCTCGAACCGGAAGCTCGTCAGCAGGCGCACGGAGCGGCGCAGCGTGGCGCGACGGGCGAAGCGGGGGGCTCGGCCCGGCTGGTCGGTTCTCGGCGGGGATGCGGTCGGCACGGCAGGAGTTTAGGGGCTCGGCGGCGGCGCATCGCGGCCGTGTGCGGGTTCGGCGGTGATATTGCCGTGTCGCGTGGGCCACACCCGCTAGGGTGGTGGCCGACGTTTGTCCGAAGCCGATCCGATTGCGAGCCCGACCGTGCGTGAAGTCCTCCTGTTGTGCTGGCGTGACACGGGGCACCCACAGGGCGGCGGCAGTGAGCGGTACCTGGAGCAGGTGGGTGCGCAGCTGGCGGCCCGAGGGGTCAAGGTCACCCTGCGTACGGCCGGGTACTCCGGTGCGCCGCGCCGCGAGCGGATCGACGGTATCGACATCAGTCGCGCCGGTGGCCGCTTCACCGTGTACCCGCGCGCGCTGGCCGCCATCCTCGCCGGTCGGCTCGGTGTCGGCCCACTGCGCGGTGTGCGGCCCGACGTGGTGATCGACACCCAGAACGGCATCCCGTTCTTCGCGGCGGTCACCGGTGTGCCGTCGGTGGTGCTCGTGCACCACGGGCATCGTGAGCAGTGGCCGGTCGCCGGGCGGCTGGTCGGGCGGATCGGCTGGTGGATCGAGTCCAAGCTGTCGCCGCGCGTGCACCGCGACAACCAGTACCTCACGGTGTCGCTGCCCTCGGCCGAGGAGCTGTCGGTGCTCGGGGTGGACCGCGAACGCATCGCCGTCGTCCGCAACGGTGCCGAGCCGGTGCCCGCCGAGGTCGTCCCCGGCGGCGCGAGCACCCGCGCCACCCACCCACGCATCGCCGTGCTGTCCCGTCTCGTCCCCCACAAGCAGATCGAAGACGCCCTCACCGCCGTCGCCACGCTGCGCGAACGCTTCCCCGACGTGCACCTGGACGTGATCGGCGACGGCTGGTGGGCGCCGAACCTGCGCGCGTGTGCCGAGGAGCTCGGCATCACCGACGCCGTCACCTTCCACGGCCACGTCGACGAACGCCGCAAGCACGAGATCCTGGCCACCGCGTGGGTGCACGTGATGCCCTCCCGCAAGGAGGGCTGGGGCCTTGCCGTCATCGAAGCCGCCCAGCACGGCGTGCCGACCATCGGCTACCGCAGCTCCCGTGGCCTCACCGACTCCATCGTCGACGGCGTCACCGGCCTGCTGGTAGACGACGCCCCCGCCCTGGCCCGAGCCGCCGCCGACCTCCTCGCCGACCCGGAAACCCGCGCGATGATGGGCGAAAAGGCCCGCGCCCGCGCCCACGAATTCTCTTGGGAACAAACAGGTTCCGGCGTCTACGAAGTCCTCGCCGCCGCAGCCCGAGGCACTTACACCACCGGCCTCGTAGCCCCGTCAGCTCTCAATCGCTGAACACATCGTCAACGCTCTGCGCCCCGATCGCCCGATCGAGCCATTCGCCGAGCTGCGCGCGGTCGTGACACGACACGATCTTGCTTTCCGCCGCAGCGGCAACAGCGATTCCACGCCGCCGCAGAATTCGAATGATGCTCTCTGAGACGGTCGAGTGCGTGGAAGGCGCGGGCGAAGGTGCGCGCGTCGTGCCGGAAGATCCGGTGCATAGCCTCGTGCTGTGAGGTGACCATAGCGAGCGAACATAGGTCGTCGATGGCTCGCGGCGGTATTGGTGCGGTGTGTTGTGCGACGCGCGAGGAATCGCCGGATGACACTCCATCAGTTGGGGTTTGGGCGGAGGGCGGCTGTGAGGAGCGCGCCCAGCAGGAGGGTGGCCCAGAGGAAGTGGGCGGTGGCGGAGATTCGGCGTTGGGTGGTGGTTGCGGTGTCGGTGGGGGTTGGGTTGGGGACTCGGTAGAGGGCTAGATCGGGGTCTTCGTAGGCGAGTTGGGTTGTGGTCAGGGTGGATTGGGAGGCGCCGAGGGGGCCGGGGGTGGTGCGTTCTATGAGTATCCAGCCGACGCCGAGGGCGGCTAGGTCGGTGGCGGGGGCGCCTTCGAGCAGGGCCGTTTCGACTGTGCGGGCGCGGTTTCCTTCGCCTGCTACGGCGTAGCCTCGGACGCGGAGTTCGCCTGTTTGGAGGACGTCGTCGGGGAGGATTCGGGGGGCGGGGTCGAGGACGGGAGCTGTTCCGCTGTAGGGGAATCGGCGGAACATGCCCGCGGGAAGGACGGCCACGTCGCCCGGTGCGTCGATGTGTTCGACGACTTTTTCCCAGCCTGCGGGGTAGTGAACGGGGCGCATCTCGCCGCCGACGCCCCAGGCCAGGTCCGGGAGAGGGAGAATCAGCAGTCCGATGAAAAGTGTTGCGACAGCGGCTGTTCCGGTTCGGACGCCGTCATGGATCGTCGGCGCGAACCTGCGGGCGAAGGTGAGCACGGTGGTGCAGGCGGCCGCCGCACACAACACATACGCCGGCATCGCGAGCGCTACGTATTTCTGGCTGTCACGCAACAACCCCGCACCGGGCACGTGCGCGACCAACCATTCGCCGACCGCGATCCCCCCGCTGGTCGCCCCGAGCGCGGGCACGACCACGGCCACCACCGCGATGACCAGCAGCGCCCGGTGCCCCCGCGCCCACACCGCCCGCACTCCGAGCGCGACAATCCCGAGCAACAACATCGTGGCGACGAACGCCACCGGCGTTGTCCGGCTGCCCGGAACCGCTTCCGCGTTCCAGATCCCCCCGAGCCCGGCCAGACTCCCCAACGTCCCCAACCACGGCTCCGCCCGCGCCGCGAAGGCCGAAACCCCCTCGGGATCCGACGGCTCGGCACCGGCCCCCAATGCGGTCGCCGTCAACCACGGCGCACACGTGAGCACCCACAGAACGGCAGCGGGCAGCATCTTCCGCCACCCGATCGTCGCCAGTCCGATGACGGCCGCCAGCAACGACCCGGTCGGCGTCAACCCGGCTGCCGCGAACGCCGCGACCAGCGCAGCCCACGCACCGACACGTGCTCCCGCCCGGGAACGGCGGGCCTGAACACCGCTCCATGCGCGTCCGACAATCGACCCGGACGCACGTGCCGAGTCGACCTCGCTGAGGCTGCCCGGTGATCCTCTGCCGGCGTCGGTCTCGGCGGTCGAGTCTGTACCCGACCCGGCTCCAGAGGCGAGGCTCGCCTCAGTGTGGCCGCGCCCCGAGCGCACGTCGACTGGCGAATCGACCGCCGGCTCGCGCAGACGCGTTGCCGCCAATGCCACCCAGGGCAAAGCCGCATACCCCGCGAGCAGACTCCAATGCCCTTGGAGAAGACGTTCGGCGACGAAGGGATTCCAGAGGGCCAGGGTCGCGGCGACGAGTTGGGGGCCGGTGCTCGCGTTGACGAAGCGGCGGGCGAGGACGGCGGCGCCGTAGCCTGCCGACCACAGGGAAACGATCAGGATGGTTTTGACCAGGATGCCGCCGTCGACGACGGGGGAGAGGACGGCGAGCAGCGCGTCCTGGGGCACCGCGCGGGGTGCGGCGGCGCCGAGACCGAGCGCGGAGTCCGTCAGGTAGGAGCGCGGGGTACTCACCGCGTCGCGCAGCAGCAGGTACCCCGAGCCTGCCAGCGGGCCGACGATCACAGCCGTGAGGAGCGCGCAGTACGCGGCAACCCAGAGCCTCGCGCTACCTGTCACATCAGAGCACCCTAGATGCTTGCGGGGAGCGCAGCGGGCCCGCCCTGATCTGGACCGACCGGAGGCTGCGACAACGCGAAGGGCCCCGCCTCGGGCGCGCCGGTGCTCCAGAAGCGAAGCACAGGGTGAGTCCGCTCGGACTCACATTTCGGGGTACCGCCCACCGCATGGGCGATGAGGTGCGACGATGGGGCGTGTCTTCGGTCCGCCGCCCCCCTGTTGTTGCCGATCTGACGTGGGTCACGGCCGGCGCGATGACCGCCAATGTCGCCGGTTATCTGCTGCAGATGTTGGCCGGTCGCTGGCTGGGCGTGGCCGGCTTCAGCGAGTTCGCGAGTCTGCTCGCGGTCCAGTTGTTGTGCGCGGTGCCCGCCTTGGCGATGCAGAACGTGGTGGCGCGCGAAGTGGTGCGCGGCGCCGGTCTGCGCGCGGTGCGGGCGATGCAGTGGCGGTGTGCGGCGCTGGTCGCGGCGGTCGCGGTGGTGCTGATCCCGGTCGTCGCTACGGTGCTGCACGTCGGTGTGCCGGCCGCGGCCGCTGCCCTCGGCGCCGCTCCCGCTCTGGTGATCCTGTCCGGTGAACAGGGAATCCTCCAGGGCGCCAACCAGTTCCGTGCCCTGGCGACGGTGCTGGCCCTGGCGGGAACCGCTCGCGTCGCACCCGCACTGATCGCGCTCGCCCTCGGCGGCGGTTCGGCTGGCGCCCTGCTCGCAGCGGCAGGCGGACTCGTCGCCGCCGCCTTCCTGGCGGGTCGCATCGTCCGATCGGCGACCGCGAGCGATTCAGCAGACCTGTTGCTCGATGGGCGTATAGCTACCGTCGAACCGCGCGAGCAGGCGATCGGCGTCCTCCCGGTCTTGCGTGCCGTCCAAGTGCAGGCCGCGCTGATGGCCCTGTCCTCGGCAGACCTGATCGTCGTGCGCGTCGTCCTCGACGATGCCGACGCCAGTCGCTACTCCCTCGGCACCATCGCCACCAAGATCGCCTTCTGGCTCCCGCAGGCGGTTGGCGTTGTGCTGTACCCACGCATGGCCCAGCCGACGCATTCGGCCCGCGCCATCCGCGACGCCCTGTCGGTGCTGTCGCTGATCGGCGTCGTCGCGGTCATCGGCGCCGCCCTGGCCGCCCCGCTCGCGCCCCTGTTCGCGGGTCAGGACTACGCGCCCATCCAGGGCATGCTGTGGATCTTCGCGCTGCACGGCGCCATGCTCGCCGTGCTGCAGGGCGCGTTGCTGTCGGCGATCGCGGTGGAACGCACCGGCCTGGCGATGGTCACCTGGGTGGGTCTGGCCGTTGAGGTTGCGTTGATGCTCGCTTTCGCCGACAGCATCGGTTCGCTCATCGGCATCGCCGTCTGCGTCGCCGCCGTCACCACGACGATCGTCGCCTTGGTCGTATTGCGCGCCGCGCGAAACGACGACGGCCCCGGTCGGTGACCGGGGCCGTCGTGAACAGCTTGCCTCAGGGGCGTTTGTTCGTGTCGATCTGTTCGGTCGGCGAATCGTAGTCACCGCGTGGGAACTGGGTGGTCGGCGCTTCGTCGCCGTCCCAGCGGGTGGCGCCGGTGTCGGCGGCGGTCGGCGCGGGCGTGGGCCGGGTGCCACGCGGTGAGGCGTGGGCCGGGGCGCTACCGCCGCGCAGACCGAGGAACAGGCCGGCCAGCAGCGCGATCACGCCGAGGATACCGAGCACGATCGGCACGATGCGGCCGAACAGCGACAGCTTGTCGGTGTTCTCCTTGGCGATGGCCAGCTGCGACTCCACGGTCGACTCGTCGAAGACGATGTGCGACTTGAGCGCGGTCACCTCGGGCTTGTCGGCCGTGCGCGCGTAGAACAGGTGGATCGATTCGCCACCCTTGACGACCGTGCCGGTCTGCGGCTCGACCCACAGGTCACGCACGTTGGTGTAGTAGCGGGTCATGGTGACCGGCGCGTCGGCGGGCACGTCGGTGACGCCCCACTTGGCGGCGGGCAGGGTGAGCCGGTTGGTCGGCGACTGCACCACGTCCCAGGTGCTGGTGACGGGCGCGATCATCTGGAACCGGTACACCTTGGTGCTGTTGATCTCGGTCTCTTCGATGAAGTTGGCGTCGAAGGACTTGCGCACGTTGATGTCGAAGTACGGGTACGTCTTCTTCTCGGTGCCGATCGGGAAGCGGTAGCCGATGCCGGTGTGCTGCACCGGTTCCATCACGCTGCCGTCCTTGTTGACGGTGACCGCGATGGAGCCGTTGGGCTCCTCGTCGACCGGCATGCCGGTGGTGCGCGAGATGGTGACGCGGTCGATGGCCGCGGTGAGCAGGCCCGTGTCACCCTGCACATCGGTGCGGCGCAGCGTCTGACCCGCCTGCAGCGTCATCTTGTCGGCGTCGGAGGGCTCCTCGACGGTGACGAAACGTTGCGAGATCAGCGGCACGTTCTTGTTGACAACGGCCGGACCGTCACCGGAGGTCAGCGACTTGGAGTCGAGGACGAGACTGTCCTCACCAGGCTGGTTCTCCGCGATGGTGGTGATCTCGAGGTCGAGCGGAGTCTTGGCCACCTTGCTCACGGTGTAGGTGGGGATCATGAGCGCGGCAACAAGCAATGCCGCGCCCAGACCCACGAGCACGCAGGCGACCGTCCTTCTGGTACCGGCACTCAGTGCCATGCAAACTCTCCTCGTCGTTCGAACACGGATTGAGCCGACACTAACAGCCCATGACGACGGAAGGCGGCGCTGTGCCCGCTAAATCGCCGACACGGCAGACTGGACCCCGATGACGAGCCAGCACACCCCCGTTCCGCCGCCGCGCACCTTCATCCCCGCCCTGGAAGGAATGCGTGGGATGGCGGCGCTCGGCGTGCTCGTCACCCACGTGGCTTTCCAGACCGCGGCATCCGGGACACCGGTGCTGGGGCCGATTCTGGAGCGCTTCGACATGGCGGTCGCGGTGTTCTTCGCGCTGTCGGGTTTCCTGCTGTGGCGGCCGCACGCGGCGGCCGCGCACGGGGTCGGTGCGGCGCCGTCGACGGGGCGGTACCTGCTGCACCGTTTCGCCAGGATCATGCCCGCCTATTGGGCCGTCGTGGTGTTCGTGCTCGTGTTGCTGCCCGGCGCCGCGCAGACGGCGAACCTGCGGGTATGGGTGTCGAATCTGTTCCTACTGCAAGTGTTCGTCCCCTTGACACTCACCGACGGCCTCACCCAGATGTGGAGCCTGTCGGTGGAGGTGGCCTTCTACCTGGTGCTTCCGGTGTTGGCGTTGGCGTTCGTCCGGCTGCGTGGTCCGTCGGCGCGGTGGCGGGTCCCCGTGCTGTGCGCGCTGGCCGCGGTGAGCCTGACGTGGAACCTGTGGCCGGTGCCGACACCCGACGCCATCCACGCCGACAACTGGCTGCCCGCCTACATCCCCTGGTTCGCGGCGGGCATGCTGCTCGCCGAACTGATCTACCGCCTGCGCACCGATGCCCGCTGGCCGAAGCTGCTGGCGAATCAGCCGCTGATGTGGGGCTTCGCGCTGGTCGCGTTCCTGATCTCGGCGACGGAGTTCGGCGGACCGGCCGGTCTGGAACGTGCCGAGCCGTGGCAGTACGCGGTGAAGATGCTGCTCGGGGCGATCATCGGCTTCGGCCTGCTGGCGCCGCTGGTGCTGCGTCCGGCCGACGCGCCACCGCATCGCTGGCTGGAATCGCGCACGGCGGCGGTGCTCGGCCGGTGGTCCTACGGGGTGTTCCTGTGGCACCTGGTCGTGCTGTCCATGGTGTTCCCGGTGTTCAGCCTGTTGCCGTTCAGCGGCAGCTTCCTGTACGTCCTCGTGCTCACCACCGCGCTGACCTTGCCGCTGGCCGCCGCGAGCTACGCGCTGATCGAGGAACCCGCGCGTCGGCTGGTCCGGCGCTGGGACAAGCGGAAAGCTGTGAAAGAAACCGCCCGCGTCTGAGCCGGTCAGGCGGCATTGACGGGCGACATCCCGTCCGTCGGGGCTGATGGAGTCGGCCGGCCACAGGTCAGCGTCGGCGTGGAAGTGCGGCGACTCCCACCGCGACAACAGCGATGACCGCGGGTGCCTGCGCCCAGATCGAGCCACCCATATAGGTGGTGCCCGACCGCCATGTGCCGGTCGACAACGCCGCCACCGAGACCAAGGTCCCGACACCGGCGACCCACGGCAGTACCCGACTCGTCACAGCGGACCGGAAGTGACTGCACGCCACCGCGACAACGGTGCACACCACACCGAACGGACCGGAGACCACCGCCACCGCACCGGTGAGCCCGAGCGCGGCGAGTGAGCGGGTACCCCATGTGGTCGGTGCGGGGCCGACGTCGGGAACCTGCCGCCGACGCGGAATGGCAAGCAACACAAGTGGAATCAGCAGCAGTAGACCACCGAAGATCGCCAGCCGGTACCACCGGTCGTCCGGGAACGACACGGTGATCTCCCCGCTCGTCCCCGCCGGAACAAGCCAAGCCTGCTGCCAACCGTCGACCACGACTGGCTTCAACAGCTGCCCGTCGGAGGTGTGAGCTTCCCAGCCGACGTTGGTGCTCAAGGGCAGTACCAGCAATCGTGCCTTCGTCGAATCGGCTGCCGGCGCAGAGGGGCCTTCGTGGGTCGCATCGCGGGCGGGGGCTGAACTCCGAGCGCCTGATTCGCTGGTTGAGCTGTCGACGTCGGTCGGGCTCGCGGGCGCGTCAGCCGCACTGTTCTCGTCGATTGGCTCGCTGGGCCCGCCGGCAGTGCTGTTCTCTTCGGCCGGGCCGGCGGGATCGCCCCCACTGCTGTTCTCGCCGCCAGGGCTCGATTCGGAAGAATCGCTTGTCCCGCCCAGGATCGGGGCGGCCGCGAGATCGGTGCGCGGCAGCCGAATCCGGTCGACCGTGAACAGTTCCGTCGGCACGACGGTGAGGTCGGGTTTGCCGGGCAGCAATTCGATATCGGCCGCGTCCAATTCGCAAGGGCGTGCGGAAACCGGTGCACCCGAACGGAGTTCGTCGGCGGTCGCGGTGACGGTCGTGTGCACTGCGCGCCCGCCGATGGCGATCACCGGCCCGGCCTCGCAGCCGATGGTGACGAGTCGGTCGCCGGGGGCGTGGGCCGGGTAGTCGGGGCCGAGTACTTCCACTTCGGCGAGACCGGCCGGCTGGGTGAGGACGAAGCCGAGTGCGGTGCGGTCGAGCACCTCGTTCCACTGCTGAATGCTCACCTCGACCCGATCGGTGACAGCGGGGTGCAGCGAGATCCGTGCGGGTTCGCCGTGTTCGCGTTCGGGCAGTTCGCGCATCTGCGGACCGTTGCCGAGGTTCACCAGCACGGAGGTGGCGGTGGCGGGCAGACCGCCGAGGGCCGTGGTGATGTCGAGCCCGGTCACCAGCGCGGGTTCCGGAAGTTCAAGCACCAGTGTGGGTTTGGCGCCCGCGAGCCCACGGACGGTGGCTTCCGGCGCGGTCCAGGTGGTTCGGGGGTCGCCGTCGGTGGCGGCGAAGGCGGCGCCGCGCAGGTCGGCCACATCGGCCTTGCCGCGCGCGATCGGTCTGGCCGGGTCGGTGAGCAGCGCTTCGAGCGCCGGTCCGGGGCGGGTGCGCACCGTCAGGTCGGTACTCACCCGCATCGGTTCGGGCACCGAAAGCGTCCGCCCGAAGGCGCCGGGTTCCTCGGCTGGCAGACCGAGTCCCTTGCTGCAGTGCACCCGCAGCGGACCGTCGAAACACGCTGTGCGACCGGGGAATTCCTGCCCCAGGTCCCAGCCGGTCGCCGTGGTGCCCGCCGGAACATCGGGGAGCACGACTCGATGCCGGATGTCGACGCGTACCGGCGCCTCGCGTACCGAATAGTCGTCGAGGGTGAGTTCGCTGATCCCGAATTGCCCACCACGGGTGCCGGTTTCGGTGCGCGCGGCGGTGATCATCACCCACTCGGTGCGGCCCGCGGGCAGGGCGACGGTGACCGGCGCACCGGGTTCGGTGATCCGGGCCGACACCGTGCCGCGCGACGTGCGCACCTCCACCCACTTCACCGGATCGCCGAGCGCGGCCGCGGTCGTGGTGAACTGCAGCGAACCGCTGGTGATCGGCTTGTCCAGATCCAGCCGCAGCCACTGCCCCAGTGCGGATTCCGCGCCGTTGCTGATCCATGCGGTGCTCGGATCGCCGTCCACGGCGGCGGCGGTGGAACTGCCGGGGGCCGCGCCGCCGATCTGGGTGGCGTCGGCCGCCGAACTGGAGGAGGTCACCTTCGCACCGGACCACTGGCCACGGACGAGTTCAATTCCGTCGACGGGATAGTCGGGGACGAGGTTGTGGGTTCGGCGGGCGTCGTCCGGAGCGCGGACGGCGGAGTTGTGGTTGTCCACCCGCCCGAAATCCGATTCCCGGTCCATCGGTGTGTCGGTCAGCAGCGCCGGTTCGGTCGGGAGTCCGGCGCGTGCGGCGTCGGCTTCGAGAAGCACTGGGCCGCTTGCCCCGTCGCGACGAATACGCTCGAGCACCTCGGGTCCGCCGCGCACGACGGGCACCGAGTCGAGCCCCACCGTGTAGGCGCCGGGGATCGAGTCGGGCGCGCCGGTGCCGCTGCGCACCTGCGTCGGCGTGCCCGGCGTCGCGTGGTCCACCCGGTAGATCTCGATGGCCGGGTACGACGGCAGCAGGTCGTTGTCGACGACCAGGCCCGCGTCGTCGGCGCGCGGCCCGATGGGCGTGCCGAATTCGGCGACCTTGGTGAGCC
Organism: Nocardia ignorata NBRC 108230; assembly: GCF_001612905.1. Classification (GTDB taxonomy): domain Bacteria; phylum Actinomycetota; class Actinomycetes; order Mycobacteriales; family Mycobacteriaceae; genus Nocardia; species Nocardia ignorata. Next base: position 71,106 of record NZ_BDBI01000040.1, on the reverse strand, counting down.
CCGGTGAACCCTCGATGGCCTGGTGCGCCAGCATCGGCCGGGTGGAGCGGGAGGTCTCCGGGTCGAGGTCGTTGCGCAGCACCACGATTCCGATGCCCTGGTTCGCCAGGGTGGTGGCCAGCCCGGTCGACGGTCGCCCGTCGGCGATGAGCCGCTGCACCGAGTCCATGGCGCGGATGGTGCCCGGCGGATTCAGCGGCACCGAATCGCGCACTGCCCACGGGGTACTCGCCAGCGCCTGCAGTGGTTCGTCGCGGGTGAGTCCCCAGATCTGGCTACCGAAGGGCGCGCCGGGGACGACCAACGCGCGGGTGTCGGCGGCATTGTCGGCCAGCCATCGCGCGGTGTCGGTCCAGTAGGCGGGCACCCTGTCGTAGGCGCCGCGCGGGGCGAGTCGACCGGTCCACGCCAGCGAGGTCGCGAGGGTGAGCGCGGCGAGCACCAGGGCCGCCACGGCCACGACACGATCGCGCTCCGGATGGGCGAAAGCATTGCGCCACACCGGCATCGGCACCGATGCGGGCAGTGGCACCCGGCCGAGCAGGTGCGCGAGCCCGACCACCAGCGGCAACCGGATCAGCGGCTCCAGCTTGTGCACATTGCGCAGCGGCGCACCACCGGAGTCGAGGAAGATCCGCACCGATTCCGCGAACGGCCCACCGAGCGTGCCGACATACCCGGCGCAGATCCCCGCCGATCCCACACACAGGATCAGCACGAACCGCCCGCGATACGGCATCGACGACCGCGCGAGCCCCGCCATGCCCGCCGCCGCGAGCAGCCCGGTGGCGAGCACCGCGGCGGGCTGGGTCACCAGCACGGCCCCCGCGATCCGCTCGGGCGACACGAACGGCGTCCAGCTGTCGGTACCGCGCAACACCTCGCTCAGCGCCGCCCACTGCGTGGTCACGCCCGACGACTCGATGTAGTCGAGGAACGGCGGACTCACCTTCCCGAGCAGCAGCAGCGGCACCACCCACCAGAACGTGGCGAGCACGAGCAACGGAATCCACGCCCGTGTGAACCGCCACCATCGCCGATTCGGCCGGTAGGAGGCCCACCACAGCGCGGCGGGCAGGAACGCCGCCACCGTCGCGACAGCATTCACCGACCCCATCAGCGCGAGCGCGAGGGCACTACCAGCGGGCGAGAGGATTCCGCCGCGCGTGGGTCCAGGCGCAACCGACTCGCCGGTGCGCGAGCCGCGACCGGCCCGCACCACTCGGCCACGCAGGCGACCGACTTCGCCGGACTCGGCGTTCCCGACCGCGCTCCCCGCAGCGCCGGTAGCAGGCTCGACCACGCTGTCGTCCGGCGTATTGTCGCCTGGATTGTCGGACCGCTCGCTGTCGGGCCGCGGACTTTCCGGCGCCGTGTCGACCCTCGTCGAATTGCCGCGCAGTGCGACACCGAGCGCGGCAGGTGCGAGCAGCACCCACGGGGCGAGCATCATCGGCAGCGTCTCGGAGGAGATCGACCCGAGCGTGGTGAGCACCCGTGGCGACAACGCGAACGCGACACCCGCGATCACCCGCGACCCACGTGCCCCGATACCGAGCGTTTCGCACAGCTTGACGATGCCCCAGAATCCGGCGAGCAGCAGCAGCGCCCACCAGACGCGCTGGGTCACCCAGGCGGGCACATGCAGCAGGTGACCTGCGGAAAAGAACGCGCCGTGCGGGAAGAAGTAGCCGTAGGCCTGGTTCTGCACCTGACCCATGGGCGCCTGGCTGCTCCACAGGTGCGCGGCGCGCGCGAGGAAGCCGAGGGGGTTCTGGGCGAGGTCGTATTTGGTGTCGGCGACGGTGAGGCCGGGCGCCTGCGCGAAGGTCAGGACGAAGGCGGCTACGACCGAGCCGACGAACCAGCGCCAGCCCAGTGGCGCCTTGTTCAGGTGCCCCGAGGGGCGCGACGCACGGGCCTGCGCGTCAGCGGCTGCCGTATTCAGGAGCGTTGAGCAGCGAGGAGTCCTTGTCACCGCTGCGGTCGATCGAGGGAGCCGTGTTCTGCTGCACCGCTGCCGTGATGGCGAAGACGGCGATCGCGCTCAGCAGGGCGCCGCCGACCGCGCTGGCAACAGCCGGAACAGCAAACTTCATCGCGCACTCCAATACGTCGACGTCGGGGCCTGTCTGGTGGCCAACCTAGCAGGTGTGCGCCGGTAGGTCAGCGTTCGGGCAGTTCGCAACGCAGGGCGGCGAGCAGAGTGCGGAATTTGGCGGTGGTCTCGGCCAGTTCCTCGGCCGGATCGGAGGCGGCGACGATCCCGCCGCCCGCGCTCGCCCGCAGGACACGTCGGTCCGCCGACAGTTCACCGCCCCGGATGGCGACCACCCATTCACCGTCGCCGTGGCTGTCGCACCAGCCGACCGCCCCGCCGTAGAAGCCGCGCCGTTCGTCGGCGGTGACGGCATCGAGCGCCGCGGCGAAGGGGGTGCCGTTCACGGCGGGCGTCGGATGCAGCAGCAGCGCCAGGTCGAGCGCGGTGGTCGACGGGTCGCGCAACACCCCGCTGATGGGGGTGGCGAGGTGCCAGACCTGTTCGGTGCTCAGCAGTTCGGGCCGCTCGGGGATGTGCAGTTCCACGCAGACGGGCCCGAGCTGCTGCCGGATCCACTCGATGACGAAGCCGTGCTCATCGTTGTTCTTGCTGCTGGACAACAACTTACGGGCCTGCGCCGCGTCGGCTGCGGCGTCGGGCAGGTGCGGCAACGTGCCCGCGAGCGGATGCAGGCTCACGCGATCACCGTGACGCGTGACGAGCACCTCGGGCGTCGCGCCGAGCAGTGTCTCCGACGCCCGGCCCGCCACCGACAGATCGACCGCGTACACATTGGCCGTCGGATGCCTGGTGAGCAGGTACCCCGCGAGCACTTCGGGATCCAGCGGCTCATCGGCTTCGACGACAACGCTGCGCGCGGCGACCACCTTGCGCAACTCGTCGGCCGGATCGGCCAGCTGTTCCACCAGCTTCCGAACACGCGCCACATGATCTGCCGCACCGGGCGATTCGGCCACAACGCGCATCTGCGGCAACGGCGGCAGCGCGGCCGGGCGCCACGGCCCGGCCGTGTGCAGAGCGGTCTCGGGCTGCCACAGCGCGGCGGGTTCGCGTGGATCGAACGGCAACGCGCCGACGACCAACTCGGCCGCCCCGTCGCGCAGCGCCGCGACCGCCGCCGTGGGATCGGCGAAACTCGCGCGCACCCCCTCGGCGCGCAGCACCGCGTCCGGTCGGGCCAGCAGAAATCGGTTCATAGTGGCTCGACCATAACGCCGGGAACCCACCGCCGAACCGCGAGAGCGACGCAACTCTCAGTGCTCGGGCGGCACCAGGAACACCGGCCGGTGCCCGTGCTTGAGCACCGCCTCGGCCACACTGCTGTGCAACAGCGCACGCAACCCGGTATTACCCCGTGTACCTGCGACGATGATGTCCACATCGAGCTCGTCGGCGCAGTCCACGATAGCGTTCCAGATGGTTGTCGTGCACTCGACGGTTCGGGCCTCGGCGTCGATACCCGCCTGCTTGGCCAGCTGCACGCCCTCGGCATTGATCTTGCGGGCATCGGTGTAGGCGATGTCCTCGATCTCCTCGTCGGGCACCCATTCCGGTTGCATCACCCCGGCGAGCCCGGAGATGCGGGCGGCCTGGCGGACCATCGGTTCCCAGGCGGTGAGCAGAATGGCGCGTTCGGCGGAGAGGAACCGGCCCGCGTACTGCACGGCGCGCTTGGCATGTTCGGAACCGTCGTAGGCGATGAGCATCCGATCGCACGGCATGACGACCTCCTGCGCAGGGTCTTTCCCCCAGGTTACCCGGCCTTTTGCCGCTCGAACCCAACCTGACGACGCCACCGGTTCCGGTCCGGGTCTACCGTGGAGTGCATGCGGAAATCGCCTGTGGTCGTGTTCGCAGTTGTCGCCGCCGTCGCCACCGCGTGTTCGGGAGGGTCGTCGACCGAGACGACCACCGCCGCGAGCAGCAGCGGAACGGCGCCGTCGTCGGAGAGCGGCGCGCCTGCCGCCACCACCGGAGCCCAAAAACCCTGCGGCGCTGATTATCTCGGCACCTTCTCGCAGCGCGAGAAGCTCGCCCAGCTGCTCACCGTCGGCATCACCGGCGCCGACGACGCCACGAATGTGGTGACCACCGAGCAGGTCGGCGGCATCTTCGTCGGTAGCTGGACCGATCCGGGCCTGCTCGATCGCGCCCAGCTCGACGCGGTGAAGGCTCTCGCGAAGGCGCCGTTGATGGTGACGATCGACGAGGAAGGCGGGCGTGTCTCGCGCGCGTCGGCCGTGATCGGTGAGGCGCCCTCGGCCCGGGTGGTCGCCCAGACCCAGACGCCCGAACAGCACTACCAGAACACGCTCACCCGGTCGAAGGCGTTGAAGGACCTCGGCATCACGGTCGATTTCGCGCCCGACACCGATGTGAGCGCCCAGCCCGACAACAGCGTCATCGGCGACCGCTCCTACAGCGACGACCCGCAGGTGGTCACCGAATACGCCGATGCCTACATCCGCGCCTCCAACGAGGTCGGCCTCGGTTCGGTCATCAAGCATTTCCCCGGCCACGGCTCGGGTTCCGGCGATTCGCACACGGGCGCGGTGCGCACGCCCCCGTTCGACGAGCTGAAGACCAAGGACCTGGTCCCGTTCCGCGATCTGGTGAACTCCGGCGCCGCCGTGATGGTCGGCCACCTCGACGTGCCCGGCCTCACCGAACCCGACACCCCGGCCAGCATCAGCCCGGCCGTGATGTCGCTGCTGCGCCAGGGCACCGGCTACGGCGCCGCGCCGTTCAACGGCCCGATCTTCACCGACGATCTGGGTGGCATGGCCGCCATCACCGACCGCATGACGATCGCCGAAGCCGTCGAGGCCGCGCTCGTCGCCGGGGCCGACAACGCGCTCTGGATCACCACCGATGCGGTGCCGCAGGTACTCGACCGCTTGGAGCTGTCGGTGTCGAGTGGCAAACTGCCCGCTGATCGAGTCGATGCGTCGGTGCTGCGGATGGCCCGCTACAAGGGTGTCGCACTGGGCTGCTGAGCGGCGTGGCGACTGTGCGGCAAATGGGCACGGGTGGAACTTACCTTACAGTAAGATGGAGTCTCACCCTGCGGTAGGAGAGTGGATGGCAGGCGGGACGAAGCGGCTTCCCCGGGCGGTTCGCGAGCAGCAGATGCTCGATGCCGCCGTCGAGGTATTCGCGCGCAAAGGCTTCCACGACACATCGATGGACGCGATCGCCGCCGAGGCGAAGATCTCCAAACCCATGCTCTACCTGTATTACGGCTCCAAGGACGAGCTTTTCCGCGCGTGCATCCAGCGCGAGGGGCTTCGCCTGATCGAGGCCGTCGCGCCCGCGGGCAACCCCAAACTCAAGCCGCACGAACAGGTGCGAACGGCGCTAGAGGGCTTCCTCGATTTCGTCGACCGCAACCGGCAGTCCTGGCAGGTTCTGTACCGGCAGGCAATCGGCCAGCAAGCATTCGCCGCCGAGATCGAGAACGCCCGCGAGCGCGTCATCGAACTCACCGCGAAGCTGCTGGAATCCAGCGCCAGGCACGCCGAGCCCGGCACCAATTTCGAGGTCGTCGCCGCCGCTGTGATCGGGGCGGGGGAGGCGATCGCCGACCGCGTCGCCGGTGGCCGCATCGAGGTGGCCGAGGCGGTCGACCTGCTCGACGATCTGGCCTGGCGCGGTCTGGCGGGTCGCAAACCCGAGTAGCGGTTGCCCCGGCCGCCGCGACCTGCGATCGTGCTTGTCTGGTAGTTCAGACCGACGGGGTGGCAGTGTTCGGAGTGTTGAAGCCGTGTGCGCACGGTGCGGCGAAGTACGGCATCGATCCGGACCAGTGGCAGGCGCACATGTGCGGGCTGTGTCTCGGCCTGCGCGACGGTCACGGCCAGCTGGCCCGCGCGGCGACCAATACCGACGCGATCGTGCTCAGCGTCCTCACCGAGGCGCAGGCAGGCGCGAGTTCCCGGACGAACGCCGCACCCTGCCCGTTGCGCGGCATGCGCCGGGCGTCGGTGGTCGCGGCCGACGCGCCGGGTGTGCGGCTGGCCGCCACGGCGGCACTCCTGTTGGGCGCCGCCAAGATTCGTGATCACGTCGACGACGGTGACGCGGCAGCGTTCGCACGCCGCCCGATGCGCAAGATCTCCGATTCGTGGGCGACCCATGCGCGACGCCAAGCCGACGCCATCGGGCTCGACGTAGCTCCGCTGCTGACCGCGATCGCCGCACAGCCGGGACTCGAAGCGCGTGCCGCGGAGGGGTGTCTCGACGACCTCACCGGCCCCACCCAGCTGTGCGCGGCCACCCTGTTCGGCCACACCGCGACCCTGGCGGGCAGGCCGGAAAACGTTGCCGCCCTTACGGAAATCGGCCGACACGTCGGCCGCATCGCCCACCTCGCGGACGCGATCGAAGACCTCGAACGCGACCGCGCCCGCGGCCGCTTCAACCCGCTCGACGCGACCAGCACCGACATGCCGCGCGCCTACGAACTGGTCCGTGAGAGCGAGGCGAGTATCCGCCGGGCGGCGGTCGAGGCCGAACTCGACCAGGTGCCGACGGTGCGCTGGGCGCTGCTCGATCCGCTGGCGGCGCTCCTGCGCAACCTCGGCCGCGGGCTCGGGCTCGTCACGGGGCACACCTGTCGCGCCTCGGCGAATCACGAGCCCTACCAGTTCCCTTCCGCACCGGAGCAGAAATCGTCCGGACCCGGCCCACTGAAGGCGATCGGCCAGATCTGCGGCGTCTACTGCACCGGTGCGGCGTGCTGCGTCGACCACAACAGCCCTTGCGACGGCAGGAGAAAGAAGGCCTGGCGCAAGAAGTGCAAGGACTGCTGCGACGCGTGCGAGTGCTGCGGCAACTGCGGCGAGTGCGGCAAATGCTGCGGCGACGGTTGCTGCTGCGACTGCAACTGCTAGGAAAACCTCACTCGCACTTCACGATCGGGATGGGGTCGTACTTCACGGTCCGCGTGTGCCGCGAGATCTGCTGCCCCGTCTTACGATCGGTGATCACCCGGGTATCGGAGATGGTGAATCCGGGCGCGCCCTCGGAGGCGATGCAGTCCTTGCCTTTGGGCAGGGTGATCTCGGTCGGTTCCGTCGGCTTGGACTTCTCGCCCGTGATCGACTCCACGTCAACGGTTTTCGTTCCCCACAGCCGCACCGTGATGTCGGAACCGGTAGCGATGGCCTGGATGAACACACCGTGTTCGGAGTTGTTGCGGAAGGCCAGGTCGATCGCGCCGTCGAACACTGTCGCCTCGCGCGCGGCGGGGTAGCGCGAGATGTAGTAGCTGTGCTCGGTGTGGCCGGCGTCTTCCATGCCCGCGAAGTAGGCGGCGTTGTACAGCGTCGTGGCGAACTGGCTGATGCCGCCGCCGACCGCCGTGCTCGGCCTGCCCTTGTCGATGATCCCGGACTCGACATACCCTTCCGCAGCGGTGCGCGGACCGGTGAAACCGTTGAGCGAGAACGTATCTCCGGGTTTCACGACTGCACCGTTCACCTTGGCGGCCACGGTCCGGATGTTCACCCCGGAGGGTCCGCTGAACCCGCCGGTGGTGAATTCGCCGATGGTTTCGTTGATGCCGAGCTTCTCGGCGGCCTCGGTGGTGAGCTTCGGTTCGATGCGCTGATAGACGGCCTCGAATGTCCGCTCACCCGGCTGGGTGAGCAGCGCGGGCAGCTTCTCCAGCGTCTTGGCCCAGTCGATCTTTTCGCCGACCACGGCCGGTACGACCGTCGGCTTTCCGGCGCCGACGGTGAATGTGGCGTCCTTGGGCTCGATCTCGGTGGTCACCACCTGTGGACCGAGCAGCCCGATCACGGCGTCGTTGTCGATCTGCGGGGCGAGCCCGCCGTTGCCGTCGGGTACGAAATTCAGCACGCTCGCGATCTGTTCGGGCGTCAGGGCCACCCGGGTGTCCTTGGCCGTCAACGTGATCGGCGAGGCGACAGCGGGCGTGGCGATATCGCGCAACGCCGCCTGCACCGCTTCGGTTCGCACCTCGACCGGTGCCGCGACGACGGGCAGGTCGAGCAGACTCACCTCGGCCCAGCGCTCGGTGATGGTGCTGCGCGCGCCGTCGATGTCGAGCACCCGGCCCGGGACCGGCGGCACCGCGACGGGTGCGCCGTTCTCGAAGCGAACGGTGCCTTCCACGGTGGGGTTGTCGTGAGTGCGGAACGTGCTCAGCTGCTGATCGAGCGCCGCGTTGTCAACGGTGCTGGACACGGGGACGTCGCGCGTCCCGAACAGTGAGACCAGTCGACCGACCGGGTTCAGCGGCTGACCGCCGACGGCATCCCAGGTGGCGTCCCAGTCGATGCCGAGACCGGCCGCCGAGGGCACCATGCTGGCCTGCACATCGCCGATGCGCACGGGTAGCGGTTGGTCGGCGCGCGGGCCGAGGACGCTGCGCAGCTTGGCGTCGGCCTCGCCCTGCTCCATCCCGCCGACCTCCACGCCGGCGACGACGACGCCGCGTGGCACCTCGCCCACGTTCAGCGCTAAGTCGGCCAGGTAGGCGGCGGTGCCGACCGCGAACACGGCACCGACGGCGATCCCGATCCGCTTGACCAGCTGCTGGTCGCCCGGCGGGGTCGGCTGAGGCGCCTGTGGGCGGTGGTCACGGGCGATGGTGCTGATGGGCTGGGTGGGCAGGGCGGTGGTGTCGGCATCGAAAGTGCGATTTGCTTCGAGCAGCTTGCGTAGTCCGACCTCGCCCCGCCCTCGGTCCGCCGGTCGTCCGGCGGTCGACTCGCTGGGCACGGAGGTCCTTCCGTTTCATGGGCCCCGTTGGGTTTACCGGGTGCCCGCCAAGGGTAACGGCCCGGCGCGCACTCGGCAGCCCGGCGAAGTGGGGCAGACAGCAGGAAGGCCCCGTGTAGTTGCCGGGTCGGGGGTCTGGCAACTACACGGAGCCGATCTGTTTATCGCGGCCCTCACCGGGGCGTTACAGCCGATTTTCGGTCGATTTCGACCGGGCGCGCGATGCCGCCGGGCAGCTGGGCTCGGTCGCACGCGACAATCAGGGGTGAGACTCGCCACCAGGGACCGGACAACGAGGGAGAACTGATGCAGTTGGGAATGATCGGCCTCGGCCGGATGGGCGCCAATATCGTGCGCCGCATCGTGCGTGACGGGCACAGCGCCGTCGGGCACGAGCGCCACCAGGGCCATATCGACGAGCTGTCCGCCGAGCTCGGCGACAGCTTCCGGGGCAGCACCGACCTGAAGGAATTCGTCGGGATGCTCGACGCGCCGCGGGTGGTGTGGGTGATGATTCCCGCCGGTGCCACCGGCGCCGCGATCGACGAGCTCGCCGACCTGCTCGAGCCGGGCGACACCATCATCGACGGCGGCAACAGCCGCTACCACGAGGACATCAAGCGCTCGAAGGCGCTGGCCCCCAAAGGGATCCACTACCTCGACGTCGGTACCTCGGGCGGCGTCTTCGGTCTGGAACGCGGCTTCTGCCTGATGATCGGCGGCGAGGACGAACAGGTGCGCAGGCTCGAGCCGCTGTTCAAGTCGATCGCGCCCGGCGTCGATGCCGCACCGCGCACCCCCGGCCGCACCGGTGAGCCGACCCCGTCCGAACAGGGCTGGCTGCACTGCGGCCCGGCGGGCGCGGGTCATTTCGTGAAGATGGTGCACAACGGCATCGAGTACGGCGCGATGAGCGCCTACGCCGAGGGCCTGAACATCCTCAAGCACGCCGATATGGGCGCCGATCACGGCGGCGAGCACTCGGCCGAGGAAACCCCGCTCGAGCACCCGGAGTACTACCAGTACAAGCTCGACATCCCGGAGATCACCGAGGTGTGGCGGCGTGGCTCGGTGGTGGCCTCCTGGCTGCTCGACCTCACCGCGGGCGCGCTGTTCGCCGACCCCAACCTCGATTCCTTCAGCGGCCGGGTGTCCGATTCCGGCGAGGGTCGCTGGACCATCGACGCCGCCATCGACACCGCCGTCCCGGTTCCGGTGCTGTCGGCCGCGCTGTTCCAGCGCTTCTCCTCGCGCGGGGAGGCCGAATACGCCGACAAGATGCTCTCGGCCATGCGCAAGGCGTTCGGCGGCCACATCGAGCTGCCGAAGTAGAAGTCCGCACCCGGCCGCCCGCTCACGGGCGGCCGGGCCCGCGTGGGGCACAAACTTCCAGAGATTACCTGGTCAAGCGAGTCTTCGAGAGTAAAACAAGGATGTTCCACAAATATTGGAACACGTTCTTGTTTTCCAGGACAACTGTCCAGTTCCACCGTTACCTTGTCGCCAGAAGGGGAGCACCACTCGATGAGGATTCGCCCCACCCGTCCAGGGTGCGGCTTTGGAGGAAATCATGATCCGGACTTCGCGCACCGCCGCGGGAATCGCCACGACCGCACTGGTCATCGCCTGCGCGGGCGTAGCCCTCGGCTCCGGCGTCGCCGCCGCCGACAGCACCTGCTCGGTTCGTAGTCACGCCGAGAAGCGCGACGCGAGCACCGTCGGCGTCACCCACGTCTACGACAAGATCGCGAGCGCCGAGGAGATCGGCGTGGGCACCACGGTCACCTACAAGGTGGTCGTCGGGACCACCGGCATCGGCAACCCCTACGTCAACACCATCACCGACTTCCCGCCCAGCGGTTTCGGTGCCCCCGTCAAGACCACTGTCACCGCCTATCACGCCATCGGCGGCCAGGTCACCGAGGATGTGACGCCCGAACCGAACGCCGGCGGCTGGAAGGTCACCAGCACCGGCTGGTTCGTGAACTCGGGCAACCCCGTGACCCTCACCATCACCTACCCGGTCCCGTCCTCGTTGCAGCCAGGTCAGCAGGTGACCAGCGGCGGTGTCGGCGTCGCGGGCACGGTGGGCGTGAGCAACGAAATGCCCAACCTCACCGCGTGTTTCACCGCGCGTGGCGCCAATGCGGGCGAGACGGTGATCGGCAGTCTCGGTGAGAACGGCCTCGGGTCCTCCGACGGTCAGCTGAGCTCCACCGGTTCGGCGACCGACATCCTCTCCGACGTGCTGCGCAACCTGATCGGCAGCTGATGTTCGCCCGGCTGTGTTCGATCGTGGCAGCGATCTCGGCGTCGATCGTGCTCACGGTCGGCACGGCCGGGGCCGACGTCTCCCGCCTCGACAGCGTCGAGCGGCCCGGCCAGCGGCAGCAGACGCTGCACGTGTACTCCGCGTCGATGGACCGGGTGATCCCGCTGCGGGTCATCACACCCTTCGACACCAGCGAACCCCGCCCCACCCTGTATCTGCTGAACGGGGCGGGCGGCGGCGAGGACGTGGCGAACTGGTACGACCAGACCGATATCGTCGAATTCTTCGCCGACAAGAACGTCAACGTCGTCACCCCCGCCGAGGGCGCGTTCTCCTACTACACCGACTGGCAGCGTGACGACCCGAAGCTCGGCCGCAACAAATGGCAGACCTTCCTCACCGAGGAACTACCACCGATCATCGATGCCACCTTCGACACCACCGGCGTGAATGCCATTGCGGGCCTGTCCATGTCGGCCACGGCCGCCTTGAACCTGGCCATCGCCGCGCCCGACCGCTACCGTGCAGTCGGCGCTTTCAGCGGTTGCGCCACGGTCGAAGATCCGATGAGCCGCGCGTTCATCGACCTGGTTCTGGCCCGCGCCGGCGCCGATCCGGTGAACATGTGGGGCCCGCCCGACGACCCCGCCTGGCGTGCCAACGACGCCTACCGCAACGCGGATCGACTGCGCGGCAAGACGATCTACCTGTCCAGCGCCTCCGGGCTCCCCGGGCCCGCCGAAACCCTTCCTCCCGGAGCGACTCCCGGCAAAGCCCTCGGCATGGCCAACCAGATCATGCTCGGCGGCACCATCGAAGCGGCGGCCAACTTCTGCACTCAGCGGCTGGCCGCACGCCTGAACGAGTTGAACATCCCCGCGCACACCGTCTTCCGGCCCGCGGGCGCGCACACCTGGCACTACTGGGAGCAGGACTTGCACGCCTCCTGGCCGGTGCTGGCCGCCGCGATCGGCACGGAATAGCCAGTTACACAATCAGTTTCGGCGAGTCAAGCCCCCACAAGTTTCGGAAACGCTCTCGCTGAAACCCCCGATGTGACAGTTAGCTCTGCTCAGTTACCCGAGAGGTTCCCCCATGCACCGTCGAATGATCCGAGTCCTCGTCACCACCGCTGCTGTCGCGGGCATCGCCGCGGGCGCCACCTCCCCGGCCCTCGCCGCCCCCGCCCAGCCCGCGGTCATCGCCGAATCCGGCTCGTCAGGCACCGGTTCCGCCCTCGTCGACTTCCCCCTCGGTTTCATGATGATCCTCATCTGCGGCCCCTGGGCCTCCCCCGAACCCCACCCCAACCCGATCTGCCGCTGATCCGGACACACGAACGGCGGGCAGCTTCCTCGGAAGCCGCCCGCCGTCGTCGTGCGTGCTAGCGCTCGATGATCGCGACGACGCCCTGGCCGCCCGCGGCGCAGATGGAGACCAGCGCGCGGCCGGAACCCTTCTCCGCCAGCATCTTCGCGGTCGAGGCGACGATGCGCCCGCCGGTCGCGGCGAACGGGTGGCCCGCGGCGAGCGAGGAACCGTTCACGTTGAGCTTGCTGCGGTCGATCGAGCCGAGCGCACCGTCGAGGCCGAGGCGCTCCTTGCAGTAGGCGTCGGACTCCCACGCGGCGAGCGTGCACAGCACCACGGAGGCGAAGGCCTCGTGGATCTCGTAGTAGTCGAAGTCCTGCAGCGTCAGGCCGTTGCGGGCCAGCAGACGCGGCACCGCGTAGGTGGGCGCCATCAGCAGGCCGTCGGGGCCGTGGATGTAGTCCACCGAGGCCACCTCGGAGTCCACCAGGTGAGCGAGCACCGGCAGCTTGCGCTCGGCGGCCCACTCGTCGGTCGACAGCAGCACCGCCGACGCGCCGTCGGTGAGCGGGGTGGAGTTGCCCGCGGTCATGGTGGCGTCGCCCAGCTTGGTGCCGAACACCGGCTTCAGCGTGGCCAGCTTCTCGACGGTCGAACCGGGACGCAGGTTGTCGTCGCGGGTCAGCCCGAGGAACGGGGTGATGAGGTCGTCGAAGAAGCCACGGTCGTAGGCGGCGGCCATGTTCTTGTGCGAGAGGTAGGCCAGCTCGTCCTGGGCCTCGCGGGAGACGCCGAATTCCTTGGCGGTGATGGCGGCGTGCTCACCCATCGACAGCCCGGTGCGCGGCTCGGCGTTGCGCGGGATCTCGATGCCGAGCATCGAGGGCCGCAGCTGCCCGACCAGCTTGAGCCGGTCCTTGTTGGTCTTGGCGCGGTTGGCGTTGAGCATCCACTCGCGCATGTCCTCGCTCACGCCGATCGGCGCGTCGGAGGTGGTGTCGGTACCGCCGCCGATGCCCGCCTCGATGCGGCCCATCGCGATCGCGTCGCCGACGGTCGCCACGGCCTGCAGGCCGGTGCCACAGGCGAGCTGCAGGTCGTGTGCGGGGGTGTAGGGCGAGAGCTTGGAGCCGAGCACGCTCTCACGGATCAGGCTGTGCTCGCCGACGCGCTTGAGCACGGCGCCGCCGACGACCATGCCGAGGCGTTCGCCCTGCAGGCCGAAGCGGCTGACCAGCCCGTCGAGGGTGGCGGTGAACATGTCCTGGTTGGACGCGTGCGCGTAGGCCTTGTCGGAGCGCGCGAACGGAATTCGGTTACCGCCAACGATCGCGACCGGGCGCTGCGTCTTCGCGGTTTTGGCGGTACTTGCCTTGGCCGCCGTCGAGCGGGCTTTGCTTGTCACTCGAGTTCTCCATGGTCTCGTCGGGTGATCGGTTGTCATCCAACTTACTCTGGAGTAAGTTCGTTGTCGACACCGTACCCGCGAATGTGAAGGTAGGAACAGTGGCAGCCAAGAGCAAGGGCGCACCCAACCTCTACGGATCCTTCATCCACTCCGCCCCCGGCGCGTTCCTCGCGAGCAAGCTGGGCCTGCCCCAGCCCGCGGAGCTGCGCCGCTACAAGGCAGGCGAGCCCGCGCTTCCGGGCCCGGTGCTGCTCGGCGGCAAGGGTCGCCTCGCCGAGCCGATCCGTGCCCTGCTCACCGATTACACCATCGCCGACTCGCTCGAGTCCGGAACCAAGTACGGCGCGCTGGTCTTCGATGCCACCGGCATCGACTCCATCGAGAAGCTCGAGCAGCTGTTCGAGTTCTTCCAGCCCGCCATGCGCAACATCGCGCCGTCGGGCCGCGTCGTGGTGCTCGGCAGCACGCCGGAGCTGGTCGGCTCGGTCGACGAACAGATCGCTCAGCGCGCGCTCGAGGGCTTCACCCGGTCCGTGGCCAAGGAGCTGCTGCGCGGCGCCACCGCCCAGCTCGTCTACGTGCACCCCGAGGCCGGCTCCTCGGCCACGGGTGTCGAGTCGACCCTGCGCTTCCTGCTCTCGGCCAAGTCGGCCTTCGTCGACGGCCAGGTCATCCGCGTCGGCAAGGCCGAGTCGGTCGCACCCGCCAGCTGGGACAAGCCCCTCGCGGGCAAGGTCGCCGTGGTCACCGGTGCCGCGCGCGGTATCGGCGCCACCATCGCCGAGGTGTTCGCCCGTGACGGCGCCACCGTGATCGTCGCCGACATCCCCGCCGCCGGTGAGGCCCTGTCCGAGACCGCCAACAAGGTCGGCGCCACCGCCCTGGCGCTCGACGTCACCGCGCCCGACGCCGCCGAGCGTCTCGCCGAGTTCGCCACCGAGCGCTTCGGTGGCATCGACATCGTCGTCCACAACGCGGGCATCACCCGCGACAAGCTGCTCGCCAACATGGACGAGGGCCGCTGGAACTCGGTCATCAACGTCAACCTCGCCGCGCCGCACCGCATCACCTCCGGCCTCGTCGCCAAGGGGGTGCTCAAGGAGGGCGGCCGTGTGATCGACGTCTCCTCCATCGCGGGCATCGCGGGTAACCGCGGCCAGACCAACTACGGCGCCTCCAAGGCGGGCGTCATCGGCATGGTCGACGCCGAGGCGCCGCTGCTGTCGGAGAAGGGCATCACCATCAACGCGGTGGCTCCCGGCTTCATCGAAACCGCCATGACCGCCGCCATCCCCGTCGGCACCCGCGAGGCGGGCCGCCTGATGAGCTCGCTGCTGCAGGGCGGTCAGACCGTCGACGTCGCCGAGACCATCGCCTACTTCGCCAGCCCGGCGTCGAACGCGGTGAGCGGCAACGTTGTTCGCGTCTGCGGGCAGAGCCTGATCGGCGCCTGATGACCCAGACCATCACGCTCACCGAGATCCCGGGCAACGGCGCGCTGTACGCGAAGGCGGCCATCGGCGCCGTCCCGCTGCCCGCGCCGCTCTCCGGCCGCAAGCCCGTACTGCCCGACCGCCGGGTCGCCATCGAGGGTGTGCGGGTCGACCCCGACCACCTCGCCGCCTACTGCCACGCCACCGGCCTGCGCTTCGGCGACACCCTGCCGCTCACCTACCCGTTCGTCCTGGCGTTCCCGCTGATGATGGAACTGCTCGTGGCGCGGGACTTCCCGTTCACCGCGGTGGGTTCGGTGCACTTCTCCAACGTCATCGAACGCACCCGTGAGATCTCGGCGGCCGAGCCGCTGGACTTCACCGTGCACACCGAGAACCTGCGTGAGCACCCGAAAGGCCTGCTGGTAGACGCGGTTACGGAGATCCGCGTCGGCCGGGAACTGGTGTGGCGTCAGGTGGCGACCATGCTGCACCAGCAGCGCACCTCGCTGTCCGGCGGTCCGAAGTCCGCACCCCCGCCGGAGGAGGTGCCCCCGCCGCCGCTGCGCGTGCAGCGTGTCGATCAGAAGATCATCAACCGCTACGCCGCCGCCTCGGGCGACCGCAACCCGATCCACGTCTCCGGAATCGGCGCCAAGGCAATGGGTTTCCCCACCACCATCGCCCACGGCATGTGGTCGGCGGCCACCATCCTCGGCACCATCGAGGGCCGGGTCCCCGAAAAGGCCACCTACACGGTCAAATTCGGCAAGCCGATCCTCCTGCCTGCCTCGGTGAACATCTACGCCGAGAAGGCCGATACCGGCTGGGATCTGTCGATGCTGCACCCCAAGAAGGGTTTCCCCCACCTCACCGCCACCGTGCGCTGAGTTCTTCGTTGCCGGAAGGCCGCGTATCCCATTCGGGATATGCGGCCTTTTCCGTTGCGCACGTGGTTATATGACGGGCAACCAGTAGCTATACAGTGTCAATCAAACCGGTTGCGCGACAATCGTTCTGGCTGATCGTTCTGTTACCGGTCCTGCGTGTGACATCAATCATGGTGTACGCCAGGTATTAGCTGGGTAACAAGTTGAGTTCGGCACCGTGCCGAAAGATCGCGAGTACCTCGGGCTTCGGGCCGAATACGCCTCGGAGCCGCAACCGACCGCTTGTACTGCAGTGTTCAACTTTTCCAGCTGGCATCGAGTTCTGGATTCCGAACGATCGTTCTGAAAACCTCGCACCGCTCTCGGATTATCTCCACCTTGACGGCAAATGTTCAGCATTGCCCTGGCAAGTGCCCCGAAAACAAGTGTCTGCGGAACTGTCCGCCCCCCGTGTTAGAAACTTTCCAGTCGGCAACGCAGTCGGCAATCATGCTTAATACCAAGGGGTTTCACTTCATGAAGAAGATCCGCACGCTCGGTTTCGGCATCGCCCTCGCGGCCGGTATCGCCATGTTCGGCACCGGCGTGGCCTCCGCCGCCGAAGAGCCCGCAACCGGCTCCTCCGAAAGCCTGGCCGCCATCGTCGAGGCCCTGTCGTCCGGTTCGGCTGCTGCGGAGGACCCGACCGATCCGGCCACCGACATCGCTGAGGAGCCGGGCGACACCGAGGCGCCGACCACCGGTTCCGCCGAGAACCTTGCAAACTTCCTCGAGGCGCTGGTCGCCGGTTCGAGTGCCCCCGAGCCGGACACCGAGACCGACGCCGCCGCGATCGCCGAGGAGCCGGAGACCGGTTCGTCCGACGCCCTCGCCGCCATCCTCGAGGGCCTGACCTCCGGCTCCGCCGGTGAGGAAGAGGCGACCGACCCGGGCACCACCACCCCCTGATTCACCCACACCCGCGGCATCTCACAGCTCGCGCGCGGACCATCTGCGCCAAATGCCCCGTCCCCCGACGGGGCATTTGCCGTACCTGGCGGAGCACCAGGAGGGAAGTGGCCCGCAATGCGAACGTGGAAAGGAATCCGTAGATCGTGGTCGATGAGGCTACTCGAATCGGGCCCGAGGAAATCGGCTTCGTCCTCGACTGCATCTTCAGTCAAGCTATCGACGGCCCCGAATTGAGCCAGTGGGCGCTCGCGGTCGTCCTTGCGAACGAAGTCGAAGACTTGCCCGAGTACATCTACGATCTTCTCAACTTCCAGGGCAACGCCGGTGCGGCTGCCGACGTAGTCGGTAGGCTCAGCAGCGCCGATGCAGGTGAGGATGTATTGAAGGCTCTGATCGGCATCGCCTACGTTCGCGGGGTAGAAGTTTACGATCCCCCGATAACTAGGAGGCGGGCTGCCGTGGCGCTCCGGAACCGACCGGACGTTCTCACTAAGTTCAAGAATGTTTTTCCATTCATCTCACTGCCGTCATGAGTTGGCTGGACATCGATGGTCACGTTGTCGTTGCGCAGTTCAGATCAGATCTCGTCGAGGACGATAATGGGACGAATGATGGACATCGACTTCCACTTCGCGAGTCCGGTGGACCCAATAGAATTGGTCAGGTCTGTGTTGAGCTCAGCATCACGATCAGATCCAACGACTCGGTCAGGTACAAGTTGTCTGACGACAGCGACTGGAAAATCGGTTCCTCAGAGGGTATGAATTTGATTCTATCGGCGATCCAGGAGCGCAGCGAAGCGGGAATGACCGTCGGAGTCGACATATACTTCCAAGATTCGTCGCTGGCGGCGTCTGTGCTCATCCCACCGGCCTCGACGGAAGTCTACTTTGTGCTGTCGAACGAACGCGCGTTGATCGAGCACACGGATTTCGCGGACTTCATCTGGTATCTGCGCCGCCTTATTCGCCCTATTGCCGAACTCGGTATGACCGGATACGAATGCCACGATTTCTACCCGCGCTGATACGAACTGACCACGGCCTCCTACGCTCGATCGGGTCCGTGGATTCCTCCTGGCTCATGTTGCGAATTGCGAAGGGTTCGATGAGCAGCGGGCGAGCCTGCGACTCCGCGCTGGAAGCAGCAACCGCACCGTCGAACGTGACGCGGAGGGAATCGAAACCCTACTCAATGAGAAGCAGCCTCCCGGAACCTTGCCCTGGACGGTCGCGCTCCACGGGAAGCGGGTGCTGGAGGACGAAACCTCGGATGCCGCCGCAGCTGATTGGTTGCGCGAGACCGCTGTCCTCATCCGCGACGTCGTCGGCGAGCTCAGTAGCTCGATGCTTACATGCCGAATATTCCTCTGCCACAGCGCTATTCGGAGACAACCCAAATAGTTCAATGCTACGATCGCCGGTTGCCCGCGTACGAGCGGGCTCGAGCGAGACTTAGGGGTAGGCGTGTCGACGCCAGGAGACATTCGGTCGGTGCAGGCCGACTTCAGTACGGCCAATGGGATCTATTGCAGTGTCTGTGGCGCTACGCCCGCGGTGCGCACGTCGATTCGGTCGCATCGTGGGTTCGTGTGGTATATGCGGTTTATCACCGAGCCGGGCCCCTTCTGCCGGGATTGTGGGACGGCGACGTATCGGCGAATGACTGTCGAGAGCGCATTGCTCGGGTGGTACGGGTTGATCTCGCTGGTGGCGAACCCGGTGATCATGTTGCAGAACATCGGCGCGGCAAAGCAAGTGCGACGGTTGCCCACGCCGATTCCCGGCGCTCCCCGCGCATCACTCGGCATGGGCAAGCCGCTGTGGCGTAGAGCAGGAATGCTCGGGTTGCTCATCCCGGTGATACTCGTGCCCTCGCTCGTCCTCATCCAGGCGACTGTCGAGGAGCGATCGGCAAGCAGCGCCGAGGTCGGCGATTGCGTGGTGAACCACAACGGCAATCGGACCGAAGACGACAATCCGAATGTCGAGAAGATCGCCTGCTCCGACCCACGCGCAATCGGACGAGTAATCGCGAAGGTCAAGGGCAGCAATGGACACTCGGACTACGCCGACAGTTACCTGTGCGTCGGCCACCCGTCCACCGAGTTCTTTTACACCACAGACGATTTCACCCTCTGCCTGGTGACGCCGTAATGGGTGTCTCTAGTCGGATTAACCGCCTCATGTGGAGAGATCCTCGTGCCGAGGAACAGTTACGAGACATCGCGCTCGTCATCACAGAGGCGTACGGCCTGAAGTATGTGGACGCACGTAGCCGTGTCGACGACCGGTTCGTCGGGATGCGTATCGTCGGCGACCACGGGATCTATCAGATAACCGATGCAGAGTGGGCTCACAACATCATGTTCGGCCGTGATGCCCGGCGCGACGGCGATGTTGATCCTTCGATCCTACCCGGGCCGGGCAAATGGCGGGTCGTGCTGAACTCGTGCTGGCTGTGGCAATGCTTCTGCTGGTATCAGCGGTGGTGGCGAAATGCCAGAATGCTGATGCGCGCTGGGCACTTTCCGCTGATGTGGCCCAGGGTCGTGTGGCGCCGATTGAGCGGTCGGCATCCCTGACACCTCGCTCGGCACCCGGCCTCAATAGCCCGCAAAACTGTTGTGGCACAACGCATTCAGTACTCGCGATGCGCATCTACAGTTACGTTGCTGCGGTAGCATCACCGCTCAGTAATGTTGTCTACCGATGAGCCGAACTTTGTGATGTGGATCCCGGGAAGTTCCGCCAGTCTGCCGATCATGATCCACGAGATTCCGATGAAGGGTACGTTAGATGGCTAGTTTTCCTCTCGATATGCAAGCAGTTATGGACAAGGAGATCGGGCTGCTGGCTTTAGCGGAAATGTATGAAGATGACATGTCTGCGGATCTCGTGATCACTGTTGACGGCGGCCGGTACAGTGTTACATTGCGCTCGAGTACTCAGCCGATCATATTGCCTGATGCTGAATTGCTGACGTCGGCAGGGAAGTTGGTATCACTTCATGGCAAATATGGCACGCGCTTGCAATCTGTCGCCTATCGCTATGAAAAGGATTCGATCGGGTCGTGGGATTGGTCGGTTGTATTCGAATATGATCGGCGGTAGCAGCGGTTGTTCGGAGCAGTATTGAATTCGCAGCGATGGCTGAAATGTGAGCGCCAACTGTTCTGGCAATCTCGTGATAGTTATCCCGATCGGTCTACCGGATGACTGACGGATCGTACGACAGCGAATGGTATTCTGCCATACCTCATATCAGGCGAGTGTATTGGCCGATATTCACCATCCACTCCGTGGAATACGTTGGTGAGATGTGGCGCTACGGTCCGGAACTGTGCCTCGCTATTGCCAAGAATTCAGAGTACAGCCGAATGGTTCGTGAAGCGCTGGAATTTGTTATTTCGCGTGGCACTTCTCGTGGCGAGTGGTTCAATCGGACGCACACGTGGTTTCGGCGACAAGAGGACTTGGACGAGTATCTCCGCGCCTTTTTCGAATACGTGTTCGGTGATCGTGCCGAGCCCATCTATATTTCGGATGATGATGATATTCCAGATTGATATTCCAGGTCAGGTCGACCCGATCTCGAAATCGACGACGGCACAGCTGAGTCTCGGCCTGATTCGGAGATCGGACGGACTCGGGGCGACGACCGAGGCGGATCGGAGTGAACCACATTCTGCTACAACATGCTTTGACTGACCTTGGGCTCAGACCGCTGCCCCAGCCAGCCGAGGTTCTCCTCCGAAACCTCATAGCTCCACCTCGTCTGGCCGCTCATCTGCGCGCGGTTCACGATGTGGCGTGGGAGCTCGCCGACTGGGTCGACAGGCATCACGAAGATCTGCGATTCGACAGGGAAGCTGTGCTGTTCGGCGCGGCAACACATGACATCGGCAAGATTCTTCATCCAGACGAGTTGTCCGGGCCGGGCTCGGCCCACGAGCAGGCCGGATACGAACTCCTTGTGGCGCAAGGCTTTGCCGAGGAATCGGCGCGCTTCGCGTGGACCCACGGCTCGTGGACCGCGCCCGAGGTGCGGATGGAGGACCTGCTCGTCAGCTTGGCGGACAAGGTGTGGAAGGCGAAGCGCGTTCCTGAACTCGAGGAGTTGGTGGTGCGGCACCTGGTCGTCGCTGATGGCCGGGAATCTTGGCAGGTATTCATGGCACTCGATGACGAACTCGACCGGATCGCCGCCGATGCCGACCGGAGACTCGCATTCCAGGCACGCTATCCGGTCAGTGCATGACCTCGCGTCGTGCGATCTGACGGGTTATCCGACGGTGAGGTCGGACGGGGTCGGGACAACCACTCCGTAGATGTCGCCGATGGTGGCGAGAGCGCTGGCGTGGAGTTGGGAAGCGGTGACTTCGGCGAGGGGGCGGGTGGCGCAGGCGTTGGCTACGACGGTGGGCTTGTTGCCGCGGAGGAAGGCGCCTTCGGTGGTGAAGGTGACGCACATGTGGGTCATGAAGCCGGCGATGACGACGGATTCGTTGCCTGCGGCGTCGACCAGGTCGCCGAGTTCGGTGTCGACGAAGGAGTTGGGGAAGGACTTCACCACGACGGCTTCGTCGGCGGTGGGGGTGAGCTTCGGATGGATCCGGCCGATGTCGGTGGTGATGTCGTAGGGACTGCCCTCGCCGCTGTTGTGCATCACGTGGATGACGGTGGTGCCTGCTTGCCGGGCCTGCTCGAGCAGGTCGGCGGCGGCGTCGATGGCCTGCTCCCAGCCGGTCAGTTCCATGACACCGCGGGTGTAGGTGTTCTGGTAGTCGACCAGGATCAGGGTCGAGGTGGCGAGGGCGGCGGGGGTTTCGTCGAGGCCGCTGAGCTGGCGCAGGGTTGTGGAGGTCATGGGCTCCACGCTATGGCCGGGCAGCGATGTCTGCAATGTCATGTAACCTGCAGATTCGGACATCGGCAGGAGGTGGATAGTGGGACGGCTCATTGTGGTGGTGCTGTTCGAGGGGGTCGACCTGCTCGACGTGACGGGGCCGCCCGAGGTGTTCTCGCTGCTGCAGCGGGAGATGGACGAGCCGACCGGCTACGAAGTGGTGCTGGCCGCCGAGACGATGGATCCCGTCACGACCTCGGCGGGTGTCCGGGTGCTGCCCGACGTGACGTTCGACGGGTTGGCCGGGCGCCGGATCGACACGATCGTCGTGCCGGGCGCGGTCGAGACCGATGAACGGCGACAAGTTCGCGCGGTCGTGGAACCCGTTGTGGTAGAGGCTGTTTCGATGATGGCGACCGGTGCACGCCGGGTGGCTTCGGTGTGTGTCGGGGCGCATGTGCTCGCGGCGGCGGGGTTGCTCGACGGCAAGCGCGCCACCACGCACTGGTCGACCGCGCACCAACTCGCCGCCGAGCATCCGGCGGTGCGGGTCGATGCCGATCCGATCTATATCCGCGACGACAATGTGTGGACCGGTGCGGGGCTCACCGCCTGTCTCGATCTCACGCTGGCCCTGGTCGCCGACGACTTCGGTGAGGAACTCGCGCTGCGCGTCGCCCGTCAGCTGGTGATGTTCCTGAAGCGGCCGAGCGGGCAGAGCCAGTTCAGTGTTTCGCTCGAGCCGGTCTCCACCACCCGTCGCATCGACGAGCTGCGGCACTACATCGCGGGCAATATCGCCCGACCACTCACGGTGACCGAGCTGGCCGAACAAGCACATGTGAGTGAACGCCAGCTCACGCGGATTTTCCGCACCGAGCTCGGGATGACGCCTGCCGCCTATATCGAGGCGGCGCGAGTGGAGGTCGCGCGGCAACGGCTCGAGACGAGCGACGAAACACTGCAGCGCATCGCGGCCACCTGTGGGTTCAATACCGTCGACACGCTGGCGCGCGCCTTTCGCCGACGGCTCGACACCACGCCTGCGGAGTACCGGAATCGGTTCCGCATCGGGTGATCACTAAGCTGTCGACTTTACGGTGAATTGCTGAGTAACAAGGGGTTTCGGGTGTTCGGTATCGCGGAAGAATGGCCGACGTGGCCGGTTACGACAATGCTGTGGGCGATGACGGGTCTGATACGCCTGCTGACCAGCGGTTCGGGCGCCTGAGCAAACACTCGGCAGCCGTCTTGCCCCCCTTTCAGACGTCTGCCGCGCGAGCCTGACGCGGTGTTAGACATCATGTGCGGCGGAAATTCGCCGCAAATCTGAAAGATGAGGGGTTCACAATGGCAAAGATTCGTGCATTCGGTGTGGCGATGGTCGCGGCGGCTGGCATGTCGATGATGGGCATGGGGGTCGCGGCCGCCGAGGAACCGGCCACCGGGTCGTCGGAACTGCTGAGCGGGCTCACCTCGGGCACCGCGGAGACCGAGCCGGTCGCGGAGGAGCCGGCGGGCTCGCTCGAGGGCCTTGACCTGGCGGCCCTGCTCGCCCTGCTGAGCAGCGGCTCGGGCGAGGCCGAGACCGTGGCGGAGGAGCCCGCCACCGGTTCTGCCGAAGGTCTGGATCTGGCCGCGCTGCTCGCGCTGCTGAGCAGCGGCACCGCCGAGACGCCTGCCGAGTAACAGCCCCTGGACCGGGTGCGAACGCACCGACGGGACCGGCCGTCGGTGCAGATGAGTTCTTCTCACGTTCATCCGAATTATGTGCTGCGTAATTCGGCGCTGATAAGAAGTGACTATTCGTCTAGAAGGAGAAGCATGTTCGACACCCTGGTCCAGATCCTGCCCTTGCTCGCCGCCTTCGCCTCCGGGTCGGCCGGCTGAGCATCGAGGCAGTGCAACGCGGCGCCCGTCGGATTTCGGCGGGCGCCGTTTTGTGTATTTACCGCGACGGGATCATCCGGTACAGCCACCACGGGCGGGTGGGGAAGGCCGGGTCGTAGATGCGCAGCAGGTAGCGGCGTTCGACACCGGTGGTGCGGTCGCGCACCCGCACATGCCGCCGGGCGACATCTTGCGGCCGGATCTCGCTGGCCCACACCGCATCCCAATCAGGTGAGACGGCACAGGCGGTCGTGATCGCGGTGACGCGCTGGGCGGGAGCCAGCGGCGACAGCATGCGGAAGGCGTGCACGAGCACCTGCGCTTCGGTGGTCCAGTCGAGTAGGGCCTTCTTGGCGGCCGGGTTCAGGAACATCCATTCGAGCAGGTTCACCCCGGCGCCGGTGCCGGGGAAGATGCGCTGGTACTCGGCGTTCGCGGCGAGCAGGTCCATGGTGGGGAAGCGCTGGTAGCAGGCCGGATGGGTGAGACTGCCGAGATCGGCGAGATCCTCGGTCGAAGGTGCCGTCGGCGCGGTGCCGGTATCGACCGACGGCAGACCCAGCACGAGAATGTGCTTTCGGTACCAAGGCGGCACATCGAGACTGTCGAAAAGCCGTTGCAGCATCGCGGTATTGGGTACCAGCGCCCCGGTCTCGATCTGCGTGACCAGCAGCGGCGCCATCTGCGCCCGCGCCGCGAGCTCCGCCCGCGCCAACCCCGCCGCCAACCGCCGCTCGCGCAAATACACACTGAGCGCAGAACTTTCAGCCATCCCAACCCCCGAGCCTCACCCCGACGACGGTAAAACCAAGAGTACGCCGCAAAGATCACCCGGAAACAACGAAACGGCCCGGAGCTCGAAAGCTCCGGGCCGTGCGGGAGAGACGAACCTAGAGGGTGTTCAGGTCGATTGCGGCGGCCATCGCTCGGTAGCCCGCGGCGTTCGGGTGTTTGTGGTCGCCGGAGTCGAAGGCGGGGTCGAGGCGTTCCGGGTCGGCCGGGTCGGCGACGGCGGTGTTGAAGTCGGCGACGGCATCGAATTCGCCGCTGGTGCGGATCCATTCGTTCAGCGCACGCAGTTTCGCGGCGGACGTGGGGGTGTAGTACTCGGCGCCCTTCATCGGCAGGAGTGTTCCGCCGATGACGCGCAGCCCGGCTCGGTGGGCGCGGGCGATCATGTCGCGGTAGCCCGCGATCAGCTGTTCGACAGTGACGACCGGGTTGGGCTTGTAGGTCGGCAGGTCGACCTCCGAGAAGCCGATATCGTTCAGTCCGCCGAGCATGACGACAGTGCTGGCACCGTCGTGGGCGAGGACGTCACGATCGAAGCGGCGCAAGGCGCTCTCGCCGTACCAGGGCGAATCGCTGATGATGGTGTTGCCGCCGATGCCCGCGTTGAGGACGGGGCGGGGGGTGCCGGCGGCGGCGAGACGGTCGGCCAAGGCGTCGGGGTAGCGGTTGTTGCCGTCGTTGTCGGAGCCGAAACCGTCGGTGATCGAGTCGCCGAACGCGATGACCGCGCCTGCCGGGGCGCCGCCGCTCATCTGCACGCTCGACAGGTAGTACCAGGAGTGCGTTGTCTCGGTGAAAGCGGTCGCGGCGGCGTCGGTGGCGTGGTTGCCGGGCGCGCGGTAGGACGTCGCGTAACCCTGGGCGTGGAAGGTGGCCGGCCCGGTGGGTTCGGCGAGATACAGGGTGACCGTCGCGAATTCGAGTGGTGCCAGGTGCAATTCGGCGGGTTCGCTGGTCAGTTCGGCGCCCGGAGCGACGGTGGTGGTTTCGCTGCCGGCGAAGCGAAGGGGGCGCAGCGTGTCCTGATGGACGCGAGCCCCGGAATCGGTGCGGGCGATCGTGGCCGAGGCGATGCGCAGATCGGTGCGGCCGAAGCGGTTGGAGAGGGTGATCCGGGCGGAATCACCGCCGGTGGTGACCCGGACGACCTGCCGGAGTGTGTGCTGGGCGAAACCGTCGAGCGACCAGTTCGGCTCGAAACCGGTGCTCGGCTGCTGCATCGGCACCGACCAGGCGGTGCTCGCGGTGTCGGCGGGGGCGGCCTGGGTGCTGGTGCAGGCCGCGGTGAGGGTGGCGGTGATCGCGATGGCGGCGGTCATCATCTTCTTCCAGACGTGCATGGGTTCGTCGATTCTCGGTAGTCGGTCTAGCCGCGGCGCTCGAGCGCGCGGGCGAACAGGGTGGTGAGCAGGGCGGCGGCGGCCAGAGCCGCGCCGATCCAGGCGGGCGCGGTGAGGCCGAACCCGGAGTCGATGGCGGTGGCGCCGAGCCAGGAGGCCACGGCGATGCCGATATTGAAGGCGGAGATGTTGGCGGCCGAGCCGAGCGCCGATTCGCCGCCCGCGGTGTCGAGTACGCGCATCTGGACGGCGGGGACGATGGCGAAACCGGTCGCGCCGAGCGCGAGGATGCTGACGGCCGCGCCGATCGGGTGCCCGGCGACTACCGCGAAGATCATCAGCACCACGGTCAGTGCGGCGAGCGCGCCGATCAGCGTAGGCAGCAGGGCGCGGTCGGCCAGCCGGCCGCCGACGATATTGCCCGCGAACAAGCCGACGCCGAAAACGACGAGCAGCCACGGGACGGCACCGTCGGGCAGGCCGGTCACCTCGGTCAGGATCGGTTCGAAGAAGGTGAACGCCGCGAAGACGGCACCGAATCCGAGCGCGGTGATCGACAGCGCCAGCCACACCTGCGGGCGAGCGAACACAGCCAATTGCTCTGTCAGCGAGATGGATTCGCCGCGTGGCTGGTGCGGGACCAGCATGAGGACGGCGAGCAGCGCGGCCACTCCGACGGCGGTCACAGCCCAGAACGTCGACCGCCAGCCGAATGCCTGGCCGAGCGCCGTGCCCAGCGGCACACCGGCGACATTGGCGAGGGTGAGCCCGGTGAACATGGTGGCGATGGCGGCCGCCCGGCGGTCGGGTGCCACCAGGCTCGCGGCCACCACGGAACCGATGCCGAAGAACGCGCCGTGGGTGAGCGCGGCGACGATCCGACCGGTGAGCAGCAGTCCATAGGTGGGTGCCAGTGCCGAGAGGAGATTGCCCGCGATGAAGAGGCCCATGAGTGTCGCGAGCATGGTTTTGCGTGGGACTCGCGAGCCCAGCGCGGTCATCAGCGGGGCGCCGACGGCGACGCCCGCGGCATAGCCGGACACCAGCAGGCCCGCGGTCGGGACGGAGATGGACAGGTCGTCGCCGATCACGCCGAGCAGTCCGACGATGACGAATTCGGTGAGGCCGATTCCGAAGGCGCCAAGCGCAAGCGCGCCGAGGGCGAGGGTCGGCCGGTCGGTCCCCGCGCGGGGCGGGGCGGTCAGTGTCGTGGTCATGTGAGTGTGCAACTCCCTTAGTGGGAAAATTGTTCCGTTAAGGCCATTCGTGTCGGTACCCGGACGTACGGTTTCGAATGGAGTGATTTCAGACTGCCGGTCGCGTTCACGTGCATCAACGGCCGTCGCCGACATGGTCGATTAGCGGGAGTTATGGAACGGCAGGAGATCGAGATCTTCCTGGCTCTATGCGAGGAACTGCACTTCGGACGGGCCGCCGAACGGCTGTATCTGACGCAGGCGCGGGTCAGCCAAACCATCAAGAAGCTCGAACGGCACTTCGGCGCACAGCTTTTCGAACGCACCAGCCGCCAGGTGCGGCTCACGCCGGTCGGCCGGATGCTGCGCGACGACCTGCTCCCGATCCGCGCGCAACTGAACCGGGCCATCGAACGCGCGCAGGCGGCGGCACGCAGCGTAGAAGGGACACTGCGCGTGGGCTACCTCGGCGGGTTGGCGGCAAGCCTGCTGGTCGACACCGTCCTGGAGTTCCGCAACCGTCATCCCGAATGCGAGGTACACGCCCGCGAGGTCCACCTGGGCGATGTCTTCGGCCCCCTGCGCCGCGACGAACTCGACCTGGTCATCAGCCACTCCCCGGTCGGCGAAAACGACCTGGTCGCCGGGCCGGAGCTGCTCACCGAACCCACGGGTCTCGTCGTCCCACGTAACCATCCACTCGCCCGCAACAGTGCCATCGACAGCACCGCCCCGAGCATCGAGGTGATCGCCATCGGCGGCCCGGCCGGCGCGTACTGGCATCGGTACCTCGACGAGACTTGGCATTTCAGTCCGGCGGGCCAGAACGGGGCACAGACCTTCGAGGACGTACTGACCGCCATCGCCTTCGGCACCGGGGTCCACCCGGCCGGAGCCCATGCCGAGCGGCACTATCCCCGTCGCGGGACGGTGTATGTGCCGTTCAGCGACGGCCGCGGCCACGTGTGGCGCCCGGTATGGATGCCGGGTGCGGAATCGGCGCGACTACGCGCGTTCGTACAGATGCTGCTCGAGACAGTCACCCAGCAAGGTGCGGAACACTACTTCAGCTAGGGTGGGTAGTTTCGGCTCAAAGCCGACCGAGGTCGACCTCGACCGGGAAAGGCGCTGCGGCGCGGATGATTCCGGTGTGGACGTCGCCGTCGCGGTAGGACCGAGTGGCGGGGTCGAGAACGTAGGTATAGGTGAGGGGGAGCCCTGTCGGGGCCTGTTCGACGCGCCAGTAGAAGGCGATTCCCGCTTTGGCGTACTGATCGACCTTGACGATCCGATCGGTTGTCTCCGAGCCGGGCGAGACGATCTCCGCCACCAACAGCACGTGTTCAGGGCGGGTCGGGGAGATGTCGAGGGTTTCGGCGCGATAGACGACGACGTCGGGGCGCCGATTGGTGAGGGGGACATCCTGGAGGCGGACGTCGAAGTCGGTGTCGGCGTTCCAGTCGGGGCCCGCGGCGGCGTCCAGCGCGTTCGCGAGAACGCGGGCGAGCCGGTTGTGCCGCTTGGTCGCGCTCGGGCCCACGACCACCATCCCGTCGACGATCTCGACACCTGCACACTGCTCCTCGGTCCAGGAGTCGTATTCCGCTGCGGCGATCTGTCGATGCATCCACGCCGGGGTGACGGCTTCGATGGTCATGACACCGCTCCTCCCGGACGTTCTCGGGTCGGACTGATTTCCGCCGACCCAGTCTACAAGCCGTACGCCACGAGGCCCCGGAGTCGGGGGACTTCCGGGGCCTCGTATGGCAGTGATTATCCGAGCACGGCTCAGAAGGCGGCTTCGTCCAGCTCCATGATGTCGTTGTCCAGCGTGGTGAGGATCTGACGGGTGGCGGTCAGCTCCGGCAGGACGTTGCGGGCGAAGAACTGGGCCGAGGCGACCTTGCCGGTGTAGAACGGCACGTCGGAGCCGGTGGCGCCGTTGTCGAGGGCGGCCAGGGCGATCTCGGCCTGGTTCAGCAGCATCCAGCCGATGAACAGGTCGCCGACGGCCATCAGGAAGCGGACCGAACCAAGGCCGACCTTGTACAGCTCGGACGGCTGCTCCTGGGCACCCATCAGGTGACCGGTCAGGGTGGCGGCCATGGCCTGCACGTCCTCGAGCGCGGTGGCGAGCAGCTTGCGCTCACCCTTGAGGCGCTCGTTGGCGTTGTCGGCGTCCAGGAACTTCTGGATCTGGCCCGCCACGTGGGCCAGGGCCACACCGCGGTCGCGGGCGATCTTGCGGAAGAAGAAGTCCTGCGCCTGGATGGCGGTGGTGCCCTCGTACAGCGAGTCGATCTTCGCGTCGCGGATGTACTGCTCGATCGGGTAGTCCTGCAGGAAGCCGGAGCCTCCGAAGGTCTGCAGCGAATCGGTCAGGTACTGGTAGGCGCGCTCGGAACCGACACCCTTGACGATCGGGAGCAGCAGGTCGTTCACGCGGAACGCGACGTCCTTGTCGGCACCCGAGACGGCTTCGGCGATCTCCGGGTTCTGGTGGGCGGCGGTGTAGAGGTAGATGGCACGCAGGCCCTCGGCGTAGGCCTTCTGCATGGCCAGCGCGCGACGCACGTCCGGGTGGTGGGTGATGGTCACACGCGGCGCGGTCTTGTCGGTCATCTGGGTGAGGTCGGCACCCTGCACGCGGGTCTTGGCGTACTCGAGCGCGTTCAGGTAACCGGTCGACAGGGTCGCGATGGCCTTGGTGCCCACCATCATTCGCGCGTTCTCGATGACGTCGAACATCTGGGCGATGCCGTTGTGCACCTCGCCGACCAGCCAGCCCTTGGCGGGCACGCCGTGGCCACCGAAGGTGAGTTCACAGGTGGCCGAGGCCTTGATGCCCATCTTGTGCTCGACGTTGGTGACGAACACGCCGTTGCGGTCGCCGAAGGTCTCGGTCTCGAAGTCGAAGTGGGTCTTCGGGACGTAGAACAGCGACAGGCCCTTGGTGCCCGGTCCGGCGCCCTCGGGGCGGGCCAGCACCAGGTGCATGATGTTCTCGAACATGTCGTCGGAGTCGGCCGAGGTGATGAAGCGCTTCACGCCCTCGATGTGCCAGGAGCCGTCCTCCTGCTTGATCGCCTTGGTGCGGCCGGCGCCGACGTCGGAGCCCGCGTCGGGCTCGGTCAGCACCATGGTGGCGCCCCAGTTGCGGTCGGCGATCTTCTTCGCCCATTCCTTCTGCTCATCGGTGCCGTTGTTGTAGAACACCTGAGCGAAGCCCGCGCCTGCGGCGTACATCTGGATCGGCGGGTTGGCGCCGAGCACCATCTCGGCCAGCGCCCAGCCGATGACGGACGGAGCACCGAGGCCACCGAGCTCCTCGCGCAGCGGAACCTTGACCCACTCGCCGTCCTCGAGCGCCTTGTAGGACTTCTTGAAGGACTCGGGGATGGTGACGGTGTGGGTGTTCGGGTCGAAGACCGGCGGGTTGCGGTCGGCGTCGGCGAACGAGTCGGCCAGCGGGCCCTCGGCCAGGCGGCGGACCTCGGAGAGCATTTCCTTGACGGTGTCGGTGTCCAGGTCGCCGAAGGCGCCCGCGTCGAGCACCTTGCCGACGCCGAGAACCTCGAAGAGGTTGAACTCGAGGTCGCGAACGTTTGCCTTGTAGTGGCCCATGTGAGTACTCACTCTCCGTTGAGTTCTGGTGCGGTCGGTTGTGTGCCGTTCCCGCCCGTCAGGTCGTCCACCGGGTAGCTGACCGGTTTTCCGCATGCTACTCGCGGGTAACTTATCGACCATATTACCGATGGGTAAGGCTCTCGGCAAAGGGGTTCGCACGCAATGTGACGTGAAAAACACGCGCGCGTGCCGAGACGTTGCTCGCGGCGACCGCGGGGCTACCGTGAGGTGTGCGCATCGAGACGTCAGCCGGACCGGCCGAGATCGAGCTCGACGAGGTGGCCGACCCGGCATTCCTGCTGGTGATGACCCATGGGGCGGGCGGCGGCGTCGATGCGAAAGACATTCTCACTGTGCGCGATTCGGCCCTCGCCGCCGGTGCCGCGGTAGCCCGTGTGGTGCAGCCGTACCGGGTTGCCGGGCGGCGGGCGCCGGGCAACGCGGTGGCCCAGGACCAGGCATGGGTCGAGATCGTCACGGCGTTGCGCGATCGATTCCCCGGTGTGTCGCTTGTGCAGGGCGGCCGGAGCAATGGTGCGCGGGTGGCGTGCCGGACCGCCGTCGAACTGGGTGCGCGCGGGGTGATCGCCCTGTCTTTCCCGTTGCACCCGCCCGGAAAGCCCGAGAAGTCCCGGCGCGACGAGCTGGTGTCGGTGGGCGACGCGCAGGTGGTCGTCATCAACGGTGGCAGCGACCCGTTCGGGATCCCCGACCCGGCCGATGCCGCCGAGGTGCGCGTCATTCCCAAACAACCTCACTCCTTCCGCACCGGATTCGACGTGATCGCGGCGACAGTGCAACCGTGGTTCGGCCGGTGGAGTTAGGCTTTCGGCACATCGGACCAGGTAGGGGGAGTCAATGAAAGCGCTCATCGTGTGCACGTCCAAGGCGCTCGGCAATACCAGGAAGGTCGCCGAGGCCATCGGCTCGGTGCTCGACGCGCGGGTGGTGGATCCGGCCGAGATCAGCGCCGCCGAGCTGGGCGACTACGACCTGATCGGGTTCGGGTCGGGGGTGTACTGGATGTCGCTCGACGCCCGGCTGCGCGCCTTCGTCGACGCGCTGCCCGCCGGCCAGAACCGCGACGCCTTCATCTTCGCGACCAGCGGGCTGCCCGAGCTGCGTGTGCGTCCGTACCTGCGCAATCTCGGCGATCAGCTCGAAGACAAGGGGTTCGAACTGGTGGGCGGGTTCTCCTGCCGTGGGCTCGACACCATGGGACCGCTCGCGCTGATGGGCGGGCTCAACAAGGGGCGGCCGAGCGCGGACGATCTGGCCTCGGCCAGGGCTTTCGCCGAGCAGCTACGCGGTCGGTTCGACTGACTCGGCCACGACAAGGGCGTCGATGGCATCGGCGCCCTCGGTGGGCCGGAACACCTCGCGGGCGGTGGTGACGGTGACGCCGGTGGCGTCGAGATCGGCGCGGATGTCGTCGGGCGCGAACAGGATCGTCGGATCCTGGGGGCCGCCGTAACCGTCGGTGATATTGCGGGTGGCGTGGCCCAGGACCAGCAGCATGCCGCCGGGGGCGAGCATCGATGCGAGTTGATGGAGGAGTTGGCGGCGCTCCTGCCGTGGCAGGTGGACGAAGACCATCAGGATCAGTTCGAACGGACCGCTGACACCCGCCGCGTCGAGGTCGGTGATGTCGGCGCAGGTCCACTCGACGCGTGAGCGCACCGACCGTGACAGGCGCGCGGCGACCGTTCGCCCCTTGTCGATACCCACCTGGGCGAAGTCGACGGCCTGCACCTGCCAGCCGTGGGTGGCCAGCCACAGCGCGTGACGGCCTTCACCGCAGGCCAGGTCGAGGGCGCGCATCGGGGCGGCGGTGCCGTCGGCTTGCACCGGGAGCCTGCGGTCGAGGCCGTGGACGTATTCGACGACCGTGCTGTTGGGCGGTGCGCCCCAGACCAATTCGCTGCGGGCATAGCGTGCGTCCCACTCCGCCGCGTCCATGCTGTTCCGCCTCCCCGCGAATTTCGGCCAGACTCAGGTGCGTTCTCGGTTGCGACGCGGCTGGCGGGATGTCGCTGTCATGGTAGCCCGTGCCCGGTGAGTTACCCATGGCTTACTTGCGGTGGTCGAACTGTCAGAGGGATGTGCGCATCAGGATGACGTTGTACTGGGTGTGGACGGTTGTGAGGAAATAGAGGTCGCGGCCGGTCTGGTACGGGAAGATCTGCGGGGCGTAGGCAGTGGGCAGTTCGCGGGCATCGATGAGGACTTCGGGCGGACTCCACGGGCCTTCCGGTGATGGTGCGCGGCGCAGTACCACCGAATTGCCGGGGTCGGTGGTGAGGGAGACGAACTGGCCGAGGTGCTCGTTGTACATCACCGACAGTTCGGCTGCCCCGGCCATGATGGGGGCGGCGGCGTTCGCGTCGCCGCGCTTCCAGCCGCCGCCGTCCCAGTACTCGTAGGCGTCCAGATTATCGATCTCGCCCTCGGGCACGCGGGCGAGGAAGGCTTCGTTGTCGCGGCCCGGCGGGGTGCCGAATTCGTAGACGAAGCCGCCGTCCTTCAGGAAGGCGTTCATCTGGAACTTGTGGTGGCCGTTGTCGTTCGGTCTCCGGGCATGGGCAAGGTCCGCCCATGTCTCGCCGTTGTCCGACGACACTGCCAATCCCGAGTAGTTCGTGGTCCACTCGCCGGGTGCGTCCCAGCTGCGCACCGACATCAACGACATGTACTGCACCCCGCCGACCGACACGCCAGCCGTGGGGATCCGGCTGATCTCCTCGCCGTCCTTCGGGCTGAAGACGAGTTCGCGGGCCTGGCCGATACCGTCGCGCACCACGCTGTGGAAATGGATGCCCTCGGCCGGGTTGCGGCTGAAACTGCGGGCCAGGAAGTTCGAGCGCCAAGCCCACTTGCTGTCGCGCAACAGGTTCGGCAGGCCCACGCCCGCGGTGTCACCGAACGCGGTGAGCATCTCGCCGTGCCCGTTGTCCCACATGATCCCCAGGTCGGTGCCGAGGACGTTGTAGGTGTGGGTGGCGTTCGGGCTCGCCATGCCGGTCACCTGGAACACGGCCTGTGCCCGGCCGTGCAGGACCGGCAGGCCGTAGGTGCCGTTGAGGACCGGGATCGGGTTGATGGCGTTCGGGTCGGCCGCGGCGGGCGCCGTACCGACGAGCAGTACCGCCGCGGCCCCCGCCAATACGGTCATCGCGAGCGAGCCGGATTCGTTCACGTCAGCCTCCGGGCACACGGGAATAAGCGCACCTGTTTGATTCGGTGCACTTTTTCCGTCGGATTGGTGAACTGAAACTAACAGTCGGACGCGGGCCGAAGAACTGTGAGGCGACCTAGTGTTGGGGCGGCGTTTACTTGTCCCCGTCAGCGAATAATTGCCTTACGGAGCAGCAGGGGAATTTGCGCGGCACGCTCGGCGGCGAAACTGCCGCGTGCGGGCCGGTGCCAGGACCGGTCGAACAGGCGCTTGGCGGCGGCGACCGCGCGGGGATCGCGGGCCGCGATCCGATCGGCCAGGGATTCGGCGGCGGCCATCGGACTGTCGGCGATATCGGTGACCAGACCGATCCTTCTGGCGTGATCGGCGTCGACGCGCTCGGCGGTCATGGTGAGCAGCAGGGCCTGATCTATGCCGATGAGCTGCGACAACGATGCGGTGCCCGACATGTCGGGAATGAGGCCGTGCGCGGCTTCCATCACCGAGAACTCGGCGTCCGGAGCGGCGATGCGGAAGTCGGCGGCGAGGGCGAGTTGCAGTCCGCCGCCGAAGCAGCGGCCGTGCACCGCCGCGATCACCGGGACGTCGAGGCGACGCCATGCCCAGCAGGCTTCCTGAAAAGTATTGGTGCCCCGCCACGGTCGCGGCAGGAATTCCCGCACAATGGCGATCGGGTCGCGGGTCGCGGCGGCTATATCGAGTCCGCTACTGAAACTCGGGCCGTTACCTGTCACGATGACCGCGCGAATTTCCTTGTGCCCGGACACCGCATCGGCCGCCGTGACCAGGTCACGCAACATTTCCAGCGTCAGTCCATTGTGTTTCGCCGGACGATTCAGCGTGACATAAGCGCGTGCGTTCTCGAACCGCAGATCGATGTGCTCTCCCATGACCCGATCTTACTCGTGAGTCAGTTCGAGGGTGTGGCCCATCCGCCGCCGTTCGGGCATGATCCATCTCGGCCACGCATCGGCCGATGCGTGTCGACCGGGAGGACACACAGAGTGCGGATCTGTCTGATCGCCGCAGCGCTCATCGCGCTGCCGGCACTGTCGGCCTGCGGCAGCGAAGAGCCTGCGGTAACCCAGGCTGAACTGTCGAAATCCCTGCAGGACAAGGGTTTGAAGGACGTGTCGCTCGCCGACTGCGCCGCCCAGGTCTTCCTCGACTCGGGCATGTCCCAAGACGGCCTGCGCGTGATGGTCGCCAACGGCCAGGCCGGTGACCAGGCCAAGGAGCTCAACGAGGAAGACGCGGCCAAAGTGGGTGCGGCTCAAGCGAAGATCGCCGCCGAGTGCGTGAAGCTGGGCGGCTGAACAACCCGGGCAAGGTGGGGTGGTTGGGTATGGCCCCGATCACACGGGGTTGACCTGAATTTTGGTTGAGGTTGGAGGCTGTGGGCAGCGCCAAGGCCGGCGCGATTGTCCAGAGGAGGGGCCTCATGAGCAACCACGTCGATATCGAATGGTCGCCGGGCGGGGCTGGCACGGCTCCGCTGCGGGTTGCGGTCGTCATCGGCAGTACGCGGGAGGGTCGATTCGGCACGACCATTGCGGACTGGTTCGTCGGTCGGCTACGGCGACAAGACACTCTCGAGGTCGAGATCGTGGATACCCGGGAGGTCGCGCTGTCGCACGCTTTCGGTGCGGTCACCGATCACGCATCACGAGCCGAGACCACTGAAAAGCTCTCCCGCGCTGATGCGTTCGTGGTGGTGACGCCCGAGTACAACCACAGTTACCCGGGTGCGCTGAAGAATCTGATCGACGAACATCACGTCGAATGGCAGGCCAAGCCGGTGGGTTTCGTCTCCTACGGCGGGATTTCCGGTGGTCTGCGCGCGGTGGAACATTTGCGGCCGGTTTTCGCCGAACTGCATGCGGTCACCATCCGTGACACGGTCAGCTTCGCGAACCCGTGGCGGCGATTCGATGACGCGGGTGAGCTCGCCGATCCGTCGGACGCCGTCACCGCCACCAAGTCCATGTTGAAGCAATTGACTTGGTGGGGTGAGGCATTGCGTACCGCCCGTGCCGCGAACCCGTACGGGGCGTGAGGGTCGTGACCACTACCGCGAAGGCTGCCGCGTCGCCCGTCGCCGCCCGCAATCCGATGACGATCGCCCTGGTGCTAGTGCTCGGCACGATCATGGCCACGCTGGACCAGACCATCGTCAATGTCTCGATCAACACGCTGTCCGCGGAATTCGACGCGGGCCTGAACACCATCCAGTGGGTGGCGACCGGTTACTCGCTCGCGCTCGGCGCCGTGGTGCCTGCCTCGGCGTGGCTGGTCGGCCGGTTCGGCGCCAAACGGCTGTACCTGACCGCGGTCGCCGCGTTCGCGATCGGTTCCGTGCTGGCCGGGCTGGCCTGGAACATGGAGTCGCTCATCGCTTTCCGGGTCGTGCAGGGCGCCAGTGGCGGGCTGCTCATGCCGGTCGCGATGACGATCCTGCTGCGCGCGGCCGGGCCGGACGGGCTCGGACGGCTGATGAGCACCCTCGGTCTGGCCATTCTGGTCGGCCCCTTGCTCGGGCCTGTGATCGGCGGCTACCTGATCGACGAGGTGTCATGGCGGTGGATGTTCTTCATCAACCTGCCGATGGGTGTGCTGGTGCTGGTCCTGGCCGCGCGGATAGTGCCCGACGATCTGCCGGAACCTCGGCACGCACTCGACCTACCCGGGCTCCTGTTGATGTCGCCAGGTCTGGCCCTGCTGATCTACGGGGTGACCGCGGCCGGTGAGCAGGCCGGATTCGCCACGCCCGCCGTGCTTGTCCCGCTGGTGGCCGGGGCCGTGCTCATCGCCGCCTTCGTGCGACGGTCCCTGACCACCGAGGATCCGCTGCTGAACCTGCGGGTCCTCGGCAACCGGGTCAGTGGCCCCGCCGCGCTGCTGCTTGCCCTTTTCGCCGGTGGCTACTTCGGCTCGATGTTGCTGCTGCCCTTGTATTTCCAAGTCGTCCGTGGCGAATCCGCGCTGGTGGCAGGCGCGCTGGGCATCCCGTTCGCGCTGGCCTCCGGTCTCACCATGCAGGTGGCGGGCCGGTTGATCGATCGGATTCCGCCCGGCCGCTACCTGCCGCTATCGATCACGGTGGCACTCACCGGTTTCGTACTGTTCATCGTCCAGCTGGACGCGGACGCGTCGTACTGGGCACTCGGCGCGAGCATGCTGCTCATGGGCGCCGGTGGCGGCGGCACCATGATGCCAGTGATGACCACCGCCACCCGGTCCCTGAACCGCGCGGATCAGCCGGCGGGCTCGACGGTGCTGAACATGATCAGCACCACCGCCCTGGCGGTCGGCACCGCGGTCTCCTCGGTCACCCTCGGCGCACTGCTCCCGGTGACCGGCGGGCTGCAAGCCCTGCACGACATGGCTCCGGCCCAGCGCACCGAACTCGCTCCCGCCCTGGCCGAAGCGTTCCAGCACACCTACCTGATCGCTCCGATCATGATCGCCCTCGCGTTGATCCCGGCCTTGCTGCTACCACGCCGGTGATCATCGCCGGTGTTGAGCATCCCGCCGCGGCCTGCGCGATTCCGCAGGCCGCGGCAGCAGCGGACGGACCTACTCACCTGAGTGCTCGATCATGAGAGTCCCTGTACTTCCAGGTACCAGATTGTTTGTTCGCCGCCAATCCCTTTGGCCACAGCCGACTTCGGACTCACAAGGGAGTCCGGAGTGGCGTAGGTCAGCCTCTTGACAATCGGGCCCCGTTCCCTGTCGTCGTAGGCAAGGACCACTTTGCCGGCATGTACGAACACCTGCGTCGTAGATTCGGAGTGGGTGTGCAACCCGGTCCATCTCGCTCCGTCGATCCCCAACGCCCGATTGAGTTCGTCGCTGGTGTTGGGGGAGCTGAAGCTGTACATGCGGTCCCACGGACCGATCTGAGCGCCGGATGATGCGACGATATCGCCCAATCGTGCGCTTCGCCTTTCTTCCAAGAGCCGAGCGAAAGCTGCTGTCAATGCGGGACTTCCGTCCTGGACGGCGATTTGTTCACCGCCCGAGGAACTACATTCGGCGACCGGGGTGATGGCTACCAACGCCAGCAGGCAACTCATCCGTTTACGAGTACGCACCTCTACAGTTTGCTAAGTGACGCTCGACTGCTGTGACCGGTGATCGGTATGACGCATGATCTGCCCTTGATGGACCTGCTGACCGAGGAGATGCAGAATCCGGGTGAGGCCGAGTGGTGGGACGAGCACGAGAAGTCAGCTGACGCGATCGTTGTCTGCTTCCGTATCCCCGCTGGTCGGATGCTTCTCACCTACTGGAACGGGCAGTTGCACAAGGTGATTTATCAGACCCCAGAGGAATCCGAGGAGGCTGCGGCGCAGCGAAATGCCTACCTGTTCGCGCACTATGGGCAAGGCCACGACTGGACCGAGGTGGTCGACAACGGCTTCGGCAAGACATACTTCCGCTCCGACGACCAGCTTTTCGCTCTGTGGAGCTATGCGATGGACTACACGACGGTGGGAACGAAGGCCTTCCTCGAAGGCGTAGGCATCTGACAGGCCAGGACGAAATCTGCCCAGATATCGGCGTGGTGGCCGTCCGGTCGCGTCTCGGCCTGAGCGGCGAAACGAATGCCGGGACCGCGGAGAGGTCTCTTTGACTAGCATGCCGTCATGTCGTCATCGAGCCTCTGGGCGCGCGTCTTCTCCGGGCTCGGGGCCTCTGTCGCCGCTGTTCTGGTTTTGGTCTACTCGTTCCTGCTGCTGGTCGAAGGTATGCCTGACGAGGAGGTTTCGGCGGGTAGTCATGCTCTGCTCGTCACCAAGCTGGTCGTCGCGGGTCTCGCGGGGGTGGCGTTGCTCGTTGGTGCCGTGAGTGGGTGGAGGTGGGCGGTTCTCGGCGGTTGCTTGTTGTTCGCCGCCGATTTCGCGCTCTGGCTTGTGTGGTACTCGGGAGTTTTCAGGCTGCCGAGCTACGAGCACCCGGAGCCCGGCCCGGTCGCGCAACCACCGGTGTTCTGGCTCGTGCTGATCACCGTCTGGGGTGTGTTCCCTGGTCTGCTCGCGGCGCTCGCGTGGCGGGGACCGCACAAAAAAGCCTCCCCGGATCTAGGTCTGACCTAGCTCGCGGGGAGGCGGGAGAGCCGATGACGGGAATCGAACCCGCGCTACCTGCTTGGGAAGCAGGAGTTCTACCATTGAACTACATCGGCAGTTGTGCGATCGCGACTCTATCAGAACTGGCGTGCGGGGATGCAAGTCTTCGGGGGCTCGGTCGGGTGGTGGGGGCGTCACCTGCTTAAACTGGGCCGGTGCTGCTCTCCGATCGTGACATTCGCGCCGAGATCGCCGCTGGGCGGCTCGGGGTCGAGCCGATGCTCGAGTCGATGGTTCAGCCGTCGAGTATCGATGTTCGGCTCGACGGGCTGTTCCGGGTGTTCGACAACAGCCGGTACACCCATATCGATCCGGCCCAGCAGCAGGACGAGCTGACCAGCCTGGTCGAGCCGAAGCCGGGGGAGCCGTTCGTGCTGCATCCGGGGGAGTTCGTGCTGGGGTCGACGCTGGAGATGTGCACGTTGCCCGACGACCTGGCCGGGCGGTTGGAGGGCAAGTCGAGTCTGGGCAGGCTCGGGTTGCTGACGCATTCGACGGCGGGGTTCATCGACCCGGGGTTCAGCGGGCACATCACGCTCGAGCTGTCGAATGTGGCGAATCTGCCGATCACGCTGTGGCCGGGGATGAAGATCGGGCAGTTGTGCCTGATCCGGTTGACGAGCCCGGCCGAGCATCCGTACGGGAGTGCGGCGGCCGGGTCGAAGTATCAGGGCCAGCGGGGGCCGACGCCGTCGCGGTCGTACCTGAATTTCCCCCTGTCGCCCGATTCGCTCAACGCGGTCGAGACGCGCTGAGGACCGACTTCCAGCGCGATCCGCAGCACGTTCGTGAGCGGGGGGAACACGTCGCCGGGGCACGGCGGGCGCACCCAGTGGCAGCCCTCGCGGCTCCAGCGGCCGAGGCTGGTCGGGAGCATCACGGCGCTGCCGATGCCGGGGACGTCGATATCGAGGCCCGACAGTTCGGCGGCGAGGTCGTCGGTGGGTCTGGTATCGGGTGTGGCGAGCA
Source organism: Nocardia ignorata NBRC 108230 (assembly GCF_001612905.1). GTDB lineage: Bacteria > Actinomycetota > Actinomycetes > Mycobacteriales > Mycobacteriaceae > Nocardia > Nocardia ignorata. The sequence continues at coordinate 31,042 of NZ_BDBI01000040.1, read as the reverse complement.
CGCTCCAGCGGATCTGACGGGCGAGCACGGGACCTTCCGTCCGTTGCTCGCGCAACCGCGCGAACACCTTCTCGGCGCGTGCGGTCGGCAGATGGACCACACACAGCCGATCGGTGATCGGCAACATCACGAAGCCACCACGCTCGCGCACGGGCAGCCCGAATTCGCGCTGGTAGCAACGCACCCAGTCATCGACAGTCCTGGCTTCCACCCCTTCAGGATCACCCCTCACGGCGGTCGGTGACCACTGCCCCGCACCGCCCTTTCGCTGCCTCAGACAACCGATTCGGCGAACATGTGGTGTGTCTCACTGTCGCGCTCGTACTCTGGAAGATGTTGTCCATCGGATGAGGTGACGTCGTGGTCGGGGAGTGGACGGGTAGAGAGGCCAGAGCTCTTCGCGATGCCAAACGAATGAGCATCCGGGAGTTCGCGGCTCATCTGGGCGTGCACGAACGGCTGGTGTCGAAATGGGAAGCCGGCGGGTCGCGGGTGAAGCCGCGGCCGGTGAACCAGGCGGCACTCGATACGTCGCTGGCCCGCTCCGACGAGGTGGTCCGCGCCAGATTCACGGCGCTGCTCGCCCCGGCGGGCGAGACCGACCTGCTCGCCTTCGTCGACGCGGGGGTAAGCAAAAGCGCTGTGCCCGAGTTGATGTCGGAGAGGGAGTTGATCATGGCGGCTGCGCACGAGGCCAGCGAACACGCGGCCGCCGCGGAGAGCACCAATGTCGGACCGACAACGTTGGCCCAGCTCGATGCCGACGTGCGACGGATCGCCACCGAATACGTCTATGCCGCACCGGCGCCCATGATGGTGGAGATGCTGCGGGTGCGGCGGCGGGTGTACCGGCTGCTCGACGGGCAGCAGAAACCGGTGGACACCTCGCACCTGTATTTACTGGCGGGCACCCTGTCGGGGTTGCTCGCCAACGCGAGCACCGACCTCGGCTACCTCGATGCCGCGGGCGAACAGATCAGGGCCGCTTGGGCTTACGCCGAACTCAGCGGGCACAACGGGTTGCGGGCATGGACGCGCGGCATGCACGCGCTGATCGAGAACTGGTCGGATCGCCCGCGCAACGCCGTCCAATTAGCCCGTGGCGGGCAGGAATTCGCGCCGGGCGGATTGGCGCGCGTGCGGTTGCTCAATATCGAGGCGCGGGTGTGGGCGCGGCTGGGGAACGACTCCGAGACCGACCGATGCCTACGCACGGCCGAGTCGGTCGATCCGGACCGGCGCGAGGAATTGCACGACGAGATCGGCGGGGTGTTCGGCTTCCCGACGGCCAAGGCCGCCTACTACGCGGGCGCCACCTGCATCCAGCTCGGCCGTGCCGAACAGGCGCTCGCGGCCACCGAACGCGCGATCGCGCTGTACTCGAGCGGACCGCCGCTGCAGCGTTCCTACGGTGCCGAGTCGCTGGCGCGCGTCGACAACGCGGCCGCGCACCTCATCAACGGAAGTATCGACGGCGCGGCCGACGCGCTGCGTCCGGTGCTCGGCCTGCCGGAGGACCGGCGCATCGCTCAGCTGGGCGAACGGCTGGTCGGTCTGCGCCGCCGGATCGCCGCCCCGAACTACCGCAATGCGGTCGAAGCGCGTGGGCTCGACGAGCGCATCGAGGAGTTCTGCCTGGAAACGGCGGCTCAGGCGGGCAAACCCCGGCTGTGAATGTTGTCGGCAACCATCCCTAACATGGGGTGGGTGAGTCCACAGCATCCGCATGTCGCCCCGCGCGTCCTCGAGCAGTCGAAGAAACTGCAGGACGTGGTCTACGAGATCCGTGGGCCGGTACACGCGCAGGCAGCACGCCTGGAGGCCGAGGGCCATCGCATCCTCAAGCTCAACATCGGCAACCCGGCCCCGTTCGGGTTCGAGGCGCCCGACGTGATCATGCGCGACATGATCGCGGCGCTGCCGTACGCGCAGGGGTACTCCGAGTCCAAGGGCATCCTGTCGGCGCGGCGCGCGATCGTCACCCGCTACGAGCTGGTGCCGGGCTTCCCCGAGCTAGACGTGGACGACGTCTACCTGGGCAACGGCGTGTCGGAGCTCATCACCGTCACCATGCAGGCGCTGCTCGACAACGGCGACGAGGTACTCATCCCGGCGCCGGACTACCCGCTGTGGACGGCCATGACCAGCCTCGCCGGCGGCACCCCGGTGCACTACCTGTGCGACGAGGAGAACGGCTGGCAGCCCGATATCGCCGATATCGAATCGAAGATCACCGACCGCACCAAGGCGCTGCTGGTGATCAACCCGAACAACCCGACCGGCGCGGTGTACTCGGCGGAGGTGCTGCAGCAGATCGTCGACCTGGCGCGTAAGCATCGGTTGCTGCTGCTCGCCGACGAGATCTACGACAAGATCCTCTACGACGACGCCAAGCACATCTCGCTGGCCTCGCTGGCTCCCGACCTGCTGTGCCTGACATTCAACGGCCTGTCCAAGGCCTATCGGGTGGCCGGGTACCGCTCGGGCTGGCTGGCGATCACCGGGCCCAAGGACCACGCGGCCGGGTTCCTCGAGGGGATCGATCTGCTCGCCTCGTCCCGGTTGTGCCCGAATGTGCCCGCTCAGCACGCCATCCAGGTGGCGCTGGGCGGCCATCAGAGCATCGAAGACCTGATCCTGCCCGGCGGACGGTTGCTCGAGCAGCGCGATGTGGCGTGGGAGCGGCTGAACATGATTCCCGGTGTGTCCTGTGTGAAGCCGCGTGGCGCGCTGTACGCCTTCCCCCGTCTGGATCCGAATGTGCACGAGATCCACGACGACGGGAGGCTTGTGCTCGATCTGTTGTTACAGGAGAAGATCCTCATGGTGCAGGGCACGGGCTTCAACTGGCCCGCCACCGACCACCTGCGGATCGTGACGCTGCCGTGGGCGCGGGACCTCGCGGTGGCGATCGAAAGGTTCGGTAACTTCCTGTCCAGTTACCGACAGTGAGTGTCACTGTGTCAGGGGCCTTGACGGGGACGGCATAGGGTTAGACCGGCTGAAACCAACTCGGGGTTGGGAAATCTGGGGATTTTGAAGATGCACTAGCGCAAAAGTCCAACTTTTGTGTACAGTAGGCATCGGCGCTTCGGCGCCCCGGCCCGGTCGTCTACCCCCCCCTGGACGACCGAGAGCCCTAGGTACGCGCGCCTACCCCCCTGGGCGCCTGCCTGACGGGCGGCGGAGACAACCCCCTGCTCTCCGCCGCCCGGTACCTTTCCGCCTCTTCGAGATCTGGGTCGCGGTTCTCGGCTGCGTATGTCGTTCTTGAAAACGGATTCCCTTAAGCTCTCTCGGGTGAGCGATCATCATCACCACCATCACCACGATCATTCGGGGCCCATCGCTATCGGGGCTACCGCGGCCAAGGTTGTTGTCGGGCTGTTGGCGGTTATCGGGGTGGCGGTGTTGATTGCTACCGCGCTGTTGTGGCCGAGTAAGCCCGAGATCGATATTCCCGCGCCGATGGGGACCGTCAGTGGTGGGGCGGTGCAGACCGAGGCCGGGACCGTCGTGATGCAGGAAGTGGGGCTGTGCGGGAGTCCCTCGCACGGGAAGGCGTTTCCCGACAAGCCGGTGCAGCCGCAGGTGGGGTACTCGTGCCAGCGCAGCATCATCGACATCCGGTCAGGGCCCGACGAGGGTAAGAAGACGCTGTTCGAAATCGCGCCGGGGCCGGGACAACCCGATCTGCGGGTGGGCGACGAGATCCGCATCGTGCGCGCCGCCGACCCGAGCGGCGGGACCATTTACGGGTTCGAGGACTACTCGCGCGGGTTGCCGCTGACATTGATCGTGATCGCGTTCGTCGCGGTGATCTGCATCGTCGCACGGTGGCGTGGCTTCCGGGCGCTTGTCGGGCTGTGTTTCGCCTTCGGCGTCGTGGTGATCTTCCTGCTGCCCGCCCTGCTCGACGGGAAACCGGCGATCCCGGTCGCGCTCGTCTCGGGAGCACTGATCCTCTACGTGGTGCTCTACCTCGCGCACGGACTGAATCTGCGGACCAGTTCGGCCCTGCTCGGCACGCTGGCATCGATGCTCGTGGCTGCGGCATTGTCGTGGCTGACCTTGAAGGTCACCCACCTCACCGGGCTGTCCGAAGAACAGAACACCAACGTGGCCACCTACATTCAGCACGTCAGCATCACCGGGCTGCTGCTCGCGGGATTCATCATCGGCTCGCTCGGCGTGCTCAACGACGTCACCATCACGCAGGCCTCGGCCGCTTTCGAACTCGCCGCACTCGACGAAGGGGCTTCGCGGCGCGAAATCTTCACCGCAGCCATGCGCGTCGGCCGCGACCACATCGCCAGCACCGTCTACACCCTCGTGCTCGCCTACGCCGGCGGCGCGCTACCGCTGCTGCTGTTGTTCAGCGTCGCCGGACGATCCATCACCGATGTGCTCACCGGTGACGCCGTCGCCATCGAGATCACCCGATCCGCGGTCGGCGGTATCGCCCTCGCCCTGTCGGTGCCGTTGACCACCGGCATCGCGGTGCTGCTCGCCCGGCCCTTCGGTGCGCAGAAGGCGACCGTCGCGCCGCCACGCGCCCGGCACGCCAGGAACTGAACTACCGCCCGGGCGGCGGCATACCGGGCAGCACCACCGGCGGCAACGTCGGCACGATGATCGGCGGCAGGCCCGGCACCACGGTGAAGGTGTTGGGGCCCTGCGTCGGCACCGGTTCCTCCGTCGGGGTATTCGGCGGAAGCTGGACGGGCGGAGCTGCCACTGTGCCGTGCACCGCTTCGGTGGTAGACGGCGGGGCCGTGGTCGGTACGGTCGGGCGCGGCGTCGAACTGGCCGGTACCGCCTGCGAACCGTCGCTGGAATTACCGCTCTCGAGCACCTCGGGGCCGTAGCCGAGGCCGATACCGATCGCCGCGACCACCGCAAGCGAACTCACCGTGAGCACCGCGCCGTTCAACTCCCGGCGACTGTGGCCGCGACCGGTCAGCGCGGCGAGCGGACGCCTGCCACGGGTCGGGGCGGTGAGCCAGGCCGGCGTCACATCGTCGACCTGCTCGATGGGTGCGATCGGCGGCGCGACCGGCGCCTGCGCCACCTGTGCGGGCCTGGCCAGCAACGCGGCACCGCGCGCCAAGGCCGTCTCCGGTTCGAGCGGAAGAATCACCGGAACGCCGATCGTGCGCTCGAGCACCCGTGCGATCAGCGGAATCCGGGCCCCGCCACCGATCACCAGCACCGCCTGCACCGGATGCTGGGCCCGGATGATGACATCGCGGGTCATCCGCGCCGACGACTCGATCGCCAGCATCATCAGCGCTTCGAAGTTCTCCTGGGTGAGCAGCACCAGCCCCTGCTCACTGGGCAGCGCCACCGCGTTGCTGCTCGACAGCTGCTCCTTGGCCGCCCGGCACAACGCGTCGAGCGCGGCCAGGCCGGCCGGATCGGCGGGGTGGGCGATCCGGCCCGACGCGATCTGCTGCTCGCGGATCAGCGAATCGAGGTAGTCGCCGCTGATGTCGCTGATGCGTTCACACTGGTGTACATCGCTGGTTCGCGCGTCGACCACGCTCACCGTGAGACCGGAACTGCCCAGGTCGTAGACGGCCAGCGTGGACACTTCACGCAGGTCAGCCGTGGCGTGCGCGAAATGCACGGCGGCAACGGCTTCGGGAATCAGCTGATAATTGGTGAGCTGCCTGCGGGCCATGGCGGCGCGGATGGCACGAGCCTGCGGTTCGCTGCGGAAGGTGACGGTGGTCGCCGCGACCTCGGGGCTCGCGGCGAGGGTGGCGGCGATCGCGTCGGCCGCCGATTCTTCCGCGTGTTGTTCGGGGACCGGAAGGGTATGCACCTGAAAGGTATTCGGTGCACCACCGGGCTGCGGGCGCGCCAGGCGCACCGTCGCCGCTCCGACGGAAACTCCCAAAACCGCACTCATCAGCTGCCCATCTCGTTGCACGACATGCGGAGCCTGCACAACCTGCCAGCCCCCGCCCGCCGTAACTCTACGGGGTGCCGAGTCCGGCGTACACCCACCCGGCATCACGCCAGGCGTGACGATCCAGACAATTGCGACCGTCGATGATCGAACGGGAACGTACCACCGGTTCCAGGTCGGCCGGCGTCAAATCCGTGAATTCATTCCATTCGGTAAGGACCAGAACCACATCGGCGCGATCACACGCCTCGGCGACGGATGTCGCGTAGTTCAGCGTGGGGAAGACGCGACGCGAATTCTCCACCGCTTTCGGGTCGTACACGGTGACCACGGCGCCGTGCAGCTGGATCATCCCGGCCACGTTGAGCGCCGGCGAATCACGCACGTCATCGGACTCCGGCTTGAACGCCGCGCCGAGCACGGCGACGTTCGCGCCGAGCAGGGAGCCACCGCAGGCGCGGGCGGCCATGTCGACCACTTTGGTGCGGCGGCGCATATTGATGTTGTCGACCTCGCGCAAGAATGCGACCGCATGATCGGCGCCGAGTTCGCCCGAGCGGGCCATGAAAGCGCGAATGTCCTTCGGTAAGCAGCCGCCGCCGAAACCCAGCCCGGCATTGAGGAATCGGCGGCCGATGCGCGCGTCGTAACCGAGGGCATCGGCGAGCATAGTGACATCGGCGCCCGTTGCCTCACAGACTTCGGAAACCGCGTTGATGAAGGAAATCTTTGTGGCCAGAAAGGCATTCGCCGAAACTTTCACCAATTCGGCGGTGGCCAAATCCGTGAGCAGGAAAGGGATTTCGGCATCGATGAGATCGGCGTAGATGTCGCGAATGTGTTGTTCGACCCAATCGGCGCGCTCGCGGGTGCGGTCGAGGCCGAGGACGAGGCGGTCGGGGCGCAGGGTGTCCTGCACCGCGAAGCCCTCGCGCAGGAACTCGGGGTTCCAGGCCACCTCCACGTCGACGTCGGTGAGTGCGCGGGCCCGGACACCGAGGGCGGCGGCGGTTCCCACCGGGACGGTCGACTTGCCGACGATCATCGCCGGACGTTCCAGCATCGGGACGAGGGTGTCGACCACGGCGTGCACATACTTCAGGTCGGCGCCGTACTCACCCTTCTTCTGCGGTGTGCCGACACCGAGGAAGTGCACGTCGGCGTGCGCGGCCGCGTCCTCGTAGTCGGTGGTGAACCGCAGCCTGCCCGCCGCGAGGTTGCGTTGCAGCACCTCGTCCAGCCCCGGTTCGTAGAACGGCACCACCCCGTCGGCCAGTTTGGCCACCTTGCCGGGATCGACATCGACCCCGACCACATCGTGCCCCAGCTCGGCCATACACGCTGCGTGCGTGGCCCCCAGGTACCCCGTTCCGAAGACTGTGCATCGCATACTCTCGTTGGTAAGCGGCGCGCGTGGCTACGCCGCGTCAGCGAGGCAAGGGCGGGCGCAACATCTGGTGTACAGGGGGGAACGTGAGTTCGCTCTCCCGCTTCACGGGGCTTCTACCTGCGGTGACTGGTCGGTGAACTGTGCATGCTTCGGTTCGCGGGTGTGCATTGATGTCATGGTCGACGCGGGCACCTGAGCCTCGACCCGGGTTGTCCAGGCGGAACGGAGGTTCGCCGTACCATCGCCGGATGCGCCGGAAGCTGGTGGTGGGTGGGCTGGTTGCCGTGATGCTGGTTGTAGTGGTGTTGTGGCCCGTGTATGTGCGTCCTCGGGTGGACGAACCTCGGGGGGCCGATGCGATTCTGGTGCTCGGTGGGGCGCATGACGGGCGTGAAGAGCTCGGGTTGCGGTTGGCCGCAGAGGGATTCGCGCCGCGGGTGTTGATATCGGATCCGTATGAGCGCAGTGCGATGGTGAATCGGATCTGCCACGGGGGTTACTCGTTCGAGGTGATCTGTTTCGATCCGAGTCCGCGGACCACACTCGGCGAAGGCCGCGCCCTCGCCCGTCTCGGTGCCGACTGGGATCGCGTCATCGTCGTCACCTTCACACCCCACATCTCCCGCGCCCGCTACATCCTCGGCAAATGCTGGCCCGGCGAACTCCTCTTCGTCGACCCACGCCCCCACCTCTCACCCGCCCGCTGGGCCTGGGACTACGTCTACCAATCCGCGGGCTACGTCAAGGCCTGGTTCGCCGACTGTTGACTTGCCTCTTCGGGACCGGACGCGCCGATACGGCATGAGGCGTCGAGAAGTTTGGACATGCCCGTCGCGGTGGGAAGACTGCGACAAAGGTTCAGGAAAAGCAGTGAGGCGCGGATTCGATGAATCCGCGCCTCACTGGTTGTTCAGTTGTCAGTTCTTGCGGCCGGGGGCCTTTGCTCCGGACTTGAAGCCGAGGCCGCCGGGCTTGGCGGTCGGCGGGGCCACCGGTGGGGTGCCGTTGCCGTTGGAAGGTGTGGGCTCGGGGGCCGTGTCTTCCTGGGCGGTGGGCTCAGCCTGAGCTTCCGGTTCGGCGGGGGCCGCTGCCGGTTCCGCCGGCTTCGGAGCGCCGGGGGCCTTCGGGCCGGGGCGCTTGAAGCCGGACTTCATGGCGAGGCCCTTGGCGGCGACGGTCGGCTTGGTTTCGGTGGGGGTCGAAACCGATTCGGCGGCAGGGGCTTCGGGGGCCGGTGCGGACTCGGTCGCGGGGTCCGCGGCCGGGGCGGCGGGGGCCTGTGCCGATTCCGCGGGCTTGGGGGCGCCCGGAGCCTTGGGGCCGGGGCGCTTGAAGCCGGACTTCATGGCGAGGCCCTTGGCGGCGACCGTGGGCTTGGTCTCCGTGGCAGCAGCTTCGGCGGGCGCTTCCGCAGCCGGAGCCGCATCAGCAGCCGCATCGGCGGCCGGAGCCTTGGCGCCGGGCGCCTTCGCGCCGCCCTTCATGCCGAGTCCGCCACCGGGGGCTTTGGCGCCACCCTTCATGCCGAGACCCTTGACCGGGGGAGCGGTGGTCTCGGGGGCCGATTCGGCGGCCGGAGCTTCGGTAGCGGATGCCTTCGCGCCCGGAGCCTTGGCACCGCCCTTCATACCGAGGCCGCCACCGGGCGCCTTCGCCCCGCCCTTCATGCCGAGACCCTTGGCGGGCGCGGCCGGGGCCGACTCCGCTTCGGCGGCAGGGGCCTTCGCGCCGGGCGCCTTGGCGGCACCCTTCATGCCGAGACCGCCACCGGGGGCCTTCGCGGCACCCTTCATACCGAGTCCGCCACCAGCCGGCGCGGCCTTGGGGGCAGCTTCGGCGGGTGCCTCGGCGACCGGCTCCGGCTCGGGTTCGGGCTCCGGCTCGGGTTCGGCCTTCGGCTCCTGGACGACGAGCAGGTTCGCCGACAGCTCGGCGGCATCGATGCGGGTGATCGAGTCGAGCATCAGCTGCGACACGTCGACCACCTCGACGCCCTCGCCCTGGCCCTGCTCCTGACGCGCGGTGACGCCGTCGTTGAGCATGACGCGGCAGAACGGGCAACCCGTGGCGATCTTGGTCGGGTTGGTGGACAGCGCCTCGTCGACACGGTCGACGTTGATGCGCTTGCCGAGCTGCTCCTCCATCCACATGCGGGCACCACCGGCACCACAGCACATGGAACGTTCGCCGTGGCGCGGCATTTCGACCAGGGTCGAACCGGAGGCTTCCATCAACTCACGCGGCGCGTTGTAGATCTTGTTGTGGCGACCGAGGTAGCAGGGGTCGTGGTAGGTGATGTTCTGCGACACCGTGGCCACCGGGACCAGCTTCTTCTGCCGCACCAGGCGGTTCAGCAGCTGGGTGTGGTGCACGACCTCGTAGGTGCCACCGACCTGCGGGTACTCGTTGTTGAGCGCGTTGAAGCAGTGCGCACAGGTGACGACGATCTTCTTCTTCGACTGCTCGACACCCTCGAACACCGAGTTGATGACCTCGATGTTCTGCATCGCCAACTGCTGGAAGAGGAACTCGTTGCCCGCGCGGCGAGCCGAGTCACCGGTGCAGGTCTCCTCCGCGCCGAGCACCATGAACTTGGTGCCCGCGGTGGCGAGGAGTTCGGCGACGGCCTTGGTGGTCTTCTTGGCGCGGTCCTCGTAGGCGCCGGCGCAACCGACCCAGAACAGGTATTCGTAGCCGTCGAAGCTGTCGGCGTCCTTACCGAAGACCGGGATGTCGAAATCGACTTCCTTGATCCAGTTGAGGCGGTCCTTGGAGTTCTGGCCCCACGGGTTGCCCTTGTTCTCCAGGTTCTTGAACAGACCGGCGAGCTCGGAGGGGAACTCCGACTCGATCAGCACCTGGTAGCGGCGCATATCGATGATGTGGTCGACGTGCTCGATGTCGACGGGGCACTGCTCCACACAGGCACCACAGGTGGTGCAGCTCCACAGCACCTCGGGGTCGATCACACCGTGCACATCCTCGCCGCCGACGAGCGGGCGCTCGGCCTCGGTGCGGGCTTCCTCGGTGATCTCGGCCAGCTTGGCCTCGTCGGGCTTGCCGTCGGCGTCGACCAGGCCGATCTCGTCGCCGCCCATGTCCTTGCGGCCGCCGGCCAGCAGGTAGGGCGCCTTGGCGTAGCCGTGGTCGCGCAGCGACATGATGAGCAGCTTGGGCGAGAGCGGCTTACCGGTGTTCCAGGCGGGGCACTGCGACTGGCAGCGACCACACTCGGTGCAGGTGGTGAAGTCGAGCCAACCCTTCCAGGAGAAGTCCTCCATCTTGCCCGCGCCGAGGGTGTCGGTGTCGGGGTCGACGTTCTCGATGGTGAGGACCTTGCCGTCCGACATCATCGGCTTGGCGGCGCCGAGGGCGACGCCGCCGTCGGCCTCACGCTTGAAGTAGATGTTGGGGAACGCGGCGAAACGGTGCCAGGCGACGCCCCAGTTGACGTTGCGGCTCACCACGACGACCCAGACCAGCGCGGCCATCAGCTTGAAGAAGGCGAACACCGACACCGCTTCCGCGCTGGCGGGCAGCACCGAGGCGATGTGCATGCTGACGAAGTCGCTGCTGGCGTGGGATTCGCCGGTGTAGGCCAGGACGAGGGACTTCGCGCCGAGCATGCTGATGCCCTCGACGAGCACGATGAGCTCGACGAAGTAGGCGGCGAAGAAGTTGGAGCCGGAGAAGCGCGACTGCCGGGCGGGGACGCGGGGGTGGTTCAGCTGACGGATGACGATCAGCACGATCGCACCGATGATGGTGCCGAGCGCGAGCAGTTCGTCGAGCAGGTGGTAGACGAAGGTGTTACCGACCAGCGGCCAGGTGAACGTGGGGCTGAAGATCTGCCCCTGCGCCTGGAAGACCGTGACGAAGCCGAGCATGAAGCCGACCATGACGAGCCAGTGCGCCCAGCCGACGGTCCGGAACTTCACCATGCGCGTGTGCGCGGCGAACTCCTTGATCATGGTGGCGAACCGCGGCACGAACGGAGTGAACCGGTCGGGGGCAGGCTGCCCGAGCATGATCGTCCGAGCCATCTTCCGGATGGCGAGGCCGAACCCGATCCACGCGGGGACACCGACCAGAATGGAGATGATGCCCAACGTCAAAGATATGGGGCTCATGCTGTGGCCTTTCGTTCACGAAGCGACGCGGTGCCGCTCGTCCCAGGTCGCATCATAGTACGGTCCAAGTTACCCGCCAGTAGGGGTACGGATTCTATGTTACCGGTGGGTAGCTTCGATGTCTTCCCGGAGCTGAGGATCATCCTAACGTCGCAGTTCAGGGGTTGATTCGGCGCATGGCCGTTGCGGCTCGTTCCGGGATCGCCGCGGAAGGGCCCGCGTGTCGATGGGGCTTGCATCGCGGCGGGTGTGGGGGCCGGGGGTTCGGGGGTGCTTGGGCGGATGCTCGGCCGTGATCTGAAACAAGATGGAATTGATCTATCGTCCAGTTTGTTCGGTCCGTGGAAATAATTCCCGGGCGAATTCGCATTCTCACCTGAGTGCGCTCGTGGCTGTGAGTTGCATAGACCATTCTATTCTCGGCGCGCCAGCCGGCCGGATCGTGACTTCGAGGCATGAAGGAGCTTGTCCAACTGTGGGTTTCACCAGTTGGACACCGTCAGGTCGGTTGGTTACCGGTCGGTCGGGTGGGGCGCCGCGGCGCCCTGACCGGCGCGTCGACCGTGGGCGAGGGTCTCGGATCGAACACTTGCCCGAATTGACTCACTGCGATATTTTTTTACGCGGCTCTTGATCTTGATATCGATGCACAGCTTGAAAGACTGGGGGGCTTGATAGGTGAATCGCCCGCTGAAATCCAACCGGGTAAAACAGTCTGTGGAAATCGCCTCGCTCGTCATGGCGGGCTCCCCCCGATTCGAAGGGGAGGACCCCGCACATATCGAGCGGCTGGTCGAGGCGGAATGGCCTATGCCGCCCATTCTCGTCCATCGTCCGACGAATCGGATCATCGACGGATTTCACCGGACGAACGCGGCGCTACGTAAAGGCCTTACGCACATCGACGCGTATATGGTCGATGGTTCCGAAGAATTGGCGTTCATTCTCGGCGTGCAGGAGAACGTGCGGCACGGCCTGCCCCTGTCGCTGGCCGATCGCCGGGCCGCGGCGGAACGCATCATCCGTTCCCATCCGCACTGGTCGAATCGATCGATCGCCACCGCTGCGGGGCTTTCCGCGAAAACTGTGGCGTCGATCAGAAGCGGTACCGGCGATACGTCGCAAGCGAGTCATCGGCTCGGCAGTGACGGCAGGCTCCGGCCGGTCGACACGAATTCGGCGCGCAAAACGGCCGCCGAACTCCTGCTGGCCCGCCCCGATGCCTCGCTGCGTTCCATCGCCCGCGAAGTGGGCCTCTCACCGTCGACCGTCCGCGACGTCCGGGCCCGCCTGGAAAGCGGCATGGGCCCGCTCGTCCAGCCCGACGACACCAGGACTCCGGTGCCCGGTGGACCGGCGGAGAACGACCGGCTCGCGCCGACACCGCACAAGAAGCAGGTGGACCTCGACGCCCTGCTCGCCGTGCTCTCGCGCGACCCGGCGCTGCGGATGAGCGTCGGCGGTCGCGAATTGCTGCGGTGGCTGCATCAGCACGCGGTGAACGCGGGCGACGCCGAGAAGATCGTCGAATTCGTGCGACCCCATTCCTCCTACCATGTGATCGAACTCGCCAATCAATGCGCGGCCAATTGGGCGAATATCGCCCAGGCCCTGCAAGCCGCTTCCGATAATGCGTACGGTAATTCGCCGGGCGCCCGTTCGGCCTGAACTTCCGAGCTGTTTCCCATTCTTACGGACCTAAGGATCGGCATGTCCAAAATCGCCGTTGTCACCAGTGGACTGCAATACGACATCGTGGGGAAGAATCCCGAGCGGGAAGCCGCTATCGCGGCTGCGACGCCGCGGGTGAACGAATTCCTGACCGAGATGCGCAAGCGGGGCTGCACGGTTTATCACCTGCAACTTTTGAATCAGCCCGACGACCCGCTGGCCGAGCGTTACGACGGTCGCGTACCGGCACTGCGCGGAACTCCCGGCGCCGAGGTGATCCGCGAATTCGTCGAGCCCGACGACGTGATCCAGGAACGCAGTAAGGACAGCGGCTTCTACGAAACCGACCTGCACGACCGGCTCCAGGCCGAGGGCGTGGAAGCGCTGGTGCTGATCGGTCTGCAGACCCAGATCTGTATCCAGACCACCGCCGCCGACGCCTTCTTCCGCGGCTACATCGTCGCGGTGCCCGGCGACTGCGTGTTCTCGGCGCAGGAGGCCGACCGGGTGCGGGCGCTGGACTGGCTGGAGAGCTACTGCGCCACCGTCGCCGACTCCGCCGAGATCCTGCGGCTCATCGACACCACCGGCGGCATCCCGCGCAAGGAGACCAAGACACCATGACCGTGGCCACGCAGCACATCCAGCTCGACCACGGCACCGGCGCTGTGCTCTCGGGCGAGCTGGTCGACTTCATCGCCCGCACCCTCGGCGACGTATACGTGGGGGAGATGGAGGACAGCGCGGTCCTGCCCGTGGAGGGCGACCGGATCGCGATGACCACCGACAGTTTCGTAGTCGACCCGCCGTTCTTCGGCAACGGCGACATCGGCAAGATCGCGGTCTGCGGCACCGTCAACGACCTGGCCGTCTCGGGTGCGGTGCCGCGCTATCTCACCCTCGGACTCATTCTCGAGGCCGGCTTGTCGTTCGACCAGCTCGAGCGCGTGCTCACGTCGGTGCGGGAGACCGCGCGCGAGGCGAGGGTGCAGATCGTGTGCGGTGACACGAAGGTGGTGCGGGCGGGCGAGGCCGATCAGCTGTACCTCAACACCAGTGGTGTCGGGTTCTTCCTGCGCGAACCGCTGCGGATGGACGCGGTCCGCCCCGGCGACGCGGTGATCCTGTCGGGTCCGATCGGCAATCACACGGTGCACCTGCTCTCCATCCGCGAGGGGCTCGGCTTCGAGAGCCGGGTGCTCAGCGACTGCGCGCCGCTCAACCTGATGATCGACGGCGTCTTCGCGGCGGTGCCGCGCGAGGCGGTGCGGTCGATGCGTGACGTGACGCGCGGTGGTCTCTCGGCGGTGCTGCACGAATACGCGGGCCGCATGGGCAAGGCCATCACCATCGATGAGCAGTCGCTGCCCATCCAGCACGAGACCGCGATGGCGGCGGACATGCTCGGCATCAACCCGCTGAACTGCGCCAACGAGGGCTGCCTGGCGATCTTCGCCGACCAGGCCGCCGCCCCCGACATCGTGGCCGCACTGCGCGGGCACGAGTACGGCAGGCACGCCACGGTGATCGGCGAGGTGACCGGCCGGGACGGCGCCGCGGTCGTGCTGCGCGACGCCGACGGACGCGAATCGACACTGCAACCGCTGCGGGGCGCCGAGCTGCCCCGCCTGTGCTGACCGGGCCGCCATGACCGCCACCTGGCAGATCAGGGTCACCGGGGTCGTACAGGGCGTGGGGTACCGCCCGTTCGTCTACAAACTCGCCCGCGAACGGCAGCTCACGGGCTGGGTGCGCAACGATCCAGAGGGCGTGCTCGTCGAGGCGAGCGGCGCCGCAGCCGCGCTGGAATCGTTCTGCGCCGAGCTGGCCGACCGGGCGCCCGAGCTGGCTCGGGTGGACCGGGTGGTGGCGCTGAGCCGGGTGGCGGGCGGGTCGGGCGCGTCGAGTTTCGAGATCGTGCACAGCGAGCACACGGGGGAGAAGGTGGCGCTCGTCCCCGCCGACACCCACGTGTGTGCGGACTGTCTCGCCGAGCTGCGCGACCCGGCCGACCGGCGCTATCGCTACCCGTTCATCAACTGCACCAACTGCGGGCCACGGTATTCGATCATCCGCGCGTTGCCCTACGACCGATCGCAGACCACCATGCACGCGTTCACGATGTGCGCGAATTGCGATGCGGAATACCGGAATCCGATGAGCAGGCGGTTTCACGCACAGCCGAACGCCTGCGCGGACTGTGGGCCGAGGCTGTTGCTCGCCTACCCCGACGGGACGGTGCACGAGGACGCGTTGAGCCGGAGTGTGCGTGAGCTGTCGGACGGTCGGATCGTCGCGGTGAAGAGTGTCGGCGGTTTCCACCTGGCCGTCGATGCGATGAATGCCGACTCGGTGGCACTGCTGCGTAAGCGCAAGCGGCGCGATTCGAAACCGTTCGCGGTGATGGTGCGGGATCTGGACACGGCGCACCGGATCGTCGAACTGTCGCCTGCGGAGGAGCAGGTGCTGCGTTCGCCCGCTCGGCCGATCCTGTTGGCACGCAAGCATACTGGCGCGGTACCGGAGAGTGTCGCGCCACGGAATCCGAACCTGGGAGTGATGCTGCCCTCGGCACCGCATCACCACCTGCTGCTCGACGAGGCCGACACCGATGTGCTCGTGATGACCAGCGGCAATGTGTCGGGATACCCCATCGTGCACCGCAATGAGGACGCGCTGGCGCACCTGTTCGAGATCGCGGACGCGATCCTGTACCACGACCGCGAAATCGAGTCCAGGGTCGACGATTCCGTGGTCCGGGTAACGATCCACCCGGATCTGGACGGACCACTACTGACCTTCCTGCGCCGCGCGCGTGGGTACGCGCCGTACCCGGTGGAGGTGGGTCGTCCGCTGCGGCCACTGGTCGCCTATGGCGCCGAACTCAAGACGACGGTCGCGCTGTCGGCCGGCACGCGGGTGTATCTGAGCCAGCACATCGGTGATCTGAAGAACGACGAGACGTTCGAATCGCACCGCCGAACCGCTGCCCACCTGGCCTCGCTGTACGACCTGCGACCCGAGGCCGGGGTGTACGACATGCACCCGGACTTCCGGATCAATATGGGCCACAGTGGTATCGGTGAGACAGGTGAGCCGATCGCGGTGCAGCACCATCACGCGCACATGGCGGCCTGCCTGGCGGAGAACAAGCTCGACGGGCCCGCGGTCGGCGTGGTGTTCGACGGTGCCGGGTACGGCACGGACGGCACCATCTGGGGCGGTGAGTTCCTGGTCGGTGACTACGGCAAGGTCGAACGGGCAGCGCATCTGCGGCGGGTGGCCCTGATCGGCGGCGATCAGGCTGTGCGCGAACCGATCCGGACGGGTGTCGCTGTCGCTGTCGACGCGCTCGGGTCCATCGATGCTGCGGTGCAGATCTTTTCGGTGCTGGCGACGCTCGATGACGACCGCAGACACGTCTACGCGACCATGTGCGCCCGTGGCATCAACTCGCCCGAGGTGACGAGTATGGGTCGGTTGTTCGACGCGGTAGCGGCTCTGCTCGGCGTGTGTTCGAGGGCCGAATACGAGGCGCAGGGCCCGATCGAACTCGAGGGTCTGCTCGATCGCGACCTCACGCTCATCGACGGCTACGAATTCGGCTACACCGCAGGAGAAGTCGACCACCGGCCGGTGATCCGTGCGATCGCGGCCGACCTGGCCGCCGGGACCGCGCTCGAACGGATCAGCAGGCGGTTCCACAGCGGGGTCGTCGCCATGGTCGTCCGGCAGTGCCGGAACCTGGCCGACACCAACGGTATTCGGCAGGTGGTGCTCTCCGGCGGCGTGTTCCTCAATGAGTTCCTGCTGGTCAACTGCATGGTGATGCTCGAACGCGCCGGACTGGCGGTGTACAGCCATCGGCAGGTTCCGCCGAACGACGGTGGGATCGCTCTCGGGCAGTTGCTGGTGGCCGACCGGGCGAAACAGGAGTGATGATGGGTTCTTCGCAATTCGCGGTGGTGCTGCCGATCGCGCTCGTGGTGGTGATGCTCGGCCTCGGACTCACCCTGACACCGGACGACTTCCGGCGGGTGGTCCGCCATCCGAAAGCGGCGGCCGTCGCCCTCGTCTGCCAGCTCGTGGTGCTGCCGCTGATCTGTGTGCTGCTCGTGCTCGCCTTCGGGCTCACCGGGGTGCTCGCGGTCGGCATGATGCTGCTCGTCGCCTCGCCGGGCGGTACCTCGGCCAACCTGTTCAGCCACCTCGCCGGTGGCGATGTGGCGCTCAACATCATGCTCACCGCGATCAACTCGGTGATCGCGGCGTTCACCATGCCGATCGTGATCACCTTGTCGGTGGCGGCGTTCATGGACGGTGACGCCTCGGTCGGGCTGCAACCGGCCAAGCTGGTGCAGGTGATCGTCATCGTGCTGGTGCCGGTGGCCGTCGGGATGTGGATCAGGCACGCGCGGCCCGCGTTCGCCGACCGGATGGGTAGACCGGTGAAGCTCGGTTCCATGGTGGTGCTGGTCATGGCGGTGGGCGTGGCCGTCGGGTCCGAATTCGACACGCTGCGTGCGAACTTCGGCAAGCTCGGCGCGATCACAGTGCTGCTGTCTGTGCTGAGCCTGGCAGTCGGCTATTACGTGCCCCGCTGGTTCGGGGTCGATATCCGGCAGGCCATCGCCTCGTCCATGGAGATCGGCATCCACAACGCGACGCTGGCCATCGCGGTCGCGGTGTCGGCGCTGGGCAGCGAGGCGATGGCGGTGCCCGCCGCCACCTACGGGATCGTGATGGGTGGGCCGGCGGCGGTCGCGGCGTTCCTGCTGGCGCGGCGATCCCGCGCGGAATCGGATGCGCCCGCGCCGGTCGCCGCGACCGCACTGCCCTAGGGGAACCGTTTGGCGATGGCCTCGGCGATCTCGACGGGGGCGTGTTCCTGGATGAACTGGCGGGCCTGCGGCAGCTCGACGACCTCCACGTCGGTGAAGGTCGACACCATGCGGGGGATGTGGGCCTTGGGTCGGTACACCATGTCGCGCATGCCCCAGACCAGCAGCGTCGGCTTGTCGGCGAGGACCGCGGGCACGTCGCGGGCGAGCTGAGCCATCAGTGGGCGGGCGTCGACGATCTGCTTGGCGATCACCGCGAGACCCCTGCGGGCCTGCGGTGACGGCTGCACCAACCGGTAGTGGTCGATCTCGGCCGCGCTCAATGTCTTACCGAGCTCCGACAGCAACACCCGCTCGACGAGGAAGTTCTGCTCGAGTACCCGCCGCTGCATCGGTCCGGTGCGGATGGCCTGGGCGAAGACGCGGTTCGCCATCGCCTCGATGGGCCAGAAGATGGTGTTGCCCAGCACGATTCCGCGCAGGCGGTCCGCTCGCGGGATGCTGGCACCCAAGCCGATCGGGCCACCCCAGTCGTGCCCCATCAGCACGTAGTCGGCGAGGCCGAGGTGGTCGATCAGCTCGCCGAGGATGCCGGTGTGCTCGGTGACGGTGTAGCCGAAACCCTCGGGCCGCTCGGACAAGCCGAAGCCGAGATAGTCGACGGCGACGCACCGGTACCTGGTGCGCAGCTCGGCGATGACGTGGCGGTAGAGGAAGCTCCAGGCGGGAACGCCGTGGCAGAAAAGAATCGTCGGCCCCGATCCCTCATCGATGTAGTGGACACGGCCTGCGGACGAGTCGAACCAGCGTGACTCGAAGGGGTAGAGGTTCTTGTCGGGCACGAAGTCGATCAGCATAGGGAAACCTATACCGCATTTGTGAAACGGTCGGAGTGTGCAACCGGAGAAAGCGCCGGTTGCACACACTGCCGCTCTTTTCGGAACTCGGGTATGGTCGCCCCAGCCGCCTCTTCCGCGGCCGGGCCGCAAACGGGTGACGAGTGGGCTTTGATTGTGACTGGAACAATTCCTGAACCGACGCTTGACGAATTCCTGCATAAATCGGCGGAGAAAAGAATCGACTGGGTGAACTCGTCCGACGGGTTCACCACGGGCACGATGGAACGGGTCGGCCTGTTTCTCTCGTTCGCGCGGCCGCGCACCTGTCTGCCCGGCATGCTCGCGTTTTATCTGGGTTGTGTGCTGCTGGACGTGCCGATGGGTATCGACGTGCTGCTCGGCTTCTTCGTCACGTTCCTCTACAGCGCCGTGGCCAACCTGTTCAATGCCTATTCCGATATCGCGGAGGACAACCAGAACATCCCGGCCCGGCTGTACCTGCTCGGCCTGTACGGTCGCCGGCGACTGCTGCGGAGCAGCTACGCCGCCGGTGCGGTGATGCTGGTGGCCGCAGCCGTGGTGAGCCCGGCATTCCTTCTGCTCACAGCCCTGTGCCTGCTCATCGCCCACCAGTACTCGTTGCCACCGCTGCGGATGAAGGCGCGGCCGATGGGTTCGCTCGTGTTCTTCGCGCTCGATGTGGCATTGCCGTTCCTGATGGCGCCCGCCGTCGTGGAGAACGGTCCTGCGATCGCGGGGAATTGGTCCTTCCTCAGCATGGCCGCGTATTTATTGCTCTGGTTCGTCGCCAAGGGATTCGTGAAGAACCTGCCGGACTTCAAGGGCGACCGCGAAGCCGGATTGTCGACCTCGGCCACCATTTTCGCAACACGGCAGCAGGCGGCTGTCGCTGCTGCTGCCGCCACTGTTCTCGTTTATCTCGGTCCGCTTTTCCTGGTGGTCGCCGGGCAATTCGAAGCGAAGTATTTGTTCGCACTGGCCTGGTTCCCCGTGGCATGTGCGCAGGGCGCACGGATGATTCTGCGCGACGACAATCAATCGGCGAACAACATGCTTCGATTCGACATGATCGTATCGACGGGATACCTGTCTACCTGGGTTTTGCTGGCGGACCCATCTGTTACTTCGCTGCTTGTTGTCGCCGGATCTTTGGTGGTTATTTTCGCTATGGACGCGCTGAAACTCGATACCCGGAAAAAGGAAGACATCGGGTGACGGCGGAAAGGACGACAGCGGTGCGCGACACGGTATTACTCGACGAATATCGATCCGGTGAGGAGGCCGATATCTCGGCGGCCGCGCTCGACCTGTCCAACAACGCGCTGCCCTTCGCGCCCCTGCCGAGCGTACGCACCGCGATCGCCGACGAGGTCGAACACGCGGCCGCCTACCCTGCCGCCGCGTACGGCGATTTGCGCAGCGCCATCGCCGAATTCGCCGGCTGCACACCGGATCAAGTCGTCGTCGGGCCGGGCAGTGTCGGAGTGCTCGCCTATCTGCTGCGCTGGGTCGCCGGACACGGTGGTCGGGTCGTCTACGCGGTGCCCGCCTTCGACGCCTACGAACGGGTGGTCCTCGGTGCGGGCGGTATCGCGGTGCCGGTGATCGGGACACCGAACCGATGGCAGCCCTTGACGCAGATGGTCGCCGCGGCAGGCGACGACGCGGCCGCGATCCTGATCTGCTCACCGCACAACCCGACCGGTGAACAGGTGACGCCCGAGGAGATCGAGCAGGTACTGGCACGAGTGCCGGACCACACGGTCGTCGTGGTGGACGAGGCGTATATCGAATTCGACCGGGACAACGACCGGTCGGCGGCCCTGCGAATGGCCGAGGAGCACCCCAATCTGGTTGTGCTCCGCACGTTTTCGAAGGCGTACGGGCTGGCGGGGCTGCGGGTCGGTTACGCGGTCGGTCACGGCGACCTGATCGGCGCCTGCCGGTCGATGGCGATGCCGTTCGGGGTGAACCGGCTCGCGGTGGCCGCGGCCGTCGCCTCGCTCGGGGTGGTGAACGAGCTGGAGGCACAGATCGATTCGGTGATCGCGGTGCGGACGGACTTCGTCGCGGCCATCCGCGGACACGGCATCGACGTGCCCGATTCGTCCGGCAACTTCGTCTGGGTGCCGACGCCGAATCCGGCGGCACTCGTGGCGCACCTCGCCGAGTCGGGCATCGCGGTGCGCTGCTATCCGGACGCGGGCGTCCGGATCACGGTTCCTGCCAGGGGGCACCTCGCCGACGTCGTCGACGTACTCGCGCGGGGATACAGACGAGTGGAGGCACTGACATGCAGATGAACACCAATCTGGGCGCCGACGTGCTCGGGCGGCCACGGTTCGCCGACGCCCTGGTCGACCGGCTGATCGGCCACGATGTGCGCTACCTGTTCGGCATGCCTGCCGAATCGGTGAACTGCCTGGTCGACGCGGTGGGACGGCGATCGGAGATCGAGCTGATCGCGGTGCGGCACGAGAGTGCGGCCGCCTGGATGGCGGTCGGTTACGCGCAGGGGTCGGGCACCGTCGGGGTGTGCTTCGGCACCGCCGGACCGGGTGCCACCCACCTTTTGCCCGGCGTGTACGGCGGGCTCTACGACCGGGTGCCGGTGCTGGCGATATCCGGCCAGGTGGCGCGCGCCGAGATCGGCACGAAATCGTTCCAGGAGATCGACTCGGCGCGACTGTTCCGTGACGGAACGTGGCGCTCCACCGACATCGTCTCGCCCGATCAACTCGCCGTCTTCGATCAGACGGTGCTGTCGGTGCGGCTCGAACAGACCTCCGCGCACCTGGCCGTGCCGTCCGACGTGCTCAACTCACCCCTCGAGGGGCTCGAACAACAGAGCCCGTACCGGTTCGGCGCACGGACAACGCCCGATGTGGACAAGAAGCGCGTCGAAGACCTGGCCGAATACCTGTGCTCCACACCGGGTGTCATCGTGCTCGGCGCGGGCGGCCGGGCCGTCGCGGACTGTGCGTTGCTGCTCGCGGACGCGCTGGGTGTGCCGATCGTCGCCCTGCCCGAAGCGGGGATTCCGGACTGGTCGGTGCCGCCGGTCGAGGAGTCCGACGCCCGGCAGGTGCTGTTGATCGGCAAGCCGACCGCCGGTGTGGCACGGCACTTTCCATCGCTCGAACTGCTGCTCGAGATCACCGATGTGGCCACGTCTGGCTTCGACGAGGAGAGCAGGCGGATCGGGATCGCCGGGGAGGTTCCGCAGATCCTGCACGCGCTGGTGTCGGCCGTGTGGAGCAGGCGCGGTACCCCGGCCGCGGCGAGCGCCCCTGTCGCACCGACAGATCCGAACGCGCCCGAGGGCTGGGGTGTGCTCGCCGACGCGCTCGCCGGTGCGTCGGTGGCGGTCGACTCCGGGGCGACGAGGGAACTCGCCCGCCGCTATCTCGGTGAGCGCGCGCACCTGCACAGTGCGTGGAATTTCGAGGCGGAGGGTTCGGCCCTGCCGCTGGCCATCGGTCTGGCCCTCGCGAACGGCGCTCGCTCCTACGCGCTCACCGACCTGGACTCGCTCGACCAGTACATCTCCGAATTCTCCACTGCCGCACGGTACGACGTGCCGGTGACCGTGGTGTGCCGGGCCGAACCCGGTGTGCCGGTGAGCGACCTGGCCAACGCGTTCGGTATCGGGGTGTCCTGGGCCGGCGACGCCACCGAACTGCGGTCGCGCCTGAGCGAGGACCGGCACGGTCCGGCGCTCGTCCTCACCTCGGCGCTCGCGGACGACCGGCCCGCTCCGGCGCCGGATGTCGATGTCGTCGACTACGTCACCGATCTCTTCGCGGCACTCGTGCACCGGGGCATCGACTGCGCGTACCTGTCGAAGAACAGCCGCGCGCGGCTCGGTGCCACCGCTGAGCTGGACCTGCACGTCGTCGCCGATGTCCAGGCCGCGGCCATGCGGGCGACCGCGGCGTACAAGGCCGACGGAACAACCTCCTGCGCTGTGGTGACCTCGCCCGCCGAACTCCTCGGCCAGCTCAACGGGCTCTACGACGCGGCCTTCGACGATGCGTCCGTTGTGCTGGTCTCCGTCGAGACCACACCCTGGCTGCTCGATCCCGTCGACGTGCTCGCCGATATCGCCGCCGTCTCGGTGGTTCTCGACGGTGGCGCGCAGGACGCGGTCCGGCTGCGCGACGCCTTCACGACCATCGCTGGTGGTGGACGCGGCGTCACCCACATCCACGTGACACGAACCGCGATCGCCGCCCGCACCAGCGCCGTCCTCGTGGACAGCGCGCGGTCGTTCGCGATCCCGCCGTCGCTGATCGGGCTGCCCGGCCGCGCGACCGCGGCACCCGAGGACATCGTGCGTGCCGCCGAACTCATCGGTGCCGCCGGGGATATCTCGATCATCGTCGGGCGCGGGGCGGCGGGCGCGCGACGCGAACTCGTCGAATTGGCCGCTCGCACAGGCAGTCCGCTCTACTGCACGATGGGTGCGCTGGCGGCCGACGTGGTCGGCGAACACTGCGCGGGACTGGTCGGCACCTCCGGGACCGACGACGCCATGCAGCGCGTCCGGCGCAGCGGGCTCGTCATCGTTGTCGGAGTGTCCTGGCGCGGTTCGGCTTTCGAGATGGTCGGGCACAACCCCGTGATCTCGGTGAACACCGATCCGCTCACCTTCCTTCGTCTGCCGTCGGATTCGGTCGGGCTGCTCGGTGACGCGCGGGAAACCCTCGAAGCGCTTGTCGGTCTGCTCGGCGAGGAGCGCGACGCACCCGAAGTCGCCGAACGGTCGCGCCGCAAGCCGAGAGAGAGCGCACGCAAACTCCGCGCCGCCACGGTGGCCCAGATCATCGACAGCGAACTGGCCCACCTGGACAAGCCGTCCACCTTGAGCGTCGACGTCGGCATCAACACGCTCTGGGCCTACCGCTACGTGCGCTCGGCGCACCGCTACCTGTGGACCGCCTCGTTCGCGACCATGGGATTCGCGGTACCCGCCGCCGTCGACGTGGCCGTGCGCCACCCCGACGAGGTGTCCGTGGCGATCGTCGGTGACGGGGGCATCGGTATCACCCTGGCCGAACTGCGCAACGCCGCCGACGTGCGTTCACCGCTGGTGATCGTGGTGTTCAACAACAACGCCCTGGCCGCGATCAAATTCGAGAGCTGGATCATGGGCTGGCCCGACCGGGCGTCGGGCTTCCACGAAATCGACTTCGCGGGGTTCGCCAGGCACTGCGGGGTGCGCGCGACAACCGTGCGTAGCGCCAAGGAGTTCGGCAACGCCTTCCGCACCGCACTCGCCGGGAACGGGCCGACACTGATCGACGCCAGAATCCCCGCCGCCGAAGCACCCGTACTCGCCGGACGCGCGCACATCCGCCAATTCGCCGGCCTGCTCACCGGGTGGGCCCGCGACGGCAAGAACGCCCGCACCGGCGCCCTGTCCACCCTGCTGGCCTTCGGCGCGGAGAAGGCGGTGCGCGTCGCGCGTCGCGCCGACCCGCGCCGGTGAAACCCGAGGAGATCGCGATGGCCGGAACACGCCCTGCCACCCCGCAGGCCATGTTCACCCGAATCGCACCGCGCTACGACGCGGTGAACTCGCTGCTCACCCTCGGCGGCGACAAACGGTTACGCCGCCGCGCCGTCCGCGCGCTCGACCTTCGGCCGGGTGCGGAAGTGCTCGATATCGCCGCCGGGACGGCCGAGATCGGCGCTGCCCTGGCGGCCGTGTACCCGCTGCGCCTGTCGTATGTGGCCGTAGACCTCAACGAGCAGATGCTCGCCGTCGCCGCGCGGAAATTCGCCCGGTTGCGCCGCAAGCGGCCGAGCAACGACTGGCAGCTCGCTCTCGGCAGCGCGGAATCGCTCGACTTCCCGTCGTCGAGTTTCGACGCCGCCGTGATGTGTTTCGCCCTCGACGACATGGACGACCCCGCCGCCGCGCTCGCCGAAACGGTGCGGGTGCTGCGCGCCGACGGACGTTTCCTGCTGATCGAACTCGCCATGCCCGACAGCCCGCTGCTGCGCAACCTGCTGAAGCTGCGGCTGCGACTCATCCGCGGTGTCGCCGCCATCGCGGGCATGGATTCCGTCGCCCACATGACCAGGGAAGTCGAACTCGATCGCGGCGTCGAACACACCCTCGCGCGCTGCGAGAACGCCGGCCTGGAACTGGAATCCACGGCCCGGCACCTCGGCGGGCTGGTCCGTGCCCACGTCTTCCGTAAGAGGAAAGGTTTGTGATGACCGAGAAATGTCCCCACGCCACGGCGGAGAAGGTGCCATCCGTCACCGGAATCACCAGTCGCAGGCTCTCCAACCGGCACCTGCCCGGCCCGCCCGGACACCGGATCATGGGCTCCTATCCGGAATATGCCAAGGACCGCAACAAATTCCTGCGTGACGCGGTGCGCCGGTACGGCGATGTCGTACGGATCAAACTGCCGCTGCGCGACCTGGTGGTGATCGCCGATCCCGAAGACGCACACGCGGCGATGGGTGACACCTCCGGCGACTACAGCAAATTCGGTAACTACCATCCCGCGATTGCCAAGCGGCAGAACGGTTTGTCGTTCATCGAGGGCGAATTGTTCCGCGAGCGCCGTCGCATCGTCAGCCCGCTGGTGACCCGCGACGGCCTCAAGAGCACCTTCCACGCCAATGCCGATGCCTACCTGGCAAGCCTCGAGTCGAATATCGCCGCCGCGACCGACGCCGACGGTGTGACCGACCTGCAGGAGGCGATCTTCCAGACACTGCTGCGCGGCGTGCTGGCCCAGACCTTCACGGAACCGTTCACGCCCAAGGAAATTCACGATCTGCACGACGGTCTGTCGACGTTCACGAAATTCCTCGGCTCCACGCTGAAGATCGCGGATCCCCCGAATCTGGTTCGCCCCTGGGGCCGGTACAAGATCCGGCCGTGGGCGGTGTACTCGGCCGGAAAGATCGTGCGCGACCGGGTGGTCGAACGGCAGAACTCGCCGTCGCTGGGCACCTACAACGACGTGCTCGACGGCATGCTCGCCGGCTACAAGAAGCTCAAGACCCCGATGACGTTCTGGGACCTGTGCTTCGACGTGGCGACCATGACCAGCGCCTCCTACGGCACGACGGCGGGCGCCATCACCCAGACCGTCGTGCGGACCTGCCTGGCCGAGGAAGCCAAGAACCGGCTGGTCGAAGAGGCCAGTTCGGTCGACCTGTCCAAGCCGACCATCGAATCGGTGCGCAGCATGCACTGGGTGAAGGCGTGCTTCGAGGAAGGCATGCGCATGCAGGGCCTTCCGCTGCTGCTGCGATTCACCGCCAGGGGCGCGAACTACCAGGGCTACGACATCGCGCCCAACACCATGCTCGGCGTGCCGATCTCGACGATCCACCGCGACCCGCGCTGGTGGACCGACCCCGACGTGTTCGACCCCGAACGCTTCTACGACCAGAGCAAGCGGGTCGACCAGCCGCGCGTACTGCACTACCTGGCTTGGGGCGCGGGCCCGCACCGCTGCACCGGCGCACAGCTCGGTTACCTCATCGCGCCGTACCTGGTCGCGCTCATCTTCAGCCGCTACAAGATCGAGCTCCCGCCGAACTGGCAGCTCGTTGAAGACCCCGGCCTCGCGCCGATGATCAAGGGCGGCTTCAACGTCCGGCTCACCCCCCGATAACCCACCGACGAGAGATCCGAGAGATTCGCATGAAATTCGCAGAGCGGTACGACATCGCGGCCCCCATCTACGACCGGACGGCGTGGTTCCTGTCCCTCGGTGGCATCGACAAACTGCATCCGGGCCTGGTCGAAGGCCTCGACCTCACCGGTAAGAAGGTGGCCGACCTCGGGTGCGGCACCGGCCTCGCCTTCCCCGCGCTGCTCTCCGCCGTCGGGCCGACCGGGCACGTGATCGGGGTGGACAACAACGCCGCCATCCTCGCCAAGGCGCAGAAGCGGGTCGAGGAGAACCATTGGCCCAACGTCACTCTGCTCACCGAGGACATCGCCGAACTGCCCGTGAACCAGGATGTGGACGTCCTGTTCAGCTGTATCGCGTTCAGCTGTGTGCCGCACCCGTCGGACAAGCTGGCCGAACTGCTCGGCAACCTCACGCCGGGCACCCAGGTGCGCATCATCGACGCCCTGCCGCGCACATCGGGACTGAGCCGATACCCGATCAACGGCTACAACTTCGTGAAGTCGGGCATCGTCGGATCGCATTTCCGGGAGCTGCACCCGTTCGAGCAGGTCTTCCGTGACCGGCTGACCGACGTTGTCGTCGACTACCTGCACGGCGGCATGTACACCCGTCTGACCGGCGTCAAAGGCGCGTAGGCACTCCGCGCGCACCGGCGCCGACGTCGGTGCGCGCGGCCCTTGGTGGCACCCTTTTCTCGAGAGACGGCCGAATTGAGTATCTGGGAACTGAAAGTCGACGGCGGTGGCAAGACATTCGGCGAAAGCACCGTGCTCGACGACGTGGACTTCCACGTGGACCGCGGTGAATTCCTCGCCGTGCTCGGTCCGAGCGGCAGCGGCAAATCGACGCTGCTGCGCGTGTTGGCCGGACTCGAACAGCTGACCACCGGAACCATCAGCTGGAGCACCGACGGTGCCCGGCCGCGTACCGGGGTGGTCTTCCAGCAGGCGCTGCTGCTGCCCTGGCTCACCGTCATCGACAACATCTCGCTCGCCGGCCGGTTCGCCGCACACCGGCGCGAGTTCGACAAGGACTACCCCGAAATCCTGCTTGCCCGTTTCGGTTTGGGATCGCTGGCGCAGCGGTATCCGGGTGAGCTGTCGGGCGGGCAGGCGCAGCGCGTCGCCGTGCTGCGTGCGGCCGCCACCCGGCCGCGGCTGCTGCTGCTCGACGAACCGTTCAGCGCCCTCGACCCGGCAACCCGTCTGGACCTGCGGAAATGGCTGGCCGAACTCGTCACCGAGATCGAGGCGACGGTCGTGCTCATCACCCACGACGTGGACGAGGCGATGGATCTGGCCGACCGCATCGTGCTGCTCGACAAGGGCCGCATCCGGCGCGAATGGACCGAGGTGCGCGACGGCGGCGACGCGTTGCGCGCCGATATCCTCGGGCAGTACCACCCGGACGAAGTAGTGGTGTCGTGAGCGGGCTTTCACGACGGCACCTGCTCGCCGGGGCGGCCGGGCTCACCGCGGCCGCCGGGCTCTACGGGTCGGCCGACCTGGTCCGCAGCGCGGCAGGCGCCGGGCAACGGCGCGAACAGGCGCTGCGCATCGGGTACCTGCCGATCACCGACGCGGCGCCGCTGCTGATCGCGCACTCGGCACACCTCTACCCCGCGGGGTCGGTGAGCAGCGCCAAACCGGTGATGTTCCGCAGCTGGTCGGGGCTGGCGGAAGCGTTCGTCTCCCGTCAGGTGGATGTGGCGCACCTGTTGATGCCCATGGCGATTCAGCTGCGGCAGGTGCTCGGGGCGAACGTGCGGGTGCTCGGGTGGAACCACACCAACGGGTCGGCGCTCACCGTCGCACCCGACATCACCGAGCTGGAACAGCTGATCGGCACCCAGGTTGCCATTCCGTTCTGGTGGTCGATCCACAACATCGTGCTGCAGAAACTCCTGCGCGCCCACGACATCACACCTGTGGTGCGCCGGACCGCGTCGCGCGCCAAGCGGACCGTCGAACTCATCGTGATGAGTCCGTCGGACATGGTTCCCGCCCTGGCCAACAGGTCCATCTCCGGCTATGTGGTCGCCGACCCGTTCAACGCCATCGCCCAGATCAAGAAGATCGGGCGCATCCACGTGTTCCTCGGTGACGTGTGGCGTGAACACGCCTGCTGCGTGCTGGTGACCCGCGACGACGTGATCGCCGAACGACCGCACGCCGTCCAGGCCGTGACCGACGCGGTGGTCGCGGCGCAGCTACGCATCGGCACCGACCGGCCGCGCGCCGCGGAAGCGCTCACCACCGGCAGCTACTTGCCGCAACCCCTGCCCGCGGTGCGGACCGCGCTCGCCTACCCCGACCCGCCCTACCAGTTCCAGCGGCCCGACTGGTCGCCGCAGCTGGTGGGATTCCAGCCCTACCCGTACCCGAGCTTCACCCGGCGGCTGGTCGAGGAGATGCACGAGACCGTCGTCGACGGCGACCGGGGCTTCCTCGACACCCTCGACCCGGCCCGCGCGCACAGCGAGCTCGTCGACGACACCTTCGTGCTGAATTCCCTTGCCGCACAGGGTGGGAGACATGCGTTCGGGCTCACCGGCCTCGACCGAACTGAACAGGTGCACCTGCTGTGACTACAACGACCCAAGCCCCACCGAAAACCGGCTCGACCGTTTCGCGCTCGGTCCTGGCCAGGGTGTGGCCGCCGGTGCTCGCCGTGCTCGTCACCGTCGGGCTGTGGTGGACGGCGACCACGGTGCTCTCGCCGGAACACTCGCTGCTGCGCCGCACCGCGCCCCAGCACGTGCTACCCGCCATCGCCGATCTGCACGAACGTGGTGTGCTCGTCGCCGACGCGGGAATCAGCCTGTGGCGATTGCTGATCGGGCTCGCGATCGCCACCGTGCTCGGTGTGCCGATCGGGTTGCTGATCGGGCTCAGCACGCGGATCGAACAGGCCGCCTCGCCGGTGGTGCAGTTCCTGCGGATGATCTCGCCGCTGTCGTGGACCCCGATCGCCATCGCCGTGTTCGGCATCGGCAACCAGCCGGTGTACTTCCTCGTCGCCGCGGCGGCCGTGTGGCCGATCATGCTGAACACGGTGGCGGGGGTACACGCCATCGATCGCGGCTTCCTCGACGTGGCGCGCTCGTTCCACGCGACCCGGGGCGAGCAGCTGCGCGTCGTCATCATTCCGGCGGTGCGCGACCACATCCGCACCGGGCTGCGACTCGGGCTCGGCACGGCCTGGATCGTGCTCGTGCCCGCCGAGATGCTCGGTGTGCGATCGGGACTCGGGTACCAGATCCTCAATGCCCGGGACCAGCTCGCCTACGATCAGGTGGTCGCCATCATCCTGGTGATCGGCGTGCTCGGATTCGCCGTCGATTTCCTTGCGGGCAGGTTGCCGGGGCGGTCCCTCAACAGCCGTTCATACCGATGATTATGTGATGTATGTCACTGTTCTGTTTGCTCCGGTTGCATCGTGCTTGTGATTGAGCATGGGAAACCTCCTTTGCCGACGCGATGGGTTAGGGCAGCCTCACCCATGCCCCTGGAAACTGTGCTGGCATCAGGGGTTTCGGTCTACTAGGCTCCAGACGTTCTGTCTGCTGTGCCGGTCTTCACACTGCTCGGGGAGAAGTTGGGAGCATCTCACAAGGGTGCACCCGCTTGACGAGTCTCGCGTGTCGCTTGATCGCACGCCGCACCACACCTGATGGATAGGAACTTCAATGAACATCCGTAAAACCGTTGCGGGTGCCGCCTTGGTTATCGGGGCCATGACGGTGGCCGCTGGGACGTCGCATGCTGAGCCCGTGGCGCCCGAGGGCATCAAGTACTCGGTGAAGCTGGTCGACAAGACCGTGGTCGCCACCGTGAAGAACGGGACCTTCTCGCTGGTGGAGCAGGAGGGGGAGACTCCCGAAGCGCCGAAGACCCAGGTTGCCGAGATCAAGGACAGCACCGGCGCTGTCGTGATGGCCATGCCGATCGCCTTCTCGATCTCCGGCACGGAGATCCCGACCAAGGCTGAGGTCGTCAAGGACTCCACGGTGCTCGAACTGACGCCGGAGCGTCCCCAGGGCGTCGAAATCGCGGCCCAGCCGGTCGCGGTCAAGCCGGTCCTGCAGGGCCAGGAGATCGCCTCCGCCCAGGAGAACCAGAAGGCGATCAACGACTTCTCCTCGAAGTTCAGCATCGGCACCGCCATCGGCACCTTCGTCGGCACCGCCATCGGCGCCGTCATCGGTTGCGTCGTCACCATTCCGCTCGGCTGCCTGCCCGGCCTGACGGTCGGCGCCGCAGCAGGCGGAATCATCGGGATGATCGCCATCGGTGGACCGGTGATGGCTGTGACCGGCCTGGAGCTGCTGCAGGTGCTGCAGGCGCCGGACGGCACTACTGTTTGGGCTGACAAGCCGAAGTAGAGGCTCGCTGTAGAAGCCCCGCTCCTGTTAGGGAGCGGGGTTTTTCGTGTGTTTGGGGCGGAGTTCGCTATGTGGTGGGGCTCCAGCCGTAAGGAACCACCCTCGGTGGTTTTAGCGCCAGGGAGGTACGGAACCGCCTCGGTGGTTTGTGCACCAGGGAGGTATGGAACCACCTTGGC
>NZ_BDBI01000039.1 GCF_001612905.1 Nocardia ignorata NBRC 108230 | reverse complement strand
CAGGAGCAGTGTCGGTGGTCCGGTTCATGATGACGGCGTGACGAACTTTGAGGAGTTACCTAAGCTGACGACCGAACAGCTCGCTAAAATTTCCGAGGCCGACCGAGCCGCCTACGAGGAACTATGACACCTGACTGCCCGCTAGAACCTTCGCTCCGACAATCAACCGAGGATTCCTTGGCCTCCCCGCAGCCCGATCTGCTGGCGACGCATCCGCAACCGAACCCGATACAGCACCTATGCGGACGACCACACGAGAAGCGGTGACGAAACTCCAGGTTGCTGGCCGCTTAGGGCAGCTCGAACTCGAATAATGTAACCACCCGGCGGAAGTGCACGAAGAGTGACGGTCTGAGCGAATTCGCGAATAGGCCTGGTGAATTTCGATAGCACAATATTTTGTTCGTTCATGATCTCTATTGCGACGACTTGTGGCGTTCGGGCACAGGACACTTCAAGAACGACATCATCCGCGGAGGTCACGATCTCAGGGGAAGTGACGGCGATCTCTGTATCGCTCGACGCCTTGAAGGTAATCGGTTTGGCCGTGACAATTGCTTCCATCTCGTCTAATGCTGCGCGGTTGGTCTGCAAACTACCGTGCTTCTCCGCGACACGACGAAGTGTGTTGTCGTCGAGCTGAATACCCTTCGGAATGGATGCTGCAGGCACGGTTCCGTCCCCACGGTGGTCGTCGCCGTTGAGAGTGTGGTGGACAATCAGGTTGCCATGCGTGACGGTGAGCGAGGTCGCGGTCCGCTGCATAGTTCCGATAACAGCATGGCGCATCGGGTTGTTTTTTATGTTCAGTTCAGCCGCTTCGAGACGACGGTAGAAGTTCATGGCGTCGTTGACGGCTTTGGTTGGTACGCCGGGGATCACTTGCCCATCAATATGGTGCAGTTCGCCGTCGCGTTCAACACATGCATAGGATGGTAGAAGCTGGTGGGCGGAGGGCAGGGACAGCACCGCAGAGTGCAGGTCGACGCCGACTCTGGCGAGAGCGGGTACCGGACCGTTGGCGAGTGTAAGGACAGCTTTGAGAGAACCACGATACGGTGTTCCGAATGTGATCAGTTTGTTCGTCACCTCAGCGCCGCCTTCGACGGCAATATACCAGCGGGCGATTAGGCCGCCCATCGAGTGGCAGACAAAAGTTACTTCAGCATTTTTATTCTGCGGCGCTGCTTCACGCCAGCGGCTGAGCGCTCGTTCGACAACGACCTTGAGGCGGCGTGCGTTGTAGCGATTGGAAAGCCGCCAGTCGTACGGAAAGAGGACAAGATTGGGTGCGGACGTAGAATTGGGAATGTCCTGGAATCCGATGCTCCGCAGTCGACTGACAAGCGTCCCGTATCCCTGCACCGGGGACCAAAGTCCTGGCACAACATGAATATTCCCCATGAGATCTGTCGGGACTACTCCATCGTCAGGATGGTCATCGCCCAGCCCGTCCGGGACACGTAGATAGTCGATGTTGCGGTTGAGGTGCAGAATAGAATCTGCCAAAGCACCCAGACGGTTGGACCAAAAAGGCCTCTCGCCCTTCTCGAGAGCGCTTCCCATGATTCCCGGGATGACGACGATGAGATCGGTGGGATTCACACTAGTTGTCCTGACGTACGTCGATAAGGAGTGGAATGAGCTGCAGGAACTCTGGCTTGATTGGACCTAGTCGTGCAGCCGCACTGGTCAGGGATACAAGCCGGTCAGGAACGAGTTCTCGAACAGAATCGACCAGGGACGTAGCTTCTTGCTGCTTGCCCTGTTCCATCATGATCGCACTCAGGTAGAAGGCCGCGACTCCGGCCACTTCGGGTTGCCACGCTCGGGGTGGGTGCCGTGTAAGCAGCACTTGAGTGGCCCGCACGAGGGTCGGTTGGTCGTTGTCGCGTGCAATGCGCTCAAGCAAGTCTTGGGCTGCATCGGGGTCGGACAGAGCGCCGGCGACGGCGACGTGCAGGTCGTCCTCTGACAGCCGGAGGAGGAAGTATGCCTTCGTTCCGGACACATCATCGGTGGTGGCGCGGTTACGCAGGTGTTCTTTCACCAGTTCCGAACGAAGTTCTTCTCCGTTCGCGGCAAGGAGTTCGAGCTGTTCGTCGAGGTCGGTCGCCGCGAATGCGTCGGCGATATCGGATGCCAGCGGCTTCTGATAGGCGTCGGCGATATCGCTCACTGCGGCAATCGATCGGATTTCTCGGAGGACGGGGACTCGTTCAGGGATGATGCCCAGATACGCCTCTTCGACGGCGGGGTCGAAGGAAGGATCGACAAGGTAGTGGTGGTGCCGCAGGTACTCGTAACCCTCTCTGTGAGTTGACGAGGACGCCCACTTGAGTGCGGACGCCAGGCGGCGGAGATCGATTGTCAGCCACGATGGAGCATTGGCGTGGGTGGCTCGCGCCCACGCGAGGTCGAAAAGAAAGGGAATCGCTGCTCGTTTGCGTCTGGCGAGCATGCGGAGGCCGAAGAGCGAGGCGGGGTCCTGCTGGCCGAGTTCGTTGAGACCGCGAAGGATCCATTGCGGCACAAATGGACTCAAGTCCGGGAGTCGGGAGACGATCTCACCGAGCAGTCGAGCGCGCTGAACGGCGTCCAACGGTTCGAGCACACGATCGACATACGCGGCAATCGGTAGGCGAGGGTCGAACGCAACACCATCAGTTGCCAGGGCGGCGAGAGCTTCCGCACAGGTGGCGATGTTGGCGGGGGTTAGCTCTGGCAGGCGTTCGTAGTAAACGAGTGCGTCGAGTGCTGCCTGGATGCCCAGGTCGGGATGGGACACGGCAAACTCAAGCCTTGCTTGGATGCCGAGCGCGGATGCCAACTCCGCTTCGACTGCCCGATCAGTCGCAGCAAGCTGGGACAGGACCTCGACCGCTCGCTTAATGGCCTCGACTCCGGCAGTGAACTCTTCCGCCATCCCTTGGACCGCAGCGAGGTTGCGCAACGCCACCGCATATCTCAGGGACTTCGATACTCCTGCAGCTTCGAACGCCGATACCGCGCGTTGTGCGTACTCCAGTTGCAGGCCCAGGTCCAGGGCGCATGTGGTGGCTTGAACGAGTGTCTCGGCACGAGCTTCGGCGAGGAGATTGTCATCGACGATCTTGCGGCCCGCGAGCTCGTTGAACAGTTGTACCGCTTGCGCTGCTGTGGACGCAGCCCCGACCCGATCACGAGCAGCTCGTTGATGGATAGCGAGTTGGGCCATGGTGCGAGCAACTTCCACTCCGAACCGGGCGTTCGATGCCGCGAGGTTGTGGTAGAGATTGCGGGCTTCTTCCGTTGCTACGACTGCATCTTCCGGGTGCCCGACATTTGCGAGCCGATCACCGTAGTTGAGCAGAACACGAGCGACATGCACCAGTTCACCCTTGTTTTGGTTCGCGATCTCGCGGTAGATCGTCAGGGCTTCCTCGGTGAGCTGAATGGCCCTACGGTGTTCACTGAGCTGCGTTAGGCAGTTCGCGAAGTTGTCCAGCGCCATCGCAAGGTCGCCGTTCGTCGCGGGATGATCGGCAGCGATTGTCCGGGCCAGCCGCACCGCAGCGTCACCTCGCCTGGCGGCCTCCATCGTGGCCCCTGCCGAAAGAAGGACGACACAGCAGTTGTTCAACGCACCAAAGTACTGAGTACGCACCTTAAGGCTGGGATTCTCGATCGACTGCAATGTCTCGATCACCTCATCCATCAAGACGAGTGCGCGCTCGTGTTCACCGAGTTCCATCAACCGTGCGGCCACGTCGTTCTTGGCCCCAGCCAGCTTGCTTTTCAGGGAAGGTTCCTCGACTGCTACCTCTTCGAGGACCCGGCGTGCTTCTTCGGCCGCCGAGAGGCCTGACTGAAGGTCACCGATCGAAGCCAGATGACCGCCGAGATTGCTCAGTGATTCCGCGAGTGCGATGCGGTCGCGAACGCGGTTCCGTAGCTCGACTGCTCTCCTGAGTGCGTCGACGGAGTCTCCACTGGCCACCACTGCATCTGCATCGCGGAGGGCGGCGCTGTGGGCGAGAGCGAGGACATTGAGTGTGACACCGAGCCGGTAGTGGTTGTCGCCACCACGTGCGAGAAACTCGCGCTCTAGATCCGCGGCGCGGCTGGCGGCTTCGATCGCAGCCTGTGGCCGGCGGGCGTCCATGAGCGTTGTTCCGTAGTTGTGGACCACAGCCGCGTAGTCGGCGAGCAGGTCCGGATCATGCTGAACGAGCCGGGCGTAGACATCGACGGCAGCGCCCGCCGAACGCACTGCTTGGTCGACATGTCCACTTGCCTGAAAGCAGAGTGCAAGATGGGCATGTGCCTGGGCATACACAGGATCAGAATGCTGCAGGTCACTGTCCTCTAGCTGAGCGATGGTCACTTCTGCGAGTTCCGTTGCTCGTGCAACGTCAGCAGCATCGAGTGCATTGATAGAGACGCCGAGGGTCGCATAAGCCAGCTCCGCCGCATGCCGCGGTACCCGCACCGCGCGATCCCGCAGTAGTGCGAGCCCCTGCTCGCCAGCACGCATGAGGTACTGCCACAAGTATCGGCTGAGGTGCGGGTCAACCGAATCTGCGGACACTGACGA
Source organism: Nocardia ignorata NBRC 108230 (assembly GCF_001612905.1). Classification (GTDB taxonomy): domain Bacteria; phylum Actinomycetota; class Actinomycetes; order Mycobacteriales; family Mycobacteriaceae; genus Nocardia; species Nocardia ignorata. Next base: position 88,190 of record NZ_BDBI01000039.1, on the reverse strand, counting down.
CAGAGTTTCCGCCCTGTCGAGGAGAGTCCGCGCAACGCGGATTTCGATGTCGCCGGAAACCTGATCGTTCGTCGCTCTCATTCTGAAGTGCTGTGCGATGAGGGAATGCGCGCAGCGGTACACCGCAACACCCTGCTCGGAATCTTCCACCACATACTTCCCGAGCGCCCCTAACAACCAATCGATATCCGCGCGAGTGAAGTCGCGCTGGGGACAAATTGTATTTGCGACGGCAATCCAATGCTCTTCGGGGAACCCCGCACCCAGTCCCCACTGCAACGCTTCCAGCAGGTGACGTGCGTCGTCGACCGGATGGTTGCGGGGCGATTCATGGACCGAAACAGCCTTCTGCACGACTTGATCCAAAGATGCTGCAATCGTCTCCGTGATGTTCACTTGCCATCCGGACTTTGAAGTGTCAATGGGAGAATCCACCAACCGATCACAGATGAGCTCCATCAAGAGGAACGGAGGCGGATCCTGATCGCCTGCCAACCGCTGAATCTCTAAAGCAACCGCCAGAGTGTCCATGGACTCAGAGACGCCAGACAGGCGCTCATCAACAGACTGCGTCAGTGACCGCCAGCCAGATTCCCGATGAGTCGCCGAATCCAGATCGAGGATGCGGTCGAGCGAGGTGATCACGTCGGTCACGTCCAGCATCGATACAGCTGTCTGCGCAGTGCCACTTCGGTGCACCGTGACGCCGGTGCTGGACCCAGCCAATGCCCTGACCTCAGTGCGTCGAGTGGTCACGATGACGACCGCATACTCGCTCATGGGAACCAACAGTCGATTGATGACCCCTTCGAGATGGCCCGGAGCCTCGCTGAGCCCATCCACTGCGATGACGGGCAGGCGACATTCATCACCGACCGGGTGGCTGAGTCGTTCCAATGCGCCGACCAACTCGTAGGTGTTCCGAGCATGGTCCAACGGCTCCAGAACGCCGGACGCGATGAGTCCCTGCTCGATTCGTGCTGCCAGTGATGTGTGATCAAGTCCGCGAGCACTAACCTGTGTGCAGCAAAGGACGGGAGACAGTGTCGAATCCGAATCAACCAAGGCTTCGTTCGGTTGATGGCCCAATTGCTGCATGGCATATGCGAGTAGGGCAGTTTTTCCGCTACCGGACCGACCGGTGATCACGAAAATTCCGGGCTCATTTGCCAGGGCCCATGACTGGACGATTCCAATTTCCCTGTTCCGGCCAGTGAAGCGGCGGACTGGCGCACCGTCAAGAATTTCTTGCACAAGGGTTGGTGCGGCGGTCGGCGACCACAGAGGGTTTCTGACCATCGGCATCGCGCTACCTGCCTGAGCAAAATGCGGGAGGGCTCCATATGAATGATCCCATTGTTTCACGACTGCGTCGCAGAGATCATCACCACGAATGAACTCGCAGTGCGGGTTCCATCGCCTCCGAAGCAGGTCGGCATGTTGTCCGGCAGGGTCGGGACCGCTCGACAGCAATCTGATCAGGGCGGGACCGAGTGTTTGCTCACGTACGATCTCGTCAGCCGCACATGAGGTGAGAACACCCACCCATGTTGATCCGGCCATTGTACTGGTGCGAGCGAAAAGGTCATCTACCTGGATGGTGACACCGAGAGCGGCACCCGAATGGCAGGCGTCGAGGACGCAGAGAATCTGGTTTGCTCCTGTGACAACACACTGCGAGGCGACTTCTTCAGGGTCGAAACCAGATCCGATGTCGTTCTCACTATCAGCCACCAAAAGGCGGACACGACCAATGCTGCCGGGGACACCGTGGCCAGACCACATGAGGAAGACGCTGCCCCCGCCCACGGAGAATCTTCCCTTCAATGCCCTGAGTGCGTCCCGAACTTCGGCATGGTCCGCGTCGGTCAGGAGATGTCGTTCGTAGTGATCGCCAACCAGTTCGGCGATACGACGCACTTCTTGGGTTGACTGGGTCAGATTGAAAAGCTCCGGGTCACAGTATTGGTTGGTCCCGACACCAATAAACAGTGCATGTTCGCTCGGCGACACAGTAGCCCTTTCTGACTCAGAGTCGTGCCAAGAGTAGTTGGATTGCAATCGCTGGCGTTGTACTGCGTTGACCAAGGGTGCGGCTGATGGCTGTCGGTTTGACGGTCGAAGGGCCAGCGATTCGGATCATGCCGGTAGGTATCCGGCGGGTGCACCGGGAACCACTAACACTCCAGTTGATCATGCACACAGCAGCATTGCGGGATGTTCGTATACACCGGGACTCCAGTTACCTAATACTCCAGTCGGATTCGTGGTTACAGCGTGAGCCGAGATCGTCGCTGGTAGTGGCCTCGGCGGGCGCGGTGTGGTGTCGACGGCACCAGAGCGACCAGCGTATTCGGTGGGTGAGGGTGTCCACAACTCTCGTTACAATGCCAGCACCCGTGCTACGTGGTCGGGTTGCAGGGTGAGAGTGGCCGCAGGTTTCGCATCAGGTCACCAGGTCACCGCCTGGTGCAGCCAGTTGACGAGCCCCACACCGAGTCGGCCGCGGCTGGGACGAGGCGCACGTTTTGCACAGCTCCGGCACCCACCGTCGGACCGATCTACCGGCAGTGGACAATCCTCGGTGAGCGATGGTCGGTAAGAACCGGCACATCCGATTGTCGACCGCTGCGTAATGACGTTGGTGCTCAACGACTCCCGTGAGATCTTGCTGGTGTTCCGGCACCGTCGGCTCATCGACCAGTAGGCGTGGGAGCTTCCTGGTGGATACGTCGGTCATGCCCAGAATGTGGCAGCGGCACGCGAGGTCGAGGAGGAAACCGGGTGCGCCCCGGTCGATGCAACCGACGGCAAAGTCAGTGTCGGTGATGGTCCACGCACTGCGGGCGAGCATGGTTCGACGGGAGGTCGGGTCATCGCGGTAGCTCCAGGCTGAGCGGACGGACTGGCGTACACACCTAGTTCCGGACTAATCGCCGATTGGCGCACTACCGCCGTATGCGATTCGTCATACTGCATTGTCCGCTTCCCTTGTCGGTAGCTGCTCCTACCCTGGATTGATAGCGACCAGGCCATGGGTGGACTGCGTCGTCCCCAGGGGAGGGGTGGACTGATGGACCAGGCTCGTATCGCGGCGACCGACGAGATCGTGGACGCGACAGATCTTCTGGCATGGGATCCGGATCTGGTGAAGCGCTCCGACTTCACGTGCCCGTCAACTCTGTGCGGTGCGAAGCTAGCCGCGTGTGCGTGGCATCCAGGCCAGAAGGTGAGGCCGTACTTCTCAGCCAAATGGGGCCATGCCGCTGGATGCGACGTCGACGGCCGGGTCAAGATGGTGGATCCGCCGGAGCGGTCCGACAATCCCGAACCCCTCGAGGTCGTCGCTGGGTATGTGGCCAAGCTGGTCTTGACTGATGTTCGCCGTATCCAGTCACCGCAACCGCCGGCCGACTCCGATGAATTGGAGCCTCTCTCCGAGCCACCGCCCACCCCGGTCACCGGTCAAAGCACCGTACGGCTCGGGACATGCCGCACGATTCGCACCCTGTGCAGCACGTTCCTGCACAACCCACCAGAGCAACGGTCAGCCATGAAACTCGACGTCCCCGGCGTCGACGCCACCCGGTACGCGACCGGGTTCCGTCGCCTGGAACGGTTCGAGGTCCGCAGCTATACCGAACAGCGCATCTTCTATGCACCGATCCGCTGGTCAACAGAGCCCGTCGACACACCTCGAACACTCACTATCGACCTGTACTGCGGCGACAACGACCCCAGCGGGCTACTCGGCCTCGTTCACCCCTACCAACTCCGCATCGACTGGACGCATTGGAGTTCCCGCCAACGCAACTCCGTCATGCGGGAAGTGGCGCATGCCCGCAGCGAAAGCCGACAGCGATACTCACCGGGCAGCCAGGCGGGCTGCTGGGCCTTTTTCCTCGGTAGCCAGGACCCAACCGATCCCGCGACGTTCCACGTAAACGATCACCGGCTGGTCTGCTTCCTCGCCGCCGACGGCGTCCACCACGACAGCCAACAATCACCGTGGCGCGACCCCGGTTCAACCGCGGGAATGGCCGGATGACTCCACGCTGAGGACATCCGAACGTGCGTCCTACACCTGGCCCGTCGTGGCGTTGAGAGCGTGTGTCGGTGCATCGCCCAGGTACAAAGTTCACTTCGATCATCGCCCCCACAGGAGAACCGAGTCGACGCGATGACAGGACCGGAATCCACCAGCACCACAAGTGCCAACTGTCGCACGCTTCACCTGGCGAGGATGTATCACCCTTCCAGCCCGGCTATTGGCGCCTCGATTTGCTTCGCGAGCGCTCGGATACGTTCGACGGCGAGGACGCGGCTTCCGGCGAGTCGGTAGCGTCCTTTGCTTTCCTCGATCGCACCAACGAACGGCGATGCCAGTAAACGCAGGGCCTCCATGATGACGTCGTTGTCTGCCCCGAGCTTGCGGAGGTCTCGGCGTAGCTCGCCCGGTCCGAGCCAGCCTCCGGGATACATCGGATCCTCATCCTGTATCTCGAGGTCGAGTTGAGTGATAACCGCGTCGAGGATGGTGGCCAGCCGACGACGCACCTGATGACGATCTGCCAACCTGCTACTTCGGGTATCTGCTGTCAGGGCGGGTTCACACAGGGCGCGCAGTTCCTCCGGGGCAAAAGGGATCTCCCAGTGCAGAGCAACCGCGTCAGCCAGTTCCTGCACGTTCAGCACGGCGACGTGCGGGTCCGCAGCCGCCTCGGCATGCACCCTTCGGTGAAACGCCGGACCGACCAACATGGTGACGTCTGCGGCAATCTTGCCCCGATGCTCGCGCAACGCCTGAAAGCTGACATCTCGTTCCGAAACTGTGCCTTCTGCCGAGGTTTTCGCCTCAACTGCGACGATGACGGGTGCCTGAGGAACCCGCAGAATCACGGCCAAGTCGGTCCGGCCAGGTCCCGATAAGTGCTCGACGCCGAATCCGAGAAACGTCAGGGCCGCCCCAACGGCAATCTCGAACCGAACCGGATTAGCGCTGTCGACCGCAGCCTCCAGCAATTCCACGGCGATCGACGCGGCTGAGCCGCGCTGGCGCTCCTCGTCGATCGTCTGTTCCGGAGACTCCTCAGAATCCTGATCCAGTGGGAGCGCGAGCGGCAGACCCGTCAGGAATCCTCGCCCAGCTGGAGTCAACTGGTGCTGCTGATGGTCGAGCTTATCGAGCAGCCCGCACCCCCGGAGAAGCGCACACCGAACGCTGACGGCCGCCTTCGAAACCTGAGCGCGGCCGTACCTTCTACTGCGGGCGGCCAGCACTGGCGCAGCTAGGGGCCCCTCGTGAAGCTCCTGCATGAGCTCACCCACGAACCACAGGTGGGCATGCAGGATCCGTGCGAACTGAACGTCATCACCACTGTCGAGCCACGCGACAGCCGCCTCGGTGGCAGCCCAGCGCCCCGGCCCAATGCGCCGGATCAGGCCGAATGACTTCAGGCTCCCACGCGCCTGGCGTGCGGATACCTCGGCAACGCCGAACCCTTGCAGTACCTCTTCCAAAGTCGTTTCAGTGGCGGAGGGTATCGCAACCGAGACCGCAGCCCTGATCACGTCAACTGGGTCAACTCCCTCCGGGCTCGGGATGTATGAGCTTCCCGGTGCCGTCCGGCGGCCATGATTCTGGAGATCGAGAAGACGAAGCAGTGCATCGACTTCCGGAAGCGGGTCGGGAACGGCGATCACGCTGTCGGACTCAAACTCTTCCGGTGCCCCGAGGGTGACCTCGGCAAGAACGGCAGCTCCGGCAGTGGTCAGATGTACTGCACCGTCGTAGAGTTCGACATGTCCGGTCGCGCGTAGCCAGGTGGTGCGACGGCGAAGCGGGTCGAGCGAGGACCAACCCATCCCGTAGCGGCTGTTGGCGATATCGCGCAGTTGCTCATGTGTCAGCGGCCCATCGACGAGGAGTGCCAAGAGCTCACCTATCAGCTGAACATGGCGGTGCAGGTGGAGGATCAAGTTGTGCGGGGTCGGATCTGCCAGCCATGCAGCAGCACCTTCGGCCAACTGGATTCGACTGTCGCGCCTGACCACGAGGCTCGGCCCCAGCATTTTCAGCAGCTCCGTGGCTACGAACGATGAGCCGAGTGCAGGGACGTCGACGCTTCGATTCGTCGTTTCGATGTCGCTCATCGCGGCAAGCAGCTTCGGCAGCACATCGACCCAGGCTTGCCCTTCGCCAGGTAGAGTCGGGGCAGTCCGGATGCGCCGCCGCCAGCTTGGCAAGCTGAAATCCTCACCGCCACTCGACTTGTCGACCATTCGTGAAGACTATCGTGCAGCGAACCCTTCCGACCCGACGAGCCCGAAACGCCCGCATACGCGCTATGGTTAGCCCGTACCAGCTTCGCGATATGTATTCGATCGCTCTCGATCACACATCTCCGAAGGTCTGATCCGGAATCTGCATGCGAGTCCCCCCTCGCGCACACATTCCTGGCCTTCGGGTCAGATCGCGGCTGAGCGGACGGCGCCGAAGTGGGTCCGCGCGTGTCTAGAACCCAGCGCGTGCGAGAAACGTCTCGGCGTCCTGCACGGTGACCAAGTGGCTCACGTTCAGCCACAGGCCGGTGCGGCGGTCGAGGTACTCCATGAGGTTTCCGAGACCGGGCGGGTCGGAGGGGGTCTGGTCCTGGTTGAAGACCGCGAAACCGGTTGCGTCATCGCGGAACGCGATGCCCTGGTAGCGCATCGTCTTGTAGTAGGAAGTGGCGTTCACGTTCGCGACCTGGAAGATGCCCGCCAATCCATCGTGGGCGGCCAATCCCGCAACCAGTGGGCTGTTCTTCGTCAAATGGCAGGTACCCCGCGCGGAGAACGTGACGTTGTCTGACCGGGCTCGGTTCGCAGTGTTCGATCCCCGCTCGCAGGGTTGCGGGCATCCCAGCCATCAATGCCTCGATATGACGAGAGTAGGCCGCCGAGGAAGAAGTAGCCGCTGCCTGCGACGGTGACGGTTCGGACGAATCAGCCCGGTCGGCGAGGACCACAACCACGCCCACGACTACCGCGGCGACTACACACAGCCCCGCGGCGACACCGGTGATCACCACCGTCCGCGTTGCGTGAACCACCCCTGCTCGCGTGGGTGCGGCAGTCTCGGTGGGTTGCGAGGGGACCTCGGGCGACGGCGTCGCCGATCCCGCAGGCGCGGAAGATGTTCGGCGGGGAGCAGAGCGTCGGGACCTGATTTCGACGAGCGCCCCCGTGAGCAGACTCGCCCCGATCACAGTCAACCCGATGGTCAGCGTGGTACCGGCACTGTCCTTGTTCGCATGTTGCCGCTCGATCTTCTCCTGATAGGTATAGGAGTCGACCGTGGAACCACGGCGAGTGATCTCGCACCGATCACCGACGGACATGATCTTCCCGTCACAGGTCGGAACCGCATCGGGATCCGAGGTCATTCCCCCGAGCCCGACCAAGGTGGCCGCGCCGCCGACCAAGAACGCGATCGCCGCCACACCGAGCAACAACTTCACCGCACCAGAACGCGATCGCCCCACCCGTGTCACGCAAAGGACCCTAAGCGCTTCGGGGAACAGCTCGCACGGCTCGCCACCACATTGTCGTCGACACCGCCTCGCCGGTGGCTGTGCACTCCGGCGAGCCGTCAATTGCTGCCGCGCACAGCGGCGGTCACTCAGTCGGACGTTCCGGATTCATGGGCTCCCCAGGTCGGCACATCAGCATCCCCGCAGCAAAACCCCGGTGCCACTGCGCTTTTCATCGCAGCAGCACCGGGGGTCCCGAATCAGGGGCGGTTACGTGCCGACTTACCTTCTCAGGGCAGAACCTGCGGAACGACCTCCGGATTCACATGGCCCACAACGCCACCGATGATGGCACCGACGGCCGCGTGGGGAAGTACACCGAGGAGGAGGCAGATCGGGTAGCCCACGCCCAAGATGATCGCGGACGGGATGCAGTTGACCAGCGTGGCCAGCGCACCGAGCCCGGCACCAGCGAGGGCACCGTTGACCACCGGGTCGGAGTTCTCGGCCTTCGGATTGGTCGCGACCTCATGCAACTGGGTGTCGATCACGTCCGAAACCACCGGAGCGGTTGCCTCCGAAATCGCGGGAGCGGCCACTTCCGTGACCAAGTTTTCGTCCGAAAGCTCGGCGGCCTGCGGAATCGTAGACTCGGCATCCCGGGAAATCGCTGCGCCCGCCGGAGTGGCGGATCCGAACGAGAACGCGGCGACGGCCGTCGCAAAGTTGTCGTCCTGGACGGCCAGCACGGTGGCCGGCTGGTCGGCGGTGGCGTCCGCCGACGCAACGCCACTGCCGGCGAAGGCGACCGCCATAGCCACAGGCAGTGCACCGAGGAGAATGTTGCGGGTTGAGCGCATGAACATTGACTACTCCCTCTCGACCTTTTGCCCCCCAAAGCCGGACCAATCGAATGTCGACCGGGCTATTAGTAATAGCCGAAAGATATTAAATCAATCTTTGTGATCTATTTCACATTTGCGTCGGTTGACCAATCCGTTCTGCAGTTCGGATTCGCGATCGATATGCGAATCACCTTTCGCGCACAGACTCGAGACACGCACGCTGCGTTCGGAATTCAGCATGATTGCCCGGCTCACGGTCGGCCGCGTGGTGACCTCACCGGGATGAACGAGCCCATGGAGATGGCCGTCCGAAAGTCAGCGCCGATTCTCGCCGGCCAAGAAGGTTCGAACCGAGTTTCGCGCCGAGTAAAAGCGCTGTCCGCCAGCTCGGTAAAGAACGAGATAGGTCAGCGCGGCAGTGCACGCAAATAGCGGCGGCGGTAGTGGCGCTGGGCGACGAGCAGGATCGGAAAGATCGTCCGCCAGAATCCGGTCGGCGCGGGTCGGGTGAGCGACCTCAGGGTGAATTCCACGGTTCCGTCAGGTCGTCGATGCACCACGAACGCCTCCTCACCACACACCGGATGCCCCGGCAGGGTGCCATAAGCGAACCCACACCTGTCCTCGGTATCGACCACCGCCACCACCCGCACGGGTTCATGGACCGACAGCGGCCCCCACCCCACGCTCACCCGATACTCCGCGCCGACCGCGACGGTCCCATCCGGGACGATCCGAAACCCACTGCGCCGCTTCACACCCCAGCACAACACCGCCTGCCTCGCCGCTTCCCACACCTGCTCACCGTCCCCGATCACCACGCAGGTCTCGAATCGCTGGAACCCGTCGGAACCTTCGGCCCACATGCGCTCGGCGGGGCAGGTCGCGCCTGCGGGTGCGTAGGTCAGATCGTGCATGCCTATGACGGTACTTCTCCCCGACAACGGCGGCGGTCGGCTCCGGGACAGGGACCAGATCGTCGCACGGCCGTTTAGCATCGACGTGTGGGTTTGGTGTTCGAGGGGCGCGGGTCCGATTCGCCGTGGATTTCCACGGTGTGGACCTGCCGCAGCGAGCACGTGGCGGAGATGACCTCCGTGGCGACCGAGACGTGGGGCTTGGTCTTCTGGGACCAGGACGGTGTGCGCGGAGCCGCGGTGACGGGGCCGGAGAGCCGGGCGGGGACGGCGCCGGTACCCGAGGGCGCCAGTTTCGTCGGTGTCCAGTTCGCTGTCGGCACCTCGTTGCGTACCGTCGCGACATCGTCGCTGGTAGACGGCGGAATCATACTGCCGGACAGTACCGAGCGCGGCTTCTGGCTCGACGGAACGCGCTGGGAGACACCACATCCGGATGACGCCGAGGCGCTCGTCGAACGGCTGATCGCGGCGGGGGTGGTCGGTCGCGACCCGCTGGTCGTCGAGGCACTGCGTGGTGCACGGCCCGCGGTCGGTGAGCGGACTCTCGAACGCCGGTTCCGTACCTCGACCGGCCTCACGCAGGGGGCGGTCCGCCAGATCGAACGCGTCCGCACCGCGGCGCTGCTACTGAGTGCGGGTGAGACCGCGGCCGATGTCGTGGCCAAGCTCGACTACTACGACGAACCCCACCTCGCCCGCGCGCTGCGACGCTATGTCGGGCGCACAGCGCGGCAATTACGCGAAGGTGCGGGCGGGGCGATCGCCCTCGGTCAGCGCACCACGTCATAGACGAGTTTCGCCACACCGTTGCTGTAGTTGTCCGAATCACGCAGCCGCAGTTGCTGTTTCGGGCGATCCGAGTGACTGAAGAGGTTCTTGCCCGCGCCGAGCAGAACCGGAAAGACCAACAGGTTGTAGCGGTCGATCAGGTCGGCGTCGCCGAGACTCCGTGCCAGTTCGGCACTGCCGTGGACGAAGACGGCCCCACCGTCGGACTGCTTCAGCTTCTCCACGTCCGCGAGGGTACGCAGGATCGTGATGTCGCCCCAGCCGTCGATCAGGCCGTCCTCGGACAGTGTCGAGGACACCACATACTTGGGCAGATCCTTGTACGCGGCGTGGTCTTCGGAATCCCGCCAGATCGGCGCGAACGCCTCATAGCTGCGACGTCCGAACATCAGCGCCGAGGTTTCCGCGAGCTCCTCCCCCTTGAGCGAATACGCCTCGGGCACGAACTCGGTCTGCATCACCCACCCACCACTGCGATGCCCCTCGACGGTGCCACCGGGCGAATCGACCACCCCGTCGAGCGACATGAATCCCGTGTAAACCAGTTCGCGTGCCATGCGATTCCTCCTGAAAGATCGTGCGTCGGACTGCACTCACCCTAGGGCGAGGCACCAACGCCCGTCTTGGACGAAACCGACACCATCACCGCGCGGGCCACGTCGACGCGGTGTCCGCTGGGCAAGGCGAATCCGGCCGGATGCACCCTCCCGGCCGGCTCACCCCGCCGATCAAACCAATTCGGGTACGCGCAGGTGCGCGAAGCCGAGCCGGAACTCCGCTACATCGAGGACCTCGGCACTCAGGCTGCGTGAGGCCGCGTCCCTCATCCGGTCCGTGTGTGCGCGGCTGCTGTCCAACTCCTCGACACTCGACCACACGGTGGAGCCGACCGCACGCCCGGTTTCCCGGTCGACGAACAAGCTGGCGCTGCGGAACCCTTCGAGCTCCTCGAACGCGGGCAGCAGTCTGGTCTTGAAGGTGTCGATCAGCAGGTCCATTTCGGCCGGATCCATCTGCAACCAGGTGCATCGGGTGCAGGCGCGCGGGCCTGCCAGGTGTTCGCGGTGCATGACGGCAACATCCCATTCGTCGATCTTCTCGAGCCGCCCACTCATCGCCTGGGCCAGACCTTCACGCAACGGCTGGGCACGCGACTGGCTCGATCGCAGCGCATCCTCCGAATCCCACGCGGCCGTGGCGATGCAACGTCCCGTCGCCCTGTTCACCATCAGCGACAGGCCGACCCATCCGTCGAACTCGGGCAACTGCGGCATCACCTTGTTACGCAGGTACGCGATCCCGCTGTCGATCGAAGACGGCTGAGCCGCGATAGTGCTCGAACGTGCGTACACAGGCAACCTCCTGCTTCTCCGAAGAGTGGCGCCCCCGGTGGACACCACCGGACATACCCACTGTCCTCCGCGACGGCCGTCCGCACAATGCCACACCCCAACACCCCGCCCGACCTCGAAATTTCGGCGAAATAGTCAGGCGACAAGTATTGACAGCAGCAGAAATCGGAGCAGACTGGAGACATACCGGAGCACCGGAAAATGACTACGCTAACGACAGAGACGTCCGTCGACAGCGGTGAGTTGTTTTTCAGGATCCGGCTAAGCCCCCGGCAAGCCAGTCGAATTCCGGAGCTGTCAGCGACGACTGACAACTTTCGTTTCGATGGAGACTACCGGGGACTGTTCTGTGTGGGGGTATCTCTCCGTTGAGTACCACGGATCGCTCACTCCGCCGCCCTCCGCATCAGTCGAGGAAGTAGGCGAGAGCCTTCTCATCGGAATTCAGGATCTCATCCGCAACCACACCGTCTCTGATCGAAATAGCGATCATGACGCGCAGTAGCCGGAGATGATCCATTCAGCGATCACCGCAATCAACCTACGGACTGTGCACTCCCATGTCAGCACTGGCGTCAGCTGAGCGTCAGGTCCGTGTCAGCGAGGCCGGACAGAGTGTGTTCATCGAACAAGGCGGTCCTACTCCGAAGGAGCTGGACCACAACGGATTACGAGGAGCACACCATGAACGCCACCGTCACCCTGACCGACCAGGACAAGGCCACGCTGCGGACCGCCGCCTATGGGGCCGTCGCGTTGATCGCTGCCGCGGGCGGTCCGCACAAGGCTGTTTCGCACGGCACCATCGCTCTCACTTCCGCGACGGGACTTGTCGGTCATGTTCTGTCGGCGAAGTCCCGTGATATCCGCTTGCCGGGCAAGACTGTCGCCGAACTCGCCGACACCGTGCTGCCCAGCCTCACGGCCGCGGTGGCCGCGCTCGCCGCTTACCCCGGCGAGGCAGCCAACTTCCGCGATACCGTGCTGATCGCGATCGAGCCGGCTACTCACGCCGCCAAGGGTGCTCCGCTCCCGGCGGTAACCGCGATGGCCACCAAGATCGCGGGTGCGCTGGGGGTCTGAGCACCGAGCGGTTCCGCGACCGCCGACACATCGACGGTCGCGGGCCGGGAACCCAACCGAATACTGAATGCAATTGCGGCGCCCCTGATCTCACGATCCGGGGCGCCGCTGTGCCGCCTACGCACCCGACAAACCCGAAGGCCCATCACGGTCGAGTGCCGCACCCAGGAAATTCGCACTCACCGGAAAACTGTGCATCACAGCCGGTTTCGGCGGTCCGGGGTAGGTGTAGCGCACCCTCGTTACGGAACTATGAGTTTCGCAATGTGTCGACCGCGACGATGCGCTCTGCGGTGGGAGCGTGATCGGGATCGGCGAGCCACTGACTGGCCACACCCACGAGCAACGCGAAGTAGTGAGACCCGACCGCATCGACGGCATCGGCATCAGCGGTGTCTAGGTCGAGCCCGCCGAAGGCGCGGGCGAGGATGCGGCGGGCCGCACGCTGCCCGGTGGCGATCATCGCCCTGATCTCCTCGTCGTGACGGGCGGCCGACACCGACTCGAAGTTCACGTACCACAGCGCCCGGTGCTCGTTGATCGACGCGATGATCCGTTCCCACCTGGCCGCATTGCCCGCCGGACCGGGTGGGTCCACACCGTCGAGAGCCGCGAAGAGTACGTCACCCCATTCCCGGTTGAGGTCGTGCAACGTCTCGGTGAGCAGGCGCTCCTTGGAGCCGAAGTGGTAGTTGATCGACGCCTGATTGGCTCCCGACGCCTTGACCAGCTCGCGGACGGTCGTGTTCGCGTAGCCCAGCGAGAGCAGACAGTCACGTGCCGCCTGCCGGAGCTTGTCTCGATTGCTCATGTCCCGATAATATATATAAACGTTCGTTTACAACGATCGTTTAGAACAGTCGTACACATGGAGGAATCCCATGCACGCCACCACTTCGGCCCCGCCTGTGCTGTCACTGCGCGGACTGCGCCGCGAATACCCCGGCGAGAGCGGGTCGGTCCACGCGCTGCGCGGTGTCGACCTCGACCTCGCGCCCGGTTCGTTCACGGCCGTCATGGGCCCCTCGGGCTCGGGCAAAACCACGCTCCTGCACTGCGCGGCCGGACTACAGCCACCCACCTCGGGCCGCATCACCTTCGGCGGCCAGGCGCTGGACGCCCTCGACCAGACCGCGCTGGCGAAACTGCGTCGCCGCCGGATAGGTTTCGTCTTCCAGTCGTTCAACCTGCTGCCCGCACTGTCGACCATCGACAATGTGGAGTTGCCGCTGCGCCTGGACGGACGACGCCCCGACCGCGACCGCACCCGCGCGCTCCTGGCCCACGTCGGTCTCGGCGAGCGCGCCGATCACCGGCCGGACCAGCTCTCCGGGGGCCAACGCCAGCGCGTCGCGATCGCCCGTGCGCTGATCACCGACCCGGAGGTGGTGTTCGCCGACGAGCCGACCGGCGCACTCGACATCCGTAGTGCCCGTGACGTTCTCACCCTGCTGCGCCGCCTGGCCGACCAGGGGCAGACCATCATCATGGTCACCCACGACCCGGTTGCCGCGTCGTACTCCGACGAGGTCCTTTTCCTCGCCGACGGCGCCCTCGTCGACCGCCTCGCGCGACCGACGGCGGGCGATGTCGCGAACCGGATGGCCGTGCTGGTCGAATCCGCCGAACGCGGCTCGAACGCGTGGTCGCGATGATGCGCCTGGCCGCGCGCTCGTTCGCGCACCACCGAACCTCCGCCGTCGCCACGGGGCTCGTCGCGGCCGCCGGAACCGCGCTGGTCACCGCCATGGCCGGGCTGTTGGGCACCGGACTTTCCGCCGCCGAGGGCGACCGCGATTTTCTCGTGCAGTTCCCGCTCATCCTCGGTGGCTGGGTACTGGCGATCGTCCTGTTCGCCATGATCTCCACGATCGCGGTGGCACTGCACGGCAGGACGAACGAGATCGCGGGCATCCGTCTCATCGGCGCCACGCCCTCGCAGATACGCCGGATGGTAGCCGGTGAGACCGCCATCGTGGCGAGCATCGCCGCCGTGCCGGGCCTGCTCGGCGGACAACTGCTCGGCGCGGGCCTGCTCGCGGGAATCCGCAGCGCGGACCTGGTCGACGACGCCACCGGCTATTCACCCGGCACGCCGCTCCCCTCGATCGCGACCGTGCTGATGCTGGGTGCGGCCGTCGCCGCCGCCTGGCTCGGCAGCCGCACCATCGCCGCGCGCAGCCCCATCGAAGATCCCACTCCGGCGCGGATGCGCGGTGGTGCGACGCGCATCCGCCGGATCGCGGCAGGTGCGGCGCTCGCGGCCGGTCTGGGATCGTCGACGGCCGTGTTCGCGGTCGATGCGGACGACATCCTGACCACCGCGCTCACCGGTCCGGCGTGTGTCCTCGCGGCAGTCGGGTCGGGCCTGCTCGCACCGGAGCTCATCCGTGCGGCGCACCGCGTGATCGCCAAGGCCCCGGTCCTGCGGTCGGGCCCCGCCGGGCACCTCATCTCACGCAACCTCGCCACCGCACCGGAACGGATACGTCCCGCGGTCACCTTCCTGACCCTGTTCATCGGGGTCTCCGCGGGCACCCTGTCCATGCAGAGCATCGAGAGCAGTTACGGCGCTGGAGGCAGCGACGGGGAACTGATGGCCACCATCAACTACCTGGTGGTATTCCTCATCGCCGCGTTCATGGCAATCGCTTTGTCCAACAACCTGATTGCCTCCATCGCCCGCCGCCGCCCTGAGTTCGCCACCATGCACCTCATCGGCGCGACGGCGAGCCAGTCACAACGGATGCTCGTCGGCGAGGCCGCCGCAGCCGTCATCATCAGCGCTGTCACCGGTGCGTTCGGAGCGTTCGTCACCACCGTCCCGTTCGCGGTCGTGAAGACCGGTGATCCGCTCGCCGCGTTCGCACCAGTGCCCTATGTGCTCGCCGTCGTACTCGGTGCGGGCACGACGGTCGGGGTGACCGCGGTGGCAGGCCGTCGAGCGGTTCGGGCAGCTGCGGCGTAACAGCGACAAACCCGTCGGCCGACCGGACAGGCGTCAACCGGTCGGCTCGACGCTTTCGCTACGTCGCGGCCCATTCGCGGAAAGCGGCGACGAACTCCTCGGGTGCGTCCGACTCCACGTAAGTTCCCGCACCCTGGACGATCACGGTCTTGTGATCGACGAATGTCGCTTCGAGACGCTCACGCTCCTGAGCGCGGAAGGCGATGTCGGCGTCACCCCACACGATCAGCGTCGGCAGGTGGGCGATGGCGGCGAGTCCGGCCTCGATTTCGGCGAAGAATGCCCGGCTGGCCAGGACACGGCCGGGCAGCACGGCGCAAGCCTGACGGCGCTCCGGCGTATCCAATGCCTTGCTGTAGTGCGACATTTCGGCCGCTGTCGGCTTGCGCCTCCGGTGGCCGGTGGGAATGAAGGTGTTGACCAGCAGATTGAACCGGCGGATCAGGAAGCGGCTCAGGGGCCCGCCGGCGAGGCGGCCGAAAGCCTCGAAGTGGAGGACTCCGTTGACCAGCCAGGCCCAGGTATTGGCGAGCACCAGCCGATCGAAGACGGTAGGCCGACGCTGCACGACAGCCAGGCCGATCGTGCCACCCCAGTCCTGCCCGACCAGGGTGATGCCGTCGAGGCCGAGCTGGTCGACGAAGGATGTGACCACGTCGGCGTGTTCTTCCGGCAGGTAGCCGTAGCCGGGCTTCGCCGTCGACAACCCGAAGCCTGGGTAGTCCAGGGCGATGCATCGATAGTGGTCGCGCAGCTCACGGATCACGTCGCGCCAGAGGAACGACCAGGTCGGGTTGCCGTGCAGGAACAGCAGTGTGGGGCCGGATCCCTCGTCGACGTAATGCGCGGTGTGCCCGTCGGTCTCGACGAATCGGCTCTCGAACGGGAACAGTTCGTCGTCGACCCAGCCGGGCCGCGCGCTCTTGGTTGTGTCGGCCACGGTGGTCTCCTCAGAACTAGGCATCAGAGTATGCTTGAGGATCTCACGCGCACTTTAGAATATCAAGCGATAGTAGGTGATGATGCGCAGCTACGGTCAGTACTGCGGGCTCGCCCGAGCCGTCGAAGTCGTCGGCGACCGATGGAATCTGCTCATAGTCCGGGAACTCCTCCTCGCCCCGGCCCGTTACCGCGACCTTCTCGAAGGCCTTCCCGGTATCGCGACGAATCTGCTGGCGGACCGGCTCCGCGACCTCGAGGCGTCGGGTGTGATCGAGCGGCGGCTGACCGGTGAGGGCAGCGTCGTCGAGTACGCCCTCACACCGTGGGGTGCCGAACTGCGTGAACCGATCGAAGGCTTGATCCGCTGGTCGACGCCACTGATGAGCCGTGGTCCCGCCGAGGGCGACGCGTTCCGTCCCGGGTGGCTCGCCCTCGCGCTCCCCGCCTTGCTCAACGCACGGGTCGAGCTTCGCCGTGCGGTGACGATCGGCCTGGAGATCGAGGCGGAGTTCTTCCAGCTGCGCGGTACCCGATCGGGCTTCGAAGTCGGCCGACATGACGGCCGCGAACTCGACGCAGGCATCCGCGCCGATCCCGGATGCCTTCTCGGCCTCGCCGCCGGTGCGCTGACACCGGACGAGGCGCGCGCCCTCCAGCTGATCGAGATCGACGGTGACGAGTCCGTCGTCGACACCGTTTTCGGCGGCTGACGGGCACAACCCCGTCGGTGGCTACCGCTACCGTTTGCACATTGATGCTCGCCGCGGGTTCAAGGCGTTGTCGGATCCGGTGCGGCTTCGGCTGCTGTCGCTGGTCGCGAGTCAGGCCGGTGGTGAAGCGTGCGTGTGCGACATCTCCGACGGTGTCGAGGTGAGCCAGCCGACCATCTCCCCCTCAAAGTGCTGCGCGAGGCGGGACTGCTCACCAGTGAGCGGCGCGCTTCGTAGGTGTACTACTACCGCGTGGCGCCCGAAGCGTTCGCCCGCATTTCCAGCGCGCTGAGCACCGAGGATGTGCCCGCGTGAGCACGGCGACCACCGCCGAGCAGCCGCCCGTCGTCGGCAAGCTGTCGACCCTCCACCGGTTCCTTCCGTTGTGGATCGGTGCGGCGATGCCGGCCGGAATCCTGGTGGGGCGCATGGTGCCCGGACTCGGCGACACCCTCGGCGCGGTCGAGATCGACGGCGTTTCGCTGCCGATCGCCATCGGTCTGCTGATCATGATGTACCCGGTACTGGCCAAGGTGCGTTACGACCGGCTCGACACCGTCACCGGCGACCGCGAACTCCTCATCGGCTCCCTGCTGCTGAACTGTTCGACACCTATTTGTGGGACGCGCGATCCGGTGCAGACGAGTGACCGCCGAACATCTGCGCGGTCTGATCGCCTACGGGCGGTGCGGGCGGCGAGCCTCACTCGTGCGGCTGTTCTCCTGTCACGATGTGGTCTGCCAGGTTGAGGCCCTCGCGGACCAGGCGGGCGAGGTGGCCGTCGCGGATGCGGTAGACGATGCGTCTGCCTTCGCGGCGGGTTTCGACCATTCCGGTGAAGCGCAGTTTCGCCAGGTGCTGGCTGACGGCGGTGCGTGATGCACCGCAGGCCTCGGTCAGGGCGCTGACATCCTGTTCGCCCTGGGCGAGGAGGTACAGAATGTGCAGCCGGGTGGCGTCGGCGAGCATGCGGAAGGCTGCCGTCGCGGCCTCGAGGTGGGCTTGGTCTGGTTGGACGGCGTGGACGAGGCTCGGTTCCGATACCGGACGGAGTTCACCGGTCATCGCCGTCACCTTCCTGCCGTCACCACCGCCGGGGTGGAGGTGGTCTTCGCGGGCCACACGCGCGTGGCCGTGATCGCCGCAAGTGTAGCCAGCAACGTCAGGGTGATCGCCGCGGTGAGCTGTCCGGCGAGGGTACCGACCCAGCCCGCGATGGGGTAGGTGAGCAGGAAGCAGGCGTGAGAGAGGGAGAACTGTGCCGTGAACACGGCCGGACGGGTGACCTCGTCGGATTGTGCACGCAACAATCGCGCGGACGGCGTGTTGATCATCGAGGTGCCCGCGCCGAGCACCAGCCAGCCGACGACGAGGGCCACCCAGCCGGGCCATGCGATCAATACGGCGGCGAGCACCAACCCGAACGACACGATCACGGCACCGGAGAGCATCAGATTGCGGTCGGAGATCCGTTCGAGCACGCGCGGCACCAGCAGCGCCACCATCATCGATCCGGCGCCGAAACACCCCAGCGCCAGCGCCATCGCCGCCGAGCTGCCGCCGAGCAGATCACGGACGTAGACAACGGTATTCACCACGACCAGTGCGGTCGCCGCCCCGACGACCATGTTCAGCGCCAGCAGCCCGCGCAGCACCGGATCCCCGGTCATGATGCGCACACCGAGGGTGATGCGGGTGAACAACGGCGCCGACCGGTCGACCGGGACCAGCCGCGGCAACGGCGTGCCGAGGACCATGATCCCCGAGACCACGAAGCCCACGGCCGTGCCGACGAACAGCAGGTTGTAGCTGAGCACCGTCAGCAGGACCGCGGCAAGCATCGGGCTGAGCAGGGATTCCAGGTCGTAGGCCAGCCGTGACAGCGACAGACCCCGGGTGTAGTCCCGCTCGCCCTCCAGGACCGACGGGATGACGGATTGGAAGGCCGGAGTGAAGGTCGCCGACGCCGCCTGCAACGCAAAGACCAGCGCATAGATCTGCCAGACGGCCCCGACGAACGGCAACGACAGCGCGATCATCGCCCGCATCACGTCCGCCGACACGAGTAACACGCGACGCGGCACACGATCGGCGAGAGCCGAAACAACAGGCCCCACAAAGACATACGCCACCATCTTGATCGCGAGCGCGGTGCCCAGCACAGCGCCCGCATCGGCGCCTGCCAGGTCGAAGGCGAGCAGCCCTAGTGCGACCGTCGACAAACCGGTTCCGACGAGTGCGACCACCTGCGCGGTGAACAGGCGCCGGAATCGGCGATGCCGCAACACCTCGAGCACGACGACCTCCTGAATTCCGGCTCGAACCCAGGATACGTCCTCATGTGCGCAATTGCGAACCTAATAGAAGTATCCCGCGAGTACCTGATCACCAATGCTCGGATGATGGCGTCGCCGCGATTTCCACATGCCGATCCGCGGCAACCACGATGTAGTGGGGATTCGCGACGGCGGAGGCGCAGCCCGGAAGGCGTGGCCGACGACATCGGCCGCGCCCTCTGGCAGACGAAACAAACGATGGGACAGGGCATGCGGGTCCGGGTCGTGGGTCTGCGAATGGGGTTGCATCTGGCGACGTGGTGCCGGCGGCTGGGGATGGAGGTGGTCGCCGCGTGTGATCGGGATGCGGCGCGACGGGCGATGCGGCCGAGCGGCGGTCGTCGGCGACGTATTCGTTCGCCGAGAACTACGTGTTCCATCCGCATGTGAATCTCATCCGGAAAGCGCTGGCGGACGGGGAGATCGGCCGGCCCACCCTGATCGAGGCCGACTATCTGCACGCCATGTCACCCGCCGACGTGACGGGCCTGATCGGCGATCCCGCGCACTGGCGAGGACGCATCGAACCGACGGCCTCCTGCACGCACACGCTCTCGCCGATCCTCTCCCTCACCGGTGAGCTGCCGGTCGAGGTGTCGGCATACCCGGTCGAGCCGAAAGCCGAGGGCACGGTCCACATCCTCGAGGGGTTCCGCGCATGCGTCGAACACGGCGCGCAACCGTTGGTTCCGGTAGAACAGGCGATCGCGGCATCGCTGGTCGGCGTCGCGGGAGCGCGGTCACTGCGCGAGGGCTCCCGCCCGATCGAAATGCCGAAACTGTCCGAGTGAACTGCCGCACACCACGCCCGGCCCCGCCGCTCTCGACACCTCAGGTAGGTAGCCGCGGACAGCCATTCGTCGGAGGCCGGGAGAATGGCGGGATGGCAGATGGCATCGAAGCTCAGTTGAGTGCGTTGCTCGGACCGCTGCGGCGGGCGGTGTTGCGGCGGACACGGACAATGGAGGGACTGCCCGATCTGCCGGAGGCGCAGATCGAACTACTGAGATTGCTTGTCGCACATGACGGTCTGGCGCCGGGACGTGCGGCGGACGAGCTCAAGGTGGCGCAGTCGACGGTGAGCAATCTGGTTCGGACGATGGCGGACCTGGTGGATCGGGTGCCGTCGACCGAGGACGGGCGCGGGGCCGTGCTGGTCGCGTCGGCGCGGGCACGGGAACTGCTGGCCAGGTATGACCGGGCCAGTGCGGCCATGCTGCGGGACTCGCTGGCGAAACTGTCACCGGCGGATCGACAGGCGCTGGAATCCGCCGTGCCCGCCCTGCAGCGGCTGCTGTCCGTGCTGGACGAATAGGTCGCGCACTCTTCCGCATGTGAGGCCGGTCACCTACAGTAGTTTTGTTTCAAAAGCATTTCACTGTGGGAGCGTGTGTTGCGGAGCCCGAACTTCATCCGTCAGTTGCTGGCGGCGGCCGTTGTTTTCGCGAGTGCCGGTGCGGCGGTGGTGGTTTCGCCCGCCGCCGCGACACCCGACGATACGGTGGTCACCGTCTCGGGCGGGCCGATCAGCGGTCGGCACACCAACGGCATCGTCGAATACCTCGGTGTTCCGTTCGCTGCCGCGACCACGGGCGAAAACCGTTTCGCCCCTGCGCGACCCGCCGTTCCGTGGACAGATGTGCGTGCGGCGGTCGCACATGGACCGCAGTGTCCGCAGGCGTCTCCGGCGCCGTTCGGATTGGCGCTGCAGGAATCCAGCGAGGACTGCCTGAGCATCGATATCTATGTGCCGGAGAACCCCGCGGGCGTGAATCTTCCGGTGATGGTCTGGCTTTACGGTGGCGCCTTCGTACTCGGCTCCAACGCACAGTACGACTCCCCTGACCGGCTGGTGCGTGAGGGCAAGGTCATCGTGGCCATCCCCAATTACCGGGTCGGTCCGTTCGGTTTCCTCGCGCTGCCCGAACTGGCCGACAGCACAGGCGGCATCACCGGAACGTACGGCACGCTCGATCAGCAGGCGGCGCTGCGCTGGGTTCAGGAGAATGCGGCCGCGTTCGGTGGCGACCCCGGCAATGTCACCATCTTCGGCGAATCGGCCGGTGGGATGAGTGTGTGCACGCAGCTCGCTTCGCCGCTGGCACAGGGCCTTTTCCACCGGGCGATCGTCCAGAGTGGGTCGTGCGCGCGGAGCCCGCTGTCACCGCCGGACAGGGAACTCGCCTTCCAGCGGTCGGCCGACTACGCGGCGAGCCTCGGGTGCCACGATCCGCACACGCGACTGAACTGCCTGCGCGCGCTTCCGGTCGAGAAGCTGCTGGATTCGCCCAGTGCCGAACTGCATTCGATGGCGATCACCTGGAGCCCCGTACAGGACGGGGTCGTGTTGACCTCCACTCCCGAAGAGGCGCTCGCCGCCGGAGCCGCGCGCGACATACCGCTGGTGGTCGGCAGCAATGCCGACGAGGGCGCCGCTTTCATCGCCCTGCTCGACTACCTGAAGGGCACGATCCCCGATGAATCCGATTACCTGACCTGGGCGCAGGAACTGTTCGGTGACAACGCCGGCCAGGTTCTGCACCGGTACCCGTCGGCCGACTTCCCCTCACCGGTCAAGGCGAAGGAAAAGGTGCTCACCGACGGATTCTTCGCTTGCCCAGCACTTTTCACTGCCGAGGCCGCACGTGCCGGTGGCGCCGAGGTCTGGCAATACCGCTTCAACGAAGCACCGCTCGGCCAGAATCCGCTGCTGCCCGGCGCCTTTCACGCGGCCGAACTTCCCTACGTGTTCACCGATCTGTTCGGCATCCCGATCCCGTTGCCACCGGCGGGCGACCAGCTCTCCCGCCGCATTCAGCAGAGCTGGGCCCGGTTCGCCCACACCGGCGATCCGGTGACAGCGGACTTCGCCGACTGGCCGACCACCCCCGGCGCCACCCTCGAGATGAGCAGCGCCGGGATCAGCACCGGTGATTCTTTTGCAGCCCAGCATCATTGCGACCTGTGGTCGGGGATCAGCCGGATCGGTTAGTCAGAATTTGCCGGTGTGGTGCACGGTCCGGTGGCCGAGCTGGGCGGCGAGTTCGGCGACGAAGGTGTCGTGCAACGGTGGCCAGTGCCAGAATTCGACAGCCAGCGCGCCTAGTGCGAAGTCGTCGGACCAGGTCCAAGCGTTGATCGGTGCGGATGTCCGACAGGTTCGGCAGGTGACGTCGCCGGCGCCGATGGTGACCCATTCCTCGATCGCGGACGAATAGGGTTGCCAGACAGCGGGGTCGGCTTCCCATCGGTTCGGGTAATCGATGATGACGGTGCGGGTGGCGCAGTGGGGGCAGGTGGCGTACTCGGGTTCGGTCTCGCCCTGGCCGCCATGGTGAGCGTGGCGGCCGACGATGACGGCGACCGGGCCGGGCAGCCAATCGGCGCCCCAGTCGTCCGCGATACCCGCCCACTGCGGCCCGGGGACAAATCCCGCTTCGACCTTCGAGCTGTACATCGACTCGCTGGACATCTGTCGCGTCAGCAAGCCACGCGCCACCATCCAGTCCACCACCCGCGCACCGAGCGCGTCCGCTTCGGCCGCACCCACCTCGACATCGATGATCCGCTCGAAATAGTCGCCCACCCACGCATGGTGCCACGGCTCAGCCACGATGGCGGCGCCCGAAAGCACTCGCAAATCGCTCGCCCGCTGGCGGGGGCCAGGGGCGCGAGTGAGATCGCAGCTCAGCGGGAGTAGTCGCGGAAGGTCATGACGCCGCCGACCATGATGGCTACGACCATGAAGAGGTACACGACGACGCGCAGCCAGGTCGGGCCGTAGAACGTCACCGCCATGGTTGCTCCCAGCGCTGCGAGAATCAGCACCACCCCGTAGAAGGGGGTGCGTTGTTCCCTGTCGACCATGGCTCCAGTGTCCGCCGAATACCCGCGCGGTGCCATGGGCAACGATTCTGCCCGAAATCGGGCAGGGAACTTGGCGGAAACGATCGCGGCGGGCAAGATTGCGGCGGTGAACGACGGATCCTCGGCGGAGCTGGTGCGGCATGTGGCCATGTCCACGGGGCTTCCGGAGCGGGTCGCGGCTCGGGTGGTCGCCGATGTCGTCGGATATTTCGACGAGACGGCCGAGGAGTTCGTGCGCCGCAGGCACGGGGAGTTGCAGGCCCGGCAGGTGCGCAATGCCGAGATCTGGCGGTTGCTCACGGGCGAACTCGCGCAGCGGCCGGTGGCGGCTCCCCGGTTCACCGAACGGCAGTTGCGGCGCATCGTCTACGGGTAAAGGAGCCGGCATGTGTGGAATCGTCGGGTACGTCGGGCATCGGCAAGCGGTTCCGGTGCTGCTGGAAGGTTTGCACCGGCTCGAGTACCGTGGCTACGACTCGGCGGGTCTTGCGCTGCCGTACCGGGGCAAATTGCGGGTTCGCAAGACACAGGGCCGGGTGCAGGATCTGCGGGACAAGGGCGATACCGCCACGTTGCCCGGCAATGTCGGCATCGCACACACCCGATGGGCCACCCACGGCGAGCCGAGTGACGCCAACGCCCACCCGCACACCGACACCAGCGGCCGAATCGCGGTGGTACACAACGGCATCGTCGAGAACGCCGAACAGCTGCGATCCGAGCTCACCGCGCTCGGTGTGGAGCTGGTCTCCGATACCGACACCGAGGCCATCGCGCACCTGATCGCGGCCGAGCTCGACGCCACCGACTCGCTCGAGGCCGCCGTGCGCGCCGCGCTGCACCGCGTGCAGGGCACCTACGGGCTGCTGGTCCTCGACGCGCGCCGGCCCGACGAGCTGGTCGTGGCCCGCAACGGCAGCCCGATCGTGCTCGGTGTCGGCGACGGCGAGATGTTCATCGCCTCCGATGTCGCCGCCCTGGTGCACCACACCCAGCGGGTGGTGTTCCTCGACGACGGCGAGATCGCCACCCTGCGCGCCGACGGATTCCGCACCAGCACCCTCGGCGCCGAACCCGAGCAGACCGACAAGGTGGAGACCACCATCGACATGGCCGCCGAGGACTACGCGCTCGGCGGCTATCCCGACTTCATGCGCAAGGAGATCGCCGAGCAGAGCGAGGCCGTGCGCCGGGCCCTGCGCGGACGCCTCGACGACCGCTTCGCCACCGCGCGTCTGGGCGGCCTGAACATGGACGCCCGCGAATTGCGCGGCATCAGCAAGGTGGTGTTCCTCGGCTGCGGGTCGGCCTATTACGCAGGTCAGCTCGGTGCGCAACTGGTGGAGGAGCTCGCCCGCATCCCCGCCACGGCGGAACCGGCCTCGGAGTTCCGCTACCGCAATCCGGTCGTCGACCCCGACGCGCTGTACGTGGCGATCAGCCAATCCGGGGAAACCCTGGACACCCTGGCCGCGGTGCAGGAATTGCAGCGCAAGGGTGGCCGGGTGATCGGTGCGGTGAACGCGGTTGGCAGCGCGATCGCCCGCCAGTGCGGTGCCGGTGTGTTCCTGCACGCGGGCCCCGAGATCTCGGTCGCCTCGACCAAGGCGCTGACGAACATGACGGTGTCGTTCACGATGCTCGCTCTGCTGCTCGGACGGGTGCGTGACCTCTCGGCCGCCGACGGGCAGCGCATCGTCGACGGTCTTCGCGCCGTGCCCGACGCCATCGACCAGCTGATCGGTGACGAAGCGGCCATCGCCGAGATCGCCCAGCGCTACGCGAAGGCGCGCAGCATGTTCTTCATCGGCCGGGTGCGTGCCTGGCCGGTGGCCCGCGAGGGCGCACAGAAGCTGAAGGAAGTCAGCTATGTGCACGCCGAGGCATATCAGGCCTCCGAACTCAAACACGGCCCGCTCGCCCTGATCGACCCGGAGATGCCGAGCGTGGTGATCGTCCCCGACGACGAACTGCTGGCCAAGAACATCAACACCATCGAGCAGATCAAGGCCCGCGGTGGCCCGGTCATCGCCGTCACCAACGCGGACCTGCCCGCGAGCATCGCCGACGACGTGATCCGGGTGCCGAAGGTCGCCCCGGAACTCGACCCGATGTTGCTCACCATCCCGCTGCAACTGCTGGCCTATCATTGCGCCCTCGCCCTCGGCCGCGACGTGGACAAGCCACGCAACCTGGCCAAGAGCGTCACCGTCGAATAGGTCAGCGGCTCAGGTCGCGGAACCGCCGCACCGCGAGCGGGAAGAACACCGCGACCAACGCCACCGGCCACGCCACCGCCAGCAGTTCCGCATGGTCGGCAGCCCAGGAGTCGCAGGCCGGCGACCGGGTTGCCGAACAGGCCACGCACGGCGGTGGCCGTGGCGCCCCTCGGACGCACGCCAGCGGTTGTCACACTCTCCGGCGGTGCGTCGTCTCCCCTGTGCCGACCATTCGCGCACACAGGAGAGACGCCATGCCTTTGGATATCAGCAACCCCGCCGACCTGCACGATCCCACCGGATTCGGCTACAGCCATGTCGCGAAGGTGAGCGGTGAGCTCGTGCTGATCGCGGGTCAGTACGACTCGGACGCACAGGGACACACCACCACCGACGACTTCGCCGGACAGGTCGAGCGGGCCTTCGCCAACCTCGGAACCGCGCTGCGCTCAGCGGGTCTCGACTACGGCGACGTCGCTCAGTTGCGCACGTTCATCGTCGAGCACGACCTCGACAAGCTGACCGTGCTCGGCGAGAAGATCGCGCAGATCTGGGGCGAGCGACCGCCCGCCCAGACGCTGCTCGGCGTCGCCGCGCTCGCCCTGCCGGGAATGTTGTTCGAAGTGGACGCACTCGCGGTGCGCGGCTGAGGGTCAGCGGGCGGCGACCGGAACGGTCCAGCTGGTCCGGTCGACGACGCGCAGGGAATGGTCGAGTTCGAAGACCTGGACGAGGGTTTCGGCGAGACCGAGATCGTCGTCGGCCAGTCCGTACAGGGACAGCAGAAAACACGGCTGTCCCGCGACCGGCTCGACCACGACGGGGCAGCCCGACAGCAGCATGAGGACGGTGGCCAGGTCCTCGGCCTGGTCACCGCAACCGCAACCGGCCGCGGCCGCCTCGACCAGGTCGCCCGGGCACCGGACGGCATCGTCGAGGGTGATGCCGTCCCAGTGGTTTCGTGGACCGAACACGGCGCGATCGCTGTGGCTGGTCCAGTGCTGCCTGGCGCGTGCGAGAAGCTGGGCGAGCCGCGTCCCGCACCGGTCCCGGTCGAGAACCTCGACGAACAACCGGCACCGGTGGCATTCGACGAAGCCGACTCGCTCTGCCGCCGTCATGGCGCACCTCGCACGGCGACGCCGCTCATCCCCAGCCGGGGACGGAGGCCGTGGGTCACCGGGGTTCGCACGGTCGTGGTGTCGGGGGCCGGGCACGGTGTGCGACGGCGCCACGCCGTGGCCAGCAGCCAGAGCCCGGTGACCAGGCACACCGCCACCGCCGCGATCGCCACCACCAGTGAGGCCGTGACGGCGGTGCCGACCTGCGGCCCACCCGCCCGATACACCAGTACGGCCGCGATGACCGGCCCCGCCATTCCGCCACCCGCGGCGAGCAACACCATCGCCCCGGTGACCAGTTCCGTCACCCGCAACGGCCGCCGCGCACGCACCCGAACCGCGCGATGGCTTCCTCTCAGCGAACCCTTCCCTGCCCCGACCACCATTGCGAAACCCCATTTCGTCCTGAGCATCAGCGCATTCGAACAGGGAATTGCACGATATAACGCCGAGTAACTTCCGGACGAAAATGAAATAGAACAGATGCCGAGGTGGTTACCAGCAATCGGTCAGCGACGGGCCGGTGCCGACGAGGAGCGTGCGCTCACGCACGCCGTCACCGCCGACAACGCAGCGCCCGCCGACACCCCCCCCCGCTACGCTCGGGGAATGCCAGGACCCCACGTGCCGCCGCCACGCAACGGTGCGGGACTGCTCTCGTTGGTCCTCGGCATCCTCGCGTGCGGATTCTCCGTGATCCCGTTCGCGAGTGAGTTTCTCGCGGTGCCCGCCGCCGTGATCGCGGTCGGCGCGGCGTTCGTCGGGTGGGACCGGATCGAACGCGGGATCGCGACAAATCGCGCCGACACCATAGCCGGCGGCATTCTGGGCGCGCTCGCGCTCGGCGTGGCCACGCTGGTCTACCTCGCGACGCACAGTTAGTCCTGTTCGGCCACAACATCTTCCGGTGGTAGGCGGTCCGCACCCCAACTGCGCCGGATGTAGCCGGTGACCCGATCCAATTCCGCGCGGTCCACGGCTGCCGATTCCCCGGGCTCGAGCGGGTCGAAATGGAAGATATAGAGCCGTGAGGCGAACTGCTCGAAGGGCAGTGACGCTTCGCCGAAGCGTTCGCCGTGGCCCGCGGTGCCGACGACTACTCCGTCGCCCCAGTCCTGGCCGCTGTCGTTGTTGGGGTTGTAGAAGTAGACGCGCATCTTGCCCTGCGGGTCGAGGCTCACGCGCAGGATGGTGATCGCGTGCCAGCCCACGAAGCGGGCGGCGCTGTCGGTGACCGCGATACCGGCGGGCTGCGGGTGGATCACGGGCTGATTGCCGTTGTAGAAGGGGTGATAGCTCGCGTAGAAGTGGCGCTGGAAATCGTCGAGGTCGACGAGGTTGCCGGTGGCGACATCGACATTGATACGGAAACCCCGGCCCGACCACCACCCGTGGAACTCGGGGTTGATCCAGCGGTGCGGGTCGCCCTCACGGCCGGCGCACCGGCGGCCCATTTCGGCGTAGATGCGGTCCAGATGGGGCACCACCAGTAGTGATACCGGGTCGAGGTCGTGGTGCAGCAGGGCGTTCGCCTGGTCACCGTGCTCGCGTGAGGACAGCGGCTGACCTTCGAAGTGCATGACGATCTCGTCGTCGCGCGCGGCCCACACCACCGATTGCAGCAGGTAGTCGGGATCGTTGTAGGCCCACATCGACAGGGCCCGCGCCGACTGGCAGGTGGGGTTGTCGCCCTGGCCGATGCCGAGCGGCTGACCGAGCACCGACAGCACCCCGGCGAGCAACCGCGCGCGCGGGTCGGGCACGGCACCGAACACCTGCGTCAACCGCTGCTGTGAATGCGGTGACAAGCGCAGCGACAGTTGCCGCCACAGCGCGGGCGCCACCGGCGGCTGATAGAGGATGCCGCGTTCGAGCAGCAACGCCAAACCGTAGACACACTGCGCTGTTTCGACGAACACGGCTTGCTCGATCAGCGTGCGGACGAGTTCGTGGTAGCAGAGCAGGCTGTCGCGACCGGTGCTCGACAAGCCCATCGCCTCGCCGAGCAGATATTCACCTTTGCCGAGCAGAAAGCGCAGCAGCACAGCGTGATACGGCGATACCAGGCCGGTGTCGTGCATGGAACGCGCGAAACCTGTCGCCTCGTACTGCAGGGCGCTGTCGTCCATGGATTCGAGGCGGGCGCGGTAGATCTCGACGCCGGGATCCTCCCGGCACCCCTCGGTGGTGCCGTAGAGGCTGCTGATGAGCCGGTCGGCGCCGAGTCCACTTGCGCCGAGATCGACATCGGGATTGGCTCTGGCCACGGCGATCTGGGTGATCATCCGCTTCACGGCGTCCACCTGGATGGGCCGCTGTCGCAGAATGCGCCAGATCTCGTCCACGAGATTCTCGAGCACCTTCTCGTACCCGACCTCGGCGACCAGGTAGTGCAGCAGCTCGCGCGATACCTGCGCCATCCGCCCCTGCTGCTCCCGCTCGGCCTCCGTGGGCGGCGAGAACAGCAGCGACAGATTCACCGCGAGCACCTGCGACAGGTGCTCGCCGGCCGCCGCGGCCGAGATCAGCGGATGCTCGTAATCACCCTTGGCCACAGCGAGCAACCGCAGATCGCTCACCGCCTCCACCACAACAGTGTCGGCATTGGCGCTGCGCAGCGAACCGGTGCTCAGCGCCGGAATGAGAATCTGCGGCTGCGCCCAATCGGTGCCGAGGAACAGGCCTGCCGCCTCGAGGCGCTGCGCTCGCTCGCGCACCGCCGCACACCCGCCCGGCACCAGCAGTACCCGGCGCAGCGCGTCGAGCACTCTCGGCAGCTTCACCTGCTTGCCGAATTCGCCGGTGTCGTGCAGGGCCCCGGTGGCGTGGTCGAGGGTGGCGAGACGCTTGTCGAGCGTCGCCTGGTCGCTTGGACTCAATCGCCGATCCGATCAGATGTAGAAGTCGAGCTCTTCTTGTCGCTTCAGCAGATCCCGCAGAGTGTACGGGTCGCCACCGAAGAAATAGAGCAGGCCCCAATGGTTGCCGAAAGCTGTTCGCTTGGTGACTTTCTCGGCCAGCGGCTCGGTGAGCTCGTGGGACTCGAAATAGTCGTGGTCCTCGGTTTCCGGCGGAATCGACAGCCGGCTGACCACCCGCCTGCGCGGGTACACCCCGAAGCATCCGGCGTGCCCGGTGGCGTCGACGACTTCCTTCGGGAAGAAGGCGTCGATCTCCTCGTCGGTGGTCTTCGGGTCGAAGGCCAGCACCAGCGCGTGATAGGCGTTGAAACCGTAGGTGCGTTCGAGTAGCTCGAACACCTTGAAACCCGGTGGCCGATAGGCGACCTCGCCGAAATACATCTCGCCGTCGCTGGTGACGAAGTACTCGGGATGGATGAAGCCGAATTCGATGTCGAAGGTCTTGATGAGCTTTTCGACCTGGCGGGTGATCTCCGGCCGATACTTCTCCAGTTCAGGAGTGGCCGGAACGAACACCGAATAGCCGAGGGTGACGTATTCGGAGATGTTGAGAAAGCAGATGCGGCCCTTGTGCACCCAGGCCTCGACCGCGAACTCCCAGCCGTCGAGATGCGATTCCATCAGCATCGGGAACTCGTCGTCGGGGATGGTGTCGATCTCGTCGGGCGTACGGATCACGCGGTGACCCAGGCAGCCGGCCTTGTCGAAGGCCTTGAGGTGGATCGGGTCGTTGGGGTCACCGTCGAGCTTGAGCAGGGTCTGGTTGACCCGCTTGAGGAAACGGGCCACGTCGTCGCGGTCGTGCGCCTCCTCGAAGATGCCGACCCGGATGCCGCCGAGCTGGGCGCGCCGCTTCATCAGCGACTTGTCGCGCAGCAGCATGGCCTGCCCGAGCAGGCGAGGGTTGTCGAGCAACACGGAATTGATCGCGCCCGCCCATTCGACGGTTTCCTCGAAGATCGGGATGGCGACGTCGACGCCCAGATCCTTCAGCGTTTCCGCGATCTCCATCGAACGATCGTTGAGACGTTCGAAATCCCATGGAATATAGGGAATGTTGTGTTCTGTGCAATAATCTTGCGCCCACGCGGGGGCTACCACGATGTAGCGCCGATCGAAACGATCGACAGCCGCCACCGCATTCAAGCTCCAGCCCAAAAGGGCGATGTAGCCTTTGTTCGGATTTCGACTCTGGGATTCGTCAGCGGAAATCGACAAACCTTATCCCTTCTCGATCGACAGCCGACAGGCTGCCAACCGAGAATTACCCAGTTCGGGCGAGCGGAATCATGACGAAGCTGTGACCGGCCGCCCGAGCGGGGCGGCCGGTCACCGGAATCGTTTAGCCCAGGCGGGTTTCGATCGCTTCGATGATGCGCGGGCGCAGGTCGGCGACGCTGACGATCGCGTCGACCGAGCCGACCTCCACCGCGCGCTGGATGTTGTGCACGCGGTCGAATTCGGCGGCCACGTCGCCCAGCTTCTCCGCGCGGACCGACGACCGCAGTTCGTCGAGTTCGGCGGCCAGGGTCGCCCGGTCGGTGCCCGAGGCGTTGGCCACGCGCGCCTCCAGTTCGCCGATCCGGGGATCGGCGGCGGTGCGGGCGTTGACCTCACCGGCGAACACCACGGCGGCGGCAGGCGCGCCACCGAGTACCGAGGCGAACGAGCCTTCCAGGGCCAGCACGGTCATGTTCGGGTTCAGCGCCTTCGAGAAGACGACGAACGCACCGCCGTGGTAGCGCGAGATCACGCAGAACACGATGGGGCCGTCGAAATTGACGATGGCGCGGCCGATTTCGGCACCGTACTCGAGCTGCAGCTTGCGCATCGACTCCGGCGAACCGTCGAAGCCCGACAGGTTCGCCAGCACGACCAACGGACGGTTACCGCTGGCCGCGTTGATGGCGCGGGCGGCCTTCTTCGACGAGCGCGGGAACAGGGTGCCCGCGGTGTAGGTGTCGGGTCCGTCGGTCGGCACCAGGCCGCGACGCGGCACATTGCGCGACTCGATACCCAGCAGGCACACCGGGATTCCGCCGAGGTGCGCGTCCTGCACCACGGCGGTCTCGGCGTCGGCCATGCCCGCCCAGCGTTCCAGCACCGGGTGGTCCTGGTCGGCCAGCGCGCGCATCACCGTGCGAATGTCGAAGGGCTTCTTGCGATCCGGGTTCGCGGCCGCCGAGAAGATCTCGCCGACGGTGGCGAAGGTGCTGTCGGCCAGCGTGTGCGGGAAGCTCGAGATGTCCCGGTCCACGGGGTCGGTGCTGGTGGCCCGGCGCGGTGCCGACTCACCGGGGACGACGTAGGTGTGCTCGTAGTGCGACATCAGCACATCGCGCGCCGCACCGAGGTTCGGCGCCCAGTACTGCGCCTGGCCGTTGGGGCCCATCACCCGGTCGTAACCACCGATGCCGAAGTTGTCCTCGGCCGACACACCACCGGAGAAGTCCAGCGACTGCTTGCCGGTGAGCACCATCGCCGAATCCGGCGTCATCACCAGCACACCCTTGGTGTGCATGAGCATGGTGGCCTCGGCGTTCCAGTACGGCTGGGCGCCGACGTTGATGCCCGCGACGACGATGTTGATCTCGCCGCCGTCCTGGGTGAATTCGACGATCCGCTTGAGCGCGGCCGCCACCCAGTCCATGTTCTCGGTGCCCGAGGACATCGAGATACGGGCACCTGAGGAGAGTGCGTACCACTCCAGCGGCAAACGCATCTGCTCGGCCAGATCCAGCGCCGCGATCACGCGGCGGCACTCCGGCTCCGACAGGGCGCCAAGGGATTTCGTCGGGTCACCGAGCAGCAGCACCCGGGTGACGCCCTCGGGGTGACGCGGGGTCGGCGTGGTGACCACACCGGCCACGAGCGCCGCCTTGTTGTGGCCCTTCGGCCGGTCGACGGGAACGAGCGCGTGGTTCGCGTCGAGGTCGTACTCGGTGAATTCGCCGAGCAGCCCGGTCAATTCGTAGGGGTAGACGGTGTTGCGGGCCGCCGCGCGCAGCACCTTCTGGCGGTACTCGTCGAGCGGTTCGACGGCTTCGTCGGTCCGCTCGCCGACCGTCACCTCGGTGCCGCCGGTGGCGTCGAAGGAGATCCGGACAACGATCTTGTTCAGCTCGCCGGTCTGCGGATCGCGCTGGCGGGCGATGAGCAGGATCTCCTCGAGACCGACACCCGCCGCCGACGGCAGCACGTGACCACCGATGGTCTCGAGTTCCGCCCGGGTGACATCCATCGGGGGCCAGATGTACATCACGATGCGGTTGGTGTTGAGCCGCTTGGCCGACGGGCGCCGCGACTGGGCCCGGCGGATCGAATCGACACAGGTGGCGATGGCGCTCTCGGCCGTCGGCAGCGCGACCAGCCTGCCGTCCTGCTCACGCAGCGCCGCCAGGTCACGCACCTGGGCGAAGGCGATCAGGCGATCGTCGGAGGGGTTCTCCTTGGCGACGGCGCGGAACAGGTACACCTCTTCGTCCGAGGACGACAGGCGAGTGAGGTCGAACTTGCGCAACCGCTCCATCTGCATGCGCTGCGCGATGTAGGGGTGCAGGCCACGGATCAGCCGCTCCTCGGCCATGCCGGTGACCGAGGGACGGAAGGTGAAGTGGTGGTGCATGACCGAGCCGCCGCTGCCCGCGACCGTCGCGGTGATGCGGTGCACCTGGTTCGGCTGCGGGTGCGCGCCGAGCACTTCCTGCAGGGCCACCGCCATGGCGTCGAAGTCCTCGGGCTGGTCCTCCCAGCTGAGGTAGATGTCGGCGTCGATGGACACCGCGCCGCGGGCCAGCTCGGCCAGCCCGTCCAGCGCGGTACCGAGCGCGGCGAAGCTCACCGCGGTCGAGACGAGGCTCGATCCGGCGCGTTCGGCGACGACGAAGGTGGTCGATCCGACCTGCTCGGTGCGAACCCCGGTGATGCCCTTGTTGCCGTAGTAGCGGCGGGTGAGCACTTCGAGCATGGCGGTGTGGTCGGGCTTGCCGCGCTGCAGCCGCTGGCCGAGCAAGCGGACGAGCGGTTCGGTGCTGCGCACCATCTCCGCGATCCGCTCGGTGCGGTCGGAGGCCTGCGGGTTGGCGTCGAGGTAGCTCAGGTGCCTGCGGACATTGGTGTAGACGCGGGCGCGGTTGCGGCGCAGCAGCGGCTGGCCGTACCAGGCGTACACCAGGCCGCGGGCGAGGTCGGCGACCACGGGGAAACGGACCTGGGTGGCGGCGACGAGCCGTTCGAGGGCAAGACCCACCGGCTCGCGCAGCACCTGATCGGGCATGGGCTCGGTGAGCCATTCGCGCAGCAGGGTGGTGATCACCGCGCCGGTCTCGGAGGGCCGCTGTTGGGCCAGGAAGATCCGGAAGACGGCGGCCTCGAGGTCGGGCGTGCGGTCCAGTTCGGTGATGCCGTAGTGGCCGAGCGCGGCCGACAGCTTGGCCTGGTAGGACTCGGGCAGCCCGGCCCGCTCCACGTCGAGGCTCTGCAGGTAGGTGTGGAAGTACTCGCGGGCGCTGTGCACATGGCTGTGGGCGCCGTCGTCGTCGGCGGGGCGGTTGTGGCTCAGTTCGGCGAGGTCGGCGAAGACCTGCACCAGTTCGAGTTCCTCGCCGAGCGGGCGGATGTTGTCGGCGACGGTTTCCTTGCGTGCGATGACGTAGTCGTCGAGTACGCGACTGTTGTCGTGCGGGTCGACGTCGAAGCCGAGCAGCAGGCTGCGCAGGTCCTGCAGGCCACGCGACATCCGCTCGTGCGGGCTGCGCGGGGTCGGCTCGGCGGGCAGGTCGAGGACGACCGTGCCGGTGGCGGCGGTCTCCTCGGCGTCGTCGTCGGCGAGCGGTTCCAGGCGCAGCAGCGGCGCACCCGTCTCCACCTGGGTGCCGACCGAGACCGCGCACTCCTTGAGGCGGGCGCGGAACGGCGCGCGCAGCACGGTTTCCATCTTCATCGACTCGAGCACGAGCACCGGCGCGCCTGCCTCGACCTCGGCGCCGACTTCCAGCGGGGTGCCGACGACCAGCGCGGGCGCGGGCGAACGGACCACGCCGCCCTCGTCGCGGCTGATGCGGTGGGTGATGCCGTCGACATCGACCACGTGGGTGGGGCCATGGGTACCGGTGATCAGGCGGTACCGGGTGCCGTTGACGACGATCTGGCCGGTGTGGCGATCGAAACGGTCGAGGTCGACGTCGGCGGTGCGCAGGTCGGCACCGGCCTCGATGCCGACGCGGAAGCGGTGCGCGCCGATGCGGGCCACGCGCACGCGGTAGCTCGCGCCGCGCAGTTTCAGGTCGAGCGGGCGACCGCTCTGGTGCTGCACCTGCGGACGGCCACCCGACGCGGTGGACAGCAGCCGGTGCTGTTCGGCGCGTTCGTCTTCCTCGTAGGCGTCGATCGCGGCGACGGCCAGCGCGACGGTGGAGTGGCGGTGGGTGACCAGGCGGCCCTCGCCGCGCACGCGGTCGATCCAGCCGGTGTCGGCGCTGGCGTCGATCACCTCGGGCTGGTCGAGCAGGTCGAGCACGAAGCTCTTGTTGGTGGCACCGCCCTCGATGACGACGCGGGTCTCGGCCATGGCCCGGCGCAACCGGCCGAGCGCCTCGTCGCGGTCGCGGCCGTAGGCGATGATCTTGGCGATCATCGAGTCGAAGTCGGCGGGGATGGTGTCGCCTTCACTGACACCGGTGTCGACGCGGATACCGGGACCCGCGGGCAGGTCGAGGCGGACGATGCGGCCGGGGGCGGGCGCGAAGTCGCGGTCCGGGTCCTCGGCGTTGAGGCGGGCCTCGATGGCGTGGCCGCGCTCGGCGGGCGCGGTGCCCTCGAGCTTGATGCCCGAAGCGACGCGGATCTGGGCGTGCACGAGGTCGAAACCGGTGGTGATCTCGGTGATCGGATGCTCGACCTGGAGTCGGGTGTTGACTTCGAGGAAGGCGAACAGCTGATCGCCGGGGTGGTAGAGGAATTCGACGGTGGCCGCGCCGCAGTACCCGACGGCGATCGCGAGCCGCTCGGCCGAGGCCTTCAGGTCGGCGGTCTGCTCGGCGCTCAGCACCGGCGACGCCGACTCCTCGATGACCTTCTGGTTGCGCCGCTGCACCGAGCAGTCGCGTACGCCAAGCGCCCACGCGCTGCCCTGACCGTCGGCGATCACCTGGACCTCGACGTGGCGGGCACCGGTGACCAGGCGCTCGAGGAACACGACACCGCTGCCGAAGGCGCGGGCGGCTTCCTGCTTGGTGCGCTCGTAGGCGTCGACGAGTTCGGCTTCGTTGGTGATGACGCGGATACCGCGCCCACCACCACCGGCCGTGGCCTTCAGCATCAGCGGGTAGCCGATGCGGCCCGCGGCCTCGATGGCGTCGTCGATGGTGTCGACCGGGCCGCGGCTCCACGGCGCCACCGGGACGCCGACTTCCTCGGCGATCAGCTTGGCGCCGATCTTGTCGCCCAGCTTGCGCATGGCGTCGGCGCTCGGGCCGATGAAGGTGACGCCGATGTGCTCGCACAGCTCGGCGAAGGCGGGGTCCTCGGCGACGAAGCCCCAGCCGACCCAGGCGGCGTCGGCCTTGGTGGCCACCAGTGCCTTCTCGAGCGCCTTGAGGTCGAGGTACGGGCGGGCCGAGGCGGGCCCGAGGTCGTAGGCGATGTCGGCCTCGCGCACGAAGGTCGCGGTGCGGTCGACGTCGGTGTGCAGGGCCACCGTTTCGATCGGTAGTCCTGTCGCCGCCGCCAGATCACGCACGGCATGGATGAGGCGCATAGCGGCCTCTCCCCTATTCACGATGGCGATACGGCTGAACACTCGCCGACTCCTTCCACAATTCTCCAAGGACCTGGCCCGGACGGGTGAGGTTGCGAAACTCGCGATTGCTGGCAGTCTGCCTTCTTCTGCCACGTATGTGTACCGCGAGGCAGGGTTACCCGCACGTATCGTTGTCCGAAGCGGCAGTACGCGTCTGGCGATACAGTCGTATATCGCCGCGTGACAGAGATGATTACGGATGGCGAGCCGATTTCGTTCGAGCCCGAACGCGCGTCAGCGCCGCGCACCCGGATCGGGCGGCGGCGCTGACGGGGGCTGCCGGGCGGAGAACTAGGCCATGGCGAACACGGTCTCGTCGTACTCGATGACGTCGTCCACGAGGCGGCGAGGAGTGGATTCCAGAGGTGCGGCGGCGTGGGGCATGACGCCGAGGCGGACCATCACATGCGGGAAGGCGCATTCCTGCAGGACCGTGGTGCGGATCTGGTCGCGCAGGTCGAGCATGCCGAGGGGTTCGGACTGCAGACTGGTGGCGAGACCGAGCCGGGTGGCTTCGAGCAGGATGGCGCTCGTCGCCTCGCCCGCGCGCAACTGGGAGAGCCGGATGTCGCGCGGGGTGCACACGACCAGCCAGTGCGCGGCGTCGGGTTCGTCGGTGTACTCGGACAGCTGCGCGTCGGCGAAGACCCGCACCGGTAGTTCGCCGGGGCGGCGGGGTGCGGGGGCGTTGTGGGCGGGCACTCCCGTGAGCTCGCCGTGGCAACCGCTCCACTCGCCCAGTTCCGCGAGGTAGTCACCGTCGACGGCGTGCCGGGCGGCGGCCGAGCGCATGGGTTCGGCCAGCTCGGGCAGCAGCATGTCGGGGACGTGGCGGGCCGCGGCGCCGAACCGTGAGGCACAGCGCGACACCGTACGCAGGTCGCGTGCCGGGATGGGCAGGTCGGGGAAGCGGCGCCGGTCGGAGCGGCGCACATGGATGGCGGCGGCCAAACGGATGTCGTGGTCGCTCGGCGAGCGCGGGGTGAGTTCGACCCGCGCGAGGTGATCGGGCCGCGCGGGATCGGGCAGCCGTTCGACGACCGCGTGCCAGCCGAGCATCGCGAACGCGACGGTCAAATGGTGCAGCGCGGCACCGCAGCTCACCGTGAGCGCGCGAGCGCGCGGATCGGTCGCAGTGACCTGTCGGCCGAAATCGGCGAAGAGGTCGACGCGGCCGTGCCCGATGCGCCACCGCCACGGTTGGGTGTTGTGCACCGACGGTGCTCGCACGGCCAACTCCACCGCGTCACGGCACGTCTGTGTACTGGGTCTCTTGCGAAGCAATGTCCGCCCCCGACTTCCTTTCGGCGAATACTCCATTTCGTCGAGCTCGATTACCAACCCTAGGCGCGCTACCTGGTACTTTCCATGCGATCTGGGCCGTTGACCAGTTCGTGACATGAACTCGGATAGTGCGAGAACCCCTGTCGATCGCCGAATCTTTCGCCCACTCCCCCGTCACGAGCGCGGGCGTCAGTGGCGAAGCTCGCACCCCGGCGTTATCTCCTCGTGACCACCACAGGCCAACTCTACCCTTACGGGAGGGTAGGGTTGGCCGATCGCACGGGCGTCCGCTCGTGCCGGCCGAGCGCCGTGATGGCGACACATTCGTTGGGAGCAGCCGATGGGGACAGCCGTGTCCGCCAGTAGACAGACCGAAGGGTCGGTGATGGCCGCCCTGCGCAGCCCGCGCCGACTCCGCACGGAAGTACTGGCCGGGCTGGTGGTCGCGCTCGCCCTGATCCCCGAGGCCATCTCGTTCTCCATCATCGCCGGGGTCGACCCGCGCGTGGGGTTGTTCGCGTCGTTCACCATGGCCGTCACCATCGCGTTCGTCGGTGGCCGCCCGGCGATGATCTCGGCCGCGACCGGCGCGGTCGCTCTGGTGATCGCCCCCGTCATGCGGCAGTACGGACTGGACTACCTGATCGCCACGGTGATCCTCGCTGGTGTGCTGCAGATCGTGCTCAGCGTGATCGGGGTCGCGCGGCTGATGCGATTCATCCCGCGCAGCGTGATGGTCGGGTTCGTCAACGCGCTGGCGATCCTGATCTTCACCGCGCAGATCCCGCACCTGCTCGGCGTGCCGTGGCTGGTGTATCCGATGGTCGCCATCGGTATCGCGATCATGGTCTTCCTGCCCAAGCTGTCCGGCGTCGTCCCTGCCCCGCTGGTGGCGATCGTGCTGCTCACCGCCGCGACCCTCGTGTTCTCGCTCGATGTCCCGAACGTGGGCGACGAGGGCGAGTTGCCGTCGAGCCTGCCCTCCTGGCTGATCCCCGATGTTCCGTTCACGCTGGAAACGCTGAAGATCATCGCCCCGTACGCGTTGGCGATGGCGTTGGTCGGCCTGCTCGAGTCGTTGATGACGGCCAAGCTCGTCGACGACATCACCGACACCCACTCCGACAAGACCCGCGAGGGCTGGGGCCAGGGTGTGGCCAATGTGGTGACCGGCTTCTTCGGCGGTATGGGCGGTTGCGCCATGATCGGCCAGACGATGATCAATGTGAAGTCCTCCGGTGCGCGCACCAGGATTTCGACGTTCCTGGCCGGGTTGTTCCTGCTGATCCTGGTCGTCGGGCTCGGTGACATCGTCGCCCTGATCCCGATGGCCGCGCTCGTCGCCGTGATGATCATGGTGTCGGTGGGTACCATGGACTGGCACTCGATCGCCCCGAAAACCCTGCGCCGCATGCCTTTCGCCGAGACCGCGGTCATGCTGGTCACCGTCGCCGTCACGGTGGGTACGCACAACCTCGCCTACGGCGTGATCGCCGGTGTGCTCACCGCGATGGTTGCCTTCGCCCACCGCGTCGCCCACTTCACCGAGGTCGAGAAGATCGGCGAGGCCGATATCGACCACGACGGCGACATCGACACCAGGGTCTACAAGGTGCGCGGCGAACTGTTCTTCGCCTCGAGCAACGACCTGGTGTACCAATTCGACTATGTCGAGGACCCACGCAATATCGTGATCGACATGTCCGACGCGCACATCTGGGACGCCTCGACGGTCGCCACCTTGGACGCGATCACCACCAAGTACGAGTCCAAGGGCAAGAAGGTCGAGATCGTCGGGCTGGACGCGGCCTCCGAACAGCGCCACGGCAGGCTCTCCGGGCACCTCGCAGGGCACTGAGATGCCCGCCCGCGCGCACTTGCAGATCGGTCAGGTCGCCGAACGAACCGAGTTGTCGGTGAAGACGATTCGGCACTACGACGAGGTGGGCCTGGTGCGGCCCTCGGCACGCAGCGCGGGCGGGTTCCGCCTGTACACCGAGGACGATATCGACCGGCTGCTGGTGATCCGCCGAATGAAGCCGCTCGGCTTCACCCTGGCCGAGATGGGCGAATTACTGTCCGCCCTCGACGATCTCGGCGACCCGGCGGCCCGCGAACTGCTCGCCGCGTTGCACGCCAAAGCTGAGGACAGCGTCGCGAAACTGCGCCGCCAACTCGGTTACGCCGAGGAGTTCACCGCGTTGCTCGCCGCGCGGCGAGCACGGTGATCACTTCTGCCAGTAGTTCTTCGGGCCGACGGTGGTGGCTGCCGCGTTGGCGCCCGCCTTGCACCATTCCTCGAGGCTGCTGTTGTCGGACAGGTCGATGTAGATGCCGGTGGCCTGGGTGAAGTAGCGGTGGCTGTAGGCCGACCACTGCACCCGGGTGGCGGACATGATGTCACCGTGGCAGGTATCGCTGGCCAGACCCGTTGTGGGGCACCAGATTCCCCAGTCCTGCGTCTGGCCGTCGAGGGTGTCGTAGGCGGAGCGGGCGGCGGAGTCGGTGGGGAACACCAGCACGTTCACCGACACCAGGATGTGGTCGTCCTTGTCGATGTAGGAGCCGGTGATATTGGTGGTGCACCCGTTGGACGTGATCGCGGACGACACGTTGTCGGAGTTGCCCGGCTGGTCGCACCCGTGTTCGCCGCTGGCGCGCAGGGTGTAGAGCACACCCTTGGAGTCGGTGAAGCTTTGCGGCAGCAGGGCTTTCACGGTGAGCGGGGTGTCGTCGGTGGCGGCGCTGTCGAGGGTATTCCAGTCGAACGGCTTCGAGGTCGGTGCGGCCGAAGTAGTCGAGTAGGTGGACGGCACCGTCGAGGACGTGGTGCTCGGCGCGGCGACGACGGGCGAATCGGGATCGGAGTTGCCGCCGATCACCACCGCGACCACGATGAGCACGAGGAACGCGCAGACCACCGCGCCGCCGATCAGCCACGGCGTCGACGACGACCCGGACCGCGCGTACGGCGGCCGCGGCTGCTGCCACTGCGGCTGCCCCATCATCGGCTGACCGGGCATCGGTTGACCCGGCATCGGCTGCTGCCACGGCTGGCTCACCGGCGGCTGCTGCCACGGCTGACTCTGCTGACCGACCGGCCACTGCGGCTGGCTGGGCGGGGGCTGCTGGCCGAAACCGGGTGTATCCGCGCGCACCGTCGGCGGGGCGGCATCGGCCTGTTGTCCGTCGGCACGCGGTGTCATCCACCACGAACCCTGATCGTCGGCACCCCCGGCGGGCGGATCTTCGCGTGTCACAGGTCTCTCCCAGCCCCGCGCGGCATCGATTCGGTGATGTCCGCGTCCCTTCCCGAAATTTTGGCGGCTGTTCGGGTGGAAGGCAAACCCGTCGCGCCATCTTCGCTGCGGCGCACGGTTTTCGATGCCTCGATGTGACATCCACGCGGGCGCCGTGATAGTCACATGACATGGCGTGGTCACCCTCGGTTCTCTCGCCGGAGACCTCGGCAGGTTCGGGCTCGACGGCCGAACAACG
The DNA here is from genome assembly GCF_001612905.1 of Nocardia ignorata NBRC 108230. Lineage (GTDB taxonomy): Bacteria > Actinomycetota > Actinomycetes > Mycobacteriales > Mycobacteriaceae > Nocardia > Nocardia ignorata. The sequence goes on along the minus strand of NZ_BDBI01000039.1, from coordinate 47,022 downwards.
CAGCGGCACAGTGCAATACCGCTCCGACCTCGACGGTCTGCGTGGCCTCGCGATCGGCCTGGTCGTGGTTTTCCACATCTGGTTCGGCCGGGTGTCGGGTGGCGTAGACGTCTTTTTGGTGCTGTCCGGTTACTTCTTCACCGGGATGCTGCTGCGCCGCGCCGAGCACGGTCCACGCGGGTGGGTGTGGCCGGTGGTGCGGCGTACCGCGCGGCGGCTGCTGCCTGCCATGGCGGTGGTGCTGGCCGGGGTTCTGGTGGCCTCGACGCTGCTGCTGCCCTACACCCAGTGGTCGGCGGTCGCGGCGCAGACACTCGCCTCGCTGCTGTTCGCGCAGAACTGGGAATTGGCGCTCACCTGGTCCGACTATCTGGCCGCCGACCCGTCGGTGAGCCCACTGCAACACCTCTGGTCGATGTCGGTGCAGGGCCAGTTCTATCTGGTCGCGCTGATCCTCGTCGCGGTGTTCGCACGGCTGCGCCAGGCGCGAACCGTGGTCGGAGTGATCCTGATCGCCGCTGCCGCCGCCTCATTCGTGTACGCGACCCGGGGCACCGCGACCCACCAGGGCTGGAACTACTACGACACCTTCGCGCGCGGCTGGGAACTGCTGATCGGCGCGGCACTCGCGGTCGCCGCACCGTACCTGGTGCTGCCGCGCTGGTGCCGGGCGCCGCTGGCCGCCCTCGGCATCGCGGGAGTCGTGCTGTGCGGCTGGCTGATCGGCGACGCCGCCAACCGCTTCCCCGGCCCGGCCGCCCTGCTTCCGGTACTCGCCGCCGCCGCGGTGATCGTGTCGGTCGCGAACGTGCCACGCCACGAATGGGACGGACCCAACCGGCTGCTCGCGCACCGGCACATGCGGTTGCTCGGCGAACTCGCCTACCCGCTGTACCTGTGGCACTGGCCGATTCTCATCTTCTTCCTCACCGAACGCGACAGCGCCGACGTCGACTTGCTCGGTGGCACCGGCGTGATCGCGGTGTCGCTGGCATTGGCCTGGCTCACCAACCAGCTGATCGAGAAACCACTGCGCGCCAAGACGCGCCGGCCCGGCAGGCGCCTGGTCACCGCGGGCGTGGCGGCATTGCTCGCGGCCGTGGTGGCGACCGCGTCGGCCTGGGAGTTCGCCGTCGTGCGGGCGGCGCCGCCGGCCGCGACCACCGACGTCGAGGCGACCAGGTACCCCGGTGCGCGAGCACTCACCGCGAACACTCCCGTCGCGCCCGAACCGTTGCGGCCCAATCTCTTCGAGGCCCGCAACGATCAGCCGCCACCGACACTCGACGGCTGTATCGCCGACTGGAACACCCGCTCCGTCGTCACCTGCACCTACGGCGACCCCGACGCCGAACGCACCATCGCCATGGCGGGCAGCTCCCACGTCGAACACTGGTTGCCCGCGCTGCAGGTGCTGGCCGAGGAGCATTCCTTCCGCATCCAGGTGTATCTGAAGATGGGGTGCCCGCTCACCCTCGCCGAGGACGCCACCTACAACGGCGAACCCGTCCCCGACTGCCGGGACTGGTCGCGCGAGGTGATCGACCGGCTCGGCACCGACCGCCCCGATTGGGTGTTCACCATCGGCACCCGGCCCCGCGACGCGGGCGGCGACGAGACCCCGCGGGAATTCCTCGATGTGTGGACGGCCCTGTCCGAGCGCGGCCTCGCGGTGCTCACCCTGCGCGACACACCGTGGTTGCGCCGCGACGGCGTGCGCTACCGCGCCACCGACTGCCTGGCCTCGGGCGGCGACCGCATCAGCTGCGGCATGCGCCGCGGCGACGCACTCGACCCGATCGACCCGCAGCGCGAAGCGGCGGCACCCTTCCCGCACGTCTTCCCCATCGACCTCACCGACGCCGTGTGCGGCCCGACCGTCTGCGCCGTCGCCGAGGGCAATGTGCTGATCTACCACGACGAGCACCACCTCACCGCCACCTATTCGCGCACCCTCGCCGACGCGCTCGGCCGCGCCATCGGTCCCGTGCTCGGATGGTGGTGAGGTAGCGAAATCGGCTGGGCATGCGGGCAACTCGGGAAGTCCGTAGCCTCGCAGCTGTGATTACTCTGAAGAAGGAAGACGGCGCGGCCGATCTCGCCGGTATCACCAAGATGAGCGTGGGGGTGAGCTGGGACCCGTCGGCCGGTTCCAGCGGTGGACTGCTCGGCATCGCCCGCCGCAAGCGGGGCGTCGATCTCGACCTCGTCGCCGTCCTGATGCAGGGTGGCGAGCCGGTGCGTTTCGCCGGTCTCGATTCGCTCGACCCGCTGGGCAACGGCGCGGTGCTGCACACCGGTGACGAGCAGACCGGAGCGGCCGCGGGCGACGACGAGACCGTGCACGTCACCTTCGCGAATGTGCCCACCGCGATCGACGCCATCGTGTTCGTCGCGGCCGCGTTCAAGAAGGGTTCCTCGTTCGACAAGGCCAACAACGTCTCGTTCAAGATCTACGACGCCACCGGCGCCGACAGCCAGCCGGTGGCCGATATCTGGCCGTCACTGCTCGGCGCCGAGAACGCCAACGCCATCGCGCGGGCCTTCCGCAACGGACCGGTGTGGCAGCTCGAGGTGCTCGATCGCAAGGGCAAGATCAAGCAGGGCGACAAGCAGGCGCTGCTGCGTTTCGCCCTCGGCTAGCCGGACGCACGGTTTGCGCGGGGTGTGGTGGGTGCGGCATCGTTAAGGTTGGTGCGCCGGGAAGTCTGGTCGGCAACCCAGCTCGAACTCCGTCGAGTGGGGTTCGAGTGAAGACGGGAACTTTCATGTTCGTACCTACCGCACCCGGGCACGCATGAACCGCGCGGCACGACGCACTGTCCTCACCCGAGGCAGCTGGCCCGAATCTCGTCGAGTCACCGAGGTGCTGCGACGGGAGACAGTTGGCGGTGTCCTGCTGATCGTCGCGGCGATCGTCGCGCTCGTCTGGGCCAACACACCCTGGGCGGATGCCTATGTGGCGCTTCGCGACTTCCGCATCGGCCCGGAATCGCTGCACCTGAATCTCACGCTGAGTCAGTGGGCCGCCGACGGGCTGCTCGCCATCTTCTTCTTCGTCGTCGGCCTCGAACTCAAACGCGAGTTCGTCGCGGGCGATCTGCGCGATCCGCGCCGGGCCGCACTTCCGGTCGTCGCAGCCGTCGGCGGTATGGCCGTGCCCGCGCTCATCTACTTCGCGATCAACAGGGGCGGCTCGGTCGACGGCTGGGCGATCCCGACCGCAACCGACATCGCCTTCGCGCTCGCCGTACTCGCGGTCATCAACACCCATCTGCCCGCCGCGCTGCGCACCTTCCTGCTCACCCTCGCCGTGGTCGACGACCTGCTGGCCGTCACCGTGATCGCGATCTTCTACACCGGCGAACTGCACCTGCCCTATCTTGCGCTCGCCTTGGTCCCGATCGGCCTGTTCGCTGTCGCTGTGCAGCGCCGGATCAGTTCGCCGTTCCTCTTGGTTCCGCTCGCCCTTGTGACGTGGTGGCTGGTGCATTCCTCCGGCGTCCACGCCACCGTGGCGGGCGTGTTGCTCGGTTTCACGGTGCCGGTGCTCGCCGGTCGCGGCGAGACCGATACCGAGCACGGCCTGGCCGAACGCTTCGAACACACCATCCGCCCGCTCTCGGCCGGAGTGGCGGTGCCGATTTTCGCCTTCTTCGCGGCCGGTGTGACCATCGGCGGCCTCACCGGGCTCACCGAATCCCTCGCCGACCGGGTGACGATCGGCATCATCGTCGGCCTGGTCGTAGGCAAGCTCGTGGGCATCACCGCCACCACCTACCTCACCGCCAAGCTCACCCGCGCCGAACTCGACGCCGACCTGGCGTGGGTGGACGTGGCCGGTGTCGCGTTGCTCGGCGGCATCGGTTTCACGGTGTCGTTGCTGGTCGGTGAACTGGCCTTCGAAGGCGACCCGACCCATGCCGACCACGTCCGCATCGGTGTCCTGTGCGGCACCCTCGCGGCGGCCCTGCTGGCGACCATCGTGCTGCGCGCCCGCAACCGCACCTACCGCCGCCTCGACGAGGCCGAATCACTCGACGCCGATGGCGACGGCGTCCCGGACGTCTACCAGCAGACGTCCCCCTGACCGTCCGACAGGAGCACCACCATGACCTTCACCCACGTGTCCGTCGGCCTCGGCTGGGACCCGGCCCCGCCCACCGGCTTGTTCGGCCGCAAGCGCAAGGACATCGACCTCAATATCACGGCGCTGTCGTTCGCGGGGCACGACTTCGTCGACGCGGCCTTCCATGAACAACTCACGTCTCGTGACGGCGCGCTGCGCCACCTCGGCGACAGCGTGACCGGCGACGGTGACGGCGACAACGAGGTGATCACCGTCGACCTCACTCGCGTCGACGTCGCGACGAGCACCATCGTCTTTCTCGTCACCTGCTACACCGGGCAGACGTTCGACCAGGTCGTCAACGGCTTCTGCCGTGTCGTCGACAGCGTGAGCGGTGCGGAGATGGTGCGCATCGACCTGTCCAGCGCCACCTCGCACACCGGCTTCGTACTCGGCAAGCTGCACCGCATCGGCACGGGCTGGGAGTTCTCCGTGATCGCCGATCCGATTTTCGCCGATCACCCCACTGTCGCGCTCCCCCTGCTGACCACGTACTTGGGCACGGCATGAACGCCCAGTTGATGATCGTGGAGGACGACACCCGCGTGCGGGAGTCGTTACGACTGGCGATGGAGGACGAGGGGTACGTCGTCGCCGAGGCCGAGAGCGCCGAGCACGCACTGGAACACGTACACCGGATCGGTGTGCCGGACGTCCTGATCGTCGACCTCATGCTCGGCGGTATGGACGGGTTCACCTGCATCCGGGAAGTGCGCCGCGAACACGACGTGCCGATCATCGTGGTCAGCGCCCGTGACGACACCCACGATGTGGTCGCCGCCCTGGAAGCGGGCGCCGACGACTTCGTCACCAAACCCTTCGAGGTCAAGGAACTGACCGCGCGCATCAGGGCCGTGGGCAGGCGCACCCGCAACAACACCGAACGCGAGGTGGTCGAACTCGTCCTCGACGCCGACCGGCAGCTCGTCCTCTGCCCGGAGCGCGGTTCGGTGCGGCTGGCCGGTGAAGACGTGCACCTGACGCTCACCGAATTCCGGTTGCTGTGCGAACTGGCACAGAACGACGGGCTCGTGCTGAGCAGGCAGGTGCTGCTCGACAAGATCTGGGACCGCGGGTTCTTCGGCGACGACCGCATCGTCGACGTGCACATCCGCCGCCTGCGCACCAAGATCGAACGCGATCCCGCCGAACCGCGCCTGATCGTCACCGTGCGCGGGCTCGGCTATCGCCTCGATGCCGGGTCCTGAGTTGCCCACCCGGTTACGTGGCCTGCGTGGTCGCGTAACAGCGGCGTTCGTCCTCAGCGCCAGCCTCGTCGCGGTGCTGCTGTCGGGTTCGGTTTATGCGATCAGCACCAACTACATGGAGTCCCAACGGGTTCGGACGGTCGAACGCGCGGTAGGAGTGCACGCCGAGATCCTGCGGTTGCGGATGGAATCACTGGCCGCCGGGCAAGAGGCCCTCGAATCGTTGCGGCTACCCGCCGGAACCATCGCACTTCTCGACACCACCACGGGCACCGGTGTGCTCGGCGCCGACCAGGCCACCGTCGCCACGCTCGAACGGGCCGCCGAGGTGCCGTCGCCGGCCACCCGCGTCCGGATCGCGGGCGAGCCCTATCTGCGCACCGCGACCTACGTCGAAAACGGTGCCGTCCTCCAGGAATTCGCGCCGCTGCGCGAACTGGAGGACACCCTGAAGATGCTGCGCACCATCCTCTTCGCCTGTGCGGTGCTCGCCGTCGCGGTGGCCGCCGCGCTCGGCGCCTGGGCCGCGCACCTCGCGCTGCGCCCGCTGCGCCAGGTGGCGGGCACCGCGTCGCGCATCGCCGCGGGCGATCTCGACCTGCGTTTGTCGCAGCCCGAAGACGTCGATCTGTCACCGACCGTCGAGGCCTTCAACGCCATGGTCGACTCCCTGCAGCGGCGCATCGAACGCGAACGCAGGCTCGTCTCCGACCTCAGTCACGAGTTGCGCACCCCGCTCACCACCCTGACCACCACGGCGACCGTGCTGGCCGGACACCGCGACGAACTGTCCGAAAGACCGCGCGCCGCACTGGGACTGCTCGTGGAGGAGACCACCTACCTGCGCGGTCTGCTCGACGACATGCTCGCCCTCGCGCGCGCCGAAGCGGGCATCCATCGCTCCGACCCGGCACCGCTGTCGCTGGCCGAACTGCTGACCCACCTGCTCGCGAGCCGTCGCGTCGCGGCCGAGCTGCTCACGGCCACCGACCGAGGACTGGTGCGCGGGCGGCGGATGGAACTCGAACGCGCCCTGCTGAACCTGCTCGTCAACGCCGAACGCCACGGTGGCGGGGTGACCGCGGTGCGCGTCGAGCGCGACGGCGACGACGTGCGCGTCACCGTCGACGACGAAGGCCCCGGTGTCGAGGCGGCCGACCGCGAACGCATCTTCGAACGCTTCGTCACCGCCTCGCGTCGCACGGGCGGCACCGGCATCGGCCTGGCTCTCGTCGCCGAAACCGTTGCGGGACACCAGGGCCGGATCCGATGCTCGGAGCGGCCGGGCGGTGGTGCGCGCTTCGAGTTGACGCTGCCCGCGCTGGATCGTCACGTGATCGCAAAGAAAACGTCCGAGCCGCCGCAATGAAAGTGATCCATTCTCGTCACGGTCACCGGGTCGGGTGATCGTCACGGCCTCGGGCTGGAGGAGGACAAGTCGCGCTGCCACGGCACGCGGCCGATTCCCGAAGTCGTCGCGCGACACCGACACCGGTGACTTCTCGTCATAACGCAGCGGGGCCCGGCGTCACTCGGACGCCGGGCCCCGCTGGGGTTGTCAGGATCAGCCGATGCTGAAGGGCTGGCCCCACAGGGTGACGACCGAGCTCACGTTCTCGGTCTCCACCTTGACCTTCACGAAGGCACGCGCCTGGGCGTACCCGGCGCAGCCGCTCAGGCCGATGGTCGAGTCGGCCCAGGTCACCGAGCCGCTCTTGCCCTTGAACTTGTTGTTGGTGCCGTGGTCCTCGTTGCCGTAGTCGTCGGCCTTCTCGATGTCGAGAATGTAGAACGACTTGGCCTGGCCGGGGCCGAGGCTCAGTTCGGCACCGGACTCGGCGCCGACGCTCACGTCCTCGCCGTCCCAGCTGCTCTCGCCCTCGACGCCACCCTCGACGCCGCCGCCGTCGATGTTGACCTGGCAACCCACCACGTAACCGGGGTAGATCTTGCCGCCCTTGGCGTTACCGGAGACCTCGACCTGCGCGGAGCCCGACACCCACGCGTTGCGGTGCACCGGGGTCGAGCCCATCGACGGGCTGATGAGGGCCGACTCGCCGACCAGGCGAACGGTGACGGTCGAGCCGTCGGACAGGGTCTTGACGATCTCGCCACCGGGCAGCGGAACGAAGGTGTCGGCGTTGGCGGCACCGGCGGACAGCAGGCCGAAGGTCACGGCGGCCGCGCCGACCAGACCGGCCATGCGGGCCGAATTCTTACGGTCGATCATGTGTGTCATTCCTTGCGATCGAAGTCGGATGCGCTCAGCCGATGCTGAACGGGGCACCGTAGAGGGTGGTCTTGGAGTAGTGGTCGCCGATGATCTCCACGACCGAGTAGGCGCGGGCCTGGGCGTAACCGGCGCAGCCCTGCACCTCGATCTCGACGTCCTGGTACTCGACCGAGTAGACGCCCGCCTTCAGGATGTCCTTCTTCTCGATCTGGACGAACTTCACCTCGCCGGGGCCCAGGTCGAGGCCGACCGAGCCACCGATGCTGCCGCCGGACAGGTCGATGCCGCCGGAGACGCCCGCGGAGATGGCGTCGTCACCGATGGCCACCTGGCAACCGACGATGTAGCCGGTGTTCAGCTGCGAGGCGCCGTGGGTGGAGGAGTTGTTGGAGCCGTCCTTGCCCGCCGGACCGTTGTTCGGGCCGACCTTGCCCTCCGGCGTCGCGGTGACGTCGGCGGTGACGGTGCCCGAGACCCAGGCGACGCGGCCCGCGCCGTTGGCCGCCAGCGACGGCGACACGGTGGCGCGCTCGGCGGTGCGGGTGATCGTCACGCCCGGGCCTGCCTTCTGGCCGTCGGGCAGCGGGACGAAAGCGTCGGCGCCGGCGGAACCGGCGGCGAAACCACCGAGTGCGACCGCGGCGGCCGTGGCCACGTAGAAGCGTTTGATTGTCATTCTTCCCCTCATCAGGTTCGAGCGGTATCGCCTCGACGTCGGCACCTGGCAGGGCGCGTCGAGGGCCGGACCGAAGCATTCACGCGCCCCATGGCGGGGTGAGAACCAGTCGTGGACCCGGCGATGAAGCTCATGGAACGAGAAGATTTCCGGTTCTTTGCGATGGTGTTGCGATGGGCGCAGACCGATCGTCACAAATGCGACGTTCAGCCAATGTTGCGAAGTTCGGTATAGGGGGCGTGATTTCGATGTTCCCTGGATAGTTGCTGCGTTACGGTTTCCCACATGGACGACATCGAGTTGGATTTGCCGAGCGTCGCTTCTCCCCACAACTCCGGACGAGTTCTCGACATCGGCGCGGTCGGATTGCGCAATCCGCTTCCGGTCGACGGTGAACAGACCCACGCCTATGTTTCCTGCGTCGACGGCACCACCCTGCGGCTGCCGGATTCTTTGCAGAACTGGGCCATGCAGACCCTCGCCGCGAACTACGACCTGCGCGCCACCGGCCTGCCGTCGCTGTTCCCGTGCCGGTTCGAGTTCGGCATCCGCGACGGAGCGGCCTACGCTGTTCCCGTCAGCGATCAGGCGCGTCAGAGGAGGCCATCATCACCACCGCAGCAGATGTCGGCGACTTCGCCAAGCGTCACGGGCTGACAGTCGCCGTAGCCGAATCCCTCACCGGCGGTAACCTCGCCGCCGCCCTCGCGGCGGCGCCCGACTCCGCGCAGTGGTTCCGCGGCGGGGTCGTCGCGTACTCCGTGACGGTGAAACAGTCCGTTCTCGGCGTGCCCGACGTGCCGGTGGTGTCGGAGACGGCCGCACTGGCCATGGCCGAAGGCGTACGAGCACTGACCGACGCCGATATCGCCGCCGCGACCACCGGCGTCGGCGGGCCGGGCGATCAGGACGGCGAACCGGCGGGGTCGGTGTGGTGCGCTGTCGCCACCCGCGACACCTCCTGGGCCGTGCACCGCAATTTCGACGGCGAACCCGAGCAGGTACTCGAGCAGTCGGTGCGGTGCGCGCTGGAGATGTTGGGCGAGAGCGAGAAGCGCTTCACCGGCTAGACGATCGGTGGCAGGTGCACCACCTGGCCCGCGTACGCCAGACCCGCACCGAAGCCGAGCAGCAACGCGGTCTGGCCGGGTTCGGCGGCGCCGCTGCGCAGCAACTGTTCCATGGCCATCGGAATCGAGGCGGCACTGGTGTTACCGGTGTCGACGATGTCGCGCGCCACGGCGACGGTGTCGGGCAGGTCGAGAGTGCGGACCAGCGCGTCGGTGATGCGGATATTGGCCTGGTGCGGCACGAAGGCGTCCAGGTCGGCGGCGGTGACACCGGCCAGCTTCAAGGCCTCCCGGCATGCCTGCTCCAGAAATGTGACGGCCCAGCGGAATACCTCGGTGCCGTTCATCCGGATGTAGGGCCGCACCGTCGTGCCGCCACTGGCCTCGGCGGCCGCCACCTCGGCGAAGTACTCCTGGAAGTCCTTGTCCTGCTTGATCGCCGAGGTGCGTGACCCGTCCGAGCCCCACGCCACCGGGCCGATCCCCTCCTGCTCGGCGGCGCCGACGACCACCGCGCCCGCGCCGTCGGCGAAGATGAACGCCGTGCCGCGATCGGTGCGGTCGAGCAGGTCCGAGAGCCGTTCCACACCGATCACCAGCACGTGGCGCGCCTGCCCGGAGCGGACCAGGTTGGCGGCATCGGCCAGCGCGTAGCAGAAGCCCGCGCACCCGGCGGAGATGTCGTAGGCGGCGGTGTCGTGCATGCCGAGTTCGGTGGCGACCACCGCGCCAGCCGAGGGGCCGAGGACCATCTGCGACGAGGTCGCCAGCAGCACGGCGTCGACTTGGTCGGCCGTGATGCCCGCGGCGGTGAGGGCGTCGCGGGCGGCGGCGGTGCTCATCGACACGATGGTCTCGTCGTCTTCGGCCCAGTGCCTGGCGGCGATGCCGGATCGAGTCTTGATCCATTCGTCGGAGGAGTCGATGGCCTCGACGATCTCCGAGTTGGGCACGACGCGGCGCGGCCGGTACACGCCGAGGCCGAGAATTCCCGTGTGGGTGATCGGAATCGAGGTGGCGATGGGGGTTGGCATGACATCCTCTCCATGTGAACCGATCGGTTCATCTGTCATTAGGTCTAACATGAACCGATCGGTTCAATCAAGCGTTTCGGGGAGGAGAGTCGGATGCCGGCCGGACCACGCGCCCGACTGATCGAGCACACCATCGCGACCGTGCAGGAGCACGGCGTGCACGCGGCGGCCTTGAGCGAACTGCTCAAGCGGAGCAATACCTCACGCAACTCGCTCTATCAGCACTTTCCCTCCGGCAAGAGCGAACTGGTGCAGACCGCCGCCCGCATCGTGTCGCGGCTGGTGTACTCGCACGTCAGCGCCGTGGCCGACGCCCTGCAGACCGCGCCGTCGGCGCAACAGTGGCTGACCAACCTGTTCGCCTTCTGGCGAGTGCCGCTCGAACAGAGCGAGTTCCGGGCCGGATCGTTCATGATGGCCGCCGCGCTGGACGAAAGCGATCCGGTGGTGCAGTCGATCGCCGGGCAGGCCTTCGCCGAATGGACCGCGCGCCTGGCCGACGGCATCGTCGCGGCCGGGATCGAACGGGCGACGGCGGTGTCGCTGGCCGGGTTCCTGCTCACCACCATCGAGGGCACCATCGTGCACAGCCGGGCGCTCAAGTCGGCGCATCCGTTCGATCAGGCGGTCACCCAGCTGACCATCCTGTTCAACTATCACCTGTCTCAGCGTTGAGATGAAACATCCTGTGCGCCATCGAGATCCGCGCACAGCGTGGTGACGATGTGGCGGCGGGCCGTTGCGCCTTCGGGACTCGGAGTCAGCGGATATACGTGCACCAGACCCGGTTTCTCGATGTAGTCCAGGTCGACACCGGCCGCGCGGGCCTTGTCCCGCAGCAGGCGGGCGTCGGGATTGAGGATGTCGTCGGTGCCGGTGAACAGGGTGATCGGGCCGAGGCCGGTGAGATCGCCGAACAGGGGGCTCACCATGGGGTCCTTCATCGGCAGCTCGCCGCTCCACCGGCGGCCGTAGACGAGGCCGCCGTCGCGACCGAGCCACGGGTCGCGCTGCTGTACGACATCGATCTGCGGGTTCTCGAGGGTGAGGTCGAGAGCCGGGGAGATGAGGACCGTGCGCGGCAGCGTGGTGCCGAGGTCGCGTAGGTGCAGTGCGGTGGACAGGGCGATCTGGCCGCCGGCCGAATCACCGGCGAGGAAGGTGGGGCCGTGTTCGTCGGCGCTGGTGCGGACGAGGTCGGCTACGCGGGGAATCACGTCCGCGGCGGTGCCGAACGGGATGAGGGGGTAGATCGGCACCGTCACCGTGAGCCGTGCGCGGATGGCGAGCATGGCCGCCAGCCGCCAGTGCTGCACCGCGATCTCACCGACCCAGCCGCCACCGTGCGCGTACACCAGACCGCCGCGTGGTTCTCCGGTGCGCGGGGTGAGGGTGTAGACGGGCCAGCCATGATCGCGCACCACGGCGATGTCGACTCCGCGCAGGGTGCGTGGCGGGCCGTAGGGCAGTGGGCGAAGCGCCGACTCGCGGATATGGGCCTCGGCGCGTTCGGCGTCGATGTAGTTCCGGTTGCGGCGCGCTACTCGCAGGAACCCGGGAATCACGAACCGGCTCATCACTGTGGGCACCGCAACCTCCACTCGTACAGGTGCCCGCCAAATTACCCGTTCAGGCCAACGGTTGTTCGATGATGTCGGTCCGCAGGCTGGAGCCGTTGAGATCGAGGTACACCACGCCCTCGGTGATCGACAGGCTCGCGGTATTGCGCCGATCCACCAGCCGCGCCGCCTCGTCGATGAACGCCCGGTCGAAACTGTAGAGCGGAATCGCGGCCGCGTTGTGAATCTTCTTACCCGCGTACTGCGCGAGCACCTTCACCGGATCCCGATGCGTGTACACCGCCGCCCGCCCAGCCAACTTGCTCCCCCGATGAATCCGCTCCGAGTCGGGCGCCCCCACCTCGATCCAGGCCGTCGTCCGCCCCGTCAGATCCCGCACCTGCACCGCGGGCTCGTCGGTAGCCGAGATCCCACCCTCACTGAACACGATCCCCTCCTCGTACTGCAGGCAGTACGCCAGAATCCGCGTCACCATGTACTCGAGCGTCTCGGACGGATGCCGAGCCACCCGCAACTCCAACTCCTCATAAACCCCCCGATCCACATCGGCGAGCTGAATAGCAAAAGTGTGCACAGTAGCGCTGATTCCCATAAGACCCGCCACCCTAGTTGGTAGCGGACTCATGAGACTCCAGGAGGGCTCGGGGGGCGGCCTGGGTCCAGGAGTCGGTGATGATGGCGGTGAGTTCGTCGTGGTCGTCGAGGGCTGAGAGGCGGACGCGGACCCAGGCGTTGTTCGCCTCGTGGGAGGCGATCCAGAACTTGGCCGGTTCGGCTTGGACCAGTTCGTCGCGGTCGATGATCGGGCAGCGGACGGCCATCGAGGTCTCGTTCTCGGGGAGGGTGAGGAACAGGCGGCCCGAGACCTTGAAAATCGGCATGCCCCAGGCGAATTCCTCCGCCGTGCCGGGCAGGGACCCGGCGATGGTGCGGACGTCGTCCCCGGTGACTGTCATGACCCGATCATCTCAAAACGCACCGACAGGTTCAGACGGCGAGCTTGGCCGAACGGGCCCGGCTCGCGGTGATGCGGCGGCCGATGATGCCGTGGCGTGGCGCGAACAGGTAGACCAGGGTGAAGGCGACGCCCTGCGTGACCACCACCATCCCGCCCGCGGCGGTGTCGAGGTGGTAGCTGATGTAGAGACCGGTGACCGCGCACAGCACCGACACGGTCGGCGCGATCAGCAGCATCCGCGAGAAACGGTCGGTGAGCAGGTAGGCCGTGGCACCCGGAATGATGAGCATGGCCACCACCAGCACCACCCCCACCGCCTGCAACGCCACCACCGAGGTGAGTGCGAGCAGTGCGAGCAGCGCGGTGCCGAGCACGCGGGGGTTGAGGCCGATGGCGTGGGCGTGGGTGGCGTCGAAGGCATACAAAGTGAAGTCGCGACGCTTGAGCACCAACGCCACGAGCACGATCGCCGCGAGGATCATGATCTGGGTCATCTCCTCGCGGCTCACCCCGAGCAGATTGCCGAAAACGATGTGGTTCAAGTCGGTTTGGCTCGGTGTCACCGACACCAGCACCAACCCGAACGCGAACAGCGTCGTGAAGACGATCCCGATGGCCGCGTCCTCCTTCACCCGGCTGGTATCGCGCACCACCCCGATCAACGCGACCGCGAGGAAACCGAAGATCACCGCGCCCACCGCGAACGGCCAGCCGACGATGTAGGCGAGCACCACCCCGGGCAGCACCGCGTGCGACACCGCGTCACCCATCAGCGACCAGCCGATCAGCACCAGCCAGCACGACAGCACCGCGCACACCACGGCCGCGGTGACGGTGGTCGCCAGCGCCCGGACCATGAATTCGTAGCGCAACGGGTCGAGGAAGAATTCTTCGAGGTTCACTGGTCTGTGTCCAATCCGAACGCCTTGGCCAGGTTCTCGGGCCGCAACACCACGTCGGGGTCGCCGTGTTCGAGCACCCGACGATTCAAAAGCACTGCCTCGTCGGCCAATCGAGGCAGCGCGTGCAGGTCGTGGGTGGATACGAGGATCGTCGCGCCACCGGCGGCAAGCTCACGCAGCAACGCGGTGATGGTGGCCTCGGAGCGCTTGTCGACACCGGCGAACGGCTCGTCCAGCAGCAGGATGGTCGCCTCCTGCGCGATGCCGCGCGCCACGAAGGTCCGCTTCTTCTGCCCGCCGGAGAGCTGCCCGATCTGCCGGTCGGCGAAGTCGGTGAGTTCGACCCGGGCCAGCGCCTCCTCCACGGCGGCCTTGTCGGCCTTGCTCGCACGCCGGGTGAAGCCCATTTTCCCGTAGCGTCCGGTCATCACCACATCGCGCACCGACAGCGGGAACGTCCAATCCACGTCCTCGGATTGGGGCACGTACCCGAGGGCGCCCGCCTTGCGCGCGGCGGCGGGCGCGCCACCGTTGACCAGCACCCGGCCGCGGTCGGGCGTGACAAGCCCCATGACGGTCTTGAACAGTGTCGACTTCCCCGACCCGTTCATCCCGATCAGCCCGCACACCCGACCCGATTTCAACGTGAGTTCGACGTTGCCGAGGGCGAGCACATCACCGTAATGAACTGTCACGTCCTGGATTTCGACTACCGGCTCGGTCATTTCGGTGCTCCTGCCAGTGCCGCCGCGATGGTGTCGGCGTCGTGGCGGATCAGGTCGAGGTAGGTCGGCACGGGGCCGTCCGCCTCCGACAGCGAGTCGACATACAGCGTGCCGCCGAAGCGCGAACCGGTCGCCTCGACCACGCGCTGCATCGGCGCGTCCGATACCGTCGACTCGCAGAACACGGCGGGCACCCCGCGCCGGCGGACGAAGTCGATCACCGACCCGATCTGCTGCGGTGTGGCCTGCTGTTCGGCGTTGACCGGCCAGATGTACTTCTCGGTCAGTCCCGCGTCGCGGGCCAGGTAGGAGAACGCCCCCTCACAGGTGACCAGGGCCTTCTGGTCGGCGGGTAGCGTGCTGACGGCGGCCACCAGCTCGTCACGGACCGCACCGAGCTGGGTCTTGTACGCCTCGCCGTTGGCGCGGTAGGCCTCGGCGTGGTCGGGGTCGAGCTCGGTGAACGCGCGAACCATGTTGTCCACGTAGATCTGCGCGTTCACCGGCGACATCCACGCGTGCGGATTCGGCTTGCCCGCGTAGGCGTCCTCGCTGATGTTCATCGGCGTCACACCCTCGCTCACCACGGCATGCGGCACCTCGAGGTCGGCGACGAACTGGGCGAACCAGGCCTCGAGATCGAGGCCGTTGTCGAGGATGAGATCGGCCTTGGCGGCCTTCTTGATATCCCCCGGCGTCGGCTCGTACCCGTGGATCTCGGCGCCGACCTTGGTGATCGACTCGACCCGTAGATGCTCACCGGCCACATTGCGCGCCATATCGGCGAGCACGGTGAAGGTGGTGAGGACCACCTTCCGGTCGTCGTCGGACGCGCCGACGCCACCGCAAGCGGTGAGCGCGAACACCATGACACTCAGCACGCACGCCGCGAGCATTCGCGACGAACGGTGGAACCCAACCTTCATCCCGGAATTATATTGTTCGGGTGACCGAACTTTCAAGTTCTGCCACCGAAACAGCGGTGGTGACCGGTCATGATGCCCAGGGCGGGACGAAGGTCGACCCGTCCGGCAACTCCGCGGCGAAGCCGGTCCGGACGGTGACCAGCAGCCGCGCGCCCGCCCCGGCTTCGTCGGTGAGCGCGATGACCGAACCGGCGGGCGCCACGGCGGCATCACCGGGTCGCAGGGTGGCCGCCTCGCCGTCGATGGTGAGAACGATTTCACCCGTGAGCAGCACGAATGCCTCCTCTCCGAGAATTCGGTGGGCGACTCCGGCCGTGCCCGGCGCGACCTCGGTCTGCCAGACACACAGGTCGGCACTGCCGGTGCCGGGGCGGATCAACGAGGTGAAGCGGGCGTTGTGCACTTCGTGCACCTGGGCGTCGGCGGAACGGACTACCGGCATTGCGTCTCCTATTGGTCAATTTACTTGTCTATATAGTCAAGTAGCTTTCCCATCCCGTCAAGTGCCAGAATGACGAACGTGCCCTCTGCCGGTGACCTCCCCCTACTGCTGCTCGCGGCCGCCGCCCAGGTGACCGATGCGGTCCAGGCGGGGGTCGCCGCGGCCGGCTTCCCCGATGTACGGCCCACACACGGCTTCGCCTTCGTGCGAGTAGCACCCGACGGGGCAACCGTCGGCGAGATCGCCGAGCATCTCGGCGTCACCAAGCAGGCGGCGAGCCAACTGGTCGACGAGCTGGTCACCAAGGGCTACGTCGAACGCAATCCGCACCCACGCGACGCACGCGCCCGGCTCATCACGCTCACCGATCGCGGCTGGGCGTGTACTCGCGCCGCCGACGCGGCCTTGGGCGAACTCACCGAAAACTGGGCCGAAACCCTTGGCGCGGGCGATCTCGACCAGGTCAGGGACGCATTGGCGCGGGTCGTCGCCCCTGGCCGGGTCCGCCCGAGCCGGTGAGGGCGTAACCCTTCGCGGTGGACGAACGATCTGCTTGTCAGGTATCCGTTAATCCGAACAACAGGATTTTCGAAACCCGCGCGCGACATCGCGACGAGCGGCATACTCGGCTGCGAGCGGTGACGCGCCACCGCAGCACCCCGGGCCGCCGGTCCGGGCCGTGCCTCGTCACGCACCGTTCCCGCTATCCCGGAGTTCGAATGTCTGCTCTAGCGACCGCCACCTCGGTCGACACCATCACCCGCCACAAGTACGAACGGCTGCAGTACACCGGTTCCGCCGGTGTCGTCGCCTCCCTCGAAGACCCGCGGCTGGTCGACCGCTGGCGCACCGAACACCCCACCTGGCGGGGCGAGCACTGGGCGTTCGAGGCGGGCACCACCGGCAGCCTCCGCCCGATCAACGTGGCGACCCGCCACAACTGAGCCCTCAGGCCGCGCCCGCGTCGGCGCGACGATCGGTGATCCGGGGGAACGGG
The DNA here is from genome assembly GCF_001612905.1 of Nocardia ignorata NBRC 108230. GTDB lineage: Bacteria > Actinomycetota > Actinomycetes > Mycobacteriales > Mycobacteriaceae > Nocardia > Nocardia ignorata. The sequence goes on along the minus strand of NZ_BDBI01000039.1, from coordinate 30,142 downwards.
CTGGCCGCTTCCAGCTGGTAGGCCAGGTCGAGCAGGGTTCGCTCCGCGCCGCGCGGGGCGGCCATCTGCACCGAGCCGGGCAGACCCGTCGGCAGCAGTCCGTGCGGAAGCGAGATGCCCGGTCCCCCACCGACATTGTTGAGCGGCGTGAAGCCGACATAGTCGACGAGCTTGGCGAACAGGTCGTCGAACGGCTGATCCGGCGCCAGCTCACCGATGCGCGGCGCCGGATGCGACAGCACCGGGCTGAGCATCACATCGATATCGGCGAAGTGCCGGTCGTAAGCCGCGGTTCCGGCGCGTAGCCGCCACGCGGCCGCCGCGGAACCCAGTGGGTTACGTTTGGCCATTCCGATCAGGCCGGTGGTGAACGGGTCGAGTTTGCGCGCGTCGAATCGTCCGCGGTGACCGAGCCGGAACGACAGCGTCATCGCCGCGGCCATCACCGCCCAGTACTGCTTGAAGTCGTCGACGAAGCGCGGGTCGACCTCCAACCGCTTCGCGACGATCTCGTGCCCGAGACCCGCGAAGACATGGACGGCCGAATCGAGGACGGCCCGATTGTCGGGGTGCACCGGCCTGCCGAACACGTCCGCGGTGACCACGCCGATACGCAGTCGTCGCGCACTCGGCCCTTCCACCAGCCCCACCGGCGCCAGTTTCGGGTGGGCACCGAAACTCTCGACCGCGGCCAGGTAATGCGCCGTATCGCGCACCGACCGGGTGAGCACACCCTCGGCCACCAGGTGCACCGGCAGTTTGCGTGCGCCCGGCTGGTCGAGCAGCCGGTACCGGGTGGGCTTCAGCCCCACCAGACCCGTCGCGGCGGCGGGAATGCGAATCGAACCACCGCCGTCGTTGGCATGGGCGATCGGCACCGCCCCGGCCGCGACCAGCGCCGCCGACCCACCCGAGGACGCGCCCGCCGAGAACTCGGGATTCCACGGGTTGCGCGTCGGCGGGCGGTGGACGAACTCGGTGCTCGCGGTGAGCCCGAACTCCGGCAGCGTCGACTTGCCGAGCACGACCACACCCGAGTGCAGGAATTGCGCGGCAGGCCCGCTCGTCGCCGTCACCGGGTGCGGTGTGAACGCGGCCGACCCGTGGCAGCTCGGCAGCCCGGCGACATCGGTGTTGTCCTTGACGAACGCGGGCACCCCGGCGAACACCCCGGCGGTTTCGGGTGCCGCGGCGGCCCGTTCGAAGCTGCGCACCTGCACGGCGTCGAGGCGCGGGTCGACGGCCTGGGTCCGGGCGATCGCGGCCTCGATCACCTCGGCCCGACTCACCTCCCCGGCGCGCAGTGCGGCGGCGAGGCCGACGGCGTCGTGGTCGCCGAGGGCGTCGTCGGTGAATCCGTGGACGACAGAGCTCATGACCGCAGCCTAATCGCGACCATACGCGCGGGTAACGAACTTCGGCCAGACAGTGCGGCCCGCCCCGCAGTGGGCGAGCCGCACGAGCGGTTCCCTACTTGGCGGGCGCCGTGAACGGCTGGTTGATCGTGGTGACGTACTGGATCACCGCGCCGATGGCGACCGGCGCGGTGACGAAGATCTGACCCGCGAGCACACCGAGGAAACCGACGGCGGCCGCACCCGCGACGCAACCGGCCAGCGGTCCCGCACCGAACAGGGTGAGCAGGGCACCGGTGAGCACGACGCCCGCGGCGGCACCGGCGAGGCAACCCAGGGCCGCGCCGCCGATGCCACCGACGAGGGTGCCGATGGTGGCGCCCATGGAGATGGTGCTCGTCATCCGGGACCAGGCGGCCTGTTCACGGTCGTATTCGGATTTCCACGGCGCCTTGTCCTCGAACGGCAGGGCGACCGGCTTGTACACAGCCTTGTCCATGCTCAGCGCGGGGGTGAGTGTCGCCGTTCGACCGTCGACCCGGGCGTCGATGGGGAACTGGAAGTCGTCGATCGAGAAGGTCAGCGGCGTGGCGCCGACGACGGTGCCCGCGGCGTCGCGCACCTGCAGGGTGCCGTTGTCGACCACCAGCGAACCGTGCTCGATCTCGATGACCGAGGTAATGCCGTCGGTGTGCGCGGTGTATTCGACCGGCCGCGGTGCCGCGGGTTCCGCCTGGGCTCCGGCTGCGGTGACAGCCAGAGCGGACAGCGAAAGGGCCACGGGCACAGCGATTTTCTTCAAGAACATGGGTGATTCCTCATCGATTTCAGCCGATCGCGGTGACCGGCGGTGGCAATCCTAGCGATAATGGTTATCATTATCATCTCGATGAGGCTTGGAGGTCGTAGTGGGACATCTGCTGATGGTGGAGAGCTGGGTCGGCTCGATGAGCACCCTGCTGCCGCAGGGAATCAAGGACGGCGGACACCGATTCAGCTTCCTGACCAGGGATCTCGGGCATTACCTCCGCCCGGGCACACCGTCGCCGCACCCGCTGCTGGCCGCTGACAATGTGTTCACCGCCGAGACCAACGACGAGGCCGCGCTGCTGCCGTATGTGCGAAAGCTGCACGAGCTCTTCGGTTTCGACGGCGTACTCACCTCGTGCGACTACTACCTGCCGACGGTGGCCGCGATCGCCACCGATCTCGGCCTGCCCGGCCCCGGCCGGGATGCGGTGGTCGCGGCGTGCGACAAGTACCGGACGCGCGAGATCTGTCGCGCGGTCGGTGTTCCCGGGCCCGACTTCGCCGTCGCCGAGACGATGGACGAGATTCTCGGTGCCGCAGCTCGATTGGGCTATCCGCTGGTGGTGAAGCCGATCGATCTGTGTGGCGGGATGTTCGTGTGCCGGGTCGACGACGACGCCGAGTTGCGCGCCGCGGTGGAGCGCATCGCCGGGTTCCCGGTTAACGCGCGTGGGCAGCGCAGGTCACCGCAGGTGCTGGTCGAAAGATGCGTGCAGGGGCCCGAATTCAGTGTGGAGACGGTGACCGTCGCCGGGCGGACGACTGTCGTCGGGGTGACCGACAAGCAGCTCACCGGCGCCCCCGCCTTCATCGAGTCGGGCCATATGTTCCCGGCCGACCTGTCGGATACCGATCGCCGGGCCGTCGCCGAGACCGCCGTAGCGGCGGTCGAGGCGCTCGGTCTCGACGCGACCGTCGCCCATACCGAGGTCAAGCTCACAGTCGACGGGCCGTGCCTGATCGAGGTGAACCCACGACCCGCGGGCAACCGGATCACCGAACTGGTCCGCCGGGTCACCGGCATCGACCTCACCAGGGTTCATGTAGAAGCCGTCTCGGGTGGGACACCCGAGCTCACCCCACGGCAGACGGATGCCGGGAGCGCCGCCGTCGCCTTCGCCGTCCCCGACCGGGCAGGCGTGGTGACCCGTGTCGCCGGTGCGGCCGGCTGGGCCGACGATCCGCGCATCGTGGAACACAAACTCCCCGAGCCCGGCGCCGAGGTCCACCCGGCCACCGACAACAACACCTACCTCGGGCACGTCCTCGTAACGTCCGAAAACTGCGGCGAGGCAGGCAAGCTCGCGAATTCGCTGATCGCCGAGCTGCGTGTCGAGCTCGACGGCGGTGTCGCGTGATCCGGACGCACCCCGCCTCGGTGGCCGAGCTCACCACGTGGGCACGGACCGGGCGACTCGGCCCCGACCCCGACACTCTGAACGCATCGACCGCCTTTCTCACGACCTATGGCACCAGGCACGCGGGACGCGCCCGCGCCTACCGCAACGAGGTGCTCAGCATCCGGGTCGGTGCGGCGGTCGGCTCGTGCGGGCTCGAACCCGGCTCGACTACCGGCGAGCTGATCGACGACTGTGTCGCGGCGACCGTCGGCGACCTGCTCGAACACCAGGTCGGGGCGGTACGTGTCGCGGCGCTCGATGCCTATCTGATGCATGTGCACCCGCATCCGGAGGCAGCGGGTCTGCACGGTAGCCCCGTGGTGGTGGCGGGGCCGACCTCGTTGACGAAATCGCGGCGCCGCGCGAACACCGTCGTCGATCTGCTCCCTTCCGAGGTCACCAAGGTGCTGGTGGTCGGGGTGGTCGGTTCGCTGCTGGCCGAATTGCGCGACCGTGGCATCGCCTACGTGCCGTGCGATCTCGCGGGTGGTGTCACCGAGTGGGGCGAACCGATTTTCGAGTCCGTGGCGGCGGCTCCGTCGGACTACGACGCACTGCTCGTCACCGGAATGACTCTGGGCAACAGCACATTCGACGAATTCCGCGCCATCGCGCGCGAGCGGGGACTACCCCTGGTCCTCTTCGCCCAGACCGGCAGCGCGGTGCTGCCCTGGTTCCTCGGCGCCGGAGTCCACGCGATCTCGGCCGAGCCCTACCCGTTCTTCTCTCTCGACGGTGCCGCGAGCACCCTGGTCACCTACCGGGAGCGCTCATGACCGCACCGCAACCCGGCCTGCTGCGGCTGATCGGCAACACCCCTGTAGTCCAGGTAGCCACCGGAAACAGCTGGTACACAGCCAAACTCGAATCGGCGAGCATCGCCGGGATGAAAGCCCGTGCGGCGGTCTCGATGATGCGGGCGGCGGCCGCGCGAGGCGACCTCGCGCCGGGCGCCACGATCATCGAATCGACCAGCGGCACTCTCGGATTGGGCCTTGCTTTGGCAGGCAAGGCGCTCGGTCACCCGATCGTGCTCGTGGTCGACGACGAACTGGAACCGGACCTGCGCGCTCTCTTCTCGGCGTTCGGCATCACCCTCGAGGTGGTCACCACCCCGCACCCGACCGGCGGCTGGCAGCAGGCCAGGCTCGACCGGCTGGCCGAATTGCTGGCCGCGACGCCCGGCGCGTACTGGCCCGACCAGTACGACAACCCCGACAATGCCGGTGGCTACCAGGCCATGGGCGCGGAGATCCTCGCCCAGGTCGACGACGTCGATGTACTCGTCGCCTCGATCGGTTCCGGCGGCCACTGTGCGGGGCTCACCCGCGTCCTGCGCACCCGCTGGCCTCGGCTGCGGGTGGTCGGCGTCGACGCCGTCGGCTCCCGCATCTTCGGGCAACCGGACCGCCGCAGGCTGATGCGCGGCCTCGGCAGCAGCATCCTCCCCCGCAACGTGGCCTATGCCGACTTCGACGAGGTGCACTGGGTCGGCGCCGCCGAAGCCGTCGCGTCCTGCCGCGCACTCGCGGCCCACACCGGAATCGCGGGCGGCTGGAGCACCGGCGCCGCCGCCTTGGTCGCCGGCTGGGTCGCCGACCGCGAGCCGCATTCCCGCGTACTCACCGTCTTCCCCGACGGTCCTCACCGCTACCTCCGAACCATCTACAACGACACCTGGTGCAGCGCGAACAACCTGTTCGCCCCTCCCGCAACAGAACCCACAACCATCCCGACCCCCGATAGCGCCGAGGTCAGCGGCTGGGGCCGTTGCACAGTGGTCCGCGACCCCGCCCCCGCGCCGACCGATCCCGCCACCGAAGTGCACGACGACGCTGCCGAGGTGCTCGGGTGAGGACGACGTTTCTCGCGCTGCCCAAGGGCGTGCGGCTGCTGCTGGTCAATCATCTTGTCGGGCATATCGGTTTCTATCTGCTGATCCCGTTTCTCGCCGACTATCTGCTGCACGACCTCGCGCTGTCGGCGGCGGTGGTCGGTGTCGTGCTCGGGGTGCGCAATCTGAGTCAGCAGGGTCTGTTCCTCGTCGGGGGGTCGGCGGCGGATCGGCTGGGGGCGCGGGGCGTGATCATGGTGGGGCTGGCCGTGCGGGCACTCGGGTTCGCGTTGTTCGCACTCGGTGGTTCACTGCCGGTGGTGCTCGCGGCGGCGATCCTCACGGGTTTCGCCGGCGCGCTGTTCAATCCGGCCGTGCGCGCGTATATCGCCACCGACAGTGGTTCGCGGTCGGCGGAGGCATTCGCGCTGTTCAATGTGTTCGGCAACGCTGGTTCGGCGATCGGGCCCGTGCTGGGGACCGTGCTGATCGCGGCGGGCTTCCGGATATCCGCGCTGGTGGCCGCCGTGATTTTCGTAGTGCTGGCGGTGGTTCAGTGGGTCCTGCTGCCCGCGCGACCGGTGCCCGCGCACGAGAGCGGGATCGGCGCCGACTTCACGACCGTGTTCACCGATCGCCGTTTCTGGGCGTTCACCCTCGCCCTGATGCCGATGTTCGCGTTGCAGAGCCAGATCTATTTTCTGCTCACGCTGCAGGCACAAGACAGCGCCGAGCCCCGGTACCGCGCCGGGGCGGTGGCCGCGCTGTTCGTGGTGGAGACCATAGCCGTTGTGGCCCTGCAGGTTCGGGTCACCAAGGTGCTCATCCGTCGGTCTCGGCGCGGGCCAGCGATGGCGGCGGGGATGGCGATCATGGGCGTGTCGTTCCTGATCGCACCGGCTGCCGCGGGTGTCGTCACAGGCGTGGGCAGCGGACTCACGGGGACCGTACTGCGGGTCACTCCCGTGGTGGCGGGCGCGGTGGTCCTGGCCATCGGAGTGACGGCAGTGCAGCCGTTCGTGAACGAGTCGATCGGACGCTTCGCCGGAAACCGGCTCACCGGAACCTATTTCGGGGCGTTCTACCTGGCATCGGGACTGTTCACGGTGGTCGCTACATCCCTGAGCGGCGCGGTGCTCGACTGGGCGGGTGGGTCGCTCACCTGGCCGCCCGCACTGCTGTGCGCCGGGACGGGTGTGCTGTCCGCGGTCGCGATCCTCGGCTTGCATCGGCGGGCCGTTCTGCCCGATGCCGACATCGCTCACTCGGGAGACCGCACATGACTGATCCCCGCCACCCGGTGCGCGAGTGGCGCACGCCTTTCGTCGAGCACCGGACACCGCTGACGACCGACACTCCGGGTATCGGCGTCGGCCGCGCCAACGGCAGTTGCGGGGAACTGATGCAGGGCGTCCTCGACGGGGACCGCCATTTCCTCGTCACGCTGCCCATCCAGCGCGGCTCCGTCGCCGTCTTCGAACCAGGCGGTGACGACATCACCGTCGTCCCAGGGCACAAGTCGAAGGCTCGGCGCCTGGCGAGCGTGATGGTGGCGCGCTCACGGGTGCTGCGCGGCGGACGACTCACCGTGCGCAGCGAATTGCCCGAGGGCAAAGGCCTTGCCAGCTCCACCGCCGACCTGGTGGCGACGGCTCGCGCGGTCGCCGACGCCGAAGGCCGCACGGTCGGCCTCACCGAACTCGAAGCCGACCTGCGTGCCATCGAGCCCTCCGACGGGGTGATGTATCCCGGCACGGTCGCCTACTTCCATCGGGAGGTGCGTCTGCACACCCGGCTGGGCGCGCTGCCGCCGCTGACCATCGTCACCGGCGACGAGGGCGGCGTGGTCGACACTGTCGAATTCAACCGCACCGAACCGTCTTTCGGTCCCGGGCACCAGCGCGAATACGCCGGATTGCTCGACGAACTCGGTGTCGCGATCGTGCGCGGGGACGTGACGGCGATCGGCGCGGTGGCCACCCGCAGTGCTGTACTGAGTGCCGCGTTCCGCCACCGCCCGCATCTGGACTCGACCATCCGGGAAGCACGCGCGCTCGGCGCGGTGGGTGTCGTCGTCGCGCACAGCGGCACGACGACCGGAATCCTGCTGAGCGAGAACGACCGCGACTATCGCACCAAACTCGCTGCCGCGGAGCAGCTGTGCGCTTCATTCGGCTGCGCGGTGAGCGTGCATCACACCCGCCGACCGGTCCGGGGACACCGGCTTCCGCACGAGCGCCTCCCGAGCAGAGAGCTACCCGCATGATCACCATCGAACAGGTCCGCTTCGGCTACGACGGACGAATTACTCTGGACGACATCAGTTTCCGTGCTGATCCGGGCAGCACGGTCGGGTTGATCGGCCCGAACGGGTCGGGCAAGTCGACGCTGTTGCGCCTGCTGTACCGTGCCCTGCGCCCGGCCGGTGGGAACATCACGATCGATGCCACCCCGGTCGGCACACTGCGCGGACGCGATCTCGCCACACGCCTGGCCGTCGTCGCTCAGGAATCACCACCGGACACACCGATCACGGTCGCCGAGACGGTTCTGCTCGGCCGGGCGCCGTGGGTCGGTGCCTTCCAGGGGTATTCACGCGCCGACCGCATCACCGCGGCCGCCGCCCTGGCCCGCGTCGGCGCCCGTGACCTGGCCGACCGCCCCTTCGCGACCCTGTCCGGCGGCGAGCGGCAGCGCGTCCTCATCGCCCGCGCCCTGGCCCAGCAGGCCGACCATCTGCTCCTCGACGAACCGACCAACCACCTCGACATCCGCTACCAGCACGAACTGCTCGCTCTGGTCCGCGGCCTCGGCAAGACGACGACCATCGTCGTCCTGCACGACCTGAACCTGGCCGCCCGCTACTGCGACCACCTGGTCCTGCTCGACAACGGCCGCGTCGCCGCCGCGGGCCGGGTCGACGAGGTCCTCACCCCCGAAACCCTCGAGCCGGTGTACCGCATCCCCGTCCGCCGCACCACCGCCTTCGGCGCCACCCAACTCCTCTTCGGGCCGTCGGACGATGCCGAAGAACACAGCGCGGTTGTCGCGGAGGCCGCCGAGATCCACTCCGAGCCGGTTGACCACACTCCCGGCGGCTCAGCAGAACTCACCGATAACGGCCCCGACGGGTCGCCGTCGATGACCCAGACCCGAGAGGCGGCGACGCGATGACCGCGACACTGGAGGTCGAGCAGATCGTCGACGACCTCGATCACGCACGGCACCGCACGCGCACTGTGCTGCTGATCGGCGGATTGCTCATCGCACTCGCCGGCACCGTGTTGGTGGCGGCCGGGCTCGGGCCGGTGGCCGTTCCGCCGGGCACCGTCGCCCGGATCATCGGCCACCACACGTTCGGCCGGCCGGTAACTCCCGATTGGACCACGGCGCAGGACTCGATCGTCTGGCTGGTCCGGGTGCCGCGCGTACTGCTCGGCGCGCTCGTCGGCGCCGCATTGGCGATCACCGGCGCGGTTCTGCAGACCATCGTGCGCAATGTGCTCGCCGATCCGCACATTCTCGGCGTCACCTCGGGCGCCTCGACCGGCGCCGCCGTCTACCTGCTGTTCGGCGTGAGCGCGGCGGCCACCTCCGCCGCACTCGCGGCGAGTGCGTTCATCGGGGCGCTGATCGCCACGGTGCTGCTGTTCGCCATCTCCCGGATCAACGGGCAGCTCACCTCGCTGCGCCTGTTACTCGGCGGGGTGACCATCGGCTACATCTTCTCGGCCGCCACGAGCTTTCTGATCTTCGCCTCCGACCGCCCCGAAGGCGCGCGGACCGTGCTGTTCTGGTTGCTCGGCTCGCTCGCCCCGGCGGCCTGGTCCTCGGTGGCGACCACCGTCGCCGTGGTCGCGGGCGCCCTGCTAGCGGTGCTGCTGATGGCGCCACGCCTGGACGCGCTCGCCGCGGGTGACGACACCGCGCGCACGCTCGGCTTCGCCCCGAATCGAATCCGGTTGTGGGCCTTGCTGATCGTCGCGCTCGCCGTCGGCGCGGTGGTGGCCGTCGCGGGGGCGATCGGCTTCGTCGGGCTCATCGTTCCGCATGTGGCGCGGCTGTGCGTCGGCGGAACCCACCGGCACCTGCTGGTGGTGAGTGCCTTGCTCGGAGCGCTGTTCCTGGTGATCGCCGATGTTGGTGCGCGCACCGTTTTCGCCCCGCGCGAACTACCCATCGGCATCGTCACCGCCGCCGTCGGCGCGCCCCTGCTCCTGCTGCTGATCCGCCGCTCCCGCGCCTCCTGATTTCTGCTCCATCGAAAGGAATACCGATCACCGTGTTCACAGGTGTCTCCTCCGCACGTCACCGTGCGATCCCCGCCCTCGCACTGCTCACCGCCGTGGTCACCGGTTGCGGCGCGCCCGCACCGGCCACCACCACGGCGGAAGACGGCTTCCCGCTGACTGTTTCGAGTTGTGGGCGTGATGTCACCTTCACCGCACCACCGCAGCGGGTCGTCACCGTCGGTTCCATCGCCGCGCCGACGATCGCCGCCGCCGGTGCCGCCGACCGCATCGTCACCCGTACCTTCGAAGCCGCCGCCTTCCCGGGCCAGTACGGTGATGCCCTGAAAGGCATCGAGATCACCGCGCCGACAGCCGAGCTCGCTCGCGAGGAGATCATCGCCCGCTCCCCCGACCTAGTGGTGAGCGTCGAGGGACTGTCGGTGACGCCCGACGACCTGGCCCAGGTGAACATCCCGCTGATCGTCACCCGTGGCTACTGCCGCGACGCGGCGGGCACCTTCGAGGACGTCTTCGCCGACATCTCGCTCTACGGCAAGCTCTTCGGCACCGCGGGCGCCGCCGACGCCGAAGTCGCCACGCTGCGGCAGCGGGTGCGAGCGGTCACCGAAAAGCACAGCGGCACAACAACCCCTCGACGTGCGGCCGCGCTGATCCTGTCGCGGGACGGGGCCCAGCTCAAGGCCTACGGCTCCCAGAGCACCGTCCACGAACAGATGCGCATCCTCGGCCTGTCCAACATCTACGGCGACATCGCCAAACGCAATTTCGAAGCCAACACCGAAACGCTCATCGCCCAGGACCCCGAGGTGATCATCCTGCTCACCCAGGGCGACCAGACCCCCGAATCGGTGCGAACCACCCTTCGCCAGCGCCCCGAGCTGGCCGGACTGCGCGCCATCCGCGACAACCGGATCATCGTCGCACCCTTCGGCTACACCGGTCCGGGACCGGTCGCCGTCGAGGGTCTGGAAGTGCTCGACCGCGAACTGGCCGGCCTGCGATGACCGCGACCACCACCGACTATCTCGTCCGCCCGGCCGGTCCCGCCGACCTGGCCGGCGCGCGCAGCGTCATGCTCGACACCTTCTACCAGGTGTTCGGCATCGGCTACCTGCCCGAACACCACCACGATGTGATCGACCTCGACGCCACGTACCTGCGTCACCCGCGTAATCGGCTGTGGGTGGCCGAGCACGAGGGAGCCGTCGTCGGCACCACCGCGATCCGCGCGAAGGGGCCTGCGCACCCACCCCATCCGGCCGAGCTGGCACGCCGCTATCCCGACGACACCACCGCCCAGCTGTTCCGGGTCTACGTCCGGCCCGAACACCACCGTCGCGGGCTGGCCACCCGGCTCGTCACCGCTGCCATCGAAACTGTCCAGGCCACACTGGAATTCGACCGGCTTTACCTGCACACCGACGCGCGGACTCCGGGCGCCCTGGAGTTCTGGCTCACCTTCGGTCACATCGTCCACGACGCGCGCGGTCCGCACGACGGTTTCCAGACGGTGCACCTCGAGATCCCCCTCGACCGGCCGAATCGAGAACTGGCGCGGTGACGGCACACACGGCACTATCGAACTCGTGGAACAGCAGCGAAACCGCCCGCGTTCGGATGCCGTGTCGTGACCGTGCTCGCACCGGGAGAGAACCGGCCCGCGCCGGGCGATGAGCTGACCGTCACCGTGGCCTGTTCGGCCCCGGTCGACGTGTCGGCTCTGTTGCTCGACAGCGCGGGCAAGGTGCGCTCCGACGCCGACTTCGTCTTCTTCAACCAGCCGACCGGGCCGGGCGTGGTGTACCGGCACGGCAACGGCGGACCCGACATCGTGCAGGTGAAAACCTCCGCGCTGCCCGCCGACGTGGACAAAGTGGTGGTCACGGCGAGCCTCGACGGGCGCGGACCCGCCACCTTCGCCGCCGTCGGCAACCTCACCGCCGCCATCCAGTCCGGGCCGACCGCCCTGACGTTCCCCGTCTCCGGGCTCACCACCGAGAGCGGTGTGGTGTGCGTGGAGATCTACCGGCGCGGCGGGGCGTGGAAGGTGCGCGCCATCGGCCAGGGATACGACGACGGCCTCGCGGGCATCGCATCGGCCTACGGCGTGAACCTCGACGACGAACCGGAACCCGCCGCGCCCCAAGGGAATACAACGCTTCCCGCGCACCCGCCACAGGGTGCGCCACAGTATCCCGGCGCCCCGATGCCTCCCGGGCAGCCCCCGGCCCCCGGACAAGGCGCCTGCGCCCCTGCGCCCGGACATGCACCACCCCCCGGACCGGCCGCCTACCCGCCGCCCGGGCAGTTCCCTCCGCCTGGTCAACCGGGTTCCCCACCACCCGCTCACCCTGGTGCGCAACCTTCGTACGCCTCTCAGCAAGGAGTCCCGCCCGTGCACAGCGACCTGTTCGACCCCTCGCATGCCGAGGTCAACGGCCTCGGTATCCAGAAGCAGGGCGGCAAGATGGTCAAGGTCGGGTTGAACGGGGAGGTGATGGCGCGGTCCGGGTCGATGGTGGCCTACCAGGGTGACCTGAAATTCGAAGCGCTCGGCTCCGGCGGCATCGGCCGCGCCATCCGGCAGCACCTCACCGGCGAAGGTGTGCCCCTGATGAAGGTGAGCGGGCGCGGCGACCTGTTCCTGGCCAACAGCGCCGCGGACGTGCACATCATCGACCTCGACGGCTCCGACGGTCTCACCATCAACGGCGCCAACGTGCTCGCCTTCGACTCCACCCTGCGCTACGACATCGGCCGGGTACAGGGCGCGGCCGGAATCGCCTCCAACGCGGGCCTTTTCAACTGCGTCTTCACCGGCCGCGGCCGCATCGCCATCACCACCCACGGCACCCCGGTCGTCCTCACCGTCGACCAGGCCACCTACGCCGACCCCAATGCCGCCGTAGCCTGGTCCTCCAGCCTGCAGACCGGCATCAAACGCAACGACTCCTTCGGCCTCGGCCGCCTCATCGGCCGCAGCACCGGCGAAGCGAGCACCCTGTCGTTCTCCGGCCGCGGCTTCGTCATCGTCCAGCCCTCCGAACTCCCACCCGGCGGCCTCCTCGGCGGCACCGGCGGCGGCCAGCAGGCAGGCACCGGCGGCAGCCTCTTCGGCTGACACACACGAAACCGCCCTGGTTCGCTCGGAACCAGGGCGGTTTTGCGCGTGTGGAAGGAGTGGCTACGACCCCGCGCGCTCCTTGCGGGCCTGCCTCCGGGCCTCGCGCATCTCGTTGAGTTCCTGTTCCAGGCTCTCGGCGATGCGGAACTGGCCGGTGTCGTAGATGCTGGTCGGTTCGATGGCCTCGTAGCCGAAGTTGGCTTCGGCGAAGGCCTTTTCGACTCGGGCCTCGATGTCGGAGATCGTGCTCTTGCGGGCGGCGGGGACCGAGTCGGTGGTCTTCACCTGCTCGACCGGCTTGGGCGTTTCCTTCACCGGCTCGGCCGCGGCGACGACGGTCTTCTTCGCTGTGGCCTTGTCGCCCGAGGACGGCTTGCCGATGCCGAAACGCTTGCGCTTCTCGGCCGGCCTGCCGTTGGAGACCGGCTCGGACGGGGTCCAGGCCGGTTCGCGGGTGGTCGGGGCGGTCACCGACGGCGCGGGCGGCGCCGACTCGATGCGGGTGCTTCCGGTCATCGGCGGGGTGTAGGTGAGGCGCACGCCGTCGACGGCCTGGCGGTTGAGGATGCCCTCGGCGGGGTCGGGCAGGTCCCTGACCTGGCTGGTCGCCCGGGTGATCGCCAGTCCGTACCTGGCACTAACCGCGTCGTGGATGAGCAGCGCGACACCGATCATCACCGGAGCGACGGCGTGCACGGCGGCGTCGTACCAGCGGCCGTCACGCACGTAGGGGTAGGTGTTGAGCGTGACGGTGAGCGAGAGCAGCGCCATCTCGGCCAGCGCCACCTGGCGCCGGTTGTCGATGACGCCCCATTCGGCCACCTTGTTGGTACCGACCATGATGATGATCAGACACACGCTGATCATGGCCTCGAGCAGGTAACTGAACCAGAACAGCGGGTCCGTCGGCCCGCCGGGCGCGATGTTCTGCTGCACGTTCACCGCCGACCACAGCATGCCCGCGGCGACCACGCCCGCCAGCGCCTTCAGTGACCAGGACCGGTGCCGATACAGCGAGGCGAGTTTGGCGTGCGGGCTCGATTCGCGCCGCTGGGCGGCCATCGCCTTCCTGGCGAGCAGCAGATCTCGCATGTCGGCCTTCTCGATAGCTTCGGTGGTCTGCCTTGCACGGTCCGAGGCCTGCGCCATCGCCTGGGTGTGTTTCCAGCGCTGTTCGCGATCCTGTTCACGGATGCGTTCGGCGAGTTCACGTTCGGCGCGCAGTTCGTCCTCGGACAGGGCGTCGGTGAGCGCCGGGTCGAACTGGTAGGCGAGTCGTCCGCGCGCCCGTTCGACGCGCTGGGCGAGCTGGCTGACGTCGTCCTCGAGGGGCGATTCGCTGGTCATGCCAGACCACCGCCCCGGGATCGCGATGGCAGACAGGTGAGCACACGTGTGAACGGCACACGCCATTCTTAGTGCATTCACCCTCCGGCGCGAAACCGATGCTCCCACACCACTGCCCAAACGCGGCGCGCCGCGAGCGACACGCGCATTTCACACCTGCGGCCGAAACAGCCCACTTTTCACTTCACTGCGGCTCAAATGTTGTCGAACACCGTTCGCCACCCCGATCGAAGCCGCTATTGTCACTCCGCCAATATTGGTACACACTGTATCCGTAACCACCGGTCACGCCTGAGGCCGGTGCTGTGCCGAGCCGTAATAAGGAGACTCGATGGCCGCCAATCGGTCCAGCTGGATGAACGAGGATCTGGACGCCCTGCGCGACCTCGCCCGCGCCTTCCTGGCCAAGGAACTCGTCCCCAATATCGACAAGTACCGCGAGCAGCACCATGTGGATCGCGACCTGTGGAACAAGGCGGGCGAAGTCGGTCTGCTCTGTCTGTCGATCCCGGAGGAGTACGGCGGCGGTGGCGGCACCTTCGCCCACGAGGCGGTGTTGATGGAGGAGCAGGCGCGCGCCGTCGACACCTCGTGGGGCGTGAGCCTGCACAACGGCATCGTCGCCCACTATCTGCTCGCCTACGGCACCGAGGAGCAGAAGAAGCAGTGGCTGCCCAAGATGGCCTCCGGTGAGGTCGTCGGCGCCATCGCCATGACCGAGCCCGGCACCGGCTCCGACCTGCAAGCCGTGAAGGCCAAGGCGATCCGCGACGGCGACGAGTACGTCATCAACGGCTCCAAGACCTTCATCACCAACGGCGCCCAGGCCGACCTCATCATCGTGGTCGCCAAGACCGACCCCACCCAGGGCGCCTCCGGCGTCTCGCTGGTGCTGGTCGAGGCCGACCGCGAGGGCTTCCGTCGCGGCCGGGTGCTCGACAAGATCGGTCAGAAGGGTCAGGACACCTCCGAGCTGTTCTTCGAGGACGTGCGCGTCCCGGTGAGCAACCTGCTCGGCTCCCAGGAGGGCCAGGGCTTCGTCCAGCTGATGCAGCAGCTGCCCCAGGAGCGCCTGATCGTGGCCCACGGTGCGGTCGCGGGCATGGAGGTCGCGCTCGAGCACACGCTGCGCTACACGAAGGAGCGCGAGGCGTTCGGCCGCCCGGTGTTCGGTTTCCAGAACACCAAGTTCAAGCTGGCCGAGGTCGCCACCGAGGCCCGCATCGCGCGCGTGTTCATCGACGACTGCATCGAGAAGCACCTGCGCGGCGAGCTCGACATCCCCACCGTCGCGATGGCCAAGTGGTGGTGCACCGACAAGGCGATGCAGATCGCCGACACCTGCCTGCAGCTGTTCGGTGGCTACGGCTACATGAACGAGTACCCGATCGCGCGCATGTGGGTGGACAACCGCGTGCAGCTGATCTACGCGGGCACCAACGAGATCATGAAGGAGATCATCGCGCGCAGCCTGTAGGACCGCGGGCGCAACCGTCCGACCTATCCGTATCCGCGACCGGGACGAATGTTCTTCGGAAAGCGGTACGAACTCCGGCAAGGACGGTGCGGCGAAACGTGGACAGGGAACCGGGACTGCCTGCCCGCACCGACATGATGCGTGCCGTGTGCGGGGTCACCGGGTCCGTCGACCCCGTGCTCGCGGCCGCGCACGAACTGGCGGTCCTGCACGAACGCCGCGAACAGCTGGTGCCCGGCGACACCAGCGATATCGATTGGGAGCGCGCCCGGTTGGTCTGCGAGATCGACCGCTGGGTGCTGCTCCGCTCGCCGAAACCACCGACCACGGCGCCGATGCACACCGAGAGCATCGGCGCCGTCGTCGATCGCATGGCCCATTTCGCCGCGCTCACCTACCGGGCGCTGGCCTGCGGCGCCGAGGCCGAGTTGCGCGCCGCCCAGCAACGGCTGCACGAATTGGCCTGCGGCTACGACGATCTCGTCGCCGAGGTGGCCAACGGCACGCGCCGCCTGCCCGACGGCTCCGACGACGCCCCCGACAGCGGCCGCGACCAGGCCGACCAGCATCGGCCGGGCACCGAATAGCCTTCTTCAATACATTCGCAGCGCGACCAACCGCCAGGTGTCCTTGCCCGATTCGATCCGTCCGGCGATGGCGAGGGTGCGGTCGCCCCGCTGATACAGGGCGAACACCTCGGCTGCTCCCGGTTCGGCCGAGGTCTGCCGGACACGCGTGAGATTGGCGGCGCCCAATCCCTTTCCGGGAACCAGATCCTGGGCGAGCATGGTGGCGACCGCCGACACCACCAGCGGATCGGCGAAGGGTCGCAGATGCGTGACCGACCGCCGCCGGTCGAGGACTTCGAGCACCCACCGCAGCACCTGCTCGGCGAATCGCATTGTCTCCGTATGCGCTTCGACCACCGACGTCTGCGCCACACACGCACCGCGTACCGCGCGCCTGATCCCGGCGGGCGTGCCGTGCCCGGACCGCCGCGTGCGCCCCCGGGTAACCCGATGCGGCACAACCTCTTCCGATCGCCCGCCGTGCTCCAAGCGCGGCTCACAGTGCGGCGCGGGCAACAACGCCGTTCCATCCATCGACCCAGACATGGGCTGTCCCCTCGAGTCCCGCCCACACACTCCCCAGTGCTGGCGCACAGCATGCCACGACCCTCCGACAAGTGTGCGCGGAATCGACGCGGACAGGCTGGTCAGAACAGTGTCATCGGTTCCTCGGTCCCGCCCGCGGGTTGCGGTGGGAGTTCGGGAACCACCGCGGCGACCTCGGCGTGGAACCGGCGGGCCAGGTCGCGTGCGGCCGCATTGTCGGGCGTGTGCACGAAGACCGTCGGCGACCGGCCTTCCCGCAACCACTGCGCCACCGTCTCCACCCAGGGCTCCCACCCCGCCACCGTGCGCTCCTCGTCGGATCGGCCGTGATAGCGCACGATCGGGTACTCGGTGAGCGCGCGGGTACGCCTGGGTACCCGAGGCTTCTTCGCCCGTGCCTCCACCTCGGCCGCATCGACCGACGGCCCGTCGAACAGCACCGTCGTATCGAAGGGCACCCATTCGGCGCCGATCCGCCCGAGCACCCGTTCCAGCTGCACGGCGGCGTGGTCGTCGGTGAAGAAGGCCGGGTGCCGCACCTCGACGGCGCAGCGCAGCCCCGAGGGCAGCTCACGCTGGAACCGGGCGAGCGCGCCGAGATCACCTGGACCGAACGACGCAGGCAGCTGCAGCCACAGCGCGTGCACGCGGGAACCGAGTGGCGCCATCACGTCCAGGAAGGTGGCGAGTTCGGCGCGCGCGTCGACAAGCCTGCGTTCGTGCGTGATCGCCCTCGGCGGTTTGAGGACGAACCGGAAGTCCGGCGCGGTCTGACGCGCCCAGGATTGCACCGTCGAGGCCGAGGGGGTCGCGTAGAAGGTCGTATTGCCCTCCACGGCGCCGCAGTGCGCGGCGTAGGAACGCAGCTTCTCGGCCGACGCGGGCCACTGCGGATGAGTCCACATCGCACACCCCACCCGCAGCTCACGCACTACCCGACCGTATTACAGCGGGCGCCCGTCCCTAAAATGAGACCGGTTGCCACCATTTCGCCCGTGCGCGTTTCCCCGGTGCGCGCACGACGGAAAGGGCCTGTGATGGCGATTCTCACCAGCGAGCGGCCCCGTGCTGTCCCGGCGACCCGCGCCTGGCAGGCGGTCTCGGCCGCCGTGGTGACGATCGCCTGGGGTGGCAACGAGTTCACCCCGTTGCTGGTGATGTACAAGGGGCACGGGCTGGCCGCCACAGCCGTCGATCTGCTGCTCTTCTACTACGTGCTCGGCATCGTGCCCGCCCTGCTCATCGGCGGTCCGCTGTCGGACCGATTCGGCAGGCGCCCGCTCATGCTGCCCGCCCCGCTGATCGCCGCGGCCGGTTCGCTGTTGCTGGCGGCGGGGGCGTCGTCGGTGCCGATGCTCGCGGCCGGGCGGATGCTGTGCGGTGTCGCGCTCGGGCTGGCGATGGCCGTCGGCGGCAGCTGGCTCAAGGAATTGTCCGGGCCGGGCGTCGGCGCCCGACGCTCGGCGATGAGCCTGACCGCCGGTTTCGCCCTCGGCGCGGGTGTGGCGGGCGTCCTCGCGCAGTGGGGTCCGCTGCCCGATTCCACCGCGTATCTGGTCAATGTGGCGCTGTGTGTCCTGGCCACGGCCTGGCTGGTGCGAGCGCCGGAAACCGTGCGCCGACAGACACATCCGGCCCGGTTGCTCGACGATCTGAAGATCCCCGCCGCAGGTCACCGCCGCTTCCTGCGGGTCGCGGTGCCCGTGGCCCTGTGGTTGTTCACCGCCAACGCCACCGCCTACGCCGTGCTGCCCACGCTCATGCTCGGGCAGGTCGCCCAGGCCCCGATCGCGTTCTCGGCCCTGGTCACCATGGTCACGCTCGGCTGCGGCTTCACCATTCAGTCGGTCGCGCGCCGCATCGATCGGCCCGGCACCGCCCGCGCCGCGGTGCTCGCGCTCGTGCTGCTCACCGCCGGCATGCTGCTCGCGGCCTGGACCGCGTCGACCCTCACCATCGGCGCGACGCTGCTCACCGCCGTCGTTCTCGGCAGCGGTTACGGCATCGGCCTGGTCGCGGGACTGCAGCAGATCGAGCGGATCGCGGGCCCCGGTGACCTGGCCGGGCTCAACGCGGTGTTCTATTCGGTGAGCTACCTCGGTTTCGGTGTGCCCGCGATCCTGTCGGCGCTGCACGGCAGCTTCGGCTTCGGTTATCCCGCCATGTATCTGGTGACCGCGGTGATCGCCGCGGCCTGCCTCGCGCTGGTCGCCGCCAACTATCGTGAACGGGTATGAGCACCGACCCGGTCGAAACCCTGCGTCGCTGGGCTGATTCGGGCGCGATCTGGCGGGTGCTCACTCGCCGCGCCGACAGCGTCACCATCGGTTTGTTCGAATGCACCGGCGGCCAGGAGGTCGACCGGTTCACCTCCGCCGACCCCGCGCTACTGCGGTTCCTCGGCGAACGGACGAGCAGCGATAGCTGACCGATACTCTCCGCCGGGCTAGGCTGGGTTCGTTATCGCTTCACACCCCGTCGGCCGTCCCTCGGCCGGATCGTCAAGTGAGGAGAGATCATGTCGGCACCTGCCAAGGGACTGGCCGCGGGAACCTGGGTCATCGACCCCGCCCACTCCAGCCTCGAATTCTCGGTTCGTCACCTCATGGTGAGCAAGGTGCGCGGCCGGTTCACCGACTTCTCCGGCACCCTCGTCGTCCACGACGACGGCACCGCCGACACCGAAGCCGAGATCCAGGTCGCCTCGCTCACCACCGACAACCCCCAGCGTGACGCCCACCTGGCCACCGCCGACTTCTTCGACGCCGCCAACTACCCGACGGCCACCTTCAAAGCCTCCGGATTCAAGGCCCTGAGCAGCGAATTCAGCGTCACCGGCGATTTCACGGTGCGTGGCATCACCCATCCGGTCACCCTCGACGTGGAGTTCCTCGGCACCGGCCCCGGCATGGCCGACGCGCCGGTCGCCGGTTTCACCGCGACCGCCACCGTGAACCGCCACGATTTCGGCCTCACCATCGACATGCCGATGGCCGACGGCGGCGCGGTGATCGGCGACAAGATCAACCTGTCCCTCGACATCGAGGTCGGCCTGCAGAGCTGAGCGGAACCGGACCGAGGGAGGGGTAGATGATCCGACAACGTTGTTCGGCCGCGCTGGCCGCCGTGCTCGTGCTGCTGCTGGTCGCGGCCTGCGGCGGCTCGACCACCGACTCCGGGTCCTCGACCGACGCCCCGCCCGAGGCCGTGGTCTCGGTGTCGCCCGAGTCGGGTGCCACCGAGATCGACCCGCTGGCTCCGGTCCGGGTCAGCACCAGCGAAGGCACGCTCACCTCGGTCACGATGACCAACGAGCAGGACAACGAGGTCGAGGGCGTCTTCACCCCCGACCGCACCGCCTGGAAGCCGACCGAACCCCTCGGCTACGGCCGCACCTACACGATCACCGCCGCGACCGACCGCGGCACCGAGCCGACCACCTCGACGTTCACCACGCTGGCCCCCAACAACCAGACCAAGGTGTATTTCCGCACCACGGGCGGCACCGCCCTCTCACCACAGGGGACCTTCGGCGTCGGCACGGTTGTCGTCGCCCATTTCGACGAGAACGTGCCGGATCGCGCCACCGCCGAACGGCACCTGTCGGTCACCACCGACCCGCCCGTCACCGGCTCCTGGTACTGGCTCGACGACCGCAACGCCCACTGGCGCCCGCAGAACTACTACGAGCCGGGTACCCGGGTGACGCTCGCCGCCGATATCTACGGCAAGGATCTCGGCGGCGGCCTCTACGGCCAGGAGGACACCAAGACCAGCTTCACCATCGGCCCGTCCCACGTGTCGATCGTCGACGACACCACCAAACAGGTCCAGGTATACGAGAACGGCGCGCTGGTGCGCACCATGCCGACCTCGATGGGTCGCGGCGGCAGCGAACAAGTGGCAGGCAAAACCATCTCCTTCTGGACCCAGCCCGGGATCTACACGGTCATGGACAAGGCCAACCCGGTGGTGATGGACTCCTCCACCTACGGCCTGCCCGTGAACTCGCGCCTCGGCTACAAGGAGACCATCGGCTGGGCGACCAGGATCAGCACCGACGGCATCTACCTGCATCAACTCGACGACACCATCTGGGCGCAGGGCAACACCAACGTCTCGCACGGCTGCCTCAATCTCAGCGGGGAGAACGCGCGCTGGTTCTACGAGTTCTCCCAGCCCGGTGATGTGGTGGAGATCCGCAATACCGGCGGCGCACCGCTCGAAGTGTGGCAGAACGGTGATTGGAGCGTGCCCTGGGACCAATGGCTGGCGGGTAGTGCCCTGAGGTGAACCGGATCGATGAACCACCGGCGCCCTGGCCGCGCCGGCAGCCGCCCAGGCGTATCGGCGCCCCGCCCGTCCCCCGGTCGACCGGCCATGCCCGGTTGCGCCGCATCGGCTCGATCGTCACCAGGATGTTCGTCGCCGCCGTCGCACTCGCGGTGTTGGCGGGTACCGGCCTCGCCTGGTCGGCGAAGAACGGTTTCGATGCAGGCTTCCTGCACTCCGACGCGCTGGGCGACGACGCGCCGCGCTCGCTCGACGGCGCGGTCAACATCTTGCTGATCGGCCTGGACACCCGCAAGGACCTCGACGGCAAGGACCTGCCGAAAGCGATCCTAGATCAGCTGCACGCCGGTGACGGCAGCGAAGGCGGTTACAACGCCAATTCACTGATCCTGCTGCACATTCCGGCCGATATGAGCAAGATCGTCGCCTTCTCCATCCCCCGCGACAACTATGTGGCGGTCACCGGCATCCCCGGCTACTCGCGCATCAAGATCAAAGAGGCGTACGGCCTGAAAAAGGCGGTGGTGCAGGCGAAGTTGATGGAGCAGGGCGTCGACGACCCCGTGGAACTCGAGCGCCGCAGCCGGGAGGCGGGCCGCGAATCCATCGTCACCACGGTGCGCAACCTGGTCGGGGTGCCGATCGACCGGTTCGCCGAGATCTCGCTCGCCGGGTTCTACGACCTGGCCGACGCGGTGGGCGGCGTCGATGTGTGCCTGACCAATGCCGTCGACGACAGCGAGTTCTCCGGCGCCGTGTTCCCGGCGGGCCGTCAGCATCTCGACGCGGCCCAGGCCCTCGCGTTCGTGCGTCAGCGCCACGGTCTGCCCAACGGCGACCTCGACCGCACCCACCGCCAGCAGGCCTTCCTCACCTCGGTTGCCAAGTCGCTCAAGGACTCCGGCACGCTCACCGATCTGAGCAAGCTGTCCGCCCTGATGGATGCCGCCCACCGCGACATCGTGCTGTCGCAGGGCTGGGACCTGTTCGAATTCGTCCGTGATCTCGGGGCGGCGGGCAGCATCCCGGTCGAGTTCCGCACCCTGCCGGTGCTGCGCTACGACGTGATCGACGGTCAGGACGTCAATATCGTCGACCCGGCCGCCATCAAACGCGAGGTGCGCGCGGCTTTCGGTCAGCAGGCCCCGACCACCACTGTGGCGGCGGCAAATCCCGATGCCGTGGTGGACGTGCACAATGTCGGCTCGGCGACCGGGCAGGCTGCCCTGGTGTCGAAGATGCTGACCGCGCGCGGCTACGGCGAGGGTGAGGTCGGCGGCGGTGACGGCAACGACGAGCCCTATTCGGCGGTCACCTACGGCCCCGGCGCCATCCAAGACGCGCGCGCTGTCGCCGAAATCCTCGGTGGCCTACCGGTTTCCGCGTCGCCCTGGGTCGAGGACGGCCACGTGCGCGTCATCCTCGGCGCCGATTTCACTCCCCCGGCCGAACTGAGCCCGACCACCACCACCCGCCCCGTCACCACGACAACCAGCGTCGCCGGACAGCCCCTGCCGGACGCCGGGAAACCACTCACCACCAATATCGGCGACACGATCCCCTGCGTGAACTGAGCCGCTCCACGGCCGACGACAAACGGCTCGGCCACCGGTTTCCCGGCGGCCGAGCCGTTTCGATGACGTCAGTCGACCGGAGCGTCCGGATAGTCCTGCTGCCGGTAACCCCCACGCAGCGTCCCGTCGAGGTAGGCCGCCCGGCACGCGCGCCGGGCGATCTTGCCGCTCGAGGTCCGCGGAATCGAACCGGCAGGCACCAGCAGCACATCACGCACCGTCACACCGTGCCTGCGCGAGATCGCCGCACGCACCGTGTCGATGATCGGCTGCGGATCGAGTTTCGCTGCCCCCGACCCCCTTTCGGCCACCACGACGAGCTGTTCGGCGATGTCGTCGGCGTCGGCCACCCGCACCGGCGCGGGCAGTTCTCCGGCCGGAACCGAGAACGCCGCGATGAAGCCCGGCCGCAGCGCGTTGCTCGCTTCCTGCGCCGAGTATTCGAGGTCCTGCGGGTAGTGATTGCGTCCGTCGACGATGACGAGGTCCTTCACCCGGCCGGTGATGAACAGTTCCCCGTCGTAGTAGGCACCGAAGTCGCCGGTGCGCATCCAGGTCGCGTCCTCCGGCGCGCCCTCGGCCCGGCTGCCGATCGGATTGCGGGTAACCCGGTTGTGGAAGGTCTGCGCGGTCTCCTCCGGCCGCCCCCAGTACCCGATGCCCATATTGTCGCCGTGCAACCAGATCTCGCCGACCTCGCCGTCGCGCCGCTCGATACCCGTCTCCGGATCGACGATCACGGCCCACTGCGACCTGGCGACATACCCGCACGACACCTGCGCCACCGCCTGCGCGGCGTGCTCATCGACCTCGACCATGCGGCCGGCATTGAGCTTGCCCCGGTCCACATAGACCACCCGCGCCTCGTCCTCGCGACGGGTGGCCGACACGAACAGCGTCGCCTCGGCCATCCCGTAGCAGGGCTTGATCGCGGTCTTGGACAGCCCGAACGGCGCGAACGCCTCGTTGAACTTGCGCATCGAGGCCACCGACACCGGTTCGCTGCCGTTGATGAGCCCGATCACGTTCGACAGGTCGAGTGTCTCGTCGCCCTTGGGCAACCCGCGCACCGCAGCGTGCTCGAACGCGAAGTTCGGTGCGGCCGAGTAGATCTCGGCCCCGTCCGCCTGGGCAGCGAGTTCCTTGATCCAGCGCGAGGGCCTGCGGACGAATGCGCTCGGCGACATGATGGTGATGAACTTGCCGCCGATGGTCGGCAAAATCACCGTGAGCAGACCCATGTCATGGAACAGCGGCAGCCAGGTGACACCACGCGCGTTCTCGGTGATGCCGATGGCGTCGATCATCTGGAGCAGATTGGTGCCGACCGAGCGGTGGGTGATCTCCACACCGGCGGGCACCCGGGTGGAGCCGGAGGTGTACTGCAGGTAGGCCACGCTGTCGATCGAGATGTCGGGCCTGCGCCAGCGCGATCCCACCGCGTCGGGAATCGCCTCCACCGCGATGATTCTCGGCCTGCGCGTGTTCGGCTGTTCACGGAAGAAGTTGCGTACCCCCGCCGCCGAACCGGTGACGGTGAGCACCGCGGCCGGCTCGCAGTCGCCGAGCACCGCGTGCAACCGATCGCTGTGCCCCTGCTCCTCCGGATCGAACAGCGGCACCGCGACATTGCCCGCGTACACCGCCGCGAACAGCGCCACCACGTAATCGAGCCCCTGCGGCGCCAGGACCGCTACCCGGTCGCCCGGCTCGGTGACCTGCTGCAAGCGCGCCGCCACCGCACGCAACCGCACCCCGAACTCACGCCAGGTGAGTTCCTGGTATTCGCCGTCGCGTTCGCGCGAGTAGTCGATGAACCGGTAGGCCAGCTCGTCGCCGTTGGCCTCGCTGTGCTTGTCGACGAAATCGATGAGCGTCTGGTTACCGGGAATGCGGATGGCGCCCTGCTCGTCGAGGTAGTCGTCAAGTGTCTCGCCGATCATCAGAACCGCCCGAAGGCCAGGGCCACGTTGTGCCCGCCGAAGCCGAACGAGTTGTTCACCGCGTAGTCGATGCGGCCCGGCCGCGCCTGACCCGAGACCACGTCGAGGTCGATCGCGGGGTCCTGGTTCTCCAGGTTCAGCGTGGGCGGGACGATGCTGTCGCGCACGCTGAGCACGGTGATCACCGATTCCAGCGCACCCACCGCGCCGATCGAATGCCCGAGTGCCGACTTCGGCGCGTACACCGAGGCATGCGACCCGATGGCCTTGCCGATCGCGTTGGCCTCGGCGGTGTCGCCGATGGGAGTGGCGGTGGCGTGGGCGTTGATGTGGGTGACGTCGGTACGGCTGATGCCGCCGGTCTGCATGGCCCGCGTCATCGCCCGGGCCGCGCCGGTGCCGTCGGGGTCGGGCGCGACCAGGTGGAAGCCGTCGGAGGTGACGCCAGCACCGAGCAGGCGCGCGTGGATCGTCGCCCCACGCGCCTTGGCATGTGCCTCGGTCTCGATCACCATCATCGCCCCGGCCTCGCCGAAGACGAATCCGTCGCGGTCGACGTCGAACGGGCGCGAGGCGCCCTTGGGGTCGTCATTGCGGGTGCTCATGGCACGCATCTGGGTGAAGGCCGCGATCGGCACCGCCTGGATGCAGCCTTCCACCCCGCCGGTCACCACCATGTCGGCATCGCCCATCACGATCATCCGCCACGCGTTGGCGATGGCCTCCGAACCCGACGAACACGCCGAAACGGGCGTGGAAACGCCTGCGCGCGCGCCCAATTCGACGCCGACACACGCGGCGGCGCCGTTGGGCATCATGGCCGCGACGGTCTGCGGCGACACCTTGCGGTAGCCGCCGTTGGACAGCTTGTCCCGCGCGTACAGCAGGGATTCGGCGCCGCCGAGCCCGGTGCCGATGGAGACGCCGAGCCGATCCAGGTCGACCTCGGGGCTGCCCGCGTTGCGCCAGACCTCACGGCCGAGCACCACGGCCATCTGCTCGACGTAGGACAACCGGCGCGCCTCCTCGCGGGTGAGCGAGGCCGCCGGCGACACCTTCAGGTGACCACCGATCCGCACCGGAAGGTCGAAGTCGTCGATGAAGGAGTCCTCCAGGACGTCGATGCCGCTCTCGCCGTTGAGCAGACCTTTCCAGGTCGAGTCGACGTCGCCCGCGATCGACGTGGTCGCCGCAAGGCTCGTGACCACGATGTCCGTCATAATTCTTCGCTCACTCTCTCTAGCTATGCCACGACTGAACGGGAACCGCTGATGGAGCTGAACTGGTGAAGCGTAGAGAATGGCACCGCGTTTCGCCAGGTGCCTTGTGCCGGGTCTATTCTCGGCGACGACCGGCAACATTACCGACTCTTGCTTTTCCCTGCAGCGAAAGGGCACGAGCGTGGCCAGGAACCTCACCCAGCTGGAACTGCTGATCGAATTGGAAGATGTTGCGGCGCGCAATGTCGATCGTCATCTATCGATGGCCAAGGACTGGCATCCGCACGACTACGTGCCGTGGGAGCAGGGCCGCAATTTCGCATCGATGGGCGGAATCGATTGGGCGCCGGAGCAATCCGCGTTGAGCGAGGTCGCCAAGGCGGCGATGATCACCAATCTGCTCACCGAGGACAACCTGCCCTCCTATCACCGCGAGATCGCCGAGAACTTCTCCCAGGACGGCGCCTGGGGTACCTGGGTCGGTCGCTGGACCGCCGAGGAGAACCGGCACGGCATCGTGATGCGTGACTATTTGGTCGTAACGCGCGGCGTCGACCCGGTCGCGCTCGAGAACGCGCGGATGATCCACATGACCAACGGCTACTCGGCCATGTCGGTGGTCGACGAGAAGGCGGGCGCCTTCGATGTTCGCGACACCTCCGGCGCCGGTTTCCTGTACTCCGTGGCGTATGTGACGTTCCAGGAACTGGCCACCCGGGTGAGCCACCGCAACACCGGCCGTGTCTGTGACGATCCGATCGCCGACCGCATGCTCGCCCGCATCGCCGCCGACGAGAACTTGCACATGATCTTCTACCGCAACCTGTGCGCGGCCGCCCTCGACCTGGCACCCGACCAGACCATGGAGGCGATCGCGACCATCGTCGCCGGTTTCCAGATGCCGGGCGCGGGCATGCCCGGGTGGCGCCGCAACGGTGTGCTGATGGCCAAGCACGGCATCTACGATCTGCGCCAGCACCTCGAGGAAGTCCTGCTGCCGGTGCTGCGCAAATGGGACATCTTCGAGCGCACCGATTTCGGTCCACGGGGCGAGAAAGCTCGCGACGGTCTGGCTGCTTTCCTCGACCGTTTGCGCCAGGACGTGGTGCGCTTCGAGGAACAGCGCGATCGTTCACTCGCGCGCGCGAAGCAACGTCAGCTGGTCTGATCGAGCGCGGGCGGCGACCGGTGCACCTGTGGCCGGATCGCCGCTCGCGCATGGTGTTTGTTCCGGTACATCGCGGCGTCGGCGGCCTGGAGCAGTTCGTCGGCGGCGGCCGGTGGCTGTTCGAAGAAGGCGGTGCCGATGCTCACGCCAACGGCCAGCATGTGCCCGTCCACCTCGAGCGGCGCCGACAACGCCGCCATCAGCTCGTCGGCCAGCTCCGTCAATGCCTGTTCGCCCGAACACTTTTCGACGAGCACGAGGAATTCGTCGCCACCGATACGCGCGGGCAGCGCCGAGCGGGGGCCGAGAGTGTCGCGCAGCCGGTCCCCGACCACCCGCAGCACCCGGTCGCCGATGGTGTGGCCCCACAGGTCGTTGATCTCCTTGAAGCCGTCGAGGTCCAGATAGCACACGCCGACCGGCGGTTCGGCGCCCGCGAGGCGGCTGAACAGGTGCGACCGGTTGGGCAGGCCGGTGAGCGCGTCGTGGTTGGCGTCGTGCCACAGCCGGTCGGCCAGCTGCTTGCGCTCGGTGACGTCGACCGCGACGCCGACCAGGAACCGGATCGCGCCCTCGGCGTCACGAACCGCTGACATCGACAGATCGATCGAGGTGACCCGACCGTCGTCGCGAATGTGTTCGGTCTCGGTCCGGAAGCTCTCCGACTCCCCCGCGACCATCCGCTGCAGTTCGATGAAGGCATCGTTGAGGTTCGCCGGGCCGAGGATGTCGGCGACGGTGCGACCGACCATCGACTCGGGGGTCTGTCCGAGCATCTCGGCCAGGGTCAGGTTGCAGTTCACCACGCTGCCGGTCATGTCGACGGTGCCGATGCCGACCAGCGCACCGTCGAAAACGGCCTCGAAACGGGCCTCCGACAGGGCGCGGCGGTCCTCTGCCTCCTGCGCGGCCGAGAGCACCGCGGCCAGCGTCTGTTCCTGTTCGGCCAGTGCCGCCGCCCGCAGCGCGGCGGTGAAACCGGCTGCGAAGTCGGCCGCCAAAGCGACTGCCCGGCTGCGGATTTCGGGTAATGCCGGGTCGTCGGAGCCGGCGGCGGCGTGCTCGACGAGGTCGGTGCACAGCACCGGAACAGTGCGGCTCACCGCAGCCGGGTCGCGGTAGTTCACCGCGACCAGCATGCGCGCCGCCTGCCGGGCAACGTCGGGGTCTTCACCACCGCGCGCGGCGTCGATGAGGCCCGTGCAGAGGGCGGCGAGCATGTCCTCGATCTGGGAGCGGGTGAGGGTGGGAGCGACCACACCGTCGAGCGCGTCAGCCCACCGCTGCGCCAGCTCCCATGACCCCACCGTTCATCCGCCCCTGTCGTCGTCTCTCGCACCGCCGTGACGACGGGCTCAGCCCTTGCGCGCGACCCCACCGAGACCGAGCGAACGCCCGGGCTTCTCGTGCTGATCTCGCTCCGACTCAGGTCGCCACGCCGGCAGTTCCACCACGCCCGGCGACTCCAGATCCCAACCATCGAACATGGCGACGATCGCGTCCTTGGGCCGGAAATGGATACCGACTCGGTTCTCGTTCGCCGCGTTGGCGCTCAGTTTACCCGCGTCCTCCGGCCGCAATTCCGAGGTCAGATGGGAGATGGCGACGAGACTGCCCGGCGCGAGCACCTCCCGTAGCGCGCCCACTTTCCCCGCGGGATCGTCGTCGTCGGACACCAGATGCAGCACCGCGATCAGCAGCAGTCCGACCGGTTCCGCGAAGTCGATCAGCCCGGTCTCCCGGACGGCGGCCAGCAGGTCGTCGGTCTTGCGCAGGTCGGCCTCGATCGCGCCCGCCCGCTCGTTCCCGTGCAGGATCGTGCGCGAATGCATGACGGCCACCGGGTCGATGTCGACATAGAGCACGCGGGCCTGCGGGTCGAGTTCGTGCACGATCTCGTGCACATTGCCCGCGGTGGGGATGCCGGACCCGATGTCGAGGAACTGGCGGATTCCCGCGTCGAGCATGAACCGGACCGCGCGCCGCAGGAACGCACGGTTGCTCAGCGCCAGGCGCGGCAGATCCGGCACCAGCTTGGTTCCCATTTCGGCAGCCATCCGGTCGACCGCGAAATTGTGCGAGCCACCGAGTAGCGCGTCGTACATCCGAGCCGGGCTCGGTTGCTGCATATCGACACCGTCCGGTGCCCAGGCAGGCCTGTCCATCGCCGATCAACCCCTGTCTTTCCGTGCCGCGCCCCGGCGGCATTCGATGATCGTAAACTCCTGCACCGACATCGGCGCGGTTCGGTTCACTTGTCCGCACCGTAGGGCTGCGCCCACAGCGGCGCCACGTCGGGCGTCATGGTCGCGACGACGGGCACCCCGGCGGCCAGAAAGTTCTCCAGCGCCCGGCGCATATGGTCGGCCGAGGTGATGAGTACCGCCTTGTGTACGCCGAGTGCCGCCATGAGCTGTGCCGAGAATTTCGCGTTCTGCACGGTGGAACCGGCCTCGGTTTCGGCGTGCAGCCGGTGCCTGGCCACTCCGCGCACATGCAGCCAGTCGGCCATCACCTGCGCCTCGGTGACCCCGTTGCGCGGATTGCCACCGGTGACGATCACCGGCGAGGCGGGTGACATGTACGCCTGAACAAGCGCGGCGTGCAGCCGGTTGCTCAGCTCGGCACGCATGGTGCCGTCGGGTTGCAGGCCGTAGCCGAGTACGACGATCGCCGTCTCGGGGCCGTAGGTTTCGGGCAGATCGATTCCCGCTACTCCCGCAAGGGAATTCGCGGCGCCGAGCATGTCGGCGGTGACCCGGTCGGTGATGCCCGCGAGCGGGTCGGGTTTCGGTTCGGCGGCTACCGGTGCGGCGGTGAGGACCGCCCCGATGAGGGCGGCGGGAAGCACGAGCGCAGCAGCGCCGCGACGGAGAACTTGATGAGCGAGCCGGTCCATGTGACAACCTCCAGAGCGACGTCGCATCATGGTGACGGACAAGCGCTCCCGCCGCTGCCAAATCCGAAACATTTGCTGGTCGGTTTTGTTTCGTGCCCGGAACCACCCCCGGAAACGACGAAAGCCCCCTGACCGTAGTCAGAGGGCTTTCGTGAATGATTGTCCGGCGGTGTCCTACTCTCCCACACCCTGTCGAGTGCAGTACCATCGGCGCAGGTGGCCTTAGCTTCCGGGTTCGGAATGGGACCGGGCGTTTCCCCACCGCTATAACCGCCGTAACACTATGAAACTATCCACAAACAGCGCTCCCACACCAAACAATCCTCACGA
>NZ_BDBI01000038.1 GCF_001612905.1 Nocardia ignorata NBRC 108230 | reverse complement strand
AATATCGCGATGAACCTGCGTGTAGTCGTAAATCCCACGATCCGGATGCTTCTGCGCGACGGTGCCGTCAACGTCCACGATCCACGCCGGCGGCAGCACCGGATTCGGCACGTACGGGGTCGGGTAGAAATGCAGGTCCGGTGACGGCTTCACGGTCGGCCAGTTCTTGCGGGGGAACTTCCGGGCGAGCGCACGGATCGCGTCCTCCCCCACCATCCGACCACCCGCCGCGCCGCGCTCAGCGTCACGGCGCACGCATTCGTCGACCGAGGTGTCCAGGTCGATCACCGCAATGTCAGCACCGTGCAACGCGGCGAAGTTCGCCCAACCGCGGGTCCACTGCGGGCGCAAGTTCATGGCGTCGACGAAAACGTCGTAGCCCGCGTCGAGCAGGGCGGCAGCCTGTGCGCGTTCAGCTTTCGAGATGATCTCTTCCTGCGCGGGCGACAGGCGGCCGGACGCGCCGAACAGGGTCGCCCGCATGTCGTCACGTGATACGCGCGCGAGACGCGGGTTGTCCTCACGCATCCGGCGGAACAGACTAGATTTGCCAGCTCCGGGAAGACCACGTGGCAGGACGATCTGTCGCCGCGTCGGCGGATCGATCACATCTTTCACTTCGGTCATTACGCGGCCACCCCATTCGTCAGCTGCAGGTACCGCTGGTCCGCGAAAGCGGCCCAATCCAGATGTGGATTGCGACGCTTGGCTGAATGGGCGATGTCGCATGCCCGACAGCTTCGCTTTCCCCGACGGGATAGCGCTGCAACGAGATTCGGCTCTACCAGCTCGTGCCCCCGCGGGCAGTGGGTCTTACGCGCCTCTTTGTGGGTGCCGTGCCCCACAGCGTCCTTCTGATTGTCAGAGACAGTGCCCCACGCCAAGTTGTCCACCACGTTGTTGCCCGGGTCGCCATCAAGGTGCCTGCAAACCGCGCCAGCAGGCGCTGGCCCGATGAAATGCGTAGCCACCAGTACGTGCACCTGGACGGTCGTTGTGAGCCCGTCTCGCGACAGGCAAACGCGATGGTGCCCGTCTCGAACCACGTCTTCGCGCAGTATCCGGGATCGCACATGCCACTCTCCGGAGAAGTTCCCAACGTGCGAAACGATCCGATCCAACGACCGCACACGTCCCTTGTCCGAAACCTCGTACAACCGCTCCCACCCGACGACCGGGCGCCACTCCTCGCTCACGCCGCGTCCCCCAACGACTCCAGGTCGACGACGCCCTTGTCGTTCTGCTTCGTTTCGAAGGCGTAGAACGCGGGAGACTTCGCCTTGGCGAAGTAGGGCACGATGCCCTCGACACGTAGGACTACGCCCTCGTCCACGGTCTTGCCAGGATCGAGGGGCAGTGCTTGCCGGTAGCCCTCGTCGTGGAACCGCTTGTCGAGCCAGTCCTCGGCGACGAAATCAGCGTGCAGACCCGACCACAACTCGGGCACGTGCATCAGGTCGCGGTCACGGCAGAATTCCTTCACCGCATCCCACGACAGGTCAACAGAGATGCCCTGCTCATTGACCACCGCGACGCGGTACACGAGCAGTTCGGCGTGGCCGACCGGCATCCCATAGGTGTAACCAGCTTGCAGGGCTTTGCCGTTGGGCTCCCAGCCTACGAGCTCGCCATACACGATGTAGTTCTTCGGCAGGAGACCGTCGAGCTGCTTACCGTAGTGCGTCCACACGTCGTTGTCGTAGAAATGCTGCTGGTCAGGGTTGTTCGCGTCCTTCACGACCCGACGAGAGGCGTAGACGTAGTCGAATTCGGTGAGCTGAACATTGACGCCGAGTTTGCGGCCGATCCGTTCGAGCCAGGTCAGCTTCCGTGCGACCAGCGTGTGGCCGACACGGATTGAGGTGCCGTGCACCTTCTGGCTTGCCACGATGCGGGTGTCGGCGGGGATCTGCCGCTCTACACGGAAGTACTGATCCGTCGAAACATGCTCCGGGAGGTAACGCTGGTCGACGCGGGTGAACGTCTTCCGCTTGTTCTTCTCCACGAGCGGTTGGGTGGCCTTGCTCGCCACCTCGTACTTGCGGCAGATTTCGTGCCCGTTCAGCTCGTCGAACGTGTCTCCGGGGGTGAGTTTGGTGATGTCGAAGCCGGTGTGCGCCAACGACTCGAGCGGCATGAACAGCGCGTCGGACCGGTGGCCACGGAGCTTGATCGCTCGCACGCGGCGGGTCTTCTCCAAGTACCCCTTCTCAGCGGGGTCCGCATTCAGCTCCGGCTCGCGGTGCAAGTTGTTCGCGTGCGCAAACTCCTCGGACAGCTGGGTTTCGGCTGTGAACACGATGCCGACATCACCGGGGGCCCGATCCTTGCCGACGATCGCTTGAAAACCGAGGACCGGGGCGCCGGCGATGTTGTCGCAACCGTCGAGCGCGTTCACTGCGGTCAGACGGACGACAACGGCAGCGTAGTTGGGGTTTTTCGGGGTAGTGAGGGCCATACGTGTACTGTACGCCATACTTTACGAAAGTACAGCATACTTTCACTGCTTAACCGCTCAGCTTTCAGCCCGGTTCACGCAGCGCCGCCAGGTCCGTGACCATCACATTCTCGCTCATCGGCCGACCGTCCATGTCGAGGATGTGCACCTCGGTCCGGTAGTCGCGGCCGACCAGGGGCGCGTCGAGGCGGCAGTGGTAGTGGCCCGCGAATAGGCACTTCGGCCGGACCTCGTCGACGACACGGCGCAGCAGTTCCCGGTGCCGTTGCGCGGCAGCGATCTCGGGCTCCGGGAACCCGTGCGGGTTGCCTTCGATGCACGGGATGCGGACGCCGTCAGGTACGTCGTGACAGATCATGACGTCCGCTCGGCCACCGTTCGCCGCGGTGACTGCTTCGCCGATGGTGATGGTTTCGCGCGCCCACCATTCGCCGCGGGGCCGCCACGGCCGATCCACGGAGTGCGCGCCGCCGAGCGCAAGGAACGACACCCCCGACCAGGTCCACCTATACCCGCGGGGCAGGTAGAAGATGTTCGGGCGCATCGGGATCGCGGTTTGACCGTGTTCAGTGACTAGCGTGCCGAGTTTGTCGTGGTCGTCGTGGTTTCCGTCGGCGAAGCCCAGCAGCAGCCCGGTGTCCTCGAGCGCGCGCTGCACTCGGGCCATGAAGCTCGGCGCGAACTTATACGCGAAGTCGCCCACGTGCAGGATCGCCTGCGCGCCGTGCTCGGCCGCATACCGAATCGCCCGATCGGCATGGAAGCTGTTGCCGTGCCAATCGCCGGCGACCGCGACGCGCTGGGGATTGACGGATTCCCAGATCACGTGAGCTGTCCTTCGATTTCGCTACGACGATACAAGCCAGGAATGGAGTCTCCCTCTGCGAAATCGAAGAGAACTCCCACCGTGTCGCCTGAGACGTAAGCAACTGTGGCCGCACGCTGCTGGCTGCTGTACGGAACCATGACCTTGTCGCCGGGTTTCATCACGATCACCGCCGCCCTCCCCCGGCCATGGCGGCGATCATCATCTCCACCAACCGCATGGCCTGGGCTTCGGTGAACCCGACGCCAGTGAGCGCGGTGTACTGGCCGTACACGGCCGCTGCCACTTGCCGAGCGTCCGAAGACGGCTCGACAGGTGGGCCGCCGGTGAAGTCGGGGATACTCTCGAAGTTCATGCGGCGCGGTCGATCGTGAAGTTGCCGATGTCGCGTGCCTTCTGGATGAGGGCGCCGATATCACCGAGGTCGCATGACGGATTGGACGCTGCCGCGAATCGCTTGTTCAGGTGTGTGATCAGCACCTGTGGTGTCGTGATTTCGGTCAGGTCACCGATCGCGGTGTCCTCGAACGGGCTTGGGCAGGAGCAACCGGCATCGTCGGCCATGTACAAGCGATGGGTGGTGTTGTTCTGCCAGACGACCGTGTAGTTGAAGCAGTAGTTGCCGTCGGAGAAGTCGAGCTCACCGACGATGCTGAGCCCGGACTTTTCGGGCGAGAAGTAGATGTTCGCACGCATTGGTTTACTCCAGAACTCCGTCGGGGGTTGGTGCACCGATTAGTTGGCCCAGCATCCGGTAGTACTCAGGCGCCCAATGCATCCCGCATGCGAGGCACTCGGCGCTCGACAGGTTCGCGCGTAGAGCATACTGGCTCACCGTTTCTCCGGCACTGTCCTGCCCCGACACGATGGTTTCCCCGCACGACGGGCACGGCGCCCGCAGTTCCCACACGTGTTCGTCGTCGAGGAGTCGGCGGGCTCGCACCGCCCAGGTGTCGATGTCGCGGGCGAGCCTGCGCACGTACCCGACTTCTTCGGGCGCCCAGGCGTTGTCGGCGAGCGCGTACAGTCGGCGCACCGTCAGCTCTCGACCGGGCACCGCGGCGGCACCGATCGACCACTCCCCTACCCGGCGGTCGATCAGCTCGAGCAACGACAAAGCGTCCGACCAACCGGGCGCCCGTGAACCAGGTTCGGGGCGTCGCGCGCCACCGCCGTCGGCTCGTTCCCCGTAGCTGGCTTCTCGCAGCTGGTCGTAGAGCGAGTCCACGGGGATCGGTACTTGGCGGCCGTCGCGTTCGACGTGTTCGACCTGCATGCCGACGAGTGCGTGGACGGCGTCGGAGAGTGCGGCGCGGGCGCCGGCGACTAGCTCGTCATTCACGCTGTTCGTCGTCTCCTTCGCTGTAGGGCAGGATGCGGATCACCCCGTCGGCAGATGGGACGAGCGGGTGAAATTTGGGCGTCGAGTAGTCACCCGGATTGACGGCCTCGGTGAGCGTTTCGATCGGTTCGCGGGAGCCGGTTGGGTCGGTCATTTCACGCTCCGCGGGTCGTGTTCGGTGTTCGCGGGGTCGGCGCCGCGGGTTCAGCATTCGCAGTCAGCCCAGTGCATTCCGCAGGTGACGCAGTTCTCGCCGTCCAACCAGTCGAAGTCGTCGCCGACCTCATCACCAGTCATCAGCGGCCGTATCCAAGGTTGTGGCGCCGTTCCTCCGCCTTACGGAGCGCTTCGTCAGTGTTCCCGGTGACGTACATGACGTTCGTGACCTTCGTCGACTGGGAGGCTTCGTACTTGGCTTTCCAGTCGGCGGCTTCTGCCTTGTACTGAAGTGCAACCAAGTCGGCGAATACCACCAGAATGGCGAACCCCGCGATCAGCCAACTGCCGGACAGCACATGCAGGAGCCCGATGGCAGGCCACACGATGAGGGATAGCTTTTCGAACCAGTGGGCGACCTGCCAGGCCCGGCGTACGTCGTTGATCATTTTTCGTTCTCCGTTTCGCCACCAAATAGGCGGGCGGGCGTGATGGCCCGGTTGTCGTGTTGGAGGGCGTGCGCTTTTTGGAGGGCCCGGATTTCGTCGTCAGCGAGGTGACGGCCGAGCCAGAGTTCGCAGCCGTGCGATACGCACGTGATTTTTTGCACGCCTTTGTCAATCGGTGTCATTGATACCCGCAGACGCTGCGACCACCGCGCCCAGAAATCGCGGCACCACGAACCACCAGGTCAACACCACCGTGACGCCCGCGGCGACGCTAATTGCAGTCTTGACCATAGTCGTAATCGTCATCCTCGTATCCAAGCCACGGGAATTCCGGGTCAGTGCTCAACGGTTCAGTTTCGACGTATTCCGGGTCCATCGTTAGCCTCCTGTTCGGCCTATTCACAGAGTAAGACTCGCGTCAAACAGGGTTTACACAAAAGAATGCCCGCCACCAGTAACAGCGGCGGGCATTCAGCGATTATCAGGCGGCCTGATTCAGGATCTTCGTCGCTTCGGCACGCACCTCATCCCACCCGTGCGGCTTCTCCCCGTCACCGTAAAGGGCGTACAGGATGATATCGGTGCGCACGAACGCATCCACGATCTGTGCACGCCGCTGCTCCGCCTCACACAAAGCGCCGATCAGGTTGATCGTCTTATCGTCGGCGATCGCCCGCGCCTGCCAGGACCGGCGCGACATCCACACCCGCCGCAGCAGCGACGACAGCTCGTTCGTGGCGTGCCGACGGCCGTGCCGCTCACCGAAAATCACCGCGTTGTACAGGCGCGCCTGATACGGCGTAATCACTTCATCCATGTCAGACATTGCAGC
The DNA here is from genome assembly GCF_001612905.1 of Nocardia ignorata NBRC 108230. Taxonomy (GTDB): domain Bacteria; phylum Actinomycetota; class Actinomycetes; order Mycobacteriales; family Mycobacteriaceae; genus Nocardia; species Nocardia ignorata. Next base: position 43,068 of record NZ_BDBI01000038.1, on the reverse strand, counting down.
CTCCGATCAGCCCGTTCTGCTCCCACCACGACACGTAGGTGTCGGTGAGCCAACGGCCGATCTCGGCGTGGTTGGGCTGTGGTGGCAAGTCGGCGGATTCGGCAAGTTGGTTCAGCTGGTCAAGGAGGTCTGCGGCCCGGGCGAGGGCTTCGTCCTTGGTGTGTTCGCCGCGGCGCAGCTCCTGCAGCCAGGTGCGGTCTGGTTCCGGGATCGGCAGCGTGACGCGGCCCGTGGTCAGGAGCTCCACGCCCTGCAGGCCGAGGCGCACCATGTGATAAGCGAACTTGGTGTCGAACCCGTACACGTCCACCAGCTCCGGCCGGTTGGTGTGCTTCTTCGACTTCACACCGAGCAGCTGGTCACGCTGGCTGATGAGGTACCCACCGAACCGCTGGGCAACCTGCCGCGACAGCCACCGTTCGGGGTTCGCTTGGATATCGCGGCCGATGTCGGTCTGGATGACGATCTCGGACGCGGGGATGAACGCTAGGAGGAGCACGGTCGGGTTGCCCTGCGCTGCAAGGGCGGACCACTTCCGCAGCGAGTACACCAACAGATCGAGGTCGCCGGCACCGGATCGAACACCTTCGGCTTGGGACCGGTAGATGTACTGCTCGAACAGCACTTTGCCGTTGTTGGTTACCGGGATCGACGAAACGGGCGACTCGATGCAGACGCCCATTTCGTCGCGGTCGTCGTTGCCGGTGGTGACGCCGTGGAGCCCGGAGCCGACCTGGCCGAGGAGCACGGTGTTTCGGCGGGCGATCGCGGCGTGACGATCCGTGCCGTGCGGGTTGTCATTGGCACTGTTGTCGGGCCACTGGTAGGTGGTGGTCATTCCCTGACCTTTCGTTGGATGACGTAGATGTGGTCGCCTTCGCAGGAGTAGCCGCCGTAGTACAGCCACGGGTCTGAGCCCTGTTTCATTGCGTCGGTGAGGGTTTCGTCGAGGTCTCCGAACCGGTCGGAGTTCTTGGCTTGGGTTCTCGCGTACTCGATGGCATCGGCACTGTTCTCAAACAGTTGGACGTCGACACCGAAATGCCGGTCCTGCCACACGACAACGGCGACGGTTCTCAGGTCGCTCATCGGTCCAGCCAGGCGAGCCACCCGCCGAACGCGAGGATGGCGATCAGGGCGAGCAGATGGATCCAGGTCATGCCGCACGCTCCACGATTTCCCAGGCGCTGATGGTGACCTGGCGGCGGGCGACGGCTACCTGGTATCCGGCGTCGGCCAGCAGTTTCCGCTGGTTCCACACCGACACCGAGTCGGAGCCCACCGTGTGCTCTTCCCCTGTCTGCGGGTCGCGGTAGTGGAGCTGGTACTCCGGGCGCGATGTCGCGGACTCCCGGAGTTGCGGGACGTACGGTTCGTACCCCAGGTTGTCCATCGGTCCTCCTAGGAGCCGTACGAAACGGCCGATGATCGTGGTCATGCTGCTTCTTCCTCTGCGGTGTAGGTGATTTCGAGCCACATCCGGCCGCCCTCGCCCTTCACGGGCGCGTGTATGACGGGTTCGTTTTTGGCCATGAATTCGGGGGTGTCGTCGGGGACCAGGCCGTAGCCGACGAGTGTCTTGCCGCCCGATGCCAAACCGTCGTAAAGCGGTTTAGCGGTTGCCGTGAGATTATCGGTGTCCCGGCGACGTCGGTCCCGGGGCTGGTAGTGCAGGCAAACGGTCGCGTACAGGAGCCCGCGGGGAAGGTTGTGGTGGATGGCGAGCGCGACCATGGTTTGCCGGAGTTCGCGGATCTTCGCCGCTTTCGCCATCGCCGCACCACGGGTGTAGCCGCGGTCGTTCATCGACAGCAGCGGTGCCGACCACGGCAAGGCGATCGTCACAGTGACAGGGTTTGACTCGGTATTCACAGCGAGATCACCCTGTATGCGGCGTCGAAGGACTCGAATCTCTCATCGCAATGAGGGCACCGCACCCGACCTGTGATCCGGATAGCGCTGACCCACCAGGCGTGTAGCTTGTCAAGACAGTTCGCACAGATCAGCCCTTCCTCGCATCCGTGTTTGTCGAGCCATAACGAGGCAGGCTGATCACCGGTATGCCAAGGAAACACGCAGTCAGGATGGTGTTCGAGGTCGGCAAGGACGACGTCGAGTACTGGCGCGGTCACAGTTCCCTCCAGGTGAGGTAGTCGTCGACAGCGGCGAATGACTCGGCGCATTCGGGGCATTTGATCGGTGCCTTCTTCGCGAACCCTTCACCGAGGGCAGTCAGGCAACCGGCGCACATGAACACGTCGCTGCAGTTGTGCACGTTCGCCCACAACGTCGCGATGGGTGCGGGTGCGAACGGCCCGTACAAGTGGATGTTGGACTCGCACAGGGGGTTCGGGAACAGGTCGGGCAGTGGGGCGGTCACAGCGCCTCCACGGTGATCATGTCGTCGATGACGGGGAACGACTGATCGCACACCAGGCATCTCGGGTGCACGTACTGGCGGCATCGGCGCAGTTCGGCGCGGAAGCATTCGTTGCACAGCAGGTGCCGATCGCAGCCGTGCTGGTCGACCAACACGGTTGCGGCGCGTCCGCATTCGCCGTCGTCGAATTCGCAGCGAGGGTGGAAGTCGAGGTGGGCGATCGCGGTGAGGTCAGGGAAGGTCATGAGGCGTTCTTCCGTGCGGGGTGCTTGGTGGTGTGCCAGTGCTGCCCGGACGGGCACTGGTAGGTGCGGGTCGGTCGAAGCCCGTTGGCGGTTCGGCGGAGGAATTTCGAGATCGCGGCGAGCGCTTCAGCTTCGGTGCCGTACCGGGTTTTGTGCGGGGTCGGGCACGGTGGTCGGGCGGCGTCGATCGTGTGTTTGTACAGGCCGGCGACGGCGAGGGACCGGTCGCGGGAGGACACTTCGTGCCCGCACACGCAGACAGCAGACCAGGTGCCGCCCGCGAACTTGCGGACGTTGACGAGGACGTGTCCGGTGCCGTTCATGCGGCGAGCTCGTCGCGGCGGATCAGGGCGTTGTCGTCGCCGATGGGTTCGCATTCGGTGCGGTCGGCATACACTTTGCCGCCCCAGATGCCGGGGACACGGGATTCAGAGGTTGCGGCGAGCTGGTCGTGGAGTTCGCGGCAGGCGGTGTGTGCGGTGGCGGGGCATTTGCGGCATTCGCGGAGCATTTCGTGGTGGCGTTTGTTGCGGCGGGTGTCGTCTTCGCCGTCGATGCGGAAGTCGAATTTGGAGGCCCGGTTGGCCCGCATCCAGGTGGTGTGTTCTTCGCTGCGGCAGGGGGCGCCTTCGAAGGGGTCGGGTTTGCGGGTCATTGGTACCTCACTGCGACGATGGGGGCGATCAGGGCGGCGAGAACGATCAGCGGGGCGGCGATCAGATACCCGAGGAGCCGCAACAGGATGGGGGTTGTTGTGGTGTGTTTCCGCATGTGAGAGGCTCCTTCGGGATTCAAACCGGCTGTAATGTAAACCATACTTAGCGTAGAGTACGCTTTACTGTACGGCAAGGTTTTGGCGATATGAGGAGGGGCGGGAACCTGTTGGTTCCCGCCCCTTCTGATGCGCTGCCAGTTACCTCGGGGCGATCACGCTGCGTCCACAATCTGCTGCTTGCGTCGCGCCCACATCTTTCGAGCAGCCTGGGACCGGCGTTCGCGATCCGCCTCTTCCTTCGCTTCCTGGTCGACGGCGGCGACCAGTTCGGCGCGTGCTTCCTCGATGCGGGTGAGCCGGGCTTCGGCCTGGGTCCTGATCGTGGTGATCTGGTTCAGGGCGTGCAGGTAGTCCCGCAGCGCCCGGTTCTGTGCGGTGCCGGTCGTCCAGTCGACGGCTTCGGCGAGTTCTTCGACGCGTTCGTAGATTGGGCTGGCGTACCCGCCGATGTGGTCGCTGATGCTCATCGCAGTTTCCTTTCGGTGTTGATGCCGCGCAGTTCGGCGGCGAGTTGGTCAAAAACTCTGCGTTCGTGGGCGATAACGGTGTCCTCGAGCCAGGCTCGGGCGGTCCGGTCGTCGGCGACCCACATGAGGAAGTTGGCTTCGTCGGGGTCGACGCCGAGGACGTCCGCGGCTACCTGGTCGGCGAACCGGATCTGGTGGGTTGTGTTGTGCTGCACCTGGATTTGCCCGTAGGTGGCGTCTGGTGCACCGATCCACCGCCACCCGCCACTCAGGGTGACGGCCCATCCGCCGACGCCGAGTTCGATGTGCCCGCGGTCGGTGACGTGCCGGAAGTAGGACTGGTTGTAGCTGGCGCGGTCGCGGGTGATGTGGGTGAGGATGCGGCGCATGAGCGGGATGTTGTGAGCCATGTGGTGCACCAGGTTTCGTGAGGGCGGGTTAGGGGAGGTGGGTGTAGAGCTGGGCGAATCCGCCGTCGCGGGTAGCGCGGATCAGGGTGCCGTCGTGGCCGTTTCCTTCGCTGGCGACCGCGAGCGCCTCGGCTAGCAGGGCGCGCGCGTCGTCAGGGTCGACGGCGGCAATGTAGACGCTGATCTCGTTGCCGCTCATCAGATGTGGCAGTCGACGTTGACGAGCCAGTCGCAGCGGTCGAGGCTGTCGATGTAGTCGTTGGCTGCGCGCAGGTAGCGGTCTGTCGTCTGGTCGGTGGCGTTGTCCATGCCGAACCAGCCCATTTCGCCGCGCGCCATCCACAGCCCGTCCTTCGTGAGGAAGGCGTAGCCGGGGACCGCCATGTCGCGGCGAAGCTGCTCGAACTCGTCGCGGGTCAGGTGATCGAAGGTGTCCTCCGGGCCGTCGAACCATCTCTTGTACGGTTCGGCGGCACGCAGCACGGCGATGCGCGGCTGTTCGCTGTAGTCCTTGCGCGCCTGATCCATGCTGTACTCGAGGCTTGCATGGTAGGCGTCGCGGGCATCGTCGATGTGTCGCGTGATCGTGCGGGCGGCTTCCTCGCGCCGGGCGGACCGCGGGAGAGCGTCGACTTCTTCCTGGGTCAGCCCGGTTTCGGCGAGTGCGGTGGCACGCGCTTCGTCGTACATTTCGACCCACGGCTTCGGGGCGGCCTCCGAGGCGGCGTTGGCGCGGTCGAGGAACACCTTCCACGGCTGGTGTTGTGGGGTGCCGTCGATGACCATCGCGTATTCGTTCCAGTCGAGCACAGCTTGGCGGCCTGCGATTTCGCGGGTGCGTTCGATGTCGATTGCGTGGATTCGTCCGCCGTCGCAATGGCCGAGCGGGATGGGCTTGTCCCTGTTCGTCCAGCTGGGTTCGCCGTGCACGAGGTTTTCGCGGAGGGCGCCCGGGGTCGCCTTCCATCGGCCGGTCCAGCGACCGCCGATGGTCCACCAGTCCCACTTGGCGTTCGGGTTACGCCAGTAGGTTTCGCCGTCCTCGGTAAATTCCTCGACTTCGAGGTTCTCGTCGAACGGGCGGAGCATGTTGGTCAGGTAGGACTGGATGTTGGCGGCGTTGTCGGGCAGGGCGACAGTGACAGTGAAGTGGCTCATCAAGTTTCGCTTTCTGTGGTGGTTCGTTGGTAGGGGCGGCGCCCGAGAGATGTGAGGGTCGATCTCGGGCGCCGCGCTCCTCGCTCCCCTATTGGCGGACGTCACGCGCTGGCGTCTGTGGGCGCCGCGGTCGCGCAGGGAAGGTTTCGGGGGGTTAGTTGTTGCCGCCCATGGCTTGTTCGCCGCGCACGACACCGGCGGCAGTGCCGATCAGCGACGGAGCCCAGCCCGCGTCCACCAACCCAGTTGCCTGCTCATAGGTGAGGGGGCCGCGAGAGTAGTGCGAGCTGGCCAGGTAGTTGATCAGCCCTTCTCGCGTGCTGCACACGGGAGTGATCGGCGATCCCTCGGACACGGTTTCCCACAGCTGCCAACCGTCACCGGTCGGCGGGTCGGTGGGTTCCCACAGTTCGGCACGGATGCGTTGGCAACGCCACTTTTCGAGGCTGCCGTGCCCGTCGCACGTGGCGCACGTCTGTCGGATGCCTTCGCGTTCGCAGCGCGCTTGGATCACGATCCAGCGGTTGATCGCGTCGTGCCCGAAGCCGTACAGCGACCACTCGTTGACCTGTGCGGCAGTCGGGTGGACTGGTGGGTCGGCATCCACCCAGCCCGTTTCCCGGCTCCAGGTGCGGGTGAGGTCCCACAGCCGGTCGCCCTTCACGAGGGCGTCGACGTCGTCCTGGGTGAGGTGGTGGCACCACTGCCCGTTCCACAGGTTGGCCAGGCGGGTTGCCTCGCGAACGATCGCGGCCTCTCCATCGCCGTAGAAGTCGGCGTCCCTGGACACGTTCCGTTCCGCGAAGGCCCGGACCGCAGGAGTTGCTGGTGTCAGGGGGGTCGCCCCGGTTTCGGAGGGGTGGAATGGTGCGTACCCGTACCACTGGTCTTGCAGGTGTTGCGCTTCGGGCGACGCACCGGATTTGCAGTCGGGGCAGGGTGTTTCGTCGAATCGGTCGGGGCGGAGGAATCCGTGCCAGACTTCGTTGAGCGGCCAGTCGAAGTCGACGGGGACGCGGCGGACTTCACGCCCCATGGCGTGCCTCCTGGGTGTCGCGGGGCACGGTGAAGAAGTGCCGGTCGAGGATGTCGGGATAGTCGGCGAGGAGCTGGGCGACCGTGCGCTGCTTCGTGTTCCACCAGACGAGGGCGTGGCGGCCGTGCCGAACGAACGGAGCGAGCTGTGTACTCATCCCTCAACCACCTCGTGGTCGACGATGAGCTCTACGGCCTCGGCCAGCTCCTGATCGGTGATACGGGCGGTCGAGCCGATCGGGCGCCGGGACAGCTCACCGTCCGCCACGTCGGTGCTCACGCGTCCGCTCCGACCGTGGTGGTGACGATGGTGTAGCCGGCGCGGGCGAAGGCGCCGGCGTGGTCGAGGTTCTTCCCGGAGCAGGGCAGCTCGTGCCAGTCGACGACCATGCCCTCGCTGTCGGAGATCCACACGTAGGTTTCGTTGATCTTGTGGGTGCCGAGGCTGGTCATGATCGCCGTGTCGAGCGTGGACGCGACGACATGGTCAGCGATCCCGTCACGGACGATCAGCGGCGGGTCGAGCCGGTAAACACCGGTGATGGTGCGGAGCGTTTCGCCGTTCTCGTCGTGGGCGACTTCCTCGGGCAGCAGGGTCGCGGTCTTGGTGGTCATCAGTTCTCCTGGGAGTTGGTGTTGGTCACGTGGGCGCGGGCATCGCGGGCGGCGGCCAAGTAGCGGGCCTGCACGCTGGCGGGTTCGACCGGCCAGCTGGCCTCAGAGCCGAGACTGTTGAGCGCGCGATAGATGGCGATCGCGAGCGGTTCGAGCTCGCTGTCCCAGATCGACTGGTCGGGATCGGGGTTCACGGCTTCTCCTGGTGGTCGTTGAGGTAGGCGTCGCAGCGGTCGCGGAGTTCACGGACTTGCGGTGGAGTGAGGTCGGCGCGGAGCTTCACACCGCCGGCGGGTTCGGTCGCGACCCGCAAATGCATGTGGTGGTCGCCGGGTTCGGCGATGACTTCGACCGCGTAGCCGTCGTGGTCGATGAGCGGGGCGTCGCCGTAGAGGGTTTCGCCCCGCTCATCGGTGCGGGTGTTCACTCCACACCCGCGAGGTAGGGCAGCTGCCAGAGGTAGTTGTTGACCCGGTCGCACGGGTCGCACAGATCACCGAAGCCGCTGGCAAGCAGCGGGTTGCTGCGACCGTGGAGGTCGACGCCTTCGGTGGCGGCGGGCTCGGCGCACCACACGCAGCGGGCGCTCACGCCGCCACCGCCTGGATCGGTGCGTACCGCAGGTACCAGCCGTTCACGACGACCTTGACGAACACCTCAGGCTCGTGCGCGAACGGTGCGGTGTCGTCGAGGATTTCGGCGAGCGCGGCCTTGGCGTGGGCCATGCAGTACGCCTCTTCCACGAGGGTGAGCGAGTTCGGGGCGTCGGTGTCGGCGTCGTAGCCCGGGCGGGTCCAGTCGATGTGGACCGAGGCGGTGACACCGTCGCCGTGGCGGCAGTCGCCCTCGTAGCACTCGGTGTCGACGAACGCGCTGCCATCCCAGTCGGTTTCGAAGGTGACGCGGTTGTCGTCGGGGATGCCGAGGAGGTTGCGGACCTGGGTTTCGGTGAGCATCGGGGTGTTCCTTCCGGTCAGGCCGCGAGGGCGGTGGGCTGGAGCAGGGTGGTGGGGATGATCGCGGTGATCGAGGCGGCGTCGACCATGTCGAGCGCCCAGATCGCGTCGGCCGCGTGGGCGAGGCAGTGGGTGGTGGTTTCGGTCCAGTTCCCGGCGCGGTGCGTGTGCTCGGCCTCCAGGCGGACCAGGCCGGTGGCGGTGCAGTCGTCGCACTCGTCGGTGAAGGTGACGGAATCGGCGGTGGCGCCGTGGATGTCGAGCGGGCTGACACCGAGGAGGCCGGCGACCGCCGTGGTGGTGGGGTTCATGCCGCTACCTCCAGTGCGGTTTCGGGGGCGAACGAGCAGTAGGTGACGTGCTCGCCGGTGGTGGTGTCGAGCCAGGTGTCGCAGTCCTCGTGCCCGCAGGTGGGGTGGGGGTCGGTGGTCACCATCTCTGCTCCTTTCAGGTTCGTACTGTATGGCTTACATTACTTACGTCACTTTACTTTACGCAAGGCTTTCACCGATCCCAGTCGACCAGCGCGGCCGAAGTGCGTTGACTTGACAGCTGCGTTTGCGCTGGTGACTCGCCAATTTCGGTTACATTCGCGCCGGGCGCCCGACATCCCCAGATGGTCGCGCCACCCGGGTCGCGCCTTGTCACGGTTTGGTTACGTAAAGCTGGCTTGTGTTGTGTCTGCCATACTTTACGTACTACGTTCTTTACGTACCCGCTGAGCGACACCGAAAGGCCCCGAGATGATCACCACCACCTACAGCCGCCCCCGCGCAGCCCGCCTCGCCACCGGGCGGCTCATCCGCGACCGGCTCCTCGGTGCCCGCGCGGTCCGCCTGGCCCGCGCTCTCCGCGCCCTCAACGGCTTCTGGATCTCCGGCCTCCTCGAGCGCGGCGAGCTCGTGACCGTCACCCAGGTCCTCGACCAGCTCGGCGCCGACGCCGAGACGATCCGCCGCTACGCCTCCCAGGCGGGCAAGGCCATCAAGCGCGCTTACCTCGCTGCCTACGACGGCCGCACTCCCACCGAGGTCTGGAAGGTCGTCAACGGCCGCCCCCGGCAGGTCCTCGCCTACACCGCCGACGAGCCCGTCATCCGCGACGGCTTGGCCGCCTACGCCCGCACCGCCCACCTCGTCGCAGCCTGACTCGACCAATACCCAGAAAGGCAACCGCGATGGCACACACACTGATTGCCGACTTCGTGACCGATCTCCGCGCCGAACTCACAGTCATGATCACCGCGCGTGGCACTGCCGACCTCGCCAACGACTTGGAGGACTTGGCAGTCCTCGGTGACGCCGAGCTGCTGGACGACGCCGGGCGGCTCGTGCGCAGCCTCATCGCCGAAACCTTGCACAACCGCCATCTCGAGGTTGCCGCAGCGCTTGACGCCTGGATCGACAACGACAACAGCGACGACGAAGCGGCCGTCATTGTTCGTGCTGCCCGTGACCTGGTCGCCGCCTGACCAGTTGGCGGGGTCACCGCACAACGGTGTGCGGCAAGGGACCAACGACGCTCCCCCACCGACCCCGCCAACACCCCCACCACCGAGAGCCCCGAGATGAAACGCATCCGCATCGAGACCGGCTCCGACGTACGACGTTGGGACACCTACGAACTCGATGTCCCTGACGACTTCGACGTCGACAGCGAAGACGCCGAGCAGTACCTGCACGACCGGCTCGGTGCCGACGAAGGCGTGGAGTTGATCGACACCAGCTACGAGAGCGACGGCGACAAGTACCCGCCGGACGACCAGGACATCAACAGCTGGGACGAGGTGTGACATGGCGACCGACGACCACGACAACGAGATTCGTGTGGGTGACCGTGTCCGGGTGATCCGCGACTTCGACCCACCACACCCGACCGGCGGTATCCGGCACGTCGAGTTCGAAGGCACCCTCCGGGAGGTCGACCGGATCGGGTTCCGGCTCGACGGCGAGTGGCCGTACTGCGGGCACTACTCGTGGAACCCCGGCCCGACCATCACCCAAACGGTCACCCGGCTGTAGCCGCCAAGGGTTTGTAGCTCAACAGGCAGAGCAGCCGCCTTCCCCTCCAGGCCGACCCGGGTTCGAGTCCCGGCAAACCCACCACCGAACCGCCCCTCATTTGAAAGGACCCTGCTATGCCTCGCACCGTCGAGCACATCGTCGCTACCCACGAGCTCGCTCACGAACGTCGCCGTGCTGGTCGCCCGATCTGGGCTGAAAAGGTCGACCTGCGCGACGTTTTCCGCAACCCGGACATGACGTTCATCGAGTGTCGTGACGCGATCGTGGCGCGTCTCAAGCGGTCTCGGTGGTTCGTTGAGGCTGACCCGCTCGAGTGCGACGGTGTCCACGACATCATCGCCGTACATCTCGCTCATGCCGAGGACACCGACGAGTGGGACGGCTGGTGGGACGAGCTGTACGACCTGGCCGACTACGCGCGCGTCTGGATCGGCACCCGGTGAACGACCAGCCTGCCGAGCGTCCCGACCTCACGGCGTGGCGGCGCCGGCACGAGCTCCGGCAGTCGTCGGCCGCGCAATCGATCCCGTCCGGTACCGACTACCGCCGCAAACCGAAACACCCTGAACCACAAGAGAAACGAGATAGCGATGAGTGACCGTGACCTTCTGGCCGACATGCTCTCCGACTGCCTCCACGACGGAACAGCGCCAGCGTGGACCGCTGAAACTCTGCTCACGAGGGGCATTCGGCTACCCGCCCGCGAGATCACCACGGCCGCCGAGCTCGATGCGCTGCCGGTCGGGTCGATCGTCGCCGATCGTGAGGGTGATCCGTGGAAGGCGCTCAGCATCCACGGCGCGCGGCGGTGGCGCGGTCCGTTCTTGGGCAACTACGAAACCGGGCGCTTCGTCGACGACTGGGGTCCTGTCACCGTCCTGTACGTCCCCACTGAGGAGGCCGACCGCGGTGTGTGACAACTTCTTGCCTCTGATGCAGCCGGTTCGTCCGGTCACCCGCGCGCAGTGGGAGTTGGCGTTGCGGCGCGCGATCGTCGGCACCCAAGTCTCGGACTCCGACGGCGACATCTGGACCAAGCGGCTCGCCCGGGCCGACGACGACCTGACCTGGTTGCGTACCAACGGCGGGTGGGCCAGCGCCCACGACGTCGCCCTCTACGCACCATTCACCTTCCTGAGGATCACCAATGTCTGAAGATCAAGGAAAAGCTTTGAACCTCGGTTCGCGCAACCTCGTCGACGCGCGGCTCGGCGCGGCTCTCCACCTCATCGAAAAGGACGGCGACGATGAGTGACCGCGACACCCTGGCCGACCAAGTGATCCGACATGGGTTTACCTACGCTGATCTGGACCGGCTCGCCCGGACTGCGGTGACCGCAGATCGGTCGATGGCCTCCGACATCGACACCCGATATAACACGGCATGGTCGGCGATCGCCGAGGCCCTGTGTGCCGCAGACGAGCCACCGACCCGGCATGAGCTTGTCCAGGTGGGCTGGCAAGCCATCTACGCCGAGGTCCGCGAAATGCGACACACCTACGGTCAAGACCGCGATGACCCGAACGCGCCCGTGGCGTCGATGCCTCGCGCGCAACAGTTCTGGTTCGTCCATCCGGTCGAACCCGGTCTGTCGTTCATCGAGCGTCTGGCTGCCAAGCAAATCATGGCCACGCTGTCGCCGATTTATCAAGACGCCGTGCTTGCGCTGGCAGTCCATGGAGACTATGACCGGGCGGCGGCATCGCTTGGTCTGAAATACAGCGCGTTCACTGCGCGGATGTCGGTTGCCCGCAAGGCGTTTCGACAGCTTTGGTTCGCGCCAGAACCGGCACCGCCGATCCGTGGAACTGATCGGCGGGTCGGTTCTCGAACCACGGCTTTGCGCACGCATTGCCATCGCGGACACGAACTAGCTGGCGACAACGTCCGCGAGCGGCGCGGCCGAAAAGAGCGCGTCTGTCGCGCATGCGAGCACGACCGAAGCGTCGCTAAGCGGACCGCACAGGAGAGGGCAGCTTGATGGGCTGGCGTAAACGGCGTTTCACGATCGAGGAGTTGAAGTTGGCATACGACGTCGGTGCGGCGCATCAGCTGATCCTGGAGCGGATCGGCGAGGACAACGAGACGACGTCGTTCGAGCGCCTGGTGGCGGACCTGCGGGGTTCGGTTCGAAAGGGAGCGGTGTGATGGCAAAACCGTTGCTGTACCTCGATGTCGACGGCCCGCTCAACCCGTATGCCGCGAAACCTGAACGCCGCCCAACTGGGTACGACACTCACCGGTTGATGCCTGCGGCGTGGCTCGAGCGGCACCCGAACACACCACCGGACCGGGTGAAGCCGTTGCGGGTGTGGTTGAACCCGGCGCACGGTCCCGCCTTGCTCGCCCTGGCCGACGTGTTCGAGCTGGTGTGGGCGACGACGTGGGAGCACGAGGCGAACGAGTTCATCGGCCCGTTGATCGGGTTGCCGGAGTTGCCGGTGGTGGAGTGGGCGGAGGGCCGGCCGAAGGTGAATCGGGCTGGCGTCTACTGGAAGACACCCCAGCTGATCGAGCACGCGGCGGGTCGACCGTTTGCGTGGGTTGATGACGAGATCGGCCGATACGATCGGGAGTTCGTTTCGACCTATCACGGTCGTGCTGCGCTTCTGCACTACGTTGGCCCTGCGAAGGGGTTGCTCGACGAGGACTTCGCGGTGCTGCGGGAGTGGGGAAATGGTCAGACCGGCGTGGCAGGATCGGCGGCGTGAGCGAGTTCGCGCTGAAAGTGGATCTCGGCGACCAGGACGGCGCCGAGGCTACGGCCGCGGTGGTGGCTGCGTTGCGGGCTGTGGCGGATTCCCTCGACGACCAGCCGTTGACCGACAGCCAGTACCGGCGGGTGCGGAAGCATCAGCCGCAGCGAATCGAATGGGAGTGGACCCGATGACCTGTGATGTTTGCGACGAGCCTGCCAAGGTGCTCGTGGTGCAGCCGGACGAGCCGGGTGGTGTGCCGCATCCGCTGTGCGCGCTGCATCTTGCACAGTTCGCGCAGGATTTGCTAGCCGCAGAACCCGGTTAGTCTGGCCTCATGAGGTTCGAGGTTGGTCAGCGTGTGCGGTTGCATGCGAATGGTGGGTCGGTGTTCAAGGTGCTCGAGGTGGATTACGAGGGCAACTCGGAGCGGGTGTTGATCGAGTCGGTGGAGGACACACCGGGCACGTACCCGTGGTCGGCGAGCACGACGTTGATGGTGAACGCCGACGAGTGATGGTGAACGCCGAACGCCCCGGACACGGTTTGTGTCCGGGGCGTTCGTGATTGGGTAATCGGCCGCACGGCAGGCTTGATACAAGCGTGTGTATTGGCCTTCGAAGTGTAGGTCGTCGGGCTACGGTCAGGGTAGCGGCCCCAGGTAAGGGGCGGGGATGACCGTGTCGCGGTATTCGACGAGCAGCAAGTTCACCCGGATGAGGCGTAGTTGGGTGCGCCAGTCGTTGGGGTCGTGACCGGCTTCGAGCAGGGCGTCGCGCTCGTAGGAGTCCATGCATGGTTGGACGCGGTGACCGCGCTGGGGGTTCCCGGCATTTCGGACCAGTTCCGTTCGATCGGTTCCCCTACACTGCGAACCGTGTCGGATGACCCGATCTCCCAGGAGGACGCCGAGATCATCGCGGCTGTCGTCGACCACATCGACCCCGACACCCCACTCACCGACGAACAACTCCAGCAGGTCCTCGCCGTTGAGCTCGACCCACCACCAACGTTGCGGGCGATCCGGACGGTGCTGGCGATCCTGCGGATGCCGCACGTGCAGTACCGGCCGGGTGAACCATCGGCCGCGGTGCTCGACCGGATGCGCACCATGCTGGAGGACGCCGAGACCAACCCACCACCGCCGGACTATCTAGGCAACATGCCGTACTGATCCGTAGAATATCGAACATGTGTTCGATGGATTGGCGGCTCGCATCGACCACCGGACTCGACCCCGACCGCCTCTACGCGGTCCGCGGGGGATGGGCACGCCCCTCCCCCGTCGCCTGCCCCGCCGGACACCCCCTCGGGCCTGGTCAAGTCCTCGTCGGCACCCTCGCCTGCCTCGCCACCCCCGACGGGCTCCACCGCACCTGGGCATGCCGCAGTTGCGACACCGTCATCTACTGGCCACCCATCACCGACAAGTGCGACCACAACCGGACGGCGTGGAGCTAACTCCGTTCGGCGCCGACCGGCCACACCACATCAACCGGGACACCATGCTGACGCGCGAGCTCGACTACCGTTCCAGTGCCAGCACGCTGACCGTCTTGGCCGTCCCACACCGCGATCAACCTGTCCGCGTCCAGCAGTGCCGCGTTCGCCGCCTCATAGGCTTCTTTTCCAGCGGTGTCGAAGTCCATCACCCGGACCACGTCAGCGCGGGCGATAAGGGCGTCGAACTGTTCGAGATGATCTGGTTTGACCTTCGCCTCGCGGTAGTCGCGCGACGGCAGCACCACCTCGAGCTGACCGCCCGCGGCCAAGACAGCTTCGGCGAACACGCTGTCGGCGCCGCGGGCGATGCAGGACACGCCGACCAGGTCGGGTGTGCCGGCGATCAGGTTCGTGATCGCTTCCCGCACCAGTTCTGCGGTGTCGGAGGTGATGTTCATGTGTCCGGTGACGCTGATCCTCATCAGCTCATCATGCCGGGGACAGCGTCAGCGGGTGCAGCATGTCCCGCAGCTCGACGACTGGTCGGCTGTCGCCGCACTCGGCTGCCCGCTGGTACACCTCGGAGACCTTGGCCTGCACACGATGCGAGCTGGTTTTGCCGACGTCCTGGATCGCGACTTCACCGAGTCGGCGGGCTTCCCCGTATTCGCCTTGGATGAGGCGCGCTTCGGCAATACCGAGCCGGTCGAGCGCGCTTGAACGCCACCGTTCGGGTCGACGCAGCGCGATCGCCGAGGTGATGGCTTCGGCGGCCTCGTCCGCGAAGTCGGCTTCCTTGCGGGCCAGTTCGAGCAGCCGCCCGCCGAGGGTGCCGGACAGTTCGGCGGCGTCGAAGTAGTGCAGCCAGTACGGGTCGTCGTCCGGGCGCGCCTT
This sequence comes from Nocardia ignorata NBRC 108230, assembly GCF_001612905.1. GTDB lineage: Bacteria > Actinomycetota > Actinomycetes > Mycobacteriales > Mycobacteriaceae > Nocardia > Nocardia ignorata. The sequence continues at coordinate 27,969 of NZ_BDBI01000038.1, read as the reverse complement.
GGCGAACGCGGCGTGAGCGTTGTCGGCGGCGCGATGAAACGCAGCGGGACGGCCGAGCTTTGCGTACGCCCACGCTTCCCGCGTGTACAGCAGCGCGCGCGTGGTCGGGGTAATCGACCGACCGACGACGTCCTGTGCGAGGCGGACGAGTTCGAGTGCGTCGTTGGCACGGGCGTGCGTGTAGGCGATCCGATCGACGCCGTCGCCCTCGGGTTCGAGGGTGAGCATTTGGCGGGCGAGGCCGGCGAGCCCATTGGCGAACAGTGCAGGGTCTCCGGCCTCGCGCGCGGATCGGATGGACAGCATGTAGTAGCCCTGCGCGGTGTGCTGGTCGCCGGAGTCCCACGACATGGTGGCCGCGGTCTCGGCGAGCAGGGCACGGATGTGGCCGAGCCGTTGGCGGGTCGCTGGACTGGTGGCCGCAGTGACCATGTCGTTGACCTCGGAGAGTTGTCCGACGACAGCTTTGCGGCGCAGGCCGCCACCGAATTTGTCGTCCCATTCCCGGAATAGGCGGGCGGCGTGTTCGAGTTCGTCGAGTTCCTGTGTGCCGGTGCCGGTGATGACCGGCGCGGGCGTGGCGGTGTCGCGTTGTTGGCGAAGCCACCGTTCCAGTGGTTCGAGGAGGTACGTGCCGACGACTACCCCGAACAGGGTGGTGGCGGCTTCGCGGCGATCCACGAGAAGGTCCTTCCGTGCGAGGTCGTCGGTGACGTCCTCGCAGGTTGACTTCCAGATGGCCGGGTCGTCGTCGAGTTCGAGGGCGCCGGGCGCGACAGCCCGCTTGGTCTGCAGTCGATGGAATTGTGCGCGCTGGGCTGGTGTTGCCGCAGCGAGCACGCTGTTGAGGCGTTCGGCGTATTCGGGGAGCAGCGTGATCGTTTCTCCGCGTGTGCACCACTTCTTGATGGTGTTGATGTGGATTCCGGCGCGCACAGAGAACCGGTTGTGTGACAGCCGCAGGGCATCACGCAGGTCCTTCGCGTCTGCTCCCGTCCAGACATTCATAGTCGTCTCCTGGGCCGGTTGTAAGTGGTGGTGTACCAGCGTGTACCGAGCATGTACCGGAACAGGTTCCGCGTGTACTTACGTGGTCTTCCGGGGGAACTGGTGGCACGCCAAGGTTGGAAATGCAGGCGACGTCAGTTCGACCTTCATCACTGACGTCGCCAGCTTTCCAATCTGCTACCTCTCACTCTAGGTGGTCCAATGCTGACCGGCCGCACCATATTTCGAACAAGTAGTGATCAGACGCTGCTGATTTGCACTGTCGACCCCGGCCCGTTGTCCGTCGAGCAGGCGCATCGTGCGATGCAGGTTCATCTGGAGTGTGATGTGCTCACGTGCCGTTGCCGCCGCCGTGCCCGCGCAACGTTGGTTGAGCTGAAACGGATGGTGCTCGACGACCGCGCCGTCCGCGTGGAGCTGCGGCGATGACGTTGACCCGTTGCCAGGACTGGATCCTGCAGAGCCTGTGCTCTGTGGCTCGACGGGCGCCTGTCACTGCCGCCGACCTCGCCGACCAGCTGCAGAACCAGGCACACACCACAGAAACCTATCTGCGGCAGCTCGAGGACATGGGTTTGGTTCGGTCGCACCAGGTTTCAGGTGAGGTCGGTTGGCGCCCGTCCGGTGACGGGCTGATGGTCGGGACAGTGCTGTGAGCGACGCGATCGTGCTCGAAGGCATCGCGATCGGGTACCTCCGCACCGATGTGTCCGGTGATTCTTTCGACCTGCACAAGGCGGCGATCGAGCACCTGGCCAAACGGTGGGGATACGACGTGAAGGAAATCGTCCTCGCCGACGAACACACCCCCGAACCCATCGAGTACCTGAAAGCCATCGCCCGCGTCTCCAAGGCAGATGCTGTGTTCACCCTGTCGGCCCGTCATTTCGACGGTTGCACCGTCCCCGCTGACTTGATCGCGGTCTGTGACGTCGTCACGGTCGCGGACAAACAAACGTTCGCGCGACAAATCCCGTCGCCGTTCGAATTCCGAAGCGTTACCCCACCCAACAAGGAGACGAAGTGACAAAGCCCCTCGCGCAGCGCGGCAACTCGAACGCCAGCGGCGGCGCCCAGTTTGAGGGTTTCGAAGGTTTGTACGGCACAAGCCCCCGCGAAAGCGCGCAGCACTCCGTATTCAACTCGGGCGACGCACAGTAGCCCACCTCGACTCCCCCGACGCTTCCGTCACACGAATGCCGGGGTGATGGTGACCCCCGAGACCCTTCCACCACACCCGGGTCTCGGGGGTTGCTGCCTCTATCCCCCAAACACAATCCCGGTGGATACGATGATCCAAGCACGAACCGACCTCGCCACCACTCGCGAAAGGTTCACACCGTGGGCGAAGACCGACCCTACTCAGAAATCGAACTGCGCCGCCTGGCGAAACAGCAGCGGTCGCCGGAGTTCCGGGCGTGGCTGGACCGCGAAGCCGACGACCTGGCGCAACTCCTCGTCGAGATCCCTGCGCTGCGCGACCTCGACGACCCCTGGACCGTCGCCGGGTTCGACGCGATCGAGAACGCTGCAATGCAACGCCTACCCAACCCCGGCCCGACCGTCACCGACGAGGAGATGGACTACCTCGCGTTGTGCGCCCGCGGGATCGGCCACATCTTCCTCCGCCGCATGGGTGTCGGCAAGTGGGTGTGGGTCAACCTCTACGAAGGCCTACCAACCGGGCCCGCGATCGAATTCCCAGGTCACTCATTCTGGACCGATCCAGGCCAGTCGATCCGCAACGTGGTGTTCGACCGGAAACCCGGGGTCTTGGCGACTGAACTCGAAGGTCTCGCCGCCTGGTCCCGCGAGGCACCGAAGTACTCGCTGGGGTAACCAGAGGATCCTTTCTCGTTGGGGTCGGCGATGACCGGCCCCGCGGAGAACGACGACCACGGTGACGTTGTCCCACGGACCGATCGTGGGCTGACCGAGGCCGGCGATGCGGGCCACAACGCATACGTGCAAGCCAAGCTCGCGGAGGCAGCCACCCAGCTCGACAAGATCCGTGGGCCGTTGGACTGGCAACGTCAGGTGGAGTTGTGGGGAGACCGGAAACTCCTCCACGACATGATGATGCACGGCTACCAAGAGCTCCATGGCCGCACCCCCGAACTCGGGTGGGTACACGAACACCCAGCGACAACGTCGCTCGGCGCCAGACGCCACGACGCCGCGCAAGTCGTCGAACGCGCAGGGATACCCGTCGTCCAGAAGACCACCGAGTTCAAAGCTGGTTGGGCAAGCAAAAAGGAAGGGCTCGAGCAGCTCAAAAAGGAACGTGAGCTGCTTCGCACAGACCCCAACCGGAAGCTCAGCGAGTACATCATCCGGGCGGCGCACCCGCCACACCCGGAGGTCGTCAAAGAAGCTCGGCAGCTGGCTCAAGACTTCCCTGGCCGGTTTGTCCATATCGAGCTGAACGAGCGCGAGTTCGAGCGTGCGGTGGAAGCTGGCCGTCCGATTGTTGAGAAGCAGCTGATGCACAAGCTCGGCCATTTGGTCGAGAAGCTCCGCAACGCCCCGGAATTGAAGACAGCGCCGCGCGCGCTCGAGGGATTCGTCCGGGAGATCGAGATGGCGAAGGAGCGAGGCGACCCGATCGGCCTGGAAGTCCTTGCGGGCGCACAGATCGAGCTGGCGTCGCTGATCGAGGTCGACAAGCAGATCACCCGTGAGCAGGACAAGATCGCCCGCGAAGCCGCCAAGCTGCGGCTGAAAGAGGCGCAAATCGTCGAGCGGGTCCAAGCCCAGCAACGCGCGGAGCGTGAGCAGCAGTTGCTGAAGCTCCTCGAAAAGGTCGACCGGGAGGTCGTGATCGCCGCGGTGAAGGAAGCCCGCACCTTGGCGGCGCCGGCGAAGGGTTTGGATCTGGCTGTGGAGCCGGGGATGGATCCGGAGCTGGCGGCGATGATGCAGCAGATGCACGGTGTGATCGCGAGCCAGGGGTTGGAGGCGAGGCAGAGTGAAATGCTGGAGTATCTGCCGATGCCCACACCCCGGCACCGTGAGCTTGCCGGGTTGGTGCTGGCTCAGCAGGCCGAACAGCCGGGTAAGCCGGTGACGGAGGCTGTTGCGGCAGCTGAGGAGAAGCTGAAGGAACGCGAGGCGAAGGAGCTTGAGCAGGCGAAAGCTGTTGAGGCGCAGCAGGTTCGGGAGCGTGAGAATCGTGAGTTGATGGAGCGGATAGTCGATGCCCACAACAAACGGTTGGAGCAAGCCGCACGGGATCAAGGGCAGCGTGTCACCCATGATCGGATGGATGACGCAGCGTGGAAAGACAGGGTGCCCAAGATTGCGGAGTCGCTGAAAATGGATCCGCAGCGCCTATTGGAACGGGGTGTCGACCCGCAGGTCGTTGACGCGATCGCCCGCGGAGCTTTCCGGACCGACGATAAGGCCCGTGCGGTCGTCGTCGAGATCAACGGTGCCGAAAGGTGGGTCGCCAACGACAGCAAAGAGATCGCGATAGCGACCCAAATTCAGCAGGTTCAGGCCGGAATGAACTTGGGAGAGGTTCATGTCCGCGCACTGGCTGATGCTGGTGGTGGCCGTGGCGCGGTGGCGCTTTCGCGGGAGAAGCTGCAGAAGCAGAGGGAAGAAGCGGAACGGCGAAGGGTACGGGAAGCCGAACAGGTTCCAGAACGAACCCGGTCTGAAAGAGGGGACCGAGGGACCGAGCGAGGAATTGAACGAGGGCGGTAAGTTGTCTGCCCGGCAGTCCGGCCGGCGGTCGTACTATTGCGAACGCCGGCCGGACCTCTGCCTATCTACGGAGCATCGGGCGAGTTGGAAGCCCAGCTTCTTTTCGTTCGATGTGATCGGCGAGCATCACGATGTCGAGCAGTTTCCTGGTGATCATGTTTCGCTGCTCAGCCGACAGCGGTCCGAGGTCTCTTTCGAATTCCCGCATGTACTTGTCGACCGCCACTGATTTATCCCTGCTCATGATGAGCCTTTCACTGATTGGTGGCTGCCCGGCCCTCAACTCGATCCACGATACGACGATCTCGGTACGATCAACAGCCCCGAACGGATGCTCGACCGTGTCGTTCGTCTCGTTACCCACAGGTAGCTGAGACGAAGCCCGGCAAACCTCCTGTTCCACAGCCCATGTCAGTGGTTCCGGGTACGGTAGCCGCCGATGCCCAACCCTGGGCAGTCGCACAGCAACATCCGATAGAAGGACACACTTGCCTGAGTACGTTGAACCACCTGGCGCTCGATACAACGACTACATCGGTGTCGGCGCGATCGAAGACAGCCTCGTCAACACCAGTCTGAACCTGAAGGAACTGGCCGGTCTGAATGACGGCGATTGGACCATCGTCGGAATTGAGGCTGACGCCTACAGCCACGGTGACCCACCACGTTGGACCATCGGCGTATATGCGTTGAACCGCCGCGAATACAACGTGACTTCGTTCGAAGACTGGCAAAAGCTTCAGGCCGAACGTGGTGCTCTGCCCGTGAAGCATATCCTCCTGCACGACGTCGATTTCGAAACGCTCGTCCGCACAACCAAGGGCGTGCACCTGCAGTTCTTGAACCCGAACGTCACCAAGTTGGAGATCGTCGAGCGCGGGGATCATCCACCGCAGGACTGATCTACCGATCTGACACCTGCCCGCCGAGTCCCCATTCCCAGACGGGGATTCCGGCGGCGCGGGCGTGCCGCATGCAGTGCTGGGTGCCGATCGACTTGCCGAGACTCACGCGGCCTTCCACGACTTACGCTGCCTGATCCGAATGCACTCGCGGCAGCAACGCCGGTCAGGCTGGCCAGGAGGTGAGTAGACGTTCTCGCCTGACAGGCTGTGCCCTCGCTTGCACGCCACCTGCCTGCGCTCCGGCGCGACATGCGCCCCATCAGGTTTCCACGGCTCCCAGTCCTGGTCTTCTTCACGCTGCGCATTGCATGAGTTGCAGGCAGCGACCAGGTTGTCTGGGTCGTTGTTATGGATATCCCAGTCCAGGTGGTCACCGGTCAGGCGACCGTGAGATCCGTACGGCAGTTCCCAGCTGATGTCCTGGCCGCACCAGTGGCATGGATGCGTTCCGCTACCAATCTTCGAATAGAGAATGACCCGATGTTCAAGCGCGCGGCCGTACTTGTCGGCTAGCGGGTGCCCCCAAATAGTGATCTGACGGTACCTCTTGAGCGCACTCGGGCGTCCGGACATCAGCGGGCTGCCGTACCTGCGAAGCTTCTTGTAGTGCCTGTTGCAAAGCCCACGGGCAATCACTCGACCCGCGCAGTCTTGGACGGAACACATCGCAACATTCTTCACCTCCATTGGAACAACGGAAGTGGACCTGCTATTCCGAAATAACCTGCATATCAGCGCTTTTGGTAGGTCTCACGGGATTTCCATCGCACACTTCTTTAGCGCCCGCAGTACAGCGTCGGCGAGTTGGTAGCAGTCGATCGTGTCGCCGTCGCCGAACGTGTCGGGCGGGATGTACACCTGCCCACCCAAATCGATCCCGCCGCCGTCGAGTTGGCGCAGCATCTCCGCCGCCATCAGCCGTGCGAGATCATCCCGGCGCTGGTCACGCGCGGACGCACGCCTACCCATAGCTGCAGTTGAGGTGCCAGCCGGGTTCGGTGTCGCCGACGTCCAGGCCGAGCACTTCGACGAATCGAGTCAGCTGTTCGCGCCATTCCGGCTTTTCGACCAGCGGGTTCAGGCGTGTGGCGCTCCACCCGTACACGTGCTGGACTGATGCCTTGATACGGACGGCATGGATGTCGCGGTCGTAACCCTGGCTGTCGAGTTCGACCGGGATGGAGGCAAGCAGTTCTGCCCGTTGTTCCCGGCTGGCTGCATACGCCTGATACTCCGGCGAGGACTCCTCGTACGCTTTTTCACGTGCGCGAATGGTCGCCTGGACTGCCTCGCGTGCCTCACGCGGAAGGCTCCAGATCGCGATGTCATCATCGCGCGGATAGTCGGTAGGGAACGGCACTTCGACCCAACCGAGTAGGCGAGCGAGTTCGTCTTCCCAGTCTTCACCGTCCTGCATCCACTGGGGCTCAGCGGTGGTGTCGGTGTCGTAGTCGTACTCGTATTCGGGCAGGTCGTACCCGAAGTACACATCGGCGGAAGGGGCACTACCCATTGGCTTCTCCCGGGATTTCGGTCGGTGGTGTGCTGTTGGCCGCGGTCCACCCAAGGAGGCATTCGAGCGTGTCGAAATGCTTTGTGGCGTCGGCGCTGATGTCGTCGGAGAGGTTCAGCTTGTACCAGCCAGGATTCGGCTCGGTGCCGAGCTTCTGCCATGCGCCGCAGCCGTCGCGGTCGCAGTGGACTGCCATGCTCATGCGGGCCGCCATTCGCTATCGGTGCGCATCCACAGCCGCCGGACTGTGTGTCCGGCCGAGATGGCGTACGCGCGGACCGAGATTTCGTCGGTGGCCTCGTAGACCAGCAGGCCGTGTTCGTCGAACGACGCCCACCATTCGGTGGGCTGCCAATCCGTCATCGCGGTCACTCGTCGTCCTCCTCGTTTCCGCGAACAAGGATTTCGATGATTCGCCGCTTCTCGTCGTCGGTGAGATCACGCCGGATCGGTTGCATGTCTTCGCCGGTGAGCGCCGACATCACGCCGCCCCGATGTTCGGGAAATTGCCAGATTCCGTGTCACACGGAACATCGGGGTTTCCTGAACATTTCGGAAAGTCGACGCACTCAGCGCGCCCGTTGACATGGAGCATGTGCTCAGGAACGAGGCACCCGCAGGCCGCCCGCCTCATCACTCCGAACGTGCGCGGTTTCGCGGCGGCTTCGGCAAGCTTCGGCGCCGGATCGGCCTGGTCAACCTCAGCCATCAACTGGTCGAACTGGTCGGCGGGCAACGTGACGTATCGCGCCGAGCCGGTGACAGCCGAGAACGCCTGTGCCAGTAGGTCGTGACGGATTCGCCAGTCGGCTGCCTCTGCCTGTGCACGCGCGAGCTCGGCGCGCAACTGCTTCTTCGTCGTCACGCTGCCACCGCCTCAACTGGGTAGCACTCGCCACGCACAACGCGACCGATCGTCGTTGTCGACACCCCGAACTCGGCCGCCAGACGACGGTAGGGCTCGCCTCGTCGACAGCGGATTGCTTCTACCTCAGCGTCGGTCAACTTGGCGGACCAGCGAGCTGCTCCCGTCGGCTCTGTCCCGTCCCGCTTCTTGTCCGCGATGTTCTCCCGGACCGTGCCCATCCGCAGTTCCGAAAGTCGGTTGTCGGACTGACCGTTGGGGCCATGCCGGACATGCATTCCATCGGGAATCGGGCCGACGAACGTCTCGTACACCATGCGGTGGATGTAGTAGAGCTTCCGGTCGTTCGACCCGTTGCTCAACAACACGGTCAGGTACCCGTTTTTCAACGCCACTGGGCGCCGAACCCGGCCTGTCGATACGCGGCGGACACGGCCGAGGTCCGAGACCTCGTACCGATCGTCGGAAGGGAAAGGCTTCCACTGCTCACCCACGGTTGGTACCTCCGCTCAGCGTCAGCACCTCTGCCTCGATGAGGTTGAGAGCGCCGGTGTAGTCGTTCGTCAAGACGACGCGCTCGATGGCGCCGTAAACGCCGTCGGCGTGCGGGATGACGTGCTCGACAACCAGAGAGCGAACAGTGTCCTCATGTCCCGCAAGGATCGCCGGAGTGCCGTCCTCGACCGCCCATCGCAGATATACGACTGCCTTTCGGAGGTCCTCTGCACCGTTCTTCTCGGCAAATCGCCAGCAGTACTTCACCGCGTTGCCCGCGGTGAACGTCAAATGGCGTGTGATGGTGATGCATTCGCAGGTGAAGCGGCCCGTCGAGTAGTGGACGGGGTGGTTCACGACGTCGGTCATGCGAGGAGCTCCGTGATGTCGAGAGTGGTGTATCCGGCGGTGTGCGCGCCGTCGCTCATGCGGCGGACACTGTGTTCGGGCGAGGGGTTGGTGCGCAGCCAGGTGATCAGCTCGTGCTTGACGGTGAACGCGGCTACCACGCCCCACCCGTCTTTGACGAGGTAGATGTATGTGGAGCGGGCCATCAACGGCGCCGGGTGATCTTGCGGGCTTTTCGGGCGGCACGGTTGCGCACCCGCCGGCGCTGCACTTCGGCTTCGGGGACGGTGCCCTGGTACACGTGCTTGCGCTGCAGGCCGAACAAGATGGCGCGCGCGTACGGGGTATCGAACAAGGTGGTGCTCATGCTGCTTGGTCTCCTTCGACCGGTTCGTCACGGCGCAGGTTGAGAATGAGAGCGGGGTCGTCGAGGATCCCGGCGGTGAGCTCGCTGAACGGTGTCAAACGGTTGGCGCGGATCCACTCGTCGACGTCGTCGCCGGGTAGCCACCGCTGGACTCGGATTGCAAGCGGAGAGGGCTCGGGCTGCGAAGTGCGCGGCCGGTACACCCAGCGGCGGGTGACCGTGTCGTACGCGGCGCGCTCGTAGGTGACGGCGTTCAGCTCCATTGGGGGCGGGCAGTCGAAGTCCGCCGGTGTGAATGTCACCGGGGCCACGGTTTCGACTCGGTGGCCGACGTTCGGGTTGACCTCACGTCCGTGCGCATGCCCACCTTCGAGCACGCCGCCGAGCGGGGCCGGTTCCCACCATGCGACCAGACTGCTGATCCCGTCCTGCCGGTACTCGGTGCGGATCTCTGCGGCATCCAGTTGCACACCGGAGTATCGGCGCGCGACCTCTTCGAAGAAGCTGCACCGCACGTGTTCTCGCAGGTGCTCCGCGTACGCCGCGTCGGGCGTATCCACCTGGCATCGGAGGCCACGGAGGCTGTCGACTTCAGTCATCTCGATAACCCCGCGCGACGAGTTGTCGTCGTACGGGTCGTCGGGCAGCGGCCAGGTGCCGAGGATCTCGCTGTGCCATGCGGCGACGCGGCGCATGGTGTCAGCGAAAGTGCCCCACCCGGTGTCGATTCCGGCGCGCAGGTCGACGGGCGGCGTGAATTCGCCCTCGAAGTCGGAGCCGGGGCACAGCACTTCGCTGTCGTCGTCGGCGTACCGGTAGTCGGGATCGACGTAGCCAGCTCGCCGCATCGCCCGCATGCGCGTGGTGATGGCGAGCCCGTGCCAGTCAGCGTCGCACCACGGCTGCGGGCAGGTGACCTGGTTGATGTTGTGGTCGTACCCGGAGGATTCCTTTCCGAGTTGCCAGTCGACGAGTTCGTCGATGGCGTCCACGATGTCGCGGTCAGGCATCGGCGTCACCGTCCAACCAGGCGCGCACGTCAGTGAAGCGGCCCTGTTTGTCGCCGAGGTAGCCGACGACGAAGGAGACGTCTTTGATCTGGGTGGGCGAGGTGTAGCAGTCGAAGGACAGCACCGCCTCGGCTCGGCCGATGTCGTAGGCGAAGCTGGCCCACACGCGGTCTTCCGGCTGCCCGTTCAGCCGTGAGCGGACCTGGTCGGCGAGTTCGCCGACGACGAACATGCGGATGACGCGCCAGTGCGGGTAGTTCGCCGCGCATTCGTCGAGGGTCGAGACGGTCCCGAACTCTTCGGGGCGTTCGACCCACGCGTTGTACAGCCAGGGCGTCATCCCGAGGTATTCAGCCAGCGGGCGCGGGTCGTCGCTGTCGTGCCATTCGCCGACGAGGTCATCGAGGTCGAGGTCAGCCATTGCGTGCCTGCCCGAGTTCGCGGATGGCCGACATGATCAGGTCGTAACACTGGTCGGTATCGGCCTCGTCGACACCACCGTATTCGTCGAAGGTCATCGGAACGGCGCCACCGCGGCCGAGTGCTGCGTAAAGATCCCATTGCCATCCGGAATTACCGAACGGCCGCTTGCCGCTGAACCCTTCCTTCTCGATCCACAGTTCGCCGAGCAACGCGACGAGGAAGCCACGGATGGTGGTCGCGCCGCTGTCGTTGCCGGTTTCGAGGGGGAGTTCGAGGATTTCCGCTGGGGTCACATATCAAGTGTCGTGGACCGCACCAAACAAGGGTTTCCGGCGCGAGGGCCGCGCGGGTATCGGCCGCGCGGACCAGGCCGGGTTAAAACTTTTTCCGCCGCGTTTCCGGGTCCGCTGGGGCGATCCCATTCTCTCGCGCGATACGACGAACATAGGTGGAAGTAAAAGGGGACGCGGCAGCAACATCAGTGGGTCTCAGGCCTGCACGTAAAGCCTTCAAAACCAATTCCAAAACCTTTTCACGGGCTTCTTCTTTTCGTTTTACGTACAGTCTATAACTGCTGGTCGCAGCTCGTAGTTGGTCCAAGTCTTCCGTCACGCGCCGATCATATCGACGGACGGGAGCTTGGTTTGTGACGCCAACATCGAAACCACCCATCGAGCGCAACCGTGTTGCGCAACATAGTTTCGCAACTAGGTTGCGCAAGCAGGTGGTTTTAAACAGGTGTTATGACCAATTTTCCGAAAGACTGGAAGCCAATTTCTAGAACCAAGATTGATAGACACCGACCTTCGCGATCAACCTGCCGTTCGAACCTGCAGAACACCACCCATCCCGACCCGCACCACCGCGTGGCGCAGAACGCCCTCGGGAGGTGGAACCCCATGTTCACGGGCACACCCCCCCGGTACGGTGGCCATCGTGAACAAGATCCAGCTCGAGACCCGAGTGAACGAGATCGTGAACCACGTCATCGCAGGCGGCAAGGTCGAAGACGACCACGTCGAAGCGAAGCGTGAATGGCCGAAGCTCGACAAGGCCGCCCAGTTGGCAGGGATGGCGAACGCCGCAGGCGGCTACCCGATTCTGTGGATTATCGGCCTCTGCGAGGGATCGAAGCAGGTCATTCCTCTCGATGACACCGATCCTGCGAGTTGGTGGCAGCAGATAAAGGGCGGTTTCGCATACGGTGTCACTCCGTCTCTCACGACCCTTCGTGTCGTGACTGATCACGGGTCGGTGATGGCGTTGCTGTTCGAAACCGACCAGGCGCCGTACCTGGTGAGTCTTCCCAAGGTGCCAAGGGACCCGGACAATCCCGCGAGCGGATTCCGGTGGGCGACTGCGGCGGTGCCGTGGCGCGAGGGCACCAGCAACCGTACTGCGACCCGCGCCGAACTGCTATCGCTGCTGCGGGACTCAGCGGCAGCACCCGACCTCGCGGTCGTGACCTCGGTAGCGACGTTGTTCGACGAGATCGACGTGACGGTTCCGCCTCCCCCGATGGACCTGTCGTTCTTCGCTGTCCTCTTGATCGACACCGAACCGGGGGTACACACGTTTTTCCCTGTGTACCGCCAACAGATCACCCTCACGACCTCCACCGGGGTGGAGGTTGACTGCTCGGAGGCACAGTTCGCGACGTCCGCTGCGGTTAGGCCAGCCGACCCGCATCAGCCAGCCTCGGCCTTCCTTCCAAGGCAGAAAGAATTTAATCCGTATGGCGCGACCGATCGGCCCAGCGGATTGGTGGTGATGGCGCCTGACGTAGTCCGGATGCAAGTTGATCTGGAGGTGCCTCGCGACGATGCGCAGGAGATGAGTCAGGCGGACTGGGTAGAACTGACGGTCCACTTGCCTATCGGCGCGTCAGAGCGGGTTGCGAAGACACACCACCGTCTGCTCCGGGTCAAAGACAGTGGAGAGAAGGAGTCGACGAGTTTCAATCGCCGACGGGTAACCGCTTGGGCGACGAACGGTGCGATCGAGCACCGGAAGCCGCCGAGGTGGTCACCCGGCCCACGCACCGTCCGATAGAGCGGCCACTCCCTACGCCCACCCTGGCTGGTAGTCGGGGTGGGTTTTCCATCGTCACGTGTCGTTCTCAACAGCGAGGGCTTCGGCGACACCCCAACGGCCGACGCGCAGGTGCGGTGCGATCTGCTTCGCGAGGGCGAGGGCCTCGTTGAACGGGAACCGGTGCGTAGCAAGCCATTCGTCGCGGCGTTCGCTGGGAATGGATTCCGGGGATCGGCTGCCGTCGGCGGCGTAGCAGCGGCCGAGGTGGGTGACTGCCCACCGACCGTTCCCGCGGTACTCCACGTTGATGGTGAATGCGGCCCGTTCAGGGTGGTCGCGGGGCACACATGACACCTCGAACCGACCGACCTCGAGCTCTGGTTCCGGCAAAGTACGGTCCGGTTGCGAGGGCCGAAAGACGTGCCGGAAATTGTGGCCTGCGCTGGAATGCCCGCAGGTGGCACAGAACTCGATCACGCGGCCAGCTTGTTCGGTTCGAGGGAGAAGTAGATCACGTTCGCGTCCCGTTCCGGGTTGGCGTCGACGAAGATCTGCTCGAACAGTTCTTGTCGGGTTCCGCTGCTGATGATGATCCCGGCTCGGGTGGTAGACATGTATCCCGCCGAGTTCGGTTTCTGCACGGTGATGATGTAGTGGTATTCACGCATCAGTGCTTGGCCTTCTTCGCCTTGAGCGGCTTCTTCTTGTGCTTGGGTTTGTCGTGGTCGGGTTCCCACTCGTACCCGGCGACGTTCTGTTCGCAGTACGAGTTGTCGACGACGACATCACCTTGGTCGAGTTCGCACCAGCGTTGGGTGCGGGTGCAGGCGGTTGATCCGGCGCCGGCGAGCACGGTGAGGGCGATGATTGCCGCGACGGAACGGGTTCGGGTGGTGGTCATTTCGCTACCTCGCTGGTGGTGAATCCGACGATCAGGTGGTCGTCTTCGTGAGTGACAAACGCCCAGTCGTCGTAGGTGGGGATGCTGCCGTGGATCTCGGTGTACCGGTTGCGGGCGAACGCGACGGCTTCGAGGAAGTCACCGACCGCGGCCGGGTTCGGTACGAGCCATTCGTGCTTGGTTTCGACGCGTGTACGTGAGGTGACGACGCTCAATTCGGGTTCTCCTGGATTCCGATACGTTCGATGTGTTCGCGATTGTCGAGGCTGTGATGGATGTGCACCCAGCCGGCGGTCGCGCCCTGCAGGTCCTTGACCATCTCCAGGTCCGGCCCGCACACGCAGTTGCCGGTCAGGGTGTGTTGGATGAGGTCCGCGCGCGGAGTCACGTGAATGTCGTCGACGGTCATGCAACAGCCTTGTCTCGGATGTAGTTAGCGGTGCGGAATGCCAGCGAGACGGCGAGCCGCCAGGACAGGACGTAGGCGACCTCGTAGCCGGTGTCGCCGCACAGGACACACACTGCCCAGCCCTGCACGCGGTCGTTCACTGCGCGGACGGCGCCGACATGCACGCGTGGGGATCGCGGGCCCCCTGCGCAATACCGGTTGAGGTACCGGTCGAGCTGCTCACCGTTCGTCATCGGCGTCGCCTTCCCACGCGGCGAGAAGCTGCAGCACTTCGGCGTTCGGGCACAGCTCACCCGGCTCTAGGGTCATGCCGTGTGCTTGGCAGTCGCCGGCATGGTCGAACCAGCAGTCTTCGCCGTCGATGAACATCGCGACCAGTTCGCGCAGTCGCGCGAGTTCGTTGACGAGGGCGTGGGTTTCGTCCGTGTCGGGGTAGGTGGAGTACTCCAGCCAACCCGCGAGCTGTTCGTCCGTGATCCGGTCAGACATCGTGAGCCGTCTTCCGTCGTTGCCGCAGCCCGTAGATGTTCGCGGCGCCGTACGTGAGTGCGGACAGCAGGAACCACCATTGACCCGTCGCGACCGCGTACGCGATCCACAGCGCTTGTACGGAGAGCCCGATCACCGGGCCGATGAGCGAGTTCGGGCGCCCGTAGACGAGGAACAGGCCCGTCACACCGATCGATGTGAGCGCGAACGACCACCACAGTGAGATGATGGCTCAGCCCTCCAATGCTTTTCGCTGGGTGTAGCGGCGCTGTGCCAGCTTTCGACACTCTCGGCAATACCGAGTTCGAGAGCCGGATCGGGTGTACGTGTTCTCAGCGGTCATTGCGTGCCCGTTTGCGCAATGCGCATACTCGGGCAGCGGTTTTCGCGCCATGTTCTCGGCGAACGTGACGGCTTCCAGGTGGTCTATGTTCACGCAATCGCGGTGTTGACAGCCGCGGGCCGCAACATGGTCGATCGTGATGTCGTCCGCAAGAGGGCCGTGGTGGTGTTCCCAGACGACTCGGTGGACCATTGTGAGGCGGCGGTTCACGCTGATGCGCCCGTAGCCTCCGTTCGTGGAGCGATCGCCGGTGAACCGAAGGCAACTGCCATCGTGGACAGTTCGCGCAAGGACCCGCTCGTAGGGGCTCGTCAGGACCTTCGGCATCAGTCCACCGCCTCGTAGGTGACGGCGAATATGTCGCGGCGGCATGGGTAGAACTCGCGCGCGATGCCGCGAATTACCCAGTCACCCGGCGATGCCTGGATCCACCCTTCGAGTGTTCGGATGGCGATGGCGTGCCCCTTTGCTGTTCCGGGGCAACCCATGTCGTGCGAGCAGTGGTAGTTGGCGAGACCGCCGTTGTCGAGAATCCACTGGATGACCGCGGTAGCGCCTTCTGCGGTCCCGTCCCACTCCATGGCGGTGATGACGACGGGCTTCTTGCGGTACTGCTTGGCCTCAGCCATGGTTCTCCTCGGCCACCCAGCGGGTGACGGTGATGGTTTCGGTGACCTGGTGCACCAGGGTGATGTCGGGGTCGCCATACTCGGCGGGCCCGAAATCGGGATGGTCTTCGGCCAAGCCCTCCTCGAACTCCCACCGGTAGTGCTGCCCGGATGGCCCGCGGGTGACGATCGCGACGGTGCGTGTCCAGTCCCGGTTTTCGCCGTTGATGCGCGCGACAGTGGTGAAGCCGTCAATGTCGTAAGGTTCGACGTCTGTGAGCTCGTGCCAGTAGGTGCCGCGCAGGAGTTCGGCGAGCTGGTCGATCTCAGTCTTCTCACCCATCGTTGTTCTCCCTGCGTTGGCGGGCGCGCGCGATGGCTTCCCGGAATTCGGGAGATGGGCCGGGGTTTTCGGCGCGCATCTTGGCGATCGTGCCGGGCGGGACGATCGTGCGGTCCACACCACCGTCACCCGCGCCCACCTCCTCGGTGCCACCGGTCACGGCCATGAGGGCTTTGTGGTACTCGTGGACCAAGTCGTCCAGGTGCCTGATGTGTTCGTGGGCGGCGGACCCATCGGCGCAGGCTGCGCGCAGCTGATCTTGCAGGCGGCCAGCGAGCGCACCCTCCTCGCGAACATGCTCTTCCAGGGCGTCAATGAGGGCTTGGTCGCGCTGCTGTTTGGCGTGGATGGCCGCGTAGTCCTGCTGCACCTGCGCGCGTAGGGCGTCGAGTTGGCGGGTGCGGAGGATGGCGAGGTCGATCATGTGGACCAGGCCGCCATCGCCGTCGACGACCTTCAACAGGTGCGGCGGGAG
Organism: Nocardia ignorata NBRC 108230; assembly: GCF_001612905.1. Lineage (GTDB taxonomy): Bacteria > Actinomycetota > Actinomycetes > Mycobacteriales > Mycobacteriaceae > Nocardia > Nocardia ignorata. Next base: position 11,725 of record NZ_BDBI01000038.1, on the reverse strand, counting down.
CGTGTTGTACTGCTCGTCACCGCCCTCATAGGTACGCAGGGTCGCGTTGCGGATCTGCTCAAGCTCGGCGACGGTCAGGTCAGGGGTGTCGGCGCGGATCTCCTCGGCGGTCATGCTGCCTCGCTTCGGATGACGCGACCGAAGCCGTCGACGATATCGACCCGGTCCGCAACGGATTCTTCGAAGTCGTCCAGGGCACGCAGAACCCGCAGCACGTGCTTGGCGTCTGCGAGAGCGTTGTGCTGTCCTTCGGTCTGTTCGGGCGGCTCGAACCCGTCGGGTACCTTCCGCAGCGCCTGCTGTAGGTCGTTGGTGTACATCGGCACACCCGCGGGGAGATCGATCATGCGGCCCCACAACTGTGCGAGGGCGACGTGGTCGTAGGCGCCGTAGTCAGCCCACAGTTCAGGCAGGTCCGTGTCGAAGTAAAACGGCCGACCATCGAGTTCGCCGGCCGGGGTCAGGTCACCGACGAGGAATTCGCGGACCTCGTTCGCGATCACCCACTTCGGCTTCACGAGCGTGCTCTTCGTATCGAGGTCGACGAGATCGATCGACGGCTTCGGGAACGTGTTCCGTGGGTGCGCGAGGTACCGGTCCAGCCCAGTCCGCCAGTTGAGCGGCAGGCTAGGCAGGACGTTGCGGACCAGCCAGTCGTTCGCCTTGATCTGGTTGAGAGGCATGTCGGAGTTGACGGCGTAGTACTCGCGGCCGTCCTCACACACGATCCCGATCGATATCAGCTCGATCGTCCGGCCGTCCTCGAGGAACTCCGTGTCGTAGGCATACAGGGTCATGCGGTCACCACCAGATGTGCAGGCCGTAGGAACCGGCGTCGATGAGGCCGCGGGCGTGGAGGTCGTCGATAACGGCTTCGAACGGCGGATAGAACTCGCGACGCCAGTGCAGTTCGGTCTGCCACGAGTGTTCGTAGTCACCGATCGGGGTGTTCGCCCATTCCTCGACGGTGGGCACGCCTTCCGCGTAGCAGCCGCGGAACTCCTCGATCGATTCCCAACCGCCTTCGGGGTGGGGCACGTCGAACAGGTACACGGTGTCCTGACCCCACCGACAGCCATCCTGCTGCTGGAATCGGTATGGGCGACCGTAGGTTTCGGTGACGAGCTTGCTGAACTCGGACTCGTGGATGAGGGTCACGGTCCGCCCGGTGAGCGAGGTCATGCGGTGTGGTCTCCTTCGAGGGCTTTGCGGACTTCGCGGACACATTCGGTTTGGACAGCACCGAACAGGTCGTCGTACTTCTCGCTGTCCCACCGCCGCAGCAGCGTGTTCACCCGGTCGAGGGCGTCGAGCAGGTGCGACAGGTTCGTCATCGCCCACGCGATCGCTCTGGCGTCAGCGCCGTCATCTACCGCGTCGCGCGGACCTTCGCCGGTGAACCGTTCCAGCAGCCCGTCCGCCGTGGTGCCGACAGCCCAGTAGTCAGCGGGCCACGGGCCGGACGGCGGGGTCGCCTTCCATTCACCGAGGGTCGCTTCGGCGAGGAGTGAGCGGCCTTCCGCGAGAAGGTGACTGAGCGGCGGCGGGGTCATGGCGGGTTCTCCTGACAGGCTCTATGCGTGGATGCGCACATCTTGATTTCACTACCCATGTCAAACCGGGTTCGCGGGTTCACGCCGCCGCCCGACTAGCGCGGCGCCGCGGTGCCGCACTCGTCGCTTCAGGCCGGTCAAGGTCGCCCTCGTCCCACTGAAACGGCAACGGCCAATGCTGCTTCCGCCCGAAGTTCCTGGCGCGCAACGACGGACCAGGCTCGAGCTGCAACCGGGCGAACACGTCAACCACCCGCCGATGCTTATCGACGGTGATCAACTCCGGTCGGGTACGCAACAGGTTGGACACACCCGTCTCCCCCATCCCGCACTCACGCGCCAACGTCGACATCGGCCAACCCGCAGCAACAAGCGCCTGCAGGCGGCGAATCGCCCCGACAGCGGGCATGTGGTCCCCTGCCGCGGCAACTGCGTGCGCGGCGCCGGGGATCTCGACAGCAAGGAGCCGCTTCGCGGTGCTCTCCCAAATCTTCTCGGCCGGACCACCACGTTTGCCAACCAGAAGCGTGCCGAGAGAACTGCGCGGGATACCTGAGAGCTTCACGATCTGACGGCGACTCACACCAGCCGCGATCAACGCCAGGACGTGTTGGCGGACAGGCTCAGCGTCGACCAGAACCGATTCCCAGCGACCGTAGGCGGTCTGGCGATCCAGCACGGTCTGGTAGCAGGACTTGCACAGCTTCCGACGCAGCGGCTTGTATTCCTTGCCGCATCGGGTGCAGCTCACCGGGCACCTCCCGGAATGGCCCCCAGATTCGCCGCAGCCGTCCCCGGGTAACCGATCCCCTGTCGAACGCCTGTTCGACCGTCTCTGTGGACGACAGGCGGGCGCACGGCCAACAACAGCTCCGGCATCGGACCGCAGCAGAACAACACGGACACTGCACACAACTGCGTCCCATGTACACAGTTTTGTTTGCTAATGGTTCTGTTCATGCTGCGGTGGTCTTTCCTACGAGGCGGGCGATGCAGGGTGCGTGTGCTTCTTCGCCGGTGGCTGCGGTGCAGGTGTGGCCGGGTTGGGCGTCGCAGTTGGGGCAGTGGTCGTTGATGGCGCCGTTGACTTGGTAGGCGAGCATGACGGCGCGTCGTTTGCGGTGTGGGGCGCTGGTTTGCCGGGTGGTGATGTGGGTGGCGATGTCGAGGAGTTGTTCGGGGGTGATGCGGAAGCTGCTGGTTTTGTGGTGGATGGAGACGGCTTCGGAGGCAACGTCTTTCGGGAGGTGGCCGATGGTGTCGTGCCAGTGGGTGATGGTGTCGGCGGTGATGTCGCGCTGGTCGTAGGCGGCGATTTCTTCCAGGATCGCCGCGGTGTCAACCCGGTTCATGCTGCGTCTTCTTCCTCGGTGGAGTCGCTGGTCAGGGCGCGGAACGCTTGCTGTGGGCCTTCGGTTGCTTCGCGGAGCACTTTCCACAGGGGCTCGAGGTGGCGGGGTGGCTGTTCGAGCTGTTCGCGGGTTCGGGCGAGCCTGGCGCGCAACTGGTCGGCCTGGTCGTTGGTGAGCTGGACGCTCGGGACACGACCGAGGGCGACGGCGCGGGAGTACCGGTGGGCCTCGTTGGTGCTGAACCCGATGTCTTGGAGGGCGTAGTTCGCTTCGTCCATCAGTCGGCGCCGGTCGTCGGGCAGGTTGCGCAGCGCCTCGAAGTAGGCGGTTCGCGCGTAGCTGATGATCGACGCGGGGAGCGGCCGGTAGCCGGGGGCTTCGGTTTGGTAAGCGCGGTCGACGCCGGCGATGAGGTCTTCACGGCTGAGTTTGGATGTGGCGAACACGTTGGCCCAGGCGACGATCGCGGTCTGCGAGGGGGTGGGGAACCACAGGTCGTACCCGGAGCAGTGCTGGAGGACTTCACGGGCGATGTCGAGGTACTCGGGGTTGGTGTTCATGCGATTTCCTGCACGTAGTCGGAGTCGAGGATGGTGAGCAGCGGTCGGTCGCCGGGGGCGGGGAGCGCGGGCTGGTTGTCGCCGGGGATGAGGCCGAGGGACCGTTTGGCGGCTTCGGCGGCTTCTTCCCAGCCGAGGGTTTTGCGGTCGTGGTGGGCGACGGGCACGCCGGTGTTGGCCGCCGCTGTGGGTGCTCGGCGGGCTTTGACGGCGTCGTCGACGAGGTGCCGGAACAGGCCGATGCGGGCGTCGGGTCGCGACATCCATGTTTCGAGGCCGGTGGTGATGTCGGTGGCGTCGACTCCGGCGTGGAGCATGGCCGCGGCTTGGATGGCGAGTGCTGTGCGGGTGGGCTGCGAGAGGCCTTGGGTGAGGTTGCGGACGATCTTCCAGCCGTCGGGCGGCACTGTCGGCCCGGTGGCTTCGTCGGCGGGTGCGCGGCGTGTTTCGTCGTGCGTGTGCGCGTTACTTACGTGAGCAGCACTAGGTACGTAAGTAGTGTTCTTTTCTTCTCTAGTCTGCTCTGGGGGCGTGACGTCACGTGAGGTGTCACGTGACTCGTTTGCCTTCTTTCCGGATTTGCGGGCGCGCAGTCGGGCCTGCCGTTCGCGGTCATTCTTCTGCCGTTCCAACAGGTCATCGCCCTTTTGGTTCCACTGCGCCCAGTCTGCGAACTGGTAGCCAGGGATGATTGACCCGCTGATTTCGGCCTCAGTTTCGTGCAGGATTCCGACCGAAACCAGGTCAGAAACTCGACGCGAAACCGACCGAATTCCGAACGTTTTCAACGCGCTTTTGGGGATGAAGCCCTTGGTTTCGGCGAGCCCGCAGTGGGCCCAGGCGCGGGTGAACAGCGTCTCGCAGTCTCGGTGGAGGCTGCTGAGGGCAGGGTCGTGCCAGTAGTTTGACGGCAGCCAGACGGCTTTCACAGAAGGTCCGTCCTTTCGCTTCGGCGGGTGGGTCAGGCAGGCTTGGCGGCTTGTGCGAGGGCGCGTTTGTTGGCTTTGGAGCGGGCGACACCGGCGCGGTGGCATACCCGGCAGGCACGGGATCCGTCGATCCGTCGCATGGTGTTCTCGGGGCTGTAGAGGTGCCCGTGCCTGCATTCGCCGTAGACCGCGACCCAGTCCGGTTCGGCCAGTGGGTGATCGATGTCGATGCCCTCCCAGGCCAGCGGTGGGACGTGGCCTGCACGGCGTGCGGTCGAGGCGACGTGGTTGCTGGGTCCACGGGTTGCCGACAATTCCTCGTAGAGGGCTTTCACGGCGAGCCATCGCGTGTAGCTGGTGTGGCATTGCGTGAACAGTTGGCTCACCAGACTGCTGTCGATGCCGAGGCGTGCGGCGAGTACCCGGCGGGGCCAGCCGAGCGCGGAGAGCGCACCGAGGCGACGGGCCGCGCCAATTGCGAGGACACGGTGCTGTGCTGGGTGTGGATGGTGGGACACCGCGAGGATTCGGCTGGCGAGGTGGGTGTTGACCTGCTGCTGATTCGGAATGTTCTGAATCGTTTGGCGGTCGACGCCGACGACGTAGCCGACCATCTGCGGTGTGACGTTCAGGGCGGCGAGGACGTCGAGATGCCGCTGCACCGGTGCGGCGTTGGTGTAGAACGCGATGCCGTTGGCTTTGCGCCACCGGTACCGCTTGGTGTCGATGCTGCGGCTTCCGAGGGGCGTGGTCATGCTGCCTCCCGCAGTTCCCGCCGGCGGCGCACCAGCGCCTGGTCGGCACCGTCCATGCTGATGTTGAGTGCCGCAGCGAGGCGGGCCCGCAGCCAGCCGTGCGTGATGGCGTGGTCGATGACCGCGATACGTTCCGGGCCGCGCAGTGGGTTCGCGTCCGGGTAGGTATGGCGGCCTTCGATGATGCGCTGCAGCAGCACTTCGTCGACACAGCCGGTGGCCGGTTCGGCATCGAGAATCGGGGTGCTATCGGGGTGGTCGATATCGATTCCCTCCCACGCCAGGGGTGGTGCGTAGCCGCGGCGCGCGGATCGTGTTTTGCCGATAGCTGAAGGCCCCACCTGGTGGGACAACAGGTCATAAACAGCGCAAACTTGTTGGAAGGTTCGGCCTTTCACGGATTTGGAGCGCAGGATCTTGTCAACGCGCTCTTGTGTCCAGCCCAGGTGAGTGCCGATCTGGGCTTGTGTGTGGCCAGCGGCTTGCAGTGCCTGGATGCGTCGCTGGGTGCCGATCGCTGGGACGTTTCGTGATTCTTGGTCGGGGGTGGGGATGTGGGTGACTGCGAGGACTCGTGCCGCGTACTGCCTGCGTGCGGTGGAGTACTTTCTTAGGCGGAAGTCGCGAATGGTGTTCTGGGTGAGTCCTGCGGCTGCGGCGACGGAGGAGTCGTTGAACCCGATCGAGACCAACCAGTTGACGTGGTCCTGTGCTGGTGTGGCGTCGATGATCGGGGATGGTAGGCCGCGGTACAAGCGCATTGCTCGCAGTTTGTGGTTGCGGTATTGCCCCTGTTTGGGAACGGTGGTGTGGATTGTGCTCATGCCGTTTCGCCGTTGTCGTTGTGCGTGTTGGTGATGGCTTCGCGGACGGTGGCGCCGGACATATGCAGGGTGGTCGCGATCTTCTTCAACGACCAGCCTTCTGCGTGGAGGGCGCGGGCGTAGATCCTTTTGTGCCCGTATGGGATACGCGCGTACTTGCCGGCTTTGATGCGTTCGTAGACGACGTCGTCGAGCCGGTTCGGTTCGCGCCGGCAGTGGGTGTAGACCTCGTCGCGGTCGAGTTGGTCGATGGCATTGGCGGTTTCGCGTGCGACGTAGGTGGCTTGGCCGCGGGCGATGCGGGTGAGGAGTGCGGCGTCGACGCCGATCATGCGGCTGAGGCGTTTCATGATGATGTCGTCGGCGAGCATGGGGGCGAGGATGTCGCGGGTGCGGTCGGCGGGGACGTAGTCGTTGGCGAGGAGGTGGCGGGCCTTGGGGGTGAGGGTGGTGTTCATGCTGCTTCGCTTTCGGGGTTCGTGGCCTGGATGGGCCATTGGGTGCGCACGCCGGAGTGGTCGCGGTCGTTGCGGCGCAGGTAGTCGCGGAACCGGTGGGCTTCTTCGCGGTACCAGTGGGTTTGGCGTTCCATGAGCTCGTCGGCGGTGAACTCGGCCAGGTGCGGGAAGGTGCGGGGCAGTTTCCAGGCGAGCCGGGCGGCGGCGAGTGCGTCGGCTTCGGCGTCGTGGGCGTCGTCGAGGCGCATCCCGTAATGGATCATCACCGCGGACAACTTCCTTGAGCCCTTGCGGAACCGGTCGTACTGCTTGTCGAGGACGAAAGGGTCAACGACCAGGCCACCGATGGTGAATTCCGCGTCCTGGGCTGCGAGGAGGGTGAGGTCGTAGCTGCCGTTGTAGACGGCGAGCGCGCGACCTTCCTGCCACACCGCCTGCAGTTCGGTGACTACCTCGGCTACGACGTCGTCGTGGGGGCGGCCGTGCTTGGACACGTATTCGTCGGTGTAGCCGTGGATTTCGGTGGCCTCGGCGGGGATCGGGACGCCGGGGTTGGCGACCCAGTGGCGGCGGGTCACGTCGCCGCCGTCGATCCGGAGGACGCATGCCGTGACGATCCGCGCGGTATGCGGGTCCGGTGAGGTTGTCTCCAAATCGAAGGCGGCGAGCGGGAGTTCGGTCCAACTAGTCATGGGCGGCGGCTTCCATCGCGTCGACGGCTTGGAGGAGGGATTGGCCGGGCTGGGCGTAGACGGCGCGGAAGCCGTCGTGGCGGTTGGCGTAGCGGAGGGCATCGAGTTCTCGGTCACCGAAGTAGACGACCTCGTAGCAGTCGCCGCCCTCCCCGGCTCGTGTCCCCGCGACGGGGTACACGAGCCAGCCACCCAGCTCGCCGAGCTGGATCGGGGTTGTCATCACTGCTCCGGCGGAACGTCGTCGTAGTAGTCGGCGGGTGCGTCCTGGACGTCGTCAGCGGGCGGTGCCGTCTCGCTGTTGGCGATGGCGGTGGCGCGTTCCTTCCAGAGCTGCACCAGGGGGTTGCGATGCTCGCCCAAGTCGAATGTCTTGAGCTGCGCCCAGATCGCGGCGAGCGCCTCACGGTCGGCGGCCGACCGAATGTCGACGATGATCTCGTCGGCCTGGGCGTCGGTGATCGGCGGCGGGCCATCAGGGAGGGGTTCGACGACGAATGGCGATCGCTTGCCGCGGGTTACGGTCAGGGCGAGGGTCAACCGCTTGCCGATGTGGGACATGTGGGAGATGCGGATCCCGCCGACTTTCTCGGGACCGAATTTGATCTCGGGGTCGCGGTAGAGCTTGAGGCGGCGACCGGCGTAAACCTTCGAATCCGCCCCCCAGGCGTTGATGAGGACACGGATCATCGACTTACCGGGGCGGTACGGGCGCTTCGGCCCGAACTCGGCCGTGACGATTTCGACGGGCTGCTCGGCGTTCCCCTTGCGGGTCTCGACGATGGTGACCACACGTGGCCCGGACATCAGGTCGTCCGCGTTGATCTGGTCGGATTTCGGTGCTGCGGCTGCGGAAATGTCCATGTCAGAAGCTCATCTCGGTGAGTTCGCGTTCGGTGGTCGGCAGGCCCTCGGTGGCCTCGTGGTAGCGGCGGATCATCTCGGCGACGTTGGCTTCGAATGCCTGTACGGCGGCGATGATGGCCTCGAACCACCGTGAGTCGGGGTGGACGCGTACGCGCCACATCGGCATGCCGCCGGCGTAGCTGATGTAGTCCAGCCAGGCGCGGCCGGACACGAGCAGCCCGGCCTGGCACTGCGCCATGTTCTCGGCGGGTACTCCACCGGCGAGGATGTGTGCGAGGTGGATCTTCGGGCGTCGGGACTTGATTTCGATGAGTCCGTCGCCGCCGACGAGTCCGTCCGGGGAGTAGCCGAGCTGGATCCCGTCGAATTCGCGGACCATGAACCCGGTCTCCTGGACCGGGGCGTAGTGCTCGCTGTACTTGGCGCGGGCACGGGGTTCGTCTTCGATACCTCGGAACATGTCGTCGGACATGAACGTCGGGTCGGTCCAGCCGGTGATCCGCTCGGCCGCAAGCAGGGCGGTCAGGCCTCGGGATGTTTCGTTGCTGGCGGGCTTCATCGTCTTGGTGGTGATGAGGTCGCCGACGACGGACGCGGTGACGATGCCTCGGCGGTGAGCGAGCCATTCGTCCGAGCCTTGAAGCACGTCGGGGTAGACGGTGAGTCGCGAGGGTTCGCGGTACAGGGCGGTGTCGGTCACTGCACGCTCCAGTTGGTCAGCCAGAGAACGAATCCGAAGAAGGTCCCGCAGGCGAAGACGTTGGCGGCGACGATCAGGGTGTCGCTGACCTGGGTGGTTTTGGGTGCGGCGGTAGGCTTGAGGCCAGGCATGTCACGTGGTCCTTTCACGTGGGATGTCGGGCCCGTCCCTCACTGCAATGGGGGGCGGGCCGAGGTGTTCAGGAACACCAACCGGTGTCTTGTATGGTTTCCTGTACGTACAGTACTCCATACTTTACGTAGAGACAAGCGGTGACCTTGTAAACTTTCCCGTACATCCGTGAGCCCACTAAATAGCCCTGAACAGGGGAAACGCGAAAGTGTGCAGCCCGTCATAACGATGTAATTACAGTTGACCGTGGACGGTAGGCCATCCTTACCGATACCATCGGCAGACTGTGTAAAGCTGCCTGTCAACCGGGTAGCCCAATCACCGGAAGGTGCACCCGTGACGACCCCTGAAATCAGCATCCCGCCGACCACAAACCGATGGTGGGAGTACGTGCAGGAGATCTGCCGCGCGCACGGAATCAGCACAGCGGAGTTCTGCGCCCGCATCGGAATCACCCGGTCCGCGAGCACGCCCTGGACGAACGGGAGCGCACCTCGCCCTGAGATCGCACGTCGAGTCGCCATCGTCTTCGAGCGCCCGCTACCCGAGGTCTTCGTCCAGGCAGGTTTCGCCACCTGGGAGGAGATGAAGATAGACCCCGACGAGCAACCTGCCCCCATCGAGCCATCAGACGACGAGCTCGCAGAGCTGGTCAGACATCGGTTCGCCGCCTACCGATCGAAACTCACCAGCAGCGGCGTCGGAACCCTCGCGGTCGTCGACGGCGAAGCGGAGACCGAGGCTGCGCCAGCGCCGAGGAAGAACACCGTTCGCCGGCGACCGAAAGAACGGAACTGACAGACAAAAAGTGAGGCCCCAACCATGGAGATGGTTGGGGCCTCACTTTGTTGTCCGTCAGTTCAGGCGGCTCCTTGCATCTGCAGGCGTTGCGGGCGCCGGATCACCAGACGCTCGCAGGCGCGGACCTGCTCGGCGAAGGGGTCGCCGGTGTGCGGGAGGATGCTGACGTCGCAGTGCCAGCGTCCGTCGCCACCGCGTCGCCATGCCGAGATCTCGTTGGGAGGGTGTGCGATGGCGTCGACTCCGCAGTCGTCGAGGGCCGTGGCCTCGGCGTCGGATAGACCGCAGAAGGGCCACAGTTCGATGCGGCCGGCGGTGTCGACGGTGATGTGGCCGATGGATTTCCAGATCTGCCCGTCGGCGGGCCAGTAGGAGTAGACGCCTTCGGGCGGGTGGACGACGATGCCGTAGGAGGCCGCGTGGGGGGCAATTTCGGTGTTTGCGACCAAGGGGGTGAATTCGAAGCTGTCGGGGTGCGACATGTCGTCCTCATCTTCTCTGCGGGTGCGTGAGCCCGCCGTCACCTCGGGGCAGGCTGATTTTCCGGGTTGCCCCGGTTTAACGGTCGTGCAGTTGAGAGTGCAGCCCGGCGCGAAGCGCTGGGGGTTGAGCGGATACGTCTACTCTGTCCAGGCCACCTAACTTGTGCCAAGGACCGGCTGACCTGGCCCTTCCCCCGACGGAAAGGTTGCATCGATTGCCGGTTTTAGCGGAATGTTCTCCCTGAAAAGCTCTTGATGAGAGAGTAGTACCAGAAAAGCCGGTACCGCAACACCGGATCGCTAAGAATTTGCGACATCGAGGTTTAAAACGTATCAGCTCTGGATAAGGGCACCCTCAATCAGTTACCGTGGAGTAGTGGTGGATCGGTCTGCTGGGCCCATGGATGCCGCGGTCGGCAGAGTGATCACCGACCGCCGAATAGAGCTGGGGTTGACCCAGCAAGACGTGTGGACTGCGATCGGCATGGGGAAGACTCCATACCGCGATATCGAGCAGCAGCGTCGAACTGTTCCACTCGAGGTTCTCCGGGTGATTGCCCCGATCTTGGGAATGAAGGTTCGCGACATCGTCGCCCAAGCCGAGGATCTTGTCGACGCCGAGGAGCGGCGGCGCGTAGCGAGCAATCCGCATGCCGAAAAGCTTGGCCGCTCTTTGGGTTTCCCCTGATTACGGGCTAGTTTCGGGTGGAAACAATAGACTCGACCATGTGGTTGTGGCTGTTGCGGTCGAGCTTTTAGTAGCCCTTGCTCGGCTTGCGAGGTGGGGCAGGCGAGAGACCAGGTTGTTCACGGCGGCGTTGCTGACCATCGGGGTGGCGTACGCGTTGACGATTCCTTGGCTCGGTGACCGGCGTTTGGATCGGTGGCTGTCACAGGCGGCGGGTGAAAACGTCAGCGACATAGGGCATACCGTTCTCGTGGCCGTCGGGTGTGGGCTGTTGTCGCTGGTGTGTGTCGGGGGTTTGGCTGTTGACGACAATGGTGGTGAGTCGAATTGGTATCGGCCTGCCCGGTGGGTGGTGATATCGCTGACCGCCTTGATCGTTTTGGCGGTTTTGGTGCTGTCCTGGATCGGTGATGTTTCCCGCGTCCCCGTGGGTGATGTTTTGGCGTTGTCTGATGGTGGGAGCCGGGGTGTTTCGGTGATGTTCTTGGTGAGTGTGGCTGCGACCGCGGTGGCGTTGATATCGGTTTTCATGGTTGCGGTGCAGGGGTCTGGTCCGCGTCGGATGGTGGCGTTTTCGGCGTTGGCTGTGGTTGGTGTTTTGGGGTTGGTCTACGTGGCGTTGATCGGGGGTGGGTTGATCTTGGACCCTGCGGGGGTGGTCGATCTTCACCGTGTAGTGGAGCCGTGGGCGGCGGGGTCGGCCTTGGTGGCGTTGGCCGTGGCTGGGGTGTGGAGTTCGTGGACATACCGTCCGGGTTGGTGGCCGTGGGGGCGCGAACGGCTTCCCCACAAACGTCCCACGGTTCAGCAGTGATGTAGCGGGATATTGCGGGAACTCGCGGGATAGACGAGTCTCTATCCCGCGAGGTCAGCCACCGTTTCCGGGATGCTGCGGGATGTGGCGGGCAGTACGACTACATACCAATCCGTTA
>NZ_BDBI01000037.1 GCF_001612905.1 Nocardia ignorata NBRC 108230 | reverse complement strand
TGTACCCCGGATCGGGTCGGCGTAAACCCGCTGTAACAATCAAACCCCCGCAAACGGGTATACCGACCAGCAATCCCCCAGGTCAACCCAGCTTCACAACACCTAGAGCGATCCACACCACACCCGGCCGATCCGCCCTCCACCAGCGCCCGCAGGACGCCTCAAAGGCACCCATCCCACACTTTCCCCACACACCACTCACTCCTCCCCCCTAAACCGCTCCAACGCGGGAGTCGAGTCCGGAGCCAGCGTCGGCTGATCCACATAGTGCTGTTCAGTCACCTTCGACCCCTTCCGATGCCCAAGCTGACGACGCGCATGGTCCACGCCGTACTCCTCGGCGATGATCGTCGCCACCGTCTTCCGCAGCGTCTTCCGACTCACCCACCCGAACTCCTCCCCCCGCGCCGAATTCCACGGCTTCGACAAACTCGACGAACCCCGGAACGTCCCGTTACGCGTCGGGAACGCCGGCGACTCATCGTCCGCATCCCAGAACGCAGCACCCATCTCCAGGAGGATCGCCACAGCGAACCGCGGCAACACCACCGACCGATTACCCTCCGGGCCAGTCTTGGTATGCGGCTGCCTATAGACCCCCGAATCCCCGTACTTCACCGTGCCGAAGATATCGAGCACCCACGGATCACCGACCCGCTCCGGCCGATGCACATCACACTTCCTCAAACCCAGGATCTCCCCCGGCCGCGCACCCGTCGCCAACATCATGTCCAGCATCGGCACCAAATGCGCCGCCCGCCGTCGCCCGGTCTTTGCCGGACCGCCCTCGATCGCTTCCCCCCTCGAGTACGCGCGCAACTGCTCCCGCAATCGCGACAGTTCCTCGAAGGTCAACGCCCGAACGGTCGGCACCTTGATCCGCAGCGCCTTCAACGACGAGATGGGATGCGCTCCAGGCGAAATCGCCCCATGCCGTACAGCGAGATCCATCATCCCGCGAACGATCACCCGATGAACAGCTGCCTTCGACTTCATCCCCTGTGCAATGATCGCTGCCTCATGTGCGGCGTACCTAGGTGCCGTGAGTTCGCGAACCGTCAGATTCGCGAACACAGTCTTGACCTTCAACGCATCTGGGCGGACACGCATGTCCGGGGTGCCGTCCTTCTTCAGCTTCCGCTCACTCGGCTCGATCTGAGTCCGGTAGAGCCGGATCGAGGCATCGTTGATCGAGTCGTCGAGGACGCATTCGGCCAACCACAGATCAGCAAGCACAGGGATCTTCGTGTCGGGCGTGACCAGCGACGACCCGGGACCTGCCGACTGATTGAGCTCGTCGACGTACTTCTTGAGCGCAGCTTTCGCTGCGGACTTGCTCTGCCCCGTCTTCTCCTTGGGGAGGATGACGCCGTCGGTGGGGCGCCGCCAACGAGCTCTCGCCCGGTACCCGGTGACCTTGCCGCTGGCGTTCTTGATGGCGGTGTAGCTGATGTCGCCCAGCTCTCCTAGTTCGAGACCTGGGCGTCCTGAACGGACCACGACCCACCCCGCCCTATGCTGCTATGCCGGCGTTGAGGTTGGCGGTCTTCCATGCTTCGACCTCGCTGCGGAGGTAGCGAGCTTTTCCGCTGACCCGGTATGCGCGAGGCCCTTTCGGCGGTTTCATCGAAGACCAGTTCGCTAACGTTTTGGAGGAGAAGCGGATCATGTCTGCGACTTCGTCGCGGGTCAACCAGGAGTCGGTCTCGGTCATGAGAAACCACCTTTCGTAAAGTATGCTCTACTTTACGTAGTCGCCCCTACTTTACACAACCCTGCGCGTCCCACCATTTCCCGCAATGTCCCGGCCGACCTGCGGGAATGAACCATGCCCATTGACAGGCCACCGTATGCTGGACGATCGAACGTGCGCGCCGCGCACCCGTCCGCGCAGAGGCCGAACCATGACGCACCCTCAACAGCCACCCCCCGGCATGCCGCCGCCCGCCACTCCACAGCCGACCAGCGTCTCGAGCGGGCCTCTCATCCCCCAATGGGTAGTGGTTTGCATCGCTGGCGCACTGCTTTTCGGGTACATGATTGCCAACGACTTCACAGGCGCACAGACCGTCGGAACCCTGTTCGTCCTCAGCATTGGCGCGATCATCGTGCTGGTGATTCGTGCACTGGTCCGACTAGGCGACAAGCGCCCGAGCCCGGTCGTTGTCAACACCGTTTCAGCACTCCCCCCGCCGGGATGGTACGTCGACCCACAGGGCGCAACCCGCTGGTTCGACGGTCAGCAGTGGACCGACAAGGTCCAGCCTCCAACCGCGAGCTAGGTAGTCACCGGCACGTCGATCACGCATTCCCAGATGCGTCCGCAGCGCGACCACCGCGTCGCCCGTGATGGCGGTGTGCAGAACGCTTCACACCCGGCGCCGATCAGGGCGGCGAGGTCGCGGTCGGTGATGTCACCGTGAGGCCAGACTTCGATGCGGCCACCGCGGGGGACGACGATGATGCCGACCTGCTTCCACCATGACCAGGTGTGGTCGACCCAGATCACGGAGCTTCCTCGGGCGGGTCGGACGATGATGCCGAGCGCGTCGAGAAGGGCGCGGTCACTGGCAGGCACAAGTCGGACGTCGAACTGGTCCCACTCGCTTCCGGCGGCGGCGCTTTCGATTCGCTCAGTCGAACTCATGTTCGAATAATAGCGGGTGTTTGCTGAGCATGCACCCGCCTATCGTGCATAGGTCCAGATACGACGAAATAGCCCCCAACCTGCCTGAGGTTGGGGGCTATTT
>NZ_BDBI01000036.1 GCF_001612905.1 Nocardia ignorata NBRC 108230 | reverse complement strand
GCTAGTCAGGGCTGCGTGATTCGTAGCCAGCCGGAGTTGATGGTGCGGGCGTTGGTGGCCGCGGTAGAGATGGCTTGGACGGTGATGACGTCTCCGCCTGCGAGTGTCACGCCGGTGACGAACGTGGTCACAGTTGCGGATCCATTCGCCGGGACGTTGGTACCCGCGCTGGTGTGGAACGGTGTTGCGTTGCCGTTGAGGTGGAACCGAAGAGTGACGGTAGCGACCTGGGAGAACGATCCGTTCGCCACCACCAGGCTGACTTCGACCCGGCCATTCGCGGTGGAGCCGATGACCACGAGGCCGTGACCGGACAGCGTCGAGCCAGGGTAGGTGGCGGTCTCTGCGGTCCAGTTCGGGACGACGGCGTAACTGGTGCCGATCGTCGTGCCGGCGGACTTGTTCATTCCCGACGGCTGGAACGTGACAGCGGCGGCGCCTAGGGTGCCGGTGCTCGTGAACGGTGCGGTCGTGGACGCGACTAGCGGTGCCGCAGCAGAGCCTGCAGCGCTGAACTGTGCCGCTGTCGACCCGTAGGTGGCGCCTAGCAGGTCGGCCGTGGCCGTGAACTGCGCCAGCGTAACTGGGGCGGCGGTCGCTTCGAGGTGCCCTTCCGTAGACAACGGGGCGATAGCCGCGCTGGTCGGGATGACCATCTCACCTTCAGCGGTGAATGCGGCTGCGGGTGCCGCCACCTGAATGCCCTCGAGGAGACCTTCGGCGGTGAACTGCGCGAGAGTGACGGGTGCGGCTGTCGCCTCGAACAGGCCGGTCGCGGTGCCGTCGGCGAGTAGGCGGTCGGTCGGGACCTGGAAGGTGCCGACGCCAACGAAGTCGGCGGCCGGGGCGGGTGCCTGTGTGCCGGTGAGCGATCCGGTTGCGGTGAACGCTGCGGTGGTCACTGGGGCGGCTTGGGCGGTAAGGGTGCCTTCGGCGGTGGATGCGGCGATGGGTGGTGGGATGTAGAAGCGGCCGGGGAGGCGGGCGCGGGTGCCGGTTGGCAGGGCCGCCTGTGTGGTGCCGCCGTCTGGCAGGGCCGCTACCCATCGTGTGCCGGTGGGGAGCGGGGCGCGCATGTCAGCTCACCGAGAAGGAGGGGGTGACCTTGATGGTGCCGGCGCTGCCGAGGGTGATTGACGGTGCGAGGGCACATTTGTCGTGGAAGGTGCCCGCCGAGCTCGCGGACCACAGTCCGGCGTGGGTGAAGTTGCCTGCGGGTGCGTTGAAGGTCAGCTCGGCCATGGACAGTGAGCCACCGCTGCCGGATGTCCAGGTGCCTTGGACGCGGGCGTAGGAGCCGCCGGAGGCTTCATCAGTGCCGGTGGTGCCGGGATCAGCGGTGTGGAGGGACACCCAGACGGTGGAGCCGCCATTGATGCCCTTGTATGCATCGGCGAGGACTTGCCGCGTTGCGGCTACAGCAATTGCCATTTTGAATCAATCCTGTCGGGCCACTTGGCCGCGGTACCAGCAATAATCTTTGCCATCCGCGAAATGGATGTAGACACGGAAATGTGCTGGGATGGTGATGGTGTCGGAAACCTCGGACTGGATGTGCCACTGCACCCATGCGGTGGTGACGGTCGCGGACCAGGTGGCGAGTGTGGTTCCTGCGGGGTCGTAGATGACGAGGGAGCAGGTGGTGCCGACGGGAATGAAATTCCCTTCGGGCACGGTGATTTGGTGGATGAAGTCTTGCCCGGTGACGAGCAGGAGCGTTTCGGTGATGGGCTCGTTGCCGAGCATCCGGGCCTCCCGGATTAGGGTTAGAGGCCGACGCCGGAATAGATTCGGACGTCGTCGAATTGGACGCTGGTCGCTGTGCCGTCGCGGCTCACGCGCAGCCCCGCGTATGGGTTGGTTCGTGGCACCACGTTGTGGACGTTGCCCGCGTAAACGACTTTCGTGCCGTTGATTTCGAGCCAGCAGATTTCGTCGTAGACGGTGAATGCGATTTTGTCGCCGTTGTTGACGACAGCTGCGCGGTCTTGGAAATCGAAGAATGACGGTGTGCCGTTGACGGCGGACGTCATGCGGCCGAGGTAGATGTGGTTGCTGTAGATGTTCGCGACCAGCGCTTGAGTGCCAGCGGCGTTGCAGAACAGCATCAGGCTGCCGTCAGCGGTGGAGGTGGCGTTGCGTACGACGGCTTCGATGCGGGCCCGGCCGTCGAGGTTGCCGACGTCGCGGATCAAACCCACCGACCGGTTGACATCAGTGGTGGTGGCGGTGTTCTTGTAGTGGCCGCTGACGATGGCCGCGTCGGTGCCGAGCTGGGTCCACCCGTTGGCGACCGCCCCGTCGGCGCGGTTGAAGTCGTCGTAGAAGATCGACGACCACACCGACATTGGCGGAATGGTCGAGGGGCGGTCGTAGTGGTCGATCTTCCGCACCCACGCGTTGCAGTAAGAGCGGTTGACGAGCCGGACAGCGCGTCGGGTCGGGCCGAGTTTGTATTGCGCCGACGGCATTGCTGAACCGACATAGGTTCCGTTTAGCCAGATGCGGAGCCATTCGTCGTTTTCGCACCACACGCGAAGGTTCAGTGTGCGACCGAAAAATGCCCCGCCTGGCGGGGCCCACGTGTGCAGGTTCCCAAAAGGGGTGAACATGTCCGGGAATTCGGCGTAGGCCATATTGTCCGCGCCGCCAAGCTCATGCTTGAACCCGACAGCAGCAGCCTTTTGGAATTTGGTGGGTGCGACCTTCGACCACGAATCAGTGAAAACCACGAAGAAATGCTGGTTATCGATACCTTCGACGGGGTACCAGACTTCGCATTCGAAACCCCAATTCGGGGTGAACGGCTGCCACGCGTAGCTGGGGCCGCGTCCGTCGTCGTTCACAACCTGTTCGGTGACGACGAGCTCATCGAGGTTGTTGATGTAGCTGCGTCCGCCGCCGAGGTGCACCCACGGCCAGTAGGTTTGGCCAATGACGTCGCCCTCGGGGTAGGTGGTGAAGTTGTCTTGGTATCCGGCCCAGGCTCGTGGCACGTTGCGGCGGACGAGGAAGCTCACTCTTCGAATGCCCCCGAGATCGTGCCGCCGTGGTCAGCGAGGAACGCACGAATCCCGGCTAGCGCCAACCGGTTACCGCGCAACCCGAGCCGGTCGGTGGGATCGAGGTGCTCACGCAGTTCGTCGGGAACGGTGTTAAAGCGTGCGATCGCGGCGTCGAGGATCTCGATGGCACGGTCAGCGGGGGTCATGTCGAACAAGCCCTCGACCGAGTCGACCTCGAAAGCCGCGGCCCACAACGCTTCACGGTTCGGTTGCACCCTGGGCGCGGATTCGATCGTGCCCGTGGCGCCGATGCAGTGGAAGATCAGCACAGTGGCCTCCTATGGCTTCGGCGTGAATACGCCAGCGACCGCGATCTGCAGGACCTGCGGTGCGGTGGAGCCGGTGATGGTCGGCACGGTGTAGAAGAAGCGCTCCTTGTCGAAGACTTGGACTTCGAGGAGCGGGATGTTGTAGCGGGTCACGTTCGCACCGATCACGGCTGACGTGTACGTGGCGAACGACGTGCCGGTGGCGTTCCACTTCTTGCAGTCGATCGTCATGCCCGCGGGCTGGGACAGCAGCGCGATGTGGACGTCGGTGAGGAAGGCGTCTTGGTCGTCGGGCACGTTGAGCACCGGGCCGAGGAGAAGTTCGTTGTCGCCGAGCACGACCGCGGCGGAGGCGACTACGCACTCGATGATCCAGAACGACGAGTTCAGGTATGCCTTGTCGGCGATGTCGACAGCATTGGCGGCAGCATTCGCCGCTGCCTGTGCGTCATTGACCGCTTGGTCGGCGTACCCCTCGACCACGGTGATCGCGTCGTAGGCGCCGTTGATGCGGGACCTGACTTCGGTGCCGTGGGTGCCGTGGGCGTTGCTGTAGGAGACCTTCGCGCCCGCTTTGAGCGACGTTTGAACGTCCTCAGGTGTCATCGCCTGGAAGGCGGTGAAGTCGCCGGGTTCTATGGAGCCATTGGGAATCGGCTCGTTGGGGGCGGTCACCGAGGATCACCCCCTTCGCAGGTATTCAGATGTCGTTGGAGATTTCGGGCGGGATCGGGGGCGGCGGCGGAGACGGCACGTACTGGGCGATGAACGCGCGCAGATCGCGAACGTGGTCGACGAGGATGTCGATGCGGCGTACGTCGAGGTAGTGCTGCTTGACATCGGCTTCGTGCTGGGACTCCAGCTTTGCGATCCGGTCACGCAGGCTCGCCTGCTCGTCGCGCAGCGGTGCGAGGACCGCCGTGAAGTCGGCGCGCTGCGATTCCAGCGAGCGTGATCGTGGGATCAGGAATCCCACGAACAAGCTCAGGACGCCCGTCACCGCCGGGATGATGACGGACCACACGGGCTACCCCAGGGATGGAGTCTTGGCCGCGGCGACACCGAGGCCGAGAGCGGTTGCTACGACTGCCACGATCGCGGAGACCTGGGAGTCGGTCGCAACGCCGTAGGCGATCAGGACCGGCTGGGCGACACCGAGGATGCCGTACAGCCAGGTGCGCCAGGTCGCGGTCGAGTTGGCGCCGGCGACGCCGAAGCCGAGGATGGCTGCGGCGACGGAGCCCCACAGTGCGGCGTTGGAGTCGTTGAGCAGGCCGAGGGTGACGAGCAGGACCTGTACGGGCGCGAGGAGCGCGTACAGGCGTCCGCGTACATCTGCGGAGAGGTCGCGGAGGGTGTCAAAGGACATGGGGTACCTCGATGGGTAGTCGGGTTTGACGGGCGCCGGGTTAGGCGGCGTCGGCGAGGGGGTTGTCGATCGGACCCTGGGCGAGCACGCCGAGCGTGGGCTTGGGGGTCCAGTAGATGCGGCCGTGTTCGAAGTCCTGGAACGCTGCACCGTCGAACGGCTGCTCGTCGGAGACCGGCCACCCGTAGGGGCCGTTTTCGAAGCCGCTGCGGTTCCAGTGGTCGCGGATGGCGCCGTGGACCCAGAATGCGGGTTGGCCGTGGCGGCGGTAGACGGCGCCGCCCTGGAAGCCCTGCACGACACCCCATTCGGCGCCGGACGGGTCCTTGAGGACGGTGTGGTCGTTGGCTGGGTAGCCGAGTTGGCCCGCTTCCCAACCGAGTTCGGCGAACTTCTCGAACACCGGGTCGGAGATCGGGTGTGCGCCGGTGGCGGGGTGCCAGTAGATGTAGCCGTGTTCGAAGTGCGCCCACTTCCCTACCCCGTCGGGGCAGGTGTTCTCACCGTCGGTGAGACGCGCACCGAGCCAAGGGGTTTCGGCGGCCTTCGCGTCGATCGCGTTGACGAGTGGGGCGATGTCGGCGGTGGCCCAGTAGTTGACTCGTTCGACGTAGATGTCCCAGGGGAAGTTCGGGCCGACGTCGGTGTGGTCGCCGATGCCGAGGCCGTAGGTGATGCCTGCGTGGTCGGTGAATCCGTCACGCCCGGCGCCGAGTTCCTCCCAGCCGATCACTCGGGGGTCGAACCCGTAGTGGCGGGCGTCGCGGACCATGATCCAGGCGGCCATGTCGATGCCGCGGCCGAACTTGGTGAGCCATTCGTCGCGGGTCATGCTCGCGCGGCTACCGGCGAAGCACAAATTCACGGTGTAGGGGTTGGCGTCGAGCACGCTCCAGCTGGCCCGGTCGGTGTCGACGACGGCGATGCAGCGTTCGTTGTCGACCACGTAGTGGTAGGAGACGCCCGAGGTGGACCGTTTCAGGTAGTCGGTGAGCGACTGGGCGGTGCCGTTGCCTTCCTGGGTGTGCAGGACGCCAAGGCGGACGCGGGTGCCGTTGCGACTGTGGGAGTTCGGGGAGTTGCCGGTTTGGTCTTCTTCGACCATGGGCGGGTTGTGCACGGCGGGGCCTCCCGGCGGTGGGGTCGGTTGGGTGAAGTGCGCCCACTGCCCGTAGTTCGGGGCGAGGATGTCGTTGACGTCGACCGCGGTGCCGTCGATCAGCGGGCCGGGATTGCTGGGGGTGTCGATGACCCGCTGGTACAGAACGGCTTCGGGGCCGATCAGGGCACCGGACCAGGCGCGGGTTTGCCACGCCCAGAACTTCCCGCCTGGTGCGGCGCCGATGACGCCGTCTTCGGCCGCCCACGCGCACACGCGGGCGTGCCCGTAGATGCCGGTGCGCTCCACACCGAGGATCGAGTTCACGCCCCGGAAGAAGTGCACGGCGGTGCCGTTCCAGGCGTCGAGGCTGATGTCCTCGTCGACGGCGAAGAAGATGGGCGCCTTATCGGGGCCGCCCGCGGCGCGGTGCCGGTCGGCGGCCTCCTGCGCCATCCGCCGGCCACCCTCGTAGCCGGTGGTCCAGTCCGACGGAGCGGACGGGTTGCCAGGTTTGCCGTACTGCCACACCGACGCGATGTCGATGCCGGCGGCGCGGCAGCGGTCGGTGTAGTCCTTGGTGACCGGTTTCGCCCGCATCCATTCGGCGCCAGGCCGCGGCGGGCTGACGTAGGCGACTACCCCGGCGTGCCCGGCGGCTTTGATAGCGGCCGGGTCGATCAGGCGGGCAGCGAAATCCACTGCGGTGCTCATACGCCCACCCCCGGGTAGCGGTCGATGATGGTCTTGCGTGGCTTCTTGGACAGGTAGCGTTCGATCGCCAACACCCGGTCACGTTCGTCGGCATCAACGGCTTCGAGGTACTCGAGGACCTCGTCGACCGTGTGCAGGCAGGGGTTCCAGCCGGGGTCGCGCACTGGCACGTTTGTCACGTAAGCGCCGTCGCTGGATGGGCGCCCGTACTGTGGTGAGCCCTTCACCTTGCCGGTGCCGCTGCCTTCGACGCCCTCGACGATGCGGTCGTCCGACGGCACAGCGCCTTGCGGGTCGAAGCCCATCGCCTCCGCGAGTGCACGTTTCGCGTCCTGGGGCAGCGACGCGACGAACTCCTTCAGGTCGAACTGCGACCGGTCAGGGGCATCGATCGGTTCCCAGACGCCCGGTGACACCAGCCAATGTGGGTCGGTTTGCCGTGGCCGCTGGTATTTGATCTTCCGCTCGGACGGAATGGTCGAACCGGGTGGGCGTGCACCGCAATCCCATTGCCGCCGAGAGACCTCGCGGAGGTACTCGATCGGGAAAGGCAGCGGCGCGCCCTTCATCCCCGGGAGCCCCGAATACATCCACAGGAAGGCTTCTTCGGGGCAGTTGGGGTTGCAGTTTTCGAAGGTCGGGAAGTCCCCGGCCTTCAACCACGGTGAGGTATCGACCTCTTGCGGCTCTTGGACGCGCGCCGACTTCTTCGACATTCGATGTGCTCCTGGCTATCGGCCGTGGACGGCGAGCTGCTGGACGAGCGAACCGAGGTCCGCGATCAGTGACAGGGCTCGTTGGCCGCGGTCCTTGTTCTTTTCCTTCTCACCGATGACGGGCACCCATTCCGGGGGTGATTCCCGGTCCCAGGCGAGGGTGAGTTCGCGGACGCGGTCGACGTAGATGATGTGATCGTCGACGTAGAGGGTGGAGGCGAAGTCTCCGATAACCTGTGCGCCGATTCGATCACCGATGAAGAAGTGGCCTTTGCCTTGGTCACCGATAAACCACGGTGCGCCGTCGCGAATATTGATCTCATGGCTGAACCAGGAGCGTGTTTCGTGCAGTGCCTTTCGAAGCGATAGCAATGCTTCGAGGGTGTATGCGCGGTCCGATCCGGAGGCTAGGACTTCGAATGGTCGCGCCCATCCAGAATTCGCGATTCGGCCCGGACTTGCTATCCGCATCCAGGCGGCGATGGTGTCCCAGTAGAAAACTTGAGCGACGGCATCCACGGCACCGCCAATGGGGGGCACGACGATTGCGGCGGCCAACAGATCGCCTGCCGTTTGAATGGCCGCTGAGATCAATTCGTTAACAAAAGGAAACGAATGGCCACCGGCCACGACCTGAACGGCGGTCGACGGGGTGAAGATGAACTTCGACGATTCGATGCCCGTTTCTTCACCTTCGAGGTAAATCACGTACGGGCATGACTTGTCAGTGAGGCGGAGCCCTGGGATTTTGTAGGATCCGGGGATCGCGGGGTCGACGATGTCTTCGACAATGGGGTCGATGAAGTCTTCGACGAATTTCGCGACGGTGCGTTTCAAACCGAGGAATGGGTCGCCACCGTTGGAGGTGTCGGAGTAGTACCCGGACTTGTCGACGATGTCGACGACGAGCGCCCCGTTGCGGAGGATTTGACCGTCGATCGGCTGTTCATCATCGGCCGCAATGAAACGGCGGACCTGGATCGACAGTTCGGCGTCTTCGAGGATGTCTTTCGCCATGTCGACCCAGCGTTTGAAACGTGAGTTCGGCACTGACCAGAGGGTTCCGGCCATCATGTCTTCGGCGAATGTGGTGGGTTTGACGACGACCGACCAGTTGCCCATTCCGGGTGCGCTGGAGTTCTGGTCCATGGGGTCGTCGGGGAGCCCCCACCAGTTGTCCTGCTCGCGCATCACGTTCAGGAACAGCGCTGTCTTCAACGCCCAAATACTGGGTCCTGCCAGGAAGAACACGCGCGGGAACTGCACGAAATCGGGCAGGAACGGGTTACACCATGCGAGGTAGTACTCCAGGATACTTAGATCGTGGAGCCATCGGACTACCAAAACACGGGTGCCGTCTTCTCTTTTTTCAACCGTGTGGTCGTGGATACGTCCGGACCAGCGGGCGCCGTCTTTGTCGACGGTGATGTAGACGTTGCGTTTCTCGCCGCGTTGGATACGCGCGGAGACTTGCCAGATCCATTTTGCAAGCGGGTCGTCGAGCGGGATCTCGGTCAGTCCTGGGCCGACTTCGTTGTCCAGCCAAGTGAAGCTGGCCGAATATTCGCTGTCGAGCGTTCCCACCAGATTGAAATCTCCCGACCAGACCCTCATCAGGGGCGGCTCGAGTCGCGCTCGGCGGTCCGCTTCCTCAGCGGCGACAGTCGCGTCCCAGATAGCCTTGCATTGCTCTTCGAGACTCAGTTCAACGAGTTCAGGCAATATTCGTCACATCCCAAAGATTCTGCGATCATCTGGAATTAAAGCCAGCGCACAGAGGTTGAATAGGGGGTGTCGACAAACAACACCGAAGCCCCCAGCGAAATTTGGCGTCCAGTAGTTGGCGCCGAAGGTAAGTACTCGGTTTCAAATCACGGACGAGTGAGGACCGAAGCCAGGATGCTGACCCGAAGCAACGGCACCAGCTACACAGTCAGGGAGCGAATCCTGACCCTCATCACGTGTCCGATTGGCCGAAAGAAGGTGACGATCAATTACGAGCCGGATCGAACGCCTCAGCGTTTCGTTCACCAGCTTGTAACGGAGTCCTTCATTGGGGCCCGTCCGCCGGGTCTTGAGGTCTGCCACAACAACGGCGATCCCGGCGACAACCGCCTGTCGAACCTTCGCTACGGAACGCGCAGTGAGAACACGTTTGACCGCGTACGTCACGGAACCCACCACGAGGCGATAAAGACTCACTGCCCGCAAGGCCACCCGTACGACGAGATAAACACCCTGGTGTACACCCGCCCCAGTGGCGAAACGGATCGCCGATGCCGCGCATGCCGCCGCGAGCAGAGCCGAAACCGGATGCGCCGCGTGCGCGCTGCCCAACGCGAGCAGCGCGCCGCTTAGCGGCTCTCCCAAACATGCGACCATCGCCGCTGGCAATACACGTCGACTCGGGCACCACCAACGGGGGCGCCCTCAACTTTCACCGGCAGGTTCGTTTCCGGTGTTTTCGGTGGGATCTGGTGCAGGAACGAAATACCGTTCATGCGGCCCGCGAGGTTGGTGCCCGCGAAGTCACGCACCTGGAGCTTGTCGCGGTACAGGGTGATTCGGGCGCCACCCTCGAGCGCGGTCAGTTCCGGGAGGGTGATCTTCCGGTTAGGCCATTGCCCGCCTGGGATTCGGTGGTGCTTCTTCCCGGTCCACGTGTAGTCCGGGAGGGTCCAGATTCCACGTGTGACTACCCATTGCAGCCACATCGGTTGATCGGTCGGGTTCGAAATGGTGACGAACCCTTCCGAGGTGCCGGTGGACCCGGTTTGGAAGTAGTCGTACGGGGTGTTCTCGTACTTGTCTTCGAACCAGAATGGTTGATCAGCGACAACCGCCATCGGCTGAACCGATGACCGGGTCAGCCGCGGGTCGTGTTTCGATTCGAATTCGACCGTGTCGTTCTTCGCCAACCACAGGCTGCGCGTCCCTGACGATGGTGTCGTGACCGACATTTTCGTCAGGGTTGATGTCGGATCCCATCGGTCGGCTTCGTAGTCCCAGGCGGCGTTCCACCGGCTCTGGAGGTCCTGCCATTCTTCGGGGGTTTCACCGTGAATGTTTACGGCGAACGTGATGTCACGTTGTTTGTATCGTTTGCCCTCGTAGGTCGCACCTTTTTGGAAGACGCTCGACTTCCTCAACGTGGTGACAGGCGCGTCGAAAATACCCTTGATGTTTGGTGCCAAGAAGAGTTTTTCCGACGCGCCCGCGCCGTTGATCAGGAAGTGCGAGCCGTCCGGTCCGTAGATGTCGATCCGGGCGGACTCAAGCATCAATGGCGTTAGCCCCTTGCAGTTGCCGTGTGCTGAAGCGCACGCATATCGCGAATCAACTCGGCCTTGCGGTACGCCTCATCGACGTTCGGCGTTGTCAAATTGATGGTGGTCGAGTTGTCGATGGTGGTCAGCGAGCCGCTTTCCCCGTTGCCCTTGAGGACTCGGTTAGCGGTGCCGGTCGCCGGCACTGAGGCGGCCTGGTACCCGGACTGAGCCAAGGTTTGGGATGCCTGCGTTGATGCCGACCGTGCCTGCTGCCACGTCGACAAGGTCTCCCCGTAATCGGTGACCGCAGAAGGGATCAGGTCCCGTGGATCCGGGAGGCCGAGCGGATCGAGCGTGCTCGATACCAAGTCCTCGAACCCGGTCGACAAGGCGGATGTGAACCGCGACTGCGCGTTCACGCCGACCTGCTCGAACGTCTCTACGCCCGAGTCGGATGTGGTCGGCGTCGTGGACGGGGTCGGTGAGGTGACGGTGTCGGTGTTGAGTGGTTCCGGGATCGTCTGGGCCTGCGGGTTTTCAGCGACGCCAGCCTTTTGGGCTTGCATGTTGTCGATGAACTGCCGGAACATCAACCACTGGGGGTTGGTCAGGACCGCTTCGGGCAGGCCCGAGGTGTTCCACCCGAAGGTGTTGTTCTCGAAGATGCCGCCCTGGTCGTAACCGTGGCCCTTGCCCCAGTCGGTGGTCAGGTCGTTGCCGTACCGGGACCGGTAGTAGCGCAACGCTGCGACCATGTTCGCCAGCGGGTCTGTGCGGTCATTCGGTAGCGACGGGTCGCGGTGAGCCGCGAATGTGCCAGGAATGATCTGCAGGAGACCCTGGGCTTCGTTGCCGCCGGAGTTGACGTCCTGGACCTGTTGGATGATCGACGGGTTGCCACCGGACTCGGACTGGATCTGCGCCATCATGGCGTTGACCTGTGCCGGGTCGTCGGCGTTGAACCCTTCGCGGCGCATCGCTTCCATGGCGAGGTCACGCCACTGCTCGACGCCGTCGGTGGGGTTGTAGTTCGCTCCCCCACCACCGGATGAGCCGGAGCCCAACACTTTGGTGGCGAGCGCTTCGACCATCTTCTGGGCGAACGCCTTCGGGATCTTCCCGGCCTCCCCCAGGCCTTCGATGTCAGGAACGGAGTTCGCGACGTTGCGAAGTGGGTTCAGCAGGAGGGTGTTCGCGAGCGCGTTTCGGCCACTGCGGACCGCGCCGCCGAGGACTGACCCGATGCGGGAGAAGATCGACGCCTTCTCTTCATCGGACAGGTTGCCGAGGAAATCGTTTGCGCCCCAATGGACATGGTCCATGTGCTGGGCGTTCGTGGTTGCGCCGAAGTCGTGCGGCTGACCTTCGTCGAGGTTCTGCCACCCGTTGAGTGGCCAGTGGATCAGCTCCGCTGACTGTGGGTAGGTGTTGTAGATCCAGCGGGCGATTTCCTGCATCGGGCCGCCGAGGTCGATGGCCTTGCCCTGCATATGCAGGTCGTAGCCACTGCCTACGTCGGTGAAGCGCTTGCCCGAAGTCAGCACCGCATCGGGGATCGCGGTGCGCACCAGATCCCACAGTTGAGCCTGGATCGGGTCGAGCGGGTCGCTGGTCTGGACGACACCACCGCCGTCGGCGTAACCCTGGGGGCCATCACCTTGCGGCTTGGACTGCAGACCACCGCCTTGCAAGACCGCGCCACGCATCTTGTACATGGCTTCGTGCCCGCCCGCGGCTTTGACCTCGTCGGCCGTCCAGACGTGTTCGCCGTTGGACAGCCGGTACAGCCCGGCCTTGTCGTCCTTTGGTCCGCCGGGGCCCTTCACAGGGCCGCCGGGACCACCCATCCAACGGCCGCCGACGTGCCCGCCCGGTTCGGGGCGGGTTGGGCGGCCTGCGAAGAAGTCACCGGTTCCGGTGCCGACCTTGTCGATCGGATCCCAGGTCGGGAGGCCGAGTTTCGAGGCGACCTTGTTCCACAGTTCACCGAAGGTGTTGAGGATGTCGATGACCGCGTTGATCGGGCCCTGCAGTTTGCCCGGCAGGGTGCCCCAGGAGGTGCCGATACCGCCGGTGATGCCGTCGAAGAACGATGGCAGCCCGGTGAAACTGCTGGTCAGGTTGCCCAGTACTGTGCTGCCGACGAGCGTTTCGACGACGGTCTTGACTTTGCTGCCCATGCTGGCCCAGGAGGCTCCGGCTTCCTGGTCGACGTGTTCGTCGGAGTCGAGGGCGACCTGCTTCTGCCCTGTCGACAAGGTTGGCAAAGCGCCACCGGAACCGGTGAGGCCGCTGATGATTCCGTGCAGCTTCGTGCCGAAGTTCAACCAGGAGGTGCCAGCCGAGTTCGAGTTCGTCTCGGCCGAAGTAGCCAGACCCTGGAAGTTCTCAGACAGCCCGGTGATCTTGGCGTTAGCCTCGTCGTCGTCTTCGGCCAGCCACTGCCACAGCCCACCGAGACCGGTAGCGCTCCGAGTGAGCGGCGAATCGAGGATCTTGTCGCCGAGGCTGCCTTCTTTGACGCCGGGGAAGAACCCGCCCGTATGGTCGAGTTTGTTGCCGTGCTTGTCGACGCGCTCGCCGTCGTAGTTGTAGTACTCGTCCCCCATCCAGAAGTTCTTCTTGGTCCTGGATGGATCGATCTCGGTGGGGAGACGCGGTCGGGTTTCGTTGAAGCCGTCGAGCCCGGCGCCATCGCTGCCTTGGGGGGACAGGATCGGCGGGTTCGATGGGGTTTCGTCGAACCCGTTCAGTCCGCCACCGTCTGGGCCGGTGCGGTCTTCCGGCGCCTGCTCCGGGGGCTTCTGCCCGGTTGGTTCTGGTTCGGGGAGTAGCCCGAGGTCGTCGGCGATTTGGTACGCCGTCTTCATCAGGTCGACGATGGCTTGGACGGTCGCCTTGATGTCGGCGAAGAAGTCCTTCACCGCCTGCTGACCTTCGGGGGTCTTCAGGAAGTCGTTCCATTCGGACAGCGTTGTTTTGATGCTGTCGAGCCAGGATTCGCCGGTTTCGTCGCTGCCCCGGAAGAGGCTGTTGATGACCCCGCCGATTTGCTTGACGATCTCCCAGATTTCGTTGAAGGTGTCGAGCGATTCGCGAAGGAACCCTTTGAATTTGTTCTGTCCCTCTTCGGATTCCGCCCATTCGCGGAAGTCCTTCATCAAGTTCGCGAATCGTTCCGCACCTGATGGCATGAAGTCGGAGCCGACCCCTGCGAGGGACAGCATCGCCTGGAGCAGGTCGTTGATGCCGTCAAGCAGCGGGCCGATCGACTTGCGAGTGTTCTCGAAGATGCGGGCGAACTTCGACCGCGATGATTCGGTTTCCAGGTCGGCGAACGCCCGACGCAGGCCGCCATTGATCTCGGTAGCGATGCCGCCGAGCCCGGTTTTCAGATCGGGGATCCATTTGCGGACGAGGCTGCCGATGGAGTCGCCCATTTTGTCGAGCAGCTTTTCCTGCACGAACGAACGGAGTTCACCCAATGCTGGTTTCAGGTCCAGCATGGTTTGCACCAGCGCGCGTGCGGCCGGTGACAGGCTCGCCATCTTGCGGGCGAATTCGTCGGCGGCATCGCCGCCGTCATTCAACGCCTCAACGACCGCCTGCTGCGCCTCCGCCAGTTGGGATTTGGCGTCAGTGAGGGACTGATGCGCATCAGTAAGCGTTTGGTTCGCGTCGGTCTCAGCCTGTGCGGCTTCGGCGACACGTTCCTGCGCCGCGACGACCTGGTCAGAGCCCTCGACGCCCTTGACGTTGGCCTCGTTGACCTGCTGTTGCAGTTCACGGGACTCACGCAGGGTGTCCTGCTGATCAGCCAACGCCTGGTTGTAGTTGTATACGGCGCGGCGCCGGTCGGTGGCAGATGCGTCGGAATCCTTGAAGGTTTCCTGCATCGCTTCCCAGGCTTCGGCGACCGCGATGGCGGCGCCTTCCTCGTTCAGCGAGGTTCGGCCGAGTTGCCGGTTAAGGTCTTCGAGTTCCTTGGTGGCGTCCTCGCGGGCCTTCGTCAGCGCCTTCTGCGCAGTGGCAGAAGCCTTCTGCGCCGACTGCACACCACGCTCAGCAGAGGCCACACCACGTTCAGCGGACGCAACACCACGCGCTGCCGCGGTAGCTTGTTTCTGGGCGGATGCAACGGCTTTCGCCTGCGCCTCTGCCTGCTTTGCGGCGCCTTCGCGGGCCTTCTCGGCAGCTTTGAACGCATCGGTGATGCCGCGGGTGCCGACCACGATGGTGGCGATGACGGAGGCGAATCCGGCAAACGCTGCAGGCAGGAGCGCGACGACGCCGGCGGCTTGGGTGAGTTGCCCGAGCAGCGGGACCAATGACACCGCGGCGAGCGCGATGAGCGCGACTTTGGCGACGCCGACCAGGTTCGTGAAGCTGAACAGGTTACGGATCGCGAGGTCGGAGGCGGCGTTGAATGCACTGAGCCCAGCACCGAGGGCGCTGCCGATGGAACCTTGCCGGTTGCGGGCACGGTCGACGCGGTCGTGGGCGTCGGCCTCTTGGTTCATGAGGGAGCTGAGGCGGCCGGTGGCGTCGGCATGGTCGCGTCGGGCGCGGGCGAGGCGTTGTTCGGACGCGATCCGCTGCGACGCGGACGCATTGCTATTGGCCAGCACCTCGGCGTGGCGTTGCTCGGCGAGGTTGAGCCGGTCGAGGGTGTCGCCCTGTTGGCGGCGGGCGTTCTCCAGGCGGGCGAGGACGTTGGCCAGCTCGGCTTCCGCGCGTGCCACCGAGGCCCGGTCGACCTCCACCTGGAGGCGGATCGCGCGCACGGTCTGGGAGAAGATCCCGCCACGGCGGCCCCGCAACGCATTGCGGGCGGCACCGTTGGCGCCGATCGCTCCGACGTCGTCCCCGACGGACGCGGCGAGAGACCGCAGCGCCATCAGCTGAGCGACTGCCGCGGTGGTGTCGACGTTGACGTTCATCGACAGCGGGCTGGCGGCGACCGCGATGCGGAAGTCCTCGATCTGCCGGACGGCTTCGCTCAGGTCGAGCTTCATCCGCAACTCGGCCTCGGGCAAAGTCGATTTCAGGCCGCGAATCTTCTGCCGGAGTCCTGCTTCGGACAGGCGCAGGGTGACGGTGGCTTCGACGCCGGCGGCGGCTTCATTGACTTTGCCGCGCAGGGTGGTGCGGAATCCTTTCGCCAGGTCCGGCGAGAACAGGATCTTCGTACCGGCTTCGCGGGCTTCGGTTTTCGCCGCTGCTTTCAGTTCGGTGCGGAACCGGGGCGCCAGCTTGTACCCGAATTCGATCTTCGCGCCAGCCTTTTCGGCGGCGTCTTTCGCCTTCGTCTTGACGTCGGCGTTGAAGCCCTTCGCCAGGACCGGTTTCAGAGTCACATTCAGCGACTCGTCGATCGGTTTGAGAAGGGCTTTCACCGATGCCCGGAAATTGCTCGCGAGTGCCGGGCGGAGGTAGATGCGGGCCGAGCCAGCGTTGTACGCACCGAAGGTGGCCATAGGGCACCGCCTCTATTCAGATGTTGACGCCCAGCTTTTTCAGGGCGTCCATAACGCTGATTTGGTCGAGCTTTTCCCGCGCAATGGCTTCCGCTGTGCGCGGTCGCGGTTCGGCGGGCATGGGGGGCGGCAGTTTCCCTGTCAGCGACCCCGGGATGACCCGCATCAGCTCCTTGAGCAGGTCAATCTGTCTGAGCTGCAGAAGGACTGGCAGCGAGTAGCCGACGAACGACAATGGTTGTTGTTCATCGGAGAGCGGCTGCTGGGCTCGCTCGAACCCGATCCGTTCGTCGGCGGCGACCGCGGCCTGATACCAGCTGTCCATCGGGAGACGGCGCAGCAGTCGGTACAGCTGTGGCCACGGGCGTACACCACGGAAGTAGTCGAGCAGGTCCCAACCGAACCGGTCGGCCAGGTCGTATTCGATTTCTTCCCCGAAATCCTCGATGAGGATTACGAGGCCGAGGCGCCCCCCGGCAGATCACCGGCTTCGGTCGGCAGGGAGTGGAAGTGGGCGTTGATGTCCTCGAGCAGTGGGAGGATGACGTTGGCGTCAACGGTTCGCACCACGTCCCAGACCGCGTCGTAGGAGTCGCCGAGCACAGCCTTGATCAGGCGTGGGAGGTTGGCGGGGTCGACGCTGCCGCGTTTGTCGATCAGTTCGGCGAAGGCCAGCACCTGCTCGGAAGTCACCGGTTCATGCACCGGGGTGGGCGGGTTGGTGCCGTCGAACATGTACGGTTCGGTCTTCTCGCGAGCCTGCTCGGCGTCGGCGCGCATCTTCGCCCATCGCGACATGGGGGCGGTCTCGGTTACAGCGGTGGTCTTCTTGGAAGCCATTTTCGTTCTCCTGGCGGGAGTGGAGGGTTACTTCTTAGGGGCGGGGCGCGGCGTCGCTGGCTTGGGGTCAGCGGTGCGCGTGGGGGCCGGTTCGGTGACGGCGCGGTAGCCCTGTGCGTGCAGGTTTTCGCGCTCGGTGGGCGAGCCGACCAGGCATTCGCGGCCGTCCGGAGAGACCATGCGAATCGGGGTGAAAGCCATAGGTGTTCTCCTGGCTGAGGTCCTGGCGAAAGTTGCGGAAAGGGGTCGCCCCGCGCGCGGCCAGGAATCACGCGCGGGGCGACGGTTCAGGGGGCGATCAGGCGTAGGTGACCGCGTAGGCGGTCGACGGGCCGGTCGCGTTGGTGACGATCACGTTGTGAGAACCCGCCGTCTTGGCTGGGGTGGTGATCGCCAGTGTGTTGTCGTCGACCAGCGTGTAGTCGGTCGCGGCGGTACCACCCACAGTGACGGCGGAGACGCCCGTGAAGTGGTTGCCCTTGAGCACCACCGATTCGCCACCGGCCGCGGCGAGCGAACCCGCAGGCAGGTGCGAGGTGACCGTCGGAACAGCGGCGGTCGCGGAGAAGCCCATCGACGCAACGAGATTCGCGACGCCAGGACCGCAGATGACGTTCTTCAGCGAGTAGCCAAGAGTCGAGTCGATCTTGCCCGCCCAGGTGATGTTGTAGTTCAGGGCGCCGTCCTGCGACCAGGACTGCTCACCGACCTCGGTGACGATCGCACGCGGCAGGATACGCAGGATGTAGATCGCGTCGGCGCCGTCGCCGTCGACCATGCCGAAGATCAACCGGTGGTAGCGGGTCGACGGGCTGGTGGGGTCGTTGTACTGGATTTCGTTGGTCGTCGCGTCGGCGGTGACCGCGGACAGATCCATGCCGGAGTACAGCTCAAGCGAACGCCGCTGGGTCTGCAGCAGGGTGGTCGACACCGTCACCTTGCGGGAGATGATGTCGGTGCGAGGCGGCTCGAGCGCGCCCCACGCTTCGATGTCGTTGGATTCGACCTCGGGGCGGAACGTGGGTGGTGCGTCCTTGGCGGTAAAGCCGAGCGACTCGAAATCGGTGAGGGACTGGAATTCAGCCGAGACGCCGGAGGTGAACGCGGCGGGGATGGTTGCGTCGTCGTCGCCGATGAGCACGAAGCCCTTGTTCGGGCGGCGAATCAGCTCCGGCTTCCAGGCCGCGAGCTGTTCGAAAGTGACAGCAGGCATGAAGGTTTCCTTGATTTGGGCACACCGAGAACCCCGCCAGCCATCGAGCGGCCCGGGGTGGTGTGAAGAAGAGAGAGGCGGAGGCTAGGCGCGGGGCCTGCGGTAGGAGAGGCGGACCGTCGCGGACACACCGCGGGCGTCGCGGCGTTCCGGCGGGATGTATTGGCCGCCGGTCGCTTCCTCGGCAACGTCGATCAAGAACCCGCCTGGCGCGGTGTTCCCGGCGGCCAGGATCCGTTCTTGGCCTGCGGTTTTCAGGGTCTTGGATTCGGCGCGCGTGGCGGCGACGTACTCGACGTCGATCACGGGGTTGTCGGCGACGCCGTCTTCCCGACCGCCGACGCGGGTGACGTAGATGTAGGGCGGGTCGATCTCATCGGACTCGAAGGTGACTACGGGGGCGATGTCGTCGAGGAGCGCTTTCATCACGTCGTCGAAATCTGGGTAGGGAAGCACTAACCCTCCACGTCTCGGATGAAGTCGCGCATCACGTGCTCGGGGCGGTTCCAGCGGGTGCCGTGTTCACGGAAGCGGGCGTAGTAACCGGACGCGTAGGTGACACCTTGCTGTTTCCCGGTGGCGTCTAGTTCGGTGAATGCTTCGGTATGGGTGGCGTTGTAGCCCGTTCTCCATTTTGAGCGCATGGCCCATCTATCGGCCCCTTGTTCCGCCACTTCTTGGAGGAATTCGGCAAGCTCTGGAGAACCTCGAAAGAATGCGTCCATATCCATGCTTGAGCCGTCGTATTCCAATGGCATCACCTGCTTGAATTTGCTAGACTTGAAATCGAAATGACTGACTATCGTTGTCGCGTTTGCGATTCCAGCTATTCCACCGTTGGCCCGCGCGGGCGAGAACCGCGCGCACACTTCTGCGACAATTGCTTGCCGTACCATCATTGGTGTTACCGATGCCACCGAGCACGCCTAATATCCCAGTTCGCACCGTGGCCATCCAGGGCAAATGGGCTTGATTCGTGTTGCATTCCGTGCCGAAACCACATGACGCTCAAGCTGCTGGACTGCGCAGGCTGTAACGCGACCTTCATGACCGATGCGCGCCGAATGGTGGATGGTCGCCTTAAAGTCCATAACACCAGATCGAAATACCTGTGCGACACCTGCGTGGAGAGGGTCGCAGTATGCGTTGCGTGCTCTACAGCGAAACCTCTGTCTGACTTCGGAAAAGGAAGGCTGAACCGTCGCGGAGTCAAGTATCACTGCAAAACATGCCGGGCCGAGGAGTGGAATCGCCTTCCGAAGCTACGTAAACGCAGGGTCTACAAGTACGGACTTACGGTCGACGACTACGAGCGTATGTGGAAGGCTCAGGACGGGAAGTGCGCTATTTGCCGCCTACCGCAGAAGCGCTATTCTGATGGTCGACTCATCGATCTCGCCATCGACCACTGCCATGCAACAGGCCAAGTTCGCGGCCTGCTATGTTCTGGCTGCAATCGAGCTATCGGATTGGTAGACGACGATCCGGCGATCTTGGAGGCGGCGGCAGCCTATTTGCGGCAGGCGTCGACTCGAACGCTGCGGAGCGCGTAGGCATCAGACCCGTCGTATTCCACTGTTGCCGTCCTTCGCGATCTTGAACCGCACACCTGTCGACCAGCCGGTGAACGGGTTCGGGGTTTCGCGGACTTGCCCGTCGATGACGAATTCCCTTGTGCCCAGCCGGATTCGGTCTGTCTCTAGGACGTCCGAACCGTGTGGAGCAGTGACCTGGGCGACCAACATGCGTTGCTCACCGTGGGTCGAGTCCTCAGTGTCTGTCGCCCATTTGAGATCGCAGGGCCCGATCTGGTGCTCGACCACCGTCGAGTTGACGGGGTCGCCTTCCCAGTTGCGGGCGGCGCCACGAATGACGGTGAGCATGGTCCCGGCGGGGTAGGTCGGGTGCGCGTAATTCACCATCAGTCCGGCCTCGTGGATGCAAGCCCGGCGTTGCGAAGGATCAGCAGCGCGGCCGAATGCAGCTGCTTGAGGGCACGTTCGACTTCGGCGCCGGTGATGGAGTCTCCGTAGACGACCGACCCGCCGTCGGCGGTCTGGGATGCGACCGCGAGTTCACGGCCGACAGTGCCGGCGACCGGGTTGAGCCCGGCCAGTGACCACATGGCAGCTTGGGCGCAGGTTGCGTCCCGGAACGCTTCAGCGATCGCGGTGTCGGTGGGGAGCCCGGCGGTGTCGACGTCGTAGTGGTCGCACATGGTGACGCGGCGGACCAGGATCGACGCGAACCGCAGCAGCAGCGCGGCGTTGGCGGGGGCCGTGCCGGTCAACCATCCGCCGGCGATGAGGTCGTCGGGTTGGGCGTAGATCAGCACAGCCATCGGTCACGCTGCCTTGGTGCGCCGGGTCGACTTGACTGCAGGCTTGGGCGCTGCCTCGGGTTCCGGTTCAGGCTCGGGCTCGGGCTCGGGCTCGGGCTCGGGGGCAGGTTCCGGTTCAGGCTCGGGCTCGGGCTCGGGCTCGGGCTCGGGGGCAGGTTCCGGTTCGGGCTTCGGCTTGGCCGGTGGGGCGACCTCGGTCCACCAAGCCCAGTCGAGCAGGTCCGGGCGCGGGTCCTCGGACTCGATGACCCACGCGGGGTCGTGGAGGTATCGGTAAAAATGGGGCACTGCGGCTCTCCAAAAGTGTTGGTAGGCAACCACTCCCCAGCGCCACCCGGTTGAGGTGGCGCGGGGTGGAGGTCACGCCTGCAGCGGGCCGCGCAGCAGCACGGAGCGGTTGGCATCCAGCGTCGCGACACCGTAGAGGATGTCGAAGCTGATGATGTCCTGCTTGTGCACGTGGTCGCGGTCGATCGTGGTACGCAGGCTGATGCCCTTGTAGGTCTCGATCGCGTACGAGGTGCCTGCAGACAGCGGACGAGGCAGCGGCACCGAAGTGAACGTGAACGCGGTCTCGTGGAACGCCAGACCAACCTCGGTGGTGGGCTGACCCGACGCCGGCGAACCCGAAGGCTGCACGATGTTCTGGGTCATGTAGGCGTCGAAGTTGAACAGGTTGTCACCGATCGAGCCGCGACGCAGGGCCTCGGTCGAGCCGCTCTGGTCGTAGCGCTTCAGCAGATCCGAGTTCAGCCACTTGGCCTTGGCGGTGGGGCCGACGACGGCGTGGCGCCGCATGCTCGGGACCTTCTGGATATCGAGCTGGCGACCGGCCTCGATCAGGACCTCAGGCTTGTCCCACTCATGACCGGCAGGGGTGACACCGGCGAAGGCAGTGGTGTTGGCCTTCATGTGGGCGATGATCGCCCGGTCGACGAACTGGGCGAGGCCCTCGGCCGCGGGGACGGCGATCTGGGCGTCCATCGACTCCAGCTCGAGTAGCGCGGACTCGTCGGTGATCTCGAGCGAGATGTCGGCGATCTTGTCCAGCTTGACCGGCACCGAGGTCTCGGTGGCGTTCTGGACCTGGATGCCGGCGGTGCGGTCGAACAGCGCGGCGTTCAGGACCGCCGGCTTGCGCACGTTGACGGTGTCGCCGACCTTGGCCTGGAACTCACCGGAGTAGCCGGTGTGGACCAGTGGCAGCATGACCAGGTTTTCGTACAGGTTCGCGAGGACCTGACGCGCGATGACATCGGGCGTCAGAAAGGTGTTAGCCAATTGTGGCTCCTAGGTTAGAGCCCGCCGTTTTCGCGCTTAGCGCGCATTTCGAGGCGGATTTCTTCAACGGATTTGGGGCCGCGCACCTTTGGTGCTGCGTTGCCCCCGGAGAGGTCTCCGCCGCTGCGAGGAGCCGCCACCTGGGCAGTCGTCTTCTTCAGCTTTGGATTGGATTCGACGGCTGCGGCGACAATGGCTTCCATCTGGGAAGCGAAATCGTCTGCGGCGAGGTCGAGTTTGTTCAGCGCACCGGTACCGGCGAGGTATGGGGCGAGAATGCTGGTGTCGCCGTCGCATTTTTCGGCCGCATCGTTGAGTGCCTTTTCGATGCGGAGTGCGCGGAGTTCCTTGGCGACCGAGTCGCGTTCGGCGGCGAGCTGGGTTTCCCGGTCCTGCGCCTGCTTCAGCAGGTCGGCGGGGTCGGGTGGGGTGTCGTCCTTGATCAGGCCGAGCGTGCGTGCGATTTGTTCGGTCAGGGTTCGCTGGGCTTCAGCAGCGGCCTCCTGGGCTGCCTGCTTAGCCTTTTCGTCGCCCTTGACGCGGTTCGCCGCGGCTTCCTCGCGAAGCTTCTTGACGTAGGCTTCGTCGTAGGTTTTCGCGGGCTTTTCCGGTGCTGGTTCGGTGTCAGCGGCCGGGGTGGTGGTCTCGGTGGCCTGTACAGAGTCACCGGGAGCCGGGGTGGTGTCGGTGACGGCGGGTGCCGTGTCGACGGGGGTGCTGTTTTCAGTTGTGGGTGTTGCGGGGGTGTTGGCTTCGTCGGCCATGAATGTGCCTCCTGGACACGTGAAAACACCCGTGGCACCAGGCCGAACGGGGTGTTGGAATGACGAAACCCCCAGGGCCAGATGGCCGGAACTGGGGGTTATTTGCACCCGCGCAAAATGGGCGGGAAGTCTTCAATTATTTGAGCGGAGATTTGAGGAATCGAACCCCTGCCCCGTGAGGGGCCGCGCCGCTTTCAAGGCGGTCCCGCCACCATGGCGGTTAAATCTCCTTGGCTGGCCTGCCAGGATTCGAACCTGAACCTTCTGAACCAGAGTCAGACGTGCTGCCGTTGCACTACAGGCCGGTGGCAGGCTCGCCAGGATTCAAACCTGAACGCCCGGAGCCAAAATCCGGAATGCTGTCGTTACATCACGAGCCTACGAATTGTCAGTCGCCGAGCAACCTGGCTCGCGCCGATGCGGCCCGCCGGGCACCGTTGGTGCCGTCGAGCAAACCCTGGAACGCACGCTCGGCCGCATCGATCAGTTCAGCCGGCGGGTTTGGGTACGCCTCTGCCACGGCCGACAGGGCGTCCGCGGTGTCTGTATCGAGGGGGTGATCGGTGAGGTCGACACCCTGGTCGCGGGCTGCGGCGAGCGCGTACTCAAATCGGGTACGGAGCTCGTCATCGGTGGGCCGGCGGGCGCCTGTCCTCACGGGGCACTCCTCGACTTGTCTACTAGCAGCTTGTGCAGCACTTTCGCGGGTTCACTGGCATTGTCGCCGCGCAGCTCTACCTCGGCAAACGCTTCGGCGATCGCCTCGCGGGCGAAGAAGTTGCCGTCCAGGTCGAAGCAGTAGCCGGGCAGCTGGCGTAGCCAGCTGTCGTAGCGAGCAGCGAAGTCGTCGTGGGATTCGCCGGTGCGCCTCGGGTAGTGCGTTCGGAAGTGTGCGTCGAGTGCGTCGTCGGCTGCGCGTCGGCCTTCGAGTTGCCCGGCGACGTCGAGGACGTGGCCGAACTCGTGCACGATGACCGCGTAGACGGGGCGCTGCTCGAACCCTGGTGAGTGGTAGTGGTCTGCGACGTCAGCTTCCATCGCTTCCCGGTACACGGCCGGGTTGCCTGCGTGCAGGTAGTTGAGGACGACATGGTCGACGGTCCTCGGCTGCCCCTTGGGCTTACGGTTCGGTGCTTCGCCGAACACTCGGTCTGGGTCCGGGGACATGACGGGGCCGATGAGGATGCGGTTCGGGCGCATCTGCGGGTAGCGGGTCATCATGTCGTCGACGGCTCGTGCGTATTCCTGCACCACTTCCAGTGACAGGCCGGGCAGATCGAATCCCTCTACCGGAAGGCCGTGTCGCAGTTGCAGTATCTGGCCGACTTCCAGAGGTGTGGTGGCGTTGTCGAATGGCGATGGTGGGGTCCGTGGGCCCGGTTGGGGTTGCGGGTTGCTGCTGTCGCCGCGGCGCGCCATGCGCGGCACCTCGGCTGTGCGACCAGCCGCGACCGCGACGCGCTGGCGTACGCGGTTGGCACGCTGCTGTGCAGCGGCTGCCCGGCGGGCAGTGCGGCGTGTTTCGCTGACGCGGACGGCGCGCGGTGGCGCCGGATTGTCCGGTGTCCATACTCGGATGGTGTGGCGGCAGTTCGGGTGGAACAGGCCACGGTCGAGAGCTTCGCGCAGCGAGCACATCACGTGGACGGCGACAGTGTTCCCGGTGCTGGTGTTGCGGGTGATCGCGCCGACGGTGGAACCGCTGATCGAGATGACTTTGCCTTCGAACGGTCGGCACGTTTCGCAGGAGCCGGGGACATCGGAGACGACGAACAGGTCGTGCCCGTCGGTGGCGAGTTGCTGTGTGTAGCCCTCGATTTCGGCAGTGGATACGGCGTTGCGTATCTGTGCTTCGACGTAGGCGACGAGCTCGCGGCGGCGGCCGTGGGTGTCGACCAGCGCGGTGAACCCTTGTCGGGCGTCGCGCTGCAGGGACCGTTCGAGCGCTTCCCGGTGCTGCTGGGCGGTTTCCGCTGTCGTGGTGTGGTCGACGGCGCGGCGGAGGACTGCCTCGGTGGCGGCGGGTAGACCACTGTTCGCGGCGTCGAGTGCGTCGAGGACACGGTCGACCAGGCGGTTGGTGATCCGGTCGTCGGTGTGTGACCGGTGGCTGCCGGTATCGGTGCGGGCTGCGGCGGTGCCGTCGGCCCATCCTCGGGTGATCGCTTCCCGCACCAGGGCGGGCGCGCGGTCGCCGGCGTCGTCGACGAGTTTGCTGACCCCGGCCCGGAACTTCGGGATGTTCATCAGGATCCGCATCAGCCATCGGCGGCCGAAGCCGTCGAGGCCGAGTACCTTCGCGATCCACCGCCACAAAGCCAGCTCGAGCGCCTTGTAGAGGCGGACGAGCGGCATGGCGTGGCGGTCACCGTTGGACGGGGTGAGAGGCATCAGACCTCCGCGTCGTCGTCCGGCTTCTTCGTCGGGGCGGGGTTGTCCTGCTGCAGGTCGCTGTGTGCGTCCTCGCTGTCGATCGCGGGGCCGAAGTCGCCGGTGTGATCGGGCACGAGGACGTCGAATTCGTCGGCGAGGCGTTGCACTTCGTCGGCGACTTCATCGTTGGACCAGTTCGGGTGTCGTTCCCGGACAGCGGTTTCGCGGGACATGACCTGTGCGGCGCGCATGTTCGCGATCGCGGTTGACAGTTGGACGGGGTCCTGGTCGACGCGGACGGGGAACTTCATCTCCGGCTCGGCGAGGAGCTCGAAGCTGGTGCCGGGGTAGATGATCCGGTCGAGCTCGAGCATCGTGCGGGCGAGCGGCTGCACTGCGGACTGCCAGTACAGGATTTTGCGGTTGCGGGTCTGGTTGGACTTGTCTTTGCGGGCCGAGACCTCGGTGGCGGTGATAGCGACAGCTTCGCCGTCGTCGAAGTCAGCCGCGCTGTAGCCGCAGGCGCGCAGGATCTGCTTGAGCAGTTTCTCGCAGGTCTTGGCGTGTTCCTCGACGCGGATTTCGAACTGTTCGGCCTGCACCAGCGGGCGGGTTTGCTCGTCCATCGTGTCGGCGGGGACACCGGTGAAGATGTCGCGTTCCCGGTCGAAGGATGCACCGCGGCCGGGGCCGTGGTCGTCGAGGAGTTCGTTCGAGACGAACAGGCGGCCTTTGGCGAGGTCGAGGTCACGCATCCACGACGACCACGCTTCATCGAGCGCGTCGAAGAGGTGCTCGACGCCTTCGAAGTCGCTGCGTCCCAACGGGGACAGGGTGGGGACGTTGCGCCACCTGCGTGCTGGTCGGACGTTCGGGATGTAGCAGGCGGTCAGCCCGGTCACGCCGGTGGCGATCGAGGACTCTTCGTCGACGAGTTCAGCGGCCCAGGCGGTGGCGTCCATCTCGGCCAGCGGCATGCGGCGGCCGATGTCGGAGTCGTCACCGCAGAACAGGGCGTGCTCGATGCGACCGGGTTCGTGGTGCTCGAGGTGGCGCCAGGTGCCGCGTTTGTCCTTGCCGACGATGGTCCAGAACGTGACCGCGGCGAGTTCGCCGTACCGCCATTGCGGGATGGCGCAATCGGGGGCGACCGCGCCGATCATCACCTTGTCGGTGGCGTCTTGGTCCCACCACAGGCGCAGGAAAACCCCACCGAGCGCGGCCTGAATCTCGGCGGCCTCGAGAAAGGTCGCGACGACATCAGCGCCGTCGAGGAGTTGATTCAGCCTGTCCTGCGCCGCTTCGAGATTGGTGGCGTCGCCGTCGTTGAACAACCAGCTCGGCGGTTGCCCGAACAACAGGTCAGCGCTGGTGGTGGCAACGTCAGCGGGTGCGGGGATGTGCAGGCGTTTGGTGTCCTGCATGACAGGGCGTCCCCACCAGAACCGAGCCAGACGGCCGACGATTCCACCGCGCAGTTGTGATGCCCGTGGGGTCGGTGCCAACGCGGTGTGCCGGTAGATCTCTTCCAGCGCTTCGGGGTTGCCTTCCCACCAAGCGCTGTGAGTCGCATAGCCCTCTTGGGCGGTGTCCCAGGGTTTCGGCGGGAATTGGCCAGCGAATTCGGGCAGCGGCATGCCACCTCCAAATGGGTGTCAGCGCGCCGAATCTCGGGCGAACGCTATGAAGTTGAGGGAGTTGCGGAGGGAACGGTCAGAACACGTTGACGTTCGACCAGCCGCGCGAATTGTGTGCGCCGACCATCAGGCCGAGCATTCCGGCCGGAGACCACACGCCGTACTGGTTCAGCATGTATTCCGACGAGCGTTCCGCTTCCAGGGCCGGGCAACCGAAAAGGGTTCGGCCTTCGAATTCCTGGGAGTAGAAGTGGTGGTAGTGGGCGGTGAAGAACAGCGACGTCGCGCCGAGTTCTCCGGTTCGGCCGAGGATTTGGCGTTCGATCGCGTTGCGGGTGCGGGTCTCCGATGAGGAGCCGCGACCCTTCTCGATGTAGCCGTGGCTGAAATAGCAATCCACACCGGACAGGCGCAGCGTCACGGCAGGGTCGCCGGCGCCGATGTGCCAGTCGATGGCAGGGGCGGCGCCGTGTTCGGCGAGCTCGTCGAACAGCTTCCGCGTTTGGCGGGCGATGTGGGTGGATGCGTTGTCGCCCTGCGTTGTTACAGGGTCTTTGGAGCCGTTGCGGGTCCACTCACCATGATTGGAGATCACCGAGGACACCGACAGTGGCAAGCCGAGCGAGGCGGCTTCCTTGATCGTCCACACGCGCAGGTCGAAGTCCAGCTCGAGCTGGCGCGACATGTTCAGTTCGACCGTGTGCGGCTGGTTCGTGTTATGAGACACGATGCCGTTCGCAATGTAGGTCCGAGACGTCGTGCCCATCACCGCGATCGGCAGGACTCCGGCCTCTTCGACGCTCATCACCTGAACGTTGTTCATGGTCCGCACGTACGGATGCCCAACCTTCGGCAGTAGCCGAACCGGCTGGAACGTTCCGAGCGCACGCAGAACCTCGGCATAGCCGCCGAGAAGGTGCAGCGTCGCGACCTGAGATTTTGAGTTCGTGTCCTCGCGGAACGCGAACTTGTGGTCGCTCAGGATGCGCTTGGCCTTCTCAAGCACGGGGCCGGGGAGCTGTGAGACGTTCAAGTGCCAGGGTTCACGTCCTGCCGCAGCCTGCAGACAGCCTTCGCCGTCGAAAAGCCCTGACATCCAGCCAGCTTCGAACGACTCGGCAGTTTCCCACGGATCGGCGAGCTTCGACACTTCGTAGTCGTAGTCCATCAGCCGGTCCGCTCGGACCCACTTCCAACGCCCTGACTTGCCCGTGCGGGCGAGAACAGGATGCTCGGCGGTGCACAGGAGCGAAGTGCCATCGGAGAAATGCACGCGCACGCTAGGGAGGTCGCGGACCTCGTTAGCGAGCACGCGTCCAGTCTCGTAGCGGCGACCGGCTGCCGACTTCCGTTCTTCTTCAACGGTGTACAGCTCATCGCCCGCTTGGAGCGTTCCAGCGGGCACCCACCGCATGTCCTTCGTCAGAACCAACTCGTCGGCGCCAACGCAGTAGTTGTTGCAGACGCCTTCGGTTTCGTCGCCCATGAACGCAACATGCACGGCGGCGAGTTCGGGTGCCAGGAACCGCGCCAGCGTCAGGTGCGCTTCGACGCCGCGGCGCCAGTTCGCGACCGCTTCCTCGGTGCCCTTCTTCCCGAGTTGGGGGTCGGCCACGAGGATCACGTAGGTACTGCCGTGGCGTCGCGGCGCGGGGGTCGGTAGCGGGTGCGCGCGTAGCGCGTCACGCCAGGCGGTGAGTGTCTCCGGAGCGATGTCGCTGGACTTGCGGCGGCGAAAACGTGCGCTGTAGGAGTACAGCTGGATGGCGTCGCGGGTGCCGTCCTCGGTGGCTTTGGACTGCTGCCACGTCGACATACGGACTGTGTCATCGACGACTTCGAATTCGGCCGCGTTCAGATTGAACAGCGCGAACACCGCGGTCCAGTCATCGTTGATCGGCCCGTCGACGACGACGTTGTTG
The DNA here is from genome assembly GCF_001612905.1 of Nocardia ignorata NBRC 108230. Classification (GTDB taxonomy): domain Bacteria; phylum Actinomycetota; class Actinomycetes; order Mycobacteriales; family Mycobacteriaceae; genus Nocardia; species Nocardia ignorata. Next base: position 13,395 of record NZ_BDBI01000036.1, on the reverse strand, counting down.
ACGGTCGCGCCGTCACTGGTGACGTCGATCGAGCCTTTGTTGATCGGGTCGCGGCTGGTGAGGTTAGCGGCGTCGGCGGCGAGAGTCACGCAGCAACCTCCACGTTGGCGAAGCATCCGCAGTCGCGGCGGAAATGCACTCGGAAGCGCGTTTCGGCTGCATCGAGCCCGTATTTCACCGCGAGCCGCCACACGTGCGCGACGGGATGCCCGTCCGCGAGGAGCGCGTCGAGCGCCTGCCGATCGCGATCATCGAGCGAGGCCAGCCAAGCCCCCGTGTTGCAGGGTCGGGATTTGCGGGTTCGCTGCCGCAATTCGAAAGCGTCATCAGCGAATGACATTCCAGCCTCCAAGATCGGTTACACCAATCGTATTGAGGTTGGCAAACCGCCAGTTTCTAGCCGGGGAAGCGGGCATCGACTTCTTCGATTTCGGTCTGTTCGTCGACCCGGATCGGGAGTTCGTTGAGCTTGATCAGGCGCCGCCATTTACGTTCAGTGGTGATGATGCAGTACCGCAAGGCGTCGATGCCGTGGTCGTTCAGTTTGATCGGCTCGTCTTTGCCCTTTTCGGTCGCTTTGGTGTCCCACACGTAACCGGGTATTTCCTTGAGCAGTTCCGGGCATCGGTCGGTGATTTTGAGCCGCCCAGCCGATACCAGTGCTGTCAGAGTGCGGATGCCGTACAGCACGTCCTTTTTGGCCAGGACGAGGTTCTTCACGCCGTCCTGCTTGAGCTGCATCCTGTAGTCGGTGGCCGAGGAGTCGACGATCACGTACCCGTTGAAACCGGAACCTTCGTCGCCGTCTTTCGGGTGGTGTGGGCGTTCCATCCAATCCCGGAGCCCTTGCGACAGTTGCACATTCGTCCACCGCGCTGATTTGTCGGACGCCTTGTACCGCCATTCGTCCATGCAGTACAGGACGTCATCGACACCGTGGCCGACCATGACCGCATGAGTGGGGTTGGTCGTGCCGTGGTCGACACCCACACCCGTGATCCACCGCATCTCCGGCAACTCGGCCCACGGAATTACGTGACGTTCCGGGTCGTACATGTCGAAGATTGCCCCGTCGGCGGCGACCCAGCGGCCCAGGATGTTGCGCAAATAGAAGAGACCGGTGAACTCGGCCTTGATCGACGCGATGTATTTGGGCGACAGGGTGGGGTTGTCGTCGAGGGTGAAGTTCCATGCCCGCAGGTCCATGTCCGGGTCGTCGGCCCGGTCGATGAAGTTGACCTTCAGAAAGTGTGCGGGGTTGTCTGGGTTCGTCGTCGCGAGGCAGCGGGCGCCGGGCACCGACAGGCGGGCCAGCAGCTGCGTCCAGAACGATTCCGGGAGCAGGGTTGCTTCGTCGACGAGCGCCAAACACGCTGTGAGGCCGCGCAGTTTGCCTTCGGACCGGACGTCGCTCGCACCGATCAGCCAGACCATGCGGCCGAAGATGACCGCGGTGTTCGAGCCGCGTGTGTGGTGCACTTCCTTCGCCCACGGCCCGAACACTGTCTCGTCTTGCATCGGCTCGAGGATGTTGCGTTCGATCGTTTGCAGGGTGCGGCCGGCGATCACGATCAGACCGGAGTCGGGGGCGTGTGCGACCGCGTCGTAGAACGCGAGGATGCTCGCGATGGTCTTGCCGGAGCGGACGGCGCCGGACCAGATTGAGATGCGGTATCGGCGGGATTCGACGATGCTGACGATCTGTTTGCGCGACAGTGGCAACCCGTCGAGCAGGTTGGCCGTGGCGTTCACTCGATGCCGCCGTCCTCGTCCTCGTCCTCCGTGCGGGCGGCGAGGGCGTCCGCGGCGACGAGTTCTTCGAGGCGGCCCATGAAGTTGCCGACCATTGAGGTGGCCTCGGCGGACACACCGCCCTTGGCTTCGGCGATCGCTTTCAGCTCGGCGGCTTTGTAGCTGCCGGTGAGCTTGGCGCGTTGGTCCATGATGGCCAGGGCGCGGTCGATGAACCAGGTCTGGCCTTCCTCGGCGTGGATGATTTTGGGCCAGATCGCGGCGAGCATGGCGTCGAGCCGGTTCAGCTCGAGCTGCAGGTACTCTTCGGCGTTCTCGCGGGTGATGTCCTTGACCGCTTGGGTGATGTAGCGGGAGACGCTGGAGCTGGATACACCCAGTTCCTGGGCGATTTCAGCTTGGGATTTGCCTTCGATGCGAAGTTCGAGCGCGCGGTTACGTTTCTGCTGCGTCTCGACCAGGGTTTCGACGGGGGTGGTTTTCTTGCGTGCCATAGTCGGCAGGACCTCCAGGGCGCGGCGGGCTCCTGGCCGGACTCGCGTTCTAGGTGGTGGGGACGGCTGCCACCTGGGCGAGCCGGGAAATCGGCACCACGCGGGTGCCGTTCTTGCTGTCGGCGAGCTGGATCAATGCCAGCCCGCCGCGTGTGTTGAGCACCCGGTAGGTACCGGGGTGGTCGACTCGGTGAACGATGTCGCCGGAGGTGATGGTCATTTCCACACTCTCGGGAGTCGGGCGTACGGGTCGATCTTCTCGGGGAGAAGGTTCAGTAGGTGCGCGGCGGTGATGATGATCGCGGTGCGCACGAGCAGCGGGTGCTGCTCCAAACCTCGGTCAACGCCCTCGGAGAGCAGTTCGCCCTCGGGGGCGACAACTTCAAGCGCAGTAACCGCGCCGGCGAGCACGAGCCACAGGTGCCCGGCCCGAATCCTTGTCCGCCACACCGTTCACTCCTCGTCGTCGACGACCACAATGTCGGGGCGAGTCATCGCGCTGCGGGTCTGCTCGAGCAGGCCGAGGAGCACGTACTCGGGGACGGAATCGTCGCGAGAGAATCGACATACCTGCGACCACGAGTCGCCCTCGTCGTCGTAGCCCCGGCGGACCCCGATCACCATGTAGTCGGTGAGTAAACCGGGATCGTCGTCGTCGATGTAGGCAGCCCAGACGGCATCGATAGCCGCCGTGAGCGCTTCGTCAGCTTCGCGCTGTTCAGGGGTTCGTGGCATTCGCCGCCCACCTCAGCTTGTCGGGTGCGTATCCGCCCCAGTGGGTTTCCTCGTCGCCGTCGCGGACCACGATCACGGGTGCCTGCAGGTAGCCGAGGTCACGGATCAGGGTGAGTGCGTCCGGGTCTTCGGTGACGTCGATCACCGTGTACTCCGCGCCGAGCTGCTCCAGCTTTCGTTTCGTTGCTTTGCAGGGCTGGCAGTCGGGGCGGCTGTACACGGTGATCAAGATTCGTCAGGTCCTATGGAGTTGTGGTCGACGATGCCGAGTTCGGCGGCGAGGTCGTCGAGGGCGCGGTTCATGTTGTCGCGGGCGGCTTCGAGGTCGCCTCGGGCGGCTTCGCTCGCGACGAGGGCTTCGCGTACACGTCGGCTGGCGTCGGCTGCGCGCTTCTCTGCCTCTTCGATGCGGCTGCTCATGGGAGCCGGATCCCGAGGTCGGGCAGCGGTGGCAGGGCGGGCGCGGGCGGGAGTTCGATCACCGGCAGCGGCGGAGGCACGTAGGCCAGCACTTCCTGCGGTGCAACGGGTTCCACCCATTCGGGCACGTATTCCGCGAGCGGGGTCGGCTGGTATGGCTGGCCGAGCTGCTCGAGCGGGTAGAAGTCCTCGGCCGATGGCAGCGGTGCCGGGATCGGCAGTTCGGGCAGGCTCCACGCGGGTGCTTCGGGGATGCCGGTCGGGGTTGACTCGGGTAGCCACGGGATCGGCGGCGGGGCGTCGATCATGTACTCCCCCGGCTCGGCGTCAGCGTACTGGTTGACCTCGTCGGTGGAGATACCGTGGTAGCCGCCGAGGAAACCGGCGACGCCCTGCACGAACTTCGCGGGATCGGACCAGGGGGCGGGCGAATCGCAGATGGCGTCGAACTCGCGGCACACCGACACAACTCCGTCGGCCGCGGCGTCGCGGGGACCGGGGTTCGCGGCGCCGGGGAACACCCCGGGGAGCGCTGAGTAGATGCCGTTGCTGGTTCGGGGGTCGCCGAGGACGATGGTGCGGTCGGCGGCGGGGTGGTCGATGACTTCGGCGCCGAGGGAGTGGCCGATGACGGTCACGTGCCCGTTGGGGCATTCGGCACGGTAAGTAGCGATTTCGCGGTCGAGGGCGGCGCGGCCGTCGAGGACGCTGTAGTCCTTGACCCAGGGGCCGGTCGGCCACACACTCGAGGTGTAGTCGGCTTCGACAACACGGTTGCCTTGGGCGGCCTGGTCGGCGAGGATCTCCCCCATCACCGTCGCAGCGCCCTTGCTGTCGGCGTAGCGTTCGCCGTTGCCGCCGACACCGATCACGATCGGACGGCAGTCTGGTGCCGCCGAAGCTGTGCCGGTGGCGAATACCAGTGGGCCGAGCGTGAATACGGTGGCGGCGCTGATCAGGGTGGCGGCGAGTCGGGTGCCGGTGTACATAGGGGCCTCCCGGCCGCTCGTAGTGAAGCTGGGCCCGCCGGACTCCCAGGTAGCGAAAACCGGTCCGGCGGGCGGGCCGCGGCGCGTAAACGCTGCCAGCGGCCCCGCCACCTGAGAAGCCCTACGGCCAGCGCTCGTGAGATGGCGCGGCGGCCCCGGATGCGGAATGGGGCACGAGGGTGGTGGCGAAATTTGTGGCGGGCGGCTATATTCGGGAGCTGAACGCCCCCGTGTTATCGCTGCCTCTGCCCCTGCATGCGGCGTCGCCTCTGCCGAGCAAGCGCGCGGGGGCTTCGCCATGTAAGCGTTGCGGTGGGGATTCTCCTGGCAGACACCGACTACCGATTGCGTTACCCCGCTCAGCGAGGTCGCACTACGCCAATACGCGCAGTTAAGACTGGGTGGGCAATCTGCTCGAGCCCTAAATTCCGTGGCTCGCCAAGGGGTCGCGCCAGTAGGATTCCGGGATGCGGACCACCGGAATCGCGAGCGCGCGGGTGAAGCTCAAGCGTGCAAAGCACCACATCACCTCTGTCATGGCTGACGTCGAGGCCTTCGAGCAGTCCGACCCGCATGGGATCAAGGCTGACTGGCTCTCCGCCGAAGAGACGCCGACTGAACTCGTCTACGCCATCAGCATCACCAAGTGGGGCGAACCAAACGCAGACCTTCCTGCGAAGCTCGGTGACTGTTTTACGAACCTGCGCGCCGCACTCGATCACTCGGTGTACGGCCATGCATGCACAACACTGGCGTCGAACAAGAAGCGAGCGCTAACCGATACGGAACGCCGCAACCTCTATTTTCCCCTCGCGAGAACACAAAAAAGCCTGGATGCGAGTGCCAAATTCCTCGCACCAAAAGTTCATTCCTTCGTAGTGAGTATCCACGACCTGGAGAAGGACTGGCAGTCAACGGATCCCAAGATTCGTCATCTGGCACTCCTGCGCGAGTTCGTCAACTACGACAAACACGAGGCTGTCATACCGGGTATGGCTGACCTGCACGTATCCGGGATCACAACTCAAAATTGCGTCGAGTTCATCGCGAACCGCGTGCAGTATAACAATGGGAAGGTCGAGATCGGGCGGCCCATCTTGCGGCTCCCGTTTCGAAAGCTGAGGGAGATCGCAGATGCTGAACGCCAAAACCTCTTGACCGGACTTACCGTCAAGTTCCCACTGGTGCTGCGTCTGCCGAACTATGTGCCGGAGACCAATCTCCACGTTGGTGAGCCATTGACCATCCCGCGTGAGCCCCCGTTGACCGAGACCCTACAAGGGATGTACGAGGCGGTGGAATCTGTCATTGACGAACTGGAAAGGCTAGGCCTCTAAGTCGACGTCTCGTCCGCAGCCGCAGTCCGTGCCACCCTTCGGACACGCGCGGTCTTCAACCTCGGCGGGGTCTTCGTATTCGTCGGCCCAGCGCAGCAATTCACGCTTCTCGCGGGTGCGCTGGGTCTGCTTATCCGGTTGGTAGCCGCAGCCTTCGAGGCAGCCGAAGCACTTCTTCGTGGCTCGGGTGCCGCGGCCGTACACGGTAGGCCGCCCACCTGATGCGCCGAGCATCCGCGCCACAGTTAGGTCGATTCGGCGACGTACTGGGCGTAGGCGAGCGCGACGTCTGGGTACAACGGGGCGAGCGTCCGGTCGATCTCGGACACGAACCCGTCGATGTGGTCGGGGTCTTCGAGACTGAGGTGGATTCCGACCGCCTCCGTGACGCAGCGGATCGTTACTCCGGGCAGTTCTTCGCGCTTCCAGATGTTCTCCACCAGGGGCCTTCCGGGGTCTCGCACACGGGGTCGTGACACATGCAGCGCAAACCGTCGATGACGCAGCCCAGATTCACGTCGGCGTCGTCTTCGTGGCCGTGTTCGTCGCGCCAGGCGGCGGTTTCGCGTTTCTCGCGTTGACGGGCGGATCCGTGGGTGGGCGGATGGCAGCAGCCGATCCCCACGGGCGGGCGGGCGGACGGCGTCCACGTCTCGACGACGCAACTTTCCGTCCTAGATGCGGTGGCCGGACTCGAACCGGCGGCCTCTGGGTTATGAGCCCAGCGTGCTACCAACTGCAACCACACCGCATTGACGTGCGCGAGGTGAGAGTCGAACTCACAAGACCGAAGCCGCTGGAACCTAAATCCAGTGCGTATACCAGTTTCGCCACTCGCGCGAAAACCAGCCCGTACCCGAAAGGGCGGGCTGATCGATTGCCAGGACGGGGAGAATCGAACTCCCGAAACAGCGGTTTTGGAGACCGCCTGGGCGACCAACAGCCCACGTCCCAATGCGGCAGGCGCCCTGCCGGGCGTTCTGCCATGTAGTCGCCCGCCGAAGCGTACTGGGGCTTTCGCCCTGCTCCGCGCATCCTGTGCGCGGCAATTCCCGTGTCCTCAGGAGGAGGCCGAAGCCCGCGAGGCCCGAGGCGAAGTTAGTGGGTGGGGAGTTGCCTAGACTCCGACCGGGGCACGGACCGTAAGGATTAGTACCCGGTGCTGCGATTTGCCCGCTGAGGCATCGGTTTCCGGCAGCTACGCCTTCCCTCAGGCACTTGCCCGTCAGGTTGCCGACATCGCACACATTCGCGGCCCGATCGCGCGGTAGCCGCTCACTCTGTCACCACCAGCGTCGGCCGCTAAACCGACGCTTTGTGCCCTCCGCTGGGGTCGAACCAGCAACATCCGGGGTTTGAATCCGGCACCTCTGCCAATTGGGTCAGAAGGGCAAAGCCCCCGCGCCCTGGAATTGAACCAGGTTCCTCCCGCGTTTGGGCGGGCGCTCTAACGATGAGCTAGCCGAGGACTGTTCAGTTGTCAGCGCCAGCCGGTGCATCTCGGCTGGGCAGGTTGTGTGCTACGCGATCGGGCTACCGATCCGGTTTTGGGCACACGAAATGCACGAGACTGAGAATAGCATCCGGCGGACACAGTTTCCGGCTTTCATTATCACAATTCGATAACATTCGCCGACGCCTATTCACGCCGCATCCCTCACACGCTCAGCAGGCTTACGCCGATGAATCGCCCTACCCGCACCATTCGGCCCATAGAACTCATCACGCGTGTACTGACCCGCAACAACCTCGGAAGCAGAATGACCGATATGCCAGCCGCCAAGGATATGCGGGCATTTGTACGCCTGGATATGCTCGCCCTTGAAACGCCGCTTCCCAGCGAGGCGCGCGTCCTTCCGAGACTGATACGCCTGCTTGTTGCAATACCGACACTGACCGAACGGGCGAGCATCCTGCGCACGACTCATGCCGCGTCCTCGATCACATCCACACCGAGCGCACCCGCGATATTCGGAGGCGCCCAATGCGCAGGTTTGAGTATTTTGCCGTCCTCGCGGCGGATCACTTTGCCGTCGACCAGCTTCGACATGTTCGACCGCTGCACCTCCGCCCACACGCGGTCCATCGGCAGGTGCAGCATGATCGCCAAACCGGCCAGCTGGTACATCGAGTGGTGCGTGGCGGCATCGACCTCGATTAGATTCTGGTCGACGATGGCTTTGCGGATACGTTCGTCTGCCCGCTCGAGCTCGTCACCGATGTAGGCCATTGTGTGTGTCGCATCGAAATCAGCCCAATGCGGGCCGTCGACGGCGGTCGGCAGCAGGTCGTGGATGTAAGTGCGGGCCAGGCCGAGCCGCAGCAGCAGGCCGGCGCGCACGTACAAGCTGTCGGCGATCGCGTCGGCCGCCTCGACTAGGTTGCGGGCCGCGAGCGCGAACAGGAGTTCGTCGCGTTCTTCCTCGATCAGTCGCACAGCGAGCGCGATCTCGTCGTCGGTCACCCAGCCCGGCGTCTCCCGCAGACGCACACCACAGGCGGCATTGAACTGTCGGACGTCGTTCCATAGGTCGCTCATCGTGAAACCTCCTCAGTCAGTTGGTCATCCAGGTACGTCATCGCCCGCATCAGGTCCTACTTCCGGGCTGTGTGGGTGAGGTGCCATGTGGGGCTGTTGTGTTTGCCGCACCGGTACACGCGGATCGGGCCACCCAGTGACGGGTTGTGGCCTCGTAGCGCACGAGTCGCGGCGGTCTTGGTGGGGTACTTGCGTTTCTGGCAGCGTGGAGGTTTCGGGTTAGCCACGGTCACGCTCCGCGTTCGCTTCCCGGACGAGATGCAGCAGGCCGAACACGACCAGCCCGCCCACGATCAGGAACCCGAGCACCACAACGCCGACGAGCAGCCACAGCACGAGCATCACCGCGGTCACTCGGCCACCTCGTTCGGTTCGTGCAGCGCGACCACGCGGGCGATGCCGGGTGTGAGTTCGTTGTGCCAATCCGCAGACTGCTCCGCCTTCCCCCGGGTCAGGTCCATCGGAATGAGCTGCGTGTAGCTGTTGGCTTGAACGAGGGCGGCGTACCCGAGCGGCTCCCGTTCGGCAGCGTCCCGGTCCCGGATCAGTTCGTCGACGACCTGCGTGTAATTGGTGCAGTCGGTCCGCAGTTCGCGGATCTCGGCCTCCAGTTCGTCGACCCGAGCGCGGGCGTCGTCACGTTGATCGAGGACGGCGTCGATCATGTCCGCCAACTCCGTGGACTTACCGTCCGCAGCCTGCCAGAGGGCGTTCCACCGATCGGTGTCATCGGCTGCACGACGGGCCTGCTGGAACGCCCGTGACTGCCACCCCTCCAGGTCGGCCACGCGGGCACGTTCGGTCAGCAGCTCGGCGGCGAGGCGCGCGATGGTGTCACGGCCCGGCTGGAACGGGGTCGCGGCCAGGTTCTCCAACTGCTTGGTGGTGAAGGAGTCGGTCACGGGATCACCTGCGTCATCGGCACCGCACCGGGTGTGCCCTCGTCGCACCAGTCCCACTCGATGTCAAACGACGGGCCGCTTCGAAAGTTGGTAGCCCACTTGCGTTCAACACCAGCAATGAGATCGGGCAGGGCTCCCACGTAATCGCACAGTTCGTCACGCCCACCGTTCTCGCGAGCCTCAGCGCTGATCGCAGCGACCAGGCGGCGGGTCTCCGGGTGACCGTAAGCGGTCCAACCCCAGTCGTCCTCGTGTGAGAACAGATGCACGCCGTAGTGGGCTGAACCGCACTCCTCCGGCGTGATCGGTGGGCGAACTTCACCGGGCGGCTCGACGCCGCGTTCAGCGGCTACACGAAGCTGGTCCAGGGCTGTGCCGCAGGCGACACACAGGTCGGGCCCAGCGAGTTGTGAGCGTTCGGCTTCCAGCGCGTCGGCGCGGTCGCGCAAGGCACGAACAACCTCTGGCAAATGCTCCCAAGCGGTATCTTCCGATGCGCCAAGGCTTTCGACGATGTGCGCAAGGACCACATTGGCCCGGTCGCGATCGCGAGTGACTTGCGCGAGATGACGGTCTGAGAATCGGTCAGCCACGACCGGCCTCCTTCGGGTATTCGTCCCACGTCTCTTCGTCGAGTTCACGGCCAGCGGCCTTCTTTCCGAGGCGCCAGTACTCGTCGCGGCTTTCGCCCGCGTGGTAGCAGTCCCAGGACCGGAATGCGTCCTCGGTCATCTGGTTGGGGGTCACGTACTCGCCCCACTGTTTGAAAAGAAGGGCGACCTCGGACTGAACGCACTGGTCGCGGAGGGAGCGCACCCAATCCGGGTGCATCGGCCGGGCGCCCCGACCTGACTCGCCGCCGACGATCACCCAGTCGAGGCACTCGATTCGCGACCATGGCGAGCAATGGTCTTCGTCGCCGCAGGCACTTGGGTCTTCCAGCGGCTCAAGGTACTGCGCAAGGTCGATCGGCCCGAGAAGCGGTTCAGCCGAAACGAACCGGACAGCCGCAGGTGTGTCGAGCAGGACCGGGATTCGAACGTCTGCCCACTTCTGGTCCTCAGCGGAGACGCCGAGCCACACGTTCGGGAGAGGCCAGGCATCGCCCATCACATCCGGCAACTCAAGCTCAACCGACTTGAACACCAACTCACGGAACGCATCCGATCCCAGCAGTGAACGCATCCGACCGGGCCGCTTCGTCAACACCTGGAACGTGTGCTGCTCCGCGTGCGCCATCACCCCGAACACCTTCGCGATGAACTCGTCCGGGATGCCAGCGTGGAACAGGTCCGACATGCTATTCACGAACACGCGCCGCGGCTTCCGCCACCGCAACGGCTCACCCAAACGCTCCGGGCGCAACGTCACACCGAACCCGTTCGGGAACTGCGGTGTGCCCGCGAACCGGTGCGCGATCCCCTCCGCGTAGCAGTTGTCGCAGCCCGGAGAGACCTTGTCGCAGCCAGTGATCGGATTCCATGTCTGGTCGGTCCATTCGATCGAGGTCTTACCCACGGTCGGACCGATCTCTGGTCAGGAGCTCCGAGACGGCCGCTTCCAGGAGGTCGCGGACGGCGAGCGGGTCGCGGTCGACGAGGATGTCGATGTCGGCGAACGGGTCACCGGACGCGAGCAGTTCAGCGAGTCGGGGGTCAGTGGGCATCGGTGGTCTCCTCGGTCAGGTATTCGAGTTCCCATGTCGGATGGAAGGGCAGCGGGTGCTTGTCGCCGTCGAGGCGGATGCGGAGGCCGCCGTGGCGAGCAGATGTGATGGTGCCGAGCCGCGGGGCTCCGTCGCCCGTGTACCGGACACGGCCGCCGCGCTTCGCTGGTACGGCGTAGTAGTCGCGGACGTACTTCATGCTCATCGACCGGCCTCCTGCTCCAGCCAGACCAACCGGTGCGTGACTCGCGATCCCAGATAGGCGAGCCAGTACAGCGGGTGCCATCGGCTGACGCGCCGGTAGCGGCCCCCGTGGAGTTGCCGCACGTACCAGCGGCCGTCCTCGCCTTCTCCGAGCAGGAACGGCGTGTCACAGAAAACCCGATCGGCGGTCTCGGTCCAATGCTCGACGCGGTCAGCCACGGCTCTCCTCCTCGCTGAGGTAGGTGTTCGGTCCGCAGTCGGTACCGCACTGGTCGCACCGCCACCGCCCGCCGGCATCACCGCTACGGCTGTCGTGCGGGCAGTCGGGGTCCTCGTCGGCATCGGGAGCGCACGACGGGCACAGGTGCGGGCCCGCGACCGTGACCGCTCGGCCCGCACCAGGCGTGACCCAGTCCGACGAGTCCATGTCCTCCAGGACGCTGGACTCGTCCGTCCATGCCCAGTAGTCGGAGCCCATGTCCGCCATGGTCTTGTCGCAGCCGTCGCACACGCCTTGATGCATGGTCACTTCACGGATCGCCATCAGGCCTCCTCGGTGGGGACGTACAGGACGGTGGCGGGGAGGTGTGGCACGCCGTACTGGCGACCCATCGTGAGTGCGCTGGACGCCCGCACCCAGCCGTACGGAGGCTCGGTGCTGATCCGTGTGCACCCGGCTTCGAAGAAGTCCACGACGATCGACCCGACTGGCAGCGCGTCCAGCTCGGCCCGGTCGGTGATCTCGCGGGCGGGTGGACGCCAGCCCGCGCGGACAATTCGCTCGGCCCCCTCACGGGCGGCGCAGAGGTCGATGCCAACGATGCGGCGCAGGATGTCGGCCAGGGTGTCGCGGTCACTCATCGCGGGCCTCCTCGGTGGTGGGCTTCGGGCCGGTCTTCTCGCCGGGCTCATAGGGCACGGTCCAGCCGAGCTTCTGGGCGAGCTGGCGGCGGGCTTCCGCGCCGCCCTGCCAGCGGTAGTAGTCGTGGTCGGCGCTCGGGGCCGCTTCTCGACAGGCGGTGACGTATTCCGGCCGCTGATCGATGTGCTCACGCACCTTGTCGAGCTGGGCGCGGGCGTCGTTGCGTTCCATCACGCGCTGTTCGCAGCTGACGTGGAGGTCGTGGTACTCGCGGCGGTGGGCGGCGCACGACACGTCCAGTTTGTTCACCTCGTTGCGGAGTCGTTCGATCTCGTCGGCCAGCGCGGTCAGCAGGTTGCGCGCTGCCGAGACGACACGGTCGCGGGGATCGATGTCGTCGGCGCGGAGGCGGTCGGTCATGGCGCGGGCATCGGCCACCAGGTCGCGGTCACTCGCCATCGGGCACCACCGTGAACAGGTTCTTGACGCGTCCCTTGTACAGGTCGCCGGGCGAGAACTTCGCAGGGATCGTCAGCCGCCCAACGACCTTGTTGTGCAACGACATATAGCCACTACCGCCCCACTCCACGAGCACATCAACGTGTTCTTCGGAGATCACGTCTGCGGGGAACAACTCGTACTGGGGGTCCAGTTCCTCCGCGTTGATCGCGGTCAGGAACTCAGCCAGCCAAGTCAACGGTTGTTCGTTGCCGTCGACCTGGAGCCAGAAAGTCCAGGTCTCACCCTCATGGTCGTTGGTCTCGGTGTAGCGCATGAACTGCATCAGGACTCCTCGGGAAGAAGTTCGGCCGCGCGCTGCCGGATCGATTCGTCCGCGCGGACCAGGTAATTGGCGAACCCGACGTACAGCTGCCCGACGTCACCCATCTGCATCGTCGGATTCAGGTCGAACCGGAGGCCATGCCCAGCGAGGTCGGTGACGAACGCTTCCAACTCGGCGACCCGCGCCTGCAACGCTTCGACAGTCGGCGGCGGATCGTCGAGCCGCCGGTACTTCGCGAGAAGACCGCGGTACCCGATCACCCGCCGACGCGTAGACCCGACAGTGCCTTTCACCATGAACTGGCGTTCACCGCACCACGCTGGCTCCTCACTCAGGACGACCAGCCCGCGCGTACCGTCCTTCGACTCCCACTCGGAACCAACCAGCTCAGAAGTCGTCATGATCGGGCACCCCCAACCGCAGCAACGGGACGCCCAACCGGTGCCACAGACGGCACACCTGCAGCCGATCATCGAAGGCACCGAGGACATGAAAGCGGTTGCGGATCTTCTCGTCGAAAATCTCGTACTTCACCCGGAAATCCGGCCGCTTGTCGCCTGCTTTGCGCATGTGCAGTTCGGTGAATGTCACGCCGTGGTTGAGCAACCAGTCAGCGGTCTCGGTCATGCAATCCGAATCACGGCCGGACAGGACAATGATCGCCGAATCCTCCGCCAGCTTCCGCACCACCTCGATCGTGTGCTTGATCGG
>NZ_BDBI01000035.1 GCF_001612905.1 Nocardia ignorata NBRC 108230 | reverse complement strand
GTCGCGGCGGCGGCGGGCGCCGGAGCCGGACGCGGGCCCGGACGGGGACCACCGGGGGTGGGCTTGGCGGCCGGACGGGCCGCCGACGACGGACCCGGACGGGCCGCCGGCTTCGCGTCGGCCGCCGGAGCGGACTTCGACGCGAGTGATTCGCGCAGACGACGTGCGACGGGTGCTTCCACCGTCGAGGACGCCGACTTCACGAACTCGCCTTGCTCCTTGAGCTTCGCGAGTAGTTCCTTGCTTGTGACACCGAGTTCCTTAGCCAACTCGTGCACGCGGGCCTTGCCTGCCACTGCTCTCCTCACTGAGAGGTCGAGCAGTGACGCCGCCTAGGTAAGGCGGGCCCGCACGACCTCGGGTTATCTCCGATGGACGTTCATCGTTGGTGCTTCACGGTGTGCTCATGAGTGCTCGTGCCTGTTCTCGAGGTACTGCTCCAGGGCTGAGATATCCAGATTTCCGGACACTCGTAGGGCTCTGCCGAATGCTCGGCGCCGCTCTGCGGAACGCAGACAAGCTGAGACGGGGTGCAACCAGGCACCCCGTCCGGGAAGTCTGCGCCGCGGGTCGGGAACGATGACCACGGGGGCGGCGGCAGTAGCACTGCCCGCCTCCCTTGGCTGCGTCACGATCCGCAACAGGTCGGCAGACGGCTCGCGCTGACGGCATCCGATACAGGTTCGAACGGATTGCGCGGGCCGGTCCTTCACCCACTCTACCGGTGACCCGGTCATAACGACGAACCCCTCCCCTTCCGAAGTTATCAACCTGTCATCCGGTGGCCGATATTCCGACGTGTCCGCGTCAACTACGGTGCGCCTGCGGCCGTGCCGAGTCGTCGGCCTCCGGCGCGGCGTCGCTGCGGATATCGATGCGCCAGCCCGTCAGGCGGGCAGCCAGGCGGGCATTCTGCCCCTCCTTGCCGATGGCGAGGGAGAGCTGGAAATCGGGCACGATCACCCGCGCGGCGCGCGCCTCGGGGTCGACGACAGTGACCGAAACCACTTTCGACGGCGAGAGCGCATTACCGACGAAGGTCGCCGGATCCTCGGCGTAATCGATGATGTCGATCTTCTCGCCCGCCAGTTCGCTCATCACGTTGCGCACGCGCTGCCCCATCGGGCCGATACAGGCGCCCTTGGCGTTCACGCCGGGCACGGTCGAACGGACCGCGATCTTGGAGCGGTGCCCCGACTCGCGGGCCACCGCGACGATCTCGACGGAACCGTCGGCGATCTCGGGCACCTCCAGCGAGAACAGCCGCCGCACCAGGTTGGGGTGGGTGCGCGAGAGCTGGATCTGCGGACCGCGCGGACCACGCGACACACCGTAGACGTAGCACTTGATGCGGTCGCCGTGCTCGTAGGTCTCGCCGGGCACCTGCTCGGCGGGCGGGATCAGGCCCTCGGCGCCGTTGGCCTCGCTGCCGATGCGCACCACGACGATGCCGCGCGCGTTGGCCCTCGCATCGCGCTGGACGACGCCGCCGACGATGTCGCCCTCGTGGGTGGAGAACTCGCCGAAGGACTTCTCGTTCTCGGCGTCACGCAGCCGCTGCAGCACCACCTGACGGGCGGTGGTCGCGGCGATGCGGCCGAAACCCTCTGGGGTGTCGTCCCATTCGGAGACGAGGTTGCCGTCGGCGTCGAGTTCGCGCGCCATCACCCGGACCACGCCGGTCTTCTGGTTGATGTCGATGTAGGCGTTGGGCTGGTGCCCCTCGGTGTGCCGGTAGGCGGTGAGCAGCGCCGACTCGATCGCCGAGATCACGGTCTCGATCGGGATGCCCTTGTCGGCGACGATCGCGCGCAAGGCTTCGATTTCGATGTTCATTCCGCAACCCCTTCGGTGGGAGTGTCACTGTGTTGGCCTGCTGCGGCGAGGTCGGCGGGTTCGTCGCCCGGGACGGGGCGGCCCGCGGCGATTCCACCGGCGAGTTCGAGTTCGGCGGCGCCGGGTGCGTTGAATTCGACCTGGACGACCGCGGTGGCGATGTCGGCGAGGGGCACGTGCACCCGGTGCGGCTTGTTCCTGCCGCCGAGCACGAGCGCGATGGTGCCGTCGTCGGCGAGCTGACCGACGCGCGCCTCGAACTTCTTCTTGCCCTCGACGGGCTCGGCGCCGTCGGCCAGGCCGACCTTTACCTTGCGGCCCTGGGCGCGGCGCCAGTGCCGGTCGGTGGTCAACGGCCGGTCGACGCCGGGGGTGGTCACTTCGAGCAGGTAGGCGGATTCGCCGAAATCACCTGCCGCGTCGAGCGACTCGGACATCTCGCGGCTCAGGTCGGCGATCGCGTCGAGGTCGGCGGGACCGTCGCTGTCCACGGTGACCTTCACCCGAACCGGAGCCAGTTCGTCCTTGCCCGCGGCCGCGATCGCGACGCCCTCGAGGTCGAAACCCCGGCGTGCGACGAGCTCAGCGACGAGCTGGCTCACCCTTTCCTCGGTGGGCATCGGCATATGGGCGGCTCCTGGTTCAGTTGTGACGCGATCGGAAATTTCTACGCCGAAGGTCTAGCGTAACGCGCCACGAGAGTGTAAAGGACCAGCCACCGGGCGGTGCGCACCGGTCCGTGTCGGCGTGCCAGGAGCGATCGCAGCGTGGCGAACCGTCGCCGCGAGATCTGGCACGATGGTCCACGTGCATCACCGCCATACCGTCCCGCCGAGTGCCGGGCGACCTTCCGGCATGCGCACCGACCACCGCGATCCCCACCCGCCGACCAGCGGGTTCGCGCGTGAAGTCGTGCGGTCGGCCACCGCCTCGGCCGTCGCGACGACTGCCGAATCCGCCGTCGCGACGAGCACCCACGCTGCCGCGCAGACTGCCCAGCACCCGCAGTCGCCGACCACCGACGCCGTGCCGCACGCGAAGTCGACAGAGCACGCTGTCCAGCACCCGCAGTCGCCGACCGCCAACACCGCGATACCGCCCTCGAAGTCGACGGAGTGTGTTGCCGCGCCGGGTGCCAGGCACGCGAAGTCGACGGAGTTCTCACCCGCACCGGCCGCCGGAAGTGCCGCGCGCACCTGGCATCGGCGGACGGTGCTGAGGCTGGTCGGAGCAGGCGCTGTCGCGGTGCCCGCGGTCGCCGTCCTGGCGTCGTGCGCCGAGGACGACACCGTGCATGCGCCGGATCCACTTGCCGCACACGAGGTGCTGGCTCGCGCCGATGCCGCCGCCGCGACGGCCGCGATCGCGCTCGCACCGCAGGCGCAGGCCGCACTGACGACCGTCGCCACCGAACGCACCGCCCACGCCGACGCCTTGCGCGCCGAGATCGACCGGGTGATCGGGGTCTACGGCGACGGAACCACCCCTGTGCACCGCACCGGCGTCGTCACCGTGCCGGGTTCCGACGGCGCACCGGTGCCCGCCGCGGACCTCGTATCCGCGGCGCAGCAGCCGATCAGCGTCGAGCAGTTGCGTGCCCGGTTGCAGCATTCCCAGCAGGCCGCAGCCACCCTGGCCCGCACCGAATCCGGTTACCGCGCAGGGCTTCTGGCCTCGATCAGCGCGGCCTGTGCCACCGAGGCGGGAGTTCTGCTGTCATGACCGGTCAACGTGAAGCGCTGCAACGCGCCCTCGACACCGAGTACGCGGCCGTGTACTCCTACGGCCTGATCGCCGCCTACGCCAACAGCGATCGGTCGCGCCTGGTCGCGGAGTTCAGTGCCGCGCACCGCGCCCGCCGGGACGCGACGATCGAACTGCTCGAAGCCGGTGGCTCCGCACCCGAGGCACCCGACGCCGCCTACAGCCCACCGTTCCCGGTCGACGACCCGATCCCGGCCGCACACCTCGCCGTAGCGGTCGAATCCGATTGCGCCGCAGCGTGGTACGCCGTGGTCGAACAGGCCACCGAGGAGGCCGTCCGGGCCGGCGCCGTCGAAGCGCTCACCGAAGCAGCGGTGCGCCGCGCCCGATGGCAGGCGATCCTCGGCACGAACCCGGTCACGGTCAGCTTCCCGGGACGGACATAGCCCGAAGGCCCACCGGGTCACGCGGGCTTCCGTACTGGAATACCGCCCGCGCACATCGGCCCGTCGCGGACGGAAGCGATTCCGCCCGCCCGGCAACGCCATGCCCTCCCGTTGGCAGTGCCGGCGGGCGACGAGCCATCGAGGGGGCCTCGATGGCCGCCCCGTGTGACACAGCGACGGTCCGGCCCGCTGAACAGGCCGGACCGTCGCTGTCGACTACGGACGCATCGCGTAGGCGCCGTCGTAGGACTCCACCTGCTGCCACACCCGGTCGAACCGCTCCGCGTCGGCGATCGGCGTGCGCAGGGCGGCGACCGCCCAGTTCCGCTGCGCGTCGGTGACCGACGGCTTGCCGAGCAGCGCGGTGGCCTGGGTGTTGAAGTCGCGGATCTGGAAGTCGAAGATCTGGTCGAGTACGTCGCGGTCGAGGCCGGTGAGTTCGGCCTGCTCGAGGATCAGCTGACCGTAGACCACCGTGGAGAACAGGTGGCCGATGGTGAGCATGAAGTCCAGGTCCTTCTGCTGCGCCTCGTCCGGTGCGGCGGTGAGCAGCAGCTCACGCAGCGCCTTGGCCTGCTCGTAGAAGCGGCCCACGTTCGGCACGTCGGCGGCCGCCTCGTAGGGCGGGGTCCAGTCGGCGAAGCGCACCTTGCCCGCGCCGCGCGCCGGGCCCTGCTTCCAGAAGAACTCCTCGTCGCCCGCCTCGAGCCGGGTGGGGACCGCCGGGTACTCGGCCGGGTTGAGCAGGTAGTTCGGCATGAACTTGAGGATCTGGCCCACGTTCACGTGCACCGTGCCCTCGAGCCGGGGCAGGTGGTTGATGTAGCGCGAGGCCTCGTGGAAGTAGGTGTTCTTCTCGAAACCCTTGGCCGCCAGCACATCGAGCAGCAGGGTCATCGCGACCTCGCCCTCGGAGGTGACCTTGGACTTGGTCATCGGGTTGAACAGCAGGTAGCGGCGATCCTCGAGGGAGGCGCTGCGGAAGTAGTCGACGGCCCGGTCGCTGAACAGCTTCATCGCGATCAGGCGGGCGTAGGCGTCGACGAAATTGCCACGCACGTGGGCGAAGTCGGTGACCGGCTTGCCGTAGAGGATGCGGTTGTTGGAGTGGGTGATGGCCTCGAAGAACGAGTGCTCCACCATGCCGATGCTGCCGTGGCACAGGTTGAACTTGCCGACGTTGACGGTGTTGAGCGCGGCCGAGAACCCTTCGGGGCCTTCGTGGAGCACGTCGGCGGCGGTCACCGGGTAGTTCTCCAGCCGGAAGTGGCTCACATACATCTGACCGTGGATGACGCTGTCGACCAGGTGGTAGTTGTCGTGGCGGGAGTCGGCGGCGAACCAGACGTAGCCGTCGGCGCCCTCGATGTCGGCGCGGCGGGAGAACACCGACACCATCGAGGCGACATTGCCGTTGCCGATGTAGTACTTCTCGCCGTTGGCACGGAACAGGATCCCCGCCTCGGCGTCGGCGCTGCCCGGCTCGGTCGGAGTCAGGACGAGGTCGGTGTTGTAGATGTCGGCGCCGTGGTCACGCTCCGACAGCGCGAACGCCATGACCTGACCGTCGGCGAGGTCGGCGGCGGCCTTGCGCTTGGCGATCTCGTTGTCGCTCTGCCAGATCGGGCCGAGGCCGAGGATCGTCACCTGCTCGGCGTACCAGTAGGCCAGCCCGTAGAAGCCGAAGATCTCCGACAGCGCCGCATTGCGCGCGGCGTCCCAGCGCTTGTTCGGGTCACCGTCGGCGTAGGCGGCCGGGGTCAGGAAGGTGGCGAACAGCTTCTCCTTCGCCACGAAGTCCAGGAAGTCCTGCACCCACAGCGCGTCCCGGTCGTCGGCCAGCAACTGCGCCTTGCCCTTGGACTCGAACCACTCGATGGTGGCTTTCAGCAGCCGCCGCGTCTCCGCATCGAAATGCTGCGGGTCGTAGGTGGCGGGGTTGAACAACAGGCTGGGCGAACTCGTCATACCCGTCAACTTATCAGCGCCCCATCCCCGACTATGCCGTCTACCTGCAGGTTTCCCCTACGTAGGCGTAAGTTCGCCGGATACGTCGATCGCGCTGCCCCACCGGTCGGCGGGACAGCGCGATCGTTGCGGACAGATCAGCCGCGCACGCGCGCGGTGACCGCGCTGACGGCGTCTTCGGCCGGGATCTCCTCGGCTTCGCCGGTCAGCCGGTTGCGGAGTTCCACCTTGCCTTCGGCCCAGCCGCGGCCGATGACCAGGATCCAGGGCATGCCGAGCAATTCGGCGTCCTTGAACTTCACGCCGGGGGAGGCGGTGCGGTCGTCGAAGAGGACCTCGAGGCCTTCGGCGTTCAGTCCGGCGACCACGTGTTCGGCGCCGTCGCGGGCGGCGGCGTCCTTGTTGGCGATCACCACGTGCACGTCGAAGGGGGCGACTTCGGCGGGCCAGCGCAGGCCCTTCTCGTCGTGCTGCTGTTCGGCGATCACCGCGACCATGCGGGAGATGCCGATGCCGTAGGACCCCATGGTGAGGCGCACGGGCTTGCCGTTCTCGCCGAGCACGTCCACGTCGAAGGCGTCGGTGTATTTGCGGCCGAGCTGGAAGATGTGGCCGATCTCGATGCCACGCGCCGACACCAGCGGACCGGCGCCGTCGGGCGAGGGGTCGCCGTCGCGGACCTCGGCGGCCTCGATGGTGCCGTCGGGGGTGAAGTCACGTCCGGCGACCAGGCCGACGACGTGCCTGCCCTGCTGGTCGGCACCGGTGATCCACGAGGTGCCGTCGACGACGCGGGGATCGACCAGGTAGCGAACACCGTTGGCCTGCAGACCCTTCGGGCCGATGTAGCCCTTCACCAGGAACGGGTTGGCGGTGAAGTCCGCCTCGGTGAGCAGTTCCACCGTCGCGGGTTCGACAGCGGCCTCGAGGCGCTTGTCGTCGACCTCGCGGTCACCGGGGATGCCGATGCCGACGATCTCGGTCTTGCCGTCGGGGTGGCGCAGTTTCACCATCACGTTCTTCAACGTGTCGGCGGCGGTGACGGCGCGGTCGAGCACCTTCGCCTCGTTGGCCCAGTCGACCAGGGTGGCGATGGTCGGGGTGTTCGGGGTGTCGTGTTCGACGGCGGCGGGCAGCCCGTCGATGGGCAGCGGCGCGGGCGCGGGGGTGACCACGGCTTCCACGTTGGCGGCGTACCCGGACTCCACGCAGCGCACGTAGGTGTCCTCACCCACGGGGCTCTCGGCGAGGAATTCCTCCGACGCGCTACCGCCCATGGCACCGGAGGTGGCGGCCACGATCACGTACTTCACGCCGAGCCGGTCGAAGATGCGCTGGTAGGCGGCGCGGTGGGTGGCGTAGCTGGCGGCGAGACCGTCGTCGTCGAGATCGAAGGAGTAGGAGTCCTTCATGATGAACTCGCGGCCGCGCAGGATGCCGGCGCGGGGGCGTTCCTCGTCGCGGTACTTGGCCTGGATCTGGTACAGCGTGACCGGGAGGTCCTTGTAGGAGTTGTACTCACCCTTCACGGTGAGCGCGAACAGCTCTTCGTGGGTGGGGCCGAGCAGGTAGTCGCCGCCCTTGCGGTCCTGGAGGCGGAACAGCGCGTCACCGTATTCGGTCCACCGGTTGGTGGTCTCGTAGGGCTCGCGCGGCAGCAGCGCGGGCAGGGAGATCTCCTGGGCGCCGGTGGCGTCCATCTCCTGGCGCACGACGTCCTCGATCTTGCGCAGCGTGCGCAGACCCAGCGGCAACCACGAGTACACGCCCGGGGCGACGCGGCGGACGTAGCCGGCACGTACCAGCAGTTTGTGGCTCGGCACCTCGGCGTCGGCGGGATCGTCTCGCAGGGTGCGCAGGAACAGGCGGGAGAGGCGGGTGATCACGGATGCACAGGGTAGTCCCTGGTCCGGTGGGGCCGACAGCCGATTACCACCTGAGCGCGCGGGAGGTTCCCGTCGCCGGTCCGGGCCCGAAATCGCATATCAGGTTACCCATTGGAGTCGTGCGCTAATCAGCAGATAACAAAGCGATAACGGAACCGGGTTCGGCAAATATCGAAGCATTAGGTTTTTCACAGACGCGAATTTCCCGACGACAAAAGAAGTTTCGGTAACCTGCACATTCTGCGGCGCTACCCCTGCGAGAGGCCGACCATGCCGGACACGATTTCCCTGCCTAAGCGCTGTACAGCAGTGTTCGCCGGTGCCGCGCTCGCGGCGGCGGTGCTCGCCGGGTGCACGAAGACCGAGACCACCGAGAGCGGCCAACTCCTGCAGTCGCTGAAGGACAAGGGCACGATCACCGTGGGTTTCGCCGGTGAGGCGCCCTATTCGTTCGAGGAGGGCGGTCAGCTCACCGGCGCGACCGTGGCCCTGCACAAGGAGATCTTCGCCAACCTCGGTATCAAGACCGTCGACGGTGTGCAGACCGAGTTCGGCGCCCTCATCCCCGGCTTGCAGGCCGACCGATTCGACGCGGTGAGCGCCGGAATGTCGATCTTGCCGAAACGCTGCGAACAGGCCGCATTCAGCGAACCGGAATTCATGTACACCACTGCGCTGATGGTGAAAAAGGGAAATCCGATGAACCTCAGCGATATGCAGTCGATCAAATCCAGCGGAGCGAAGATGGCCGCGATGACGGGCGCCATCGAATCCGATTACGCCGCGTCGCTCGGCATCGACGCCACCCAGGTGGCCACCCCGCAGGACGGTATGGACGCGGTCACCTCGGGCCGCGCCGACGTGTTCGCCCTCACCGCGATCTCGTTGAACTGGCTCAAGAGCCATACCCCGGACGCCCCGGTGGACGTGACGCCCTCGTTCGTGGCCGTCATCGACGGCAAGCCGCAGGTCGGAGCGGGCGGCACGGTGTTCCGCACCACCGATCCGGACCTGCTCGCCGCCTACAACGCCGAGCTCGCCAAGATCACCGGCGACAAGGACAAGT
This sequence comes from Nocardia ignorata NBRC 108230, assembly GCF_001612905.1. Classification (GTDB taxonomy): domain Bacteria; phylum Actinomycetota; class Actinomycetes; order Mycobacteriales; family Mycobacteriaceae; genus Nocardia; species Nocardia ignorata. The sequence continues at coordinate 92,603 of NZ_BDBI01000035.1, read as the reverse complement.
ACCTGTCCATCGTCGGCAAGTTCGGCTTCACCGAACGCGAACTGCCCGACCCGAAGTACACGACGGCCAAACTCTGCAAGGGCGAGATCTGATCGGCCGGTGAGCAAGCTCGACGCGGTACGCGACGCCCTCCCCGCGCTGTGGGACGGCATCGTCGTCACGCTGGAACTGACCATCGGCGGTGCGCTGCTCGCGTTCGTCCTCGCCCTGGCGCTCGGTACCGCCGCACGTTTCCGCTCGCTCGCGGTGCGTGGCAGTGCCCGGGTCCTGATCGAGTTCTTCCGTGGCACTTCGCTGTTGGTGCAGATCTTCTGGCTGTTCTATGTGCTGCCATTGCTCGGTTACAAGCTCGACCCTGTGTTCTGCGGCATTCTCGCGCTCGGCCTCAACTACGGCGCCTACGGTGCCGAGGTGGTGCGCGGTGCGCTGAACGCGGTGCCGCGCGCCCAGTTCGAGGCGGCGGTGGCGCTGAGTTTCAGTCCGTGGCAGCGGATGCGGCGGGTGCTGTTCCCGCAGGCGTGGGCGCTCATGCTGCCCTCACTGACCAATCTGCTCGTACACCTGCTCAAGGCCACGGCGCTGGCGTCGTACATCACCCTGCACGATCTGACCTACGAGATCGGGCAGCTGCGCAAGACCACCAGCGACACCCTGTTCTCCTTCGGCGTCGGCCTGGTGATCTATTTCGTCCTCGCCTACCTGCTGACCCTCGGCATGAACCTCCTGGAGACCCGCGCCAAGACCAAGCTCGGCCGAGGTGCGTCGTTGAAGGAAGTGTTGCGACTCGCCCCTGACGACGCGAAGGTGACCGCATGAACGCCCAATGGAGCTGGGAGCGCGCCCGCGACGCCCTGCCGGTGCTGTGGGACGGCTTCCAGATCACCCTGCTCGCCACCGCTCTCGGCTTCGCGCTCGCCGCCGTGCTGGGGCTGGTGATCGCGATCATCCGTCAGTCGATGCCGCGTTGGATCGCCGCACCCGTCCACGCGGTGAGCGAGTTCGTGCGGCTCACTCCGCTGGTCGTGCAGTTGCTGTTCGCCTACACCCTGCTCACCCAGTTCTCGGCGCTGCAGATCGGCATCACCGTGCTCGGTATCCATTACTCGAGCTATCTCGCCGAGGTGTACCGGGCCGGGATCGAGGCGGTACCGAAGGGACAGTGGGAGGCGGCGCGCGCGTTGTCGCTGCCGCCGACACGCACCTGGCGGGCGGTGGTGCTGCCACAGGCGATCCGTGCGTCGCTGCCCGCACTCGGCACCAACGCGGTGTCGATGTTCAAGGACACCCCGTTCCTGTTCGCCATCTCGGTGGTCGAACTGGTCACCGCCGCACAGCAATTCGGGGCCCGCAACTTCGCCTACCTGGAGGCGATCACCCTGGCGGGCGTGTTCTTCCTCGTCGCCAGCTACCCGACCTCCGTGCTGATCAGAAGACTGGAGAAGCGACTTGCCTACTACTGACGAGATGATTCGATTCGATCAGGTGGTCAAACGCTTCGGCGCTCTCACCGTGCTCGACCACCTCGACTTCACGGTGGGGCGTGGGGAGAAGGTCACGTTGATCGGCCCGTCGGGGTCGGGCAAGACCACGATCCTGCGCCTGTTGATGACGCTGGAAACCGTGAGCGAGGGCGTCGTCTGGGTCGACGGCGAACCCCTCACCCACACCGAACGCAACGGAGAACTGGTGCCCGCCAGGGAGAAACACCTTCGGGCGGTGCGCACCAAAATCGGCATGGTGTTCCAGCAGTTCAATCTGTTCCCGAACATGACGGTGCTCGAGAACATCACCGAGGCGCCGATCCACGTGCTCGGCAAGTCGAAAGACGAAGCGCGCGAGCGGGCGCGGCACCTGCTGGACGTGGTCGGCCTGGCCGACAAGGAGAACGCGCACCCCTCCCAGCTCTCGGGTGGTCAGCAGCAGCGGGTGGCGATCGCGCGGTGCTGCGCGATGGACCCGAAGGTGATGCTGCTCGACGAGGTGACCTCCGCGCTCGACCCGGAACTGGTCGGCGACGTGCTCGACGTGCTGCGCACCATCGCCGAGACCACCGACATCACCATGCTGATCGTCACCCACGAGATGCGTTTCGCCCGCGAGGTGTCGGACCGGGTGCTGATGTTCGATGCCGGGCGCATCGTCGAGCAGGGTCCGCCGGAACAGATCTTCGAGGCGCCGACCAACGAGCGGACGCGCAAGTTCTTGGAAGCGGTGCGCTGAGTACCCCGGGACTTCGGATGCCGTAGTCGGCGAGCACGAAGACGCGGCTTCGCCGGGAGCGGCGGGGTGGGGCGCTGCGGTGATCAGCGCGGTGATTACCGTTGACACTCGTGCTGGTGCTGCTGCCTCCCTCCGAGACCAAGTCCGACGGCGGTTCGGGCGCGCCCCTGAACCTCGAGGATCTGGCGATGCCGCAGCTGAGCGCGGTGCGCGACAAGTTGATCACCGAGGTGGTCCAGTTGGCGGCCGACCCAGCCACCTCGGCTGCCGTGCTCGGGCTCGGCAAGGGCGCCGACACCGAGATCGCCCGCAACGCGACCCTGCGCACTTCCCCCACCCGGCCCGCGCTCGAGCGCTACACCGGTGTGCTCTACGACGCGCTGGACTCGAAATCGTTCACCAAGGCGCAGCGGGCCAAGGCGTACGCCCGGCTCGGCATCGGCTCCGCCCTGTTCGGTGTCGTCCGCGCGGGTGACCCGATCCCCGCCTACCGTCTCTCCGGCGGCACCAAACTCCCCGGCTTGCCCACCCTCTCGGCCCTGTGGCGTGACGTGCTCCCCGACGCCTTCTACGCCGAAGCCGCGGGTGATCTCGTCATCGACCTGCGTTCGGGCACCTACCAGCAGCTCGGCCGCGTCCCCGACGCGATCACCGCCAACGTCCTCACCGAACACCCCGACGGTTCCCGCACCGTGGTGAGCCACTTCAACAAACACCACAAGGGGCTGCTCGCCCGTGCCCTCGTCCTCACCCGCGCCGACCCCACCGATATCCGCGGCGTGGCCCGGGTCGCGACCAAAGCCGGTCTGCGTGCCGAAATCTCCTCGCCCACAGAGCTTCTCATCATCACCTGAGCTCGAGGTGCGCGCCGGCCCGGTTGCCGGTAACGTTCCGCGGTCCGGTCGCGTCCGGCCGGGCATGCGTGATCGAGAGAGTGCTCAGCAGGCCGACTCGACGAGCACGCCGCCGAGCTGCTGCATGTTCGGGCCGCCGACGGAATCGAGGAAACGGTGGCCGCGTGGACCGATACCGTGCCCACACTGCTACCGCGGGCACACGTCGTCAGCATGGTCGATCCGACGACCGCGTCGCTGTTCCAGGTTCCGTGGGAGGTGCTGGATCGCGAAGTCGGGCTGCGGGCCGTGCCCGGCCTGTTCCCGCCCCGCTTCCTGGTCGAACATCACCCCGATCAGGCGACGCTGGCCAGGTTGCGGGCCGCGGGGAGGTGGGGAACGGGTTAGACCTGCGCCGCCACGAGGGCCGCGCGCACCTCGTCGGCGCTCGCGGGCTTCGACGCGGGCGGCCAGTTGCTGTCGGCGGCGTACGGGTGGACGTAGACCGGCGTATCCCTTTGGGAGCGGCGGCTTTCCGGGAGGTCACCACCGTCGACAACGTCGTAGCCGAGGCTGTCGATGAACTCGGCGGCCAGCTTCTTGGCGTCGGCGTCGTCACCGAAGATCGGCAGGGCGGAGCGGTCGGCGGCGCCTGCGGGCCTGGCGAGTTCGGCCAGGTTGGCGTAGGCGATGTTGTTGAACGCCTTGACCACCTTCGACTCGGGCAGGTGCGCTTGCAGGAGTTCGCTGGTGGTGGTCTCGTCGGCGTCGAGTTCGGGGAACGCGCCGTCACGCTCGGGGTAGTAGTTGTTGGTGTCGAACACCACCTTGCCCGCCAGTGGGGCGACGGGGACGTCGCGATACGCCTTCAGCGGGACGGTGACCACCACGTAGTCACCCGCCTCGGCCGCTTCGGCGGGGGTGGCCGCGCGGGCGCGAGGGCCGAGTTCGGCCACCAGGTCCGTCAGGGTTTCCGGGCCACGCGAATTGCTGAGGACCACGTCGTGACCCGCGTCCACCGCGAGCCGGGCCAGGGTGGAACCGATGAATCCGCTACCGATCAATCCGAGTGTCGTCATATGCCGGGTCAACCGATGGGGCGCCACGATTGTTCCCCCTGGAACTCGGCGGCGCCCCGGTGCGCTATTCGCCGACAGGCGAGTTCAGGGAGATGAGATTGCCGCAGGTGTCGTCGAAGACGGCGGAGGTCACCTGGCCCATGGGCTGGGGCGGTTGGGTGAAGAAGACACCCAGGTCGGTCAGGCGGCGGTATTCGGCGTCGATGTCGTCGACGGTGAAGATCATCATCGGAATACCGTCGGCACTCAACGCCGTCTTGTAGGCCTTCGCGGCAGGGTGCTGGTCGGGCTCGAGCAGCAGCTCGATGCCGTCGGGGTCGGCGGGCGAGACCACGGTCAGCCACGAGTACTCACCAAGGGGCACTTTGTGTTTCACCTGGAAGCCGAGCACCTCGGTGTAGAACTTCTCGGCCTTGTCCTGGTCGTCGACGAAGACGCTGGTGACGCCGATGCGGATCATGTGTCCTCCTGGGGAATGGGCCACCGCGCCGTCAGCTCGCGCAGCGGGGTGAAGTCGCGGTAGTGGAATTTGTAGCGGCCGACGCGGCTCGTGCGGACCAGGCCCGCCGCCTCGAGCACCCCGAGATGCTGGGTGATCGCCTGCCGCGAGGAGCTGATGCCGTGCAAGGTCGCGAGCCTGCCGCACAGTTCGAACAGGGTCTGACCGTCACGATCGGCCAGTTCGTCGAGCAGCGCGCGTCGTGTCGAGTCCGCCAGGGCGGTGAAGATATCGCTCACGGCGAGCACTCCTTGTCTCTTCCGCAACCACAATAGGCAAGTGGCTACTTGCCTGTCAATCGCATAGTCCAGCAGATACCGTGACGCAGCACAAAGACAACGGGGTCGCCGCCGCCTAGCCTGAACTCGGCCGACCGACCCGACGCCGACGACCGCTCGACCCCCCAGGATGTTCGATGACCAACCGCATGCGCGCGCTCGTTGCGGCGCTGACTGTTTCGGTGCCCGCACTGCTCTCGGCCGGAGCGCACGCCGAACCGGCGAGCGGGGCAGCCTATGTGGCCCTCGGCGATTCCGGCGCCGCGACCACCGGCGCCGCGAACCTCGACCTCACCGCTCCGCTGCAGTGCGCTCGCTCGACGGCCAACGCGCCGAAGCTGGTGGCGCAACGGCTCGGACTCACCCTGGACGATCGCACCTGTAGTTCGGCGAAGATCCCGCACCTGACCCAGCAGCAGGGACCGGGTGTCGCCCCGCAGCTGGACGCGCTCGGGCCCGCAACCCGGCTCGTCACACTGCACATCGGCGCCAACGACGCCGACATGACCCAGTACATCCTCGGGCGGTGCCACCTGGGCGGCTGTGGAACGGACCCCGGCTGGGACCACAAGATCGATGCGATCGCCCCGAGCTACGCGGCAGCGCTGGACGACATCACCCGGCGCGCCCCGAACGCCGTCATCGTCGTCGACGGCTGGCCGACCTACCTCACCGACCACAGCTGCCCGGCCATGGCCGGACTGCGCGACGCCGACGCCGCCCACATCCAGTCCAAGTTCGAACGGCTCAACGCGGTTGTCGCGCGCGAAGCCGCCGCGCACGGCGCGATCTATGTCGACACTGTCGCCGCGTCCCGCGAGTTCGGGATGTGCGCGGATCCGTCGGTGCGCTGGTTCGACCCGATCCTGGCCGAGCGCACGCTGCTGCCCTATCACCCGACCCTGGCCGGACAGCGCGGCGTGGCCGACCTCATCGTCGCCGCGATCGAATCGAACAACGCGCTCGCGCGCTGAGCGCGGCCCGGATACCGTGGCGGTCATGGTCTCCTGGGGTGCGCTGGCGTCGTTCGCCGGACTGGCGTTGCTGATCGTGCTCGTGCCGGGTCCGAGCGTGTTGTTCACCATCGGACGGGCGCTCACCGCCGGTCGGCGGACCGCGTTGCTGAACGTGGTCGGCAACTCTGTCGGGGTATACCTCCAGGTCGTCGCCGTCGCGTGTGGCGTGGGGGCGGTAGTGATGGCGTCGGCGACGGTGTTCACCGCGATCAAGCTCGTCGGCGCGGGTTACCTTGTGTACCTGGGCATTCAGGCCTTCCGGCACCGCACCCAACTGCACGACGCCATGCGGATCGGGCCCGACGGTCGCGACGACAACGCGGTCGCGGCATTGCGCGACGGGTTCATCGTCGGCCTGGCGAACCCGAAGACCATCGTCTTCTTGGCGGCGCTGCTCCCCCAGTTCGTCGACCCCGCACGCGGCGGCGTATCGCAGCAGATGTTGATCCTCGGCCTGTGCATCCCCGTGTTCGGCCTCGTGTTCGATTCACTGTGGGCGTTGGCGGCCGGGTCGGCCAGGACCTGGTTCGCACGGTCACCGCGACGCCTGGCCGCGGTCGGCGGGACAGGCGGGTTGGTGATGATCGGCCTCGGCGCGTCGCTCGCGCTGACCGGGCGCAAGGACTAGCCCGACAACCCGATGAGTTCGGCCGCGAGGTTGGCGCGAGCGAGTCCCTCGTACCGCTGATAGGCCCGCGGCGTGCGGAACAGGCGCGGTTGCTCGGCGAGGTTGCGCAGCACCGAGGCACGGCCGGCACGGAACAGGTCGTCGGGGACGTGGCGGTATTCCTCGCGGATCGCGGCCGCGTAGGCGGCGTACTCCCGCGCTGTCCCACCGAGCACGACCAGGTCGGCGTCGCAGAGCACCGCGCCGTTGGCGTCGCCGGCTTCCGGGTTGTGGCCGCGGGTGAGGATCACCAGGCGCATCACCTCGTGCACCAGTTCGGGTGTGGCGCCGAGTGTTTCGAGGACGTCGCGAGCCAGGTCGGCGCTGCGTTCCTCGTTGTCGGCACGGTCGACGGCGTAGATCGCGTCGTGGAAGAAGGCCGCGTAGCGCACGGTGTCGATATCGGTTGCGGCATCGGCCAATTCGTCGATGGCGGCGAGCATCACCGACAGGTGGGTGAGGGTGTGGTAGCGGCGGTGTGGTTCGGCGTAGCGGCCGATGATGCCGATCCCGATGGCTTCGGAGTCGGTCCCGGCCAAGGCGATCCACCGGTCGAGCAGGTTCTCCGCGAGCACAGACATCCCTCCAGTCTCATGCCGCGTCAACTGTCGGGCAACCCCGTTTCCGCCACGAGAACCCGAATACCGTTCTGCCGCAACGGGCCGGAATGCCGGGCATGACCGCCGCGTTCGTACCGGTATGACCCGAACCATCACGCTGTCCGAAGAGTTGTCCACCTATATCGACGACGAGAAGGCGTATGCCACCGTCGCCACCCTCGGTCCCGACGGGCATCCGCATCTGACTGTCGTCTGGATCAAACGCGACGGCGACGACCTGCTCTTCTCCACCACCGTCGCCCGCCAGCAGGCCAAGAACCTGGCCCGCGACCCCCGCGTCACCGTGATGGTCAATCCGCCCGAACGCCCGTTCGTCTATGCCGCCATCCGCGGCACCGCCACCCTCGTCCCGGATCCCGATCGTCTGCTGCCCGACGAGTTGTCCCTGAAATACACAGGTCTGCCCTACGCCGAGTTCAACCCGGCCTCGGCGGACGACGCCGAACGGGTGACGGTACGGATCACGCCGTACAAGGTGACCGGCCGCCTCTGACCTCAGGCCTTTTGGGCTTCCTCCTGGGCGTGCTGGGCCTGGGCCAGCTGAGCAGGCGTGAAACGCAAGGTCAGCGCCACCACGGCGGCCAGCAGTGCCAGACCCGAGCAGACGAGCAGGACCGTGGTGTAGCCGCTGGTGAGCGCGTCGAGCTGGGGTCCGGTCATGGCCGACACCTTGGTGTCGGGGCTGCCGCCGAGCGACAGGGTGCGCGAGGCCGCGATCGGGCTGAGCAGTCCGATCGCGATCGGCGTCGCCAGGTTCATGAACATCTGCCCCACCGCCGAGAGCGGGCCGATATCGGACGGCGGCACGTCGACCAGCACGCACAGCGGTGCGAGCACCATCGCCACACCCACCCCGAACCCGATGACGACGAGCAGCGGCAGCAGGGTGGTGAAGTAGCCGATGTGGCGGTCCAGTGTCGACCCGAACAGCAGCGCCCCCGACAGCACGAGCGCGGCGCCGGTCAGCAGCCAGCGCGGCGGCACGAGCAACGCCGCCTTGGAGGCCAGCGCGCCGCCGACACCGATGCCGATGGTGAACGGGATGCAGGCGATACCGGCGTGCAGCGGGCTGTAGCCGAGCGAGTTCTGCAGCATCTGGGCGACGAAGAAGGTCATCGCGCCGAGCACCGCGCCCGCCAGGAAGATCAGCAGGAAGGTCGAGTTGCGGTCGCGGCTGTCGAACAGCGACCACGGCAGCAGCGGGTCGGCCTCGTTGCGTTCGATGAGCACGAATGCCACGAGCAGCACGACGCCGACGATCAGCGAGGTCAGGATGACCGGGCTGCCCCACCCCCACGACGGTCCCTCGGTAGCGCCGAACACGACCAGCGCGCAGGCGAGAGTGCCCAGCACCGCACCCTTCACGTCGAGGGGCGCCCGGTGGTGGGCGGTGTCGGAGAGCGTGTACATCGCGCCGACCACGATCAGCGCGCCGATCGGCACATTGATGAGGAAGATCATCCGCCACGACATCTCGGTGAGCAGACCACCGATCACCAGGCCGCTCACCGAGCCGATTCCGGCCATCGATCCGACGACGGCCACCGCCTGGTTGCGCGCCTTACCCGGCGCGAAAGTGGTGGCGACCAGCGCGAACGCGGTCGGTGCCGCGATCGCCGCGCCCGCACCCTGGAAGGCGCGCGCGATCAGCAGCGCCAGCTCGCCCTGGGCGAGACCGCAGGCCAGCGAGGCGGCGGTGAACAGGCCGACACCGGTGATGAGCATGCGTTTGCGGCCGAAGACGTCACCGAGGCGGCCGCCGAGCAGCATCATGCCCGCGAAGGTGAGGCCGTAGGCGGTGACCGTCCACGCGCCGCCCGAGCTGGACAGCCCGAGTTCGTCCTGCAGGCGGGGCAGCGCGAAGATCACGACGGTGCCGTCGAGCACGACCATGAACTGCAGGCCGCTGAGAACGATGATCGCGAGCCCGAAGGCCGACTGCTTCACCGGGGACTGCTTCGAGGCAGCGGGGTTTTCGAGCACAGTCGACCACTGTAAACGACACCGTCGGCGCCACCCGCCGAGATCGTGACCTCAGGCGGGATCGGCGGGATCGGCGCCGAAGGCCGCCGTCGGCCCGATGACGATGATCGCGGGCGGCCGGATGCCCTCCTGCTTGACCCGTTCGGCGACGGTGGCCAGGTCGGCGCGCACCACCCGCTGGGTGCGCAGGGTGCCCTCCTGGATGACGGTGGCCGGGGTGTCGGCGGACTTGCCGCCGTCGAGCAGGGCGGCGGCGAACTTGTCGATGCGTTCCACGGCCATCATCAGCACGAGGGTGCCGCGCAGCTTGGCCAGCGCCGACCAGTCGACCAGCGAGTCCGGATGATCCGGGGCGACGTGTCCGCTCACGACCACGAATTCGTGGGTCACCCCGCGATGGGTCACCGGGATGCCTGCGGCACCGGGTACCGAGATGGGGCTGGTGATGCCGGGTACCACCGTCACGGGGATGCCCGCCTCGGCGCACGCCTCGAGTTCCTCGTACCCGCGCCCGAAGACGTACGGGTCGCCGCCCTTGAGCCGGACGACGAACTTGCCCGCTTTCACGCCCTCGACGAGGGCGAGGTTGATCGCCTCCTGCGCCATGGACCGGCCGTAGGGGATCTTCGCCGCGTCGATGACCTCGACGTGCGGGCCGAGTTCGGCGAGCAGTTCCGGCGGGGCTAGCCGGTCGGCGACGACCAGGTCGGCGCGGGCGAGCAGGCGGCGGCCGCGCACGGTGATGAGGTCGGGGTCGCCCGGCCCACCACCCACGAGCGCGACGCCGGGCGTGACGGGTTCCGAATCATCGGTCACCACACCGGATTGCAGCGCTTCGAGCAGGCCGTTGCGGACGGCGGCCGAGCGGCGGTGCGCACCGCCGGCGAGGACGCCGAGGGTGAGACCGTCGTAGCGGGCGGTCGCCGGGGTGACGGCGGTGCCGTCGCGGGCGATGTCGGCGCGCACACAGAAGATCCGTTTGGCGGTGGCCTCGGCGACCACGGCGGCATTGGTCTCGGGTTCGTCGGTGCAGGCCATCGCGTACCAGGCCTCGTCGAGGTCGCCGTCGCGGTAGTCGCGCAGTTCGACGGTGAGTTGCCCCGCTGTTGCCATGCCCTCCACAGCGGGGGTCACGGCCCGGCTGATCACGTGCACCCGCGCACCCGCCGCCACGAGCAGCCCGAGCCTGCGCTGGGCGACAGTGCCGCCGCCGACGACAACGACTCTTCGCCCACGCAGATCGAGCCCGACCAGGTAGTTCGGGTCCCCGGCGGGCTGGGTCGATGCGGTGTCAGACGTGTTCGGCACAATGTCCGAGCCTAGTTCGTGACGTGCTGATCCCCGCACCCACCCGGCCGTTGCGGTTCCGGCCCGCTGCCTCGTGCCGGTCGGCCCGATGGACGCCGCTCCGCGCACGCCCCGCCGCACCGTGCACGGCTCAGCCCAGGTACGGGTTGTTCTGCACCCACCGGAAGCCGGTGCCGCGCAAGGGGAAACTGTCGAGGTCGAGGCGGGTGAGGACGACGGTGGCCTGCTTGCCCGCGATCTCGCCGCGCAGGGTGAGCCGGTCGTCGGCGCGGTCCACGGCGAGGGTCGCGTACGGTGTCGGCGCCTGATCGGGCGCGGTCGGGGCGGTCGCGATCGTGAGGTTCGCGGCCGCGGGGTCGACGGTGGCCATGACCGGGACGATCGTGTCGTCCATGCGCTGATAGCCCGCCGTGCCCTTGTCGACGACGAGGCGCTGCCAGCGCACGGGATCGGTGGCCAGCGGTGCCACCGGCACCTGGTCGATCGAGAACTCCGAGACCTCCCAGATGCCGTACAGCTCCGGCTCCGGTGCGCCCCCGCCGTATTCGCGCCACGAGTCCGTGGTCACCACGATCATTCCGGCCACGATCCACAATGCCGCCGCGACCTGCGCCACGGTGGCCCACCGGTTCGCCCGCGCGGACCGGAACAGTGCGGGCTGCACCATCGGGCCCGATGCACGTTCCAGCACAAGCACATCCAGTAGCCGCCGCGCCTGCGGGGCGAGCAGCACCAGGCTCATCAGCAGCAGGTGGCCGGACAGCATCTTCACCGGCACATCGAAGGTGAGGTTCAGCAAGAACACCTGGGCCATGCTGATCACGCTGAGCATGGCCCCGAGCGTCGCGGTGCGCGGCCAGAACAGCAGCAGCCCCGCGAGCACCTCGGCGGCGCCCAGCGCCACCTCGTAGGCCGGTGCCGAACCGACCTGCGTCCACAGCATCGCCATCGGGCTCAGGTCGCCTACCCGGGTGAGCAGGGTGGTCAGCGCCGGTTCGGGCATCTGGGTGGGGACCAGTTTCGTGAAACCGTAGAACAGCATCTGCCCGCCGACAGCCAGGCGCAGACCGGTGAGGAACCAGCTCGCCGCCCGGGGATAGGCGCGGCGGCGCCGGTCGAGAATCGACCACACCACCGTGACCAGGATCGCGACGATCAGCACCAGCCCACACTGGATCCAGATGGCGGCCTGGTCGCCGCTGCCGTTCATCTCCAGCTCGGCGTACACGCCGAACACGTGCTCCCCGATCCAGCTGCTCACGGGGGCCAGTGTGAGCAGCTGCCAGGCGACGGCGTCCTCGGGCATCTTCAGCGCGATCACGCCGAGGAAGACGAAGGTGATCTGAGCCATCCACAGGCAGAACAGGCCGAAGTAGGCGACGCAGAACCGGAACGCGAGTAGCGTGAGCGGGTGCCACCTGGGCTCCGGTGCACGCACCGGCTCCTCGACTACGCGCTCCGCGGCGACTGCGGTCACTACGTACCTCCCTATCGAAAACGGCTGTCCGGCAAGCTTTACCGACGACGACTCGCGCGCGCATCGGGGGAAACCCCGATCTTGGAGGTGTCAACCCTGAATCCCGCTCACCGACGCCCGCCTTACATTCCGGCCGGTCTTCCGGTACGCCGGTACGGAACACGTTTCACCACGCCGACAGGGGACCCCACGTATGTCCGACGACACGGACCACACCGCGCAGCAGTCGCTGACCGTCACCGAGCTCGATCTCGACGCATTCGGCGAGCGGCTCTCGGGGTGGCTGTCGGGCAAGGTCGGCGCCGACGCACCGCCGACGATCGGCAACCTCAGCAAACCCGCCACCGGCGGTATGTCGAGCACCACGGTTCTGTTCGATGCCGAATGGTCGGTGAACGGGGTCGCCGAGAGCGGTTCTTTCGTCGCCCGGATGGCGCCCGAGGACTCGTCGTTTCCGGTGTTCCAGTCCTATGACCTGCCGTTGCAGTACCAGGTGATGTCGGGTGTCGCGGCGGCGTCAGAGGTTCCCGTGCCCGCCCTGCGGTGGCTCGAGACCGACGAATCACTGTTCGGTACTCCGTTTTTCGTCATGGACAAGATCGATGGCCAGGTGGTCGCCGACAATCCCCCGTACGTGTTCTTCGGCTGGGTGTTCGACGCCACCCTCGCCGAGCGCGCCGGCATCACCGCCGAGACCGTCAAGGTGATCGCCCAGGTGCACGCGATCGACGATGCCGCACAGCGCTTTCCGGCGCTCGACGGCGAAGGGTCCGCGCTGCGCAGGCATTTCGAGGCTCAGCGCGCCTGGTACCGGTGGGCGCTGGCCGACGACGGCGTCGACATCCCGCTGATCGAGCGCGCCTTCGACTGGCTGGCGGCCAACTGGCCCACCGAGACCGGCGCCGAGGTGCTCAACTGGGGTGACGCGCGCCCCGGCAACATCCTGTTCGACGGCTTCACCCCGGCCGCCGTGCTGGACTGGGAGATGGCCACCCTTGGCCCCCGCGAGCTCGACCTGGGCTGGCTGATCTTCATCCACCGGTTCTTCCAGGACATCGCCACCCGGTTCGACCAGCCCGGCCTCGCCGACTTCCTGCGCCGCGACGACGTGGTCGCCGAGTACGAGAAGCTCACCGGCCACACCATCACCGACCTGGACTTCTACATCGTGTACGCGGCGCTGCGCCACGCCATCGTGATGGCGCGGATCAAGCGGCGGATGATCCATTTCGGCGAGGACACCGTGCCCGACGAACGCGACGACTACATCATGCACCGGCGCGGACTCGAAGCGCTGCTCGACGGCACCTACGAATGGGACTGACGATGAACGCGATCATGCCCGTCCCCCTGGACGAATACCCGGTCCATCAGACGCCGCTGTCGCTGGCCCGGGTGGCGACCAGCGACCGGAATTTCTACGACCGGTACTACTTCAACGCCTTCGACCCCGCCGGTGACACCATGCTCATCACCGGGTTCGGCGTGTACCCGAACCTGGGTGTGGTCGACGCGTTCGCGTGCGCACGCCAGGGCGACACCCAGCACAGTGTGCGGTTCTCCGACGCGCTCACCTCGCGTGATCTCGACACCCGCGTCGGTGGCTACCGCATCGAGGTGATCGAACCGCTGCAGAAGTTGCGCGTGGTGTGCGAGCACGACGATCTCGGTTTCGACCTCACCTGGACCGGGGCGCAACCGGCCGTGCAGGAACAACCGCACCTGATCCTGTCCGGCACGCGGCCCATCATCGAGGCCTCGCGTTTCGCCCAATCGGGTTCGTGGGAAGGCACTCTCGCGGTGCACGGGCGCGACTACTCCGTCGACCCGGCGGTGTGGACCGGCAGCCGCGACCGTTCCTGGGGCATCCGTCCCTCCGGCGAACCCGACCCGGCGGGCAGGCCGACGGGCATGGGTGGTTTCTGGTGGTTGTACGCGCCGCTGCGGTTCCCCGATTTCGCCATCGTGGTGATCGTGCAGGAGGAACCCGACGGCACCCGCACCCTCAACAACGCGGTGCGCATCTGGAACGACGGCCGCAAGGAACAACTCGGCTGGCCGCGCATGACCTGGGTCTACGAGCCGGGCACCCGCCACCCGCGCTCGGTCCGCCTCGACATGACGACCCCCGACGGCAAGCCCCTCGAGGTCGAGATCGAGTCCCGCCCCGGCATCGCCCTGCACGTGGGCTGCGGATACGGCGCCGACCCCGACTGGACCCACGGCCGCTGGATGGGTGAGAACTGGTCGCTGTCGAGCACCTACGACCTCACCGACCCCGGCATCCGAGCCCGCGTCCCCTACGGCGTGATCGACCACATCGGCCACGCCCGCTGCGGCGACGCCGAGGGCTGGGGCCTGTTCGAACACGCCTCCATGGGCCGCCACGACCCCACCGGTTTCGCCGATTGGTCCTCGGTCGCCCCCTGAGGGTGAGGAACTTCCGCGCGAGAGGAAAGGTGCCGCCGCGACAACGAGGTCGCGGCGGCTCCGTTTTAGTACAGGGTCAACCACATGAGGTTGGCAGCGACGGGTAGCAGCGCTTAATCGGTAGGCAATTCGGCCGCCATAAATTGACCGCTGGTCGTGCTTCTGAGTCGATTGGCAGCAGCTTCGGAGCACGATCGACGCCGTCGAACTCTGGTCGGCTCCTGACCCAAGTATTCCGTCAAGACCGCGTCTATCCTTGTGCGCCTGCGTTCCCCGAGCCACGGATACAGGTCCTGCATCCACCTCGCAGCACCCGAGCCGGTTATCTGAGCCCGATATTGCGCCTTTCGGCCTTCGATGTATCGCGGCATGTCGTAGACAGAACCGCCGAATAGATCGGCAACTCGCGAAATGATATCGCGGTCCGTCATGTTCACCACAATCTTGGGATCAATAGACCTTTCCGCCTACATGACATTTGATCATGGCAAATGAGCCTTCGCCCTCGAGCAGGCCAGCTAGCCAAGCAGTTTCAGCTTCGGTCGGCATCGCAAATCCCACATCGACGCGACCGCAGAATGATAATCCTCATGCTTCACCCCTTTGTTTCGTACCCAGCTGGTTTCACTACCGCCCGAAGCAACCCGAACAGTTACTCATATCATCTACCGACCCTCATGCACCAGGTCGACGGCGCCAGATGCCCGCGCCTCCTACTAAGCGCCCAGAAGTCTAGGCGCGCAGCGTGATCAGTACAGACGCGGTGCACTCGAACCGCACGCCGCCGCTGCGGGTCGGTGCGCTGGGCGCAGAGCGCGGCGGTCCGCGGTCCGAGCGGTTCCAGCAGGCCCAGCCGGCTAAGGCGTGGAAGCTGACATCAGCGCAGTCTGCGGATCCCGTTGTCCAGCAGCGCCTCCCACACCTCGGGTGTGTTCAGCGCGGCATCGGGCAGCATCTCCCAGCCGAGCCGGTACTCGCGAACCAGCGCGGGCACCTGATCGGCCGGGGCGGTCTGCGCACGCTGGAAGCCCTCGACCACGGCCAAGCCGTCGAGTTCCGTTGCGCGACCGCAGATCCAGTCCAACAACCTGCGCCGTTCGTCCTCGGTGGCCGCCGGGTGCGACAGGCGAAGCAGGTCGCGGTGCGTCCAGCCTTCACGCTGCCGGTACTTGACCGCCTGGAAGGCGAGCGCGTCGACCGGCTTGTCCAGGTACCAGTTCGCCACTGCCCTGCGCAGCCCGCGACCCCAGCCGCGGAACTGCTCGATGTACCCGGCGAACAGGAACAGGTGCGTGCCGGTGCGCGCGACCTGCGGCAACGCGGCCAGCGCGGCCCGACGCCCGTCGACATCGCCGACCGATGCGGCGGCGGCGAGCGCGAACAGTGCGGGATTCTGTCGCGGCGCGCGACCGGAGGTGGAGATCTCCACGATCTCGCGCACCAGGTCGGCGGTGTGCTCGGCCGCGTACTCGACGAGGAACTCGGCGTTGTCGGCGGTGAGCGCCGCAGGGCTCACGTAGTAGGTTCCCGATTCGGTGCCGAGCGTGAGGAAGCGGCGCACCCGTGCCTGCGGCGTGATGTCGAAAACGTAGCCACCGGCGTTGTTCACGACCTGACGATTGTCGGCCGGTGCGGACTGCGGTGTGCTGCGACGGTTGAACCGCGACAGAATATTCATTGTTCCCCTCCGATACGCCCGTGGGCGTTGATATTCGGCCCCGGACCCGACGGGGCATGTATGCGGAGTGGGGCAGGCGTGGTGTTTCGACCGGAGACGGAAATTGCTTTCCGACGCGGGGTTCGAACCCGCCCGACTGAAGAGGTCACCAGATAACCGACCGAATCCGGCCCGCGCTACTCCGTCGCAATCGCACGGCGGGCGTGTGTGTCCCGACCGGACGCGCCGAGTGCTCTACCAGGCTGAGCTACCGCCACCGCGCGGTGGCGGGCAGGATTCGAACCTGTGACCGCTTGGATGAAAGGTAACCGATCAGTGCCGGCCCGCCGTACGACTGCTGGAACAGACGTTACTGTGCGCGGCCGATCTTGCCCAGTGAATTAAATCGGGTCGGCGTACGCCACAGCCACGACGATTCCGTCGACAATTGTTCGACCGCACACTGATTCGCCATTCCCGGCGAGTAGAGCGGCGGACTCCGCGACGCTGGGGGTACCGACCGCGGATTCGGTGCGTGGCGAGCTGTGCGCAACCTCGACCGCGGACAATTCCTCGGCGGTGAATCCGAGCAGCGCGACTCCGAGTATCGCGGCGGCCGCCCGCACTTCCGGCTCGGCGGCTCGGGTGTCGAGCGTCGCCAGGCAGGCGATGCGGTACTGCCCGACAACCTCTTCGACGGCTCGCACGATGCGGTCCGCTGTGGTGCCGGGGCGCAGACCGATGCCGACGGCGACTCGGTCCAGCGACGCCCTACTGTCCGTCACCGACGACCCGTCATCGAGATTCGAATCCCGTTGCGGCGTCGACGAATCGGCGGATGGCGTCAGGATTACCGGCAGGGTGGGTGTGCAGGTAGGAGGCATGGACCTGGCCCACCACCGCACCTTCGGAGACGGACTGTGTTGTGCGCCAGCCCCATGCGGCGTTCGCCGTGCCCGCTCTGGTCAGGCGGGTGCGGTGGAATTCGTGGCCGCGTACTCGGGAGCCCGCCTGCCACAGCACGGAGTCGTGCAGGGCGACGGCGTCGCGGTAGCCGAGGGTGAGGCGGGGGCCGAATTCGGCGTCGGCGTCGACCACTCCGGCCATGGGATGCCCGTCGAGGGAGCGGGTGAGGTAGAGCAGTCCGGCGCATTCCGCGTGGATCGGAAGGCCGTGGGTGGCGCCGTCGGCGATCGCGCTGCGTAGGCGTACGTTCGCCGAGAGTTGCGCGGCGTGCTCCTCGGGAAAGCCACCCGGAAGCACCAAACCGGCTGTGTCCTCGGGCAATTCGTCGGTCAGTGGATCGAAGACCACGACCTGCGCACCCGCTGCCAGGAGCAACTCTCGGTGCTCGGCGTAGCCGAAGGTGAAGGCAGCGCCGCCGGCCATCGCGATCACCGGCCCCCCGATCCGGGTGCGGCGGTGGCCGGCGGTCGCGTCCGTGATCGTGGTGGTCGGCAGTAGGGATCGCTCGGACGATGTCGCCGGGGCGGGATCGTGTGGAGTTCGCGCGATAGCGGCCGACCGGCCGAGCTCGCCCGACGGCTGCTCTCGATCGGGCAGTATGGCTCGGTCGGCGGCTGCGGCCAGTTCGGTCAGCGGATCCCAGGCGGGGCCCTGTACCGATCCACCGGCCAGCGCGACGATCGCCGGGAGGTCGACGTGGGCGGCGACCAGGGTGGTCATCGCGTCGACCGCGCGGGTGGCGGCGGTGCCGTGTTCGACGGCTGGGATAAGGCCGAGATGGCGTGAGGGGACTTCCAATTCGGCCATGCGCGGGAGTACGCCGAGGACCGGGACGCCCACCCGATCACACGCCGAGCGCAAGACCTGCTCGTGGCGTTCACTACCGACACGGTTGAGGATCACCCCGCCCAGGCGCACTGAGGAGTCGAAGGTGGCGAACCCGTGGAGCAGCGCGGCCAGGCTTTGCGAATGTCCGCGCGCGTCGACGACCAGTACGACCGGTGCGCCGAGCAGGCTCGCCACCTGCGCGGTGGAACCCTCGGCCACCGCCTCCGTCCGATGCTCGTCGATACGACCGTCGAACAGGCCCATCACGCCCTCGACCACCGCGATATCGCACCCGTGGGCACCGTGCCGGTACAGCGGGACCACCCGATCCTCGCCTACCAGAACAGGATCGAGGTTCCGGCCGGGGCGTCCGGCGGCGAGCCCGTGATACCCGGGGTCGATGTAGTCCGGCCCGACCTTGAACGGCGCCACCTGGTGCCCAGCCCGCCGCAACGCGCCGATGAGCCCGGTGGCCAGCGTCGTCTTGCCGCTACCCGACGCCGGGGCCGCGATAACGATCGCCGGCGCGCTCACGGTCGCCGCTCCCACACGACCGTCGTTCCACTCCCCGTTCGTTCCACAACGGCTGCCGAGCCATCGACCATTCGTTCCCCCACAGCCGCCGGGCCAGTCACCATTCGATCCACCACAGCTACCGGGCCAGCCACCATTCGTTCCCCCACAGCCACCGGGCCAGCCACCATTCGATCCCCCACAGCCGCCATGCCGCTCGCTGTTCGATCCACGACAGCCGCCATGCCGCTCGCTGTTCGATCCGCCACGGCTGGCGGCGCGGCCACCGTTCGATCCACCAGAGCTGCCGCGTCGGTCACCATTGGATTCCGCACGGCTGTCGAGCCAGTCACCATTCGATCCCGCGCTGACCCTTGCGGCCCGCGTCCATCGGGTGCTTCACCTTGGTCATCTCGGTGACCAGGTCGGCGGCATCGATCAGGGCCTGCGGTGCGTCGCGTCCGGTGATGACGACGTGCTGGTTACCCGGCCGGTTGGTGAGTGTCTCGACGACCTCGTCGATATCGACCCAGCCCCACTTCAAGGGGTAGGTGAACTCGTCGAGCACGTAGAAGCGGTGCTGCTCGGCGGCGAGCCGCCGTGCGATCTCCTGCCAGCCCGCGAGCGCGGCGGCGGCGTGGTCTTCCTCGGTCCCGTGCTTGCGGGTCCACGACCACCCCTCCCCCATCTTGTGCCACTCCACCGCGCCGCCCGCGCCGGTCTCCTCGTGCAGGGTGCCGAGGGTCCGGAACGCCGCTTCCTCGCCGACCTTCCACTTCGCGCTCTTCACGAACTGGAACACGGCAACGTCGAACCCCTGGTTCCAGGCCCGCAGCGCCATCCCGAACGCCGCCGTCGACTTCCCCTTGCCCGGCCCGGTGTGCACGGCGAGCACCGGTTGATTACGCCGCTGCCGCGTGGTCAGCCCGTCCGCGGGGACGACCTCGGGAACACCCTTGGGCACAGCAACTCCTCTTCTCGACCCGCTCACGCGGGTCAATTCACGGCCTCGAACAGCACGGCCACCGGACCGACCGCACAGCGCCGACTCGGAATCATTTCTATCAGGACGGGCCGTCATGCCCGCCCCGCACAGGTACGGCTCGGGCAGGGCTAGGCGGCGCGGGCCGACCCGCGCACGACGTCCGCGACGGTTTCGCCGGTGAGTTCGTCCAGGCGCAGATAGCGGGCTTGCAGGTCGCGGGCCAGTTCGGCGGCCAAGCCCAGGCGGATCATGCCGCGTTCGCAGTCGATGACCATCGCGGTGTGGCCTTCGCCCGCGATCAAGCGGGCGGCGGTACGGGCGCGCGGGAGGGGGTCGGTGCCGCCGGTGGCGCGGCCGTCGGTGAGCAGGACGAGCATCGGGCGGCGGCGAGGGTCGCGCACGTGTTCGCGGGCGATCACCTCGCGGGCCTTCAGCAAACCGGCCGCGAGAGGTGTCTTCCCGCCGGTGCGCAGACCGGCCAGGCGGCGCACGGCGATGTCGACCGAGGAGGTCGGCGGCAGAACCAGCTCGGCCTCGCTGCCGCGCACGCTGATCACCGCCACCTTGTCGCGGCGCTGGTAGGCGTCGCGCAGCAGGGTGACGACGGCGCCGGTGACGGCGGTGAGCCGGTCGCGGGCGGCCATCGAACCGGAGGTGTCGACGACGAAGACGACCAGATTGCCTTCGCGCCCTTCGCGATACGCGCCACGCAGGTCTTCGATCGCCAGAGCGAGCGGTCCGGCGAACCGGCCGCGCTCGACCTGTTTCGGTGCGGCGGCGAAGACGGTGCCGAGCAGGTGCAGGCCGGTGGAGGTGTCGGTGTGGGGGCGAACCATGCGACCGGTGCGGGTCTGGGCGCGGGAGCGGCGGCCGGGAGCGCCTTCACCGATGCCGGGGACTTCCCAGCGGGGGGCAGGCTTGGAAGTGGAACCGGGTGTGCCGGAAAGCCTTTCAGCGGTCGGCCGAGAACCCTTGTCGTCGGAGCCATGGCTGTTCGAACCGGCATCGGTGGGGCGGTTGCCATTCGGGCCACCACCGGGTCCACCGTCCGGACCGCTGTCGTTCGGGCCACTCGGCCCACCGTCCGGGCCGTCGTCATCCGGCCCGTCGCTGTCGTCGGGACCGCCCTCGCGCGGGTCGTTGTCACTCCCTAGCCGATCCTCGGAACCGTCGCCGACGGGGCCGCTCGGATCGGCACCTGACTCGCCACTCGCACGACCATCGTCGGCCTGCTCGCCGCTGCGGCAGTCCGCATTCTCCCCGTCGAACGCTTTCCCATCGGCCGACCAGTCGAATTCGTCGTCGGAAGCGTTTTCGACCTCATCGGCCGCAGCCCGCATCGCCTCGTCGAGCTGTTCCTCACTGATCCCCGGCTCGTCGAACGGATCGCGCCGCCGCCGATGCGGCAGGGCCAGCTCGGCGGCGATCCGCACATCGTCCTCGGTGACCCGATCCCGGCCTCGCCAGGCCGCGTGCGCGGTCGCGGTCCGGGCGACGACCAGATCCGCCCGCATCCCGTCGACATCGAAGGCCGCACACAGCGCCGCGATCCGGCGCAGCTCGGCATTGTCGAGCACGACATCGGGCAGCCGGTCGCGCGCGGTCAGAATGCGTTCGGCGACACCCTGATCCGCGCCGGCGTAGCGGGCGGCGAAGGCGGCGGGGTCGGCTTCGTAGTCGAGGCGGCGGCGCACGACGGCCATCCGGGTCGACACGTCACGTGAGGCCGCCACGTCGACGGTGAGGCCGAACCGATCGAGCAACTGCGGGCGCAGTTCTCCCTCTTCGGGATTCATGGTGCCGACGAGCACGAACCGCGCCGGATGCGAATGCGACACCCCGTCGCGCTCCACGTGCACGCGGCCCATGGCGGCGGCATCGAGCAGCACGTCGACCAGGTGGTCGTGCAGGAGGTTCACTTCGTCGACGTAGAGCACGCCGTGATGGGCCGCGGCCAACAGGCCGGGACGGAACGCCTGCTCCCCGTCACGCAGCACCCGCTCGAGATCCAGCGAACCGACTACGCGGTCCTCGGTGGCGCCGACCGGCAACTCGACCAACCGGGCCGGTCGCGCACCGGTCTCGTCGACCACCGGCGGCAGCAACTGCGCCAGTGCGCGCACCACGGTCGACTTCGCGGTGCCCTTCTCGCCGCGCACCAGCACCCCGCCGATTCCCGGGTGCACCGCCGACAAGATCAACGCCAGCTGCAACCGCTCCTGCCCCACCACAGCGGAGAACGGGAACCCCGCCTCACCCACTCCCCGCGCAGCGGTGTGCGGACCAGCGGCAACATCAGCAAAACCAGGCACGCCCCCACTGTATGCGCGGCCCGTTCGCCCCCGATCCCCGGGCATCACTGCCCGACGAGCGGCACCCGGTGCGCCGCCCGCGACGATCGCATCCAGCGGCACCCCGCCATAGTGGCGCGCGCGTCCCTCGACAGACCGGAAGGCATGGCAGACGCAGGGTCGGAGATGGTTACCCGGGAGAATCAGCCGCGACGCATCGGGACGTGCATGATGCCGTCGTCGTCGTATTCCGGCCCGTCGACGGCGAAGCCGAACTTGGCATACATGTCGACGAGGTGGGACTGGGCATCCAATCGCACTGTCGCCGAACCGGTTTCAGCCAGCGCGGCCTGCATCAGACGAGTGGTGTAGCCACGTTTGCGGGCATCCGTCGCCACGCACACCCGGCCGATGCGGAATCCGTCCGCCTCTTCGAGCAGGCGCAAAGTCGCCACGAGCTCACCGTCGTCATCGATCCACAGGTGACGCGTGCCGGGAAGCAGATCACGCCCGTCCAGTTCGGGGTAGGCGCATTCCTGCTCCACGACGAACACGTCGACGCGCAATGTCAGCAGCCGGTACAGGGTGGCGGAGTCGAGGTCCGCCGCCCACGACCGTTTCAGCACGACCGGCACGGCGGACTATCGCACCTGGGCGAAGCCGAGCGTGTCTTCCTGGGTGGTGGCGCTGACCTCGTCGAGCTTGAGCGTCTTGTTGGTCCAGTCCCACACTTCCTGGAACAGGGCCTGGTTCTCCGACAGCTTCTGGCCGAGCGAGGGGATCATCTGCTGCAGCTGCGGGGTCCAGTCGGCGTATTCACGCGGGAAGCAACGCTGCATCACATCGAGCATCGCGGTGACACAGGTCGACGCGCCGGGCGAGGCACCGAGCAGACCGGCGATGCTGCCGTCCTGGGCGGAGATGACCGCGGTGCCGAACTCGAGCACGCCACCGGCACCCTTGCGCCGGATCACCTGCACGCGCTGACCGGCGGTGATGAGCTCCCAGTCGCGGCCGTCGGCCCGCGGCAGGAACTCCTCGAGCACACCCACCTTGCCGTTCTGCGACTTCAGCAGCTCGCTGATCAGGTACTTGGTGAGACCCATCTCGGTGAGACCGACACCGACGAGCGAACCGATGTTGTTCGGCTTGATCGACTTGAACAGGTCGGCGTTGGAGCCGTCCTTGAGGAACTTGGGGGTCCAGCCGGCATAGGGGCCGAACAGCAGGCCCTTCTTACCGTTGATGACGCGAGTGTCCAAGTGCGGCACCGACATCGGCGGCGCGCCGACGGCGGCCTTGCCGTACACCTTGGCCTCGTGCGCGGCGATCAGGTCGGGGTTGGTCGAGCGCAGGAACTGGCCGCTGATCGGGAACCCGCCGAAGCCCTTGGCCTCCTTGATGCCCGACTTCTGCAGCAGCGGCAGCGCGCCACCACCGGCGCCGACGAACACGAACTTCGCGTTGATCGTGCGCGACCGGTAGGTGCGCAGGTTGCGCACGGTGACGTTCCAGGAGCCGTCGGACTGCTTGTCGAGGTCGCGGACCTCGGTGCCGAAGGCGATCTCACCGCCGGAGTAGCCGACGTAGGCCAGCAGCTGCTTGGTGAGCGCGCCGAAGTCGATGTCGGTGCCGCCGTCGGTCCAGTTCAGCGCGATGGGGTCGGAGAAGTCACGGCCCTTGGCCATCAGCGGCAGGCGCTTGGCGAACTCGTCGGGACTGTCGATGAACTCCATCCCACAAAACAGCGGGTGCGGCGCCAGCGCCTCGTAGCGCTTACGCAGGTACTCGACGTTGTCGGCACCGTGCACGAAGCTGACGTGCGGGATGGGGTTGATGAAGCGCGACGGGTCGCCGAGGACGCCCGCGTCGACCGCGGAGGCCCAGAACTGCCGCGAGACCTGGAAGCGTTCGTTGATGTCGATCGCCTTGCTGACATCGACCGAGCCGTCGGCGTTCTGCGGGCTGTAGTTCAGCTCGCACAGCGCCGAGTGACCGGTACCCGCGTTGTTCCACGGGTCGCTGCTCTCGGCGGCGGCGGCGTCGAGCCGTTCGAACACCGAAACCGTCCAGTCCGGCTGCAGCTGCCGCAGCAGCGCGCCCAGCGTGGCACTCATGATGCCTGCGCCGATGAGAACTACATCGGTCTTTTCAATCTTCGCAGCGTTCGGCACGGGTAGATCGACTTCCTTGTCCTTCTCAGCTAACCACCGGCGGGTGAGTTCGCTTGGCGCGGGCGCTTGGCAGTGTTGATGCGACTCGCAGTGAATCGCCGGGGGTAGGTTACCCGTCGTTCACCTGAACTCAATTGTGCACCTCAGCAGATCGCCTCACTGCACCCGACCTGCCGAATGTGATGTAAACCAACCCTGCACGTCGCCGTGACCCCGCGATAGATTGGCGGGTGTGACGAACGAAACGCAAGGGATCGCCGACCGGACCGACGAGCAGTGGCAGGCCGACATCCTCGGCACGGCGTACCAGCAGCGAACCCTGCCGCTCGGTACCGACCCCGACGGCGAGGGCGAGATCGTCGCCACCCTGGTTCGCTATTTGCCCGACGCCGCCGCACCGGCACACGAGCCGACAGTGCTCTACGTGCACGGCTTCACCGACTACTTCTTCCAGGAGCACCTGGCCGAGCATTTCGCCGCACGCGGCCACCGCTTCTACGCACTCGACCTGCGTAAATGCGGCCGCTCACGGCGCGAGGGGCAGAGCGCCCACTACGTCAGCGACCTGGCGCTCTACGACAGCGAACTCAACGAGGCGCTGCGGATCGCGCGCGAGGAGACCGGCAACGATGTGCTGATCGTGGCGCACTCGACCGGCGGCCTGATCACGCCGCTGTGGCTGGACCGGCTCGAGGCCGCGGGCGGCAGCGCGGCGGCGGGCGTAGCCGGAGTGGTGCTCAACAGCCCCTGGTTCGATCTGCAGGGACCGTCGTACTACCGCACCGTCGGCACGCCCATCATCAACGCCGTCGGCCGGTTCCGGGCGTTCGCGCAGATCCCCGGCATGGGGGTGAGCACCGCCTACGGCGACAGCCTGCACCACACCCGCTCGGGTGAATGGGACTACAACCTGGACTGGAAGCCGCTGACCGGCGAACCGGTGCGTCTGGGCTGGTTGCGGGCGATCCGGCAGGGCCAGGCGCGGCTGCAGCAAGGGCTCACCATCGGGGTGCCCGCGCTGATCCTGCGTTCGCGGGTCACCAAGTTCGCGCGCCAGCACAGTGCCGCCGTCGACGTGGCCGATGCCGTGCTCGACGTCAAGCAGATCCAGCGCTGGGCCGGCTGCCTGGGCGAACGCACCACCATCGTTCCCATCGACGGCGCCCGCCACGACGTGTTCCTGTCCTCGGAGGCCGTCCGCGCCGTCGCCTTCGCCGAGACCGACAGCTGGCTCGACTGGCTCGCCGCCTACCGCAAGTCTTGATCCCGGTTCACCAGAGGCTGGTGCGCAGGACGATCTCGGTGGCGAGTTCGTGGCCCGCTTCGGTGGCGATGTTGTCGACTTCCAGAGGGACGACACGGAATTCACCGTAGACGAAGCGGCCGGAGGCGTCGGCGGTTGCGCGCGGGAGGCTCTTGGTGACCATCATCGTCACCGGGAGTTCGAGCGGCGGACAGGCCGGGTCGGGGATCGTGCCGTCGGCTCCCGGCACGGCGGGATGGCCGTGGTCTGCGACGACGAGACTCATGAACCGGCCGAACCGGCCCGCGCACACCCGCCAGGCGAGCGCCGCCCCCGTACCACGCCCGGCCACGTTCACGTAGGGCAATTCGAGTTCGTCGAGAATCGTGTGCACCCCGGCGGGCTCGAGGCCTTCGACGGACTCCACGACGACGGTCTGCAGATCGGATTCGTGCAGCCGCGCGCACACCTTGTCGAACACGTCAGCAGGGTCGTCCGCATCGGGAAGCAACAGCACATTGTGCCGCGAGGAGGGCCCGTCGACCCGCACTGTCCAGGCCTGGTCACCGACCGTGATCTGCCGAGATTTCATGCCGGTTTACGGTACACGCCCACCCTGAACACCACCTGTCGTTCGGCCCCGGTGCTCCGACCGGCCGATGCCCGTGTACTGGGCTTTCACTGCCGGGAACCGCCGAATTGCCAAACCTGTCACAAGAGGAGTCCCCTTCCGGTGAGGACGAGAGCGGTCCCACACCCGCGCGCCCTCGCGACCTGAGGCACAGCCGTGCCACTCGCCATAGGATGGCCATCGAGTTCTATCGACATCATGGGGGGCATGTGAAAAGGATCATTCAGGCTGTGCTGTGTGCGGTCGGCGCCGTCGTCTTCGGAGCGGGGGCGCTGACGGGGGTCGCCTATCTGTTCAACGCCACCGCCTACCTCGCCGGCTTCGGTGAAAAGGTCACCGTCCGAATCGAGGAAAGCTCCACCTCGGGGATGAGCAGCGGCCACGCGGGCATCGGAACGATCATCGAGGACGGGCGCACGGTCCGCCTCTTCGACGTCACCGCGGGCGAAACAGTCGACGCCCGAACGGTTCTCATCGACATCGGCAAAGACACCCAGGCCTACACCACACCCGCCACCGCCGCCAAGGACTACATCTGGATCTTCGGCGTCGTCGTACTCGGCGCCCCGGCGCTCGTGTTCGGCTTCGCCGCATACGTGCTCAGCCGTGGCCGACCGAAATCGGGCAGCACCACCGCCGAATCCACGGCGTGAACGCTTCTACTCGCCGGGTACTTCGAGGATTCCCGTTCGGATGATCGGGAGGTCGTTCGCGCCGCGCGCTATCAGTTCTTCCAGGGCGGGGATGTCGACATGCTTTTCGATCAGGTCGGCGAGTAGGTCGAGCTGGGCTTCCCGCACGGCGGCGACAGACGTGTCGGGGGCGACGGTGAAGCCGGTACGTCCCGCTCGAGTGGCGACTTCGGTCAGCCAGGCGCGGCGGAACTCGTCGGACTCGAGCACGCCGTGCACGTGTGTGCCCCAGATCGCTTCTCGTGCACTGCCTTCCGGAGCACCGCCGATGGTGAGCCAGGCGGGATCGCCGGTACGCCGCACCCGGCCGTGGTGGATTTCATAGCCGTGGACAGGGATGCCTACGGCTGTCCCGGTTACCTGCTGTGCGATCTTCGGCTCCGCGAACTCGATGTCCGAGTCGAACAGCCCGAGGCCGTCGCCCACCCATGGACTCCCGGACGGAATCCCCTCGCCTGCAGGCGTACCTCCCGGGGCGGCGACGCGCTCGGGAACAGCAGCCGTGGGCGACGGGAGGTGATCTCCGCCCGCGTATTCCACCCCGTCGACGATGCGACGGCCGAGCATTTGGTAGCCGCCGCAGATGCCGAGGATGGGGCGTCCGGTGGCGGCACGTGTGCGCAGTGCCGCGTCGATTCCCTTGGCGCGCAACCACTCCAGGTCGGAGACGGTGGATTTGGAACCGGGGACCACCACGAGGTCGGCGTTGATCAGTTGGTGCGGGCTGTCGGCCCAGTGGACCGAGACGCCGGGTTCGCAGGCCAGGGCTTCGATGTCGGTGGAGTTGGAGATGCGGGGCAGGCGGATGGCGGCGACGGTGAGCCAGTCGGTGCCGTGAGGTGGGGCGGGGCGGCCGACGGGGGTGCCCGCGATGGTGCCGAGGGAGTCTTCGGCGTCGAGCCAGAGGTCCTCGGCGAAGGGCAGGACGCCGAGGGTGGGGCGGCCGGTGAGGGCCGTGAGCTGGTCGAGGCCGGGTTGGAGCAGGGACACATCACCGCGGAATTTGTTGACGATGAAACCCGCAATGAGCTGCTGGTCTTCGGGTTCCAGGACGGCGACGGTGCCGAACAAATGTGCGAGCACTCCACCCCGGTCGATATCGCCGACGACGAGAACCGGGAGGTCCGCCGTGCGCGCCAGCCCCATGTTCGCCAGATCGGTCGCGCGCAGGTTGATCTCGGCGGGCGACCCAGCGCCCTCACAGATCACCACATCGAATTCCGCGCGCAGCGAGGCGAGTTCGTCCGCCACCACTTCACGCAATTGCTGACGACGCGTGAAATAGTCTCGCGCACCGACGGTTCCGATCGCCTTCCCACGCACCACCAATTGGGAACGGCGATCACTGCCGGGCTTCAACAGCACCGGGTTGAACCGCACGCTCGGCTCGAGCCCACAGGCGCGCGCCTGCAGGGCCTGGGCGCGCCCGATCTCCCCACCGTCGAGCGTGACGACGGAATTGTTCGACATGTTCTGCGCCTTGAACGGCGCGACCCGCACCCCGCGCCGCGCCAGCATCCGGCAGATCCCCGCCACCACAACGCTTTTGCCCGCGTCGGAGGTGGTCCCGGCGATCAGCAGTGCCCCGCGCAGCACACCGCTCACGGCAGGGTCAGGATTTCCGCGCCCGTCTCGGTGACCACCAGGGTGTGCTCGAACTGCGCGGTCCACTTGCGGTCCTTGGTGACCACGGTCCAGCCGTCGTCCCAGATGTCGTAGTCGATGCCGCCGAGGTTGATCATCGGCTCGATGGTGAAGGTCATGCCCGGTTCGATGACCGAGTCGATGTCGGGCTGGTCGTAATGCAGGATCACCAGGCCGCTGTGGAAGGTGGGGCCGACACCGTGACCGGTGAAGTCGCGGACAACGCCGTAGCCGAAGCGGTTGGCGTAGGCCTCGATGACGCGGCCGATGACATTGAGCGCACGGCCCGGCTTGACCGCCTTGATGGCCCGGTTGGTCGCCTCCTCGGTGCGCTCGACCAGCAGGCGCACCTCCTCGTCGACATCGCCGGCGAGGTAGGTCTTGTTGGTGTCGCCGTGCACGCCGTGGATGTAGGCGGTGACGTCGATATTGACGATGTCACCGTCCTCGATCACGGTGGAGTCGGGGATGCCGTGGCAGATCACCTCGTTGAGCGAGGTGCAGCAGGACTTCGGGAAGCCCTTGTAGCCCAGCGTGGAGGGGTAGGCGCCGTGGTCGCACATGTATTCGTGGGCGATGCGGTCGAGTTCGTCGGTGGTGACGCCGGGCGCCACCGCCTTGCCCGCCTCCTCGAGTGCCTGGGCGGCGATCTTGCCCGCGATGCGCATCTTCTCGATGGTCTCGGCCGTCTGTACCCAGGGCTCTTTGCCCTCGTTGACCGTCGGTTTCCACACGTATTCGGGGCGCTCGATGGAACGCGGGACATCCCGGATCGGCGACTGGGTGCCGGGGACGAGTGGCTGACGGGTGCGCACGGACATACCGGAAGTGTACTTAGCCGACGTCGGGATCGGTCGTGACGGGTTCGAGGCGGACGACGATGCCCTTCGAGGTCGGGGTGTTGCTGATGTCGGCGACGCTGTCGAGGGGGACCAGGACGTTGGTCTCCGGGTAGTAGGCCGCCGCCGAACCCCGGCTCGCCGGGTAGGCGACGACGACGAACTTCTCGGCGCGCCGTTCGCTGCCGTCGTGCCACACGCTGACGATGTCGACGGTGTCGCCGTCGGCCAGGCCGCGTTCGGCGAGGTCGTCGGGGTTGACCAGCACCACCCGGCGCGCGTGGTGGATGCCGCGATAGCGGTCGTCGCTGCCGTAGGGAATGGTGTTCCACTGGTCGTGGGACCGCAGTGACTGCAGCACAAGGTAACCCGGCGGCACGTCGAGCGCGGTCACCTCGTTGCAGGTGAACCGCGCTTTGCCGGTGGCGGTTCGGAAGACGCCCTCGTTGACCGGATTGGCCAACCGCAGCCCGCCCGGCTGCGCCACCCGCTCGTTGAAGTTCTCGAAACCGGGCACGACGCGGGCGATGCGGTCGCGGATGGTCCCGTAGTCGGCGACGAACTCCTCCCACGGAATCGCCGAGGTTCCCAGCGTGCGGCGTGCGAGCCGGGAGATGATGGCCACCTCGCTGAGCAGGTGCGGTGAGGCCGGGTCGAGGCGCCCGCGCGAGGCGTGCACTTCGCTCATCGAGTCCTCGACGGTGACGAATTGTTCGCCGCCTGCCTGAATGTCGCGGTCGCTGCGGCCGAGTGTCGGCAGGATCAGCGCGGTATCACCGCACACCGTGTGCGAGCGATTGAGCTTGGTGGAGATCTGCACGGTGAGCGCACAGCGGCGCAATGCCGCCTCGGTGACCTCGCTGTCGGGGGTGGCGCGCACGAAATTGCCCGCGACACCGACGAATACCTTCGCGTTGCCGTCGCGCATGGCGCGGATGGCGTCGACCGAATCCAGGCCGTGCGCGGCGGGCGGAGTGAACGCGAACTCCTTTTCCAGCGCGTCGAGGAACGCCTGCGGCGGCCGTTCCCAGATGCCCATCGTGCGGTCGCCCTGCACATTGCTGTGCCCGCGCACCGGGCACACTCCCGCACCGGGGCGACCGATATTGCCGCGCAGCAGCAGGAAATCGACGATCTCGCGGATGGTCGGCACACCGTGTTTGTGCTGGGTGAGACCCATCGCCCAGCACACGATGATCTTCTTGCTCGCCAGCACCCGCCCGTGCACCTGCTCGATCTCCTCGCGCGTGAGCCCGGTGGCCGCGAGTGCGGTCTCCCAGCCGATCGCGCGAGCGTGTTCGGCGAATTCCTCGAAACCACTGGTGTTCTGGGCGATGAACTCGTGGTCGAGCACCGTGCCCGGCGCGGCGTCCTCGGCGTCGAGCAGCAGCCGGTTCAGCATGCGGAACAGGGCGAGGTCGCCGCCGGGGCGGATCTTGAGGAATTGGTCGGCGATGGCGGTGCCGCGACCGAGCACACCGCGCGCCTTCTGCGGATTCTTGAACCGGATGAGCCCGGCCTCGGGCAGCGGGTTGACCGCGATGATCGTGCCGCCGTTGCGTTTGGTCTGCTCCAGCGCCGAGAGCATGCGCGGGTGGTTGGTGCCGGGGTTCTGGCCGACGACGAAGATCAGGTCGGCCTGGTAGATGTCGTCCAGCGACACGCTGCCCTTGCCGACACCGAGGGTTTCGGTGAGCGCCGACCCGCTGGATTCGTGGCACATGTTCGAGCAGTCGGGCAGATTGTTGGTGCCGTAGGCGCGCACGAACAGTTGCAGCAGGAACGCGGCCTCGTTGCTGAGTCTGCCCGAGGTGTAGAACACGGCTTCGTCCGGCGAGTCGAGGCCGCGCAAGGTGGTGGCGACGAGGTCGAGGGCGTCGTCCCAGCCGATGGGTTCGTAATGTGTGGCGCCCGGCCGCTTGACCATGGGTTCGGTGAGGCGGCCCTGCTGGTTGAGCCAGTAGTCCGACATCGTGTCGAGTTCGGCGACCGGATGCTCGCGGAAGAAATCGACGGTGACGCGACGCGTGGTCGACTCGTCGGCGATGTGGCGTGCGCCGTTCTCGCAGTACTCGTTGGTGGTCCGATGCTTCGGCTCCGGCCACGCGCAACCAGGACAGTCGAAACCATCGGTCTGATTGATGTTCAGCAAGGTGAGCGCGGTGCGCGGCAGCGTGCTCTGCGACAGGGAGTACTTCAGCGCGTTGACCACGGCGGGAACACCGACCGCCCACTGCTTCGGTGGCGTGACCGTCAGGTCGTCGGCGGGGTCCTCGATCATGAGGCCAGCATAACGGGAATGATATCGGACCACGGTCCGTTTAGACTGGGGAACAGAACGCGACCTGGAAACGAGGTTCACATGGAACTGGGGCTCACCACCTTCGCCGAGCGGTACCCCACGGGCGATCGGCCCGCGCCGACGGCGGCCGAGCGGCTGCGTCAGGTGGTCGACGAGGCCGTGGCCACCGAGGCCGCGGGCCTGGATGTGTACGGCGTCGGCGAGCACCACCGCCAGGATTTCGCCGCCTCCGCACCCGCCGTCGTCCTGGCCGCGGCCGCGGCCCGCACCGAACGGATCCAGCTGACCAGCGCGGTGACCGTGCTCAGCTCCGACGATCCGGTGCGCGTGTATCAGGACTTCGCGACCCTGGACGGCTTGTCGAACGGGCGGGCCGAATTGATGGCCGGGCGTGGGTCTTTCACCGAATCGTTCCCGCTGTTCGGTTACGACCTGGGCGACTACGACGCGCTCTTCGAGGAGAAACTCGGCCTGCTGCTTCGGCTGCGCGAGGAGGAGCCGGTCACCTGGTCCGGCCGGTTCCGCGCACCGCTGCGCGAGGCCACCGTCTACCCGCGCACCGACGACCGGCCGCTGCCGGTGTGGATCGCGGTCGGCGGCAGCCCCGAATCGGTGATCCGCGCCGGACTGCTCGGCCTGCCGCTGGCGATCGCCATCATCGGCGGGCAGCCCGCGCGGTTCAAGCCGCTGGTGGAGCTGTATCACCGGGCGCTGGCCGAAGGTGGGCACGAGAAGCAGCCGGTGGCGGTGCACGCGCACGGGTACATCGCCGACACCGACGAGCAGGCGGTCGCCGATTTCTACGAGCCGTACGCGATGGCGATGTCGGTGATCGGACGCGAGCGTGGTTGGGGTCCGATGACGCGCCAGCAGTTCGACGCGCTGCGTTCCCAGAGTGGGTCGTTGTTCGTCGGCACCCCCGACTACGTGGCCGCCAAGATCGCCGACGTCCGCGACACCCTCGGCCTGGACCGGTTCATGCTGCACACCAGCGTGGGCACACTGCCGCCGGAGAAGGTGCTGCACACCATCGATCTGCTCGGATCCAAGGTGGCGCCGCAGGTGCGGTGATCTACTCGAGTGCGTCGACCGCCCGAGTCTCGCGCCGTTCCCTTCTTCGGCGCAGGTAGCGGCGGATCCGGCTGGCGCACAGGTACACGACCCACAACCCGACCGCCAGCAGGATCGCGGCGATGACGGCCGCGAGGACCGGGAAGAACACCGCGAGCGTGATGATGCCGCCGACGCTCAAGTCCTCGACGGTACTCACCGCGATATTGGTGACCGGTTCCGGTGAGGTGTTGATGGCCATCCGGGTACCGGCTTTGACGATGTGACTGGCCAGCGCGGTCGTGCCGCCCACGGCGGCGGCGAACAGCGTGGGCAGCGAATCGTCTTGTCCGGCGATCAGAGCCGACACCACCGCACCGGAGGCCGGGCGCACGACCGTGTGCACCGCATCCCAGAAGGAATCCAGGTACGGGATCTTGTCGGCCACGGCTTCGATGAGGAACAGCACGCCTGCCGCGACGAGCACGTCGGTGCGTTCCAAACCGGCGGGCACGTCGTCGGTCCAGCCGATCCGCCCGAACAGGCCGAGCAGGAACACCACCGCGTACGCATTGATGCCACTGGCCCAGCCAGCGGTGAAGATCAGAGGCAGCACCGACACGTGGTCAGCCTAAGCCCGGGTACCGACACAGACCCGCAGGCGACGACGTTGCGGTCGAGTCCTCCCCGATGAGCCAAGGCCCACCGGATTCACCTGGCACCCAGTTCTGCTTCCTCACGCTCGTCATAGGCATCGCGGGCGCGGTGGATCGCGGGCATCTGTTCGGCCGCCCAGGCGAGCAGGACCTCGACCGGATGGCGCAGGGTTTTGCCGAGCGGGGTGATCCGGTACTCGACCGCGACCGGGCGGGTGCCGACCACGTGCCGTTCGATCACCCCGTTGCGCTCGAGTCTGCGCAGCGTCGCGGTGAGCGACTTCTGCGTCACCGTGGGAATCGCGCGACGCAGTTCGTTGAACCGGGTCGGGTCGCTCGCAGAGTTCGTTGAGGACGCTGAGCGACCACTTGTCGAGCACCTGATCCAGTAGCTCGCGGTGCGCGGCGTCGATGCGGAGCTCGTCGGCGGTATCCATGCTGAAACCTGGTTTCGTTGAAGTGTCCCCACCGGAATGCTGCAGCCCGCGCCCTACCACCACGTGGCTGTGGGCACCGGATCGCGGCACGTGCAGGTCAGCGGGCAGGTCTCCCGTCTCGCCGATGGAACGCCCGTCGCACCGGGCGACCTCGCCGGACAGGTTGCCCAAGCCCTGCGCAACACCGCAGTCGGCCTGGCCGGAGCAGGCGCCACCTTCGCCGACGTACTCCGCCTGACCTTCTACGTCACGGGTTGGACCCCCGACCAGGCAGGCGCCTTCACCTCACTCATCGGCGTGGACGCCCTGTTCGAGGCGGACATGATGGTGGAACTCGAGGCAACGGCAATCGTCGATTGACCCCTACCGAGCGTGCCGCACCGCATCGACCCGCGAAGTCATGGTCGATGCGGCGCACTCCGCGACCTCCGCGCCCGGGTGACCAACGTTGGTGTCTCAGCCGGTGCGGCATCGGTTCGGCGTCAAAGTCGGGTCCCTGACGTTCCCACCGATCGGCCCACGGTTCCATCTCGCGGACAGCACAGGGACGGCGCTAGGATCGCTCGACCGTGCACGTCGCGGCGGACCCAACTCGCCATTCTCAGATCGGGACCCGTTGTCCTCGAATAGTTTTCACCTTCTCCAACCGCCGATCCGCTGTCGTCATTGCGGCGCGGTTCCGGCCGTGCGGGCAGCCCTACGCGGGCACCGCGGGATGCTCCTCACATCTCAGAGCTTCAAGGTCGACGGTCCGTTCTGTCGCGCCTGTGGCGTGAGCACGTACCGTGACCTCACCGCGGACAGCCTGTGGCGCGGTTGGTGGGGCAAGTACTCGTTGGTGATCAACCCGGTCATGATGCTCGCGAATCTGTATCACCGGATCAGGATCGGTGCGCTCGACGCACCCAGGGATCATCCGTGGCCGCCGATGCCACCGGGAAAGCCGCTCTATCGACGCTGGCAGATCGTCGGCTTCGCGGTCCCGGCCGCCGTCACGGCGTTCGTGATCTCGGCGATCACGATCGGTATCGATCCGCAGCTGCCCGCGCCACCCAAAGAGCCCATTCCGGCATGGGCGCTCGGACCGACAACGACCTCGGCACCACCGACGTGGTGGGTAGGCAGCGCGAAGACGGGGGAATGCGTGTACAACACGAAGTCCGAAACCTGGGGCGACGACCCGAACCCCGACCTCCAACCGGCCGCGTGCACCGATCCGAGAGCTCAGGTCGAGGTCTTGGGAACCGCCTCGTTCCTCGGATGCCAGCCGGACTTTCCCACCGCCGACGCCGTCATCCACATCGATCACACCGGCCCGATGACTTCCTTCAGCAGAACGACGTTGTGCGTGCGCGTCCTCAGATGACACCGCACGCCCGCGGTCCGACCTCGGCTCCGCGCTCCGCGCTCAGCGCGGCACCGGCGCAGGTGACTACGTTGGAGTGATGGTCGGTGCGGCATCGGTTCGGCGGCGTGAACAATTGCGCGAGTTTCTGCGGGCTCGGCGGGAGCGGATATCTCCCGGTGAGGTGGGGTTGCCCGTGGGTGGGCGGCGGCGGACGCCCGGGTTGCGGCGCGAGGAGGTCGCGATGCTGGCGGGGGTCGGGGTGTCTTGGTATACGTGGCTCGAGCAAGGACGTGATATTTCGGTCTCCGGTGATGTTCTGGATGCCGTCGCGGGGGTTCTGCGAATGAACGAGTCCGAACGGGCGCACCTGTATTTGCTCGCCGGACTCAACCCGCCGCCCGCGAATGGATCGGGGACGGAGGTGACCGCGGAAATCCGGGCGCTTCTCGACGGGTGGGAGCGTGGGCCCGCCGTGGTGCGCGACCGCTACTGGAACATCCTCGCGTTCAACACTCTTGCCGGTCGGATCTTCGGATGCGACGACGGGGAACCACACAACTGCCTCGTCACCTTCTTCACCAGTCCCCGCTATCGTGGTCTGCCCGAGATCTGGGCCGCTGCGGCGCCGGGTGTTGTCGCGGCCTACCGTGCCGACGCGGCACTCGCCCCGCACGACGAGGAATTCGACCGTGTGGCAGAAGAACTCGTGGCATCGTCACCCGAATTCGCACAACTGTGGGACCGGCACGAGGTGGGTGTCCCCGCGCAAGCGGTCAACGCCCTACTCCACCCCGAAGCCGGCGAACTGTTCTTCGACGCGACAACCCTCACCGTCGCCGACAACCCCAATTGGTCCGTGGTCCTCTACAACCCGAAACCCGGCACAGCCACCCACGCCCGCCTGACCACCCTCCCCCACCTCCACCTCACCGAATCCGCCTGAGACAGAACAGCGGTAAACGTCGCCTGTGGCGTCGACCACTCGCGTCGCCGGAGGTCGCCGAATCACCTTGACGTTCAGGTCGACGGTCCTAGCGTTTGAGGATGGACTACACGCTGCCCAACCACTGGAGTCTTGCGGAGGAACGTCTGAGCTTGCTCGGCGCGGCGTACGACCCAGGGAGTATCGCGCTGGCGCAACACCTCGGCGTGTCTGCCGGCTGGCGTTGCCTCGAGGCCGGAGCTGGTGGCGGGTCTTTCGCACGCTGGCTGTGCACCGTTGCGCTGCCCGGTGGCCGAGTACTGGCAGTGGACGCCGATCCGCGTCATCTCACCGACTTGCCGGACCTCGGTGGTGAAACCGTCCGGATGGACCTCGTCACCGATCCTCTCCCCGCGGGCGCCTTCGATTTCGTCCATACCCGGTTCGTACTGCTCCACATCGCCGAAAGACAAGTCGTAATGGAGAGATTGGCTCGGGCATTGGCACCGGGCGGGGTGCTCGTGCTCGAGGAAGGCGATGGGCTCGGTGTGCTCGGTGAGATGCCGGGGGCATTCGGGGAAGTCTGGCGGGCCTTCGCTCGGTCCACCGAAACCGCGGGTGCCAGCCAATCGTGGGCACGCACCCTGCCCACACGGTTGGCGGCGCTCGGGCTCGTCGATATCCGGGCCGACGCCGATATTCCGTTCTTTCGCGGTGGTTCACCGATGGCTCGCATGTGGAGCCTCACCTGGGCACAGGCGCACGAAGCTCTGGTAGCCCACGGAGTCCCACGCGAGACGATCGCGGTGGCGCAGCGAGAATTGGATGACGAACAGCGGTGGCTGTACGCACCACCCACTGTTCGGGTCTGCGCCCGCGCTCCCCGCTAGCACGGGGAAGAAGCTGGTCTCGCGCTGAGCATCCGCCGTTCTGTGCCGTCAGGGTGGTGGTGGCACACCCCTGATAAACGCGCACTGTTTGTCTTCCCAGCGGAGGCGCAAGGTGAGTGCATGACGCACAACGGGTTTCGGTTCGACGGGAAGATCGCTCTGGTTACCGGGGGTAGCAGCGGGATGGGGTTGGCGGCCGCGCGGCGGTTGATCGAGGAGGGTGGGCGGGTTGTGGTGACCGGCCGGGACAAGGGGCGGCTCGATGCGGCGGTCGAGGAGTTGGGTGATCAGGCGGTCGGGGTGGCCGGGGACATGGCTGATCTCGACGATCTCGATGCTGTGATGGCGGCGATCTCCGAGCGGTTCGGGCGGCTCGATGTGGTGTTCACCAATGCGGGGATCGGGTCGTTCCAGTCGATCGAGCAGGTGAACGACGAGCTGTTCGGGCAGGTGATCGACAGCAATTTCAAGGGGGCGTTCTTCACGATTCAGAAGGCGTTGCCGGTGCTGGTCGACCACGGTTCCATCGTCATCAACGCGTCGTTCGGCCTGCACCGTGGGGTGCCGGGTGCGGCGTTGTATTCGGCGAGTAAGGCGGCAGTGCACAATCTGACGCGCACGCTCGCGGCGGAATTGGCGCCACGGCGTATTCGGGTCAATTCGGTGAGCCCCGGCTACATCGACACACCGGCCTTCCGCGCCGAACTCTCCGAGTCGGCGCAGGCCGGAGTCGCGGCCCTCTCCCCTGCCGGCCGGATCGGCACCGTCGACGACATCGCCGCCGCCGTCGCGTTCCTCGCCTCCGCCGAGGCTTCCTACGTCAACGGCCACGACCTACGCGTCGACGGCGGCCTGACCTCGGTAGACGCCGCCGCACTTCTCTAGCCGAGGCCCATCAGCCGAGCGGGGCGGTGTGCTTGATCCAGGAATCGAGCTGATCCTGGAAATCGGTTCCGTAGGTGTAGATCAGGAAGAGATCCCGTTCGGAGTCACCGGGGAAGGACGTGAACATGTAAGGGCGCCCGTTGTCCCCGCTGGCTTGGTAGTTCGTGTAGGCGACCCCATCATTGGTTCCGGACGACTGGCGGGCGCCCGGAATGCGGCCGAGCACATCCCGTACTTCGTTCGGACCGGTGAACTGCAGGATGGTGAAGGTGGGTTCGCCGCCGGAGTTGACACACCCCCAGGCATGGTCCCAGCCGGAGGCGAGGAGTGCCGCAGGCATCGGCGGCCCGCCCGTCGTTGTCGACGGCGGCTCTTGCGCGGTCCCCCGGGTACACCGTGTGTCCTGGAAACCCGTCCCCTCATAGCGCTCCTCCGGCAAGAGCCCCGGAAAAACACGTTGCATCGGATCCAGCTGCGATCGATTCCACGAGCGGATAGCGACGACCGCAGCCACGACGAGCAGGATGACAACCACCACGCCTGCCAGCACGATCCAGGTGCTACTACCGGACTTCGGCGGCGGAACCGGCGGCCATTGCGTCGGCCGGTGTGGGTACGGTGCGGCATATTGCTGCGGGGGCGGGTACCAAGGCTGTGGCTGGAACTGAGCGCCGCCGGGAGGCGGGTACGGCGGCTGCTGTGGATAGTTCACGACGCACCGACCCCCGACCGGGTCGATCGGCATTCGCGCGTTCCCGGACTCCGATCGGACACCGGCACCCCCCTTTTCGGATTCCAACAGATGCAGATCGTAACCGTCACGTGGGCCGGACAGCTCGTCGATACCCGCCGGGAATCGACGACGCGTCCCGGTGCCGGATCAGCGGAGCGCGGCGCGGCCGCGCAACCGGCCGAGGACGACCAGTACCACGAGGGTCACCGTGACGAGGATCGTTGTCGCGGCGGCGGCGTCGAAGACTTCTCCACGGTCGGTCTGGGCGAAGATGCTGACCGGCAGGGTTTTCCAGGTGGCGGGGTACACCATGATGGTGGCGCCTAGTTCGCCCATAGACAGAGCGATCGAGAGGCCTGCGGCGGCGCCGAGGGCGGGGAGCAGCAGGGGCAGCGTGATCTGGGTCAGGACGCGCAGGGGGCCTGCACCGAGGGATTCGGCGGCTTGGCGGTACGCGGGGTCGAGGCGGTCGAGGGCGGCGGAGATGGCACTGAAGGCGTAGGCGAA
This sequence comes from Nocardia ignorata NBRC 108230, assembly GCF_001612905.1. Taxonomy (GTDB): domain Bacteria; phylum Actinomycetota; class Actinomycetes; order Mycobacteriales; family Mycobacteriaceae; genus Nocardia; species Nocardia ignorata. The sequence goes on along the minus strand of NZ_BDBI01000035.1, from coordinate 54,000 downwards.
GACCAGGACGGTATGAGCCAGGATGACGATCCACCTGGTGCCGCCCAGCAGCAGCGGACGTTCGTTGAAGGCGATGAGGACGCCGAGGCCGATGGCCACCGAGGGCACCGCGACCGGCAGGTGGAAGACGGCGTCGGTGAGGCGACGCAACCAGGTGGGCGCTTCACGGGCCGCGAGGGCCGCCCAGCTGCCGACGGCCAGGGCGACCGCGCCCGAGATCAGCGCGGTCTGCAGGCTCACCGACAGGCTCGCGGCCTGTTCACCGCGCACAGCGCTGCCGAGATTGGCGAAACCGAGGTCCGCCGGAAGCGGGCCGGTCCAGCTGCCCGCGAGCGCGGCGAGAACCACCGTCGCGATCGGAGCGACGAAGACCACCGTCACCACGAGCCCGAAGGTGGTGAGTACCAACAGTTTCCCGCGCGGAGTCCAGACGAGCACGATCAGTCCTCCTTCGGACGGGCGATGAACCGGGCGAACACCAGCCGGTAGGTGAGGTACAGGGTGAGCGACAGCACCACCTGCACGGTGGCGAGGACGGCGGCGCCGGGCAGGTCGAAGGTGACGATGCCGCGGGTGTAGATCAACGCGGGCAGCGTGATGACACCCTTGGCGCCGGTGAACAGCACGATGCCGAACTCGTTGAGCGTCAGCAGCAACACGAGGCTGCCGCCGGCCGCCAGCGCGGGCCACGCTTCGGGCAGCACCACCTGGCGCAGCACCCGCCACGGCGAGGCGCCGAGACTGGCCGCCACATCGAGCTGTTCGCGCGGCAGTTGCGCGAACGCGGCGAGCACGGGTCGCACCACGAACGGGGTGAAGAAGGTGATCTCGGCGAGGATCACGCCCAGCGGCGTGGTGAGAAAATCGATGACCGGCGTTGTCGCCCCGGTCAATTCGGCGATCAACGCGTTCACCGCCCCCGCCGTGCCGTAGAGGAAGGTGAAGGCCAGGGTGATGAGGAACGACGGCAGCGTGAGGATGGTGTCGATGAGCCGGCCGACCACCCCCGAACCGGCGAACGGCACGAACGCGAGCACGATCGCCAGGAACATGCCGAGCACCAGGCAGCCGAACGTCGAGCACACGGCGATGGAGATGGTGCGCCACAACGCATCCTGGAACGCCGCCGAGCCGAGGACCGTCGACCACATCTCGGTTCCGCGTCCGGTGGGCGTGCGCGTCGACTCCGTGAGGACCCGGAGAATCGGATAGCCGGCGATACCGAGCACGATGAGCACGGGCGGCAGAACCCAGAGCACGGGCACCCATGAGCGCTGCGTACCACCGGCTTCTGGCTTGACGGCTCCAGGCGGATCCAGCACCGGCGCACTCATCACCGCACCTCGCCATCGTCGTGGCACAGACCGAAGTCGTGTCCGATCACCGCAAAGAATCCAACTGACATCATGATGCCGATCCCTCACCGCGAGAACTCGCGCCGATCGTGTTCGCGATCAACACACCGGCCGGATCGGGCAAGACGACCCCAACCACCGCACCCACCGCAGCGGTGAAGTGTCCGGGCACGTCGGCGGCGAGCACGGATGGCAACCCGTCGACATCCAGCTCGACCCGGGTCGACGCCCCACGCCACACCGCACTGCGCACGGTGGCACGCAAAGCATCGCGATCCGAGGTCTTGCCGAGGGTGATGGTGTGCGGGCGCACGCACAGCAGCGCGGCGTCGTCCGGCTTCCACTCGTCCTGCCCGACACCGGGCACCGGCGCCTGGGCACGCAGCGTCGACGTTCCCGCGCTGACCAGCGCCGCCGTCCCGGTGACATGCTTCACCGTGCACGGCACCAGGTTCGCCCCACCGAGGAACCCGGCGGTGAAGTCGGAAGGTGGTCGCTGCCAGAGGTTTTCGGCGGTGTCGATGTCGACGAGGCGGGAATCACGCATCACCGCGATCCGGTCGGCCAGGGCGAGCGCCTCGGCCTGATCGTGGGTGACGTACAGCATCGCCGTGTCGGGCAACGCCTTCCGCAATTGCTGCAATTCGCCGAGCATCGAGTGCCGCAACTGCGCGTCGAGGGCGGCGAGTGGTTCGTCGAGCAGCAGCACCCTCGGCCGGATGGCCAGCGCACGGGCGATCGCCACCCGCTGCTGCTGACCACCCGACAGTTCCCTCGGCAGACGCTCGGCATAGCCACCCATGCCGACCATCTCCAAGGCCTCGGTGACGCGCGGCCCGATCTCGGCGCGCGGCACCCGCTGCGATTTCAACCCGAACGCCACATTGCTGTGCACGCTCATGTGCGGGAACAGCGCGTACGACTGCACGACCACGCCGATCCCCCGCTTGGCGGGCGACAACGCGGTGACATCGCGTCCGGCCAACCGCACCGAACCCGACGTGGGACGAACGAATCCGGCCAGCGCCTTGAGCGCGGTCGACTTGCCCGACCCACTCGGGCCGAGCAATGCCACCGTCTCGCCGACGGCGACGCGCAGGCTGAAGTCGGCCAGCGCGACAGCGGCCTTGCCGCCCCGGCCGTAGCTGACACCGACCCTGTCGAACACGATCGCCGGTTCGGTCGTGGTGGCACCGGCCGAAACGACGGACCCCGTGCGCACGTCACCATCGGACATTGTCGACTCCTTTTACAGGGGATTTCAGCTGCCGGTTGCCTTCTGGTATGCCGCGAGATCCGCATCCAGCTCGGTGAGCACCGTGTTCCAGTCGACCGGAACCACGTCGACACCACGCATCGCCGCGGCGGGACCGCCCTCGGCGGGCGCGGGCACATCGGTACGCGGCGACACCGCGAACGCCTCGGGTCCGAGCGCTGCCTGCGCCTCGGGCGCCATCAGGAACCGCATCAGCTCGGTGGCGTCGCCCTTGTGCGGCGCGCCCTTGGCAAGACCCATCATGTACGGCACCGCCACGGTGGAACGCTTGCCGTCGGCGGCGGGGAAGAAGACGTTGAACTTCGAACCCTTCTCCTTCACCGTGGTGAGGTTCATCTGCACGTCGCCGTTGGCGATGAGCAACTCACCCTTGTCGACCTTGGCCTGCAGCTTGCCGGTCGACGACGACGGGCCGACATTGTTGGCCTGCAACGCCGCCAGGTAGTCCAGCGCACCCTGCTTGCCGCGCAACTGCTGCAGCAGCACGAGCACCGCCGTGCCGTCACCGGCCTGGCCGGGCGTCGAGTACTGCAGCTTGCCCTTGAACTCCGGCTTCAGCAGGTCGTCCCAGGTGAGCGCGGCGGCATCGACCGACGGGTTGGCGATGAAGCACAGGAAGTTGTTGGCCATCGTCACGTAGTTGCCGTCGGGATCCTTGTCGGCGGCCGGGATCGCGGCGGTGTCGATACCGCTGGGCTGCAGCAGACCCGACTGCTCGGCCTTCTGGATGAACGGCGGCAGGGTGACCACGATGTCGGCCTGCGGATTGGACTGTTCCTTGTCGACCCGGTTGACCACCTCGCCCGACCCGGCCTCGACCAGGTTCACCGCGATCCCGGTCCGCTCGGTGAACTCGTCGAAGCGGTTCTTGTACCAGCCGCCGACGCCGTCGGCGGAGTACACGGTGACGGTGCGGCCGTCGGCCGACTCGGTTCCGGTGCCGCCACACGCCGAGGAGAACGCGACGGCGGTGACGCCTGCCAGCAGCAACGCGGTGCGCGCGAGGCGGCGTCTGGTGAGGGAAGTACGCACGATGACAACAACTTTCGTTTCACGGAGGTGCATTCGCCGCGGCGGTCGCCGCGACGCAAGTTCAGGCGAGCAGCAGGGCGGGGAAGTCGGCGACGGAGTCGATGACGTGGGTGGCGCCCGCCTCTCGCAGCTGTGCCGCGCTGTGCGCGCCGGTCAGGGTGCCCGCGACGATGCGCGCCCCGGCCGCCAGACCGGTCGCGATATCGCTGGTGGTGTCGCCGAGGACGGCGATCCGGTCGACCGCGTCGACCCGCAGGCGCAGAGCCGCGGTGAGCACCATGTCCGGGTAGGGACGGCCACGGCCGGCGTCGGACGGGGCGAGGGTGAGGTCGGCCAGCTCGGCCCAGCCGAGCGCGGACAGCAGCTTGTCCTGGGTGCCGCGGCTGAACCCGGTGGTGAGCGCCACCCGGACACCCGCGTCGCGCAGGGCCGTGATCGCCTCTACCGCACCGGGTACGGGCGCGATGTCGGCCTCGCCGACGAGCGCGTCGTAGGCCGCCTCGAAGGCGCGATTACCTGCCTGGGCCGCGTCCTCGTCACCGAGCAGCGCACGGAAGACCTCGATCTTGGACTGCCCCATGGTGTCGAGCACGTATCGGCGGGCCGCCTCGCGACGTGGGCCGTCGGCCTCGATCCCGACCGCGGTAGCCGCCTCCTCGAAGGCGCGAAGCACCAATCCGCCGTCGGCGACGGTGGTACCGGCCATGTCGAGCACGGCGAGCTGAATGTTGTTGTGATGCATGGTGATCCTCACAGTCCGATCTCGTCGGCGGTTTGTTCGCCGAGCGCGGGGCCGAGCGTCATTCCGCGACCGCCGGGGCCGGTCACCACCCACACGTTGGTGTCGGCCCGCACCCGGGTGACGATGGCGTCCGGATCGACGCTCTGGCTGTAGACACCCGCCCAGCGGCGTACCACCCGTGGCAGCTTGCGGCCGAGCAGCTCCTCGGTCACCTCGGTGAGGTGGTCGTAGGGCGCTTCGTCGACGTCGAAGGCGAACGGTTCGGTGTATTCGTGGGTATCGCCGATGGTCAGCCCGCCGTGCAACCGCTGCACACACAGCAGCTGCATCTTGTGCTCGGCGGCGGTGGCCGTCTGCGACTGCTCGCGCGCGAGCGAATCCACCTGTGGGCCCGCGAAACCCGGGTAGTAGCGGAAGCTGTCACCGTCGGCGATCGCCGTGGTGAGTGCTTCGCCGAGCGGCTCGGTCTGCATCATCTGCAACCGCACCCGGCGCACCGGCAGCACACCGGCCAGTTCCCGGGTGAGCCCGGAATGCGCCGCTCCTGGGCAGTGCACGACCAGGTCGGCCTCGTGACGGCGGCCCTGATCGTCGAGCACCACCGCACCGGCGCCGGTATCGGTAACCGACCGGGCCTCGGTCGACTCGTGGAAGGTGTAGCGACCGCTCGCGGCCATGTGGGCGCGCAACGCGGGCAACGCCTGCCGCGACTCCACCGCCGCGTCGGCCGAACAGTGCAGGCCGGCCAGGTATTTGCCCCGCAGCGCCGGGTTGTGCGCCAGCACCTGCTCGGGTTCGAGCAGGGTGAAACCGCGATCGGCCGCGGTCGGCCCCGCCGTGGCGGCCTCGGCGACGGCCAGCTCCGCCGGCGTGCGGACCAGGGTGATGGACCCGGCGGGCCGGAAACCGACACCCGCGACCCGACCGCCGATCTCCTCCCACAGCTCGCGCGAACGCAGCGTGAGTTCCAGCTCGCCCGCCGACCGCCCGGATACCCAGACCAGGCCGAAGTTGCGGACCGTCGCGCCGCGCGCCTCGCGTTCGCGTTCCAGGTGGACGACCTCGTGGCCGCGGGCTATCGCGGCCCAGGCGTGCGCCGTGCCGAGAATCCCACCACCGATGATGACCAATCGCATGGCACCGATAGTGGCAAATGGTCTAGACCGATAGGTGTGGCCAGGGCGAACACCGCGTTAACTTTTGGTATAGACCAATCCGGGTACGCTGAGCGGCATGGATTCACCGCACACCACGCGCGTCCCGAAGGTGTTCCGCGTCCGCACCGAGATCGACGCGATCCTCGCCGAACTCGACGAGGGCGACCCGGTGCCGTCGGAACGCGATCTCGCCACCCGCTTCGGAGTGGCGCGCGAGACGGTGCGCCACGCGCTGCGGGAACTGCTGGTGGAAGGCAGGATTCGCCGGCGCGGACGCGGAACGGTTGTGTCGCGGCCGAAACTCACCCAGCCGCTGTCGCTGCGCTCCTACACCGAGGGCGCGATCAGTCTCGGCCGCGTACCCGGCCGCGTAGTCGTGGCCTGGGAAGACGTTCCCGCCGACGCGCAGACCGCGACCGATCTCGAGGTGGAACCCGGCACGCCGGTGATGCACCTCGAACGCGTCCTGCTCGCCGACGGTGAACGCATCGGCCTGGAAAGCACCTATCTGCCACTGCATCGCTTCGGCGGGCTTCGTGGCAGTTACGACCCGACCACGTCGCTCTACGCCGCGATCCGCGCCACCGGCGTGAGCTTTGCCGGTGCGCGGGAACGCATCGAGACCGTTCTCGCCTCGCCGCGGGAGGCGGGCCTGCTCGAAAGCACGACCGCACTACCGATGTTGCTGCTGCACAGGCGAAGTGTCGATGCGGACGGCGCACCCATCGAACGGGTGCGCTCGCTCTATCGTGGTGACCGTGTCGCCTTCGAGGCGAGGCTGTCACCGGAACCCGCGTAGCCCCTACTGCTCGGGCAGCCTTCGCCTGCCACCGATCACATCGGTGACCAGGTCGGTGTAGCCGTCGACCAGTTCGGCCAGGTGATACCAATGTTTGTGCGTGCTGTCGCTTCGCGCACCGTCCAGATCAATGGCCTGGTTGGCATCCACCCAGCTTCGCGCCATCCGGTCGACGACGGCGCCGAGACTTTCGGTGTGCAGCGAGGCACCCGTCCGATTCACCGGAATCTCGGCGACAATCCAGTCGTTGATGTCGTCGACGAGTTCTCCTCGACGGCAATCTATTTCGGCGATCAATGCGGCGTCACGCACCTGTGCCCGCCGTTCGTGCAGCTCAGCGAGCGCGTGTGCCGATCGCAGCAATTCGCGATCCTGGAAACGCCGCCCCTGGAAGGCGCACAACAATTGTGGCGCCGTCGGCAGTACCCCACCCATCACCGGCGCGCTCATCGCAACGCCCCGAATTCACCCGACACCCAAGATTTGTATACCAACATGATTGGCTCTCGATTCGGTTATCCCGGTCTTCTGTTCGGCTTGCTCGCAACCAGGCTAACTGGATCATGCTCGCTCACAACGGGAAACGCAAGATTGCGTTGTCACTCCTGCAGTAAAGCCGCCCTGACAGAACCGCGGGTCACTTGACCACAAGCGAACAGGCCGACCGGCATTCTTTCCCGAACCCGTGACAGCATGGACGAGCAGCGCAATAATGCGATTCACGTGACGCGCCACAGGCGAAGGGGCACCCATGGCAGGCAAGCGAACCACACTCACCGTCCGGCTTCGCAGGCTCGCCGCGATGCTCCGTGAGCTGCGCGAATCCGCCGGGCTCAGCAAAGAGGACGTGAGCGCGCGCACCGGCATCAACGTGACAACGCTGTACCGCATCGAAATGGCGCAGGCGCGCCCGCAGCGGCGCACGCTCAGCGCGATGCTCGACCTGTGCCAGGTGAGCGAGAAAATGCGCGAGGAGGCCATGAGCCTGCTCAGCGACGCGCTCAAACCGGGTATGTCACATGCGTACGAAGGCGCGTTGTCCGATGTCTACGCCACCTACATCAACTTCGAGGCGGAAGCACTTTCGGCACGCCAGTACCAGACCTCCACTGTGCCCGGCCTTTTGCAGACCTTCGAATACGCGGCGGCGGTGATCGATACGTCGATGCCGCGCCTCGATGCCTCCGTGATGGAGAGCCGGGCCAAGGCGCGCATGGACCGCGCGGTGAACCTGACGAAGGACGATCCGCTCGAGCTGTGGGTGGTGATGGACGAGGCCGCCATCCGCCGGGTGGTCGGCGGTCCGGTGACCATGGTCGGCCAGCTCGACCGGCTGCTGGAGGAGACCAAGCGCAAGAACGTGATTCTGCAGGTCCTGCCGTTCGAGGCGGGCGCGCATCCCGGCATGGCCGGATCGTTCACGCTGCTCGACTTCCGCAATCCGGTCGACCCCGAACTGGTGTACGTGGAGAGCATGTCCGTGCACGACCTGGTCGAAGGTCATTCGGAGATCCGCCGATTCGGCGTGATCTTCGACCAGTTGCGGGCCATGGCACTGAGCCCACGTGATTCCGCCGCGCTGATTCAGCGGGCACGCGACGAGATCGCGGCCGGGGTGGATCGGGCGCGGTAACCGCTCCTCATGGGCTGAGCAGGCCGGCGATCCGGGCGAGGACCTCGGGTGCGAGGAGGTCGTCGAGGGTCGCGTCGACCGCATGGGCCGTCACGTTGCCCGTCACCAGGCGACGCCAGTCCTCCACCGCGGCAGCCGCATCGGGTCGATCGCGCTCGGGGACGACCAGGACGAGTTCGCCGGGCAGGCTTTGTGGGCGGTGGGTCGACGCTGCGCGTGCGACCGCGTCGGAGTGATCGATCAGGTGCCGCAATTCGTCGCCCGTCATGGCGATCGTGCCCGCCAGCCTGTCGGCCAATTCGGCCGCTGACGTGTCAATGCCCATTTCATGGTTGTGCGGACGGGATTCGTTGTCCGCGACGCCGATGAGCCGCTCGACGAATTTGCCCGGCGCCGTCGGTGACAGGGGTCCGGCACCGGCATCCGTGCCCAGGAGGACAACCCGGACATCCTGGTTGTCCTCCCCCAGCCGCACCGCCATCTCCTGCGCGACGAGGCCGCCCGCCGACCATCCGAGCAACCGATACGGCCCCTGCGGAGCGATCCGGCGGATCTCGGGCAGGAAGTGCTGCGCGTAGTCGCCGATCGTCGGCAGGTCGACAAGCGTCTGCAGCCCGTAGACGGGTACCTCCGGCTCGAGGTCGGCGAGCAGGCAGGCGAACGGCCAAGCCAGGCCCGCTTCACCGGCGAGACAGAACAGCGGTGTGCCGTCGACCGAATCCGAGCGGGGACGGATCGGCAGCACGGTCGACACCGCGGCAGCGGGTCGCGGTTCGGCGTACACCTCGCGGGACCACTCGCAGGTCTGCGCCTGCTCCTCGTCTGTGCGCACAACAAATGGTACGTCGTACGAAACTTCTACCGAGCCAACAATTCCGGGGGCACCGGTCAGTAAACGACCGAGGGAAGACAGCGGGAACCGGCCCACAGATCGTCGATCAGGCGCTGGTAGCTCTCGGCGAGGTCGTCGAGCCGGGCCCACTCGTCGTAGAACTGCGCGTCGGTGGCGTCGGCCATGGTGACGAACAGCCGCACGCTGTGCGCGGCGAGCCGGTCGACGAGCATGCCGAGGGTTTCGCAGTGCTCGGCCGCGGTGGCCGAGGGCAGCGGGGCGGCCAGGATCACCCAGCGGTCGATCGCGCGCATCAGCTGCGCCCGGCGACGGTCGATTCCGGGCGCCTCGAAGGTCGGCGTGCGATCGCGCACCTGGTGCAGCACGGCGAGCTCGGCCGCCGCGTGCAGCACCGGGTGGTAGCCATCGGCCAGTCCACGGAACGCGGCGAGCATCAGCTCACGCCCGGGCAACCTGGTCCGGTCTACCGAAAACCGCGTCTCACAGCGCATCACCGTCATCTGACACCTCCGGCTCGGCCACCCCGGCAAACACTCCGCCACCACTGTCCCCTATCACGATGCAAGACGGAAGCGAACAGGCCTGCGGACATCCAGGTTGTCCTGTTCGCCTGGCGTGTGCCCGCCGCGCTACAGCGCGCGCAGACTGCCGAACAGACCGTCTTTCTCCTCACGTGGGCCCGCGGTGAAGTACAGCGCGTCGGCGTCGCCGGCGCTCTCACCGTTGCCGAACATCAGCGCCCACAACCCCTCGATCTGCACCGGCTCGCCGCCGCTGTCGCGCAGGTAGTCGACAAAGGTCCCGGTGGTGTCGTCGAAAGCGAGGACCCGGCCGAGGCCACCGGAGTTGCCGATCAGCAACTTGCCCGAGAGCGCACCGAAGTTCGACGGCGCGATCGTCACCGCCCACGGTGCGTTGAGGCGCCCGCCGTCGTCGATGATGCGCACCAGCTTGCCCGCGGCGTCGAATTCGGCGACCTTGCCCTTGTCCGGGGTACCGCCTGCCGCTTCGTCGGCCTTGGCGTCGAGCGAGACCTCCTCACCCTTGTCGAAGGCCTCGGGATCCTTCTTGTCGGCCTTGGTCACGGCGTAGGAGACGAACACCCGGCTGCCGACCGTGGTGATGTTGAACGGCGCCGGGTCGCCGGGAACGGCCTTGTTGCCCTTCTCCGGACTGGCGGGGTCGATGGGCTTGCCGGTGGCGAACGGGTTGGCGAAGCCGGTGGTCGCCACCGGCTGCCAGAACTTGTCGAAGGTGCGGATCTGCGGGTCGGCACCGAAGTCGGCGGCCAGCAGTTTGTCACCGGAGGGTGCGAGCGCGAGCCCGAAGAACGACATGCCCTGGGCCGAACCGTCGAAAACCTGGTTGGCGCCGCCGTTGCGGCGGATGACAGCTCCGTCGGGGGCCTGCTCGGTCCAGGCGTTGATCCTGCCGGAGTCCGTGCCGACGATGAACCGCGCCGAACCGCCGAGCGGGACCGGCATTCCGTTCAGATCGACCCATTGGTCGCGCACCACGAACAGATCGGAATTGATCGGGGCCGGGTTGAACACCACACCGGTCGTCTTGCCCGCCGACTTGTCGGACGGATCGGCATCGGTGCCGGGAATCGCGACGGATTCGAACTGGTCCCTGGTGAGTTTCTGCAGTGCCGGATCCGTCGACTCGCTGACATCCCCGAGGAACTGGAACGACTTTCCACCCGCGCCCACCCAGAAATGTCCACCCGCGCCCTTGGGCCGGGTCGCCAGACCCCAGGCGTCGACCATCTCGGAGATGGTGAATTGGGCGTGATAGGAGTCGGAGCTGGCGGCCAGATCGGTTTGGCTGTACCGGTTGCCGTCGAGGGCGGCGACACCGTCGCCCGCCGGATCGGTGCCCGAGCACGCGGCAGCGACCAGGAGCACCGCGCCGAGAACCGCGCCGCGCACCGGCCCGGACAGCACCCGGCGGGTGCCCCTCACATGTCCGTTCAACGTTCATTCCTTTCGACCTCCGCCGGACGGCGTTCAGGCGACGCTGACCTTATCCCGACCCGTGTGACGGTGTGCCGTGAACATGGCTGTGGTGGCAGGTCTAGGCTGTCGCGCGTGGTCGAACCAAGCGCGCCCATCGCCCCGCATCCCGCCGTCGCCGCCCTGGCACCGCTGCTCGGTACCTGGCGCGGGCGAGGTCACGGTGAGTACCCGACCATCGATCCCTTCGACTACGTCGAGGAGATCACCTTCGGCCATCTGGGCCGCCCGTTCCTGACCTACCGGCAGCGGACCAAGGCCGCCGACGACGGCCGCCCGCTGCACGCGGAGACGGGCTATCTGCGCGCCCCCGCACCCGGCAAGGTCGAACTGGTGCTCGCCCATCCCACCGGAATCACCGAGATCTGCGAGGGAACACTCACCGAAACCGTCGACGGAATTCGGCTCGAATTGAATTCGACGAATATCGGGTTGAGCGGGTCGGCGAAATCGGTGACGGCGGTAGGCCGTTCCTTCCATGTGACCGGAGACACCATCGAGTACACGCTGCGGATGGCCGCCGTCGGCGAATCACTGCAACATCATCTGAGCGCGACCCTGCAACGTGCGTGACAATGCAATTTCATTTGCACGTACCCGCTGAGCAGCGCGTTCGATCGCGACGGCGGATCGTCACGGTCGCATAGCGATTACGTTCGAACACGCCCGCACATATGGCAACAATTGTGTGTCGCTTACTGCCGCCGCCTGTTGCCGAGCGCTTCCGCGTTCTACGGTTCTCCCATTCGGAACACGTCGAAACCCTGGACGAGGGAGACGAATATGAGCCGTTCCACCCTGATTTTGACCACCGCCGGAATGATTCTCGGTGGTGCCATGGCCATCGATCTGCTCGACGCCCGAGTCCAATCCGCGCCGCCCAAACCGGCTCCCGGCTATGAAGTGGTCCACCGCGACGCGGTCGAGCACACCGACAAAGACGCCTACGTCGTCCCGCCGTATCGCGCTCAGTAACCGGGCGGCAGCGCCGCGAACATGTCACGGGTGACGGCGACCGCGTTGTCGGAACTGCCACCCTTGACCAGCAATGTCGCGAAGGCCATGTCGCCGCGGTAGCCGACGAACCACGAGTGCGATCCGCCGTCGACCTCCGCCTCCCCGGTCTTGCCGTACACCTCGCCCTGATCGCGGATGCGTTCGGCGGTGCCGCCGGTGACGACCATCCGCATCATCTCGCGCAGCCCCTCCACCACCTCGGGCGCGAGTTCGGGCCGCTCACCGACGATCTCGGTGGGCCTGCCCGCGATCAGATACGGCACCGGCGCCGACCCGTGCGCCACCGCCGCGGCCATCAGTGCCATCCCGAACGGGCTCGTCACCACCCGGCCCTGGCCGATGCCATCCTCGGCGCGCTGGACCAGCCCGTCGGCGGGCGGCACCGACCCCGACAGCGTCGGCAGCCCGGCCACCCGGTAGTCCTGGCCGATGCCGAGGCGGGCGGCGGCCTCGGTGAGCGCGTCGGGTTCGAGCCGGCTGGCCAGCCGCGCGAAGGTGGTGTTGCAGGAGCGTTCGTAGGCGGTGGCCATCGGCACATCACCCACCGTGAACAGGTTGTAGTTGGGAATCGTCCGCTCGCCGATGGTTGTCCGGCTCGGGCAGGGCAGCACCGTCTCGGGCGTCGCGATACCCGCCGCCATCGCCGCCGACGCCGTGACCGTCTTGAAGATCGAGCCGGGCGGGTACTGACCGCTCGTGGCCACGGGGCCGTCGCGGTCGGCGGCCTTGTTCTGGGCCACTGCGAGAATCGCGCCGGTGGAGGGCCTGATCACCACCATCATCGTCTGCTCGGTGCGCAGGTCGACCGCGTGCTGCGCCGAATTCTGCACGAAACGGTCGATACTGAGCGCGAACGACGGTGCGGGCTGGGCCGGGACCTCGTACAGCACATCGAGATCCGCGCCGTTGGCGTTGCGGGTGACCACGCTCCAGCCCGCCTTGCCGTCGACCTCGGCGATCACGGTCTTGCGCACCTGGGTGAGCAGGTCGGGGGCGAACTTGCGATCGGTGGGCACCATGTCCCACTCCTGGGTGAGCGTCACCCCGGGCAGACCGATCAGGTGACCGCCGAGAGTCTCGGCCTCGTACTCGCTGAGCAGGACGACCGTGTACGCCCCATCGGCTTTGCGCGCGGCCGACAGAATGGCTTGCGGGGTGTAGGCCACCGGATCGATGCGGCTCAGCGCGGCGGCCAGGGCCCCCGCGACCCGGTCGGGATCCGGGGCGTCGGCGACCGTGAACCGTACCCGTGACACCTTGCCCGGCACGAGCACGTCGCTGCCCGCCGACTCGTTGACCCGCGCGCGCGGCGCGGGTTGGGTTCGTAACTCCAGGCTTTGGGTGTCGCCGAGCTTGGGGTGGATGTCGGTGGCGGTCCAGCGCACCAGCCAGCGGCCGTCGCTGCGGCCCATCTGCAGTTCACCCGAATAGGTCCAGTGGCGGCCCTTGGGCAGTGTCCACTCGTAGGTGTAGTCGACGGTGGCGGTGTCGCCCTGCACGCGCGCGTCGCCGGTACGGACGGTGAGCTTCTCGGCCTGCAGCGCGTCCCAGGTGGAAGTGAGTGCGGCCGTGGCCTTCTCGGGTGAGGTCGTGAGACCACCCGCGGTGACCAGATCGCGGTCGGCCAAGGCCTCGGCGAAGTCCTGGGCGGCGGGCACCGGTCCCTGCGGACCCGTCGAACACGCGCCCGAGGAGAGCGCGAGCGCGAACACCGCACAGGTGGTGAAAATCCGAGTCCTCATCGGCACAGATGGTAACGGCGAACCGGGCGCCGACGACGCAACAACGCCGGGTCAGCGGCGGAAAACTAATCGACGAGGACGGTCGCGAAGGTGGCGATCTGACGGAAACCCACACGGCTGTAAGCTCGTCGGGCGATCTGGTTGTAGTCGTTCACGTACAGACTGGCCGTACGACCTGTCGACACAACGGCATTCGCGACGGCGGCCGTTCCCGCCGTCCCCACCCCGGCACCGCGATGCTCGGGATGCACCCACACGCCCTGGATCTGGCCGGTGCGCCGCGACAACGACCCGATCTCGGCCTTGTACACCACTTCGCCGTCGTCGAAACGTGCCCAGGCCCGGCCGGATTCGATGAGGCTCTTGATGCGGCGGCGGTAGCCGCGACCACCGTCGCCCGCGCGCGGGTCGACGCCGACCTCCTCGATGAACATGGAGATCGCGGCGGTGAGGTAGCGGTCGATCTCGTCGGGCCGCACTCGTCGCACCGCGCTGTCCGGGCGGGCGAGGGCCGGTTGGGCCAGGGCGAGCAGCGGCTGGTCGGCGCGTAACTCCCTCGCCGGTCCCCAACTCGGCGCCAGCATCTCCCACAGCGGCAGCGCCAACTCCTGCCTGCCGACCACGGAGGAACACACGCGCGGCCACCTGGTCGCCCGATCGGCGAACGCGCGAAGGGCCTGCTGATCGCCGCGCAGCGGAACCAGGTTCGCACCGGAGAAGCAGAGGGAGTCGGCCGGGCCGCCGCGACTCCACAACTCACCCACACCGGAACGGGTGTCGAGCCCGAATTCCTGGACACGGGCCGCGATCATGCACGAGGCGACCGGATCGGCGTCGAGGACCCGTAGCACCTCGGCCAGGTCCCGCACGGTCACCGGACGCGCGGGGGTGGCCTTGGACCGTCGCGTCGGCTCCAGCAGACTCCGCACGGCACCAGCCTGCCACGAAAGCGTGCGCAGTGGTACGGGTCGAGGTGAATCCGTCGCCGGACCGTGAGGGATCAGCCCGCGGTGACCACCGGCTGCGCACCCGGCTCGGTGCCCATCTCCTCGGCGATCCGCATCGCCTCCTCGATCAGAGTCTCCACGATCTGCGCTTCCGGCACGGTCTTGATGACCTCGCCCTTGACGAAGATCTGGCCCTTGCCGTTGCCGGAGGCCACTCCGAGATCGGCTTCGCGCGCCTCGCCCGGCCCGTTCACCACGCAACCCATCACGGCCACGCGCAACGGCACCTCGAGGCCGTCGAGACCGGCCGCGACGGCGTCGGCCAGGCTGTACACATCCACCTGGGCGCGTCCACACGACGGGCACGACACGATCTCGAGCTTGCGCGGACGCAGGTTCAGCGACTGCAGGATCTGGCCGCCGACCTTCACCTCTTCGGCGGGTGGCGCCGACAGCGAGACGCGGATCGTGTCACCGATTCCCTCGCTGAGCAGGGCGCCGAACGCGACCGCCGACTTGATGGTGCCCTGGAACGCCGGGCCCGCCTCGGTGACGCCGAGGTGCAGCGGGTAGTCGCTGCGCGCGGCGAGCTGACGGTAGGCCTCGACCATCACGACCGGGTCGTTGTGCTTGACCGAGATCTTGATGTCACCGAAGCCGTGGTCCTCGAACAGGCTCGCCTCCCACAGCGCCGACTCGACCAGCGCCTCGGGGGTGGCCTTGCCGTACTTCTCCATCATCCGCTTGTCCAGCGAACCGGCGTTCACGCCGATGCGGATCGGGATGCCCGCCGCGCCCGCGGCTTTGGCGACCTCGCCGACGCGACCGTCGAATTCCTTGATGTTGCCCGGGTTCACCCGCACCGCGGCGCAGCCCGCGTCGATGGCGGCGAAGATGTAGCGGGGCTGGAAGTGGATGTCGGCGATCACCGGGATCTGTGACTTCTTGGCGATGGTCGCCAGGGCGTCGGCGTCTTCCTGCCTGGGACACGCCACGCGCACGATGTCGCAGCCCGAGGCGGTGAGTTCGGCGATCTGCTGGAGGGTGGCGTTCACGTCGTGGGTCTTGGTGGTCGTCATCGACTGCACCGAGATGGGATGGTCACTGCCCACGCCGACATTGCCGACCATGAGCTGACGGGTCTTGCGCCGTGGTGCGAGAACAGCAGCGGGAGCGGCGGGCATCCCCAATCCGATAGTGCTGGTCACGGTCGGCTGCCTTCTTTCCTACGGATCTCGAATCGACCTGGGCTGATTGCTTCCGAGCTTAGTCGCGCACGCCCGCACCGCACCCTGTGAGGGGCGCGACAGCGGGCGTACGCGGATCAGGGTAGGCGAATCGGGTTGACGATGTCGGCGGCCAGAGTGAGCAGCATGAACGCACCGCCGATCACGACGGCCACATACGTCACGGGGAGCAGTTTCAGATAGTCGACCGGGCCCGCGGGGGCCTTACCGCGCCAGGAACGCACCACATCGCGCACCTTCTCGTAGAGCACCACCGCGATGTGCCCACCGTCGAGCGGGAGCAACGGCAGCAGGTTGAACGCGCCGAGGAAGAAGTTCAGGCTGGCCAGTACCAGGATGAACATGCCCCACAAGCCACGCTCGGCGGTCTCGCCACCGATCCGGCTCGCGCCGTAGACGCTGACCGGGGTCTCCGGGTCGCGCTCGCCGCCGGTGACGGCCTCCCACAGCGCCGACACCTTCTGCGGCATCTTGGCCAGGGACTTCACCGTCTCGACGAAGAAGTCGCCGGTGAACACGATGGTCGCCGGAATCGCCTCGACCACGTCGTACTGCTGCGGTTCGGCGTAATCGGGGCCCACACCGACCGCGGACACCTCGCGGGCCGGACCCTCCTTGGGCGAACGCATCACCCGCTCGGGGGTCACGGGCACGGTGAGGGTGTCGCCGTCGCGTTCGATGGTGTAGGTGAACGTGCCGGTCTGCTTCTGGGTTTCGGCCTGGAACTGTGCCCAGGTGGTCACCTCGACGCCGTTGACCGCCTTCACCACGTCGCCGCGCTGTAGACCGGCGCGCTGAGCCGGACCGTCACCGGTGCACGGTGCGAGCTTCTTGTCCGGTGTCTCCTGGGCGACACAGCTCATGGTGCCGAGCGCGGTGGCGGGCGGCTGCTCGAGCTGCGGCAGACCCCAGCCCACCGCGAGCACCACCAGCAGAATGAAGCCGAGCAGGAAGTTCATGGCGATGCCACCGAACATCACCACCAGCCGCTTCCAGGTGGACTGGCGGTACATCGCCCGGTCCACCTCTTCGGGCTCCAGCTCGTCCAGGGCCGTCATGCCCGCGATATCGCAGAAGCCGCCGAGCGGCAGCGCCTTGAGGCCGTATTCGGTCTCGCCACGACGGAACGAGAAGATACGGGGCCCGAAACCGATGAAGTAGCGGCGTACCTTCATGCCGGTCGCCTGTGCGGCCCACATGTGCCCGCATTCGTGCAACGCGATCGAGATCGTGATACCGACGGCGAACAGGGCAAACCCGAACGCGAATACCATCTGGCCCTTTCTTCGGCTCCATCTTTTGCGGCCGGCGCCGCGGTGGGGGTCCCGTTGATTCGGTCGGGTCAGGGCGTCGGTGCGCCGGCGATAGCCTCGGCGGCGAACTCCCTGGCCCAGCGGTCGGCCGCGAGGACGTCGTCCAGGGTATCGGGTTCGGCACGCCAGCGGTCCGCGGCCTCGACCGCGCGGGTAACGGTGCGCACGATGGCAGGGAAGCTGATGGCGCCGTCCAGGAAGGCCGAGACCGCGACTTCGTTGGCGGCGTTGTAGACGGCGGTGACGCTGCCGCCCGCCTCACCGGCTCGCCTTGCCAGACGTACAGCGGGGAAGACCGCGTCGTCGACGGGCTCGAACGTCCAGGTCGACGCCGTACCGAAATCGCAGGGCGTGGCCGCGCCGGGGAGGCGGTCGGGCCAGCCGAGCGCCAAGGCTATGGGCAGCTTCATATCCGGTGGGCTCGCCTGGGCCAGGGTGGAACCGTCGGTGAACGTGACGAGCGAATGCACGATCGACTGCGGGTGCACGGTGACATCGATGCGGTCGTAGGGCACCCCGAACAGCAGGTGGGTCTCGATCAGTTCCAGGCCCTTGTTCACCAGCGAGGCCGAGTTCAGGGTGTTCATCGGGCCCATCGACCAGGTCGGATGCGTTTTCGCCTCGTCGGGATTCACCGATTCGAGCATCTCGGTGGTCCAGCCGCGGAACGGGCCGCCGGAGGCCGTGAGCACCAACCGGTCGACTTCCTCGGCGCGACCGCCGCGCAGGCATTGGGCGAGGGCTGAGTGTTCGGAGTCGACGGGGACGATCTGGCCGGGTGCGGCCGCCCGGGTGACCAGCGAACCGCCCGCGACGAGGGACTCCTTGTTCGCCAGCGCCAACCGGGTGCCCGACTCGAGGGTGGCCAGCGTCGGTTCCAGACCGAGCGAACCGACCAGGGCGTTGAGCACCACGTCGGCCTCGGTGCGGCGCACGAGTTCGGTCACCGCGCCCGGCCCGCCGAGGTCGAGATCGAGTTGCCGGGCGGCGGCGGGATCGGCCACGGCGACATTGCGGGTGCCGGTGGCGGCCATCTGCTCGGCGAGCAGCGCGGGATTGCCGCCGCGCGCGGCCAACCCGACCACTTCGAAGCGGTCCGGGTTGGCGGCGATCACCTCGAGCGCCTGGGTGCCGATCGAACCGGTACTGCCCAGGAGCAGCACCTTCACCCGGTCGGTCGACGTCGTATTGCCGTGCGCGGCACGGGGTGCGTGGTGGGACACGGGCCCATTGTGGCAGGGCTGCTGGCTACGACGAACGGTCGTATGCCACGATATGCACACTCGCCCAACCAGAACTCGAGCCCTAAGGAGCGATCGTGGCCGCCACGGACCTCGAAAAAGCCAGCACCGAGCGCGCCGTCGCCACCAGCGTCGACCCCGCCGAGGTGCCCTCGGCAGCGTGGGGCTGGAGCGGCGAGTCGCCCAAGACCTTCCGCATCGCCGGCTGGTTCGTCGTGATCGCGCTGCTCGGCATGACCATCGGTAACCACCAGGGCCACGTCGAGGACATCTTCCTCATCGGGTTCGCCGGTCTGCTCGCGGCGGTCCTCGTCCTCGATTCGCTCACCAAGCGCATCCCGAGGTAGACACCCGCACCGATGCCTGCGGCCGCGATTCGATCGCGCCGCAGGCATTGTCGTGTCAGCGGCCGCGTCGCGCGCCCGGCTTGCGGCCGGCCTTGGCAGGTTTGCGCTGCGTGGCCTGCTTCTTCGGCGCCTGCTTCTTCGGCGCACGCTCGGGCGCGGGCCTGGCCGGTTCCGCGCCGCGTGAACTGTTGGCCGAGCGGCCGCGCACAATGCCGACGAATTCCTCGACCAGTTCCGAATCGCCGTCGGCGGGCCAGGCCAGCGCGATCCGGGTGAACTCGGTGTCGCTGATCGGGCGGTACACCAGGTCGCGCCGATGGTGCAGTCGGGCGATCGACTGCGGCACGATCGTCACTCCCCCGACGGCGGCGACCATCGCCAGGGCGTCCGCGGCCCGATCCAGATCGCCGCTGTCGTGGTGCTGTTCGTCGGCCAGATCGGCCGGGCTCACCACATCGAGCAGCGACAGCGCGTCGTCCTTCTGTACGACCGCGACCGGCGTCTCCTCCCACAGCGGGATCGCGTTCATTCCGGACCGGTCCATCGGCAACCGCACGAAGCACAGGTCCACCCGGCCCTCGCGCAGCGCGCTCTCCTGCTCGCTTTGCGCGACCCCGAGCACCTCGAGGGGGTGGTCGGGCAGCCGCTCGCCCCACACGCGCGCCCACTTCGACACCGTCACCCCCGGCACGAAACCGACGCGCAGGCTCGC
Organism: Nocardia ignorata NBRC 108230; assembly: GCF_001612905.1. Taxonomy (GTDB): domain Bacteria; phylum Actinomycetota; class Actinomycetes; order Mycobacteriales; family Mycobacteriaceae; genus Nocardia; species Nocardia ignorata. The sequence goes on along the minus strand of NZ_BDBI01000035.1, from coordinate 34,572 downwards.
GGGCCCCTCCGGCTTCTGCTCGCGCTGTGCCTGCTCGTCGGCGCGGATCAGCTCCCGCGCGTGTTCGAGCAGGGTCGCGCCGTCCTCGGACAGCTGGGTCGGCGACGCACCTGGCACGAACAGCCGCGTGCCGAGTTCGCCCTCGAGCTCGATCACGGTGGCGCTCAAGGCTTGACGCGGAATCCGCAGCGCCTTCGCGGCGCGGGCGAAATGCAGTTCCTCGGCCACGGCGACGAACCGACGTAACCGGGCGAGGTCGATGGAGTCGGCGGCGGTGACGTCGAAGTCGCTCATTCGGATCAGAATATGGCACGCGCCGAACAGGCCGGCGCGCCGATCACAGGTTGGTCAGCACGGCGATGAGCACGGCGATGCCGATCACGATGGCGAACACCACCAGCAGCACCCCGAACATCGACCCCCAACCGCCGCGCGCGGGCGGCGGTGGCGGCATGGGCGCGCGCATCGCGGGCTGGGCCCAGGCGGCGGGGGTCGCCGGTCGAGGCGCCATCGGCGGGACCGGTGCGACCGGGATCGCGGCACCGGAGGTGTTCACCGGCCGCATCGGCTGCATCCCCATGAACGGCTGAGCGTGCGCCCCGGACGGCGGGCGTGCGATCGGGCGGGCACCAGTGGTCCCCGTACGCATGGCCCGCTGGGCGGCCTCGACGAACTCCTCGCAAGAGGAGAACCGGTCGGCTGGTCGCTTGGCCAGTGCCCGCGCCATCACGGCATCCAGATTCGGCGGCAGCCCGGCCCGGCGCGGGCTCACCGGCGGTGGCGGCGACTGCAGGTGCCCGGTGATGACGGCGGCCGGGCTGGGCGCCTCGAACGGTGCGGTGCCGGTGAGCAGGGTGTAGAGCGTGCAGGCCAGCGAATACTGGTCGGCGCGATGGTCGAGCGGGACACCGGTGAGCTGCTCGGGTGCCGCGTAGGCCAGCGTCGCGGTGAACGAGCCGGTCTCGGTGAGATGACCAGAATCGTCGCGCAGACGCGCGATGCCGAAGTCGGTGAGATACACCCGCTCCTGGCTGTTGGACCTGGCCAGCAGGATATTGGCCGGTTTCACATCGCGGTGCAGCACGCCCGCGCGGTGCGCGAAGTCAAGGGCGGCGGCGGTCTCCCGGATGATCTGCAACGCCCGATCCGGTGGCAGCGTCGCCGGATCGAGCATCGACGCATCGATCCCGTCGACGTATTGCATGCTGATCCACAGCTGGTCGTTCTCCACACCACGGTCGAACACCGTCACGATATTGGGGTGGTCGAGCTGGGCGACCAGGTCGGCTTCCCGCTCGAACCTGGCCCGAATCTCGGCGTCGGAGAACAGCTCCTGATTCAGCAGTTTCAGCGCGGTCCACCGCGGCAGCCGAGGATGCCTGGCCAGGTACACCGAACCCATCCCGCCGCGACCCAGCTGCCGGTCGATCGTGTATCCGGCGAATACCGTCCCGTCAGAAACCACTCTGACCCCCGAATCTCGCTCGTCGTCCGACGCGCTGGACCCTACCAAAACGGTGTTCGTGCCGTCGCGGGCGTCCACTAGCTCATCGGGAAGGTGGTCAGTTCTTTCAGCAGTTCGGGCAGGTCCTCGGCCAGCACGTCCGAATCCCGGGAGAACAGGAATACCCAGCGTTCTCGGCCCGGGTCAGTGAATGTGGAGACGACCACGGTCATGTTGTAGCTGTCTCTGCCGTACTGGTCCATGAAGAAGCTCGCCCGGTGGTCGTCGATGCGTGTGCCGGACGATCCGCTGCCCACATCTTTGGTCTCGCGCTCGAATCGGGCGACCGCCGTTTTCGCCGACTCCTCGGAGGGGAATGCGTAGAAGGCGAATCTGGTCGCGTTGATGTCGGCGGGTTTGCAGGACCATTTGGCATGCGCCTTTTGAAATGTCAGTTCCCACTGGAGTTCGCCGCGCGTGGTCGTATTGACATAGGCCTCACAGCGCCGGCCACCAGCACCGACTCCGGTGAGGTAGGGGTTCGACAGCGATGTTCCATCGGCTTCACCGGGCGGCAGCATCTGCGGGAACGCCGCCGACATCGCGGCGATGTCGCGATGGGCACGGGAACGATTGAGAATCTGCGACACCCAGGTGCTGTCGTCCTGCCACACCCAATACGACGCACCTGCGATCGCGGCGAACACCGTCAGCAGAATCAGCGGAACGACGCCACGCCCGCGCCGGGCCGGAACGGGGCGAGCGGAATGAACCGGCGCCGGTCGCGGGGGCGGCGGCGCGGGCATCGACGGGCGTGAATACTGCTGGTGCACAGGGGATGCGAATACCGTCGGTTGCCCGCCCGTCCCGGTGAGAGCACGGCGGGCGGCGGACGCGAATTCCGCACACGAATCGAAGCGGTCCGCCGGGCGCTTGGCCAGCGCCCGCGCCAGGACCGCGTCCAGCGCGGCGGGGAGGTCCGGTCGGCACCTGCGTACCGAGGGCGGTGGGGATTGCAGGTGACCTTGAATGACCAGCACCGGATTCGCCGCCTCGTACGGAGCTTCTCCCGTGAGCAACGAGTACAGCGTGCAGGCGAGGGAGTACTGGTCGGCGCGATGGTCGAGCGGCGCACCGGTGAGCTGTTCGGGAGACGCGAAAGCGAGGGTGGCGGTAAAGGTTCCGGTTTGGGTGAGGTGGTGAACGTCGTCGCGGGGACGGGCGATACCGAAATCGGTGAGCAGCACGCGCTCCGGGCCGTTCGCGGCGGCCAGCAGGATATCGGCCGGTTTCACGTCGCGATGCAGCACGCCGTTGCCGTGCGCGTGGTCGAGTGCGGCGGCGGTGCCCTCGATGATGTGCAGGGCTCGGCTAGCGGGAACAGGATGCTCGATGGCGGCGGCGTCGACACCGTCGACGAACTGCATGCTGATCCACAGCCGCCCGTCGTCGACGCCCCGGTCGTACACGGTGACGATATTCGGGTGTTCGAGCTGCGCGGCCAGATCTGCCTCCCGCTCGAACCTGGCCCGGATCTCGTTGTCCGCGAACAATTCCGGATTCAGCAGTTTGAGCGCGGTCTGGCGCGGCAGCCGAGGATGCCTGGCCAGGTACACCGAACCCATCCCGCCACGACCGAGCTGCCGTTCGATCGCGTATCCGGCGAAAACGTCCCCCGTCGCAAGCATGATCCCCCGTTGTCGAACCGATCGATTACCGGCCCAACTTAGTGCAGGCCACACCACGCCATCGGGGTCCGGGTCACTCTTCGACCCGCACACCCATCGACCGCGCCGTACCCGCCACGATGCGCATCGCCGCGTCGACATCGGTGGTGTTGAGGTCGGGCAACTTGCGAATCGCGATGCGGCGCAGCTGATCGCGACTGAGCGCCCCGACCGCCTTGTGCCCCGGTTGCGGCGAACCCGCCCGCCCGAGCGCGGCCCGGATGAGAGAGGCAGTCGGCGGCGTCTTGAGCCGCATGGTCCACCGTTTGCGGGCATCGATAGTGATGACTGCAGGGATGATCTCCCCGCGCCGATCCGCCGTCGCCGCATCGTATTTCCGTTTGACCTCGAACGGTGGGACACCGGTCGGCCCCAGCATCTTCCCGAGCGTCATCAGCGAGGCATTACCCGCCTCGAGCTCGACAGTGACTGTGACAGAGGCTGTTTCGCGCGCCATAGTCAACGATCTCGGACCGGCGCATCGTTGCGGTCCCGCGACGATAACGCCTGGGCCGCAACAGTTTCAAAATCAGCCCTCGGCCGCCAACTGACCGCAGGCCGCGGCGATCTCCTGGCCGCGGGTATCGCGCACTGTGCAGGACACACCCTGGGCGATCACGCGGCGTACGAACTCCTTCTCGACCGGCTTCGGGCTGGCGTCCCACTCGCTGCCCGGGGTCGGGTTGAGGGGGATCAGGTTCACGTGGACCAGGGGGCCGAGGGCCTTGTGGAGTTTCTTGCCGAGCATGTCGGCGCGCCACGGCTGGTCGTTCACATCGCGGATCAGGGCGTATTCGATGGAGACACGGCGGCCCGACTTGTCGGCGTAGTAGCGGGCGGCGTCGAGGACCTCGGAGATGGGCCAGCGGTTGTTCACCGGGACCAGGGTGTCGCGCAGTTCGTCGTCAGGGGTGTGCAGGGAGACGGCGAGCCGCACCGACATGTCCTCGTCGGCCAGCTTGCGAATGGCGGGCGCCAGCCCGACGGTCGACACCGTCACCGAACGTTGCGAGATGCCCAGACCGTCGGGGGCGGGGGCGGTGATGCGGCGCACCGCGTTCACCACGCGCTTGTAGTTGGCCAGCGGCTCACCCATGCCCATGAACACGATGTTGGACAACCGGCCCGGCCCGCCGTGCACCTCGCCGTCGCGCAGGGCGGCAGCCGCGGCCCGCACCTGGTCGACGATCTCGGCGGTCGACAGATTACGGGTGAGCCCCGCCTGCCCGGTCGCACAGAACGGGCACGCCATGCCGCAGCCCGCCTGGCTGGAGATGCACAACGTATTGCGGTCGGGGTAGCGCATGAGCACGCTCTCGAGCAGAGTGCCGTCGTGTGCGCGCCAGAGCGTCTTGCGGGTGTCGCCCTCGTCGCAGGCCAGGTGACGCACCACGTCGAGCAGGGGCGGGAACAGCGTCTCGCCGACCTTCTCGCGCACGTCGGCGGGCAGATCGGTCATCTGCGCCGGATCGGACTGCAGGCGGCCGTAGTACTGGCGCGCCAGCTGATCGGCACGGAACTTCGGCAGGCCCAGCTCCTGCACCGCGGCCTTGCGCTCGTCCGCGTCGAGGTCGGCGAGGTGGCGCGGCGGCATACCGCGACGCGGGGCATCGAACACGAGAGGCAGGGAGGTGGCCATAATTCCTCCATTGTCCCAAACGCCGCGACCGGGCCGCCACGCCGGGCGCCGTTATCGAGAAGATGCGTGCAGCGGTGATAGCGGTCGGCCATGATCGAAGTATGTCCACGAACGCAGAATCAGGCACGCCACCGGCGCGCGAGCCTGAGGCCGAGCCCACCGCCGGCCGAGAACCCGAGCATGCGCCTGCGAAGCACGCACCCCTCAAGCGACCGAAGCCGGACGCGCTGGTGCGGTCTCGCACCGGCTACACATGGATGGCGCTGCTGGCTGCCGCGATCTTCGGGATCATTCTGCTGATCTTCATCCTGCAGAACCTCGACAAGGTGCAGGTGACGCTGCTGTTCTGGAGCTTCTCGCTACCGCTGGGAATCATGGTGCTGCTGTCGGTGATCCTCGGCGCACTGGTGATGGGGCTGGTCGGCGGCATCCGCATCCTGCAGTTGCGCCATGCCGCCCGGCAACCCTGAGCACCTCAGACCAACGCGCTGAGCACCAGCCACGACACGAACGCCGAGGGCAGCATCGAGTCGAGCCGGTCCATGATCCCGCCGTGCCCGGGCAGCAACGTGCCCATGTCCTTGATGCCGAGTTCGCGCTTGATCTGCGACTCGATCAGGTCGCCGAGGGTCGCCACGACCACCAGGCCGACGCCGAGCACCACACCGATCATCGAGTTGGCCTCGAGCAGCAGCGTGACGGTGAGCAGACCACCGATCACGCTGAACACCAGCGAACCGCAAAACCCTTCCCACGACTTCTTCGGACTGATCGCGGGCACCATCGGATGCCTGCCGAACAGCACGCCTGCGACGTAACCGCCGACATCGGAGCAGACGACGAGGATCATGAATGTGAGCACCCGCAGGTTGCCGTCGGGTTCGAGCAGCAGCAGCGTCGAGAACGCCGCGAGCAGCGGGATCCAGGACAGCGTGAAGATCGCGATCGCGGTGTCGCGCAGGAAGTTCCGTGGCGCGGTACTCAGGCCGTGATCGAACAGGCGCCAGACCATGCAGGTCAGCGCGGTCGCGGCGAACGCGCCGAGCACCCCGCTCGCACCCCACGGCCAGCCGAGCCAGAACACCGCCTGCCCGCCGACGAGCAACGGGATGCGCGGTACCAGGACGTCGGCCTCGCGCAGCCGCTTGGTGACCTCCCACATGGCCACGCCGACACCCACACCGGCGACGCCGATGAACACCTTCGGGACGAACAACAGGATCGCGATCAGCGACAACCCGAGGCCCAAGCCGACCGCCAGCGCCGCGGGCAGGTTGCGACCCGCCCGCGATGCCGGAGCCTTCGGCTGTTCCTGCGGCACGGCCGCGCCGGGTTCGTCCCCTGCCACGGCCGCGCCGGTCGGCTCGACCGTGTCCGGCGGCGATTCCGGTTCCGGTGCCGCACCTGTGGCGGCGGCGTCTTCGGCCACGATTGTCCCGTCGCTCAACTCGTCGTTCCGTTCATCCCCCGCACGAGCGGGACTGGCGAGATCTGCGCTCAGACCTCGAGCAGTTCGGCTTCCTTGTGCTTGACCAGCTCGTCGATCTGGCCCACGTACTTGGCGGTGGTCTTGTCGAGCTCCTTCTCGGCGCGCCCGACCTCGTCCTCGCCCGCTTCACCATCCTTCTGGATCCGGCCGAGTTCTTCCATCGCCTTGCGACGGACGTTGCGGATCGAGACCTTGGCGTCCTCGCCCTTGCCCTTGGCCATCTTGACCATCTCGCGGCGCCGCTCCTCGGTGAGCTGCGGGACCGTGATGCGCAGGATGTCACCGTTGTTGGTGGGGTTCACGCCGAGATCGGAGTTGCGGATGGCGTTCTCGATCGGACCGAGCTGGCTCTGCTCGTAGGGCTTGATCACCACCATGCGCGGCTCCGGCACGGAGATGCTGGACATCTGGGTGATCGGCGTCGGCGTGCCGTAGTAGTCGACCAGGACCCGGGTGAACATGCCCGGGTTGGCGCGCCCGGTGCGGATGCTGCCCAGATCGTCCTTCGCTACCGAGACGGCCTTCTCCATTTTCTCCTCGGCATCGAAGAGCGCTTCATCAATCACGACCGGTTCCTCCACAGCGTCGTCATCGTCATCGTCCGCGAGTGCGGGGTCAGGACCGAACCAAGGTGCCGATGTGTTCACCGGCTACCGCACGGGCAATATTGCCCTTGGTCAACAAATTGAACACCAGAATCGGCATTTGGTTGTCCATGCACAGGCTGAAGCACGTGGCATCGGCCACCTTCAGGCCCTTTTCGAGTACTTCCTTGTACGTGATCTCGGTATACATGCTCGCGTTCTTCTCCACGCGGGGGTCTGCGTCGAACACGCCGTCGACCGCCTTGGCCATCAGCACCACGTCGGCGCCGATCTCGAGCGCACGCTGGGCCGCGGTCGTGTCGGTGGAGAAGTAGGGCATGCCCATGCCCGCACCGAAGATCACCACGCGACCCTTCTCCAGGTGCCGCTTGGCGCGCAGCGGGAGGTACGGCTCGGCGACCTGGCCCATCGTGATGGCGGTCTGCACGCGCGTATCCACCCCCTGCTGCTGCAGGAAGTCTTGTAGCGCAAGGCTGTTCATCACGGTGCCGAGCATGCCCATGTAGTCGGAGCGGGCACGTTCCATGCCGCGCTCCTCGAGCTCGGCGCCGCGGAAGAAGTTGCCGCCACCGATCACCACGGCCACCTGGACGCCGGTCTCGACGATCTCGGCGATCTGCTCGGCCACGGTCTGCACGACATCGGGATCGAGCCCGACACCACCGCCACCGAACATCTCCCCACCCAGCTTCAGCAGCACCCGGCGATATCCAGGGCGGTCGTTACCCGGGTCGGTCATGGGTGTTCGTCTCCTTCGGCGAGGTGAGATCGGTTCGAACTGCGGGCGCGCGGAGCAGGCCGCACAGCAAGGCAGAGCGGCATCCATCCTGCCTTATCCGGTTACCGCCACCACACAAGACCCCCTCGCGCGCGGCCCGCGCCGGGTCGGTCCGCGCGTCGGCGGCGCACGGCAAAACGCCCCCGATGCTGAGCGCATCGGGGGCGTCGGATGGCCTGATCAGGCCTGGCCGACCTCGAAGCGCGCGAAACGCTTCACGGTCACGCCCGCGTCCTCCAGAAGGGCCTTGACGGTCTTCTTGGAGTCGGTGACGGCGGCCTGCTCGAGCAGGACGACGTCCTTGAAGAAGCCGTTGACGCGGCCTTCGACGATCTTCGGCAGTGCGGCGTCGGGCTTGCCCTCTTCGCGCGCGGTCTGCTCGGCGATGCGGCGCTCGTTCTCGACGGTCTCGGCGGGCACCTCGTCGCGGGTCAGGTACTTGGCCTTGAGCGCGGCGACCTGCATGCCCGCGGCGCGAGCGGCCTCGGCGGCGGCGTCGCCTTCACCCTCGTACTCGACCAGCACGCCGACGGCGGGCGGCAGGTCCGAGGCACGCTTGTGCAGGTAGGTGGCGACCGGGCCGTCGAAGGACACGACGCGACGCAGTTCCAGCTTCTCGCCGATCTTGGCGGCCAGCGCCTGCACGGCCTCGTCGACGGTGCTGTTGTCCAGCTTCAGCGCCTTGAGGGCGTCCAGATCGGCCGGCTTGGCAGCGGCGGCCGCGGTGACGATCGCGTCGGCCAGCTCCTGGAACTCGGCGTTCTTGGCGACGAAGTCGGTCTCGGAGTTGATCTCGATCATGACGCCGTCCTTGGCGATGACCAGACCCTCGGCGGTGGCGCGCTCGGCGCGCTTACCGACATCCTTGGCGCCCTTGATGCGCAGGACCTCGACGGCCTTGTCGAAGTCGCCGTCGGACTCGGCCAGCGCGTTCTTGCAGTCCATCATGCCGGAGCCGGTGAGCTCCCGGAGCCGCTTCACATCAGCAGCGGTGTAGTTCGCCATCGGGGGCGAGCCTCCTCGTGTGTGGGGTGCTTGGGTGTTAACACCACCTTGCCGACCGCTTCTGAACTCAGAAGGGCCGGCAAGGTGAACGTAGAGCTACCGATCAGCTCAGAAGTCAGCCGGGGTGTGCTGGGCCGGGTCGGCCTTCACCTCGGCAGCGGCTTCGGCCGGGGTCTCGGCGGCCGGGGCCTCGGCGGCGGGGGCTTCAGCGGCCGGGGTCGCCTGAGCCAGCAGCTCCTGCTCCCACTCGGCGAGGGGCTCGCCTGCGCCGGCTTCGGGCTTCGAATCGCCGGAAGCGCGGCCCGCGCGGGCCTGCACGCCCTCGGCCACCGCGGAGGCGACGACCTTGGTGAGCAGAGCGGCGGAACGGATCGCGTCGTCGTTACCCGGGATCGGGTAGTCGACCAGGTCGGGATCGCAGTTGGTGTCCAGGATCGCGATGACCGGGATGTTCAGCTTGCGAGCCTCACCGACGGCGATGTGCTCCTTGTTGGTGTCGACGACCCAGATGGCCGAGGGCACCTTGGCCATGTCGCGGATACCACCGAGGGTGCGATCCAGCTTGGTCATCTCACGCGTGAGCATGAGGATTTCCTTCTTGGTGCGACCCTCGAAGCCACCGGTCTGCTCCATGGCCTCGAGCTCCTTCAGGCGCTGCAGGCGCTTGTGGACGGTCGAGAAGTTGGTGAGCATGCCACCCAGCCAGCGCTGGTTGACGTAGGGCATACCGACGCGAGTCGCCTCGGCCGCGATCGACTCCTGGGCCTGCTTCTTGGTGCCGACGAAGAGAACGGTGCCACCGTGGGCGACGGTCTCCTTGACGAACTCGTAGGCCTTGTCGATGTAGGTCAGCGTCTGCTGCAGGTCGATGATGTAGATGCCGTTGCGGTCGGTGAAGATGAACCGCTTCATCTTCGGGTTCCACCGACGAGTCTGGTGCCCGAAGTGCGCGCCGCTGTCGAGCAGCTGCTTCATAGTTACGACAGCCATAGCTCCCGTACCCTCTTTCGTTGCCGGTTGACGCAGCCGATCGGCGATCGACTGCCCTGGCGCCACCGAAACCACCGGACCCGATCGACGTGATCGGGACCAGCCGGCGATTTCACTGTTCATCCGCTGGAGAACTCGCGCTGACATGCCCTCGCGGACCGTCTGCGTTGCGAGCGACGACCGGATGGACGAGCACGGGTGGCGCGCGAAGTCGGTCCGTGCCGTGCACACGTGTTGCTGCTGAGCACAAACCGCTCGTTCAGTCTACGCGGCGACGGGCCAGGGCCGAAATCGAGCCTGCTCGCCGACCGGGCATTTCCGTGGTGAAGTGCGCGATATCCACATGTGCCGAAGTTGTCCACAATCGGGAAATCGTTGTCCCGCTCGGGGATCGCGGGGCCGACAGTTGTGCCATGAACACATTGACGCGCGTCCTGATCACCACCTTTCCTCTCCTCTGCGCGGTGGGTGTAGCGGCGCCGGCGGCCGGTCATCCAGCCCCGGTGTGCGCGGTCCTCGCGCAGCCACCGGGTGACGGGGAGGTCGTTTCCCCACGATCTCGGGCGGCGGCACCGGGCTCGATCCCTGCCGCACCGCCACCGCCTGATGAGAGAGCGGCGCCTGGGCCCGTCGTTGTGATCGTGGTGCCGGGGGCAATCGCGCCACGGCCTACCGGGGTCGACGCTGCCGGCAGCCCGTGTGCCACGGCGGGCGCTGAGGGAGGCGTTGGTGCCGGGATTCCGGCGGGGTGTGACGGTGTCGAAGGTCCGGTCGACGGCGGCGAGCGGGTGCCGGTGCGGCGACCCGGTTCCTGTGGCAAGGCGCCGATGCTGCGACCCGGGGAGATGCCGAAGGGGTCGCTGGTTCCGGCGCCGGTTCCGGTGCGGGTGACCGTGCACGATCTCGGATCGGCGGCGCCTGCCCGGCAGCGGGCCCGGCCGGAGAAGGATCGGGGTTCCGCGCCGGAGCTCGAGATTCGGGTGCGCGCCGGGAGCGGTTCGGCGGCCGACCTGCCTGCCGCGTTGCGCGAACTCGTGCGCGTGCTGGTGCCGCAGCCCGTGCCTGCGCCGCGGCCCCATCGCTGAGGCGCTCGACGATGGCGAGCCGGGTTCGTCCGTACGCGTGGATCTCGGGCGCTGTCCTCGTGCTGACGGTGGTCGCGGGTGGGGCGGCGCCGGTCGGGGCGGTGGAAACCGGACCGTTCGGCTGGCCGCTGCGTCCACGACCGACGGTGGAACGGCCTTTCGACAAACCGGAGCGCAATTGGTTGCCGGGCCATCGCGGGGTCGACCTGGCAGGCGCCGAAGGTCAATCGGTTCTGGCGGCGGGCGACGGAATCGTCGTCTTCGCGGGCACGGTCGCCGGGAAACCTGTGGTGTCGATCGACCACGAGGGCGGCCTGCGCACCACCTACGAACCCGTGCAGGCGCAGGTCGAAGTGGGAGCCCGGATCAGTCGCGGCACCCCGATCGGCACCCTGGTTGCCGGACACGAAAGCTGCCCGGTACCGGCATGCCTGCACTGGGGTGTTCGCCGCGAATCCAGCATCCACAGCCGACGCGAATACATCGACCCCTTAGGACTGCTGCACGAAGTCCCGGTACGCCTCGAGCCGCTGAAACCGGCACTGTGACCTCGACGAGCCGGCACGGAGCCGCAGGGAATACCGGCCACAATCGATACTGTGCCCGCAGAATCAACGCCCTTCACCTATCCCGACGTCGGCGCCACCCGCGCGACCACGCTGCCTGCCGGTTACCACCGGTTCCGGCTCCGGCGGCCGATAGGGCGGGGTCGCGAGCTGTTCGATCGGGCGGGGACTCACATCCTCGCCTTCGGAATGCAGAAGGGAGTCGGCATCTTTCAGCGCGCCGATTCCGAAACCGCCAGGGAGGGGACCGAATTGACGGTCCGTCTCGGCGCCGGGCCGCTCGGCATCAATGCGCCGTGCCGGGTGGTCTACGTGCTCGACGAACCGAACCGCCGCGGGTTCGCCTACGGCACGTTGCCCGGGCATCCCGAACGGGGCGAGGAGTTGTTCGCGGTCGAATACGAGCCGGCCGACGACACGGTGTACGGGCTGGTCACCGCGTTTTCGACACCCGCCGCGTGGTACACCCGCCTGGGCGGGCCGGTCGCGCGCCTGCTGCAGCACTGGTTCGCCCGCCGCTACCTCCGGACATTGCCGAGCAATACCGGAAACTGACCCACGCGGGCCGGTCGTCAGAGGAAGGCGCTCAGCACGTCGGCTTCCGCGGTCACCTGGTCGCGCTGGTCCACCGCACCGAGGCGGTCGTATTCCCCTGCGGTGATGCGTCTTTCGTTGATCTCGTGGCGGACGATCTCGACGATATCGTCCTCGGTGAGTTCCCGGCGGCGGGCTTCGGCGGCGCCGAGGCCGACGGCACTGTCTTCCAACGCACCGGCTTTCGCGTCGCCGACGTCGACCGCCTCGGCATTGTCGATCGCGGCCAGGGCTGATCGCAGCGCCGAGACCGCGCTGCGATCCCTGGCTTTCATCGCGGGCTTCAGTGCGGTGCGCAGGCGATCCCGCAACGCGGTGAGGGGCTGGTCCGGTAATCCTGCGGTCATGAGAGTCGACTCTAATTGCCTGCTCGGTACCCGTAGCCGAGTTCCTGCGGCCGACTGGGCGGTTGTTCGATCGGCGTCATGATGCGTATCGGCCGCCGAGCAGGACCTCGGCTACGGCGATGAGGACGACCAACGTGACCACGAGGGTGGTGATCGACACCAGCCGGTGTCCGCCCGCCGAGCGGCCCCGGCCGAGTGACCGACCGCGATACCAGCCCAGACCGGCGAGCAGCACGGCCGCGGTGGCGGCGGCGCAGGGAAAAACGATCCACAAGCCGTCCTCGGTGGTCGCCTCGTGCGCGAAGAGCAGCGCACAGACAGCAGCGCCGAGGGCGGTGCGCCGCCACGCGAGCGCGGTGCGTTCCATGGCAAGGGTCGGCGCGGTCACGACAGTACGACCGCCACACAGACGAGGACGGCGATCACCGCGACGCCGACCGACAGCACCGGCACCAGCGCCGTGCCCGGCAACGGCCCACCCGCCAGCATCGCGCGATTCACCCGACGCCAATGCCGATACGCGCCCACCGCGACGGCCAGTGACATCACCAGACAGGCCAGCGTGATCACACCGGCGAACCCCGCCAATCGCGGTGGCTGAACGAGGGTGTGCACCGCGACGCCGCCGGCGAGCAGGCCGAGTGCGGTCCTGATCCAGGCCAGAAATGTCCGCTCGTTGGCGAGCGTGAACCGATAGTCGACCGCACCCTCCCCGTCTTCGGATTCGGCCCCGACCTCGGGCAATGTCATCCCATCACCTCCGCCACCCATCATGCGCCCCCGACAGCCCATCCCTGATCAACCTCATACAACCGACGCGTCGACCCACAACTGGCCCACGATCCACGCTGTCTCCTCGACAGCCTCTCGTATTCGACGAGCTGACCAAGCCGGTCGAGGTGTGGTGTGCACAAGTGGCTCGGCGCAAGCTTCGAGATCGACCTCCCCGGTGAAGCGACCAGTGTGAACTGACCGGCTTCACGTCGTCGAGTCGGTGCAGTGCGCCATCGATGGTGTCGAGCTCACCGACGCGCTTCCGATCGGTGCCCGGCAACAGCGCTGGCTCGCCGACAACGAGCTCATCGTCCTCACACAATGCGCAACCTGCTCGCGGCAACGGCGATCCGGCTGAGAGTCGGCAACCGACAGGCCAAGCATCGGCTCGAATAGGTCGTTCACCGCGGTTGTCGCGTCGGCGTGGCATCGCGCGGATGCGGCGCCGGGGTAGCGATCATGCGCGTGGATGGGCTTGGTCGTGGACTCGTTTGAGGCGTTCGACGGACACGTGGGTGTAGAGCTGGGTGGTTGCCATGCTGGCGTGGCCGAGGAGTTCCTGGACCACGCGCAGGTCGGCGCCGCCTTCGAGGAGGTGGGTGGCGGCGGTGTGGCGCAGGCCGTGGGGGCCCATGTCGGGGGCACCGGGGATGGCGGCGACAACGTCGTGGACGACAGTCCGCGCCTGGCGTTGGTCGAGGCGGCGGCCACGCTGGCCGAGGAACAGTGCGCGACCGGAACGCTCGTTGGCCAGGGCGGGGCGGCCGGCACGCAGCCAGGCGACGAGGGCTGCCTCGGCCGGGGCACCGAAGGGCACCGAGCGCTCCTTGTTGCCTTTGCCGAGTACCCGGACGAGTTGGCGTTCACGGTCGATGTCGTCGAGGTCGAGGCCGCACAGTTCGCTCACCCGGATGCCAGTGGCATACAGCAGCTCCACGATCAACCGGTCACGCAAGGCCATCGGGTCCTGCTGTGCCGCACCGGATTCCGCCGCGCCCATTGCCTGTGCGGCCTGCTCACGACCGAGCACCGCAGGCAGCACACGGTGCGCCTTGGGGGCCTGCAACCGCAGCCCCGGATCGGTATCCAGCCGCCCCGCCTCGGTCAGCCACGCGGTGAAAGTCCGTGCCGCCGAGGCTCTTCGCGACAGCGTCGTCCGCGCGGCCCCACCCGCCGCCAGCTCGGCCAGCCACGACCGCAACACTCCCAGATCGAGTTCCCGCAAAGCCGCATCCGCCGACCGCGCGTACAGATGCTCGAGCAGAGACCGCACATCCCCCACATAAGCCCGCACCGTATGCGCAGACCGATTCCGACCCAGCCGCAGATGCCGCCCGAACTCCCCGAGCAAAGCAGTCAAATCCTCGGGCAAAGCGTCCATCCCCCAACCGTCGCCCCTCCCCCCTCCTTCACGCAACCCACCACGCCGCACACCCTCACACACCACCTACACCTCTGAGTCGACGAGTGGCAGCGGCGGTGACCCGAGCGATCACACCGCCGACAAGCACCGCCTCCTCAGACACGTCGCTCTCGCGCTTTCACATTCCGCCCGCGCCCACACGTCGACCAGGCACCGCCGCTATCCCGATAGGGGGATCAGCGCCTAGGACACTGCGGTCACCTGGCCGACGAGGCGGCAGTACCGCTCTCGCCCTCGATGCCCTGCACTGGTACCGGCGCCCATCCATCCAGGCATGGACTTGGCGCCCTCCCGCTCAACAGCCGCACCGCCCCGGGCGCCAGATACCCGAATGGCGAGACCACCAACGCCCAGCTGTCCGCTACCGGACGTACAGCCCTATTCCTCGCAAATCAGGGTCGCTCGGCTGGGACGGCGGGTAGCGCTGTTCGTCACGGGCGAAGCTCGACGAACCGGTTACCCCGGGCGCCGGGTGCGGAACCACCCCTCGGAATCGCAGCCGACCAGGTCGGCCAGTTCCAGGCTGGGGAGGACGGCTCGGACGGTGGCCAGGTCGAGGCCGCACTGGCCGGCCAGGTCGCGGGGTTGGCGGGAGCCGATGGCAGGGAGGGCGGCGTAGACCTCGGCTTCGGCGCCGCGCAGGTGGTGGGCTGGGTCGGTGGGCACGCCTTCGCCGACGGGGAGGCGCAGGGGGCCCGCTTCCTCGACGACGTCTTCGGCTCGGGTGACCAGCAACGCCTCGCCTTCGCGGATCATGCGATGGCATCCCACCGACGACGCCGATCCGACCGGGCCGGGAACCGCCATGGCCGGGCGACCGAGGCGGCGCGCCCATTTCACGGTGTTCCTTGCGCCGCTGCGCAATCCGGCTTCCACCACTAGTACGCCGTCTCCCAGGGTGGCGATGAGCCGGTTGCGGGCCAGGAACTGATGTTTCTGGGCCGCGACGCCGGGTGGGTATTCGCTGACGACCAGACCGCTGTCGGCGATGGCGGCGAGCAACCGGTCGTGCTGGGCGGGGTAGGGGCGGTCGACGCCGCAGGCCAGGACGGCGACGGTGGGCCCGCCGACGGCGAGTGCGGCCCGGTGGGCGGCCGCGTCGATACCGAAGGCCGCACCGGACACGATGGTCCAGCCGCGCCCCGCGAGATCACAGGCGATCTCGCTGGCCACCTGCATCCCGTACCCGCTGCTGCATCGTGAACCGACCACTGCCACAGCGCGTTCCGATGTGGTACGCAGCGACAGCGGTCCGCGCGCCCACAGCACGAGCGGCACGGCAGCTTCCCGATCACGGTCGGTGTCGAGCTGGTCGAGACCGAGCATTCGCCAGCCTGGCCACTCGTCGTCATCTGGCGTGATGACCCGGCCACCGATTCGCTGTATGGCCTCCAGATCTCTGGCAGCCGAGTCCATTTCACGCCGCGCGGCGGTGGGACCGCGCAATGCGGCAGGCAACTCGTGCTCGCGCACCGCCCGCGCCGCCTCGCAGACCCCGACCGAGGCGATCAGCGCCGACAACGGCGCACACGGACCCTGCACCACCCGAGACAGATACACCCACGCCAGCCTGCGCTCATCAACATCGAGGTCGACGGTGCCGACCACATGTGGCCTGGTCATTGCCCACCCCGCTGACGGAAGTTCAACGACGACAGCACATCCTGCACGCTCGGCAGCTCCCCACCGCGCAGATCGCAGACCGTCCAGGCCACGCGAACCGCCCGATCGGCACCACGCGCCGACATCCGCCCCAACCGCAGCGCGGTCTCGATCGGCGCGATCGCGTCGGCGGGCAACCGGAACCGTTGACGCAGAATGTGTCCCGGCACTTCGGCATTGGTTGCCCAACCGTCCGCGCTCCACCGCTCCGCGGCACGTGCCCGAGCTTCGGCAACCCGTGCCGCGACGACAGCACTGGTCTCGGTCTGCTGGTCACCGAAAGCGGCCCCCGCCTGACCACGCATCTGCACCCAGATGTCGATGCGATCGAGCAGCGGACCCGACAGTTTGCCGAGATAGCGGCGGCGAGCGAGAGGCGCGCAGATGCAGTCGACATCACGGGCGGGCGCACACGGACAGGGATTCGCCGCGAGCACGAGCTGGAACCGCGCCGGATAGCGAGCCACACCGTCACGCCGGGCGATCCGCACCTCGCCCTCTTCCAACGGAGTACGCAGCGCCTCCAGCACTTTGGTGCCGATCTCGGCGCATTCGTCGAGGAACAGCACCCCCCGATGCGCCCGGCTGACCGCACCGGGCCGGGCCATACCGGAACCACCACCGATCATGGCGGTCACCGATGTCGAGTGATGGGGCGCGACGAACGGCGCGAGCGTCATCAACGGTTGTTCGGCCGTCAACGAGCCCGCCATCGAATGGATTGCCGTCACCTCGAGCGACTCGGCCTCCGACAGCGGCGGCAGCAACCCCGGAAGACGTTGCGCCAGCATGGTTTTACCGATCCCTGGCGGTCCGGTGAGCAGAAGATGGTGACCACCTGCCGCAGCCACCTCCAGCGCCCAGCGAGCCTCGTCCTGGCCAGCGACATCGCTGAGGTCCCCACACGGCGCCTGGACGCCCGGCACCACACCGTCGGGTTCCAGCAGCGTCCCTTCACCGCGCAACCAGGCGACGACTGCGCGCAGACTCATCGCACCGAGCACCTCGACGCCCTCGACCAGTCCGGCTTCGGCCACCGCCTCGGCGGGCACCACGACGGTCGGACAGCCCGCATTGCGTGCCGCGATCACCGCGGGCAACACACCGCGAACCCGGCGTACCCGCCCGTCGAGGGCTAGCTCGCCCAGCAGCACGGTTTTCACGAGCTTGTCGCCCGGCACCGCACCGGAGGCGTCCAGCACCGACACGGCGAGCGCCAGATCGTAGACCGAGCCGACCTTCGGCAGCGTCGCGGGAGACAGCGCCAGAATCACTCGCCCGTCGGGCCACTTCTCCCCTGTATTGGCCACCGCGGAGCGCACCCGGTTGCGTGACTCCTGCAGGGCCGTGTCAGGCAGCCCGACAAGATTCACCGACGGCAGGCCCTGGCCGATATCGGCCTCGATCTCCACCAGCTGGCCGTCGACACCGGTCACCGCGACCGACAGCGCACGTCCGAGGGCCATCAGAAGGCCCCCGTCAGATGGTCGATCACCGGTTTGCGGCCGCGCGGAACGAGCACCGAGACCACATCGAACCGGATGCGCCGCCACGGCCCGTCCTGCTCGGCCAGCCACAGCAACGCCAATCGCCTGATCCGCTGCTGTTTACCGAAGGTGACCGACTCGGCCGGGCTGCCGAAGCCGAGGCCGGACCGTGTCTTCACTTCCACGAACGCCGTCACCGACGGGTCCTGGACGATCAGGTCCAGCTCCCCGTACCGGCACCGCCAGTTGCGGGCGACGATCTGCATCCCGGCCTCGCACAGATACTGCGCGGCCAGCTTCTCCCCGTATGCGCCGAGCGCCTGTTTGTCCGTCACGAATGCAAGCGTGGTCCCGGCGCGAATCTACGCCGGGACCACGACCTGCGGAAACACAAAACCTGTGGATAACTCGCCCCTGGGGACAACTCCCCTTATTCGGGCAAACGGAGGTCGGGCTTCTCCAGCTCCTCGATATTGACGTCCTTGAACGTGATCACCCGAACATGCTTGACGAAGCGGGCGGGACGGTACATGTCCCACACCCAGGCATCGCTCATCCGCACTTCGAAGTAGACCTCGCCGTCAGCGTTCTGTGGTCGCAGCTCGACGGAATTGGCCAGGTAGAAGCGCCGTTCTGTCTCCACCACGTACGAGAACTGGCCGACGATGTCCTTGTACTCGCGGTACAACGACAGTTCCATCTCGGTTTCGTACTTCTCGAGGTCCTCAGCACTCATCGGGTGGGACATCCTCCTGCTAGCAGCGCCGCGTTCATTGATCACATCATCGCGCATGAGCCGCGCGGGTAGCCACCCGGCTACCGTCCGGCACCTCGAGTTCGCGCACATTCCGCCAAGATCGGCGGTGTTCGGTGCTCGGACCGAGCGCGCGCAGGGCCGCGGTGTGCTCGGGAGTGTTGTAGCCCTTGTGCGCGGCGAAACCGTAGCCGGGCAGCTCGGCGTCGAGCTCGACCATCATCCGGTCCCTGGTGACCTTGGCCAGGATGCTGGCCGCCGCGATGCACGCCGCGGACGCGTCGCCGCCGATCACCGGCAGCGAGGGCGCGGGCAGGCCGGGGACCTTGAATCCGTCGGTCAGGATGTAGCCGGGGGTGCGGCCGAGATGGGCGACGGCGCGACGCATCCCCTCGATATTGGCGACGTGGATGCCGATGGCGTCGATCTCCCAGGCGGGAACCACCACCACACTCCAGGCCAGCGCCAGGCGCTTGACCACCGGGAACAGTTCCTCACGGGCCGCCTCGGTGAGTTTCTTGGAGTCGTCGAGCCCGGCCAGCTTGTCGTAGGCCTTGGGCGCGAGCAGGCACGCGGCCACCACCAGCGGTCCCGCGCAGGGCCCGCGCCCGGCCTCGTCGACACCGGCCACCGGGCCGAGGCCACTGCGGATGAGCGCCGCCTCGAGCGTGCGTAGGCCACCCGCCCGGCGCATCACCACCCGCGGCGGCCAGCTGGTCCGATCCTGCCCCACAGTTCGATTGTCCCCGTGTCTAGTTGTCCTGCGGATTCTGCGAACTCACCGGCCCCATCCGGCCGGGCGGCCAGATCTTGAACACGGTCTTGCCACGCACGTTGTCGACCGGGACGGTGCCCTGCAGATCGTCGCTCACATGAGCGCGTGAATCGGCCGACTCGTTGCGATTGTCACCCATCACCCACAGATGCCCCTCGGGCACCTTCACCGGGCCGAACATCCGCCCCGCCGGGTACACGGCGTTCGGACGGTCGGTGAACCAGGGGTAGTCCTTCTTGATGTAGGGCTCGTCGAGCGGTTTCCCGTCGACCATCACCCGGCCCTGCGGGTCACAGCACTGCACGGTCTGCCCGCCGACGGCGATCACGCGCTTGACGAGATCGTTCTCGTCGGGCGGAACCAGGCCGAAGTAGGACAGGAAGTTCTGCACACCGCGAATGGCCGCGTTGTCGGAGCGGATGGACTTGTAGTGCCCATTCCACGATTCGGGGCCGACGAAAACCACCACATCGCCCGGACCCGGCTCGGAACCGTAGTAGCTGATCTTCTGCACGTAGATGCGGTCGCCGATCTGGAGTGTGTCCTCCATCGACTGCGACGGGATCACGTAGGGCCGCCCGACGAAAGTGACCATCAGGGCGGCGATCACCGCCGCGATCACGACCAGTATCGGCAGTTCCTGCCAGAACGGCCGTTGCTTCTTGTCGTCGGCCTTTTTCCTGCGCCGCTTGCCCTCGTCGCCCGAATCGGACACCGACACCGACCCACTTTCGTCTGCCACGCCGAACAGAGTAGCCCGGCGCCCCGACGTGAGTCGGGTGCCGGGCTACTGTCAAAGATTCTGTGCCGGAGAGAGCTACCGGAAGATCAGCGCTTTTCCTTGATCTTGGCGGCCTTGCCGCGCAGGTCGCGCAGGTAGTACAGCTTGGCGCGACGCACGTCACCACGGGTCACGACATCGATGTGGTCGATGTTGGGGCTGTGCACGGGGAAGGTGCGCTCGACACCCACACCGAAGGACACCTTGCGGACCGTGAAGGTCTCGCCGATGCCGCCGCCCTGACGCCGGATCACGACGCCCTTGAAGACCTGGATGCGCTCCTTCGAGCCTTCGATGACCTTCACGTGCACGTTCAGGGTGTCACCGGGACGGAAGTCGGGGACATCGCTACGCAGCGACTTCTCGTCGACGAAATCAAGGGTGTTCATTTTCCACCTTTTCGGATTCTTCGCGCGAACAGAGGAACCTGGCGGCTCGCGCTCGACCGGTTCGTGCTCAGTACAGGGGTGCTCCCGGACATGACTCGCCCAAGGCAACCGGTTCATTGTGCCAGACGGGGTGGTCACGACTGAAATCGGGCGGCGCCGCTCACTCCTCGGCGGGCTTGCCGGGACCGGCTTCGGCCCGTCGACGGGGCAGCAGGTGCGGGTGCGGTGGCGGCGCGGGCGGGGCCGCGACGACCTTGCGCCGCAACTCGACCTCGGCGGCGGTGCGCGCGTGTTCGACGTCGGGCTTCCCGGCGATCAGATCTTGGATGAAGATCTTGGCCCGGATCACCGGACGACGGTAGCGCCGCTCCCGGGCGATCGCGCGTGACATCGTCTTGGGCCGGTGCCCGTAGCGCCACCGCGCCCACGGCGCTCCCGGGCGGCTCAGCCGGATCGCGCCCACCAGCAGCAGCGGCGTGAAGAACATGCCGAACAACCCGGTCCAGATCTTGCCCTTGGCGATCACCACAGCCGCGAGGACGAGATTGATCGCCACCGTGACGACGATGCCGACGCGCACCCCCACACCGGCCGACTCCCGGAAATCGTCGTAGTCGAGGAAGGTCGCCGGCTGCACCCCGAGCAGCAGCAGCCCCGTCACGGCCAGCGCGACGAACACCGCGTCCACCGAGGTGCGGCCCTGCTCTTCCCAGTACACATCGCGCAGGTAGAAGATCAGCGCGAACTCGTCCAGCACCAGCGCCGCGCCGATGCCGAAGAAGGCGGCGAGCACGCTCGAGGTGACCTGGGTGGAGTCCTCGGCGGTGGCGATCAGGCCGATGCCCGACAGCAGCACCGTGATGACGCCGAATACCATGTGGTGGATGTGGGTGTCACCGGCCTTGAGGTTGCCCGGCCACCACTTCACCTGCGCGCGGATCAAGCGCACGCTGACCCGGATCACCACGAAACCGAGGATGAACCCCAGCAGGAAACAGAGCAGGGGCAGGCGGCCGTGCGCGATCACATCGTCTTCGAGCCACCGTCGCATGCCGCCCGCCCTGTCGTCGACCTACTTGCCGAAACCGGCCCGGCGCAGCGCCTCGGCCATCGAACCGGTCGGTTCGGCAGCAGGCTTGCGCTGATTGCCGCCGCGCGGTTGTGCCTGACCCCGGCCCTGCGCGCGGCCGGCGCCTTGGCCACGACCACCCTGGGGGCGACCTTGGCCACGCGGCGCACCGCCTCCACGATTGTCCCCCGTGGCGGGCTTGCCCGGTTCGTCATCGAGCCGAAGGGTGAGCCCGATCCGCTGACGGGCGACATCGACCTCGAGGACCTTCACCTTCACCACGTCACCGGACTTGACCACTTCGCGCGGATCCTTGACGAAGGTGTGCGACAGCGCCGAGACGTGCACGAGGCCGTCCTGGTGCACACCGACATCGACGAACGCACCGAACGCGGCCACGTTGGTGACCACACCCTCGAGCACCATGCCCGGCTTCAGATCGGCGACTTTCTCGATCCCGGCGGCGAATTCGGCGGTCTTGAACTCCGGACGCGGGTCGCGGCCGGGCTTCTCGAGCTCGGCGATGATGTCGCTGACGGTGGGCACACCGAACTTCTCGTCGGTGAACTCGACCGGCTTCAGCGAGCGCAGCACCGAGGTGTTGCCGATGACCTCGGCGATCGGCTTACCGGTTCGCTCGAGAATCCGGCGGACCACCGGGTATGCCTCGGGGTGCACCGCGGAGGTGTCGAGCGGGTCCTCACCCCCGCGGATCCGCAGGAAGCCCGCGCACTGCTCGAAAGCCTTGGGCCCCAGCCTCGGCACCTCGAGCAGGGCGGTGCGGCTGCGGAACGGGCCGTTCTGATCACGGTGGGCCACAATGCTTTCCGCGACCGAGGAGGACACACCGGAGACGCGGGCCAGCAGCGGCACCGAGGCGGTGTTCACGTCGACACCGACCGCGTTCACCGCGTCTTCGACGACGGCGCCCAGCGAGCGCGCCAGCAGTGTTTCGGACACGTCGTGCTGGTACTGGCCGACACCGATCGACTTGGGGTCGATCTTCACCAGCTCGGCGAGCGGGTCCTGCAGGCGGCGCGCGATCGACACCGCACCGCGCAGCGACACGTCCATGTCGGGCAGTTCCGCGGAGGCATAGGCCGAGGCGGAATACACCGACGCACCCGCTTCCGAGACCACGATCTTGGTCGGCTTGTTCTCGGGGATGCGCGAGATCAGTTCGGTGGCAAGGGCATCGGTTTCGCGGGAGGCGGTGCCGTTACCGATGGCGATGAGCTCGACATCGAATCGGGCGACCAGCGCGGCGAGCACGGCAAGGGACTTCTCGGTCTGCCCCTGCGGCTTGTGCGGGTAGATGACCTCGGTCGCGACGGCCTTACCGGTGGCGTCGACGACGGCGACCTTCACGCCGGTGCGGTAGCCGGGGTCCAGGCCCATCGTGGTGCGGGTACCCGCGGGCGCGGCGAGCAACAGGTCGCGCAGGTTGGCGGCGAAGACGTCGACGGCGTCCTTCTCGGCGGCCTGACGCAACCGCATCCTGGTGTCGATACCGAGGCTCACCTGCAGTTTGGTTCGCCAGGCCCAGCGCACGGTGTCGAGCAGCCAGGTGTCGGCGGGGCGGCCCTGGTCGGCGATGCCGAAGGCCTTGGCGATGCGGCCCTCGTAGATGGTGCGTTCACCGGGTTCGGGTTCCTCGGTGTCGGGTTCCAGATGCAGGGTGAGCACCTCTTCCTTCTCTCCGCGCAGCAGCGCGAGGATCCGGTGCGAGGGCAGTTTGTGGAACGGTTCACTGAACTCGAAATAGTCGGCGAACTTGGCGCCCGCCTCTTCCTTGCCCGCACGAACCGTCGAGGTGACCTGGCCCCGGTTCCACATCATTTCGCGCAGCTCACCGACCAGGTCGGCGTCTTCGGCGAAACGTTCGACCAGGATCGCGCGGGCGCCGTCGAGCTGCTCGGCGGTGTAGTTCGCGGGATCGGTGGTCGGATCGGTGATGAGCGCGTCGGCCACGGGTTCGTGCCCGGCCTCGCGCGCGATCTGGGCCTTGGTGCGGCGCTTGGGCTTGTAGGGCAGGTAGATGTCTTCGAGGCGGGCCTTGGTCTCGGCGAGCATGAGCTGCTCGTGCAGGGCCGGATCGAGTTTGCCCTGGCCGCGGATGGATTCGATGATGGCGCCGCGTCGCTCGTCGAGCTCGCGCAGGTAGCCGAGCCGTTCTTCGAGCTGACGCAACTGGGCATCGTCGAGGCCGCCGGTGACCTCCTTGCGGTAGCGCGCGATGAACGGGACCGTCGAACCACCGTCGAGCAATTCGACGGCGGCGCGGACCTGCGTCTCACGCACCCCCAATTCGTCGGCGATCCGCCTGCCCACGCTGGCCAGGATGGTCGTGCTGTCGGTCGGAGTGCCGTTCGACGTCGAACGGGCGATCTCGGGCGCTGTCGTCACAGCCGCAGAGACTACAGCTCCCCGCCGACACCCGGCTCGATCCCAGGTCAGCGCACCGTCGTGAGCTCGGAATCGGTGATCGGCCGCTCCAGGAGCGCGCCGGGCCGGTCGAGCAGGAACTCGCCCAGCCCGGCGAGGGATGCGTCAGCCGAGGAGATCCTTGGACAGTTCCCGCATTTCGGCCTTGCGGACCTTGCCGGTGACGGTCATCGGGAACTCCTCCACCACATGGACGTAGCGGGGGATCTTGTAGTGGGCGAGGCGGCCGGTGCAGAAATCGCGGAGGGTGTCGGCGTCGAGGTAGTCGGCGCCCTCGCGCAGGCGCACCCAGACCATCAGTTCTTCGCCGTATTTCTCATCGGGGACGCCGATCACCTGGGCGTCGACGATGTCGGGGTGGGTGTAGAGGAATTCCTCGATCTCGCGGGGGTAGATGTTCTCCCCGCCGCGGATCACCATGTCCTTGATGCGGCCGGTGACCGAGAGGTAGCCGTCGTCGTCCATCACGCCGATGTCGCCGGTGTGCATCCACCGGGCGGCGTCGATCGCCTCGGCGGTCTTGTCCGGCTGGTCCCAGTAGCCCAGCATCACCGAGTAACCGCGGGTGCACAGCTCGCCGGGTTCGCCGCGCGACACCGTCCGGCCGGTGTCCGGGTCGACCACCTTCACCTCGAGGTGCGGTCCGACGCGGCCGACGGTGGCGGTCCGGCGTTCGATGCTGTCGTCGCGGCGGGTCTGGGTGGACACGGGGCTGGTCTCGGTCATGCCGTAACAGATCGATACCTCGGCCATCCCCATCCGGTCGATCACCCGCTTCATCACCTCCACCGGACACGGTGAACCGGCCATGATGCCGGTGCGCAGGCTCGAAAGGTCTCGGGACGCACCGTTGTCGAGCTCGGCGAGCATGGCGATGAACATGGTCGGCACACCGTAGAGCGAGGTGCATCGTTCGGCGGCGACAGCGGCCAGCGTGGCGGCCGGATCGAACGACGGCGCCGGAATCACCACCGCCGCACCGTGAGAGGTGGCCGCGAGGTTGCCCATGACCATGCCGAAGCAGTGATAGTAGGGAACCGGCACACAGATCCGGTCGGCGCTGGTGTAACCGCACAGTTCGCCGACGAAGTAGCCGTTGTTGAGGATGTTGTGATGACTCAGCGTCGCACCCTTGGGGAAACCTGTTGTGCCCGAGGTATATTGGATGTTGATCGGGTCGTCGGCCGACAGGGTCGCCGCGATGGCGGCCAAGCGTTGCGGGTCCGGTGCCGTCTCGGCCACTTCCTGCCACTGGGGTGTGCCGAGAATCAGGACCTGCTCCAGCGCAGGGCAATTCGGACGTGCCTGCTCGATCATCGCCACGTAGTCCGAGGACTTGAACTCCGCGGCCGCGATCAGTGCCCGCACCCCGGCCTGCCCGAGGACGTATTCGAGTTCGCTGCTGCGGTAGGCGGGGTTGATGTTCACCAGGATCGCGCCGAGCTCGGCCGTCGCGTACTGCGCGAGATACCACTCGGCGCAGTTCGGTGCCCAGATGCCCACCCGGTCACCGCGCCCGATGCCGCGGGCCGCGAGTCCGGTCGCGACGGCGTCGACGGCCGCCCCCACTTCGCGATAGGTCCAGCGCCGGCCGGTCGTCCGGTCGACGAGGGCTTCCTGATCGGGATAGGCGGCGACGGTCCGGGCGAGATTCGCGCCGATGGTGTCGCCGAGCAGCGGAGTGCTCGCGGGGCCGCAGGCATAACTGAGTTCGGACATCACCGGGTCTCCTTGCCGCGCAGCAGGAACCGCTGCACTTTCCCGCTGGGCGTTTTGGGCAGACTCGCGACGAAATGTACCCGTCGCGGATAGGCGTGGGCCGCGAATTCGTCCTTCACCAGTTGTTGCAGCTCGGCCACCAGGTCGTCGTCGCCGTCGACGCCCTCGCGCGGCACCACGAACGCCTCGAGCACCTCGCCGCGCAGGTCGTCGGGCATGCCGACGACGGCGGCCTCGGCGACCTGAGCGTGCATCACCAGCACGCTTTCCACCTCGAACGGGCCGATCCGGTATCCGGCCATGATGATCACATCGTCGTCGCGGGCGCTGAAACGGAAGAATCCGTCGGCATCGCGGGCACCGACGTCGCCGGTGAGGTACCAGCGGCCGTCGGCGGTGAACCGCGCCGAGGTGCGTTCGGGATCGTCGAGGTAGCCGAGGAACCACAGCAGCGGGCTGTGATCGGTGTCGATGGCGACCCGGCCCACCTCGCCGGGCGCGGCCTCGGTGTCGCTGTCCTCGGCGAGCACCGCGCACGCCCAGCCCGGCAACTGCCTGCCCATCGAACCGGCTGGGGCGTCGACGTCGAGGTCGGGGTGCCAGGCATGGCAGATGACCATGCCGTGCTCGGTCTGGCCGTAGTGATCGCGCACCGCGACACCGAGCGCGTCGCGGGACCAGGCGACGACCTCGGGCGTGAGCGGCTCCCCCGCCGATGACGCCCGGCGCAACGCCACCCCGTCCGGCACCTGCCCGTCGGCGCGCAACGCCCGGTACACGGTCGGCGCGGCGGCGAAATTGGTGACACCGAAGCGGCGCAACACCTCCCAGGTCAGGGGCGCGGAGAAGCCGGCATGCAGCAGCAGGCTGCGCACCCCGGTGGCCAGCGGTGCCAGGATCGCGTAGTACAGCCCGTAGGCCCAACCCGGGTCGGCCGCGTTCCAGTAGACGTCGTCGCCACGAACGTCCAGGGCGAATTCCTGGTAGGCGTGGAAGGAGGCCAGCGCGCGCACCGGAATCGGTACGCCCTTGGGGGTGCCGGTGGTGCCGCTGGTGAACAGCTGGACCAACAGGCCGTCACCGCCGACCGCGACCGGAACCGCCCGCGGGTCGTCGGCCCGGTGCGTATCGAGCAGGTCATGGAATGACACTGTGCCGGGCAGGGCGTCGCCGGCGACGATCGTGATGGGCGGGCTCGTCGGCCCATCAGCCGATCCCGACGAGTCGCGTGGGGCGAGCCGCGGCTCGGCATCCGGACCGGTCCGCTCACTCGGTGTGGCCGAGTCACCGGACGGGAATCCCTCGCAGGCAAGCAGTTTCGGTGCCTGGTCGGCATCGGCGACGACAACCTTGGTGTTGCTCGCCGCTAGCCGGAACTCGATCGCGGGCGGGGCGAAGGCGGTGAACAGCGGCACATGCACCGCGCCACGACGCCAGATTCCCAGCAGCGCCACCACCAGGTCGGCGGACTTGGCCATCAGCGTGGCCACCCGGTCGCCGACCCCGACCCCGAGCCCGGCCAGTGCGGCCGCGAACCGCGACGAACGCTCCCGCAGCTCACCGTAGGTCAGATCACGCACGCTCAGGTCTGGCTCGATGATCGTGAACGCGATCGCGTCGGCCGGATGCCCGTCACAGAGCAGCTCGGCCGCGCACGCGTCGGGGCCGTCGTATCGGTCGAGCAGGTCGCGTACCCGCGCGTCCAGGTCGGTACTCATCGCAGTTCTCCTCAACACCGTGCCGGTCTCGCATAGAATGTGGCACACCTCACGTTCGCCACTACCCCCGAAAAGGGGTGATCCATGAGCTCCCTGTTGCGTCCCCGCGACGGCGACGCCCTGCGCGCCGAGATCCGCTGGGTGTCGCGCCGGGCGAACGTGCCGGTGGTGTTCGGCGGCCCCGTCGACGAGGACACCTTGTTGCTCACGGAGTTCGTCGGCACCGTCACCACCGGTTTGCGCGGGCTGTCGGTGCTGCGCACCTCCGGCCTCGGCGGGCAGGCGATGGAATACCGCAGACCGGCGGCCGTGGCCGACTACCGCCGCGCGCCCACCATCACCCACGACTACGACGCGGCTGTCTCGGGCGAGGGGCTCCGCTCGGTGATCGCCGTGCCGGTAGTCGTCGGAGACCGGCCGCGCGCGGTGCTGTACGCGGCCACCCGCGGCGCGAGCCCCCTCGGTGACCGCACCGCCGACGTGATCATGGCGGCGGGCAGGCGGCTGGCGAACGAGATCGCCGTGCGCGACGAGGTGGATCGACGGGTGCGGTTGCTCGAGCTCGCGGAACCGGTCGCCGCGACACCGGCGACCGAGGAACTGCGCGAGATCCACGCCGAACTGCGTGCCATGTCGGCCGCCGTCGACGATGCCGCGCTGCGTGATCGGCTGGCGGGTGTGTCGGCACGACTGGCCGCCGTGATGACCGGGGCACCCGTCGACGAAGCCCCTCGGCTGTCGCGGCGCGAGATCGACGTGCTCGCCCAGGTGGCCCTCGGCTGCACGAATCAGGAAGTGGCGCTTCGGCTCTCACTCGGGGCGGAGACGGTGAAGAGCTATCTGCGGCACGCGATGAGCAAGCTCGACGCAGGCACCCGTCAGGAAGCTGTGGTGACCGCGCGGCGGTACGGGCTGCTGCCCTGAGTCACGCACCTGTTTCCGGACGGAACCAGCAATCCTCGTTCTGGACGATCACACAACGAACAACCCCAAGTGATACCCAAATGTCTTTAGCGCAAAACAATCTCGGCGCGGATTCCGACCGGTACCGTCGATCCGATGACGGAGCCTTTTCAGCTGGCCGGCCTCTCCCTCGACTGCGCCGACCCCGAGTCTCTCGCCCGTTTCTACCTGGGGCTGCTCGGCGGCCGCGTCCTGTGGAACGACGAGCACAGCGTCGGTATCCGCATACCGTCGGGTCTGACGATCGCGGCACAGTACGTGGAGGGCTACTACCCACCGCAATGGCCCGGCACGCCCGCGGTGTACCTGGACCTCGCGGCCGACGCCGACCTGGATCTGTGCGAACAGCACGCGCTGGCGGTGGGCGCCACACCCGCACCGGTACAACAGGATCCGCGCTGGCGGGTACTGCTGGACCCGGCCGGGCATCCGTTCTGCATCACCACGCGGGTGATGGCGAACTAGTCGGGCAGCAGGTCGGGCCTGCGCTCGCGGGTCCGCCGCAGCGACTGCTCGCGACGCCAGGCGGCGATCTTCGCGTGATCGCCCGACAGCAGGATCGGCGGCACCTCAAGGCCGCGCCAGGACACCGGGCGGGTGTAGCTGGGGCCCTCGAGGAGGCCGTCGGAGAACGAATCCTCTTGGTGTGACTGCTGATTGCCGAGTACACCGGGGATCAGGCGAACCACGGCCTCGGTCATCACCAGTACTGCCGCTTCGCCGCCGATGAGCACGTAGTCACCGATGCTCACCTCTTCGACGCGCACGCGGCGGGCGGCGTCGTCGAAGACGCGCTGGTCGATGCCCTCGTAGCGGCCGCAGGCGAACACCAGGTGCTTTTCGATGGACCAGCGTTGGGCGGTGGCCTGGGTGAAGGGCACCCCGGCCGGGGTGGGCACGACGAGCAGCGCGTCGTCGGGGCACACCTCGTCGAGCGCGTCGCCCCACACGGTGGGCTTCATGACCATGCCGGGGCCGCCGCCGTAGGGCGAATCGTCGACCGACTTGTGCACGTCGTGGGTCCAACGGCGTAGATCGTGCACACCGATCGAGATCAGGCCCTTGTCGACGGCCTTACCGAGCAGCGCTGTGCGCAGCGGCTCGAGATATTCCGGAAAGATCGTGACGACATCGAGTTGCACGAATTACTCCGGATCGAGCAGGCCCTCGGGCGGGGTGATGACCACCAGACCGTCGGCGACCGACACGGTCGGCACGATGGCGGTGACAAAGGGAATCAGAATTTCGCGGCCGTCGTCCGCGGCGCGCACCGACAGCAATTCGCCTGCGGCGGAATGCAATACCTCGGTGACCTTGCCGACGACGGTGCCGTCTTCGAGTTCGACGCGCAGCCCTTCGAGCTCGTGGTCGTAGAAGGCGTCTTCGTCGTCGGACGGCGGCAGGGTCTCGCTGTCGACGACGAACAGCATGCCGCGCAGTGCGTCGGCGGCGGTGCGGTCGTCGACGTCGTCGACGAAGACCAGAAGCCGGCCCGAGTGCTCTCGGGCCGACTTCACGGTGAACTCACGGGTCGCCGACGACTTCGGCATGCGGCCGTGCAGGGTGGCGCCGGGGGCGAACCGGACATCCGGCTCATCGGTGCGCACCTCTACGACGAGTTCGCCGCGCACACCGTGCGACTTGGCGACCCGACCTACGACGAGTTCCATCTAGGCGTCGGTGTCGACCACGTCGACCCGGATGCCCCGGCCACCGATACCGGCGACCAGGGTGCGCAGCGCGGTCGCGGTACGACCACCGCGACCGATCACCTTGCCCAGGTCTTCAGGATGGACATGCACCTCGACGGTGCGTCCGCGACGGCCGGTGAGCAGCTCGACGCGGACGTCGTCCGGGTTGGCGACGATGCCACGAACCAGATGTTCGACGGCGTCGGCAACAACGGCAGTCATTACTCGGCAGCCTCGGTGGCCGGGGTCTCCTCGGCGGCGGCCTCGTCCTTCTTGGCGGCCTTCTTCTTCGGGGTGACGGCCTCGGCGACGGGCTCGTTGTCGGCGGCGGCCAGCGCGGCGTTGAACAGGTCGAGCTTGGACGGCTTGGCGGCCTTCACCTTGAGGGTGCCCTCGGTGCCCGGCAGGCCCTTGAACTTCTGCCAGTCGCCGGTGATCTCCAGCAGACGCTGCACGGACTCGGTCGGCTGCGCGCCGACGGACAGCCAGTACTGCACGCGCTCGGAATCGATCTCGATCAGCGAGGGCTCTTCCTTCGGGTGGTACTTGCCGACCGACTCGATGGCCCGGCCGTCACGACGGGTGCGGGCGTCGGCGACGACGACGCGGTACTGCGGGTTGCGGATCTTGCCCAGACGGGTGAGCTTGATGCGAACAGCCATGCTGATCTGCCTCTTTCAGTAGTTTGGTCACCACGCGATTCGGCGACCCACATGGTCTGCGGGTCCGGTTTCGCGCATGAAGTGCGTGACCGCCGCGCGGTACGTAACCGGAGACGGGCTGACACTGTCCAGGGAGGACGGTGGTCCATTGTGCCAGACGGGCCGAGCGCAGCTGAAATCGCCCGCTGCGGTCGGGGCGCTATCGCGGTGCAAGCTGCCCGGTGTCGATGGGCACCGGAACGGGCCCGGGCGCGGTAACCGTCTCACCGTCAGCGGCGTACACCTTGCGGCGGTAGCCCGATTCGCCCAGTACGAGAGCCTCGAAGCCGACGCGCTCGCCGACCGTTAGATCGATGATCCAGAGGTGGGGCACCCTTGCCGCGGCAAACGCGGCCATTCTGGTGTCGCGCTCTGCGCGTGGATTGTCCCGAGACCACACATCCACGGCGAGGAGTACATCCTCTGCTCCGCAGCTCACATGGCGCGGGGACCCGCTTGTCACGATGACATCCGGGATGACGGCGATGCGAAGCGGCGCGCTGATACGGATCGGCACGGCCCGGAGCACCGTCAGATCATCGCGGTCGGCCGCTCGCAAGGCAGATCGCATCGCGACAAGCAGCTTCTCGGCGACGCACCGATGCGCACCACCTGGCGGCGGGCTGACGACCGGGTAGCCCCAGATGAGTTCGAGTCGCGTCCCATCGGTCGGCTGGCCTCCGACGAGCCAATCGTCCACAGCAATCGGTCCCAGCGGGTGGGTCAGCGACACCTCGGCGCTCTTCGTCATCCGTGCCGGCCTTCCTGGTGCGTGTTGGTTCAGCGGTGGCCGGTGACCGGGTTGGGGGTTTTGACGACCATGCCGCGGAGGACGACCCAGAGGGGGTCGGTGAGGGCGGCGGGGGTGGTGCGGGGGTCGTCGGCGTAGACGACGAAGTCGGCGGGGGCGCCTTCGGTGATGGATTCGCGGCCGAGCCAGGTGCGGGCGTTCCAGGAGGCGGCGCCGAGGGCGTCGTGGGGGGACAGGCCCGCGCCGGTGAGGGCGGCGATCTCGTCGGCGATGCGGCCGTGGCGGATGGAGCCGCCCGCGTCGGTGCCCGCGTAGATCGGGACGCCCGCCTCGTGGGCTTTGCCGACGGTGTCGCGGACACGTCGGTGCAGGTCGCGCATGTGGGCGGCGTAGACGGGGAATTTGGTCGCCGAGTCGGCGATGCCGGGGAAGGTGTCGATGTTGATGAGGGTGGGGACCAGCGCGGTGCCATTGGCCAGCATCAGTTCGATGGTGTCGTCGGTGAGGCCGGTGCCGTGCTCGAGGCAGTCGATGCCGGCGTTGATGAGGCCGGGCAGGGCGTCCTCGCCGAACACGTGGGCGGTGACGCGGGCGCCGTTTCCGTGCGCGGCGTCGATCGCTTGTTTCAGGATGTCGTCGCTCCACAGCGGACGCAGGTCCCCCACCGACCGGTCGATCCAGTCGCCGACGATCTTGACCCATCCGTCGCCGAAGCGCGCCTGTTCGGCGACGATCTCGGGCAGGTCGCGTTCGTCGTCGAGTTCGATGCCGAGTTCACGGATGTAGCGCTTGGGCCGCGCGATGTGGCGCCCCGCGCGGATGATGCGCGGCAGTTCGGCATGCTCGTCGATGAACCGGGTGTCGATCGGTGAACCGGCGTCACGCAGCAGCAGCGCGCCCGCGTCACGCTCGGTCTCGGCCTGCTCGATAGCACCGTCGCGCGTCTCGTCCCCACCGCCGTAGCGAATACCGACGTGACAGTGGGCGTCCACCAGACCCGGCACGATCCACCCTGTGCGACAGAGGGTTTCGGCCCCCGCCACCGGCTCGAACGTCACCGCACCGTCGACCACCCAGAGGTCGAGCTCCTGATCACCGGGAAGAACCACACCACGCAGATGCACACCAACCTCCAGACGTCAGCCTCCCCCCAACCTACCGCCAACCCCCACCCCGAACCCACCGAAACCCCACTCCCAGCCCCCGCATTCCCAGACCGCTACACGACTCCATTCGAGCCGGTCACCCGCCAAATTCCCACCGGCCCACGTGGCACCACTCGAGTCCGCCATAACCGCACTCCCAACCCCGCACGACCCGACCTCGAGGAGGGTCCGCCGCGAAGCGGCGTAGCGGCCCCCCAGGGGCCGCGCTCGAGCGCGCCAGCGCTCCAAAAACACAGCCCAATACCTTTGTGGTGCACAAAACACCGAGCGCTTTCGCCCGCCGTCCTCAGCACACCAGACAACTCACCCGTCGAGGTAGATCGTCACACCCTCGATACGCGAAGAGCCCGCCGCGAAGTCCACGAACACCACCCCACCCGACTCCCCCATCCGCACACTGACACTCACCGTCCGCCCGGCCGCGATCATCTTGTCCCACTGCATAGACCGCACCATCTCACCGAATTCCGCAGGGCCCAACGTGTCCCCCGACGCCACCCGCACACTCGCCCGCCCGAGCAACTCCTGAACCCGCCCCGAGTCCCCACGAGCAGCCGCCACGAACAACCCCCGCACGATCCGCTTCCCGTGCCCACCCACCCCACGCAACGCCCGCATCATCCCCATCGCCCCACCCACTCCGAGCTCCCCGACCAACTGCGGACCGAGTTTTGCCCCCGCGAGCACACCGGCCGGCCCGGTCCGCATCAACCGCGCGACCATCACGCCCAGCTCCCAGTGCGCGGCGAGCCGGATGATCCGCCACCCACCATCGGACGCCACCAGGTCGTAGCGCAGATGCATCGGCACGACAACGGTCGCGCCCGTCGACATGGTCGTCTCGATGTGCAGGTCGCGCACCACCGTGTGCCCGGCGACGATGTCGCGCTCGACGCGAAAGGCGATGGTGTTGGGCGCGATGAAGACGTTGTAGAAGCGCGAGATCGCCTCGGGCCCGATGTGCGCGCGCGAGCCGTAGGGGTCGTGCACCGCCGCCTGCTCGGCGAACAGCCCGACCCAGGCGGTCTTGTCGTGGGCAGCCACGGCGCGCGGGGATGCCAGCACCGCCGCCAGCAGGTCTTCAGCGGTCCCGTCGAGCGGCATCTGCGTCCTCCATTGTCGCGTTCCCCCTGCGCGATCCATGATAGAACGTGTTCTAGTTTTGCGTCGGCGATCGTGCCGGACGCCTGGACAGAGGATCTCGATGGACTGGTACACCGGGAACACGACCTACGACACGGTACTGACCATCGCGTTCGGCTTCGCCGCGTTTGTCATCGTCGGCGGGCTGTTCGCGCAGAGCCCGTACGGCCGCTTCGCCTCGAACGCGGTGGGCTTCAATCTGAATCCGAAGCTGGGCTGGTGGCTGATGGAGTTGCCCGCGACCGTGGTGTTCGCGGTGTTCTACCTGAGCGGACCCGACCGCTTCGAGCCCGTCCCGCTGGTGCTTGCCGCCATCTGGGTGCTGCACTACGGCAATCGCGGCTGGTTCTTCCCGCTGTCGATCCGGCAGGTGCCGGGCAAGAAGAGCACCTTCAATGTGTCGGTGGTCGGAGCGGGCGTGTTCGTGACGGCGCTGCACGGCTATCTCAACGGCGCGTTCTTCAGCAACGACTACAAGATCCAGTACGGCACCGCCTGGCTCACCGACCCGCGCTTCCTGATCGGGCTGGCCGTATACCTGGGCGGGTTCGCGCTGCTGGTGCGCTCGGAGTCGATCGTGCGGAATCTGCGGGACAAGAACGACCCGGGCGCCGCCGAGTACCGAGTCCCGCACGGCGGCGGTTTCCGCTTCGTCAGCAGTCCGGCCTATCTCGGCGAGCTGATCGCGTGGGCCGGGTTCGCACTGCTCACCTGGTCGTTGGCGGGCGTGGCGATCTTCCTGATCACCGCGGGCAACCTGGTGCCACGCGCCTTCGCCACGCACCGCTGGTACCGCGAGAAGTTCGCCGACTACCCGGCGAACCGAAAAGCCCTGATCCCCAAGCTGCTCTGACCGAACCGGCCCCCGCACTCCCCTACCCCGAGGAGGGGA